>NZ_JACJTQ010000038.1 GCF_014698735.1 Anabaena catenula FACHB-362
TTGGTCATTGGTCATTGGTCATTGGTCATTGGTCATTGGTCATTGGTCATTGGTCATTGGTCATTGGTCATTGGTCATTGGTCATTGGTCATTGGTCATTGGTCATTACTCATTGGTCATTGGTCATTGGTCATTGGTCATTACTCATTCCTCCCCTGCTCCCTGCTCCCTGTTCCCTCTTCCCTTTCTTCTTGCCATTTTGAGAGCAAATCGGGACGACGGGAAGCAGTGCGTTGAATTTGTTGTTGGAAACGCCACTTAGCAATTTCCGCATGATTACCACTCAATAACACATCTGGAACTTTCCACCCGCGAAAATCAGCGGGACGAGTGTATTGGGGAAAATCCAATAACCCTTCTTCAAAACTTTCTGCTTTGAGAGATTCCACCTTCCCCACAGTTCCTGGTAGCAGACGCACTACCCCATTAATTAAAGCCATAGAAGGAATTTCTCCCCCAGTGAGAATAAAATCACCCAAAGACACCTCACGAGTGACTAAATTTAGCACCCTGTCATCCACCCCTTCATAATGACCACAAATCACAATCAATTGGTCGTAATTGGTCACTAATTCGCGCAGCAAGGGCTGATTAATCGTTTGACCTTGGGGACTCATCAAAATCACCTCTCGGCGCGGTAGAATCGGCAGCGACTCCACAGCCGCAAAAATCGGTTCAGGCTTCATCAGCATCCCTACACCGCCGCCATAAGGTTCATCATCCACCTTCCGATGCTTATCAGTGGTAAAATCCCTGGGGTTGACCAGATGCACTTGGGCAATCTGTTTGGCTAGGGCTTTACCCAAAAGACCGGAACTCAGAACCGAGTGAAAACAGTCAGGAAAAAGCGTAACTATATCAAAACGCACAGTAATTCGTATTCAAGGACACTAATCTTAGATTGGAACATTTAACGTAAATTGCTAAATTATCCGTGTTCGGGCTGGAAATTGGTAATGGCTGAGAGATGATTAGTATAATTTTCACCTGTTCACAAATCCCTATTCCCTGTTCCCTTAAGTCGAAGAGAGGTAAAACTAGAGTTAAACTTCATCAATAGTATCTAAAAGTACCAGAAGTCTTGGTTTTTTGGTGGGATCAAAAGTTTTTCTAATTACTTAATTTATGTTTAAATATTGTCACAACTAAATTTAAATTAATAATCCCACCAAAGTTAACAACTTCCAGGATGCATCGAGCCAGCCTCAGAATGAAGAGTGTCAAGACCTACTTGCCCCAATCCAGAGGGGAACCCTAGCCCCAAGCAATATCAAAGCCAGTCTGAAGCAAGTGGATAGGTGAAAAACAAGGCGGTGGCGATGAGGAACAGCAACGGACATGATTCGGCTGAGGTATCGTGTGCGTCAAGCAGTGTCCTCTCGAAGAATCAAAAGGCGAAAATCAACAGGCTACTAAACCTTGTTAAATTCACCTGAAGTTGTTGACAGGAGAAACACAATGCAGCAATTAAAAGCTAAATCGCTGGAAATGAGGACACCCCAAGCAACAAAAACCGCCGTTCTGGTTATCGGAGGCGCAGAAGACAAAGTTCACGGACGCGACATCCTACGAACTTTTTTTGGTCGTGCTGGCGCTAGCAAGGCGTATATTACAATTATTCCATCAGCCTCCCGCGAACCCGCTATTATCGGTGGTCGGTATATTCGCATTTTTGAAGAAATGGGTGCTGAAAAGGTTGAGATTTTAGACATCCGTGAACGGGAACAATGCGAAAATCCCCAGATTAAAGCAGCCCTCGAAGCCTGTACGGGAGTCTTCTTAACAGGAGGAGACCAATTGCGGCTCTGTGGAGTTCTGTCAGACACACCAGCAATGGAAATTATCCGGCAACGAGTCAGAGCAGGACAACTAACCCTAGCAGGAACTAGTGCGGGGGCAGCTGTAATGGGACATCATATGATTGCAGGCGGTGGTAGTGGTGAAACACCCAATCGTTCCCTAGTGGATATGGCAACGGGTTTGGGATTTATTCCTGAAGTGATAGTAGATCAACACTTTCACAACCGTAATCGTATGGGAAGATTAGTAAGTGCGATCGCTGCTCATCCTGATCGTCTAGGCATTGGCATTGATGAAGATACTTGTGCTGTATTTGAACGTGACGGTTGGCTACAAGTCGTGGGCAAAGGCAGTGTTACCATTGTTGATCCCACAGAACTCACCCATACCAATGAACCCCATGTCAGTGCCAATGAACCTTTAACAGTACATAATTTACGTTTACATATCCTCAGTTACGGAGATCGATTCCATCTATATCAACGTACTGTATTACCTGCTGTGCATCGGATCTCCAGCTGACGGGATAGAGTATCTGAGGTTACACTGTGTTGACCGCACCTTTATTTGTTGCTGCAAAAATCAATTAGATGAATACTATCTAAAAAGAAAAAACTGTTCATGACAAACAGTTTAGCGGTCAATTCCAGTAAGAAACTAGAATTTTGGTTCCGAATCTCCATCTACCTATTCCCATGAGAATCCTCAAGATCCAGACCTTACGCGGCCCAAACTACTGGAGCATTCGACGCCACAAGCTGATCGTCATGCGCCTCGATCTAGAAAACCTTGCCGAGACGCCCTCGAATGAAATACCTGGCTTTTATGAAGGATTAGTTGAGGCGCTGCCAAGTCTGGAAGGTCACTATTGTTCACCAGGCTGTCGAGGTGGTTTTTTGATGCGCGTACGAGAAGGCACAATGATGGGCCATATCGTGGAACACGTAGCTCTAGAACTCCAAGAACTAGCTGGAATGCACGTAGGTTTTGGTCGCACCCGCGAAACTGCCACACCTGGAATTTTCCAGGTAGTAATTGAGTACCTTAATGAGGAAGCTGGACGCTATGCGGGACGTGCCGCAGTTCGGCTGTGCCAAAGTATTGTTGATCGAGGTCGTTATCCCAAGGCAGAACTAGAACAAGATATCCAAGACCTGAAAGACTTTTTGCGTGATGCTTCTTTAGGACCTTCAACAGAAGCAATTATCAAAGAAGCAGAAAAACGCGGCATTCCTTGGATGCCTTTAGCTGCACGCTTTCTGATTCAGTTAGGCTACGGCGTTAACCAGAAGCGAATGCAGGCCACAATGAGCGATAACACAGGCATTCTAGGAGTAGAACTAGCTTGCGATAAAGAAGCCACTAAGCGCATCCTCGCTGCTAATGGTGTACCAGTACCCAGAGGTACAGTCATCAACTTCTTGGATGATTTGGAAGAATCAATTGAGCAGGTTGGCGGTTATCCCATCGTTATCAAACCCCTAGATGGTAATCATGGGCGCGGCATCACCATTGATATCAGAACTTGGGATGAAGCTGAAGCAGCCTACGAAGCAGCTAGACAGGTTTCCCGTTCTATCATTGTGGAGCGTTATTACGTCGGACGCGACCACAGGGTATTAGTGGTAGATGGCAAAGTAGTCGCAGTAGCTGAACGAGTACCAGCCCATGTCGTTGGCAATGGTAGATCCACAATTGCTGAACTGATTGAAGAAACCAACCTTGACCCTAATCGCGGCGAAGGTCATGATAACGTCCTCACCAAAATTGAACTAGACCGCACCAGCTACCAGCTGCTAGAAAGACAAGGCTACAATCTCAACAGTGTGCCGCCGAAGGGAACAATTTGTTATTTACGGGCAACGGCAAATTTGAGTACAGGTGGTAGTGCCGTAGACCGCACCGACGAAATCCACCCTGAAAATCGCTGGCTGGCACAACGGGTAGTCAGAATTATCGGTTTAGATATTGCCGGACTTGATATTGTCACCTCCGATATTAGCCGTCCCCTCAGAGAATTGGATGGCGTAATTGTAGAAGTTAACGCCGCCCCTGGTTTCCGAATGCACGTTGCCCCCAGTCAAGGCATCCCCCGCAACGTTGCTGGTGCAGTGATGAATATGCTGTTCCCTAATGAACAATCTAGCCGTATTCCCATCCTCAGTATCACAGGCACTAATGGCAAAACTACTACTACTCGCCTGTTAGCACATATATACAAGCAAACCGGAAAAGTAGTAGGTTATACGACAACAGATGGGACATACATCGGTGATTACTTAGTAGAGGCTGGAGACAATACAGGCCCCCAAAGCGCCCATGTCATACTGCAAGACCCAACTGTGGAGGTAGCTGTATTAGAATCAGCACGTGGTGGCATTCTTCGCTGTGGATTAGGTTTTGAATCTGCCAATGTGGGTGTAGTGCTGAACGTAGCCGCAGATCATTTAGGTATCGGTGATATAGAAACCATTGATCAGTTAGCTAATCTCAAAAGTGTAGTTGCAGAAGCGGTATACCCTGATGGCTATGCGGTACTTAATGCCGATGATAACCGCGTTGCCGCCATGTCAGAAAAGACGAAAGCGAATATTGCTTACTTCACCATGAACCCAAGTTCGGAACTGGTGCGAAAGCATATAGAAAAGGGAGGAGTGGCAGCAGTATATGAAAATGGCTATTTGTCAATTGTCAAAGGTGATTGGACACACCGCATAGAAAAAGCAGAAAATATCCCCTTGACAATGGGTGGAAAAGCGCCATTTATGATAGCCAATGCTTTAGCAGCAAGTTTGGCTGCCTTTGTGCAGAACGTCACAATTGAGCAAATCCGTGCTGGCTTAAAGACTTTCCGCGCTTCAGTTAGTCAAACGCCTGGACGGATGAATCTGTTTAATCTGGGTAAATACCACGCTTTGGTAGATTATGCCCATAATCCCGCTAGTTACGAAGCGTTGGGATCATTTGTTCGCAATTGGACAACTGGTCAGAGAATTGGTGTAATTGGTGGCCCTGGCGATCGCCGTGATGAAGATTTTGTTACTCTGGGTAAATTAGCAGCAGATATCTTTGACTACATTATTATTAAAGAGGATGATGACACTAGAGGTCGTCTACGTGGTTCAGCGTCTGATTTGATTACTCAAGGCATTACTCAAGCCAAGCCTAATTGCCGTTTTGAATCAATCCTCGATGAAACCCAAGCAATCAATAAAGCCTTAGATATGGCTCCTGATGGTAGTCTGGTGGTAATTTTGCCAGAAAGCGTTAACAGGGCAATTAAGTTAATTAAGGTGCGGGGTGTTCAGGAAGAAATACAGCCACAAAGTGCAACTACAACAGTCATAGATTCCCAAAATGGGGTAGCACCTTCTTCTGTGGTTAATACCCTACTTTAATTACAAGTAGAGGCGCGAATCAACTCGTCTCTACTTATGACTATTTTTCTTCGTCTTCTCGTTTCGTCTCGTCATCGGAATTTTTTTGATTTATCAAAAGCTATTAAACAAAATTGTTGAATAGTACAAATATTAGAAAGTTGATTTTTTGGTATTTACTTCATATCAGGAGGATTGTTCATATCTAGAGAACATTATGAGGATTATTTCCACATCAAAACTAAAACTAGATGCTAATAAGGGTGAGATATTCATCATGAATCCAGTTGCTGAGGTAGATTAAATCGAAGAAGGTAGATGTCCAAATTTCTGGTTTAGCGTTGTTGCGAGTGATAATGAAAGCGCGAAAACAATAATTAAAAATGTAAAATTGAATAATTACTGTTTATCTGTATTTTCTGCCAATAAGGGGTAAACTGCCTGGGGATTACCTTGACTGTCTGCGGTTGCTTGTAATACTTCTAATAAAAATGGTAAATAAGTTTCTATATCTGCTTCATTAACCATAAATTAGGGGTGGTATGGGGTAGCACTTATATGATGCTTCAATAGTATTTTCCCCCATTTCTGGCAATTAAATCCTGTAAATCCTGATTCAGACAATTAAAATCCTGTAAATCATCACCAGAAATCCAGAAATCCAGAAATCCAGGGAATAAATTCCCTGTCTAAAAGCAAAAGTCGGTTAAAACCGACTAGAATCTAGTTTAATTTACTGAGGAAAAATTTGACAATCACATCCTGTAAATCCTTAAATCCTGGATATCCTGATTCAGACAATTATGATTGTTCTGAATTATCATCCTCATTAGGCTTTTTCATTCCCTCTTGGAAATTCTTGAGGCTTTTTCCTAACACTCCCCCCAATTCAGGAATTTTCTTCGGTCCAAAAATCAAAATAGCAACTATGGCAATAATCACTATTTCCGGCCATCCTAGTCCAAACATCTAACTTTCCTCTTTAACTACTGTAATTAACTATAGAATTTATTCCGTTCTAATTGGCATATCTAACCACTCACTTAATTCATTAGCCAACCATTCCAGTTCAGGCTCAGAAATTAACTCATTATTATTGCCAATTGTAAATTTTTTCTTTTTTCCAGTCCAAATTATGATTTGAGCTTGAATTTGTAATGAACTAATACGAAAGTCTTTATAAACAGGTTTCCTAATTCTTTGTATTAAACAAATATCCTCTTTTGTTGCTGGTTCAGGAACTTTTATTTTTGTGCCAAATAATTCACGAATTAATGTAATTTGATGTTGATTTATCACTAATCTTATCCTGCCAAACAAGCAAAAAAGTAACTTATATATTGACATCAATATTGCCATTAAAAATATCAAGAGTATCGTCAAAGTGAATGGATTAATTACTGAATCATGGATTAATAAATACAGAAAAATCCAATTAATAATACCTATATAAATGCTACTGAAAAACAATAGAAATGTAGACATTTTAAAGCCAATTGGCGGAATAATAATTTCTATATAATCCTGATTTTTAGTCAGTTGAATTTTACTATCAGTTGGTTTTTTGCCAGTTAAATTAGTATTTGTTTGTGTTTGTAACTGCGGTTTATCCAAAGCTGTGAGCGCTTCCTTTGCAGAACGCAACCGATTTCCTAAACTGGGTTCTATCATCAATTTTAACCAGTTAGTAAAATTTAGACCCAGATTAGCGACTTCTTCAAATTGAATCCGAAAATCTTTTTCTGGTAAATCTGCGGGATGACAACCAGTAACTAAATAAATTAATGTTGCACCTAAACTATAAAGATCAGAAGCTGGAACAGTTCTACCTCCAAATTGTTCCTGTGGCATATAACCATAAGTCCCCACAATAGTTCTTGTTCCTGTACCTTCAGTTGCTAAAACTGTTTGCACTGAGCCAAAATCTATCAGATAAACTTCACCGACTGTATTACCGGTTCTGTCTCCCAATAATATATTACTAGGCTTAAGATCACGGTGAATTACAGGTGGATTCAGACTATGTAAATAAATGAGAATCTGGAGTACAGATTTAGCAATTTGTTTAACTTCTGATTCTGTAAACTTGCGTCCAATTTGTAAATATTGCTCTAAGGTTTTGGCAGGAATATAAGTTTGGATAAGGGCAAAACCTTTAAAGGTAGATGAATTGATTTCAAAATAGTCTAAATAGCGGGGTATAAAGGGATGGGATAAAGATTTTAAAGTTTCCGCTTCTCGCTCAAATAATTTGAGATCATCCCATTGAAAATCACTACTAAAAGAAAGCAACTTTACAATTACTAGTTCTTCACTTTTTAAGTCTTTTGCTAACAGCGTGCTTCGTCCGGCTTTTTTGCCTAACTGCTTCTGCACTTCATAGCGATTTGCTAAGATATTGCCCATAAATTTATGAGTTTACACCCTGGTTATTGTGCTAAATCAATCATGGCTTAGGTAAGGGGCTATCGCCAAGTAGGTTAGTTAAAAAATTTGGAATGCATTAGTCTAACTGGTGATTTCTATACCTAACCAATCACTTAATTCTCTAGCTAACCATTCTAATTCTGCTTCAGATTGAATAGTCACATTATTAACATCAAACTCAAACTTTTCCACTCCTGCCCAAATTACCAATTTTGCAGGTACTTGAGTTTTATCCCCATCTGAGTCTTTAGTAAAATATTTCGGCGTATAAATCAGTTTGTTAATACTTTCTCTAAAAGCTGAACGACGACGGGGAATTTTCCATTTTCCCAACTGATGATTAAGAGAAATTTGTTGGTAATCTATACTAATTTTTAAACTACCAAATAAACCATACAATATACCGTAGATCATCGAAAAACCTACGCCCCAAAAAGGTAGGGAGAACAAAGCAAAGGGGATATTGCCAGGAAAAGGTGCAGAAAGAGCGCCAATAGTCCAAATTAAGATAAATGAATTCCAAAATGTGGCAAAGAAACCTAGAAATATCATCGACGATTGAAAGCCGACAGGGGGAATAGTAATTTCTAAAGAATCTTCATTTTTGGTGAGTTTAATTTTACTCCCTGCTGGTTTACCAACAGTTAAAGCTTTGATTTCTTCAGTATATTCGGGCTGTTCTAAAGCTGTGAGCGCTTCATTTGCAGTAGGAAAACGCTGTTCTAAATCTGGTTCTGTGATTCGCTGCAACCACTTAGTGAAACTGGTACTAAGATTAGCAACTTGTTCAAATTGAATGCGAAAATTCTTTTGGGGTAAATCTGCTGGGTTAGTACCCGTCACCAAATAAATCAGAGTTGCGCCTAAACTATAAAGGTCAGAAGCTCTAACAGTGCGCCCTCCAAATTGTTCTTGTGGCATATAGCCATAAGTCCCAACAATTGTTCTCGTTCCTATTTCTGCTGCTAAGACGGTTTGGACTGAGCCAAAATCTACTAAGTACACTTGACCTACACTATTACCAGATCGCTCTCCTAACAAAATATTGCTAGGCTTAATATCACGGTGGATAACTGGTGGATTTAACCCATGTAAATATATGAGAATCTCTAAAACTGATAAAGCAATTTCTTTGACTTCAATTTCTGTAAATTTCCTACCAGCTTGTAAATATTGTTCTAGAGTTTGGGCTGGGATATAAGTTTGGATCAGGGCAAATCCTTTATATGTGGGGGAATTAACCTCAAAATAGTCTAAGTAGCGAGGAATATGGGGATGTGATAAAGATTTTAAGGTTTCTGCTTCCCGCTCAAAAAGTTTGAGATCATCCCACTCAAAGTCACTACTAAAAGCAAGCAACTTGACAATTACCAAGTCACCAGTTACCAAGTCACGCGCTAATAAAGTTCGTCGTCCTGACTTTTTGCCTAACTGCTGTTGAACTTCGTAGCGATTTGCCAATATTTCCCTATTCATCATGATTACTTATAGGGCTATGTAGTTAAACTTTCTCTAGTTTATTACTGAATTCAATAAGTTCAGTCAGTATCCTTATTCAAGGATACCACATCTAAATTTTAGACAGCCTGTAGTCAGGATGCTTACTAAAACTAGGTTTTCCATTTTTAATTTTTAACTTTTAATTTTTAATTGCTTATGCCTTCCCTACTTTGGCCTTACATTACTCCCGGTATTCCTGACGAATTATTTGAGAATTTACCAGGTATTCCCCTGAGTCCGCGAGAATTAAGATTGTTGTTAATTTCCCAACTGCGACTAAAACCAGATTCAGTATTGTGGGATATTGGTGCGGGTACAGGTACAATTCCTGTAGAAGTGGGGTTGCTTTGTCCACAGGGACGGGTAATTGCTGTGGAAAGAGATGAGGAAGTGGCTAATTTAATTAAACGCAACTGCGATCGCTTTGAGGTGAAAAATGTGGAAGTAATAGAAGGTAGCGCCCCAGAGTGTTTGCACGATATTAAAGTTCCCCCTCACCGCATCTGTATTGAAGGAGGACGCACTATCCAGGAAATTTTACAAGTGGTATGGCGTTATTTGCCCCCATCCGGCAGAGTTGTAGCTACAGCTGCTAATCTAGAAAGTCTGTATGCTATTTCCCAAAGCTTTTCTCAGTTAAGAGCTAGAAATATTGAAGTTGTGCAGTCAGCGGTTAACCGCTTAGAGACACGCGGCTTTTCGCAAACCTTTGTAGCAGCTGATCCGATTTTTATTCTCAGTGGTGAGAAACTAGATTAAAAAATTGAAAATTGAAAATTGAAAATTGAAAATTGAAAATTATACTTTGGACGTATGTAGACAAGGAACAGATGCCTAAAAGTCAGAATGTAGCCGATATTCCTTGCTTTTGGGCTTTTTTGCGCTGCTTCTCTTAAATTTGAGTCGGTAATTGTTGGTTGAGGATTGCAGCCAAAATCTTCAATAAAGTGTTAAACCTTCAATTAGAATCCTATTGGCTGTCATATCATTTCCGGTTGATTAGTTATTATTCCCGCATCTGTGCAAAAATCCAATAGTGCAGCTTGGATTTCATCATTTTTATTTAATTTTGCATTTTTAATTTTTAATTGCTTATGCCTTGGCCTCGAATTATTAGTGGAGTTATTGCGATCGCTATGGCGCTGTCATCAACCCTGTTAGGAGGTTGGTACTTTACTATTGCGATCGCTATTGTTGTTTTTTTAGGTCAACAGGAATATTTTAATTTGGTGCGAGCCAGAGGCATAGCTCCTGCGGCAAAAACTACAATGTTTGTTAGTCAAGTTTTATTAGCCATTTGTACTCTTGATAGTAGTTTAGCTGATGCGGTTATGCCCATAGCTGGCACACTTATTTGTTTTTATCTGCTGTTTCAACCCCAATTAGCGACAATTGCAGATATTTCTGCCTCGATTATGGGGCTATTTTATGTAGGGTACTTGCCGAGTTACTGGGTGCGGTTGCGGGATCTCGATAGCGCAACTATCAGCAATCTCCCCTTAGGCGGCTACTGGCCTACCAACTGGAACGATGTTTTAGCACAGGGAAATTTTGCCTCTTTACCACAGGGTTTAACGGCTACAGTCCTAACTTTCTTGTGTATTTGGGCAGCAGATATCGGCGCGTACATTATTGGTAAGTTTTTCGGTAAAACTCCCTTGTCTGACATCAGCCCTAAAAAGACCGTAGAAGGCGCAGTTTTTGGCATTACCGCCAGTGTCACGGTGGGTATAGCCGGAGCCTACGTTCTGGATTTACCGCACTCCTTGCTGACAGGTTTTGCACTGGGTTTGCTCATCGGTATTGCTAGTCTTTTGGGTGATTTAACCGAATCTCTGCTTAAACGTGATGCGGGAGTCAAAGATTCAGGACAGTTGATTCCCGGACACGGGGGTATTTTAGACCGTACTGATAGTTATATTTTTACGGCTCCTTTGGTTTATTATTTCGTCACACTCCTGTTACCGTAAATCACGGAACAGTAAAAAAAATGACACCTGATAACTGACTTAAGGGTTGACGTTAATTCGCCCACGACATACTAGTTGGCTGGGAACCACCGTTACTTCTTGAAGATCCACATCTGAACCAAGGTAGAAATTGTATCCAGAATTACTTTCTAAGAGTACTTCTTGATCATGCTCGATTTTAATCTCTGTTAACTGTAATTCTTGTCCGTTGAGTAGCTCTAGACCTACACACATTTCCAACAAGGTGGGTTTACTTTCGGACGCTAAAGTACCAGTTAGTATCAAGCGCTGATTGTCAAGGGTAATTTCCTGCCAAGAAATCGGCTTGGATTTTTGGCACTGTTCTGGTAATAGTTTAACCAGTAGATCATTTAAAGTAGTAGATAATAATTCAGATGAGAGAGAGTTATTAAGATTCTGTTCTTCCACAGTCAGTTCAGCTACCACTGGTACTATTTCTAATAGTCGCAGCGGCTGTCCTTTAAGTACAGAGCCAATGTTTATCTGTATATTCTCTGCCCAAAGTTGAACACTTGTAACATGAATGCCTTGATAAATTGCATTACTAGCAAAAATAGAAACCGCAGGAATATTCCCAGAAAGAATCTGGCGATCGCTTGCTTTAATCTCTACATCCAGCTGGGATACTTGACTTAATTGGGTTTTAAGCCAAAGTTTTATCGCTGTTGTCAAAACTTGTGAGATTATGCGGATTTTCTGGCCATTTGTTACCGAGGAACTGAGATTTCTCATTTAACAACTATATCGGGTATTTTTGCTCTAAAGTTGAGAAAACTTAAACAAGTCTTAAATGTAACACTTATGGCTATTAACAACAAAATGCAAATATTAGAGTTTGAGTATTAAAAGAAGAAGTAATAGTCACATGGAGGCACGGGTACAAAAAATTATTGCTCAATGGGGTATTGCCTCACGTCGTGAAGCTGAAGAGATGATCAAGCAGTCACGAGTGCATATCAATGGAATCTTGGCACATTTAGGTCAAAAAGTCGATCCCCAACGAGATATTATTGCCATTGATGGTAAACTGGTGTCCCAAAAGCAGCGTCCAGCTTTAATTTATCTGTTACTTGATAAACCAGCTGGAGTTGTTTCTACCTGCTATGACCCCCAGGGAAGACCTACAGTCATGGATCTATTACCAAAAGAATTACGAGAGGGTTTAGGTATTCACCCTGTTGGTCGTTTAGATGCAGAATCTACAGGAGTGTTAATACTCACCAATGATGGAGAGTTGACATTTGGCCTCACACATCCTAGTCATAGTATCTCTAAGACCTATCGTGTTTTGGTCAATGGACATCCCCCAGAAGCAGTTTTGGAGAGGTGGAGACAAGGTGTAGTCCTAGAAGGAAGAAAAACACGACCCGCCCAGGTACGTTTGATTAAACGTCTTCCTAATCAAAGCTATCTAGAAATTATTTTACAGGAGGGAAGAAACCGCCAGATTCGCCGCATAGCTGAACAATTAGGATATCCAGTCATCCAACTACAACGTACTGCTATAGGTTCAATTCAATTACAAAAGCCAAGAGCGTCATCTTTGGACGCAGGTACCTACCGTTATCTCACACCAGACGAGATTATTTTTTTAAAACAGCAGTTAAATCACACACCTATTAAAAAGTCGGCTGAGTTAAGGAGTGCAGAAAAATCATGAAATGGCTACAAAGGAATAGTAAACAGCTTATTAAACCTTCCATAGAGGAAAAACAATCCGAAAAATTGCGACAATTAGGCGCTCAACTTGCCTCATTGCGTCAAGAACAGGGTTTATCTCTAGACGAATTGGTAGTATTGACTAAAATTCCTCGGCGACTATTGCAGGCTATTGAAACAGGTGATTTGAAAGATTTACCAGAACCCATTTATATTCAAGGATTAATTAGGCAATTTGCTGATGCGTTGGGGATGAAGGGAGCGGAATTTGCTAGTACTTTTCCGATTGGTTCCCCATCATTTGGTTTACCAGCGACTTGGAAAGCTAAACCCATTGAACAATTGCGTCCTGTTCATCTTTATTTACTTTACATTTTTCTAATTATCTGTTCAGTGAAAGGCCTGTCTCAACTATTAAATAATGAAGCTCTCCAAGCAAATAATAACCAACTAGAAATCAAGTCCCAAACGGAATCGGGCTTAATACCACAACAGATCCAATCCAAGGAGTTACAAGAAATTCAACCTGTTAGTGATACTTTTAGCCCTAGGGCAGATATTCAAACAGTAGAAATTGGTGTCACCTTAAAGTCTTCGTCTTGGATTCGTGTCATCGCTGATGGTAGAACCGAGTTTGAGGGAGTTCTACCGCAAGGATCTCACCGAAATTGGAAAGCTACTCAGCAACTGACCGTTAAAACTAATAATGCTGGTGGTGTGCTAATGAGTGTCAATCAACAACAAGCAAAGGAAATGGGTCAACCAGGGAAAGCAGGAGAAGTCAGGATTGCTGCTAAAGCCAAGTCCTGATGAGTGTTGACCAAAAAGAAAGGAAAACAATCTATTTATATTTACCGCGTAAATTTGTTTCCAGCCCCTACCTTAGGGTAGGGAGTTCTCTCTTCCTCTAGACAACCCCCTTTCCTTTTGATGCACTGCTGGGCGTTGAGTATGGAGTTTTGAGAGCTAAAAATTGATGACTCTTGATACTCCTTTTTCACAACCCGTTGATCAGGAATTTCTGGGAGCGCGTCCGTAAAGTTTGGTAAGATTTCTCAAGCGATCGCACAATTCCCCACTCAAAACCCCACCCTGATAGCGCCAATCCCAATTACCCTCAGCCGTACTGGGATAATTCATTCGCGCTTGATTTCCCAATCCTAAAACATCCTGTAAAGGAATAATGGCTTGATTGGCAATGGAACTCAAAGCTAATCTAATCAAATCCCAGTGTATGCCGTCAGGACTGATAGAACCCAAATAAAGCAACAAATTTTGCTTTTCGTAATCATTCGCACTATTAAACCAGCCTACAGTCGTGTCATTGTCGTGAGTGCCAGTATAAACTACAGCATTACGTGGATAATTAAAGGGTAAAAACGGATTCCCAGGATCAGAACCAAAAGCAAATTGCAACACCTTCATACCGGGAAATTCAAATTGATCCCGCAGGGCTTCCACTGGTGGCGTAATAATCCCCAAATCTTCCGCCAAAATTGGTAATTTACCCAATTTCTGTTTAATAACTTCAAAAAAAGCTACCCCAGGCGCTTCAATCCATTTACCATTAATAGCTGTTTCTTCACCTTGGGGTACAGCCCAATAAGCCTCAAATCCCCGGAAGTGATCAATGCGAATTATATCTACATAATCCAGCATTGCTTCAAAGCGTTGCACCCACCACTTAAAGTCTTGTTTTTGCAACTCCTCCCATTTATAAACAGGGTTGCCCCACAATTGACCAGTAGCGCTAAAGTAATCTGGTGGGACACCAGCCATTAAAGCTGCTTTGCCGGTTTTTTCATCTAGAGCAAAAATATCAGGATTTGCCCACACATCAGCACTATCATGAGCTACATAAATGGGGATATCACCAATAATATCTATCCCATTCTCGTTAGCATAACTTTTGAGTTCTGACCACTGACGGAAAAACTCGTATTGGATAAACTTGTAATAAAAAATCTCCTGTTCTAGCTTTTGTGTAATTTGGGCTAATGCTGCGGGTTTACGCTGCGCTAGTTCTGGTTCCCAAGTATTCCAGCTTGCACCATTGTGGGCATCTTTGAGCGCCATAAACAAGGCGTAATTATCTAGCCAATAGCCTTTGGTGCGACAAAAATCAGTAAATGCTTTCTTTTGGATAGCTGTTGCGTGATTTTTAAAATTATTGCAAGCTTTGATGAGCAGATTTACTTTAATGGGTATAACTTGCTCAAAATTTACCTTATCCGCCGGAAAATTTGGTAAATTAGCAAAATCATTTTCAACTAATAACCCTTCATCTACCAGCTTTTCTGGACTAATTAAAAAGTAATTTCCCGCCATTGCTGAGTAGCA
Source organism: Anabaena catenula FACHB-362 (assembly GCF_014698735.1). Lineage (GTDB taxonomy): Bacteria > Cyanobacteriota > Cyanobacteriia > Cyanobacteriales > Nostocaceae > Anabaena > Anabaena variabilis_A. The sequence goes on from NZ_JACJTQ010000038.1 coordinate 15,095, forward strand.
CATATAAGGAGAATTACCATATCCAGTCGGTCCCAAGGGTAAAACTTGCCAATATTGCTGGTAACTATTTTTGAGAAAATCAATAAACCGATAAGCTTCTAAACCTAAATCCCCAATACCAAAACGACTGGGGAAAGAACTAGGATGCAGCAAAATACCGCTGGATCTGGGAAAAGGCATAATTAATTAACCTGAAATATAGGAGTCTGTAAAACACCCATCGAATTTATCACGTCATAGTCAGCGTTTACAGTTGCTGTTTATGAAGAAATAGGAACAACGGTTAAGAAATGGGAAGATTAGTAAAAATAACCATTAACAAATATGACTTACAGAAATCCTGCACCAACTGTTGATATTATTATCGAATTAATTGATAGACCGCATCGACCGATTATATTAATTGAGCGCCATAATCAGCCTTTGGGTTGGGCGTTACCCGGTGGGTTTGTGGATTATGGGGAACCTGTAGAAGTGGCTGCACGACGGGAAGCTGAGGAAGAAATAGGGTTACAAGTAGAGTTAGTAGAACAGTTGTTAGTATATTCTGACCCCAGTCGTGATCCCCGTCAGCATACAATTAGTATTGTGTTTTTAGCTACAGCAACGGGTGAGCCTTTAGCGGGTGATGATGCTAAAGGTGTGGGTATTTTTGAGCCTTGGTGTGTTCCTGGGAATTTGTGTTTTGATCATGACCGGATTTTGCGGGATTATTGGCAATATCGGCATTATGGGATTCGTCCCAGGTTGGGGTAGATGAAAATAGGAATGGGTTTCGCGCAAAGTCGCTAAGGCGCAAAGTAAGAGAAGATTTTTTAGTAACAATGAAGAGTTTTTTAATATCTGAGGCACGGGGAAATCTATATTTTATGTACCTGTCAGAGATGTTTATCTTTAATTCAGGCAATTCAAAAGATATTCTTTGCGTCTTTGCTCCTAACACACTTCGTGCTTCGCTTCGCTGGTGCATATTTGCGCGAAAAAAGTAGAGAATTTCACTATGAGATTTGTACTTTAGCGTTGGGCATTGTTTTATACTTTTATAAGAGTATTTAATGGTGCTTTATGGACGCTGAGGAACTTTTAGAGAAATACGCTGGAGGGCAAAGAAAGTTTCATTCTATAAATTTGGGAGGGGTAGAACTAAAAAGTGCAGACTTAAAAGAGATAGACCTATACAATTCAAATTTGAATGGAGTAGATTTAAGTAAAGCAATCCTAATCGGAGCAAAACTTAATAATGTTGTCCTTACTAGAGCCTGTCTCAAAGATGCAGATTTGCAATTAATAGAGGGTTCGTCAATAAATCTCAGCTGGGCAGACCTTAACTTGGCTTGGTTGATAGGAGCCAGCTTGACTAGTGCAAATTTGAGAAATGCCAGTATATATAAGGCAAATTTGAAAAGAATTAACCTCAACAGTGCAAATCTAACTGGGGCAAACTTAGCAGAAACAGACTTGACTCAGGCAAACCTCACTAATGCATCCTTCCAAAATGCAAATCTTCAAAAGGCTAAATTTCGAGGTGCAAATCTAGAAAAATGTAATTTGTTAGGTGCAAATTTAGCTGAAGCTGATTTAGTTGCTGTCTTTATGGGACAAATAAACCTCATAAACGCTAGTTTACAAGGTGCAAATTTAGAAAGAGCTTGTCTGGAAAATGCCAACTTAATGAATGCAAATTTTAATGGTGCAAATCTGAAAAAGGCAAATCTAACCGGCGCGAATATTTACGGTGCAACCTTTAAAAATGCTGACCTCACAGGTGCGATAATGCCAGATGGAGAAGTTTACCAAACATCTACTGATTTAGAATTCGGTAAACAACCAGCACCATTAGAAAAAGTGATATCTATGACTCGTAAAGTAATCCGTACCGATAAAGCACCAGCACCAGTTGGACCATATAATCAAGCCATCGTCGCATCTGGACAAATGTTGTTTGTAGCTGGACAAATTGCCATTGATCCTCGACTCGGTGATGTTGTTTACACAGAAGATGTAGTTAAGCAAACTGAACAGGTAATGGCTAATCTTGAAGCCATTTTGACAGCAGCTGGTGCTACTTTCCAAGATGTCGTTAAAACTGGTGTATTTTTAGCTGATATGAATGATTTTGCCGCAGTGAATGCGGTTTATGCAAAATATTTTTCCGAGGATACAGCCCCAGCGCGTGCTTGTGTTGAGGTGTCGCGTTTACCTAAAAATGTGCTGGTAGAAATTGACTGTATTGCGGTGATTAGTGGTTAAAGCATTTCAATGTAGGTTGGGTTAACCATAGCGTAACCCACCACACAATTGAATTTTGTTTGAATTTTGTGAAAGTGGCCTGCTATAAGCACTATTGTGAATTTTGAATTGTTTAATATTTGTTTGCTAAACTTTAGCAAACTGAGGTACAGCTACATTTTTTGATTGTTCCTGAATCTCACTACCAAAATGCTTATCTATCAATGCCGGCACTTGTGCAGCTTGAATTTTACTATAGCGAGTTTTATCTGGCATCAATAAATTCGGCCCTGCTTTACAGTTTTTCATGCAGCCTGTACCTTTAATAATTACATTATCTTCTAAACCATTATTTCTCAACTCAGATTCCAAAGCCTGACACAAAGCCTTACCACCGCGCTTCATGCAATCTGACTTTTGACAAACTAAAATCGTTTGTGTCTTAGCTGGTTTTGGCTGGTTCTGATTCTGTAATGCCGGTTGTTTACTCATCTCCTCACGCGCAGCCATTACACGTTCTGCTTTCAGTGTCAGCTTATCTTTTTTGAAGTCGTGCTGTTTTGTACCCACAACTTGCAGCCAAGTCCCTTTAGGTAAACGCAAATCAAAAGTACTCCGTAAATGCTTGGCTAACTTCACATAACATTCACCTTCAGAAGTCGATAATAATAAGCCTTTAAGCTTATATCCGTCTTTGATCACAAAATCTAAAAACCGACCTTCCATGCAAAATTCTGTTACTTCTGTCTGAGTATATATATGCATTTTTTTGACCTCCGGTGAATGAAGAAAAGTTATTAGCCAATTAAAACTGTTGGTGACGAATACGCCAGCAATGTTCAAGAGTGCAAATCAGTTCTTGACGAGAAGCCGTGAATTGTCGAATTACACTCCAAAGTTGAATAGCTGCTGTGGTACTGGCTATTTCTACCTGTAATGGCTGGTTAATTTCACAACCACAAGTAATATCCAACTCACGCAGACGTTGATAAACTTGCCAACGATCTGCCCAATTCACCTCAACAACCTGTTTTATTCCTGTTTCTGAGCTAAAAGATTTCAAGCGAATTGCCCTCAAAGTGCAACAAACTTGCAGTAAACACAACAAGTAAACTCCCTGTTCATAGGAGTTTGTGGGATTTGATTCTCTCCAAGTTATAACACACTAGTGAAAATTATTTGCATTAATTTTGCAAAAAGATATCACTTCCATAATGGAGAGATATTCCTCAGGATATATGCATATTTAGCGGTATAAGTCAATCATGGGATTAGATACATACACCTAAATTAAATAAATTGTGAGCAGTTGACAAGAATAGGACTTACGCAAGATGTGACTGAAAATCTCATTTCTGTGTAGCAGTAATTCATGAATTACCGCTACTTTGGTTCTGTTTTGCGTAAGTCCTAAAGAAGAAAAATTGATACTCACAGCCTTGAAAATGCCAAAATCTGCAAGATTTAATAAACTTGCCGACATTTTTTTAAGTGTTAATATATAAAGACTTAACAGTTGAAAAATATAACTGTTTAAAAGCGAGGAGAACAATGTCTGATACTCAAATTTTGTTACAAGATTTTGGTCAAGTATATGACAATCCTGTATTACTGGATCGGAGTGTTACAACTCCAGTAGTTGAAGGATTCAATGTTGTATTAGCTAGTTTTCAAGCGCTCTATCTACAATATCAAAAACACCATTTTGTAGTTGAAGGTGCAGAATTTTACTCGCTGCATGAATTTTTTAATACCAGCTACAAAGAAGTACAAGACCACATCCATGAAATTGGGGAACGGTTAAATGGTTTAGGTGGTGTACCTGCTGCAAGTTTTAGCAAATTAGCTGAATTATGCTGCTTTGAGCCTGAAAGTGATGGCGCGTATGCAGCCCGGAAGATGCTAGAAAATGATCTAGTAGCAGAACAAGCAATGATTAGCGTAATTCGCCGTCAAGCTTCTCAGGCTGAGAGTTTAGGCGATCGTGGCACACGCTACCTTTACGAAAAAATCCTGTTAAAAACTGAAGAAAGAGCTTATCATTTGGCTCACTTCTTAGCTAAGGATAGTTTAACTTTAGGTTTTGTCCAACCTGCTCAAAACTAAAATTTGCAACATCTCGATTATTATCACTTAGCAGGAAGCCTAAATTAGCTTCTCAGACGATTAGATAATGATCAATTATGGCAGAGAGGGAAATATAGACCTTTCTGCCATTTTGATTGAATATCTGGATAAAAAATGAGATTATTTTTAGGTTAAGTTCTTTTTAAGATCAAGAAGTAATTAATAAAGATTCTTATTAGAATTATCAATATTATTTTGTGGCTAAAAATGCACCTAATAATTAGGAGTAAATTTATTCTGTAGTTATTGAAAATTTATCTTATTTAGGACTTACGCAAAACAGAACCAAAGTAGCGGTAATTCATGAATTACCGCTACACAGGAATAAGGTTTTCAGTCACATCTTGCGTAAGTCCTATTATTAATACTTCCCCAGTATTAAGATTACTTATTTTCTTCTTTCTTCCTTTGCGTCCTACCCTGCGGGAAGCCGCCCCGAGTCTACGCGTCTTGGCGATTTGTTCGTTTATCCGTCAAAATTTACAGCAGATTTCAGGTCGCAGGATGTACAAAATTTAAGAACAAAGCCTTATGCTAAAAGACTTTCAACACCTTTCCCTGTTCCCTGCTGTATTTGACAGACTACTAGTGGGAAAAGATTACCAAGCATATTCAGGTATAATCAGAGGTTTAGAGCTTGCGTATACAGGTTTAGTTCTGGTAGGAGTGACTTTTAGTAGCCAAAGGCATAAGTCAACCAACCATGAAAAATTCCGGAAAAGCTTGTGGAATAAGCTTTTTTAATTTTTAATTTTTAATTTTTAATTTTTTTTAATTCCGCCCTGCGGTACTAGTCATTAGTTACGACATTACCTCTGGGACATAAAAACCTGGAAACCTTGATAATAAATGGCATGATGAGGGTTAAAGACCCTTAAAATAGTCAAGATTTGTATTCTTGTCATCTAAGGTAAAAACTATGCCCCGTCGTGAAGACCTCCGAAAAATTCTCCTGTTAGGTTCAGGTCCAATTGTAATTGGCCAAGCCTGTGAATTTGATTATTCTGGAACTCAAGCCTGTAAAGCATTGCGAGAAGAAGGCTATGAAGTGGTGTTGGTTAATTCCAACCCTGCAACCATTATGACTGACCCGGAAACAGCCGATCGCACTTATATTGAACCGCTGACACCGGAAATAGTAGAAAAAGTTATCGCTAAAGAACGTCCAGATGCCCTATTACCAACGATGGGAGGACAAACCGCCCTCAACCTGGCTGTAGCTTTGGCGAAAAATGGTGTTTTAGATAAATACAACGTTGAGTTAATTGGTGCGAAATTACCAGCGATTGAAAAAGCCGAAGACAGAAAACTGTTTAACGAAGCAATGGCTAAGATTGGGGTAGCAGTCTGTCCCAGTGGTACAGCCTCGACTTTAGAAGAATCGAAAGCGATCGCACGCCAAATCGGTACATATCCCCTAATCATCCGTCCAGCCTTTACAATGGGTGGTACGGGTGGCGGTATCGCCTACAACAAAGAAGAATTTGAAGAAATGGCACAAGTGGGTATTGATGCCAGTCCCGTGTCTCAAATTCTCATTGACCAGTCTCTACTCGGCTGGAAAGAATATGAATTAGAAGTCATGCGTGACTTAGCAGATAACGTGGTGATTATCTGTTCTATCGAAAACATTGACCCTATGGGTATTCACACTGGGGATTCAATTACCGTCGCCCCCGCCCAAACCCTCACCGATAGAGAATATCAACGGTTGCGGGATATGGCAATTAAAATCATCCGCGAGATTGGTGTAGAAACTGGCGGTTCTAATATCCAGTTTGCCGTTAATCCCGTTGATGGGGATGTGGTTGTCATTGAAATGAACCCTCGTGTATCCCGCAGTTCTGCATTGTCTTCTAAAGCCACCGGGTTTCCCATTGCCAAAATAGCGGCTAAATTAGCTGTGGGTTACACCTTGAATGAACTGCAAAACGATATCACCAAAAAAACTCCCGCTTCCTTTGAACCGACAATTGATTATGTGGTGACAAAAGTCCCCCGTTTTGCTTTTGAAAAGTTTCCCGGTTCAGATCCTGTGCTGACTACACAAATGAAGTCTGTTGGGGAAGCGATGGCCATTGGTAGAACATTTAACGAATCTTTCCAAAAAGCCTTACGTTCTTTAGAAACAGGACGGGCTGGTTGGGGTTGTGACAAAGCCGAAAAATTACCCAGTGGAGAACAAATTCGCGCCCAGTTACGGACACCGAACCCAGATAGAATTTTCTCTGTGCGTCATGCGATGCAACTAGGGATGACTAATGAAGAAATTTATGAACTAACGGCTATTGACCCTTGGTTTTTAGATAAATTGCAACAACTGCTAGAAGTAGAAAAATTTCTGAAACGCACACCCTTAAAGCAGTTGACTAAAGAGAAGATGTATGCAATTAAAAGAGATGGATTTAGCGATCGCCAAATTGCCTATGCTACCAAAACAAATGAAGATGAAGTTCGGGCATATCGCAAACAGCTAGGAGTGATTCCTGTTTACAAAACGGTCGATACCTGCGCGGCTGAGTTTGAAGCATTAACTCCATATTACTATTCCACCTACGAAGAAGAAACGGAAGTTTTACCCACCGAAAAACCCAAGGTGATAATTTTGGGTGGTGGACCAAACCGAATTGGACAAGGAATTGAATTTGACTATTGTTGTTGTCACGCTGCCTATGCTTTACATGGTGCAGGCTATGAGACAATTATGGTCAACTCTAACCCAGAGACAGTTTCTACAGATTACGATACCAGCGATCGCTTGTATTTTGAGCCGTTAACCAAAGAAGACGTTCTCAACATCATCGATACGGAAAACCCGGTGGGGATAATTGTCCAGTTTGGGGGACAAACACCATTAAAATTAGCAGTTCCGTTGCAGCAATATTTAGAGCAACTAGCGAGTGGTGATATTTACCAATGTCCTGTTCCTAGTCCTGATTTCCCCATTCCCAAAATTTGGGGTACATCCCCCGATTCTATCGACATGGCAGAAAATCGCGAGCGATTTGAAAAGATTCTCAATAAATTGAATATTGCTCAACCGCCTAATGGTATGGCCAGAAGTTATGAAGATGCTTTAATTGTCGCTAAACGTATTGGTTATCCTGTGGTTGTGCGTCCTAGCTATGTGTTGGGGGGAAGGGCGATGGAAATCGTCTATTCTGATGCGGATTTAGAACGTTACATGACTTTTGCGGTGTTGGTAGAACCAGAACACCCAATTTTGATTGATAAGTTCTTAGAAAATGCCATTGAAGTTGATGTAGATGCGATCGCCGACCATACTGGTAGAGTCGTAATTGGTGGCATCATGGAACACATCGAACAAGCGGGGATTCACTCAGGCGATTCGGCTTGTTCCTTACCTTCTATTTCTCTATCTCCAGCAGTGCTAAATCAAATTCGCACTTGGACGGTGCAACTAGCACAGGAGTTATCTGTTGTGGGTTTGATGAATATTCAGTTTGCTGTGGTTGGTGCAAATAGCTATTCTCCCCAAGTTTACATTTTGGAAGCTAACCCCAGGGCATCCCGTACAGTTCCTTTTGTTTCTAAAGCCACGGGTGTACAACTGGCAAAACTTGCGTCCTTAATTATGTCGGGTAAAACCTTAGAGGAGTTGAACTTTACCAAAGAAGTTATTCCCTCTCATATTGCGGTCAAAGAAGCCGTATTACCTTTTAATAAATTCCCTGGTACAGATACCATTTTGGGGCCGGAAATGCGTTCAACTGGTGAAGTGATGGGCATCGATAGCGACTTTGGCCGCGCTTTTGCCAAGGCTGAATTGGCAGCAGGTGAACGCTTACCTCTCAAAGGTACTGTATTCGTGTCCATGAGCGATCGCGATAAATCTGCTGCGGTAGATGTAGTCAGAGAGTTTATAACTTTAGGCTTTACCGTTATGGCTACCCAAGGTACACGCCAAGTCCTTCAAGAACAAGGGTTAGAGATTCAGTCAGTACTCAAACTCCATGAAGGTCGTCCCAATGTCCTCGATGCTATCAAAAACCAAAAAATCCAACTGATCATCAATACGCCTTCTGGGGAAGAAGCCCATACTGATGCGAGATTAATTCGCCGCACCGCCTTAGCTTACAAAATTCCGATCATTACCACAATCGCCGGGGCCAAAGCCACAGTTGCAGCTATCCGTTCCCTGCAAAATACGACTTTGGACGTAAAAGTCATTCAGGAATACTGCCCCATTAGTCAGTAGATAGGGTGATGAGATGATGGGATGATGGGGTGACACGGGGACGCGGTGATTGGGAGGTGGGGTGACACGGGGACGCGGTGATGGGGTGACGCGGGGACGCGGAGAAAATGAAGAATAACTTAAATCCCCAATCTCCTATACCCAATACCCAATCCCCAATTCCTAATCCCCAAAACATTAAGCAATTATTATGGGAGAACAATTATAGTTATCATTGAGATATTTTAACAAATATGAGAAAGCAATTTTCTGGGGTAAGAAATTGCTGCAAGTGCCTTCAAATATAGGCTATTGAGTAAAATTACTGCAATAAGCGACTTTAAAAAGCCACGAAATTACGGGTTTCTCGGTAGTCAAATTCTTCTCATAAATGTTACAATTGTTAATAATCTAAATAAAACTAAAAATGTTCTACTTGTTACCTTATATCTAACTCTAGGTACTTGTGATTACGAGGAAGTAACTGTAACGTCTAGCAGTTAATGACCTCATTTGACTAAATATGAGCAGCCGAGTTTATCGAGCGTGTAAGTCGCAAACCTTAGTATGGTTTCCCAGCTTGACTGGATAGCACCCTAAGAAGGCATTTATAAATCAATGACCCTACTAGCAAACCCGTCATCACCAAAGAGTAGCGCCATGAAGACCGCTCAGACAGCCACAGACCTTGTGCGGACTTACCTGCGGGAGATTGGCCGTGTGCCACTTCTCACCCACGAAGAAGAGATTTGTTATGGTAAACAGGTGCAACGATCTACCAGCTTAAATGAAGTAAGAGAAAACCTTGCTCTCCAGTTAGATCGTGAACCAACCTTAGAAGAATGGGCTCAAGCGGCAAAACTAGAACCAGCAGAGTTAAACGAAGTAATCGCTGATGGTGAAATCGCCAAGCGCAAGATGGTAGAAGCCAATTTGCGGCTGGTTGTATCTGTTGCCAAAAAGTACATTAAGCGCAATGTCGATTTACTCGACTTGATTCAAGAAGGCAGCATTGGTATGCAACGTGGGGTAGAAAAATTTGACCCTACCAAAGGTTATAGATTTTCTACTTATGCCTATTGGTGGATACGTCAAGCCATTACTCGTGCGATCGCGGAAAAAGCACGCACTATTCGCTTGCCTATTCATATTACTGAAAAATTAAATAAAATTAAAAAAGCTCAACGCCAATTGTCACAAAAACTGGGACGTGCGCCCACAGCTATAGAATTAGCTCAAGAATTAGAACTGACACCTAAACAGGTGCGAGAGTGTCTAGAAAAAGCTCGTCTACCTTTATCTCTAGATTTGCGACTAGGAGATAATTACGACACCGAACTCGGAGAAATGTTAGAAGATACAGGCGCATCTCCAGAAGATTTTGTCATGCAATCTTCCTTATCTTATGACTTAGAGCGTTTAATGGCAGAACTCACCCCACAACAGAAGGAAGTGATTAAGCTGCGCTTTGGGTTAATCGACGGACAAGCCTTGACTCTCGCCAAAATAGGTGAACTTCTCAATATCAGCAGAGAAAGAGTTCGGCAAATTGAGCGCGAAGCCTTAACAAAACTTCGCAAGTCTAAAACCAATATCAATGAGTATCTTGCTAGTTAGGGGCTTGGGGATTGGGGACTGGGGAGATGGGGGAAACAAAGAATAGTTTTTTATTACCAATCACCCATCACCTATTCGCAAAATTACCACGCTTTTGGTACGGTTAAACCGACTCCCTGGAAAGGAAGAACCTGTTAGATTAATTGACATGAATATATAATTGTCAGTTAAATCCAATACAACATAGGTTATTGATTATCCAGTCACAAACACCGCAATTAACAGTGGTAGTAAAGGAGATAAAAGGTGAATAACCAACCAAAACGAGTCTCAGAATTTTTTGATAGTGAGTCCGAAACCAGCAATTTACTGTGGCAGTATGTTAAATCATTGAGTCCAGAAACAGTTAACCAACTATCCAAACCAACTTCTCCAGAAGTTTTCCAGGTGATGGAACGCAATATTATGGGACTTTTGGGCAACCTACCTCCTGAACATTTTGGTGTCACCATCACCACCAGTCGGGAAAATTTAGGTCGGCTACTAGCCTCTGCTATGGTTAGCGGTTACTTTTTGCGTAACGCTGAACAGAGAATGAGTTTTGATACAGCTTTGCAAGGAACTGAAATCAATAATAGTGATCTCGAATAAACTCTAGTATCGCAGGGCGGAATTAAAAATTGAAAATTAAAAAAGCAGATTACATAAGCTTTTTATTAATTTTTAATGGTCAGTTATTTCCGCCGCCCACTTATATCATGTTCAGTTAAAGACTTATCATTCAGGAACCGCAGGGGGAAAAAGAATTATCCAACTATTTGCACAAACGCAGGAATTATTACTAAGAGTAAAAAATTTATAATCACAAAAAACAAGTGATAAATAAATACAAAATCGGCAGGCATCAAGTCAGTCTGCCAATTTTTATTAGCGGTCATTTATCTGCCCTTCGGGCAAGGCAGGAGGCAGAAGGGATTAATTTGATATGAAAACAACAGCCTCTATGCCTTGCCCATTTGGGTTTAATACCCCCAGTAAATAAAAGATTTACTGGTCTTCGTTAAGGAGGGGTTTGAATCCCCTTCTTAACGCCTTCAGCATAGCTGCCCTCGTACTTCTGCCTTCTTCAAAAAAAAATTCTATTAAATACCCACATCACTACTATAAACTAAATATAGCGCTTTATTACAGCAGTAATTTAGCCTACTAAAAACTTACTTAATCATTAATTATTCTTCCCATCTACTATCCAATCATGAATGCAATCAGTTCTCTTCCACCCCATAAAATTATTGGTGTTGCTGTTATTTGGAACAAGCAAGAGCAAATTTTAATTGATCGTCGTCGTCCAGGAGGGACAATGGGTGGTTTATGGGAATTTCCAGGGGGCAAAATTGAGCCTGGTGAAACTATCGAAGAGTGTATTCAAAGGGAAATTTATGAAGAACTGGGTATAGAAATTACAGTTGGAGAACATCTCATTACTATTGATCATACTTATAAACATTTGCAAGTTACTTTAACTGTGCATCACTGTTACCATTTAACAGGGGTTCCCCAAGCAATAGAATGTGATGAAATCCGTTGGGTAAAGTGGGATGAATTAGATCAATTTACTTTTCCTGAAGCGAATGTAGAAATTATTGCTGCTTTGCAAAAGAGTAAAAATTATACTTTTTAGAATATTTGTTAAACTAAGGCTTAAAATAAATATATTCCCAACAGGTAAAAATTGATTCAATTGAAAGTAACAATCTATTAACAATATTTATTTATCATCCTCCAATTTCTTAGAATAATTAAAAAGACTTTTATAAAAGGTGTAAGTAAAAAAATGTCTAAAACTGTTGCTGACGTGATGAGCCATGATCCGATTATGGTTCGTCCTGAAACTCCTTTAAAAGAAGCTATTCAAATTTTGGCAGAAAAGCGAATTAGCGGTTTACCTGTAATTGATGATGCAGGTAAATTGGTCGGTATCATATCAGAAACAGACTTGATGTGGCAAGAAACTGGTGTGACTCCGCCCGCATACATTATGTTTTTGGATAGTGTGATTTATTTACAAAACCCTGGTGCTTATGAACGAGATTTACATAAGGCTTTGGGACAAACTGTGGGAGAGGTAATGAGTAAAAATCCTGTGACTATTTCTCCTGATAAACCCCTCAAAGAAGCTGCAAAAAGAATCCAAGAACATAAAGTTCATCGACTCCCAGTGCTTGACAGTATAGGTAAAGTTATTGGTATTCTGACTCGTGGGGACATTATTCGCGCCATGGCCGCAGAGTAGGGACTGGGGAAATTTTCCGAATTACGAATTACCCATTACCAATCACGATTTTAACAATTTAGGATAATTAAAAATGAGTATTTCCGCCGAATCTGTAAAAGAATTACTGGGTTCTGAGAATTTAAGCGATCGCTTGCGTGCTGTCAATCAAATTCGGGAACTAGAACCGAAAGCTGCTTTGGAACTAATTAAAATTGGTGTTACTGATAGTAATTCCCGTGTCCGTTACTCGGCTGTAAGTCAAATGGATACGCTGGGAACCCAGGATTTAGATTTATCTTTGCATATGTTGCGGGATTTACTCAATGATCCGGAGGCTGATGTCCAAGCAGCAGCAGCAGATTGTTTGGGTGCGCTAAAACTACAAGCAGCTTTTGAAGATTTACAGCAGCTTTACCATACCACCCCTGAATGGCTCGTACAGTTTAGCATCATCGCTACATTAGGAGAGTTGGGTGATCCTCGTAGCTTTGAACTCCTCAAAGAAGCACTTTCTTCAGATAATGGGTTAATTCAAACTGCTGCGATTAGTTCTCTTGGGGAATTAGGAGATGTAGAAGCTGTTCCTCTCTTAGTTCCTTATGTTATTAATCCAGATTGGCAAGTACGTTACAGAGTTGTCCAAGCTTTAGCTCGTTTGGGTGGTGCGGAAGCTAAATCTATTTTAGAGACTCTGGTAAATGATGAAGTAGAAGCAATAGCAAATGAAGCGAAAAGAGCTTTGTAATTTAGCTTAATCAATATGCTCCACTTGCATATATCGGGTATCTACTGTTCATATTGGTTTTTAGGTCAGCCCGAAAATACCACTTATATTGTGGGGATACAGCGTTGCTGTGTCCCTATTTTGTATAAAATTCCCGCCAAACATTATTTAATTTACTAGCTCAATTTGACCTAATATCGCAATCCTATTGGAGTTGAGAACTTATCGGTGAGTCAAGGGAACAGGGAACAGAAGTGTTCATGAATCATGTAGGACTGCTATATATATAGACATATTGCCTGAATATCTTGCCTGAAGAGCTTTTTGCATATTTTAACTTTACCAAATATATTGAATGAACTATTTCTAGTATGAGGTTAGTATAAATATAGGCATTGTTTTTTAAAGATTGTGTAAACTAAGTAATAAATCCTGTTTACTTAAGTAAATATCCCAGTATAATGTCTATTGTGTATGAAGCAAAAAATATCCTGCCTCCAAAATCACACTTACAGAGCAATTCAACAAATGACATCATTCAAATATTTAGTAACTACAGTTGCTGTATCAACCTTGGGCTTAAGCTTATTCGGTGGTTTATCACAGGCTCAAGCGGCTTCCTTGGTTCCATCGACCGAAGGAGAAGTGATTAATAGCGAAGTAAATGGGTCTCCCCTGGGTTACACAATAACAAGTTTGGACTATGATGGACCAGGCGGTAACAAACCAAGCCGTTTGTTTGTCGATGATAGAACAACAGAAAATGACTACGGTTCTGTCAAATTTGGGAAGCTAGATGTAGGAACTAACCCCGATGGTTTTTGGTTCCGTCCCGTAGCTGTTGACAGTAAGGGTAACCCCGTTGAAAATAAGGCTCCATTGAAGGGTCAATTGGAAGTTGGTAAATTCAACTTTAATTTCGGTGCTATCGCTAAAACACTGAAGCTAAGTTTCTTTGACGTAGAAGATATAGGCACTTTAATTAACAATATAGTTGGTACTGGTGTAAACCCAGCCAATATATCAATTGCTCCGGGTGCTGACAGTAATATCCAGACAGTAATATTAAACAATGTCACATCATTCGACCTTAAACTTGGTCTAATCGGTGGTGCTAAATTTCCCCTTACTGGCGATGGTGTTCGTCTGAAAATAGAAACCGTACCTGAACCTACAACTATTCTTGGACTGGGTGCTTTAGGTTTAGCTGGTGCATTTGGTTTGCGTAAAGGCAAAAAAAGCTCACCAGTAGTTTAGTCTTTACTTGGTTTTTACATTGTTTGATGTCCGTAAGAAGTGAAAATTGTACTGCAATGATTATACCTTTTGCCTGCCCGCGCAGGCTTTCTTTTTTGATTGATTTCCTACAACAACATCCTTCGCTTCTTTAAGAAGTCGGGGATTTAAATTCTAACCACCGTATACTTGAGGCCAGGTTGTCCATAGAAAAACTATCACCGCACCAACCGCGAGAATACCTTGAATTAAATTCCCTACCAGGGTTCCTACTGTAATTCCTATACCAGCTTTCACTGCCAGTCCTAAGTCACGACAGTAAATATACTCACCAATAATTGCACCTAAAAGTGGCCCCAGTAGAATTCCTAATAATGGACCGCCAAAGGGTAATGCTGGTAATAATCCGAAGAATCCCAGTAACAATCCCACGACAGCACCAATTTGCCCCCATTTACTAGCGCCGGCTTGTTTTGCGCCCAAATAGCCAGCTAGGAAGTCTACTCCCATACTCAGAAGTAGAACAATAATTGTCACTATGAGGGGAATCTTAATCGCTGCAAAGGAACTACTGACAATTCCCCAAATAATAATGGCAATTAAAATTAAGCTGCTTCCAGGTATAGCCGGAACTACAGCACCAATAATACCTACGATCATGACGGCTACTAACAGCCAGTAAATAATTTGCATAATTCGTAATTGAGCGTAGTCAGGACTTCAGTCTTTATTTTCTCAGCACTTTAGTGCTGACTACAAAACCTTAAAACTAACTACTCCCCAAGTGTAACAGCTAATTTATCGGCAATTCCCGCAATCCAGTTCTCATCTTGCTTGGTATAACTGCGTGGAGCATTTGCCCCTAAAATCAATACACCTTGAGCACCGATAGGTTGACAAATTACACCTTGTGTGTTTTCAGGTAAATAATCAAATTCTATTTTGCCTGGATATACATACAAAGCAACCAGATAAATTGGCTTTTGTGTTTCCAGGACTCTTTTTAAGATAGTTCCTGGTATAACTTCAGATTTAGGAGCCAGAACACCGCGACGTAACAAAACTTTACCTTGATAGTAAACGATGAGCGATCGCGTCACTGTATTAGTTAATAATAAATGCGATGCCCACGCTAGTTCTGTTTTCACGGCTTCTGGTAAATCTACCGCTAAGAAAAAACCTTCTTCTCCAATCAGTTCTACTGTATCAGGTGTGCGAGGTTGTACCTGTTGCCAAATTAAACCCGTTAAGATTAACACCGCACTCAGAATCACCCCCAGCACATCACCACGCGCTTGGGAATTAGTGAGTTCTGGTGTCAAAAACCGATTAATCAACAAAAGTACAGCACCTAAACCCCCCACGACTAGGGGTAAACGCCGCAAAACTCGATTGGGATCAGATTTAGTCATTGGTAATTGGTAATTGGTAATTGGTGATTGGTAATTGGGGAAGAATATTTATCTTTCCACCTGCTCCCTCCTCCCTGCTCCCCCTGCTTTTTCTCTGTCACCTGTCACCTGTCACCTGTCACCTGTCACCTTCTTCACTCTTCTCCTGCTTCCAGTATGCGTTGAAAGAGATAACCAGTACCTCTGGCTGTGAGAATCAATTCTGGGTTACTGGGATCATCTTCCAATTTTGCCCGCAACCGGGAGATATGCACATCTACCACGCGAGTATCCACGTGACGTTCGGGTGTGTATCCCCAAACTTCTTGCAAAATTTCTGAACGGGAAAAAGCTTCTCCAGAGCGACTTACTAACAACTCTAGTAAACTAAATTCCATACCAGTCAAGCGAATGCGCTCATCACCTTTGTAGACTTGGCGTTTATTGGTATCAATTCTGATATTCCCGACATGAATCACCCCAGAACTGGGAATACCAGTGGCACCGGTTTTGTCTACCCGTCGCAACACTGAACGAATTCGCGCTTCTAGCTCTTTAGGGGAGAATGGTTTAACTACATAGTCATCAGCACCTAATTCCAATCCCGTGATGCGATCGGCTACATCCCCCAAAGCTGTTAGCATAATGATGGGGACATCTGATTCCTTACGTAATTCTTGACAAACACCATAGCCATCCAGCTTTGGCATCATCACGTCCAATACTACTAAGTCTGGTTCAGTTTTGCGAAAGGTTTCTAAAGCTTCTTCACCGTCGCCAGCAGTTACTACATCGTAGCCAATCATGGAAAGGCGCGTTTCCAAAATCCGGCGAATGCTGGCTTCGTCGTCTACTACCAGGATTTTTTCTTTATGACTTTCCAAGTTTCCCTAAGCTCCCTAACTAAAATCTTACATGATGAATTTTTAATACCATAATATTAAGATATCATTCCATCAACTGATTAGAAAAAAGCCGTAACTATTACTATGATTGGACTTCTGTTTTTTATAAAACTTAAGGAACAATTAAGATTTTTTAAGAAAAACTAAGCATGGCAAAGCCAAAAACCTTTTTCATTTGTAACGACTGTGGTGCAGAATCTTCCCAGTGGTTTGGCAAGTGTCCAGCTTGCGGCACATACAACTCTCTAGAAGAGCAGATATCCATCCAGTCATCTGTAGATATATCCAGTCGCGGGGGAGTAGGTAATTGGCACGCTGCTCAAACTAATGCTAAATCTGCTAACAAATCAGCTAAACCCGCTAAAGCAAGAGCTTCTCTTACCTTTGATCAAATTAGCGATCGCCAAATTGCTCGTTGGGAATCTGGTTATGGAGAATTAGATCGGGTACTGGGTGGCGGGGTTGTACCTGGTTCGATGGTGCTAATTGGCGGTGATCCAGGAATTGGTAAATCGACTCTGCTATTACAAGTATCCAATCAATTGGCGCAAAAATACCGCATCCTCTACGTCACTGGGGAAGAATCAGGACAACAGGTAAAATTACGCGCTTCGCGTTTGGGAATGTCAAAACCTTTAACTGTAATTACTGAGGAAAAGCAAAGTGAAGAAATAGGGGAAACAGAAACTAATAATTTACAGGAAATTACTGAAGTAGAAATCGATCCCGACAGTATTGGCGCAGACTTATATGTCTTGCCAGAAACGGATTTAGAAGAAATATTGCGGGAAATAGATTCCCTAAAACCAAATGTGGCAGTGATTGATAGTATACAAACTGTATTTTTTCCAGCTTTGACATCTGCACCAGGATCAGTGGCACAGGTAAGGGAATGTACAGCAGCCTTGATGAAGGTGGCAAAACATGAAGATGTCACCATGTTAATTGTCGGACACGTCACCAAAGAAGGCGCGATCGCAGGGCCAAAAGTTTTAGAACATCTAGTTGATACAGTATTGTATTTTGAAGGCGATCGCTTTGCCTCCCACCGATTATTAAGAACAGTAAAAAACCGTTTCGGAGCAACACACGAAATTGGTATATTTGAAATGGTATCTGAAGGATTAAGAGAAGTTGCCAACCCTTCCGAGCTATTTTTAGGCAATCGTGATGACCCCGCACCTGGTACAGCCATAGTCGTAGCTTGCGAAGGAACGCGGCCGATAGTTGTAGAATTGCAAGCTTTAGTCAGTCCTACCAGTTACCCTTCTCCCCGTCGTGCTGGAACTGGCGTAGATTATAACCGCTTAGTGCAAATTCTTGCCGTGCTAGAAAAGCGAGTAGGGATACCAATGTCGAAATTAGATTCCTATGTAGCATCTGCTGGGGGTTTGAACGTAGAAGAACCGGCAGTAGACTTAGGAATAGCGATCGCTATTGTTGCTAGTTTCCGAGACCGAATAGTTGATCCCGGTACAGTTTTAATTGGAGAAGTAGGGTTAGGTGGACAAGTGCGATCAGTGTCCCAAATGGAACTGCGGTTGAAAGAAGCAGCGAAATTAGGCTTTAAAAGAGCGATCGTTCCCAAAGGAACAAAATTCCCCGACTTGAATATCGAGATTTTACCAGTATCCAAAGTAATAGATGCGATAATTGCTGCTATCCCCCATCAGGAACTGACAGAAGAAGATTTAGAACCAGATGAGGAAGATGAGTAACCGCAGCTGCACTCCCAGCGATCACCACCTAGAAAAAACACTAAGACCGTAAGGCTAGACTTGATAATCAATAAGGTAAAATAGGTAACAAGGCTAGGAACACAATCATAAAGAACATCACTGACAATAACTGTTGTTTTTTTACAACTTTAGCAGGCAGTAAATTGTTTAACCTTTATTTGTGTTTACATTCTGATCTTGAGAGTTTAATAAAGGACTTGAGGCATGAAATTTTGTGAAAAGAACCCGGATGGAGTAGGAGCATTAAAGCAACTTCTTTCTGGGAAAGACATACATGGAAATTCAGGTTTATCCTATCTGGAATCTCAGGGATATTACTACACATCAAATCCACAGGAAGCTGATTTGTTTATCTCCATGAATGGCCAATTTTTGCCACAGTTTTCCCTGCGGCGTACAATCCTCATAATTACAGAACCTTACTCTAGATACAGCAAAATGTATGGCACGAAATATAAAAAGCTGTTTGGTGGATTTTTAGGTATCAGCAGTTCCAGTAGTGTCTCTGATGATGAATTTTATTTAGGACCTCAAGATTTTTCCTCAATTCAAGAATTCCAAGAAAAACCAGAGTATACGCTGGCTATGGTTCATCAGAGATATAAAAAAGAATGTAGAAATTTACAGGGTGATATTGAAAGAGAGAAAGCCGTCAGCTTTTTTGATAACGTATTTGGGGATGATTTTCACACCTATGGAAGAGTTTGGGATAAGACACTCCCTTGGAATAATATTGGTTGGAAGGGAGTACTTAAAGGCTCAATTATGGGAAATGATAAATTAGAAAAACTCAGAAATTACAAATTTCTCATTTGCTTTGAAAACAGTCGAGAAGATGGCTACATTACAGAAAAGATATTTTCAGCATTCTTTTCTGGAGCAATACCTATATATTTTGGCGCTCCTGATATTTCCACTCACATTCCCAAGGAATGTTATCTAGAGTTCGATGGATCAGACTATGAGGAATTATACAAAAGGATGATGAGTATAACACCCTCAGAGTTTGAACATATAAGAAATAATATCAAAACATTTTTATCATCTACAGATGGAGCAAAATTTACATCTATATCTTTGGCTAAAAAGCTGGAATTTCATTTCAACAGATTAAAAAATGTACCCAATTATCCTTATTCACCCCAAGAATTATGGAGGAAATCAAGATTCATATTGCTCAAAAAGTTTGACATTTAAGTTCAATTTTATAACTTCATATTGTTGTTTTTTGGGAAAAGCATTAAACCCTATTTCACACTACTAAGTAGGTTAAGCTTAAACACATCAAATAAATATAACCTCCAACAACCTCTACCTAACCCTCCCCTCTTAGAAGAAAGAAAAGGAAAAACTTTTTTTCCTAGAAGGGATATTCAAAGTCTCTCACCTGTTAGAGAAAAGGTTTTAGGTTTAATTAAGTGTATTTACTTTTCTGAATGTGTAAACTAAATGCGTAACAGCTTACCTCCCAGGCACAGGAAAGACGGTTCACCATTCAGTATATTTTTATGCTGGATGATGACCGTCCTTCCTTTCTACCCAAGCCTAAAGACAGACCTTAAGAAGAAATAAATCAGCAGCTTAGGGGGTTGGTGTTGTTGTTGGTGTAGCAGTCGGTGTAGCTGTTGGTGTAGCAGTCGGTTTAACTGTTGGTGTAGCAGTCGGTTTAACTGTTGGTTTAGCAGTCGGTGTAGCTGTTGGTGTAGCAGTCGGTTTAACTGTTGGTTTAGCAGTCGGTTTAACTGTTGGTTTAGCAGTCGGTTTAACTGTTGGTTTAGCAGTCGGTGTAGCAGTCGGTGTTGGTGACGGTGTAGCTGTTGGTGTTGTTGGTAGGCCGATAACTGTCTTAGCTTCTTCATTCAACTTTTGACGAAGTGCTAAATCAGCAATACCAGTTTCCGTTAATTGATTTTTTTTCTGATACTCCTTCACTAATTCTTCCAGCCGAGTGCTGTAAAATTGATCGCGGGGCAGGAGAGGATTAGGCTTCAGCACAGCATTTAAATTCCCTTGGAGAATTTGCACAATGTTAGCTGCAAAAGCTTGAGTTTTTGGGCCTGCTTGACCATCAACATTTAACCTGTAGCCTTTTTGAAACTCGCTAATTGCTTTTTTAGTTTCCTCATCGGTCAATGAATCATTTGTTACTTTGACCTTATAGCCCAAGCCACGCAGTACAGCCCGAAATTCTTGCGGCTTGTAATTACGCTGACGGACAGCAAACGCTGTACCTGAAATCACAGTGCTAACTGTTAATACACAGATAACAGCAATAGTTGCCTTTGATTTTCCCAAATCACACCACATTCTTACAACTCCTTTGGATGAAATCAGCAAAATAGAAATACTAACAGAAGTATCTTAAGTTTCTGTAAGCTGTTATTTTTCAAATATTCATGAATTTTGATTAATTAGAATCTGATTGATTATTAACCACTATGAATCAATTTTTGTTTGACATCTATCAATAGTCAGATATTTTATTGGCAGCGCTAAAAACATAAAGATCGTGAGTTGTATATACTTAGTAAATATAAATGCGTAAATTAAAATCCCCCAAGCAACGAAATCTATGGTTTGAAAGGTTAATGGCAATTACTGCCACTGTTAACTTAGGTTTAGTTTTGTTTGATATGAGCTACGTACAATGGAGAGATTTCTATTACCGAATAATTCCTCAAATTACGTACATTTATGACCCTATTAAAGGTATTGAACCCCATCGAGACACGAAAAAATATCTGGAAACAGTAACGGAACTAGAACAACAGATCAGCCAAACAGGGCTAAACTCACCTGAGGTAAAAATCAAGCTAGAGGAAATGAAGCGTCTCAGTAGCGAGATGATTGATAGTAATCCCTTTGTGGGTGCAGGTAAGAGTGGATCTCTGGAAAAAATTAAAAACCGGATGCGGGAACACATTGGACAAGAATCGGCAAAACTCGCCTTTGCTACTTTTTGGAGTCCGGTGTATTTATCTAAGCATGGTTGGATTCAAGAAATCAATTTTTTCAACCAGCAAATTCGCCCTTCGATTGCTACCAACTATTATCGCAAAATAGGTGAGAATGGGGAATTTTTGGATGATTTCTGGCTAATTGATTTACCGTTCTTAGTCATATTTGGTTTGGATATGCTAGGACGTACTTTCTATATTAAACGCCAAAATCGCAATTTAAGCTGGTTAGAAGCGATATTGTGGCGTTGGTATGACTTATTTTTACTAATTCCGTTTTGGCGTTGGCTGCGCTTTATACCAGTATTGGTGCGTTTAGATCAAGCACAGTTAATTAATCTATATTTAGTCAGACGACAAATTCACCAAGGTATATTGTCCAATTTTGCCGAAGAAATCACAGAAATTGTGGTAGTGCGGGTAATCAACCAGGTTCAGGGATCGATTCAGCGAGGTGAGATCACGCGCTGGCTGTTACAGCCAGAAAAAGAACGTAGATACATAGATATTAATAATATAAATGAAATAGAAGCGATCGCGGGACTTTTGGTACAAACCATAGTCAATCAAGTACTACCCAAAATTCAGCCAGAAATTAATGCCATTTTGCGTCACAACATTGAAACAGCTTTCCAGCAAGTACCACTTTATCGTAATTTGCTGAAGCTTCCAGGAGTGACACAGGCACAAACACAGCTAAGTGAGCAACTAGCAACTCAAATCACCACTAATCTATATATTGCTTTGGTTAGCGCCATTAAAGATCCAGTAGCAGCCAAACTTTCAAGTCAGTTATTAGAAAAATTTACTACTGTCTTTAGTTCCGAACTTCAAGAAAAACACGTACTTAGAGAAATTCAAAGTTTACTCAATGACTTTTTAGAAGAAGTCAAAATTAACTACGTTCAACGCTTATCCCAAGAGGATATTGACCAGATTATCGAGCAAACACGACAAATGCGATCCCTGCGTCCTTAGCCTTGCGATCGCCAGCATATGTTCAGACAACTGATAACTGATAACTGAAAAAAATACGCTACACTCATGTTAGGGGCGAACCGACATTGGTTCGTCACAAGACTTCTTGGAAGATATCCCTATCGCAGGAAGTGGGTCGAAGCCCACTTTTTTTATTGAATTCTCGCATGACTCATCCCTTAGTTCCACAAATTATTGACTTGGCCACACCAGTAGCAGAAGAACTCGGATTGGAAATTGTAGGCGTAGTTTTTCACACAAATCAAAGTCCACCAGTTTTGCGGGTAGATATTCGTAATCCTCAACAGGATACTGGTCTCGATGATTGTGAGCGAATGAGCCGTGCTTTAGAAGCCGAATTAGATGTGGCAGAGATCATTCCAGATGCTTATATGTTAGAAGTATCTAGCCCTGGAATTTCGAGGGAACTGGTGACTGACAGGGAATTTATTTCCTTTAAGGGATTTCCAGTAGTTATCTCCACTTCTCCACCCCACAACGGACAACAAGAGTGGATTGGTCACTTAATTCGCAGGGATGAAACAACAGTTTACTTAAACCAAAAAGGTCGTGTAGTGGGAATTCCCCGTTCCCTAATTACCAGGGTGCAGATTGATGAGCGTCACTAATCAGGTTTAGATTTTAGATTTTAGCTTAGGGGTTTTAGATAAGAATGTAAGAGGATATTTTAAAAGTTATTGGTGATGTATCAAATACTTTTAACTTCCCTGAAATCCCTGTGAAAAGGGTAACAATGAGAAGATTATTCCCCCTTTTTAAAAGGGGTATAGTGGGATATTGATACAACTTGATACTGTACAAACATCCTTATAAAAGGCAAAATCTAAAATCCAAAATTGTCCTGGGTGATTAAATGAAAATGAAGGAGCTTGCTTATGTCAATGGTCACTTTACCTGGATTAAAAGATTTAATTGAAAGTATCAGCCGTGAGCGAAACTTACCCCGATTAGCAGTTCAATCAGCTATTAGAGAAGCACTACTTAAAGGTTATGAACGCTATCGTCGCGCCCAAAATTTAGAGCGCAAACAATTCGATGAAGATTATTTTGATAATTTTGAAGTAGAACTTGATATTGATGGAGAAGGATTTCGCGTTCTTTCTACTAAAACCATCGTTGAAGCAGTTAACAACTCCGACCATCAAATTTCCCTAGACGAAGTGCAACAAGTAGCGCCAGAAGCTCAATCTGGAGACTCCGTAGTACTGGATGTCACCCCAGACCAAGGAGAATTTGGGCGCATGGCTGCCATGCAAACAAAGCAAGTATTGGCACAAAAATTGCGAGATCAACAGCGCCAAATGGTGCAAGAAGAGTTCCAAGATTTAGAAGGAACAGTTCTGCAAGCCAGAGTTCTGCGGTTTGAGCGCCAATCTGTGATTTTGGCAGTTGCCAGTGGTTTTGGTCAGCCAGAAGTAGAAGCTGAATTACCAAAGCGGGAACAATTACCTAACGATAATTATCGGGCAAATGCCACATTTAAGGTCTATCTCAAAAAAGTTTCCCAAGGTCAGCAACGTGGACCACAGTTGTTGGTTTCCCGTGCCGATGCTGGTTTGGTAGTTTATTTATTTGCCAACGAAGTACCGGAAATTGAAGATGAAGTAGTACGAATTGTGGCAGTAGCTAGAGAAGCTAATCCTCCTTCCCGTTACGTAGGTCCCCGGACTAAAATTGCAGTAGATACCCTAGATCGTGATGTAGACCCAGTTGGGGCTTGTATTGGCGCTAGAGGATCACGAATTCAAGTTGTAGTCAATGAATTGCGGGGAGAAAAAATAGATGTAATTCGCTGGTCTCCTGACCCAGCCACCTACATCGCTAATGCCTTGA
Source organism: Anabaena catenula FACHB-362 (assembly GCF_014698735.1). Classification (GTDB taxonomy): domain Bacteria; phylum Cyanobacteriota; class Cyanobacteriia; order Cyanobacteriales; family Nostocaceae; genus Anabaena; species Anabaena variabilis_A. Next base: position 39,265 of record NZ_JACJTQ010000038.1, read on the forward strand.
GTCCAGCACGGGTAGATGAAGTGCGCCTGATGGACCCGGAAACACGCCAAACCCACGTCCTAGTTGCTGAAGATCAACTGAGTTTAGCTATTGGTAAAGAAGGACAAAATGTCCGATTAGCTGCCCGCTTGACTGGTTGGAAAATCGATATTAAAGATAAAGCTAAATATGACCATGTAGCAGAGGATGCTAAATTTATGGCTGTCAGGGCAAAATATCAACCGGAGGATGATGAAAATGATATGGAGGAACTAGAGGATGAAAATCAATACGAATTAGAATTAGAGGAAGATAATTTTGACACCAGAGAGGAAAATTAATTCTCAAGTGCTTTTGGAAGTTTGTTGTCTGTTAACTGTCAGCCATCAAACATAAACAGGAAAGCATTTGTCAGGTGTCAAAATAGACAAGAGCTAATTTTTGGCAACCACAAACACCTGACCTGACTGAACATAAGCCCGATGAAACCAAATTATCGGCGTTGCATTAGTTGTCGTCGAGTAGGATTAAAAGAAGAGTTTTGGCGGATAGTCCGCGTCTTTCCATCTGGAAAGGTACAATTAGATCAGGGCATGGGGCGTTCTGCCTATATTTGTCCCCAAACTAGCTGCCTACAAGCGGCTCAGAAGAAAAATAGATTAGGGCGATCGCTACATGGAACAGTGCCAGAAACACTGTATCAAACATTGTGGCTGCGTCTAACCCAAAACAATACCCAAAATCAAATTTAATTGGAACAACTTGACAACGATAATCTCTAGAGCAATTGTGACGAAAGCCGAACAATTCGCACTCTCATCACACCCTCTGGTATCGTTGGGGTTAGTGCCAAAATAGTAAATGGGTGTCAAAGGCAAGCGCCTCTCCAAAATTAAAGAGGGACGACGAAGCAATACTCCCAAAAAGTTTTACTTGATTGTGTTGTGGAAGACTCAGAATCAGCAAAACAAGAACCATTAGCATGGCAACCTGGTAGCGCTAAAGCGCAGTTCGGCGTTGGGGTTCTTCACAAAATTTTTGTTGAAAAAACTTTTGTGGATGCCCATTAACCACCACTCTAGGTGGTGATGCCAGCGGTAAACCGAAACATCTCTCTTTCCTAATTGGAGGCACCGGCAACATCACCAAGGGCAACCTAAAAAACAGTGATCAAAGGATGGAGATGTCACAAACCAGGCAACCATCCGCTAAAACTGTAAATTAAAGGGGAAAGAGTGGATGAACAACGGCAAAGTTAGAATCTACGAATTATCAAAGGAATTGAATTTGGATAACAAGGAGCTATTAGCAATTTGCGACCAGCTCGACATTGCGGTCAAAAGCCATAGCAGCACGATTTCAGAATCCGAAGCTGAACAAATTCGTATGGCTGCGGAAAAACTGGCAACTACGAGTGTCACGTCAAAAAAGGAACAAGGTACAAATAGTCATAAACCAAATTCACCCCAACCTGGCGGACGTAACCGACCTGCTCCAGCAAATAAACAGCAAATTTTGGAAATTCGCAAACCCAAAATATTGAGAAACACTACCTCCAACGCCCCAGAGGCGTCAGTTGCTAACAATACCCAAGTTGCTTCGTCTGATAGCCTGAGTGGCATATCCCTTCGGGAGCCGGAGGCATCAGACATGGTCAATTCTCCCTCACCTCCACGGCCTTTCGCTACACCAGTCTCACCCATGAAGCCGACGGCACCAACTCGACCTGTACCCCGGAATCAATCGGAGACCCCGCAGAAACCTAATATCGCGGAACCGGATCAGACACCTAATCCAAACCCGATACCGGAAAAAATAGCAGCGGAAAAACCAGAAAAAGTAGTTTCCCCAAGGCCAAAACCAGAAAAAGCACCAAAACCTCAACTGGTGAGTCCACCGACAAGACCTGCGGAGGAAACCGAATCTGCCAGTGAGCAGCTATCTCAGGCAGAAAAACCGATCCTTAAACGAGACCAACCTAAGCCAAAAGTCGGCAAGCCAACCACAGATCAGACCCCGCAGGCAGCACCACAAAGGCAGACTCGTTCAACTCCCTCACCGCTAAAACCGGAACAGAGGGGAAGTAGACCATCTGCACCTGGAACATCAACGGATGTCCAACGGCCAAGACCAGCACGTCCTGGTGAATCGCCTGTTGCGCCAATCGCTACTCCACCAAGACACATGGTGGGAGCAGGGGCAAAGAAAGAGGGCATGGATGATGCACCAATCGCACCTGATCTCCTCGATTTAAAACGCCCAACACCACCTCGCCTAGCTAAAGGCGGCAAAAAGTGGCAGGAAGAGGAAATAATTGACGAGATTAAAGAGAAGGCTAAGATTGGGCCGAAAGGCAAGCGAGTCAAACCCATCCTCGATGATGATTTTGAAGAGGACGATTTACTGGATGAAGAGGGTCTGGAAATTCCAGCAACCGTCCAGGTCAGTCTTTCCATAGCCCGTCCTCCTAAGCCCAAGTCTACTCGTCCTGCACAGCAACCAACATTAGTTGCTGCCGCACCAACTACGAGAAATAAAAAATCTGGTTCTTACCGCGACCAAAACCGTCGTCAACAAGAAGTAGAGGTCAAACAAGAACGTCCAGCAAAACTGGTCGTCACAGGACCGCTGACAGTACAAGAGTTGGCTGAGGGCTTGGCCGTTGCCGATACAGAGATTGTGAAAATCCTGTTTATGAAAGGCATGGCCGTAAGTATCACCCAAAATCTGGATATTCCGACAATTACTCTGGTAGCCAAAGAACTAGAAGTAGAAGTAGAAGTCGCTGAACCAGAAGCCGAAGCCAGGAAAGTCACAGAAATGATTGACGTGGCAGACTTGGAACACTTGATTCGCCGTCCGCCTGTTGTGACAATTATGGGTCACGTAGACCACGGGAAAACCACTCTACTCGACTCAATTCGCAAAACTAAAGTGGCTGCTGGTGAAGCAGGCGGTATTACACAGCACATTGGTGCATACCATGTGGATGTGGAACATGAGGGCAAACCACAACAGATAGTCTTCCTAGATACTCCTGGACACGAAGCTTTCACAGCTATGCGAGCCAGAGGAGCGCGGGTGACAGACATTGCTGTACTGGTAGTGGCTGCCGATGATGGTGTCCGTCCCCAAACTATCGAAGCTATTAGCCATGCTCAAGCAGCGGGAGTTCCCATTGTTGTCGCAATCAACAAGATTGACAAGGAAGGCGCACAGCCTGAGCGCGTCAAACAAGAACTAACCAATTATGGTCTGACAGCAGAAGACTGGGGCGGTGAGACAATCATGGTTCCTGTCAGCGCGATCAAGGGCGAAAATCTGGATACCCTGTTGGAAATGATCTTGCTGGTAGCTGAGGTAGGAGAACTATCTGCTAACCCAAATCGTGTGGCTAAGGGAACAGTAATTGAGGCTCATTTGGATAAAGCCAAGGGTGCAGTTGCTACCTTGCTGATTCAGAACGGAACTCTCCACGTTGGAGATATGCTGGTAGCTGGCTCGGCATTTGGTAAAGTCCGGGCAATGGTTGATGACAGAGGCAAACGTGTAGAAATTGCTAGTCCTTCCTTTGCCGTTGAGGTACTGGGTTTAAGTGATGTCCCAGCCGCTGGGGATGACTTCGAGGTCTTCCAGAACGAAAAAGAAGCACGAGCTTTAGCAAGCGATCGCGCCGACAAACAACGCCAATCTCGCTTGTTACAAGGACGTGTAACCCTCACAACCCTATCGGCTCAAGCACAAGAAGGCGAGTTGAAAGAACTCAACTTGATCCTCAAGGGAGATGTTCAAGGTTCTGTAGAAGCCATTATCGGCTCTCTCAAGCAAATTCCACAAAACGAAGTCCAAATTCGGATGCTGTTGGCTACTGCTGGCGAAATCACAGAAACAGATATCGACTTAGCTGCTGCTAGTAACGCCGTTATCATTGGCTTCAACACTACCTACGCCAGTGGCGCTAGGCAAGCCGCCGATGAAGCGGGTGTGGATGTGCGGGAATACAACATCATCTACAAACTCCTGGAAGATATCCAAGGAGCTTTGGAAGGTCTTCTTGAGCCAGAATTGGTAGAGGAATCCTTGGGACAAGCAGAAGTACGTGCCGTCATCCTCATCGGTCGTGGTGCAGTTGCAGGTTGCTATGTTCAATCTGGTAAGGTAGTTCGTAATTCCAAACTGCGAGTACGTCGTGGTAATAAAGTGATCTACGAAGGCGTTCTTGACTCCCTCAAACGGATTAAAGAAGATGCCCGCGAGGTTAACTCTGGTTATGAATGCGGTATCAACATTGATAAATTCCATGACTGGGCTGAAGGTGACATCATCGAAGCCTATCAGATGGTCACCAAGCGTCGTACTTTAACACTGACTAAGTAGTGTTGAGTAGAGAGTGCTGAGTGCTGAATGAATTTATGAGTGTTGGGTTGAAGCTATTTTTGGTTCAACACTCAAAAAAAGAAAACTCAGCACTCATGACTCATATAATTTAAAAAAATTCTCTGTTTAATTAACAACAAGTTATACCAGTTTAGATTTTGGATTTTGGATTTTGGATTTGGCAAAAGTTGTTACATAAACTTTTGCTCCTTCCATCGGTCTCAATCATTTTTTAAATTGGGATTATTTTTGCAAATTCCTCTGAGTCTAATGCCAGTTTTAGTGACTAATGACACAGAATTTGCTGCTATAGAACCGTTATCTTTAGAAAAGATTAAGTAAAAATTGGCCATTTTCAGGCTACGCAAGAATCACATCTTGTTTTCTGAGATAGATTTTAGGTTTGGTTTGCACTGTTCATATCTTCCCCCTGATGGGTAAAACAAATCATCAATCCAAAATCCAAAATCTAAAACTGTTGGACTATAAAAGTTCAATCAGTGAAAAGTGAACTGTTAAGAGTGATAAAGCGAATGCTGGGGAACTTAAACCCAGTCATGAAACTGATAACTGATAACTCTTAAAAATGAAGAATGAGGGACTATGGCTCAAATTTCAGCTTCTAGCACCGGCCAATTTTCTCGTGATACTCAAATTTGGCACAACCTTAAATATGTAATCTCTGCTAGTTCTGGTTTCCAAAGCTGGCAACTAGAGTGTAACGCTCAATTACAGGGTCTGCGCCTAGAACAGCAAGTCCAAAAGTATTTACGAGAAACTTTAGAAACTTTAGCTTATTAAAAGCTCAGTCAATCATTGGAGACTTGTTAAAACCGCGTGGAGTGAATAAGAACCTATTTCTCAGCGCTTCACACGCAACATAGCATAATAAAATTTCACAATAACCAGAAAATTACCGTTTTTTCATCCAATACGGTTCAGATAAATCCCCAGTCTCAGGGCTGTGGCTAAAGTTAGGCCAGAAAACTCTTAACAGCGTTGAAAGTGTATCTGTTTCTGAGTTTCATAGCCAGTGTATAAAAATCAACTGTATCTGTAATTGCCATAAGGGACTTCCAAATAGAAAAATCCCCAATTTGTAGGGTGGGTGTAGCCCTGCGGGCATGGCTTCGCTAGAGCGAGGGCGTAACCCACCATTATCCCCTAAATTTATGGTGGGTTACGGACTACCGTCCTATAGCCTGCGTGGCGTAGCCATACCCACCCTACGATTTTTGGGTAATTTATTATTTGGTGTTCCCTAACTGAACCGTATTGTTTTTTAATAATAATTTTCGCTGATGAAGTGCTGATCATTCGGTATAGTTTGGCATGGGTTTCACAGCTATACATCTGTTCCCTTAAACTGTGTTAAAAGTACCGTAATTAAGCAAATTCAGAAAAATAAAAATGAAATATAGAGGTTTCCACATCTCTACTCTATCCTTGCCCACAAGTCTCACAGCTTTGCTAGTTCTTGCGGCTGGTTCTCTACTACTGCCTACTCAGGTTAATGCTGGTGCTACCCCAACCTTAACGGCGCAGGTTCCAGCAAATGCAACAGTGATTTATGTTAACCCCATAAATGGTGCAAATACTGCTGGTGCTGGGACTACGATAAATGCACCCTACAAAACCATCACCTTCGCCCTCTCTCAAGCTCAACCCGGTGCAATTATTCAACTGGCTCCGGGAAGTTACACCAAAGACTCTGGAGAAAACTTCCCTCTACTACTCAAACCAGGAGTAACACTCCAAGGGAATGAGTCTAATAAAGGTCAAGGAACATTGATTATAGGCGGTGGTTATTACACAAGCCGTACCTTTGCTAGACAAGATATTACAATTCTGGCTGATAATAACACTACTATTACGGGTGTCGTTGTTACAAACCCCAATCAAAGGGGTACTGCTGTGTGGGTAGAGTCAAGTAATCCCACTATCAAAAACAGTACTTTTGCTAACAGCGCAAGAGAGGGGATTTTTGTTACAGGTACAGGAAATCCCAAAATTGAAAATAACGTCTTTTTTAAAAATCAAGGCAATGGGATTTCAATCACTAAATCTGCCCAAGGATTAATTCGCAATAATTTATTTCAGGATACGGGTTTTGGTTTAGCTATTGGTGGTACTTCCACACCTCTAGTAACAGAAAATCAAATCGTCCAAAACAAAGACGGCATTTTTATCTCGGAATCTGCTCAACCCTCACTGCGTAAAAATGTAATTCAGAATAATACGCGAGATGGAATTGTCGCCACTGTCAATGCTCTCCCCAACCTCGGTACTAATGAGAATCCTGGTAATAATCTCATCCGTGATAACGTTCGTTATGACTTGAACAATTCCACCAAATCGCAAAGGATTCTTGCTGTTGGTAACGACATCAATGAAAAGAAAATTTTTGGTGCAGTAGATTTTGTGGCTGCAACTGTTGAACAACCACCAGGACAACCCACAGGACAACCCACAGGTCAACCTACTACTTTTAAGGATGTGCCTACAGGTTACTGGGCAAAAGCCTATATAGAAGCTTTGGCTTCCCAAAATATTATTGCAGGCTTCCCAGATGGTAGTTTTAAACCAAATGAGCCTGTAACTCGCGCCCAATTCGCTACCATTATCACTAAAGCTTTAATACCCATTGCTAAACGCCCTGCAATTAATTTCAAGGATGTAAAAAGCAATTTTTGGGCTTATGGGGCAATTCAATCAGCTTATGAAAGTCAATTTGTCTCTGGCTATCCCGATGGTAATTTTAGACCACAACAGGAAATTCCCAGAGTGCAGGCATTAGTTGCTCTAGCTAATGGTTTGAACTTCACTGCTAACAATAACACTGTACTCAGCTTTTACTCTGATGCTGCTCAAATCCCCAATTATGCCGCTGGACCAGTTGCTGCGGCTACTATACGGCAATTAGTGATTAACTATCCCACAGTTCAACAACTTGATCCTAATCGCCAAGCTACCAGAGCAGAAATTGCGGCCTTTGTTTACCAGGCACTCGTCAATGCTGGCAGGGCCCAACCAATTTCCTCACCCTATTTAGTCACTGCTCAGTAAACTCAGTTGGGAAACCAAAAGCGCCAGATTACAAACCAAATTTTAGTCTGGCGCTGAATATATTTTTATTTTTATAGCCGTGGACAGGGTGGTTAGGACATCAATTGATAATGAAACTCTCACTACAAGAGGGTTTTACTTCTGACTCCTGACTCCTGTACGGGCGTATTGCAATACGCCCCTACTGACTCCTGACTCCTGACTCCTGACTCCTGACTCCTGCTATATTTAATTTTTATCAGCTACAAAGGTGGTTGACGACGTTTGTCCCATTTCCAAAGAAATATCATCAGAGCGACTATTCCCACTTGCAGTGCGAAATTAGGTAAAGTACTGTCAATATTCCTACCCGCTAGTAGTTGAAAAAAGAATACAAATGCACCAATAAAACCAGAAGCGCCAACACCTATATAGATAAATTGCCGCAAACCACGATAAGGGGCTACCGATTCTGCTTTCAGGCGGGCATATTGTTCGGTATTAATACGATTTTTAGGATTTGGGTCTACCATAAGTAAATAATGCTATAATCTTAAACTGTGTACGCCGATGTGGCTCAGTGGTAGAGCAGCTGATTCGTAATCAGCAGGCCGTGGGTTCAAATCCCATCATCGGCTTTAATTAAGCAAAAAATTTAAGTTTTGTGTCGATTGTCAAGTTGTTTGACCGCGATATCATTTTATTTGCCCTTATTAAACGCTCTCCGGGAAGGGTGTTGAAACTGGTGCATTCCTTCTATTGTTTAAATATTCTTATTCTATTATCAAGGTTTGGTGTTTTGTCAATCAGGCTTTTCGAGATTGAGAGGCGTTTATCGCTAATTATTTTGCTTTCTCCTAGGGCAATTTTAGAAATACTTTTGGATAAGTATGCAGAGAACGGGGTTGAGGAGTTTAATATTCCGACGACTTTTAAGGCTAATCGAGAGTTTGATAATTATGGTAATGTGGTGAAAATTGCTGAACGATTTGGGGGTGTTCAGGAATTAAAGGAAGTTGTGAATCAATTGCAAAGTTTATTGTATTCAGCATAATTTATCAAAAAAATACATTAATTTTATCAATTAGGAGTTTATAGTGAATTATTCAGATAATGAAATGAAAATTCTTGTCTTAAAATCTTTTCAATCAAGGATAGCGTCATATTTACAAATAATTATCAATAAGAAGTATTACAGAGAAGAAAATAAAAAGAACTATTTAAAACGCTTATTGGGCAACATCAATACTATTTCGAGTCAAATCCACGATGATCTTCTTGAAATGCAGGATGATGATTCATTATTTCTTTCCATAATTACTTCAATAGATAGTTTATTAGAAAGTGTTACGAAATCCTCAGAATTAATTAAAAAAGATGTTACAGAACACGTAAAAGTAATTGTGCAAGAAGAATTTATAGAAGAAGGTGAATACAAACATTCTCAAAGGGAAATTTTTATACCTAAAACATATAATATGGAAAAATTATCTGGGCGAGAACGAAGAGAATTTATACAACAAAATAAGATGTATGGAGATTATCAAATTGAAATTTCTAATATATGGGAAGAACTTTCAAAAATGAGTAATTCGATTGATTCTGATGTTATCAGAACCATTGAAAATGGATTTATTGGTAAAAATATAAATAATGAAATTGAAATTGAAATTCCACCTATATGGATTTTACCAACTTCAACTTTTCCTATTGAATGCACTTTGCAAATTCTGAATGATGGATTGGAAGAAGGTCTAACAAAGGATGAAATTTTCTTGAATAAATTAATGGTATCATCCAGGATTGAAGAAACTTTAAATTCTTGGACAGAAAAAAACAATAGCTATGTAAAAAAAAGAATACACATATTAAACGAAGCCATTACAGCGCATTTAGAAAGAAAATATCATTTAAGTGTATCTACACTAATGCCACAAATTGAAGGATTATTAAAAGATGCCGTAAAAGAGGCTGAGATTAAAGAAGTTAATTTAGATTCCCTAAAGGAAGGATGTATTAAAAATGCAGCAGATAAATTAGCAATAAAATGGAAAGAACAGAATAAAATTATGGGAAATTTTGTAGATTTACTCAATAATGAAAATTTCCCAAAGGTAATTGCTTATTTATACAAACAAGAAATAGATGAAGAAAATCAACTTAATCGTCATGGAATATGCCACGGAATACAAACAAATTTTGGTACTGCTACAAGTTCCTTACGTTTAATTCTAATAATTGATAGAATTATCTTCTTTATGGCTGATGATAAAAATGATAAGTAATTATATCTAACAATAATGATAAAGCAATCTTAACCAGAAGGACAAAAAACTTACAACTAAGCCGATACAGGATGAAGATTTTGCTGAATGTGTAGCATGGTGGCGGAATTGAGAATAAAATCAAAATGCTTGTAAGTATAATTTTAGGAAATTTTATCATCAAACTAGTGCAGATACACAACCTTTTTGGGATGCTGGTAATAAAACTGATATATTAGAGAAAGATCGGTGGGTTACTGAGATTATGTCTGAGATTAAAGCAAGTTTGGAGCAGTGACCATGTTAGGTTTACTAGAAAAATTTAGTCGCTGGGAAGAATTCACGAGTCAATCAGCATTAGATAATGTTGATTCTGACCAAATTTTACTGATGAATGGTATTAACTGGAATATATATGAGACGCTGTTACAGCAATTTGAAAATACTTCTCATTATCGCTTTAAATATTTAGAAGGTACTTTAGAAATAATGTCTCCTAGTCGTCGCCATGAGTTTGATAAAAAGCTAATTGCTTTATTATTAGAAACCTATTTTATAGAAAAAGATATTGATTTTTATCCTTTAGGCTCAACTACTTTTAGAAGGGAAGCAGCCGCTAGAGGTATTGAACCAGATGAATGTTATTGTTTTGATTCTGAAAAATCTGTTCCTGATCTGGCTATTGAGGTAGTTGTCACCAGTGGAGGAATTGATGATTTATTAATTTATCAAGGTTTGGGTGTACCGGAAGTTTGGTTTTGGAAGAATCATCAATTTTCGTTATATTTTCTGCGGGGTGATAAGTATGAGAAAATATCAAAAAGTGAATTTTTACCCGATTTAGATTTAACTCTGTTGGCAAGTTTGCTTTTGTCTGGTGAAAAACCAAAAGATTTAATCTCAAAGTTCCGTAAAAGCATCTGTAAGGACAATTCATAAGTTGCCTCTACAAATATACAAACCATATGAATCAAGTTTATCCTTTATTGACATGAGAATAAATACTAGTTAAATCTGAAAAAATAGATAAATAGGGTTTGCTGAAAAAGTCTTTCCGTTAGGGGTTAGGAGTCAGGAGTCAGGAGTCAGGAGTCAGGAGGAAGAATTAGAAGCAGCTTTTGAATAGTTGCTTTGGCGGAAAAGTGATAAGTTTTTGATGGGTAAAATGTCTATTCCTTGCACCAACTTAACCTTTTTTACCCCTGAATCCCTTGATTTATCTAGGTTTTACATTTATTCAGCAAGCCCTAAATATTAACCCTACAGAAAAATATAAAAAAGTCACTGTCAAAATGCAAACTACAAAGCCCAACACACCTCAAATACCAACATTTACCACCGTTGAAGAAGAACGACTACACCGCCAACAACGCCTAGCAGCAGCATTCCGCCTATTTTCCCGATTTGGGTTTGATGAAGGTGTTGCAGGTCATATTACTGCACGTGACCCGGAGAACCCAGAACATTTTTGGGTCAATCCCTTCGGAATGCACTTTGGTTTAATTCAAGTCAGCGACCTAATCTTAGTTAACCATGAAGGTGAAGTAATTCACGGCAACCGTCCCGTCAATCGGGCAGCTTTTGCCATTCATTCTCAAGTTCATGCGGCTCGTCCCGACGTAGTAGCCGCAGCCCATGCCCATTCTATCTACGGCAAAAGCTGGTCTAGTCTTGGTCGTCTCCTTGACCCTATCACCCAAGATGCTTGTGCATTTTACCAAAACCATAGCCTGTTTGATGATTATACAGGCGTTGTCCTCGACCCAAAAGAAGGACGGCGTATTGCTCAAACCTTAGGTAATAATAAAGCCATTATTCTCAAAAACCACGGATTACTGACAGTAGGTCACTCCATTGATGAAGCTGCTTGGTGGTTCATCACAATGGAACGTTCTTGTCAAGCTCAATTATTAGCAGAATCCGCTGGGCAACCTAGCCCTATCAAACCAGAGTACGCTAGTTTGACTCAGAGCCAGGTAGGTTCTCATGAATTAGGTTGGTTTAGCTTTCAACCTTTGTATGAGATGATTGTCCGACAAGAACCCGATTTGCTGAATTAATCGCCTTTTTTTTGCGCTTCATAACTTCTGTCGCTCCCAAAGCCCCAAATGCCAACATTCCTAATGCTGCCGAAGGTTCAGGAACAGATTTATGTGAGATTGCGGAGAGTGCTGCATCTGCGATTAGATGATGGGCATTTGTTGTAGGATGTAAGCTGTCAAAAAATACAAAATCGTTTTGTTCATTAGTGTTACATACACTGATTATGTTAGTGAAATCACCAACAACACAAGAGTTAGTAACATTTGTAAAACCAAAATCTCCAGGATTATCTACAACTTGATTAACTAGTGAAAACACATCAACATCAATCAAATTAATGTCAGGTTTGTTGCTTTTAAATAAGCTCAGATTTTCTGCCAACTTATTGTTATGGCCAATTGTTAAAGCAGTCAAATTTTGGGATTGCTGATTAGCCAATGCCAACGGAGTTTTACCCAAATCCGGTAAGTTAAATACCATGATATTTTTAGCCCCAGCTGTAGCTAAAAAATCTATGGCTGTTGATAAATTTTGGACTGTTTTATTAGGATTAGGATCAGTCTCAAACACGTAATCATTGCCACCTCCCCAGATAGCATATAGCGCATTGGGGTCAAGCTTTTGATTCGTTGTTAAGAATGGTTGGGTAAACAAAGCAACTTGCTCTAATACTCCGGGTAACGGTACATTAGGAAAAACTGCGTTACCTAAACCAGAACTAGCACCACCGACAGCAAAGTTGATACTCTGGTTGAGAATAGTTGTATTGAAGGGTGGATTCCCTAAAGTTGTGAATGGAGTGGGTGTTAAATTTAGGCTATCTCCCAGGTAATCCACCCAAATTTTATTATTAGAAAAACGTCCATCAAAGTAAGGTGGATTTGGTGGTAAAACTGGTACTTGATTTCCTAAACTTTGAGTAAAATTAAAAGCGTTACCTGTATCAGAAAGACTATCGCCAAATACATAAAAATTGCTAAAATTTGCAGCAGAGGCTTTCAGCGGTAACATGAAAGAGAACAGAATAAACCCAGCCGCTATAACTTGTTTTTTCATGCTGATGGAATTCCTTGTATATTTTGTGAATCTCTCACATTCGTAAATCTGTAGGGATTAGTAAACCTACAGGTGATTCCCTGAGTTGTGAAAAAACTCTTTAGAAAGTCGGAAAATGATATTGCAATTTAAGTGTTGTTACGGTTTTTAGACTCAGTTGCTTTTACCAGTTTGCGCTTAGTCAAGACTGTTAATTTTACTTACGTAAGTATATTTATTTTCTATCGAAATCTTCCGGAAATTTCAGCCAAATTCCATGAAAATGCTGAAATTCACCTCAAATTTATAATTGAGGGTGTATTATAAAGGAATTATGAAGCATAAAGAGCAATAACTGCTAAGTAAAGTAACGTAAGTAATTAAAGGTTTTTAGTGAGGGTTTCAGCCTCACTACGAGGAAATTTGGAAATTTGTTACCTTACTTAACATAGTTTGATTTCTTTTCGCCTGACTTGAAAATAAGACCCCACCCCTAACCCCTCCCCGCTGTTTCGTGGAGGGGAATAAGAAGTTTTTTTTCATGTGTTCTGATGTACGCAGTTCATGATGGCTACTTACTTAGCGGAAAGTTTTGTGGCGGTGTATAAATCATCTTTGAAAAACTTAATTACAAATTACGAATTATTTTAATTTCAAGGCTTCAGTTGCTGACATTCCCTCACCTTGAGTCCCGAAATACCACAAAGCTGCACCAGCTTCAGCACGAGTTACGGGTTTCTTGGGTTGAAATAATGTTGTATAGCCAAATACTCGCCGAATATTAGCTTGTTCAGCATTTTGAAAATCAGCCAAAACGGCTCTTAACGCCTTGGGGTCAATTTTTTCTGTATCTTGAAAACCCCAACTTTGCTTGACTGCTTCTAAGTTAGCAGCAGGTAAAGATTGGCGAGTATCTAAAGGCACTTTCCACAGTAGTAACTGTTCCCTTGTTAAGGGTGCATCAGGACGAAATAAAATGGCTGTTGCATCTCCAGACAAAGGACTAGGAATTAATCCAGCTTCTGCTAAACCCTGAATTGCCGGAAAATCAGGATCTTTAGGTAAAGTATCTCTAAAAGCGGGTTGGTTGGTTTCTGATGCCAAACGAATTTGTTTAGCGGGATTATTGCTATACAGGGCATTATTGGCAGCAACTAGCCAACGAGCGTATTCTCTGCGGGTAATAATTTTATTGGGTTCCAACTGGTTGGTTGTAGCGGTGGAGTTGCTTTTAGAAGTCTGGGAATCTATTGACAATACACCTAATGTTGCTAAATCTTGAATGTGTTGTCGCCATTCTGGTGGTACTTTATTCAAGTCGGTAAATTCTTGAGGTTCAGAGGTATCAGGTTGGCTTGTCGGCTGCTTGACTACATTGACATTGGGTGTTGTCGGACCAATAAACTGAGGATCTTCTGGTTGGGGAACTGCGCTAGAATTTGTGTTTGGTTGAGTTTGTGTAGTAACTGTATTATTAACGTATTCAATTATTAATTCAGTTGCTGTTTGAGGTTGATTGGGTGCGGCGTTGGTAACTAATTTTGGTTGAATTGTCACCTTCAATAGTAAGTTATTACGTTGTACCTCAAAAGCACCATCGACATCATCTTTTGGCTGTTGTAAAATTTGCCAGCCATTGCCTTGAAACTGACTACGGTAAAAGCTGGCGATAACATTGCTGGGATCAGAACTTTGCCAGCGAGTTAATATTTTATTTTCTGAACTACTCCCAGGTTTTACTTCTTCAAGTTTGGCATTGGCATAGATGGGAATATCTTTGGGAAAGTTAGCAGGTAACTGAACTGTTGATGCTGTGGGAAATTCCTTAGTCTTCGCTTCGCCAAAAACAGTAGGATCAGTTTGCAGCCGAGGATCTGCCGCCAACGAATTCTCTAAATTTTTAGCGGCTGGGCTGTTAGCACAAGCTGTTAAGGAAGAGAGTACAATGGCTAAACTTAGAAAGACAACTGGACGTTTAGAAGGCAGCACAGGAAATCACAAATTGATTGTTAATTCCTACCCTAGCATTGTTGACTTATGATTAAAAAACTAAACTACAGATGTAAAGTGAAATGTCGGAAAATTGCAAACTTGAGTAGCCTGAGAGGATAGCTTGAAGTTTGTACCACCTTAAGGCGGAGAAAACGTCCAGTTAGCAGACGGGCAATTCCTTTGAGACGGGCTTGGAATCGCACCCACAGGAATGCTATTTTTTCGTTTTTTTTACCCACCGCATACAGAGGTATAAACGCAAGTTGATTGTAGAGAAGATCTGCACGATGAGTTTTACTGAGATTATTTTGGTAATGTTCTAGATTAGGTAAACCGCCGTGTTCTCCGTAGTTACGCCAAGGAATATAGTTTTTTAGTTTTCTGGCGCGCAAAAATGAATCGATACTGGAATCCCAAGTGGAGTAGTTAACGGCTCCTACTTTTTCTGTAATTTCATCTGATAGTTCTATCAGGTAACGTGCAGCCTGCGGAGTAACAATATAAGCAACTGCGGAGGTTGAAAAGCCTTCAGCATGACCATCAGGGGAAACATAATACACTTGAGGCGCACAAGTATATAGCCAACTAATGCCAACATCGGCTTGATTGAGGTTAAAAGGTAATGGACACCTGCCAAAACCGAGAACTGGGACGAAATCTGCTTCAATAATGATAGTGGGTTGAGTTTGTTGAGTAGCTATTTCCCAAGCCCGACGATGGTTCATGAGGCAGAGATAACTGCGAGAAAAACCTTGATATTCTGGTTTGTGTTCTTGTCTGAGGACTTCGCATTCTAATCCTTCTGTAGTTAATGCTGCTTCCAACTGCTGAGTAGATTCTTTGTAAGCAATGATAAATACTTTACTGATGCAGTCAACTAGAAAATTTTCATTTAGGGATTTGACTATATTCAGGATCATAGGAGCCTAAAATCTTGACACGGGGACACGGGGACACGGGGACGCGGAGATACGGAGAGATTTTAATAATGAGTGATTATTCCGGATGTGATATCACTCACGGGGTTTATACTAATTTTATGTCAGTTCGCGCTACATTAACTACATTAATCATCAGGATAGAATTCTAGGGCTACACAGACAAAACCTGTAGCGGCTTCCGATACAAAAAAGCTAACTAATGCTAACAAGAGCCAGCTTTTTCTTCCTGCTTCATCCTATTCGTGTCGGCACGATCTAGTCCACAGGCTAATACGGTCAACCTGACCGCTTCTTGACTCAAGTTACGAGCAGCATTTACATCTCTATCACAATCAAACCCACAGTAAT
>NZ_JACJTQ010000039.1 GCF_014698735.1 Anabaena catenula FACHB-362
TTTTCATGGCGACATCAAATGCCATTTTGTATACTTCTAGGTCTTCATGACTTTTGATTGGTTCTTTTTCCATTCCCCCTGCTCCCTGCTCCCTGCTCCCTGCTCCCTGCTCCCTGCTCCCCTGCTATCTTTGATGATGATCTCACAAAATCGCGTTGCTCCCCTTGGGACTTGGGATATACGTTCGAGGCTATTTTATCGGTTTTTTTGCCTAAGTCCCACCATAAGCAATGCCTACTCCCTAGTCCCTGATGCCGATCACATAAGATAAAGCAGTCAATAAATCTGTAGTTGTGTAGGGCTTCAACAGAAATTTTTTGGCACCTTCCGCGATCGCCTTTTGCTCATTAGCACTTAAGCCACTGCTGGCAATAATCTTGACTTTGGGGTTGAGAGTTAGCAAGATACGGATAGCTGTAAATCCATCCATGTTGGGCATGAGCATATCTAGCAAAATGGCGCTAATTTTTTGCTTATGTTCAGCATAAAGAGTAATCGCCTCAATGCCATCATTAGCCACAAGGGTTTTGTAGTTATAATCTTCTAAAATTTCCTGAGTGGTTTGTTTGACTACGTCTTCACCATCAACAATCAGAATCAACTCCCCATTACCTTGAGCTAACTCCTGATCTATCGTCACATCGCTTACTGTTCCTTCTATTGTTGGTAAGAACACCTGAAATTTTGTCCCTTTACCTATCTGACTCGATACTTGCACAAAGCCGTCGTGATTCTTGATAATACCTAAAACCGTTGACAGCCCTAGTCCTGTACCTATGCCAATTTCTTTAGTTGTAAAAAAGGGATCAAATATCCGCTCTAAAAATTCTGGAGGAATTCCCGTTCCTGTATCTGAGATGGTAACAACGATGTAGCCTCCTGTTTTGGCCTCAAGGTGCATTTGGGCAAAGATTTTGTCAATTATCCGGTTTTCGGCAGTGATGGTGAGAGTACCACCATTGGGCATAGCGTCACGGGCATTGACTACCAAATTCATAAATACCTGATCTAGTTGGGTGGGATTGGCTTGCACCATCCACAAAGTGTTTATAGGAATATTAATACGCAATTCAATGGATTTAGGAAATGTCTGGCTGATGACTTTCAGCAATTCTGTGAGCAAATATCCAGGGTTCAAAAGGATGCGTTTTCCTGCTGTACCCTGGGCAAAGGTGAGAATTTGTTTAACTAAGCCAGCACCACGCTCCGCGCAGGTTTCTATAGTTTTGAAAAGTTCTTGATTCCGTCTATCAGTATTTTTGAATATTGAAGGTAAAAGTTGGGCAATCATCAAAATGGGAGCAAAGACGTTGTTGAGGTCGTGAGCAATGCCACTAGCTAGAGTTCCTATACTCTCCAACCTTTGAGAGCGGTAAAATTGTTGCTCTATTTGTTTTTTCTCGGTGATGTCGGTGTTGACTGCGAGAATGGATTGGGGTTTTCCAGATTCATCGCGTACTAATGTCAAACGACTAGCAACGATAATTTCTCTACCAGTTTTGGTGATTTGCTCTAACTCACCTTGCCAAGAACCTTGTTCGATAGTAGCCTTTAGACCTGCTTCCAGTGGCAATAATGATTCTTTGTAGAAAAGTTCATGAGTTTTTTTAGTTAAGCTTTCTTCGGTCGTCCAACCATATAAGCGTTCAGCCCCTTGGCTCCAGAATAAAATCTGGTTTTCCAAATCGTGGACAAAAATGGCATCAGTAGCAACATCAATTAAAGCCGCTTGTTCACGGATTTTCCGTTCCACTTGTTTGCGATCGCTAATATCTCGCAACAGCCAGCGTAAACCAGTTACTTTGCCTGTGCGATCGCGTTCAATAACTGCCGTCACTTCAGCCGGAAAGTCTGTGCTATCTTCATTGTGAAATATGTGTAACTCGGTGATGCGGATTTGACCTTCCTGTTGCAACTGCAACATTAACTTGCGAAAGTTTTGCCGTTCCTCTGCATGCACAAACACAGTCAGTGGTTTGCCAATTAGATAAGAATGACGGACATTGAGTAACTGCGCGGCAATATAGTTCGCTTCTTGGATTACACCCTCTACATCCGTAACTAAATAACCATCAGGAGCAAAGTTGAATAAATCTAGGTATCGTTGGCGTTCAGCATCTACTTGCTGACGGGTAGCGATTAATTCCTCATTTTGCTGTTGTAGCTCTTCTACTAAGACGTTTAATTCTTCTAAAGAAATAGAAATTTCCGCGATCGCTTCACTTAATAGAACGGCATGAGAATCTTGCGATCTACGTTGCTCCTCTGGTTGATTGGCACGTTTTAACAAGTTATCTAGTCTTGTTTGGGCAATCGCCATCAGTTGTTCTAGATTGTGTTGTGTCATGGTCAAAATGCATCTATGGTTTAAGTAGATTGGCACAAAAAAACCAACCTATGTAAAGAAAGATTAACTAAGCTAAAATCCTCTTTCCCCCTGCCCTCTGCTCCCTGCTCCCTGCTCCCTGCTCCCTGCTCCCTGCTCCCTGCTCCCTGCTCCCTGCTCCCTGCTCCCTGCTCCCTGCCCCCTGCCCCCTGCTCCCTGCCCCCTGCTCCCTGCCCTACCCCCTGCCTTATCCTAAGATAAATACGCCGACCTACTAATTCTGCTGCCTTCGTTCTTCAATATCTTCGCTAGACATCATACTGTTAACGGCTTCTACATCTGCGATCATCAAAACTGCTCCTTTCATATCTGTACCCAACATAGGAGTAATAGAAACGTAACATCTGATTTGTCTACCGCGACGGTTGAGCGCATTTAAAACCATTTCTTGAAATCCTTGTTTGTTGGAGAGAGTATCAAGAATGAGAGAGCGCAATTGCTCGATTGGTAAACCAATATCGAGGCTAAACAAGGAATTACCCAATACTTCATCGGTTCGCAACCCCCACATATCTTCAAGAAAATGATTCCAAACCAAAATAGTGAAATTTTGATCGATAACTAATATGCCTGTTTGTAGACTTCTGAGGATGCTGACTAAAACAACATTCGTTTGGTTTAGTTCTCTAGTCTTCTGGTTTAATGCATCATTAATGGACTGTAATTCTTCGTTAGTAGAATTGACTTCTTCGTTCATTGTCTCCAATTCTTCATTAGTAGACTGGAGTTCTTCGTTGGTTGTCTCTAATTCTTCATTAGTAGATTGGAGTTCTTCGTTGGTTGTCTCTAATTCTTCATTAGTAGACTGGAGTTCTTCGTTGGTTGTCTCTTGTTCTTGTTTAGAACGTTGTAACTCTTCTTGAAGGTGAATATAACTAGTAACATCCTGAAAGGTTATACTCACACCTGAAATTATATCATCAGTATCTAATAAAGGTTTAACTTGCACATCTAGAGATTGAATTTCAGTATTAGACAAATATCTCGTTACATTAGGTATGAATACGGAACGGCGCTCGTTATAAACCTGTTCAATCAGCGATCGCAATTCTAGGGGACGGTAAGATATTTCCAAATCTTGAAAGGGGCAATTTAAATCTTTATTTGAGAGATTGAATAAAATCTTGGACTGTTCGTTGATCATCACTAATCTATTATCAGTATCAACGACTATTTGGGCGATGGGTGTGGCATCAAAAGCTAAATCCCGCAGACGTACTTGCTTAGATAAAAAATAGCTCGATTCCTCTTGTCCCGAATTTGCCATAAATAAGAGGCGATCGCGGAGATTAGGTTGTGATGCTTTAGTAAATATACGGTTCTTTAAGTCTAAAGGTGTAAACAGATTAGGATACATCAACAACATTTCCGCTTTACCCAAAAACAGATAACCTGTGTCTTTCAAGGCAAAATGAAACCCTCTCAGAATCCGCCCCTGAGTTTCCGAATTAAAATACATCAATGTGTTGCGACAAACCAACAAGTCTAAGCGAGAAATTGGGGCATCTTGCAGCAAGTCATGACGACCAAAAATTACAGTATGGCGTAAATCTTGCTGAAAGACATAACGATTATTGATGACTTCAAAATATTTTTTCTGTAGGTGCTGTGGTACCAGATAGATATCTTTAGCTGAATATGTAGCTTGCCGCCCTTGGTTGAGAGCTTCTTCATCTACATCAGTAGCATAGATTTTGACTCGATGGCGAAATTCCTCAGCCCCCAACATTTCCGTCATCAGCATGGCGAGGGTGTAAGCTTCTTCACCAGAAGCACAACCTGCACTCCAAATTCTGATTTTGTCAGTTTTGTTCTTGCCTTGGATGATATTAGGTAAAACTTTCCCAACTATGGCTTCCCAAGCTAAGGGATCGCGAAAAAAACTGGTAACATTAATTAAGATAATATTAAACAAATAATTGAATTCTTCTGGATGTACTTCTAAATAGTCTAAGTAACTTCCAAAGTCTTCTAAATTCAATGATTGCATTCGCTTGCGTACACGCCGCATCAAAGTCGAATACTTGTAACCTGTGAAATCAAAGCCCCGATTTTGCCGCAAATATATAAGTAGATTTTCAAATTCAGGATCTTTTTCTATATAATTCATAAAAACATCCGCAGTCAATCCATCAGTACATAAATCATTACAGCAGAATTCAGGAGTCAGGAGTCAGGAGTCAGGAGTCAGGAGTAAAACTGGCTTGGTGTATAGGTTTCAATTTTGATTCTGTACCGTTCGGCTGACGCTCACGGCGAAGCCTCATCGATCTGCAATCTGCTGTAAGTAAGTGAGCGTTAAAAATTGTCGTGATGATAAGGGAACTTTTAACAGGTAACGGGGAACTCCAGAAGAGGTTTTGGGATATTTTACTTTTCGTTACATACAGGGTTTTTTTCTGTTCACCTACTTACCAATCAGGGGATAAATTTGATTGTGGTAGATTCATCCTCTTAGGTTATTTTTTTTATTTAAACACCATCCATAACCAAACTCACCAGGGCTGGTGATATTTCATTTAAAGGCAAAATAAAATCTACATTACCGCTTTTAATGGCCGAGTCTGGCATTCCAAAAAATTCAGCCGTGTTTTCATCTTGAGCAATGACAGTACCCCCCATTTTTTTCACTGCTTGTACTCCCATGGTTCCATCATTACCAGTACCAGTCAAGACAACAGCAATCGCACGGTTTTTGTAACTATCTGCAACTGATTCAAATAATACATCAGCCGAGGGACGCAAGAAGTGTACCAATTCTGACTGCGATAAAGAAAGTGTGCCGTCACAGTTAACTAGCAGGTGTCGGTCGGGAGGAGCAAGATAAACTGTTTTTGGGGTAAGCTGATCTCCTTCTTCTGCTTGCTTGACTTGCAACTCGGTACGTCGATCCAGAATATCAGCCATGAGTGAAGGATGACGGGGAGCTAGATGTTGCACAATAGCGATCGCGGCTGTAAAATCTGCGGGTAATGTCGATAGTACGGCACTCAAAGCATTTAACCCACCTGCTGATGCTGCCATGGCCACGATATCAAAGGCGGCGTTATTAAAGTGGGGTAGATTATTCGTGGCATTGTCTGCCATTTTTTCCATCTTCTTTAAAGATTACTGCCAACTATAGGAATCATATTTGATATTTGAAAATTTTTAAGCCCACCAAAACCTATCTACGCTGGGCAATGCCCACCCTACGTATATTTTAAAAATCAAATATTAATTCTATATATAGCCATCCTAAATCATTTATGAGAAAAAATCATAGTCATAAAGTTTAGGAAAGTCAAAAATTTGACCATGAATTGATAGCTCAAATAAAGCCTTGACTTTAAACTAGCCTGTGTTGTCACCCAGCTTAAAGAAGCATTTATCTAAGAAGTTGGAGATCTTGTGGTACGCTATCTGCTTTAGAAGTATCGAGGAACAGAAGATGACTAAGCTGCGGGTAGGCTTGCTGTTTGGTGGACGTTCTGGAGAACATGAAGTTTCAATAATTTCAGCACGAGCGATCGCTAAAGCCTTAAGTGCAGAAGAAAATAGCAATAAGTATGAAATTCTGCCTTTCTACATTCAAAAAGATGGCTTTTGGCAAGCTGGGGAAGTTGCACAGCAAGTGTTAGCATCTGGTGTGGCTATGGAAAATCCCGCCGTTACACCTAATTTATGGCAATTTCCACCGCAAACCGCAGAAATTGATCTGTGGTTTCCCATTCTCCACGGGCCGAACGGAGAAGATGGTACAATTCAAGGCTTACTCACTTTAATGCAAGTCCCTTTTGTGGGTTCTGGGGTGTTAGGTTCGGCTACGGGAATGGATAAAATCGGCATGAAAACCGCTTTTGCCCAAGCGGGGCTACCACAAGTAAAATATAAGGCCATCACTAGGGAGCAAGTTTGGTCAAATTCTTGTGTGTTTCCCAAACTCTGTGATGAAATTGAAGCAACATTGGACTATCCCTGTTTTGTCAAACCTGCTAATCTGGGTTCATCGGTGGGAATTACCAAAGTGCGATCGCGCCGAGAATTAGAAGCAGCCTTAGATAATGCCGCCACTTATGATAGACGGATTATAGTAGAAGCGGGAGTTGTGGCCAGAGAAGTAGAATGCGCTGTTTTAGGGAACGATAACCCCAAAGCTTCTGTGATTGGCGAAATTACTTTTGATAGTGATTTTTACGATTACGAAACTAAATATACCGAAGGTAAAGCCGATTTATTCATTCCTGCAAATCTTCCAGAAGCAATTGTTCAGAAAATTCAGGAAATGGCATTACAAGCCTTTGCAGCCGTTGACGCTGCTGGTTTAGCGAGAGTAGATTTTTTCTATGTCGAAGCTACCGGAGAAATCTTAATTAACGAAATTAATACCTTACCAGGGTTTACAGCCACAAGTATGTATCCTCAACTTTGGGCTAATACTGGTGTTCCCTTTCCTCAACTCGTAGATCAATTAATTCAATTAGCGATTGAAAGACATTCTGCTGCCAAAATATAGTAAGTAGATCGGCGTAAATAATAATCGTTGGGATACATTCCCGATATCATGAGGTACATCATAGCCCCCTCATCGCTTGCGGGGAGGGGGTTGGGGGTGGGGTTCTTGTACCTCATGAGACTGGGAAGTGCTGTATAAGATAGACCTAACCCCCCCCAGAGTCTGGAAACCCGAAAGAGTGGCGTGGTTTCCTAAGCACCTTGGTGATTGCTATAACTGTTATACACTGAGCTTAAATAATTTAAAATTCAAAATTCAAGGCATTTACCGTGGGTGTTTAAATCGTCATTATTAATCTTCTTTGACAGCTAGGACAAAAAAGATATGTGGTGCATCAGGAACATTACGGGCGGGAAATTGATAAGTATATCTCCCAAAAGAAGCCCGCTCTTCCCCTGGTTGAATGACTGATGCGTTCCAATCATAGGCAGCAAAAAAAGATTCAGGCTCATCACAACTGAATTGCCAATATTTAGCCCATTCATCTGCACCATTGCAAATAACTGTGTTGATGACATCAGCACCAAAATAACTTCCTTTTACAGATAAATTTTGGATGTTTATGAGGACATTTTCGACTGCTATCGGGTCTAGATAATAGAGAAATCCTTCTAATAGCCAGATAGCGGGTTCTGAAGTTTGAAAGCCTTCTTTTAGAAGTAATTGAGACCAAAAAGATTCTTTTAAATCAGCACAAATTGAATGGCGAGTACAGTTAGGAATAACTCCGTTTAAAACCGATTCTTTATAAAGTAATACATCCGGTTGATCGATTTCATAAATATGAGTTCCAGGTTGCCAATTCAGGCGAAAAGCTCTTGTATCCATTCCTGAACCCAAAAAAACGATTTGCCGAATATTATCAGAGTATTTATTGAGAAAATCATCGAAAAAGCGTGTCCGAACCAATGTATATGGTCTTCCTAGTTTTTCATCTTCTTCTAAGCGGAGAATGGCTACTTCCATAGCTTCTTGACCTGCTAACTGTGCTGCTAAGGGGTCGGCAAACAAAGCATCAGGTCTTTGAGTTTCGATCGCACGACTAGCGGCCATAACTTTGGCAGTAAAACTCACGCCAGTTTCTGTTGATTCAGACATTTTGTTGCTAATAATGGTTAATTTACTTAGGGATTTTACTGTATTTGTGGCGAACTAGTGTGATTTTGTTAATTTATCAAATATCGATTTAATACCATTTCTTTATGAGGCTCTTATTTTGGCGAAGGTATTAACTGTTGAACCAATTTTATGTGAAGCTGCACAGCATCATGAAATCTATTAGACATCTCCGGAAATTAAATATGTGTGACCTAAAACCCTTGTAGAGACGTTCTATGGAACGTCTCTACAATATTTACCGGAGATGTCTATTGATTTATCTGCGTATTTTTCAAGAAATCACCCTAGGGATGTCTATATCTGCGGTCAATTAGTCTTGATCCCTTATTCTATGCAGCTTCATCTTAATTGGGTATAGCAACCGCCAAGGTTGTTAGGAAATTAACTGACGATAAAACTTAGACACCAACAGACTTTTAACTCTGTCACCTGTCACCTGTCACCTGTCACCTGCTATACAGCCTCGGTTAATATTGACTCTGGTTCCGCTTCTGGCAAACCGTAGATTGATTTGTACAGCTTATCGTATTGCTTGGCAGAACGATACCAACTGAAATCCTGGTTCATGCCGCGTTTTTGTAATTCTTGCCATTGCGGTTTGAAACGGAAACCTTCCCAAGCGCGAATCATGCAGGTAAAAAGGTCTAGGGGTTCATAACGGTCAAAGCAATAACCAGTACCTGCCTCATTTACTGGGTCGTAATGCGATACAGTGTCCACTAATCCACCTGTACGACGGACAATTGGTACAGAACCATAACGCAAAGCCATCATTTGACTGATACCGCAAGGTTCAAAACGGCTAGGCATTAAGAAGGCATCAGTACCAGCGTAAATGCGACGAGAAAGGGCATCGTTATATAGCAGATAAGTTGCCATGCGTCCAGGGTAGCGAGATGCAAGTTGCCACATTTGGGTTTCATAATAGCGATCGCCTGTTCCCAACAAGACAAATTGAGCATCTGTATAAGCCATAAAGCGGTCTAAAATTTGTAAAACCAAATCCAGACCTTTTTGTTCTACCAACCTACTTACCATGCCAATCAAGAAGGCACCAGAGTTAACTTCTAAGCCCATTTCTTCTTGCAAAGCAATTTTGTTAGCTTTGCGTTTGTCTAGGGTATCGGTGGTGAAAGTTTGGGTGATGTATTTATCATTTGCGGGGTTATAAACTTCAGTATCTATACCGTTGATAATCCCTGATAACTTACCACTGATAAAAGACAATAAACCTTCGATTTCTTCACCGTAAGCAGGTGTTTTAATTTGCTCTGCATAGGTCGGAGAAACTGTATTCACCTTGTTGGCAAACTGCACTGCTGCGGCCATGGTGTTGTGTCCTTGCATATACCAGGGACACCAAGTAATTTTCTCCAAATACCAACGCCACGGGCCTTGATATGCCAAGTTATGAATGGTAAAGACAGTGGTGATATCTGGAGATTGGTTCAACCATACTGGCAACATTCCTGTGTGCCAATCGTGACAATGGACAATTTCCGGTTTCCAGTAATTCCAGCAAAATTCCGCTGCACCATTGGAAAATAAGGTAAATCTCCAATCTTCATCTTCTCCACCATAAATCCGGCGGGGTAGAAATACTGGATGTCCAAATAAATACAAGGGAACATCAGTACCAGGTAGAACACTTTCGTAAACGGCGAACTCCTGGAACATTGCATAACCGCGCCATATCGGTTCTTTAGGAACCTCCATTTTGTCTGGGAGAAAGCCATAATAAGGCAAAAATATCCGTACATCATGACCTATTTCTCTTAAGAATTTGGGTAATGCACCTACAACATCACCCATTCCGCCAACTTTGGCAATGGGGGCAGCTTCTGCTGCAACAAATAAAATTTTCATGGTGATTGGTAATTCGATTTTGGATTTTGGATTTTGGATTTTGGATTGATTAACTCAAATCTCAAATCTCAAATTTTTGTTTTGTCTGTTACCTATTGTGTGTAACCTATCACCTTATGAGCCGCGTTGGATATCGGTAAAGATTTCCTCCAAAATTTCTGTAGCACCTTGTTGACGTAAAATACTAGCTAGTTCTGCTCCTAATTTTTCGGCATCGGCAGCTGCACCGCTAACAGTATCTTTAACGAGTCGTTGACCATCAACGCTGGCGACTAGACCTTTTAGTGTTAATTCATCACCATTAATTTCTGTATTTACACCAATGGGAACTTGGCAACCGCCTTCTAGAACTCGTAAAAATGATCTTTCAGCCAAACAGCGATCGCGTGTTTGTGGGTGTTCAATGGCTTTCAGTAAGGAAATTACTTCAGTATCATCAGCCCGGCATTCTATGCCCAAAGCCCCTTGTCCGACTGCATGGAGGGAGATTTCTGGGGGCAAAATTTGGTGAATGCGATCGCTCATTTCCAATCTTTCTAAACCAGCTACCGCTAAAATTAAAGCATCATACTCACCAGCATCCAGTTTTGCCATGCGTGTAATCAAGTTGCCCCGAACATCTTTAAATGTAAAATGAGGGAACTTATGGCGTAACTGTGCCAGTCTTCGCAGGGAAGAAGTACCAATCACCGCACCTGCTGGTAAAGTCTCGATTTGCTCACCTTTATGCTTTTCATGCAGCACCACCGCGTCTGCGGGGTTTTCCCGTTCCGTAATTGCTGCTAGTGTTAACCCTTCGGGTAAGTTAGTTGGTAGATCCTTGAGGGAATGAACAGCAAAATCAATCTCTTTATTGATCATGCCCAGTTCCAGTTCCTTGGTAAATAGTCCTTTATCGCCAATTTTGGCCAATGCTACATCCAAGATTTTGTCCCCTTGGGTAGACATAGTATGGACTTCAAAAGTAATGTCTGGAAAGCTTTTCTGGAGTTGCGCTTGTACCCAGTATGTTTGAACTAGAGCTAGTTGGCTTTTACGTGAACCAATACGAATAGTGCGTGCAGGACTAGAAACTGAAGTCATAAAACTATATGTCAAACCAGGCGATAAATTAGCATTTATCTAGACTACCGCAGGGAGTGACTTACTGGATTGGATGAGGCTAATTACAGAGCATTTTATTTGGGAGTTGCGTTACATTTATTTACAAGGTTTTTAAATTGACGCAATATTCAGTTAGATACAGATAGGAATCCTGTTTGATTACTGAATTTACTTGTGTAGGAAATAGGGAACAGGAGAGGTAGATATGTACTGAGTTTTATAAGCGCAAAGCGCAGGTCACTTTCACAAAAATCAAATACGAGTCCTAATATATCATCACTATGTTTTGTAACTCATTTTCAGCGATACTAAGATAGTATCAATTTTTCTAGTATTTTCTCATGTTTCAAATATTTCACACCCTGCGTATCTGGGCAATTTGTAGCTTACTATTTTTGAGTCTTAGCTGGTCACTTCCTGCTCAAGCTGATACCAATATAGAACCCCAACTAGAACAGCAAGTACTAAAAATTATCCGCCAACATCCAGAAATAATTATCGAATCTGTGCAAGCATATCAACAAGAACAGCAGCAGCAAGTACAGCAAGCAAGACAAGCATTTTTACAGGATTTCCAAACTAATACTCCAGCAGTAATAGGTGATTCTCCCACTACAGGTTCAACACAATCAAAAACTGTCCTAATCGAGTTTTCTGACTTTGAATGTCCATATTGTGCCGAAGCAAATAAAACTTTGAAAGATTTGTTGGCAAAGTATCCAAATAAATTTACTTTAGTTTATAAACATTTGCCACTGACTCAAATTCATGACCAAGCTTTACCAGCCGCAAAAGCAGCTTGGGCAGCATTTCAACAAGGTAAATTTTGGCAATATCATGATGCTTTATTTACTAACCAAAAGCAGCTAGGTGAAACTTTATATTTAGATATTGCTAACAATCTAAAATTGGATTTAGCAAAATTTAAAGCTGATCTAAATGTCGCCGATGAAGCAATTAAAAAAGACCTGCAAATGGCTTATAAATTGGGACTTGCTGGCACACCTTCCTTCATACTCAATAGTAATAATTTGGCTAGACCAATTCAACTATCAGAAATCGAGAAGATATTGACAAGTGAGAAGTAATACCAATTTAAGCTGAGGTTGCACAAAATCATATAATCCATGAATTCATCTGGTATTTATCTGCGTACTCTTCAACAAGCCACCCAAAGAGAGTCTATATCTGTAGTCCTGGTCGTGGAAATCTGATTATATGCAACTTCCAAAAGGTATAACATTTTGTCCTTTATAATAGTCACAATGCCCTCACTTTAGAAGAGTGGGGCTTTTCAGAACTTGGTGCAGGTGTTGGTTAATGTCTTAAGATAGAAATTTATCGAAATTAAATTGTGAGGTTATTAAATGCGTAAGTTGGGATTTTGGATATTTTTGCCGATTACTCTAGGAGCTAGTTTTTATCATCAACTACTGCAATCTAGACAATCAACAGCACAATTGACTCCAAATATAGTTAAGAATAATTCGACTTTGTTAGCGCAGAAAAGTTACTTGTCACCGTTAGAACAACAAGTGATTGATGAAACTAACAAAGTTAGAACTAATCCTCAGTCATACTTACCCATCTTAGAAAACTATAAAAAACGCTTTGAGGGTAATAAAGTCAAAATTTCTAATAATACCTATTTAATTACTCAGGAAGGGGTAAAACCAGTTAATGAAGCGATCGCATTTCTCAAATCAGTCCGCCCTGTAGGTACATTAAAAGCCTCTAAGGGAATGTCTTTAGCTGCTAAAGATCACGTCAAAGACCAAGGGGTAAAAGGTTATACAGGACATAATGGTAGTGATGGTAGTACTTCTGCTAGTCGCATTAATCGTTATGGTAAATGGCAAACCACCGCTGGGGAAAACATCAGCTATGGTATCAACAATGGACAAGATATCGTCATGCAATTAATTATTGATGATGGTGTACCCTCTCGCGGTCATCGAACCAACATTTTTAACCCGGCTTTTAAGGTGACTGGTGTCGCTTACGGTTCTCATAAATCCTATAGAAATATGTGTGTAATTACTTATGCAGGCGGCTATATCGAAAAATAAACAGGAGTAATGGCAAGTAATGAGCGATCGCTATAATACTAAATCTGTACCTCTGAATGTTTACATTCAAGGTCAAGGTTTTCCGATTCTGGGTTTACATGGTCATCCTGGAACTGGTCGCAATCTTTCTGTTTTTACCAATCATTTATCAAAACGCTTTCAAACATTTGCCCCAGATTTGCGAGGATACGGCAAAAGTCGCTGCTATAGCAAATTTGAAATGCATGACCATTTAGATGACTTAGAAGCTCTCCTAGACCGCTATCAAATTGAAAAATGTCTAGTATTGGGATGGTCACTTGGTGGTATTTTGGCGATGGAATTGGCACTCCGCTTACCACAGCGTGTCACTGGGCTAATTTTAGTAGCAACTTCAGCTAGACCTTGGGGTAATCATCCCCCTATTTCTTGGCAGGATAATGTCTATACCGCTATTGCGGGGTTATTAAATTATGTCAAACCTGGTTGGCAGTGGAATATTGAAACTTTTGGCAAGCGATCGCTCTTTCGTTATTTAATCCAACAACACACACCCACAGCCTACAGCTACATCGCCAAAGAAGCTATACAAGCCTATTTACAAACTTCTCCTCACGCTACCCGCGCCCTCTATAGCGCCATTAAAGCTGGCTATAACCGACTTCCAGACCTACGACATATCGAATGCCCCAGTTTGGTACTTGCTGGTTCCCAAGATCGTCACATTACAGCTGATTCTAGTTTAGAGACTGCACGACATCTTAAAAATTCTCAGTGGCAATGTTACCCCAACACAGCCCATCTTTTTCCCTGGGAAACTCCCCAAGAATTGCTATCTGATATTGATGGATGGTTAGAAGCACACCCGCAGGTAATTAAAGTTTAGACTTTGAATTTTGATTTGGATTTTGAATTGTTATTGTCATCGTTTCCAGAACCAGTCTGAGAACGATGACCGCCTAATGATTACTTTTAAATTTGACCGCTAAAGGCAGGCTTTACTTTACGGTCAATCCTTTCCCCCAAGTCTTCAGCAATAGTCAAAACATAAGGTTTGCACCGCTTGACATTCACCATAATGCCTTGAGCTTCTTCAATTTCCAAGTCTTCTACATAGCCTTTACTGGCGGTTATTGCCTCTACTGAGCTTAGAAATGGACCGAAATAGTATGTGCAACGAGGATTCTGGGTAACAATCTCTACCCACCAAGCTAATCCTAAACCGTTGGATATACTAATCAGCCCTTCTTTAAGGTTATGCCAAATTGTTTTCATGGTTTTCACCAGTTTATAAACGTATTACAGGGTGTTCAACAATATGTTGGATTTATTCTCTGTTACATTTCTTTATACTCTTTTCGGCCTATTTTTTCAAAGAAATTGTACGTAGTTTATCAAGATAGTGAGTATTTAACGAACGTTGGCGATAAATTTCATAAAGCGCCATACCTGCTGCCACAGATGCATTCAGGCTGGGAGTCTTACCCTGTAAAGGTATTGATACTAAAACATCGCAACCACGTTGTGTCAACATACTAAGACCTTCGCCTTCAGCACCTATTACCAAAACACTAGGGCCACTGAAAGTTACTGTGTGTAAAGGTTCACTACCTGCCGCAGCAGTTCCATAAATCCAAAACCCAGCTTCTTTGAGTTGTTCTAAAGCACGGCTGAGGTTGACGACTCTGGACACGGAAAAGTTTTCTAAAGCACCTGCTGCCACTTTAACCACCGTGGAAGTGATCCCCGAAGCTCTTCTTTGGGGAATAACTAATCCTTGAGCGCCTATGGCTTCGGCTGTACGAATAATTGCACCCAAGTTATGGGGGTCAGTGATCCCATCAGCGACAACAATTACAGGATCTGAGACAGATTTTGTCTGTTCAATTAAATCTTCTATTTCTACGTAGGCGTAAGGAGCTATTTGGGCTGCTATACCTTGGTGATTAGCCCCTTCAGTGATTTGGTCTAACCGCTTGGGATCAACTTCATCAATCACTGAGCCATTTTCTTTAGCTTGGAGGATCAAATGATGAAAACGATGGTCATAGCGAAGGCGAGTAGTAATCCAGATGCGGTTGAGATTACGTTGACTTTCCAACGCACTTAATACTGGATGACGACCGTAGATGAGATCATGATCTTTATCTTGATCTTCTGCGGGTTTGATGACTGGGGAGGGTAGGGAAAGGTGATGAGATATCCGTGGCTTACCAGAGACGGATTTGCTTTCTCCCTTGGCTTGATGGCGAATTGGGTTAGCAATAACGCGTTTACCCTTAATCTTCACGGGTTGTCCACGTTTGGGTTCACCAGCAGTATTGATTTTTCTTGGTTGATTTGTCATGGAAGTAATGGAAGTATTTGATGTGAACAAAAGGGTGAGCATCACGATGATCTCAATTTAATGAACTATGACGACAGATTTTCCTATCAGCAGATGTAGCTACTAACTATCTCTCTAGATGGAGTTTTTGTAATAGTTCTGTTAAACGTGGATGATCGGTGAGGTATAGGTAGCCAACTAAAGTTTCTAGACTAGTTGCTTGTTGATAAATTTCGGGATTAAGTCGCTTAGGACGGCTTGTAACAGCGTTGCGACCTCTACGGACAATTTCTAACTCGTTACTCCTCAAGTGAGGAATCAGCGATCGCAAATGTAGCGCTTGTGTTTCCGCTCTGACCTGCGCCACTACCGAACGATGGTAAAGTTCTGACCGCTGCTGTGGCCACAGGTAATACATTCTAACATAAAGTTCGTAAATTGCATCCCCCAAGTAAGCTAAAGCCGAAGGAGAAATCTGTTTAATTTGTGCCGGGGATATTTGCTGGGATAATTCTGCTGTTTTTACTAACAATTCTGTTATATCTGAAGAATCTTGTGTGGTAGATTCATCTTCTTGATTTAATCGCTGTTCCTCCTGTGAATTCACAAGTTAATCATTCCTTGACTGACTTTAGGTGGATTATTTTCGCCCACATTTTTTCTGTGGGAGTTATCAGTTGCCGATGTACTGAGAATATATAACACTAGTAAAAATTACTAAATCTTTGTTTATTCTTGGCGATTGGAATTTGACATCTAGAGGCATCTGGACACAAAAACCTTTCAACTTACTTCGCGGGGTTTACGCGTAACTCATCATTATTCAAACTTAGTATGCCAATTCTATAATTTTGCCAGGATAACTAGTATAAATCTTAATTGAACTTTCAAACATATAACTTTTAGCAGATGGAATTCCTATGTGATTTTTGTTGCATAGCGCTTCATTGCCACGCCAGTAAGTAGGTTGGCGTTAAAAATTGTCGTTGGGATAAGGCAGGGGGCAGGGGGCAGGGGGCAGGGAGAAAGAGGGTTTGATCCTTGTTTACTTTTCGTTACATATTTTGGTTTTTCTCCGTCCACCTACTTAATCATTAATCCAACCAGATTCCCTTACAAACACAACGACGTGAGTGAACTAACTAACCGTTAAAAATTCCTCAAAAGCTTGTGTCATCTGCTTTTTTAATTTTTAATTTCTAATTTTTAATTCTGAGACAACGGTACTAGTAGCTCAGATAATTTTTTGACCTCTCCCACAAGGAGAGAGGTTTTTTGCCAAATTGTTAAAAATTAAGCTATCCGATGTTGAATCTGGATAGCCAAATTGATTTTCTTTAGTCAAGCAATCAAGATGACTTGATGTTTTCTAGAGCCGCATCAACTGTGGGTTGAAGGGCGAGAAACTTCTCTAAGCGAACAAGCTTGACCGTTTGAGTGACACGAGCATTTGTGACAATTTGCAAAGTGCCTGTGGCCGTTTGAGCTTGCTTGGCCAACTGTACGAGCGCACCTAAACCAGAGCTATCAACAAAGTCAATTTGTGAGAGATCCAGAATGATGTGCTTTGGACCTTCGTCAATCTTACCGCCTAGTACCTTGCGAAATGTCGGCTCAGAAAAAGCGTCTAACAAACCTGTGAGGCGGAATAGCTGACAGTTATCCCGGGTTTCGCGAGTGCCTCTCAGGCTCACGGTTAGATTTAGTGGTTCAGCAATAATTCCCTCCTCGTCCTTTGAACTGAAAGTAAACGCTCAAGTATAGATGGTTTTGACGTAAATTGTCTAGTTTGGGGATTGGGGATTCGATTTTGGATTTTAGATTTCGGATTTGGGATGTTAATTAACTCCAATCTCAAATCTAAACTCTAAACTCTAAAATTTATCTCCTCATCTAGTGACCCATCGAGACATTGTTTTATTTTTACTTCACCTAAGCGATCGCTGCTTGGCGTGCTGTTTGCATTTCTAGCACAAATTGCTCAAATAAGTAATCAGCATCGTGAGGTCCCGGACTAGCCTCTGGGTGATACTGTACCGAAAATACAGGTAGAGACTTGTGACGTACCCCAGCAACGGTGCGATCGTTTAAGTTCAGGTGACTAACCTCTACAACTGCTGACGGTAAGGAATCCGGATCAATAGCAAAACTGTGGTTTTGGCTAGTAATTTCTACTCGTTGTTGTAAACCCGCTGGCTGATTTAAACCACGATGCCCAAATTTAAGTTTAAAGGTTTCTGCCCCTAGAGCATGACCTAAAATTTGGTGTCCCATACAAATACCAAATATGGGTTTTTCACTTGCCAGCAACGCTTTAGCCGTGCTAATACCTTCTGTGACTGCGGCTGGATCGCCGGGGCCGTTGGAGAGAAAAATACCATCTGGATTGTAGTTGAGGATTTCTTCAGAAGATGTATCAGCAGGAACAACTATCACCCGACAACCGTAGCTGGCTAAACGGCGCAAGATATTACGTTTAACACCAAAATCTAGGGCGACAACGGTGAAAGTTTCGCCAATGTTAGCGACAGCCTCGGAGTTGAATTCCCAAGCAGCAGTGGTGGTCTCTGACCATTCATAAACCTTTGATGTAGTCACTTCCTGCACCAAATTTAATCCTGCCATGTTGGGAGCAGCTTGCACCAGTTCCAACAATTCTGATTCATCTAAAATGGATGTAGAAATGCCACCATTCATAGCGCCAAACATCCGAATTTTGCGAGTCAGGGCGCGGGTATCGATGCCGTAGATAGCGGGGACTTGATGTTTTTTCAGGTAGTCTGGTAGGGATTGTGTGGAGCGCCAATTACTTGGTTTATGACAGATATTGCGAGCGATCGCACCCCGCACTTGAGGTCTAGCTGATTCCTCGTCTTCAGGATTGACCCCAGTGTTGCCTAATTCAGGATAGGTAAAAATGACAATTTGACCAGTGTAACTGGGATCAGTTAAAACTTCTTGATATCCGGTCATGCCGGTGTTAAACACCACTTCACCGATAGCGGTTCCCGTAGCACCGAAAGACCAACCGTGATAAGCAGTGCCATCTGCTAAGACAAGTAGAGCGGGTATTGCATCAGACATAGGTTATTGGTAATTGGTAATTGGTAATTGGTGATTGGTCATTGGTGATTGGCGATTGGTCATTGGGAATAGGTAATTAAGTTATTCTTCATTTTCTCCGCGTCACCGCGTCACCGCGTCCCCGTGTCTCCCCATCTCCCCATGTCCCTATATGCCCGGTTAGGATAGCGACTGCTTATTATCTCATGAGTTCATGTCTTTAGACGAATGACAGCAATTCAATTCATAAAAAATTAAATCATTAAACCTGGAGCATCTTTAATTCGGTGGGGGCGCTACACTTGGATAGAGCCAGGGCGGTTAAACCTAAAAGTCATTATGCTTCAGCCTTTCTTATCCCGCACAGCCCTAATTATCCTCTCCAGTAGTCTAGCGGTTTTCACTGTTGCCTGTGGTGAAGACAAACAGACAACGACGACTGGTAGTCAACAGCAATCTATGCCTCTTGGTAATCTGGCAGCAATACAGCCGCCTGCAAAACAGCCAGCATCACTACAAGCTAACCCAAAACCACAGCCATTAGAACGGTCGCTAATTGACCCAAATGTTTTGGAATCGGCGCTGGATAAAGCTACCAGTGGTTTGACTATCAGTCAATCTGCTCAATCACCGGATGATTGGAATTTAGTAGCCAGTCAGTTTCATGATGCGATCGCTCTCATGAGACAGGTACGCCGAGACAGCCCTAATTTTCCTTTTGCTCAAAGAAAAATCGCCGAATACAAACGTCAAATTCAGTTAGCACAACAGAACGCTAACCCCAGGCGTTTCGCATCTTCAGTTACTCAACCCCAAAGGGTTGTTGTTGTAGTTCCCCAAATAAAACCTAAAACACCAAGTAACTCAAGTCTTTCTTCTACTAGACAAAAACCACAATTACCACCACCACAGCCTGTTTTCCCCTCATCAGAAATCTCTGCCCAAAATCATGAGGTATTCGTAGCACCAATTAAGCGGCGAATTGGTGGCACACCAATTGTGGAAGTTACTTTTAATGGTAGACAACGATTTGAGATGATTGTGGATACGGGGGCTAGTGGCACTGTGATCACTCAAGAGATAGCAAATGCTTTGGGTGTAATTCCCGTGGGGACAGCTAAAGCCAACACTGTTAGTTCCAAAGCTGTGGAATTCCCGGTTGGCTATCTGGATTCGATGGAAGTGGGCGGGGTGATGGTAAATAAAGTCCCAGTTGCGATCGCTGGTACAGAATTAGAAACTGGATTGTTAGGACATGATTTTTTTGGCAACTACGACGTTACTATCAAACGTAATGTTGTCGAATTTCGACCCCAAACCCACTCAGAAATTAATCGCCCAGGAATTCAATTAACTGTTCCAACTTTGTCCAGGGGCTACCGGTTTGTAGAATTTCCCTAGCCAATGTTACACCTTGAGCATGGTTCAGCAGGGGAACTATACCCGCCACTTGCAACGCCAATGACGCATTCAGCGCTACCGCATCCTGTTGCGCCTGAGTCCCTTTTCCTTGCAGCACGTCCTTGAGAATTTGGGCATTTTCTGGGACATCCCCACCTTTCAAGGCTGTAATGGGTGCAGGTGTGATTCCCACCTCTTGAGGATTTACAGTTGTTAGCTGCACTTCACCATCAGCTAATACGGCTAAGTCTGTGATATCACCTAACCCCACTTCGTCTAATTTTTCTCGCCCATGCAGTACAATCGCCTTTTGCGTTCCTAACTGGTTTAAGGTTTGTGCGATCGTTTCTATCAATTTGGGATCAAATACTCCAATTACTTGCCCAGTGGGACGCAAGGGATTTACCAAGGGGCCAAGTAAATTAAACACTGTCCGTACTTTCAGATTTCTCCGTATTGGTGCAACTGCCTTCAGTGCTGGATGCCAACCAGGGGCAAACAAAAAGGTAATTCCGATTTCTTGGACTGCTGCTTGCACTTTCTCACTAGAAGCACTTAAGTTTACTCCCAAAGCTTCTAAAACATCAGCACTTCCAGTTAAACTTGAGGCGGAACGACTACCATGTTTAGCAACAGGCACACCAGCCGCTGCCGCAACAAAAGCAACTGCTGTGGAAATATTAAACGTTGATGCCCCATCCCCACCAGTGCCACAAGTATCAATCAACCGTAGGGGCGGGGTATCCCCGCCCTTGTTTATCGGTACAGCAGACAGAGATTTTAAAACTTCAGCCATTCCTGTCAACTCTTCCACAGTTACACCTTTAAAGTGCAGCGCTGTTAAAATTGCTCCCGATAACTCTGGGGGAATTGCTTCATTTATCCATCCTTGCATCAATACGGCTGCTTGAGTACGGGATAATGATTGGCGATCTAATAATTGTTGCAGCAGAATTGGCCAATTAATAGGAATTGGGGGAATAGTCATAGCTTTTGGTTTCACTTGATCGGACTGGGAATTATCCTACCGAAAAAATGGCAAAGTATCAAAATTTAGCCCTAGACATCAAGACTTAACTGCAAAGCTAAATTAGGCAGATTCTTATTTTTTACTATTTTCTCGACAGTTTGTTTCACTTGATAGTTGCTAATGAATAACTCTTTACCTTTTTCAGCTTTGTTTTGCTTATAGTTATTCATCCCATACTGCAATTGCCACTCAAAAATATCTGCACCTTGAAAATTTTCGCGGATTTGTGGTGAGTCGTCATAGGTAATTAAATAACGGTGATCACATAGTTTTAAATCTTCTGCAAATTTTTGATCATCAAATCCCGTATGTAAATCACCATCTTTACCATATAGTTTTGATTTTTTAGCAATTAAATAGGGCGGATCTAAAAAAATAAATACATTTTCCCCTTCGGCATTGATCACTTGACTGTAATCTAAATTAGTAATTTTTACATCTTCTGTTAATATAGTTTCCAATTTTTCTAAACGGTCTATAGATGAATCAGTAAATCTTTTATGAAAAGATTCCAGAGATAAACCACCAGATTCTATAGTTCCCGAAAAGGTAATTCTGTTAAGAACAAAAAAACGCACGGCTCTTGCTAAATTTGATAAATTGCTGACATCAACAGTTGTTAATTCTGAAAATAGCAATCTACCATCTTTATAAGTTTTTTTAACATAGCGAATTTCCGCAACTAACTTAGATAAATCAGATTGAGCAAAATGCCAAAACAAAAACAACTCACGATTTAAATCGTTAATCCAAATCTTTAAATCAGGGAATTTTTGTTTTAAATAAATAAATACGGAACCACCACCCACAAAAGGTTCTCTGAATTCTGAAAAGCTTTCTGGTAAATATTCTGATATTTGCTTGATTGCTCTTGATTTACCACCAGGATAACGGAGAGGACTTTTAATTATCATGAACGGTATTAGGACTTACGCATTGACAGAATAACAAAGTAGTGAATTGATAAATATGAGTCGTCTAGTCATAGGTATCGAAATAATCTGAGAAATTACTAAACTATCGACAGCACAATGCAATCTAGACCTCTACAACTTATTTTTACTGTCAGAGCCAAAGTTTGGGGAGTACAGTAGGTTAGCAGAGATATTGGGAGATGATAAAGAGGCGATCAAAATTTAGTTAGTACGCTAAAATACGCCCTTAACACTATTTTTTACTTCCAACTTGTCCATAAAAAATAAATAATTTTTAGCAATCTTTTTGTACTCAGAGGACATCAACACCACGGATTTAAAACAACGGGAAATGAATAGTTTTGAACATTAAATATACAAAACTTGACAACGTGTCCCGTTGAGAAGGTATCCCGGCTATAACTCGTGATGGGGTGCTGCTTTTAAGACATCATACTTGCTCTGCACGAAACCAAATGCATAGGCATTTGTAATCACATGCTTGAGTAAGATATCTGACTTAATTACTCCAAAGAGTGGTTTTCCACTTCCCAGAAGGATCGGGATAGTTGTAATGGTCAACTCATTGAGTAAACCAGCACTTAGGAAACTATGGATAGTTTGTCCACCATCAATGTACAGGTTTTGTACACCTTCTAACGAAAGCATTTCTATTAGAGATTCTGGTGCTGCTGATGAAGTTGATACAGTCTTCCTGAGCGCTTCAGGAATTACAATCCCTTTTCGAGATAGAACTACAACTTTCTTATCTCCGTAGGGCCATTCACCAAAAGTAAGCACTTGTTCAAACGTATTTCGACCCATGACAATTACATCAACTGTTGCCATGAAGGTCGCATAGCCACAATCTTCATCATGCGGGACAACAGTATTGGCTTGATTAAGCCAGTCAATACTTCCATCCAGCCTTGCTATGAATCCGTCAAGACTTGTGGCAATAAATACGGATGTTTTGACTGCCACTGTTATCCTCCTTAGGTAAGGTTTTCTGTTGCTTAATTGATTTGCCAGTTTCCATAATACTTGTGTCACAAGAATTTATGATCACGGCTTAGATGCCTTCAGATGAAACTAGGACTTACGTATTGATACAATAAGAAATAGTGCATTGATAAATCCTGTAAAATGTATAATCTCAGCCATCAATGCACCATTTTTTTAAATTATGAACAGCCAAAAAAAATATCTTTCGTCTCTGATTTTATTCGCCCTTTGCACCAGCATTAGTAGTTGTGCTGGCAACGATACGGCTGATAATGGTCAAAGTCAAATTTCAACACCCATAACAACACCAAACAGTGCAGTTTCCCCAACTCCCCAACTAACTCCAAGCACCACTCCACTACAGTCTCCACCTAGTAAAGTTGAGCCATATTCAACCACAGAATCTCCTAGCGAAGAGCTACCCACTTCAAATTCTAAAGCTGTTTCGGGTAAAACTACTAATGTTACCCTATACACAAGTGATGAACAATGTCAAGAATTAATTCCTAAAACAGCTTCAGTGTCAGCGAATGAACCCATGACAGAAGCCATAGGTAAAATCATAGAACAACGAGATACAGCGGACTTGAGCTTGTCTGGATATCGTGTAAATGTTAACAATGGTGTCGCTACCGTTGATTTACGAATCTCTCCTGAATCAAAGCGGCAAATAGCTTCTCTTTCCAGTTGTGAACAGTTTGCGCTGTTTGGTAGTCTCCGCAAAACCTTAACCAGTAATTCCCAATGGAAAATTAAAGATGTGCGTTTCACAGAGCGAGGTAAGGAAATTGTTCTTTAATCAGGAAGTAGTGGGAAAAACAGTTTTATGGGAACTCCAAAACATAAATTAGCCAATTTAACAGAATTAAAACCACTTTTCCTCCCCCTGCTCCCTGCCCCCTGCTCCCTGCTCCCTGCTCCCCTGCTCTCAAAACAATGGGATCTTGGGAAGTCACTGAGTTGGACAGATTAGCTGAAAAGGTTTAGAATCTAAATTATTAGAGTAATTTTACCTATTGCCCAATGTACCCAAGCATAGTAAAGATTTTCTAGTGATTATGCCCAGATAGAGAATTACACTATTAAGATAAAAAAGTCTTTAGTCAAGGAGGGCAAACACATGGATGTCAAGCTGATTTTAGTAGGATTAACCGTTATATTTACTATTTCGTGCTTATTTTTCGGCACGAAGAACGGATTTTATGATTCAGATAACTATCATGGCAACGGTTCAGCACATTGATAGAATTCATTTATCTTTTGTGGGGTTAAGGCTCTTCCTGTGGGCATCAACCAAAATGCCGTTATCAGATAGGTGTTATATCAATTCACTTAATTAAAGCTACAAATGAATCTCCGCGTCACCGCGTCTGTCCATTTGTATCAATCTTAAAGTGAAATGGTATTAGTCTAGATCAAGACTTGAACGCTGTGATTAATCTATCAAAGGCGGCTGGCTTAGTCGTGTCTGCCTGTGGACGGGGAGAAAAACCGACAGTCCCGGAGGAAGCAGGAAGTAAATCTCAATGTCTGGATAATTCTGACGTTGTATTAGTTTTATGGAGCAGGAGAGCATGAGGGATGATCTGTCGGTATCCTCTCACCCTGATACTGGGGAAGCGCCTAGTGAATTAGATTGTTTTCCCTACAGTGTCCAACATCAGGATGAAGGCTTGTGTTTATTAGTGCGGATGGGTCCACACCGCATTTTGTTAGATTGTGGTTTGGCGGATATTTCATCGCTGACGAGAGATTTGACTCAATCGACAGCGCGGGGTAGATCCGAGCTACCAGCAGATGTAGTATTAGTTAGTCATGCTCATCCAGATCATGCCAGAGGTTTGCTGGGGCTAAATCAAACTTTTCCGCATTTACCCATTTATGCCAGTGAAGTAACTAGTAAGTTATTGCCGCTAAATTGGCCAGAACAAGAGCCTGAAGGAATTCCGGCATTTTGTCAGGCGCTGCCGTTGCGATCGCCTATAGAAATTCAAGAGAATCTGGTGGTAGAATTATTCCCCGCTGGTCATATGCCAGGGGCGGTGGCTATTCTGCTCACTTATCATACCCAGCACCGGGATTACAAATTACTTTACACAGGGGATTTTTTCTTATCCAATTCCCGGCTAGTAGATGGATTACGCTTGGAGGAATTGCGCGGATTAGATTTAGATGTGCTGCTAATTGAAGGTAGCTATGGCACATCTCGCCATCCCCACCGCCGTAATCAAGAAAATCAACTAGCTGAAAGAATTCATCGCGCCATCACCCCTAGTGCGTCAGATGCGATCGCAGATCATTATTCTGTGATTCTCCCTACACCTGCTTTAGGGTTAGGTCAAGAACTGCTAATGCTGTTACGCTCTCATCACCATTTTACCGGACGAGACTTAGATATTTGGGTTGATGGTGCTGTTGCTGCTGGCTGCGATGCCTATTTAGAACTTTTATCCCATCTGCCGGCATCAGTCCAGAACTTTGCTCGTCATCAACCTTTATTTTGGGATGAACGAGTACGTCCCCGTGTGCGGCGGTTGAAGGCAGAAAATCTAGCCACTCTGGGCAATTCACCCTGTATTCTCCTCACTGACTCTACAGCTGATTTGGCTAAATACTGCCAGCCCAACACAGGCCCTTGGCTGATTTTGCTGCCAGAAAAAATTGATATAAAAGTTAATCAAGAATATTTAGCAAAGACTACTGTTGAAAGCTATCTAATGGCTCAACATAGTGATGGCCCTGGGACAACACAGCTAATTCATAATTTACGTCCCCAGCACGTTGTTTTTGTTCACGGTTCCCCTGCCTACTTAGCCGACTTGACTAGCTTGGAAGAGCTACAAAATCGTTATCATGTGCATTCTCCGGCGGCTGGTATTTTAGTAGAACTGCCCATTGGGGAAACATTTTTACAACCAGCTGCTCCAGAAACTAATTATGAAGGCGAGTTGACGGAGTTGGGAACGGTGATTACCATCACACTCCCCGATGCGATGACAGCTGATCAACGTTGGCGACAATTTGCGGATACAGGTTTAATTGAAGCCCGTTGGCAAGGGGAAGAATTAGTATTGCGGGGCTTGTCCCAACGAGAACTGCTCAACCAAAATAAAGATCGTCATACATGGTCTGAACTAGAATGTTGTGGTACGTGCCGATACCAAAGAGGGCAACGGTGTTGGAATCCCGCTGCCCCGTTATATAACTTCAAAGTTACCCTTGAAGGTTACTGTCCAGCCTTTGAGAGGCTATCTAATCATGAGTCTTGAATCAGGATTTACGACTCAAAACTCATTACTCATTACTCAGGTCTAAATTAGTCTGGATTTGAGTCTGTGTATGGGTTGCGGATACGCTCCGCCTCAGGACAATCTTCAGTCATGAGAGGTTCCACATTACCCCGTGGTACGGAAGCTAATTTTTGCGTTACAGCGCCAATGCTTTCTAGGCGAACCATCTCTTCCCAAGAACAAACTTCGTCTTCTTCGTCTGTTTCATAGCGTAGAGTCACTAAATCACCCTCTATATCTATGATGCGGGCCCGCTCTATCCAGCGTTGCTGATCCCGCAAAAAAACACATACCTCCCGCCCGTCGCAACACAGTTGATAAATCTTGCGGTGTAGCATGTACTGCTTCTGCCTTTTTAAACAACGTAGTTAAACCTGTCAAAATCCGGGTTTTACCCCAGTAAAATACACCCTTAAGAGATCAATTCCACAGTTCAGAACTAGTACAGTGTGGCAAAAATCAATCTACCATTCAAAATCGATTAAAAACTTACTTCATAAGATTTTGGAATTTTGAATTTTGTAGACACCCGTAGACGCAAAGCGGCTTGGCAGGTATTTTGAATTCAGCGTAGGCGTAGCCTCTCGCAGAGAAGCGGTACTAGTGAGTCTATTGACCCAATCTAACAATAACTCGGTTGTAGTAGTTAGATATAGGGAAAGCTTGGGTCATAAACATATGGTTACTGCATCAGTTGAATTCAGTCTCTTTCGGGTCAATGCTAGAGAATGTCTACTTCATAGAAGTCAAACAATTCTGGAGTTGTCCTAACCAGGTTAATATGTGGTGGTGATTCCTTACTACCGTTATGTAATAAATAGTACTGCAAAACAAGCGATGATTGCGGTTGTTTGAGTTGCCTACTTGTAGTCATTGGCATTTCTAGGAAGTCTGGGGACTCGGCTATACTTTTAACCCTTAATGTATTTGATCTTAACTCATTCTCTGGCTTACCTTCATTGTTTTCAATAACAATACCTGAAGAGTTTTGAGTTTTGAGCTGTAACCTATGATAATACAATTGTGTTTTTTGGATAAGGAGCGTTAAAGAAATGTGACTGAATCACTACTCCAGGGTAACAGAAATAATTAACCAGCAAACAGTTTCACTGATTACACGCTGCCTTAAGCCACCCTCCGTGCATCTCTTTGGGCAACTGCCATCACGATTGGATAGAAACTTATGCCGTTGTGTACTAGCGAATCGGAAACATCCTGGTTTTAAGATAAAGATTTATTGCACGTGTATTTGTACCATTGACCTAGCGGTATGGCAGCAGATAGCGGTATTGTAGTAGTTTTAATTAATGTGATCCTGCGATGATTCCCCAAAAAGCAGGCAATAAATTTCTATATTCGGGCAATTTCGGCTGTATGTTAAGTTTTGTGGAGCAATAGTTAGTGAGATTGGTGGAGGCTGGGGAATTTCATCAGGTTCTTGGAAGAAGCTTCTCTTTTTATTTTACCTGTGCGAATTGCTTCGTATAGAGATGCAAGCTCTTCTAAATCTTCTGGCTGATAGCACTTAGTCGCTAATACCTGGCGCAGTAAACCCTCAGATTCAACACTAAGATATCCTGTTTGGAAAGCAGATGCAATGAGTGTACGAATCATGATAAATAGGGCATAATAAAAAGTTTATTAGTTCTAGTGTGAAGCATTTGCTGCCAAAATACATTGATATAGAACAGTAAATTCCAGTGATTGTCATTACATTTTTATTGTGATTTCAATCACGAAAATAATATAAGAATACTATGATTGGCAAGGCTCTCACTGAATTACTTAGAAGTAAATAGTACAAAGAAAGCGGTTATTTAATTGATGAGCTTAACAACATATACGTATTTAAATATACTGTCAGCTTGAGGCTATAAGTAATAAAAATTACTGGACAGCACAAATTGCCAAAATATTTAATCAGGGTAAAAACTGACGAAAATCCTCATCACTTTGACTTAATTGCACCCAATCTAAATTGAGAGTTTGGAATTTTTGTACCAAGCGATCGCACGCTGGGCGTTCAGTGGCATAATGTCCAGCATCTATAAGAATGAGTTCCCTGTCTCTACTTTCTTGGAATTGATGAAACTTACAATCAGAGGTAAGATAAGCTTGAGCTTGGGTTTTGACGACTTCGGAAATAAAACCTGCACCCGAACCACCCAAAACAGCAACTCGTGAAATCTTTTGCTGCAAATCAGCCGTAGGGGAAAAAATCAACTTTGGGGGATTAAGTCGAGTTTGAATGGTGGTCAGTAATTCCTGTAAAGTCATAGGTGGTTCCAGCATTCCTACACGTCCATAACCTAAACCTGATTGAGTAGGTACTATGGGAGATACTGTTTGCAA
The DNA here is from genome assembly GCF_014698735.1 of Anabaena catenula FACHB-362. Classification (GTDB taxonomy): domain Bacteria; phylum Cyanobacteriota; class Cyanobacteriia; order Cyanobacteriales; family Nostocaceae; genus Anabaena; species Anabaena variabilis_A. The sequence goes on from NZ_JACJTQ010000039.1 coordinate 28,400, forward strand.
ATGTAGCATTTGTGCTAAAACATCCGCTGTGCCATCCTTTACCTGATCAAAATTTGTATGAGCGCTATATATACCAATTTTGTGAGTAAAAGAGAACCGCACCATTTCTGTGATTGCTTCCCCAGTGCATAAAGATTTGAGGGGATGAAAAATCAGGGGATGATGGGCAAAAATCAGATTAGCATTGAGAGATATCGCTTCTTGCATTACTGCTAAAGTTGGAGTCAAACACACCAACACCCTTGCTTCTTCCTGCAACACACCTGGTTCAATCTGCCAACCGCAATTATCCCAGCTTTCACACCAAGCGGGATTTGCCCATTCTTCAAACCAGTTAATTAAATCAGCAATTTTCATAGATGTTTTAGGCACATTTCTCAGTAATTATATCAAGCGCTTTGTTGTCAATTGTTAAGAGACATCGTATTTTATCTAAAGCTAAGATGAACTTTTTACACCAAGAGTGAGGAGTCTGGTTAAAGATTTATAGTTAGGGCTGACGCGGAGACAGGGTGACGCGGAGACGCGGAGAGTTTTTTTGACAAGTCATTAAGCGAACATGAAATCAGACCGGCTTGATATCTACTGTACTGATAGCCTATCCAGAAATGTGAACTACCAACTCTCTTGTTTGACTGCGCTGACGATGTTCCCAAAGATAGATTCCTTGCCATGTTCCCAACACTAAATAACCATTATTAATAGGTATCTGTTCGGAAGTATGAGTTAAAACTGTGCGAATATGGCCTGGCATATCATCTGCACCTTCGGCATCATGGATATAATGGTTGCCTTCTGGGACTAATTTAGCCATGAAATTTGCCAAATCTATTAATACATCAGGATCTGCGTTTTCTTGAATGACTAAACTAGCTGAAGTGTGACGCAAAAATAAAGTACAAAGTCCAGTTTTTACTCCTGATTCGGCAACTATGGCTGCGATTTTGGCGGTAATGTTTTGAAATGATTTGCCAGTAGTGGAAACTTTCAATAATTTTTGGTAGTGTGTCATATCGTGTTCGGTTAAAGACTTATAATTAAGGCTGACGCGGTGAAGGGGAGACGCGGTGAAGGGTCGAGTTTTTTTGATAAGTAATTAAGCGAACATGATGTCATACCAATTTTGGATTTTGGAAATATAGCCGTCGACAGGGTGGTTAGGATATCAATTGATAATGAAACTCTCACTACAAGAGGGTTTTACTCCTGACTCCTGACTCCTGACTCCTGACTCCTGCTATATTATCTACATTGATTGAAAATAATTTATCACAGATTTAGCTATAGTTTCATTTCCATCTTTAGCTAGGGTTTGGTTCTGCTTTGATGGTTGGGGTGAGTCATGAAGAAAATCCCAATTTCCTTGAAAGAAATCTTTTGGATTGATGATTTGATGTTGGTTGTAATTTTTTATTCCTTCTAAGAGTAAAACAGCTTCGGCAAAGTCATCACGAGGTATGGTAATAATAGGTAATTCTAAACGCGTAGCTTCTGCAAAAGTACTATAACCTGGTTTAGAAATCACTCTTCCACAAATTGGCATAAAATCAACTGGACGATATTCACGATTTGTCACTTTCACTAAGTTTGGTAAATCAGGTGCAGAAGAATCAAAGGTGATAAATTGCCAATCGGAAAACTTATCAATATTATTATAAGGAATTTCCTGTAAACCTAAACCACCAAAGGTAAGTAAAATAGTTTTTTCTGGCGGTGCTGTTATTCCCCAATTAGCGCGTAATTCCTCAGCAGGGTAACTGGGAGAACTCCCGGTTAAACCCACATCCGTGATATTAGTAAAAGCTGGCATGGTTTCGTGGAAGGGAAAACGAAACAAGCGATCGCTTTTTGCATACCAATCATTAATCCAATCAGCAATTTCTATAAATTCCCCACCCCAATCTCGATAAATAAAGTCCCAACCAAAGTTACTCATCATCCAGCAGGGAATATTTGCTGCTTTTGCAAATCCAGCAGCGAGAAAGGGAATATCTGCCAATATAAGATTAACACGATTTTGACGAATAAAATTAACTTCCGATGCAATTAAAGAATTTTGATTTTTTTTAATTTCTTTTAACTTCGCTAAGGTTGCTGATTTATCCATCGTTAAACTATCAGTTTGGATGACACCTAAATCAAATGCCCTTTGACGTAGGATAAAATCACCTTTTATATAAGATTCTAACAACCAGCGTGGAGCAGTGGTGACTAATATTAATAATATTTCTGGACACAGTTTTTGAATTGTTGCCGCTATTGATGCGGTGCGGGTAGCATGGCCAAAGCCGTGATTCGTGATTGCTATATATAGGATAGGGCGTTCCATTTTAGGTTTTAGGTTTTGGGGTTTTTACCGCAAATAAAAAAGACGCGGTGACGCGAAGAACTTGTTTAATTTTGAATTGTGAATTGTTTAATTGCGTTTATTAATTGGTCAATTTCTGATTCTAAAGTTAGATAATGAACGCTGACGCGGATACAATTTGGATTAGCAATTGTTCGAGTTAAGATTTTTTGCGCTTCTAAAAATTGTACTAACTTCAAACTAGGCTGATTATTGGCAAGTTGAAAAGATACTAAACCGCTTTCGGGTGGGGAGTTCTTTAAACATTTAACTTCCGGTAAATTTGTCAATTTACGCCAAAGATATTCACTATTATGGCAAATTTGCTCATACCGTTCTGCTGCGGTTCCCCATTTTTGATGAATAGCGATCGCTTCCCCTAATCCCACATACAATGGAGTTGCTAGGGTAGACACTTCATATCTTCGCCCATCTGGTTGCCAATTAACAGGTTGCGCTTGAGTATTGGTAATTATTCCGTCCAAACCGATAAAAGTCGGTTGCAAGCTTTCCCGCGCTTCTGGACGCACATACAAAGCACCTACACCAGCAGGGCCACATAACCACTTATGACCGGTGAAAGCATAGAAATCTACACCCAAATCCGTTAAATTTAAAGGTAGAACACCCACAGATTGTGCAGCATCTACCAACAGCAAAGAATTGTTATTCCTGCATATTTCGACAATTTTGTCAAGAGGCAAAACTTGACCTGTATTCCACAAAACATGACTTAAAACCACAAGCCTGGTATTGGGGCGTAAATTTTCGGCAATAATAGAGAGAGGATCACCCTCATTTAAAGTAGCCTTCAGGGGACAAATAGAAACTTCTATAGCGAATCTGCGGCTAATTTCTTGAGCAGTGGCAATTACTCCGGGGTGTTCACAATCAGAGAGTAATAGATGATCACCAGCTTGCCAATTGATACCCCACATTCCAATATTACAGCCAATTGTGACATTACCCGTGAGAGTAATCGTGTCAAATGGTACATTTAACACAGAAGCGATCGCTTTCCTAGTAGCTTGCATTTGGGGTGAAATCCAGCGATAAGCCTCAGTTCCAAAAGGCCCGATATCCTGAATATGAGCTTGAGTTTGGGAGATAGCATCCATAGCCCCTTGAGGCATTGGCCCTTGTCCACCATAATTAAAATAAACCTTATTCCCTAAAGCCGGAAATTGTGAGCGATGGTGATGCAACATAATTAATTTTAGATTTTAGATTTTAGATTTTAGATTCGCCATTTAGCAGGAAACCCCATATTAATACTATTCCCCCTCTACCTCCTACTCACTTCCCAGTCAAAAATTACCTATCTTCCTTCTTCCTTCTTCCTTCTTTCTTCTTCCTTCGCGCTCTTCGCGTCTTTCCTTACGGAACGCTTCGCGAACGCGGTTCATTAAATCCAAATTCAAGTAACTTCGGCCGTCTATCCTAAAAACCCCTAATTATTGTTAGTTTAAAAGGATGTTAATCAATCTTCCATCTTCCTTCTTCCTTCGCGCTCTTCGCGCCTTTCCTTACGGAACGCTTCGCGAACGCGGTTCATTAAATCCATATTCAAGTAACTTCGGCCGTCTATCCTAAAAACCCATAATTATTGTTAGCTTAAAAGGATGTTAATCAATGCTGAAAACCTACTCCAATATCAACGCTGTAAACGGCGGCCTTTTTTAGATACTCATGGTGACTATAACCAGCGAGTAGTTACCCATGAATTGCTGGTGAAAGTACAACAAGACAAAATCGCTCATCAGCAGAGTGTAATGGAAAACTTGGAGTATCACCAACCTGAATATCCCCGAAAAAACTGGCAAGCCGGCGCAGCAGCAACCATAGAATTAATGCAGCAAGGGGTTGATTTCATTCATCGCGGAGTGTTATTAGCCAATTATGTAGACAAATATACCTTACTGAGTCGTCCAGATTTACTTGTCAAACAACCAGGAAAATCCTGGCTTGGAGATTGGGTTTATGTGCCATTGGATATTCAACTAGGTAAACGTCCTAAACAAGAATATCAAGTTGTTGCGGCTTTTCACGCCGAAATTTTGGCGGCATTACAGGAAAATATAGAGCAAGAAGCTTGGCTGATTTTGCGGAATAAAGACTCAACCTATGTGGTAGATGTGGATAGATGGATACCACAAATGCTGGAGATTTTGGCGGAGTATGTTCAAGTGATTGAGTCACCAGAACCGCCTGAAGTATTTATTGCTCGGCAAAAATGCAATCTCTGCCACTGGTATAATCATTGTTATGCGATCGCACAATCTCAGGAACATCTTTCCCTATTGCCTGGTGTAACACCGATTCGCTACACTCAATTGCAAGCTTTATCGACTACTACGCTAGAAGCACTGGCTAATACTAGTTCTAGCACTTTAGAAAACTTGATTGGGTTTGACGCTGATGTTGCATCTAAATTAATAGTCCAAGCGCAATCTACTTTCAGCAAACAGCCCTTGATCTTACCATACCCTGTTTCTGAAGAAAAACTCACATTTACAGCCCCAATCGAGCTATATTTTGATATTGAAGCCCAACCAGATTTAAACTTAAATTACCTTTTAGGGGTTTTGGTAGTGAATAGACAAGCTAACAGCGAACAGTTTTATTCATTTTTAGCAGAAACACCAGCCCAAGAAGAATTAATTTGGCAGCAATTTCTAGATTTAGTCTGGCAATATCCTGAAGCACCAATATACCATTTTTGCGCCTATGAATTTGATACCGTCAAACGGTTAGCGAGACTTTACCGCACACCGAACTCTTCAGTACAGCCCATACTTAATCGCTTTGTAGATATTTATGAACAATTAATCCAAAGCGTTGCTTTACCAATCGAAAGTTATGCTTTAAAAGCGATCGCACGTTGGTTAGGATTTGAGTGGCGTGATAAAGAAGCTAGTGGTGCTAAATGTATCTACTGGTATGATCAATGGTTAGAGACAAGCGATCGCACCTTACTAGAACTCATCCAACGTTACAACGAAGACGACTGTCGCGCCACCCGCAAAGTTAAAGATTGGCTAGTCAACTTTTTCCAGAACGAATATGCTAATACCGTAGGGAAGAATTAAAAATTGAAAATTAAAAATTAAAAAAGCAGATTACACAAGCTTTTCAATAGTTTTTAATGGTCAAGTTACGCTGTCGCGTACTCTTGCAGAATGGTGTAATTACTTAACGCATAGTATTCCATATAATTTTTAAGTTAATCCATGCAGCTTCTCAAAAAACTCTGGAAACCGCCACTAATTATTTATTTTCTCATTCCCATCCTAATTATTACACTGGGTTTCAGTAATTTCGCCTCTGCATCAGTAACCGTAACTGGTATAGAATTTATTGGTGAAGCCACCTTACCTACTGGCTTATCTTTCCAAAAAACCGAAGTCGGCGGATTATCAGGAATTACCTACGATCAGAAAACCGACCTCTATTATGCCATCTCCGACGACCGAGGAGGAAAAGCACCTCCACGTTTTTATACTCTCAAAATAGACCTCAGCCAAGGTAAATTAACAAAAAATGGCGTTGAACCTGTAGCAGTAATAACCCTCTTAAATGCCAATAATCAACCTTTTATCCCCGGTATTACGGACACAGAAGGTATCGCTTTAACAAAAAAATCAACTGTTTTCATTTCCTCTGAAGGAGATGTTCAGCAGTTAATAAATCCTTTTATACAAGAGTTTTCCTTATCTTCTGGCCAGACAGTAACGACCTTACCCATACCAGATAAATTTTTACCAGATTCCACAGGACAGAAGGGTGTCCGCAATAACCTAGCTTTTGAAAGTCTCACCATCACACCCGACGAAAATTCCCTATTTACAGCCAGCGAAAACGCACTAATTCAAGACGGTGCAGCCGCTAAACCTGACACTGGTACACCTTGCCGAATTTTGCAATATAATCTCTTAACCAACCAGCCAGAAAAAGAATTCCTCTACCAAACAGAACCCGTCACATCTTTATTGAATCTTACAGGTAAGTTTGCCAGTGGATTACCTGATTTACTTGCCCTCGATAATCAAGGACACTTACTGAGTATAGAAAGGTCTTTTACTGGCTTAGGATTTGCAATTTTCCTGTTTCAGGTTTCCTTAGAAAATGCTGACGACATTCACAACATCGATAGCATAGAATTAATTGATACTAAAAAAGTCAAGCCCGTACAGAAAAAACTGCTCTTAGATTTGCGAACTCTAGATGTAGCTTTAGACAATATTGAAGGTTTAACCCTTGGACCAAAACTACCAAATGGAGAACCTTCATTAATTCTCGTCAGCGATAACAATTTCAACGGACTGCAAACCAGCCAAATACTAGCCTTTAAACTCAAAATTGCATCCCCATTGACCAAGTTTTGGAACTTGCTGCGAGTCCCTAGCACTTAATAAAATTACGGTTAACTCAGGCGGATTTATTGCAATTAAATATAAAAATTACGTATTATTACTGCTAACAGACCCTACGAAAATATGTTACATAAGGTTAAGTAGCTTTTACACACTTAACAAAATTAAAAAGTAATTCGGTACTGGCTAAACGCCGAGCTACCGCTAACGGTACTGTTTCTTGAAAGTGGATGTATTCTAACAGGATTAACAGACTGGCATTATTTAGATTTGTATAGATAAAGAAAAATAATAGCTGTAAAACTTTAGTTAAAGTATCCTGTTAGTAAATATCCATATTTATTGATTTTGTGGTGCAGCATAACATCCAGAATATGAATGAATACAAAAATGAATCAGACATCTACATTGGAAAATTATTAAACAACCGTTATTCAATTAAAAGCTTACTGGGTAAAGGAGGAATGGGTAGAGTTTATCTAGCTGAAGATGTTAGCAAAAGCTGTATGTTAGTTGCAGTTAAAATACTCTCTTTAAATATAGCCAATCAGCAGACCGCTCAACGTTTTGGCAGAGAAATTTTTATTGGCGCTCAATTGGGTAGAAAAAGTCCACATATTACGAGGGTATTAACTTACGGTATTACTAATGAAAGAGTACCTTTTTACGTTATGGAATATTTATGTGGGAAAACTATAAAACAAATTCTTAAAGTCGAAAGTTTAACTATTACTAAATTTATAGAATTTACACAGCAAATTTGTTTAGGGTTACATTGCGCTCACCAAGGTGTAACATTAGATGGCAAAATTTATCCTGTTATTCATAGAGATATTAAACCGGAAAATATATTTATCAACCATCATGGCAAAAAATCAGAAATAGTTAAAATCCTTGATTTTGGCATTGCCAAATTTTTAACAGAAAGTAGTGGCATGACAATGACTGAATCTTTTATAGGTAGTCTGCCTTACTCTTCTCCAGAACATATGCAAGGAGAAAAAATATTAGATGTGCGTTCTGATATTTATAGCTTGGGAGTATTAATGTTTGAAATGCTGACAGGGAAACATCCATTTCATACAACAAATCACTCTTTTAGTATTTGGTGTAAACTTCATTGTGTTCAAACTCCACCTACATTTGAAGAAGTCAATCCCCAAGTTAAAATTCCTGATGAATTACAGCAATTAGTAAGACGTTGTTTAGAAAAAAATGTCAATGGTAGACCTAAAAATGTCGGCGAAATTTTAGACAATTTAGACAAAATAAAAACGCAAATTAATGAGAATACTTTCAGCAGTGATCCTGTTAAAATAGTACCTTTAACATCAATTTCCGAAAAAGAATGTTGGCAGAAACATTGGCCTAAAAATAAACCAGTTGCCTTAATTTGTTTCCCCCAGCTTTTACAGACAGCAAAAGGCAATATAGCCACTTTTTGGGCGATGTTACCTCAAGCAGAAATAATGAAATTTCAAGGAAAAATATATACCACTGAATTTATCAGTAAAATGGATAACTACCCAATGGTGTTATGGGTAACAATGCTATATGATGACCAGTCTGCACTCATAAGATGGCTATCTTATTACTTGGATTTGAACGAGATTAGAGAAGAAAAAATATTACAGACTTTAGCAGGAACAGGCTATTATCATCTGCTATTTTTCGCCTGTGAAGAACCTCATAAATGCTCCTATGTCACAACTTTTATTCTCACGGCTCAACAGCGGCAAACTTTGGCAGATAACTTAAGTTTAAGTCAAAAATTAGAACAAAAAATTATTTCTTCCAGCCAAGGAAAAAGCATTCTCAAAAAAGAATATGAAAAACTCAGATTAGAAGTTAGCAAAAAACTGAATACACCGGATAAAAAACCAACAATTATTTTAAAATCTTGGCTAGTAAAATTATTTGATTTATTGAAATCTTAATCAAAATCTAGCAAGCTCAATTAATAAAAAATTACCCATTCCCATTTAGAGGTTATTAAAGTGAACAAAAGCCCATTCGCGTCTCCAGAAAATCAGGAGTTGCTTGCCAACCGTTACCAACTTAAGAAATTAATTGGTAAAGGTGGCATGGGTGAAGTTTTTTTAGCACATGATGTTTTGCTAGGAGGCACACCTGTTGCCATAAAATTTCTATCCCAAACAGTTACTAATCCCCAAGTCCAAGAAAGCTTTAACCGTGAAGCCCTCCTGAGTGCTGCTTTAAGCCAAAAAAGCATACATATTGTCCGGGCTTATGATTATGGTGTGAGTAAAAGTGGCAAGGCCTTTTATGTCATGGAATATTTATCTGGCAAGAGGTTGAAAGATTTAATTCCCGTACCTCTGCCAATATTTTTTACTCTCGCACGCCAGATTTGCCTTGGTTTACAATGCGCTCATAAAGGTATTAATATAGATGGAAAAATCAATCCACTAGTTCACAGGGATATTAAACCAGCTAACATAATAGTGATTCCTGATCCCATTTTGGGGCAGTTAGTAAAAATTTTAGACTTTGGCATCGCTAAATTTTTAAATTCTGCAAATGTCATTCATACAAAAGGTTTTCATGGAACCTTACCATACTGCTCCCCAGAACAATTAGAAGGGGATGAAGTAGATAGTCGCTCTGATATTTATAGCCTGGGTGTCATGATGTTTGAGATGCTGACTGGGCAAAAACCTTGGCAGCTAGAAACTCAATATTTTGGGGCTTGGTATAAAGCACACAAATTTGAAAAACCAAAATCGATCAATGATGTGAATCCTTATCTACAAGTACCTCAGCAGTTAAATGATTTAATTATGGCTTGTTTGGAAAAAAATCTAGACAATCGCCCGCAAAGTATGGCGGAAATTCTCCAAATATTGTCAAAAGTAGAACAGTCTGCTCACCAGAAAAAGCCCGCTAGTTTAGATAATAAATCCACCCCTCCAGGTTCATTGAGTTCAGAATTACCAATAACCATTTCACAAACCTGTCGGGAACTTGTGTGGCCTGAAGATAAACCTATTCAAGAAATTGTTTTTCCGCAATTAATAAATACTAAAACAGGCTCCGTGGCTGCTCTGTGGCTGATGTTGCCTCAACAAGAAATTACAAATCGCGCCCACGCCACCCTTCATAACCAGTTTATCTTTATTACCTCTCCTCACCCGATGTTACTGTGGGTGACAGTACTTTACAATCGCCAACTCAGCCCCAAGTGGCTACCTTGCTACCTAGATATGCAAAATCCTCAAAATCTCAAGCTGGTATCAGCATTGACGGAGTATACGTCTTACCCTTTGATTTTCTTTACCCTAGAAACACCCCATAGGAGCGCCAACATTCTCAGCAGTAGCATAGCGCCCACACAGCAAAAAAAGTTGCAAAATTGGGTAAAACAAAGTCAGCAACTACCATCTTCTTCTCCCCCGCAAGTCAGCAAAAATTTGTTAAAGCAGCAGTATAAACAGATGCAACCTCAGATATTGCAAAACCTGGTATCTCAAGGACAGATTGTGGTCTAGAGCCACTTTCTGTGTTAAACAGACGAAGAACTAGAAAAAACATCAATATTTTTTCTCCCAGCTACTTGACAAGTAGGAAAAAAAAGGCAATACTAATAAAGTTGCTAAACACAAGGGACTGTAGTTCAATTGGTTAGAGCACCGCCCTGTCACGGCGGAAGTTGCGGGTTCGAGCCCCGTCAGTCCCGTTCTCAAGTGCTGAGTCATGAGTACTAAGTGCTGAATTTAGATGATTTTGAGTTAATCAAAAAGATTTTAATGGATGAATGGTTTTAAACCAGGACTCGGTATTCAGAACTCAGCACCTGTTTTGCTTTGTGAAAGAGAGAATTAACTGTGACCGTTAGAGTCCGTATTGCTCCAAGTCCAACTGGAAATTTACATATTGGTACAGCCAGAACTGCTGTATTCAATTATTTGTTTGCCCGTCACCACGGCGGAAAGTTTATTCTGCGAATTGAAGATACAGATTTAGAGCGATCGCGCCCCGAATACACCGATAATATTCTGTCAGGTCTGCGCTGGCTAGGATTGAACTGGGATGAAGGGCCATTTTTCCAATCTCAAAGGCTGGATCTTTACCAAGCAGCAGTCCAAAAACTTCTAGATCAAGGATTAGCCTATCGTTGCTACACCACATCTGAAGAACTAGAGGCGTTGCGAGAAGCGCAAAAAGCTAGAAACGAAGCTCCCCGCTATGACAACCGTCACCGTAACCTCACCCCAGCACAACGCGCCGCATTTGAAGCGGAAGGACGTTCTTCGGTGATTCGTTTCCAAATTGACGATGGACGAGAAATTGTCTGGAATGATTTAGTACGGGGTAAAATGAGTTGGCGCGGAAGTGACTTGGGTGGTGATATGGTCATCGCTCGCGCTTCAGCAGAAGGTGTTGGTCAACCACTTTATAACTTTGTGGTGGTGGTGGATGACATTGATATGCAAATTACCCATGTCATTCGTGGTGAAGACCACATAGCTAACACCGCCAAACAGATTTTGTTGTATGAAGCTTTAGGCGCTCAAATTCCTGAATTTGCCCATACACCGCTGATTTTGAATCAAGAAGGGCGCAAACTTTCCAAGCGGGATGGAGTCACTTCTATTTCCGATTTTCAGCAAATGGGTTTTACTGCTGAAGGTTTGGTTAATTATATGACCTTGTTGGGCTGGTCGGCTCCAGATTCAACTCAAGAAATCTTTACTTTGGAAGCAGCAGCCAAAGAATTTACCTTTGAGCGCGTCAATAAAGCCGGTGCTAAATTTGACTGGGACAAACTGGATTGGTTGAATAGCCAATACCTCCATAGTATGCCAGTAGATAAACTCACAGATTTGCTCATACCTTTCTGGGAAACCGCTGGATATACATTTTCCGGTGGTAGAGAGCGTCCTTGGTTAGAGCAACTAGTAGGTTTAATTGGTGCTAGTTTGACTCGGTTGGTAGATGCTGTAGCCATGAGCAAAATGTTTTTTATAGAGGCAGTAGAATTTAGCTCAGAAGGCTCTGCTCAACTTCAGCAAGAAGAAGTGAAAGCTACACTGCAAGGTATTCTCACAGCTTTAGAAAATCAGCCTCAACTGTCAGCAGATACCGCCCAAGAGATAATTAAGCAAGTGGTAAAAGAGCAAAAAGTCAAAAAAGGCTTAGTTATGCGATCGCTCCGAGCCGCTCTAACAGGAGATGTACATGGACCCGACCTCATCCAATCATGGCTGTTACTAAATCAGATTGGTTTAGATAAACAACGTTTAAATCAAGCAATAATTTAGGTGACAGGTCATAAGTGATAGGTGACAGGTGACAGGTGATAGAAAGCAGGGAGCAGGGGGCAGGGGGCAGTAGATAATTATTTCTCCCCATCTTCGCGTCACTGCGTCACCCCATCTCCGCGTCACCGCGTCACCCCATCTCCCCATCCTCTGGCATGGGGAACTTGGTGTGTAAGATTCATGTCTTTAAAAATACTTAAAAATGAATGTAATACAATGCCCACAAAAGCGCTCAATATAGTAATAAGATTATCATTGATGATAGTTACTCTCTGTAGTATATCTGTAATTAATAGTACTGCTGATGCTCAAGAAGCCCCACCAATTTTTGGGGATATCACTATTAACCGCCAATTTTCCCCAGATCCTTTGAAAGTTAGGGGAATGAGTGGTGGCTCAGTTAAAGCAACCGAAGTGGGTGGGAAAGAAACCCCTACAGGGCCATGTGCAGGATTTGTAGATCAAGCCGCAGACCATACTCTCAAGTTAACAAGTAAATTTGACTACCTAAAACTGCAAGTAGAAAGTCCGAGGGACACCACAATAATTATTAAGGGGCCAGGTGGTACTTGGTGCAATGATGACTTTGACGGTAAAAATCCCGGCATTGTTGGTGAATGGTTGCAGGGAACCTACCAAATTTGGGTCGGTTCCTACGAAAAAGGCAAATATCTACCCTACACTTTAAAAATTACAGAAGTTAAGTAAGTTCACAAAGAGGCAGGGGTGGGGACAGGGGGAAAAACTAGCCTCGAAAAAACGATACAAGCCCCTGAATTTATGATTGGATTCTATAAAAATGTTATATCCAAGACACGCAGCAGAAGGGGAAAGGTATGCTGATTCAAATCCCCAGATCCTTGACTGCGTTCAGGATGAGTAGAGCGTTTTAATGATGGGGATTTCCCTTTTGCCTGTTCTGGCTGAAGAATTCCCTTTTAATCTGCATTTGTATTAAAATGAGAATTAAGTTAACTTTGATTAAGATTTTTGAGAAGCGTTATGGATCTGCCGTATAGCCTTAAGAGCTTGGTGGCAATACCTGAACGGTCATCAGATATCGAATTAAACAAAATGGATTTATAAACATCCGTTACACAGATTAAGTCGTACTGGCATCTAGAGGCAAATTAAAGATGAAATTTTCTTGGAGAGTCGTAGCACTCTGGTCATTGCTGGCTTTGGTAATAGGCTTTTTCTTCTGGCAAGGAGCCTTTGCCGGCGCTCCTGTAGATGCAAGCAAGAATGCAGCTAATACTCGCATGACCTATGGTCGCTTTTTGGAATACTTAGACGCTGATCGCGTTACCAATGTCGATCTTTATGATGGTGGTAGAACAGCGATTATCGAAGCTAATGACCAAGATATCGAAAACCGCGTTCAACGCTGGCGAGTTGATTTACCTACTAATGCTCCTGAGCTAATTAATAAACTCAAAGAACATAAAGTCAGTTTTGACGCTCATCCCATGCGGAATGATGGCGCAATCTGGGGCTTGTTGGGTAATCTTGTCTTCCCAGTTTTGTTGATTACTGGTTTGTTCTTTTTGTTCCGTCGCTCCAACAATCTTCCTGGTGGCCCTGGACAAGCAATGAATTTCGGCAAATCCCGCGCTCGGTTCCAAATGGAAGCGAAAACAGGGGTAAAATTTGACGATGTAGCTGGGATTGAAGAAGCGAAAGAAGAACTGCAAGAAGTTGTGACTTTCCTCAAACAACCAGAGAAATTTACTGCTGTAGGCGCTCGGATTCCCAAGGGTGTACTGTTAATTGGCCCTCCAGGAACTGGTAAAACTTTACTAGCAAAAGCGATCGCAGGGGAAGCTGGTGTTCCCTTCTTCTCAATCTCTGGTTCAGAGTTTGTAGAAATGTTCGTTGGTGTGGGTGCTTCCCGTGTCCGCGACTTGTTCAAGAAAGCCAAAGATAACGCTCCTTGTATCATCTTTATTGATGAAATCGATGCAGTAGGTCGTCAACGGGGTGCGGGTATCGGTGGTGGTAACGATGAGAGAGAACAAACTCTCAACCAGCTATTAACTGAAATGGATGGTTTTGAAGGTAACACAGGTATCATTATTATTGCTGCTACCAACCGTCCTGATGTATTGGATTCTGCGTTGTTGCGTCCCGGTCGTTTTGACAGACAGGTAACTGTTGACGCTCCTGATATTAAAGGACGTTTAGAAGTTCTAGAAGTTCATGCACGCAATAAGAAATTAGACAAGAGTGTATCCTTGGAAGCGATCGCACGTCGTACTCCTGGATTCACCGGCGCAGATTTAGCTAACCTCCTCAACGAAGCTGCTATTCTCACCGCTAGAAGACGCAAAGACGCTATTACCCTGCTAGAAATCGATGATGCTGTGGACAGGGTCGTTGCAGGTATGGAAGGTACTCCCTTGGTAGACAGCAAGAGTAAGCGCTTGATTGCTTACCATGAAATCGGACACGCTTTGGTGGGTACTTTGTTAAAAGACCATGACCCAGTACAAAAAGTGACTCTGATTCCTAGAGGACAAGCACAGGGTTTAACTTGGTTTATGCCCAACGAAGAACAAGGTTTAATTTCTCGTTCTCAACTCAAAGCCCGAATCACTGGTGCTTTGGGTGGACGTGCTGCTGAAGAGGTAATCTTTGGCCCAGCGGAAGTTACCACTGGTGCTGGTGGAGACTTGCAACAGTTGTCAGGAATGGCACGACAAATGGTAACAAGGTTTGGGATGTCTGATTTGGGACCCCTGTCACTAGAAAGCCAACAGGGAGAAGTATTCCTGGGTCGTGACTGGACAACACGTTCTGAGTATTCTGAATCCATTGCTTGTCGCATTGATGCTCAAGTAAGAGCGATCGCAGAAGAGTGTTACGATAACGCTAAAAAGATTATCCGTGAACATCGCAGTGTCACAGATCGTTTGGTAGATTTGTTGATCGAAAAAGAAACCATTGATGGTGAAGAGTTCCGTCAAATTGTCGCTGAGTACACTGTTGTACCTGATAAGTCACAGTTTGTACCGCAACTGTAATTTCTAATCTATAAATTTTGTGAATGGATGTGGTTAATTTGACCATATCCATTTTTTTTGCGTATGAATTTATCTCACGCAGAGGAGCCAGTGCGTTGCGCGGGTTTCCCGCGTTGTAGCAACTGGCGTAGCGCAGAGAGAAAGAGTTTGAGAAATGGAATTTTTGTAAGTTTTCGCTACAATTTAATCACTATTGTCAAACGAAAATTATCTATTAATGTTTACTAACTACATTATAAATTTGTAGGTTGGGTTAAGCGACAGCGCAACCCAACAAAATCGGCAAAATGTTGGGTAACAAGAGCGTCAAACGCCATTTTCCACAAGCCGGGAAACCCGTCCAACGCGATGGCTCCCCAACCTACACAAATCAAATTTATTTTTTAGTTAGGGTTTGGGTAGTGGGTTTTAGAATTTAAAATATTTCACTCACATTAATAGTGATATCAGAAAAAGCTAAAATTGATAAAACTTGATTCTTTACTAACTTCTGTACATCTTGATAAACTCCCTGAAGAGGATTTCTATAAACTTCTATAATTTCCTGATTTACATCCACTAACCAAACTTCGGAAATATTCGCTTCCGCATACAAAGGAATTTTCACTTCTCGGTCATATATTATGGTTGTATCAGCAACTTCTATTAACAAAAATATATCTTCTGGTTGGGGGTGCGAATTTCTATAAAAATCTTGACGCGGTTTTAATAATGCTATATCTGGTTGGGGTTCAGAAGTCTCATCTAATTCTACAGGATTTTGAGGTGCAAGCACTATCCGTTTTCCTAGAAGCTGAATCAGTAGATTAACTAGTCTATTTACACAACCCGCGTGTCTTGTGCCAATAGGTGTCATATCAATCATTTCCCCCCGAATTAATTCTATTCGGTCATTTTCTGACAAAATACCAGATTCAGCCATTTGATGATATTGCTGAACTGTAAATTGGTGTCTGACTAAACTTAGTGTCATTGTCACCTCCGCATTAATTTGGTTCTGGACAAAAAACAAAAATCCGAAATTAGATATTTCACATTGTATCTAAATATAGAAAGTTTCCAAAATACTATGAATAGCAAAACTCAATTATTAACTATTTTTACTATCACTGTCACAACTTCTATTTTCACAGTGGGAATAGTTACTGCACAGACAAAATTAACAAGTCAGTCAAAAGTAACTATTAATGGTATTGGTGCGGTAAAAGCAGGAATGAGTCTTCCTGAAGCTGCTGCAAATACTCGTTTATATGTTTCCTTTTCTGGAAGCGATAGTTGTTACTATCTTCAAGGAGAAGGAGAACTAAAAGGTATATCGTTTATGGTGACAAAAGATGATGTTAAAAGTCGTCAGAAATATGTCACTAGCGATGTTATTGCTAGGGTGGATATAGATGACCCAAAATTTACCACAGTTTCCGGGGCAAAAATTGGCGATACTGAGGCAAGAATTAAATCTCTTTATCCTGGACAAATTAAAGTTACACCTCATGAATATGTCTCAGGTGGACATTACCTAACTTTAATACCCAGAGATAAAACTGACCAAAAATATAGAGTGATTTTCGAGACTGATGGTAAGCGTGTAACTCGTTTTCGATCAGGTAAACTGCCAGAAGTAGAATTTGTGGAGGGATGTAGTTAAATTTTGGGAATGGGGAATAGGGAATAATTATTTACCAATTACCAATTACCAATCACTTAACCAAAAAATGGGTTAGCTGTTAGTTTTCACACCCGTCCGGAAATCAATTTCCGGTCTAATAGCAAAAGTGCGTTAAAACGCACTCTCAAAATAGTCGGTTTTAACCGACTTTAGCTATCAGACAGGGAATTTATTCCCTGGCTTTATTAGCTTTATTTATTCCCTGACTTGCACAATACCTTACAAACGTTCCCTTAACCACAACCGAAAACCATGATGATATAATTGATATTTAGTTTCCTTACCCGTGCGAAATTCCTGCATAAATTCTAACCACTGTTCTATAACTTCCATTACATCAAAAACATCAACATTAATTTCTTGACTAATAGCTAATGTTGATATTGGTTGCATTTCTCCAGCAGTCAAAACCCGCAACAGATTCACAGCAACATCAGATAAACCATCACCTTGCATTTTTTCCCAATGTTGTTGATAATAACTGTCTAAATCTGGGGGGATACTGTTAATATTCTCAGGTTGATCATAAAAACCATCAGCAAAAGCAGCTAAAACCTGCTGCACATACATAAAATTATCTTCGTTTTCACCGATGAGTTGTGACCTCTCCCCCAACCCCTCTCCTGCGAGGAGAGGGGAGTTAGAAAATTCTTGTTCCCCCATTCCCTTGTAGGGAAGGGGGGTTAGGGGGGTTAGGTTTCTTTGAATATATAATTTCACATCCTCCCGATTTTCCTCCTGAAAATCCGATAAATCCAAAACCTGTGATGGTGCTTCAATTAACAAACCACCATGAGATTTTTTATAAGGACGACGAGCAAAAATAAAATATACTTGATTCGGTAAATATCGCGGTAGATAAAATAAATTAGTGCCTATAGCTTGATGTTCTAAATTAATAGCATCCAAACCATCAATGATAATAATTAACTTTGAATTTGGTGATAAATGCTCGCTAATTTGTTGTAACAAGAACGAAAATACCGAACTATCATAATTATCAAAATCCTGATTTTCCCCATTTAATAAACTCTGGAATTTCGTTATTAACTGTGAACAAATATCTGTTAAAAATTCCTTAACCCGATTTTTACCAGGAATTTGGGCATTATAATAAATAATATCAGGATTTTGCAGTACCAATTGGGCGAGAATGGCACTTTTACCGCTACCGGGAACACCGACAATAGTAAAATAACCCTTGGGGTAACGGTCGAGAAAATTATTAATAGCAGTGAAGACAAAATCACGACCAACAAAATTTTCACTCTTTGCTGAAGCAGAGAAAGATAAACTATTCATCTGTCACCTTTCCTTGCAAACGCAGAAAATGTAACCTTCCGAAATCATCCCCTGCAACAATTGTCACCCCATCGGGAGCAACTGTACAGCAAGTTATAGGACTTTCTCCTGTGAAAGTTGCTATTTCCTTTCTGGTTGCTAAATCCCAGATTTTGATAGTGTTGTCAAATGAACCAGAAATCACGGTTTTTCCATCGGGTGTGAGTGCGATCGTATTTACCGAACGACTATGACCTCTGTTGGCGTAGCGTTCCGAAGGAAGGGTGAACTTTTCTCTTCTTGTTCCCAAGTCCCAGATTTTGATAGTGTTGTCATCTGAAGCAGAAATCAGGGTTTGACCATCGGGTGTGACTGTGATCTCTCTTACAGAGGAACTATGACCTTTGAGGGTGAACATTTCTCTTCTTGTTCCTAAATCCCAGATTTTGATAGTCTTATCATCTGAAGTAGAAATCAGGGTTTGACCATCGGGTGTGAGTGCGATCATATTTACCGAGTCACTATGACCTGTGTTAGCGTAGCGTTCCGAAGGAAAGGTGAACATTTCTCTTCTTGTTCCCAAGTCCCAGATTTTGATAGTCTGATCATTAGAACCAGAAATCAGGGTTTGACCATCAGATGTAAGTGCGATCGTTCTTATCGAGTAACTATGACCTTTGAGGGTGAACTTTTCTGTTCCTGTTCCCAAGTCCCAGATTTTGATAGTGTTGTCAGATGAACCAGAAATCAGGGTTTGACCATCTGGTGTAACTGTGATCGCTGCTACCGAGTAACTATGACCTTTGAGGGTGAACTTTTCTTTTCTTGTTCCCAAGTCCCAGATTTTGATAGTCTGATCATCAGAACCAGAAATTACGGTTTTACCATCGGGTGTGACTGCGATCGCTACTACCCAGTCACTATGACCTTTGAAGGTGAAATTTTCTGCTCCTGTTGCTAAATCCCAGATTTTGATAGTGTTGTCAGATGAACCAGAAATCACGGTTTTTCCATCGGGTGTGACTGCGATCGCTCTTACCCGGTCACTATGACCTTTGAAGGTGAAATTTTCTGCTCCTGTTGCTAAATCCCAGATTTTGATAGTCTTGTATGAACCAGAAATCACAGTTTTACCATTCGGTGACAGTGCGATCGCATTTACCGAGTAACTATGACCTTTGAAGGTGAAATTTTCTGCTCCTGTTGCTAAATCCCAGATTTTGATAGTGTTGTCAGATGAACCAGAAATCACGGTTTTACCATCGGGTGTGACTGCGATCGCTCTTACCCAGTCACTATGACCTTTGAAGGTGAAATTTTCTGCTCCTGTTGCTAAATCCCAGATTTTGATAGTCCCGTATGAACCAGAAATCACAGTTTTACCATCGGGTGTGAGTGCAATCGCTACTACCGAGTTACTATGACCTTTGAAATTGCGAATTAATCCACGACCACCAGGAGGTGTGAGGCTACCTATTAAACTACATAAACCTATATTTTTATCTGTGGCGATTTGTTCTAATAAATCTTTAATTGCTTGTAAATCAAAATATGTTAGTCTTGCTGATAGCTGTACTTTGAGTTGTTTTGAATCTTGAAATATTATGTGTGCTGATCTGGATAAAGCACCTTGAATTAATTTTAGTGCTTTGACGGTTTCTGCATATTGTGGATTATTCTTTATTTCTGGAGTATCTAATAAATCATAATCTTCAATCAGTGCTTGCACTCCGAATGAAGGATGATTAATTTTTGCTTCGATAAAGTAGTAGTTAGCTAATAATTTACACAGTTCTTTATATTGTTTACCCCCTAATAATAATTGGGGATATCCACCTAAAAACTGTTCTTGTGCTTCCTCTAACTGTTCATCAAACCAACTGCGAAAGTTACTCATAGTGTTAATCCCGCACCCATATTATTAGCAACTTCCGCGCTGATTTCTGGTAAACTCACCCCCGCAGCTTCCACAATATCTTGACGTTGTAAAAAATCTCGGAAACTCTCATGATAAAAGCGATAACGTGACGATTGATAGGTTTTTTGTTCCTGTAAAAATTGCGTCCAACCTTCAAGAACTTCCTGCACAGTGACATTATCTTCCTGCGAATATTTCACGATCATCTCACGGGATACAGGACTTTTTAAAGCACACATTACATAAATGATTTTAATTTTATCCTTGGGTAAGGGTTTCTTAGTCATTCCCATAATGCGCCAATGACTCTCATAATATCCCTCTAAACCTTTAGGTAATTGTTCCAGTTTTTCATCTTGATAAAATCCATCTGCAATTGTTTCTAATACATACCGTAAATACATGAAATTGTTTTCACTTTTAGCAGCGATAGTTTTTACAAATTGCGGTTTACTGAGGTTCTTTTGTTGATTGATCCAATTTTCTAAACCTGCTTTATATTTTTTTAAACCGAGAAATTCTAAAATATAGGCTTCAACATCATCCTTACTGTTTTCTTGATATTCCCTTAAATCCAATTCTGTATATTTAGTATTTGGGGAAAGAGTTAATCTTTTATCATCGGAATTATAAGGTCTTCTAGTGAGTAGAATGTAAACCTTTTCTGGTAAAATTGTCGGTAAATTTAATAAATTGCCATGATCATCCTGATCAACTTCGTCTAAAGCATCAATGACAATTACTAAATTTTCAGAATTAGATAATTTTCCACTAGCTTTAGTTAATAAAGTAGATAAATCATCATTCTCTGTATTCTGTAAATTAAACCTATTTACTAATTGTTGACGAACTATTTTCAGAAATACATCAGGGCGGTTTCTACCTTCTGCACGAATATTAAAAAAGCAAATTGTTCCAGGATAATCTACTATATATTTTGCAGCTATAGCACTTTTACCCATTCCTGCATCACCGAGAATTGTAAAATATCCGCTTGGGTGTTTTTTGATAAATTCGGTAATAGCATTAAATACAAATTTGCGACCACAGAATCTTCGTGTTTTATCATCAATTAAGGTTTGAAATTCTGTGGGAATCATGGGAGGATACCAATTATCAACAATATCTGAGGGTTGGAGTTTTTCATCTATACCATTTTTTTCCAGTCCTATATTGATAGCAGCCACCAAATTTTCAATTACGAATCTATCAACCTGTGTAATATTGGGGCGATTTTGTCCTATTAAATATTTAATTTGGTCTTCACTTGCTTTTGCTGCTTCTGCTAGGGATGCAATAGTAAAACCTGCTCGTTTATATTCTGCTTTGAGTTTAGCTTTACCTGACTCACTAGCTTGGACTTTTCCTGATTGAGTCATAAATAGTATTGATAGTAAGTTGAGTTTTTTAGACTATAGCAAAACTAGGTGATTTGTGTCTAGGGAATTTGGGGTATTTACCTTTCCCTGAATTCCCTAAAATTTGGGGAAAGGTTTTCTCTGATAAAACCCTATTTTCATCTTTCCCATTTTTTTGAATATTCGTAAGATATCAACAAGTTCAAAAACCAAGTTTCCTAGATACAGCACTTACTTGTGGTGCGGGCATCTTGCCCACCAAAGGTGTACGTCATATCTTCAGAAACTGCTGTAACTGAAAAAGTTGAGTCAAAATTTATGTTTAACCTATTTAATCAATTCCAACCCAAAGATTTACAAATCACCCCAAAACAGCACAATGATATCATTAATATGTTAATGCATCAAGAACAATGGAGTTTTCATATCAAATTAGGGATTAGCACAGCATCAGCAATTTTAATATTTTGTGGTGTGGGCTTATTCTACACTGATAAAATTCCCGAAGGCCGTTTGACTGTTGCTGTGGGTATTCTTTCTAGTTTAGTTAACTTTAATGCTGCAAATGGTCACAAAAACAAATTAGAACAGCTTTTAGAACGTTCTCAAATTATCAGAGAAAGCAAATAGTCTGTTTAGCTGTTAAAACCGCCCTGAAATGATAGCGTAGCGTGGATCTGCCAAACCCGCCCGGAAATTCATTTCCGGGCTAATAGCAAAAGTGCGTTAAAACGCACTCTGAAAATAGTCGGTTTTAACCGACTTTAGCTATGAGACAGGGAATTTATTCCCTGGCTAAAATATCTATATTATCGGTGCGTTACCCTTCTCTAACGCACCCTAAAAATTACCTTTCTACATCCTTAATTTCTTTAGGAACTCCCGCAGTTAATACTTCATTTCCATCTGCGGTAACTAACACATCATCTTCAATGCGAATCCCAATACCTACCCACCGAGGGTCAATTTCTGGTTGGTCTTCTGCGGGTTTGGTGTCGGGAACAATATAAAGTCCTGGTTCTATTGTCAGCACTTGGCCTGGTTGTAAAATCTGCGGGTTTTCTCCATGTTGATACACTCCAACATCATGGACATCTAAACCTAACCAATGACTGGTGCGGTGCATATAAAATGGTTTATATTTTTCTTCTTCGATTAATTTGTCAATTTCACCTTTGAGAATACCCAGTTCTACTAAACCTTCTGTGAGGACGCGCACGGCTGTATTATGGGGTGCATTGAAGGGGTTTCCTGGTTGTACTTGGGCGATCGCTTGTTTTTGTGATTCTAGTACAATTTCATATAATGCTTTTTGTTCTGCTGTGAATTTACCCCCAACCGGAAATGTCCGCGTAATATCAGAGTTGTAATAGCCATAGGCACAACCAGCATCAATTAGCAGCAATTCGTTTTCTTGCATTTGGCAATTATTTTCCACATAATGCAACACGCAAGCATTCTTTCCAGCAGCGACAATGGAAGGATAAGCTGGCCCCATTCCACCCCGCAGACGGAAAATATGTTCTATTTCCGCTTGGATTTCGTATTCATAACGTCCAGGTGCGGTAATTTGCATCGCGTGTTTGTGGGCTTCTACAGCAATATCCGCTGCTTGCCGCATTAGGTCTAATTCTATTTTACTTTTATGTAATCTCTGGCTATGGAGGATAGTACTAGTATCTTCAATCGCAATGGGGCCTGTACCCCGCTTGGGATAGGTTCGCAGTAGATTTTGATAATGTTTGAGGATGGTATCGTTAAAAGTGCGATCGCGTCCTAAATGATAGTAAATGCGATCGCTCTTTTCTAAATACTGCGGTAACTTCTCATCCAACTCTGCAATGGGGTACGCTTCATCTGCACCATAGATTTCCTTCGCTGCTTCTATCCCACAGCGATAACCACTCCAAACTTCCTTTTCTCTATCTTTGGGTTGAACAAACAAGATAAACCGATGTTCTGCGTGATGGGGTGCTAATACTGCGACTGCTTGCGCTTCATTAAAACCTGTTAAGTAAAAGAAATCACTATCTTGACGATAAACATACTCGACATCGTTGTGCATGACCGCTGTTGGCGCACTCCTAAAAATGGCTGTACCACTACCGATTTTCGCCATTAACTGCTCACGCCGCTGCCGATATTCTGTTTGCATAGCTGACTTACTTCTGAAAATATAGTATCGTTTTTAACTTTAGTAACTATATGATTAGTTACCCGTTTAAGTCATTCTAGCTTTTTTAAACGCAAAGGTTCGCAGAGGTTAGCGCAAAGGTACGCAGAGATTTTTTCAAGATAATTCTCTATGGTTCCACAATAATTAGGTGCATCATTTCGACTTGTCTTCTGTGGTTGCTTTTGACCTTACTTGGGCGAAAGTCCTGTTACAAAAGATTGCAGATCAATTAGGTACAAAATCAAACTTGAAACCTAGACACCAAGGCAGTTTCACTCCTGACTCCTGATAGCGTAGCGTGGCGTAAGCCATATTCTGCTGTATTTGTTTCCTATCCATAGAATTAATAAATTTTCTTTAACATTAGTTGCCATCAATTGAAATTGTCAAAGAAATAAGACTATATGCTTAAATTCTGACATTGAGAAACAAAAAATAAATTTTTTTTTGATTGTTCAGTCACAACTTTTATTTTAGCAGAATAGTTTTTTTAAACATTATCTGTATTGTCTTTAAATAATGACATTTGCTAAAGATAATTTGCTAAATGTTTTTGATTAACAGAATCTTTATTGAAACCAAATTAAAACTTTATATTAATTACTCTTAAAAACACACCATGTTTAAAGCAGCAACTCAGTCAGGATTATATTTAGAAAGCCTAGCTAATGCAGGATTAGACTCTCTTGCAAAATCACAAGATTTGACAACTTCTCTTAATACCTCAACTGCCAATAAGAGTTCTGCCAGCATACTAGAGAATGAACAATCCCCTCTGCCACTTGATTCAATACCCCAGTTTCCAGTAGGAAGTTCCAACCCCAATCCTAATCCTTATTTAACTAGTGCAGCCATTGTTCCTGATTTCAATGGTGATGGCAAAACAGATAAACTTTGGGTAAATGCTCAAACAGGTGAAATTGTCGTTCGCTTGATGAATGGTACACAAGTTATGGAACAGGCTTCTTTAGGTACATACGACCTAAATACCTGGAGTTATAAAACCGCTGATTTCAACAGCGATAATAAAACAGACTTTCTGTTACGCAACCAACAAACAGGTGAGAATGTAGTTGTGTTAATGGATGGTGCAAGAGTTTCTAGCTACCTGACTTTAGATAGAGTTGATGCAGGTTGGACTGCTAATATTGGCGATTTTAATGGCGATCGCAAAACCGATATTTTCTGGAATAATGCTACCACTGGTGAAAATGCCATTTGGCAGATGGATGGGACAACAGTAGTTAGTGCAAATGTGCTAGAAACTACAAGCCCAGCGCTGACTGCAACCATTGTTGACTTTGATGGTAATGGTAAGAGTGACATCTTCTGGCGTAATAGCACAACCGGCGAAAATACCGCTTGGTTTATGGATGGTAGCCAAGCCACCAAGTATGATTTACAAGCACAGGATGCGTCCTGGACTTCTACTCTTGGTGATTTTAACGGCGACTTCAAAACTGACGTTCTGTGGCGTAACACCACCACAGGTGAAAACAAGATTTGGACAATGAATGGTATTTTCGTTACCGAAGGTACTGTTAACACACTTGGTACAGATTGGGCGGCTAATATTGGCGATTTCAATGGCGATGGTAAAACTGATATCTTCTGGCACAATGCCACAACTGGTGCAAACACAGCTTGGTTGATGGATGGTACAGCCATTAGTTCTGAAGCTTTCTTACCTAGCAATAGCGCAGGTTTGACAAAATCTCTTGGTGATTTTAACGGTGATGGCAAAACCGATATCTACTGGAGAGATCAACAAACAGGTGCAGATAAAATCTGGACTATGAATGGAACTCTAGCCACTGAAACTGCTGTAGGTGATGCAGATAAGCTGACCGCAGAATGGTATACAGGCTAATATCATTTCCGGTCGAATACTTATCATTTAGACTGACGCGGTGACAGAGAGACGCGGGGACGCGGAGAATTTTTTTGATAAGTGATTAGACGGACATGACATAACTGACGACTTTTCGGAAATTTCACCAAGCGATCGCTCTTTTGATTTAACAGAGTGCGATCGCTTTTTTCGTTTCCAGTTCTTTACAAAAATCCCCTTTATTATCTCGTTCCCAGTCTCCGGCTGGGAATGCTATCACAGAGTCTCTGACTCTACTATCACCAAATCATCCATTTTAAAGCTTTTGAGGTTAATATTCCCGTTACAGATCTAGAGACGTTCCATGGAACGTCTCTACCTTATTTGTCGGAGATTGTTTTTAGTGCAGACACCCTCAACACCTACCACGGAGTATTGGCACCCACGTTAGTCGGCGTGTGGGATCGTTTAAGCTATGCAAATGATGTGACAGTCGTGGGTAACTACGCCTATGCCGTGGGGGTTAATTAACAGTAGCCGAAAAGCTAACAATTACTACCAATTACTCACTATTATCCCAGCCAAAGTCATCAGCTATTGTGACTATATTGGGATTTTGTTGTAAAATACCTTCATGCTACTAGGATTCAAGACCGAACTCAAGGTAAACAAGCAACAACGTCTACTACTGGCACAACACGCAGGAGTAGCCAGACACGCTTGGAATCAAGGTTTAGCATTGTGTCAACAGGTACTCATACATAATCGGACAAAACCTGAAGATAAAATTAAATTTCCCACAGCCATAGACTTACATAAATGGTTAGTAGCAGCAGTTAAATCTACCCATCCTTGGTATTATGATGTATCTAAATGCGCTCCTCAATACGCATTAAGACATTTATCAGATGCCTTTAAATCTTTTTTCAAGAAAGTTAAAGGGTTTCCTAACTTCAAAAAAAAAGGTAGACATGATTCTTTTACTTTAGACGGTGCAATTCACATTGACCATAAAAAAGTAAAAGTTCCTGTAATTGGATGGTTAAAGACTTATGAACTTCTACCTTTTGGATATAAACCCAAATCAATCACAATTAGTAAACAAGCTGATAAGTGGTTTATCTCCTGGAAAATAGCAGTAGAAACTAGTAGTGGTTCGACTTCCTTCCACTTCCTTCGACTTCGCTCAGGACAAGTCGCTCAGGACAAGTCGCTCACCAACCCGACTTCGCTCACTAACCGTGAAACTCCTAAAAAACAAGAGTTTGTTGGAGTTGACTTAGGAATAAATCATCTAGCAGTG
>NZ_JACJTQ010000004.1 GCF_014698735.1 Anabaena catenula FACHB-362
GGAATCTGTTTACTTCTGTTATCCGTGAGCATATTTTTGCCAACATTGGCAAGGATGCCATTATTTAGAATACATAGATGATCTTTTTTGTCAATGCGTAAGTCCTATGTTTAACAAATTTCCAGGTTCCGCTATTACTATCTCTATCTGAACCGGCAGCCGTTGAGACACACAGCAGATTCTCAGAACAGCCTCTTCCCCTGGTATCCAAATAACCTCCTTGCCAATTACCGTAACCATTCAAAATATGAACAGGTTGATCTTCACTTATGGAACCTGAAGACTTGAATTTAGGAATTATTTTCCATGTGCCGCTACCACTATCTCTGTTGGTGCTGTTGGCTGTGGATACGCACAGCAGATTCTCAGAACAGCCTCTTCCCCTCGTATCTAAGTAACCACCATTACCTTGAGCATATTGATTCTGAAAATAAACATCATCAAGGGATTTAACTGCTCCTTTTTTTCCAGTCTTTGAGAGGATTTTCCATGTACCGCTACCATTATCTCTGTTAGGGCTGTTAGCTGTGGAGACACACAGCATATTTTCAGAACAGTTTCTTCCTCTGGTGTCCAAATAACCTCCTTGCCAATTATCGTAACCATTAACGATCTTGTATGTTTCTCCATACCTGAGTTTTGCTGTATGTGCTTCGCTGGAATTAGTATTGGTAAAGCTGAATATGCTAGTTGCTAATAATAAGAAAGCGCCCATTGTTGCTTTTATCAACTTAGGTTTCTTCATCAGAAATTGCTCCTTCATAATTTTGCCATTTAATCTGTTATTTGCTGGCGATACACTAGCGGAATCTGTTTTGTTAGTTTGAGATGTCATTTTAGTTATTTCCTAATTTGCGGTATTTGAACTGTTCTATTTATCTACACGTTCATCCTGCGGTTTTTATGCACAGGTCAAGTTTTAGCTTTCTAGTGACAATGCTTATTAGCATTACCTATTGGGCTTCTTGCTGAGTTACACGTTTGACTTTTGAGGCTTATGCAGTTTTGACGGGACAAATCCCCAAATTTTTTTTATTCCCAAGTCCCCTACCTCACGACTTCCTCACAAACTAGCTCTAAATTCTAGATAAATTCAGCTATTGGGCTGATCTCGAAAGGTTGCAGACTAGGCTTAAGTGATGAGGTCGTTATGAGTCAATCGCCAATACCGGAAAAACTAGAATATCCCTCAGTATATGGCCCGGTAAATTCTTGGCGATTTGGGCAATCGCTGGGTATCGATCCTATTGGGATCATATCTACCTGTTCTTTTAACTGTGTCTATTGTCAGTTAGGGAATATTCAGCAAAAGACAACTCAACGGCGAATTTTTGTCCCTACTAGCCAAATTATCTCTGATTTGCAAAGGTTTGTACGGAGAGAAGTGCCAATAGATGTAGTCACTATTAGTGGTAGTGGTGAACCCACCCTAGCGCTGAATTTAGGGGAAATTCTGGCAGCGACAAAAGAAATCATCAAACAACCAAAAGTGGTATTAGCCAATAGCACTTTGCTAGGTGATAAATCAGTTCGGGACGCTTTAGCACTAGCAGATATTGTTGCCGTTAAACTGGATGCGGTTTCGTCAAATCAACTACGGCAGATTAATCAGCCATTAGATACGATTGATTTACCAGATATCCTCAAGGGAATTGAACAATTTAGACAGGAATATCAGGGATGTATGGCAATACAAACCATGATTTTGTCTTCTTGGACGGCAGAAATACAAGCACATTACATACACTTGATTAAGCGTCTCCAACCTGATGAAATTCAACTTAACATTCCTTACCGTTCCCGCATCTTAGTTGATCAGTTAGAATCCAGAGATGATGAGATTGTCGAATCTCGCTCTTATAGCTGTCAAAATCTCAAATGTATCAGCGCTGAAGAACTCAGTGCTTTGGCTCAAAAAATTTATAATGTTACTAAAATTCCTGTGCGTTACGCCCCAACTTCGTAATTCGTAATTCGTAAACAGGGAATTCTTAATTTTCCTCGCGTCCCCGCGTCCCCCCATCTCCGTGTCTCCGCGTCCTCATCTCCCCGCGTCTCCCCTGTCACCTGTACTATCTAACTTCAATATTCTGCAATTAAGGAGTTAAGACATGGAACCTAAGTCAATGGACTTATTATTAGCACTCAAGGAAATTCCCGCTGGCTATCTCAACATTATGGGTTATGTTGATAAGTCAGAAGTCAACGGACCTGGTAGTCGTGCTGTGGTTTGGGTGCAAGGTTGTCCCCGTGAGTGTGCTGGTTGCTTTAATCCCAATTCTTGGACATTTGAGATTAATCAGCTAGTTGCTATTGATACCCTGGCAGCAGATATTATCAAAAATCCCCATAACACAGGTGTAACTTTTTCAGGTGGTGAACCATTTTGGCAAGCATCCGCATTAGCTAATTTAGCGCGTCAGGTGAAAGCCGCAGGATTAAATGTGATGTCTTTTACCGGGTTCACCCTCAAGCAACTACAATCTGAATCTGCACCTCCCGGTTCCCAAGAATTGTTAGCAGAATTAGATATTTTAATTGACGGGCCTTTTATCCAATCTCAAGCAATTAATTCTCCTACGTCTCCTGTTGCTTCTAGAAATCAACAGGTTCATATCTTCAACCCTGAATTTAAAGACCAAATTAGCTGGGCCAGTGACCAAATAGAAGTTCACGTTCTCAAAGATGGCGATCGCATTGTCACTGGTTATCAAGGTTGGTTAGAACTAACTTAGGGCAAGGGTGCAGGGGAGACACGGGGACGCGGAGATGGGGAGACGCGGGGACGCGAGGAAAATTA
Organism: Anabaena catenula FACHB-362; assembly: GCF_014698735.1. Taxonomy (GTDB): domain Bacteria; phylum Cyanobacteriota; class Cyanobacteriia; order Cyanobacteriales; family Nostocaceae; genus Anabaena; species Anabaena variabilis_A. The sequence continues at coordinate 2,801 of NZ_JACJTQ010000004.1, forward strand.
AGAGTTCCCTGTTAAGAGTTCCCTGTTTACGAATTACGTATCCCTAGCGGGACCGTAGGCACTATTACGAATTACCTTAGCACCACGTCTGTAAAACGCGACCTTTGATTTCTTGCCCAAACCAAGGTGTATTATTAGATAGTGTATGCAAATTTTCTCTGTTGACTTTCCAGGTTTGCTGAGGATCAAATAATGTTAATTCGGCTTTTTCACCAGATTTAATAGCTTTCAGTTCTTGCTGTAAACAGGCCGCTGGCTTGTTACTTAAAACCTGCCATAATTCTAAAGCTGTAAATTCCCCAGTTTCAACGAGATTTTGCCACAGTAAGGGCAATGCTAATTCTAAACCTATTGCCCCTGGTGGTGATTCCGCAAAGGCTTGGACTTTTTCTTCGTAGGTATAAGCTGCATGATCAATAGCGATCGCATCTATGACTCCTCCACGCACTCCCCCACGCAACGCCACTACATCACTGGGATTTCCTAAAGGTGGGTCTAAATGCAAGGATGTGTGATAACTCTTAATATCTCTAGTATCAAGTAACAAATGCATCCAAGTGGTGCTGGCTGTAACTGGTAAACCTTGAAATTTTGCAGTCGCAATCAGTTCCACACTCCGCGCTGTAGAAACCCGCATAATATGTACAGGTGTACGAATCGCGGCGACTAATTCCAACAAAGCTGCGATCGCAGTTGTTTCCGCACTAGCTGGAACAGGAGGTAAACCCACACGGAAAGCTTCCGCACCTTCCCGCATCATCCCATTTGCGGATAAATAGCGATCGCATGGACAAAACGCCACAGGTTTACCAAAAGGTTGGAGATATTCCAACACCCGTCGTACCAGTCCCAAATTTTCCCAAGGTTTACCATCCGTAAAACCCACAACTCCCGCAGTAGCTAAATCGGCAAATTCCGTCAACTGCTTACCAGCTAAATCGAGAGTTATTGCACCCCAAACTTGAAGATGGGGAGAAGAAGAATCTAAACCCTCGTCTAACTTAATCTGCTTCTGTAATTGAGCCACCAAAGCCGGGTTATCAATAGCTGGCAATGTATCTGGTAAAACACTCACTCTCGTAAAACCACCAGCAGATGCAGCTTGCAAAAAAGAAACCAGAGTTTCTCTCTCTTCAAACCCAGGTTCACCAGAATGGCTATATAAATCTACTAAACCATTACCCAGAACTAACCCCCGACAATCTCTAATAACAGTATCGGGACTGATATCAGCAATTTGTGGAGCTATTGCTTGGATATAACCATCAGCAATTAACACATCAGCTATTTGATCAGTTCCCGAAACTGGGTCGATTACCCTTACTTGTTGCAACAGTTCAGTTGTCATGTGCTATTAGCTTTTACCTATGAGTGCTTCAGCTGTGTGTCTATTTTATTTGTTCAATATGCAAATTTTAGATTTCGGATTTGAGATGAATGGAAAAATCTCATCATCTAAAATTCAATAAACGACAGCCGATAGCATAGCGTGGCCTCAGCCCTACAATGAACCCCTACAATGCTCCAGCAGCCGTTTTATCCAGTACACCGCCACTTAAGTGACTGGTGATATTCATAGCTTCCAAAACTGGTAAACCATTTGCTCCTTCGGGGTAGTCAATCACACTAACTGCGCCATTTCCCTGGCGGAAATTCCAGAAATTTTCTGGTGATAAACCAAGAATATGACAAAGTAAGGTTTTATTAGTAGCGTCGTGGGCTACCACCAAACCGATTTTGAGTTGATTTACCTCAGCGGCTGCTAATATTAAACGCCAAGCAGCAACACTACGTTCCCGTACCTGTTGCAAATTTTCTCCTTCTGGCATTTGTACCTCTGCTGGTAATGTGCGCCAGCGTTCTAACTCTCCGGGAAACTCTTGCTCTATTTCTTTTTCAAATTTTCCTTCCCAGAGTCCGTGACTAATTTCCCTTAAACCTTCAAGTAGTTCTAACTTGACACCAGGATGCTGCTTAAGGATAATTTCAGCTGTTTCTTTCGGACGCGCCATTGTGCTGCTAAAAGCAAAATCAATTTTTACATCTTTGAGAAATTCTCCAGCTTTTGCAGCTTGTTGTCTCCCATTATCGTTGAGAGGAACATCAATTTGACCTTGAAACTGGCCTTGGCGATTCCATTCAGTTTCGCCGTGACGTACTAATAATAATCGGAATCCTTGATGATTCGGTCGCAAAGTGGGTAGAGTATCTCCCAAATGTTGCGTCTGATTCATTGATTCTAGTTGCACTGGTTCACCCAAACCGCCACTAAAATTCAAGATGCTAATACCGCAGTTAGATTGCTGTATTCCATGATAGCCACTGGGGGGAATTCCCAAAGCTGTACTAATCAGCGCGCGATTAATACCATTATGTCCAACGATGAGAATATTTTCGCCTTGATGACGAGATAAAATTTCTTGCCAAAACTGCTGTGCTTGCTCGTACAAAGCCAGAACGGGAAAATGTTCTCGTGTCCCCTGTGCTTCATGGATCATCATCCGCAGTTCGTGGGGGCGTTTTTTCCAAATGCTATAGTCTTCAGGAAACTTTTCTTTAACATCACTACTCAGCATTTCTGCCCACAAAGGCAAATCAACTTCTAGTAATTCTTCAGAAACTTGGATTTGGGCAGACTGTTCAACCAATTCACTGCGAATAATCTCTGCGGTAGTTTTGGCACGGTTGAGGGGACTGCAATAAATTGCCTGAAATGAAATGTTACTGAGGGCTTTACCTGCTTGACTAGCGTCGTTACGACCTTTTTGGGTTAGTCTTGACGCATCAGTCCGCCCTTGGATGCGTTTCTCAGTATTGTAGGTACTCTGACCATGACGCACAATGATGACACGAGTCATCTTTTTCCCCTCCTCTATCTAAAGGACTAATTTTACTGCATAATGTTGTCCTAAATATTGCAAAAATTAAATCATCGTTCCATACAGTAATATCGTGTTCGATTAAAGACTTATAATTGGGTCTGACACGGAGAGGTTTGTTTATAAGTAATTAAGCGAACATAATACTACTTAGATTATTGATCATCACTCACATCTAACTGCACTTGTAAACCATCATTACCATTAATAGTTTGATTTGCTGGTTGCAGAAAAATCGCATTACTAGGTATTGATATTGACTCACTCAGCGGTAATTCTTCGTAAATGAGGTTTTGCTGACTCCGATTGTTAGATGTATTTCCGGGATTTTGTTGGTTAAAAAATTTATCGAAGTCATTTTGAGCGCTGCGATAATCAATATTAACTAGAGACTCACCACTTAAAGTAAAACTTCCTGGTTGAGGCTGTGCTAAATTCGACTGTGCATACACCGTGCTATCTACGCTGAAAAGAGCGGATATAATTCCTAATGTAATAGTAATTTTTGCTGGCATGGATTTTATCCAATTCTTTATTAAGAGGATGTAAATTTCCCTGATCAGAAAGATATTCTTACTGCTGATGATTATAAATCACGCTTTAGATAGATTTGTATTGACATACACATATTTTTATTAACTATTATTAATTATATTTAAAATACTATTACTGCTTTCATTTACATACAGCAGATTTCAGGTAAGTGAAGTACAAAATTTAATAACAAAGCCATATAAAAAGGTAAGAATTCAGGAGTCAGGAGTCAGGAGTCAGGAGACGCTACGCAGACCTATGGCTTACGCCACGCTGCGCTATCGGTTCAGAATGCTTATGAAATGAAGAATAGAGAGAAGTGAGATTTTATCAAAATCATCAAAGTTGACTAAAAAAGCCTTTATTCTCCTGACTTGGAGTATTCTCTATCCTGAATACTTACATAAAAAGAAAGTTTCAACCCTATTCACTATTCCCTGTTCCCTGCTGTAATTTATTCTTCATTAATCACAGCTAACACAGATTTTGGTAATAACTTTTCTTTAAACCAAATAATTTTCGCAGGTACATCATCTAATTTAACACCGGCTTTTTCTAAATTTAATCTTTCCGAAATTGCCAAAATCAAATTATCACAATTTGCGCGCCGCACCTGAGAAAACTTCTTTTGTAAATATTCTGGTCGCCAATAACCGACAATTTCTAATAAAAAGCTACGTCCATCAGGATGTACTAGACGAAAATCGGGAATCATCACACTTCCAGGAATAGGAATTAAATCAACTTCTCGCTCTAAAATCCAACCACTTTTCAACCCATCCCATTTATCAGCGAAAGATTGTTCCAACATACTATCATAAGGCTTACCAGGTGGATAATGAGAGACTAAACCACATTCAGAATTGAGAGTAAACCTGCCGATTTTCCATTCATTTGTATAAAAATCTCGTGTTTGTAAAGTTGCAGCTAAACTCCATTTAGTCACATGAAGTAAAGCCGGAATCATTTTAGCTATTGATAAACCATAACGAGTACTAGGAGTAAATAAACTTGTTGGGCCATCAATGCTAATTGTAAACCCATGATCAGCATCACCTTCAATATAAGCCATTAATTGAAACAACTTCAAATAACGAAATAACAACTTATATTCTCCTGGGACATTGCGATGAGCATTTAACACCAACTGACTGGCTTTATAAAAAACACCTTGTACCTGAGATAAATTATAGCGATGTAATAAATCTTCTGGTTTTGGCGCATCAAAAGCAGTTAAGATTTTATTTTCAGACAAATCAGCATAAAGTCCATCACGTACCTGAATAGGTAAAACTTCCTGCTTTAATTCCTGACTTAATTCATCAGCAACTTTGTTTAAAGTAACTTCCGTTGCTTCCCGACTAGGAAAAGATTTTGCAGCCAAAGAAAAAACTCGTTCCCTTAACATGGGTGGTTCCAGAGGACTAACAACTTCAAAAGTGCAAAAACTGCTTTTGAGAATATAAGCCAAACCGCGCTTCATCCTATAATCAGTCGTATCACCTTCAAAATCCGTCAATTGACGCTCAAGCAACCCTTGAGTTTTCCCCACTGCTTCCTGAAAAAAATTAATTAAATCATTCCCCAAAGCCAAATGCTTCTGATCAAGTTTCAGTCTTTTCGGGATAATTTCCTCCCCGTTTTGACGATGAATCAATAACTCCGTTGGTAACATCTTTCTTCTCAGTTGAATAATTAATTTCTAACTGTTCAGCCGCCTTCAAATCCCTTTCCTTCCCACCCCCATAAACAACCTTTAAATTCCCTTTCCTCTCCTTCTTCTCTTTGTTATCTTTGTTATCTTTGTTATCTTTGTTATCTTTCTTCATCTCCTCCTCTCCGCGTCCCCGCGTCCCCGCATCCCCGCATCCCTTCATTTCTTCCTTCTCTTTCTTTCCTTCGCTTACTTCGCGTCTTTGCGGTTCATTACCTCTTTCCCCTCGTCTTCTAGCCGAAGTTCCCTCCTCACTAGTATCTTCAGCCACGACTTCATATAAAATCGCCTGCTTATTTTCAATATTTCCCTTACGTAAAACCCTACCCAAACGCTGAATATACTCCCTCGCAGAACCGGTTCCCGACAAAATAATTGCTATCGAAGCCGCCGGAACATCAACCCCCTCATTTAACACATGAGAAGCCACCAAAGTATTATATTCACCCTCCTTAAACTTAGTTAAAATTTCATGCCTTTCTTTCACAGGAGTTTGATGAGTAATCGCCGGAATTAACAAATCTTGAGAAATGCGATAAACCGTAGCATTATCAGCAGTAAAAATCAAAATACGGGCGGGGAAATGTTCAGCTAATAAATCAGACAGAATTCTTAATTTACCATCAGTCCCCAGAGCGATTTCTTTTGCTTGACGATGTGCTAACATTGCCCTGCGGCCGATTTGCGATCGCGCACTCATTTGGACAAAAGTCTGCCAACCTTGCAAACTTCCCAAAGAAATCCGCGATTGTTTCAAAAAATCATTGCGGGTTTGAATTAACTGATTGTATCTTTCCCGCTCAAGTTGAGATAACTTCACCTTAATTTGCACAATTTGATGTTCTGCTAAAGCCTTACCCGCCAAGTCTTCAGCACGTTTGCGATAGACTTCTCTGCCAATGAGAATGTTTAAATCAGCGTGTTTGCCATCGGTGCGTTCTGGTGTAGCAGAGAGTCCTAGCCGATAGGGTGCGATCGCATATTCAGCAATTACCCGATTAAAATCTGTTGGTAAATGGTGGCATTCATCAAAGATAATCAAAGCATATTTGTTACCCAAACTTTCCGCATGAATGGCAGCACTATCATAAGTAGCAACCAAAATCGGTGTTTTATCCCGTGAACCACCTCCCAGCAACCCCAATTCAGCATCAGGAAAGGCCGCCGTTAGATGTGCATACCACTGATGCATCAAATCCAAAGTCGGCACCACAATCAACGTCGTGCGCGGTGTCGCTTGCATCGCCATTTGTGCCAAATAAGTCTTACCCGCCGCCGTGGGCAGCACCACCACTCCCTGTCTTCCCGCTAGTTTCCAAGCTGCTAAAGCCTCACTCTGATGGGGATAGGGTGTCATTTCTAAACTGGGAACCAACTCTAGTGGATAAAATCCCTTGGCCTCATCGATAAAGTTGGTTTCATCCGCTTGCAATGCCTCGACTACACAACGATATTTGATTGCCGGAATGCGAAATTTTTCAATTCTATCATCCCATGTAGCATAATCTATCCAAGCTTTGCTGCGCGGTGGAGGGTGTAAAATTAACGTGCCACGATCAAAAGTTAAAGTGGGGTTGCGACCCATTTAGGTTTTCTCCCTACTCATTGACATTTAACTACTAATAACCCAAAAAGCGCATGATTCCCAAAAGAGATTTTGGCAAAACCCACCTAGACGCACTCTTTACCCCAGAGATATCCGACTGGCAGATAGATGTAAACTTTGTTGAATCTTACAGAGAACAGCGACAGCGCTTCATGATCAAACGTTTGCAATTGCAAACAAAAATCATGTTACTTGTTGGCTTAACCCTAATGGCATATTTTCTTTGGGTAAATAACCAACCAGGAGAGAAAATACTGGCCTTGAAAATTGGGTTGTTAACTGAATTTTTTATTTTTATTTGTTGGTGTTTATGCCGAACATCTCTGGGTCGTCGTTACCCACACTTAATCCTTTTGAGTTTATGCTGGTCTGTAACTTGCGCCGTACAAATTGATACGGCTTTATTATTGAATTATGTAGAGCCGTTCACTAATATTTGGAACCTGATGTTTCTCACCCAAGCAACTATGGTTCCCGTGATGTGGAGGATACATTTAATCTCCCAAATCGGCACAACTATCTGCTATTTGACATTATATTTTTTGTACAATCCTCAATTCAAGCAACCTTTATATTTTTATATTGAGCAGGGATTATATTTATTTTGGACAGGTTTAATTTGTGTATTTTCTGTTTATTTATATGAAAATCTCAGAAAAAAAGAATTTCGAGCCAGGCAAGAACTAGAAATAGCCCAACAACAGTCAGAAAAACTAATTTTAAATATCTTACCACGGGTGATTGCGGAACAATTAAAACAGGAACATACTACTATTGCAGATAGCTTTCTGGAAGTGACGGTTTTATTTGCTGATATTGTGGGATTTACCGAGCTTTCTAGTCACACCCCGCCGCCACAATTAGTGGAATTATTAAACACAATATTCTGTTTATTTGATGAGTTAGCAGAACTGCATGGAGTAGAAAAAATCAAGACAATTGGCGATGCTTATATGGCAGTTGCTGGTTTACCAAATCACCGTAGCGACCATGCCATAGCCATAGCAAATATGGCGCTAGATATGCAACAGGCTGTAACTCAATTTAACCAAGAACAAAATCAATCATTTCGGATTCGCATAGGTATTAGTACAGGGCCAGTAGTAGCAGGGGTAATTGGTTTAAAGAAATTTGCCTATGACCTTTGGGGAGATACTGTGAATACTGCGAGTAGAATGGAATCACATGGCATAGCGGGTAGTATCCAGGTTTGTGAAGCTAGTTATCATCTCTTAAAAGACCAGTATTTATTGGAAAAACGCGGTTTAATTAAAGTCAAAGGTAAAGGGGAAATGATTACATATTTACTACAAGGAATCAAGGTTAAAAATTAACAAATTCTGTGGGTTTAAATAAAGAGCAACTAACAAAGGGTAAGTATGTTAGGCGGAGACTAAACCTATGTTACAAAACTTAATTACGAATTATTTTAACTTTTTTTACTGGATATTTATTTACGCCGTGTTGTACTAAGATGAATCAAAAGGATGTATCCTTACATATTTCAGGACAAACTTTCGCACATAATTTTACTACTTTAGATAGATTCATCGTCAGCAACTGTTGTTCTGTTATTTGCCTGTTGCATAATAGGGCTTGAGCTATTACTGTGTCTAGCTACATTTGGAGACAAATCTCATTAGCTCTCTGCACCAAAGGAGAAGCCACATTGAAAGGAAAATCTTTCTTTCTATCAAACTATGCTGTAGCATTTGCATCTGTTGGTATTGCTTGTGTACTAACACTCATGCTACAGCCATTGTTAACGCCAACTATTTTTATGCTATTTTTTGCTGCCGTAGCATTTAGTAGCTGGTATGGTGGAATCAACTCAGGGTTATTGACTACGACTTTGTCTAGTTTAGCTGTTAGCTACTTTTTTTTGGCTCCAGTATTTTCGCTCTATATTGATGATACAGAAAGCAGAATTCGCCTAATTTTATTTATCTCAGTAGCAATATTTATCTCCTGGATGAACTCTGAGCTACGTAGTGCTAAAAAGCGTCTAGAAATAACTGTAAAACAGTTAGCAGAGAGTGAGTCTAAGTTCAGACGCTTGAAAACTTCTAACATCATCGGGGTAATTTTAGCCGATATGAACGGCAGGATTTTAGAAGCAAATGAAGCCTTTTTAAATATTGTGGATTATACACAAGAGGATTTAGTAACAGGAAAATTAAGGTGCAGAGAAATAACACCTCCAGAATATTGGGAACAAAGCGATCGCATGGCGCTACAAATCAAGACCACAGGGGTATGTCAACCTTTTGAGAAACAATATATCCGCAAAAATGGTAGTCGCGTTAGCATTTTATTAGGTTTAGCTGCATTAGAAAATAATTCAGAGCAAGTAATCGGTTTTGTTGTAGATTTGAGCGAACGCAAACAAATAGAAGAGTCCCTGCGCCAACGGGAAGAACAACTACGCCTGATTACAAATACTTTACCCGTGCAAATTGCTTATGTTGATGCTCAACAGCATTATCGCTTTAATAATAAAAGATATGAAGAATGGTTTGATATTTCTACCTCGCAAATGTATGGCAAGCACCTCAAAGAAATCCTCGGTGAGTCTGTTTATCAGTCCATCTCTCCTTATATAGAAACAGTATTGTCAGGAGAGCAAGTAACCTACGAAACTCAACTACACAAAAAAGATGGCACGAACCATCATAAAAGTGTTACTTACGTGCCTCAATTCAATCAGCAGGGTAACGTCGTAGAAGGATTTGTCGCCCTCATTAGAGACATTACAGAACAAAAGCAAGCAGAAGTGGCTCTGAAGCAAAGCGAAGAACGGTTTCGCCAACTCACAGAAAAAGCGCGTGTAATTCCTTGGGAAGCAGATCCAAATACGGGGAATTTTACCTATGTTGGCCCCCAAACTGAAGAGATTCTCGGCTATCCTTTAACTGATTGGTATAAAGAAAATTTTTGGGCAGAACATATCCACCCAGAAGATCAGGAGTGGGCAGTCCAATATTGCCTTAACTCTTCGCTGACACTGGATAATTACGAATTTGAATATAGAATGTTGGCCGCTGATGGCAGAATAGTGTGGTTGTATGACATTGTTAATGTCCTGCGGGATGAAAACAGACCTCAGCTACTGCATGGATTCATGATTGACATTACCGAGCGCAAGCTGGCAGAGCAAGAACGGGAAAAATTACTAGAACGTGAACAAGCAGCAAGGGCTGAAGCAGAAGCCGTAAACCGAATCAAAGATGAGTTTTTAGCAACACTTTCCCATGAACTCCGCACCCCTCTCAATGCCATGCTGGGTTGGACTCAGCTACTCAGGAGCCGCAAATTTGACGAAAATACTACCGCTAGGGCATTGGAAACCATCGATCGCAATAGCCGCGCCCTAGCACAGTTAATAGAAGATGTTTTGGATGTTTCGCGGATTATTCGTGGCAAACTCCGGCTCAATCTCCGTCCTGTGGAGCTTGTACCCTTGCTGGAAGCGGCTATTGACACCGTGCGTCCAGCTGCGGACGCGAAAGAAATTAGCCTCAATTTTCAATCCGACTCAGCGGTAGGGATAGTCATGGGCGATGCCAACCGCTTGCAACAAATAGTATGGAATTTGCTCTCCAACGCTGTCAAGTTCACACCCAAAAGAGGCAGAGTGGAGGTACAACTAGAGCGCATTAATTCCCGCGTGCAAATCCGAGTTAGTGATACTGGCAGCGGCATTGATCCTGACTTTCTGCCTCATGTATTTGAGCGCTTCCGTCAAGCAGATAGCTCAACTACGCGATCGCATGGTGGATTAGGATTAGGTTTAGCGATCGTCCGTCACTTGGTAGAACTCCACGGTGGCACAGTTTCAGTAATCAGCCAAGGTATTCAACAGGGGGCGACATTTATTGTCAATCTACCCATGAAAGTCGTCTCCATCAACTACGATACAGCACAGCCAAAGTTATCTATTGATCCGGATGCTTCTACTAATCAGCAGTTGTCTATCCTGGAAGGTTTACGGGTGCTGCTAGTTGATGATGAAGCAGACGCGCGTCACTTGCTCACCACCATTTTGGGAGAATATGGCGCTCAAGTTATGGCAGTTGCTTCAGCTATGGAAGCCATCAGTGCGTTACGAAAATTCCATCCAGATATATTAGTCAGTGATATTGGGATGCCCCAAGAAGACGGCTACACACTAATTCGGCAAATTAGAACCCTTTCCGTTGAAGAAGGAGGACGGATTCCCGCAGTAGCGCTGACAGCCTACGCGAGGACAGAAGATCGCACTCAAGCTTTGTTAGCTGGGTTTCAGTTACATATTCCCAAGCCTGTAAATCCAGCTGAGTTAGCAGTCGTCGTTGCTAATTTGGCGGGAAGAACCTAAATCTGAGTACCGGGTACCGAGTACCGAATACCGAGTCCTGATATCAATTCACTTAATTAAAGCTATAAATGAATCTCCGCGTCCCCGCGTCCCCGCTTCTCCGCGTCCCCCTCCCTCTTTTCATCTTTTTTGAGTATCCTGGAATAGTATGGGAATACTCTGAATGTAAATTGCCAGCAGGTGCTAGATGCTGCAAGCAGAACAAATCTTACAAGAACGTTATCAAATCGAACGCCAACTTGGTAATAATGGAATTCGCCAAACTTGGTTAGCTAAAGATTTACAAGCCGCTGACGAGGAAAATGCGTTGGTTGTAGTCAAACTCTTGGCTTTTGGTGGTGCTGTCCAGTGGGATGACCTCAAACTCTTTGAGCGGGAAGCGCAGATTCTCAAACAGCTAAATCATCCCCGCATCCCCCAGTATATTGACTATTTTTGCATGGATGACCGCAGTCTCTGGTTTGGCTTAGTCCAAGAATATATTCCTGGTGAATCACTTAAGGAAAAACTAGTTGCTGGAGGAAGATTTACTGAAAACCAAACTCGGAAAATTGCAGTTCAGGTGTTAAAAATTCTCACCTATCTACATGAATTAAATCCGGGCGTTTTGCATCGAGATATTAAACCCAGTAATTTAATTTGGGGTGAAGATCATCAAATTTATTTAGTTGATTTTGGTGCAGTTCAAGATAAAGCCGCTAAAGAAGGTGTGACTTTTACCGTTGTGGGTACTTATGGTTATGCACCCATAGAACAATTTGGTGGTCGGGCAGTTCCAGCATCAGATTTATATGCTTTAGGAGCATCTTTAATTCATTTGTTAACAGGTCTTGCTCCAGCAGATTTACCCCAGAAAGATTTACGGTTGCAATTTTCAGACAAAGTTAGCCTCAGTCAGTATTTTGTGAATTGGCTGGAAAAATTGACAGAACCTGCACCAGAACAACGTTTCTCTAGCGCCCGTCAAGCCCTGGATGTTCTCAAATCTGGTCAAATTGTTAAAAAAGCAGCAAAAGAAAATCAATCTTTAAGCACAAAAGAATTTATCAATAATTCTGGGTGTGGTATTTTTAATAGCTCCCAAAAGGTTCCAGAAGAAATTCTGGGTTGGAATTGGGGTGCATTTTTGATGCCTTGGTTATGGATTTGGCCTAATTATGTTTGGCTTTATGGATTGCTGTGTTTCATACCACAAATTGGGTGGATAATGACAATTGCTCTAGGCGCAAAAGGTAATGAATGGGCTTGGAAAAGTAGGCATTGGCGAAGTATTCAACAATTTAAAGACCATCAGAGAGGCTGGGCGATCACTGGGATGATGATTGGTGTACCGTTAAGTATTCTGTTTTGGGGACTTGCTTACACTATTATCAAATCAATGATTGGATTTTGAGTTCAACCTTACTTCACAAATCATACAGCAGAATTCAGGAGTCCAATAATTTTGGATTTTGGATTTTAGATTTTGGATTGACTCCATACCTGAAGGTAGGAACTTGAGTAAAGAATTGTAGATTTTGGATTTTCAGTTTATGCCTCCTGCAACTTTCAATCTGCTGTAATTACTTAGAAATAATGCCGCATAATTTAACAATTATCCATAGCTTGCTTCTCTTTAGTACTGCGTTTATTGCAGGTGGACTCAATGCTGTAGCAGGAGGTGGAAGTTTTATTACATTTCCTACCTTGATATTTACAGGTATGGCACCAATTACTGCCAATGCCACAAATAATACTGCTCTTTGGATAGCAGCTGTAGCCAGTGCGGGAGCCTATCGTCGGGATTTGAGCATTGAAAGGCGAGAATTGTTGGTACTAGCGGCTATAAGTTTAGTTGGTGGGGTGATTGGTTCTGTGGCTTTGTTATATACATCACCAGATGTGTTTAAAAAGTTGCTTCCATACTTATTACTGTCAGCAACACTGATATTTACATTTAGCGAACCTCTGAAGAAATGGCTTCAACTTCAGAGCAAAAATTCATCATCAGAATCTCCACCTTTGTTGATTCTCTCACTTGCTCAACTAGCGATCGCAATTTATGGTGGTTTCTTTGGTGCCGGTTTAGGAATCTTAATGTTGGCCACCCTCACCTTTTTAGGTATCAAAAATATTCACGCCATGAATGCCTTTAAAGCCTTTCTCGGCAGTTGCATCAATGGTATCGCCATTATTCCCTTTATGGTTGCGGATTTGATAGTTTGGCATCAAGCTATTTTAATGGCGGTTGGAGGTTCCCTGGGTGGTTACTTATGCGCTCATTATGCCCGGAGACTAGATCCTGGTTTGGTGCGGAAATTTGTGATGGTAGTAGCTTTTAGCATGACTACCTACTTTTTTCTTCATCAGAATTAATATACAGCAGAATTTAGGAGTCAGGAGTCAGGAGTCAGGAGTCAGGAGTCAGGAGTCAGGAGTCAGGAGTCAGGAGTCAGGAGTCAGGAGTCAGGAGTAAAACTGGCTTGCTGTCTAGGTTTCAATTTTGATTCTGTACCTCATTGATCTGCAATCTGCTACAGGAGGGAATAGGGTTAAAATAATTCGTAATTGATAATAATGCCGACCGCAGGCTACCGCCAACGTAATTCGTAGTTAAACCCAAAAATTACGAATTAGTAATTAGTTAAAACTCTCTTGAATATTTGTTAGAGAATCTGTGATAAAAACTTGCGCGTTCTTTCTTCTTGAGGATTAGTAAAAAAGGTTTCCGGAGTTGCTGATTCAACGAGAGAACCGCTATCCATGAGAATAACTCGATCTGCGACTTCACGAGCAAATCCGACTTCATGGGTAACGACTACCATTGTCATCCCATCACGGGCAAGATTTCGCATCACATCTAATACTTCTCTGACCATTTCTGGATCTAAAGCAGAAGTGGGTTCATCAAATAGCATAATTTTGGGTTGCATGGCTAAAGCACGGGCTATGGCTACTCGTTGTTGTTGTCCACCAGATAACTGTCCTGGATATTTTTGTGCTTGTTCTAAAATGCCAACTCTTTCTAACAGTTGCATTGCCAATTCTTCAGCTTTTGACTTCGACAAACGACGTACCCAAATGGGTGCTAAAGTAATATTTTGCAGAACTGTCAAATGAGGAAATAAATTGAATTGTTGAAATACCATGCCTACTTCTTGGCGAATGGTGTCAATATTTCTTAAATCCTTGCTGATGGTAATTCCATCAATAGTAATTTTCCCTTGTTGATATGCTTCTAAAGCGTTAAAAGTGCGAATAAAAGTAGATTTACCAGAACCTGATGGTCCCATTAAAACAACAACTTCGCCCCGATTAACAGTTAAACTTGCACCCTGGAGAACGTGAAATTTACCATACCATTTATGAACATCTTCAGCAATAATTATCGGTATTTCTTCTAACATATTGTTGTCATACCTAATGATTAATATCAGGGCGGGAATTATTTATTTAAATGTATCAGGTTTTAGGTAATTAAAAAAATTGGTTTGGATATCTTTTTACAACAATTATACGCTCATTATTGAGTAGAGTTTTTAATCGAGTTCCGTGGGTTTAAGTCCCCCACAACTATCAAGCGGCAAGTATGTTACTCCCTTCCCAGTATAAGATTACTTATCTTCTTTCTTTCCTTCTCCTGTCGGAGACACTGCGCGAACGGAACGTCTTTAACGAACGCGTCCTATCCCTACGGGACACTATGGCTAACGCCACGCTCCGCGAACGTGAACGCGTCTTTGCGGTTCATTTAATCTGTATTCTTCTAGTGGGAAGGGAGTAGGCAGGGTTTAAATCCCTGTTGCAAAACTTAATTATGTATCCCTAGCCAGACCGGAGGCATTATTACGAATTACGTATCCCTAGCGGGACCGTAGGCACTATTACGAATTACGAATTACGAATTATTTAATTGTTATCGTCACACCCTCAGCCCTCTGAATTTTACTTTTTACTCTAAGCCGAGTTACTCAGCAATGTTTCGGTGACAGAAGAGGGATACCAACAACAGTCCTCACCAAATTTTCACTATTCTGCTCTAAACTGAACGAAATTCAACGTTCCCTGGGAACAAAGATGAAAATATACCGTTTAGCATCCTGGCTTAAATCTACTAAATTTATTTTTCACCGTACTAATCAAAATTACTTTTACCATCTTTTTGGGCGATCGCTCCCCATTGCGATTGGTGTAATCATTTCAGTTGCTGTTCTTTTGCTGTGGCAGAATCTCCTAATATATCAGCATACTGAGATGACCCATTTAATTACTCAGGAAGCAAATACTATCAAAACTGAACTAAGCAGCCGAATTAACACACGCATTCTCGCTTTAGAACGGATGGCAAAACGGTGGGAAGCCAGTGGAGGGACTCTTCAGCAAGTATGGGAAGTTGATGCAGCCACTTATTTGAAAGACTTCAACGGATACCAGGCAATTGCGTGGGTTGATGTTACTGCCCATGTTCGTTGGATTGCTCCCGTAAAGGGTAATGAAGTGGTACTCAATCTAGACCTAATGCAGAATGCGGAACGGCGAACTGCACTCTTAACTGCCCGCAATCTTCGACAAATAACGTTAACTCCTACACTAGAACTGAAACAAGGTGGTAAGGGCTTTTTGGTATTTTTGCCTCTGTATGTTGGGGAACAATTTGATGGCTTCCTTGTAGGAGTTTTTCAAATCCAATCGCTTCTTGATCGCATTTTGCAAGAAGAAACCATTCATGATTACCAGATGGCTATTTTTGATCAGCATGAACTTATCTACAAACATGGTTCTTTGTCTGTAGTAGATTCGACCTGGCTTCAGACATTAACTATTGACCTGTATGGGATTAATTGGCAAGTTCAGATTGCTCCCAGTTTAGCTTTATTACAGCAAAAGAGATCGCCTCTTCCCACCTTTGTCCTGATTGGAGGTCTTTTCATCGCTTGGACGTTAGCGTTAACTTTGTATTTTGCTCAAGTTGCTAGAAGGCGTACTCATCGCATTGAGTCTATTAATCAGGAACTGGATCTCAAAATATCTAAACTTCATCAAACAGAGACTACTTTACAGTCAGCTATGACACTCCAGCAAGCCATCCTTGATAGTGCCAACTACACCATTATCTCTACTGATACTAATGGCACGATTTGCACCTTTAATGCAGCGGCTGAAAGATGGTTAGGATATACTGCTGCCGAAGTTATTGGCAAAACAACTCCTGCCATTATTCATGACTCAGATGAAGTAGTACAACGAGCAAAAGAACTATCGCAAGAACTTGATCGTCTAATCGCCCCAGGGTTTGAAGTTTTTGTTACCAAAGCACGACTCGGACAAATTGATGAGCGGGAATGGACATACATTGCTAAAAATGGTTCTCGCTTTCCAGTATTGTTATCAGTCACGGCACTGTATGACCAGACGGGTATGCTGACAGGATTTCTGGGTATTGGTAGCGATATCAGAAGGCGTAAACAAGCAGAAACAGAACTCAAAGAAAGCGAAGCAGCCATAAAATCTTTGTATAAAATTACATCTACTCGCCATCTTAGTTTTGAAGAGCGCATTCAGAAGCTACTGGCTTTGGGATGTGAATTATTCAATCTTGAGTTTGGCATCTTGGGGAGGGTACAAAATAGCCAGTATGAAGTGATGGTTGTCCAATCGCCCAATAATGCCCTCAAGAAAGGTGATGTCTTTGATATTAAACAGACTCTATGCTGTGAAGTTTTAGATAAAGATGAACCTCTGACGATTGAGCATACAGCAACTACTGAATGGCGCAACCATCCCGCCTACTCTGCATTTGGGATGGAGTCTTATATTGGAACACGAGTTTTAGTAGCAGATAAAGTTCATAGCACTTTCAGCTTCTCTAGCCATACACCTCGTGCAGAAAAATTCAAATCTGCTCATCAAGAATTGCTCAAGCTCATGGCGCAGTGGATTGGGAGCGAAATCGAACGCCAGCAGGCAGAGGAGTCTTTGTTGCAGAGTGAATCCACCCTCCGCAGCTTTTTTAACAGTGGCGCAATGATGATGGGTATTGTAGAACTACATGACAACGATGTTCGGCATCTCTCAGATAATGTAACTTCTGCACAGTTTTTTGGTACTACCCCAGAGGCATTAAAGAATCAGTTTGCGACTGACTTGGGAGTACCGCGATCGCATTTGAACCTCTGGCTTGATCACTACCGAGAGGCGATGCAAACTCAAGCTCCAGTAAAATTTGAGTATCCACACGCGACTCCTAACGGTGAAAAATGGCTAGAAGCGATCGTTTGCCCAATCGAAAGCCACCCCGGTGGGCAGCCCCGACTTTCATACGTAGTTGAAGATATTACCGACCGCAAACAAGCTGAAGCAGAGTTACAGGAAATGAGTGATGCCCTGGAAAACGCAGTAGCAGGAGTATCAAAAATTGATTCCCAGGGACGTTACATAGCTGTTAACCAAGTCTACGCTACCATTACAGGCTATCAACCAGAAGAAATGTTAGGCATGGAGTGGCAACAAACAGTATATCCTGACGATATTGAACACATGATAAATGCCTATGATCAAATGCTCAGGGACGGTAGAGTAGAAGTTGAAGCCAGAGGAATTAGAAAAGACGGGACTCTTTTTTACAAACAAGTTGTGATGATATCTATTTATGATGAACAGCAGCAATTTGTTGGGCAACACTGCTTCATGAAAGATATCACTGATCGCAAGCTGGCTGAAGAAGCACTGCAACAGCAGCTTCGCCAAACCCTCCTGCTCAAACAAATCACTCAGCAAATTCGTCAAAGCCTTGACACTAAAAAAATCTTTGAAACGGCTGCTATTCAAATTGGACAAGCATTTAAAGTAGAGCGCTGTGCAATTCACTCTTACGTTAACAACCCCAGTCCGCGAATTCCCATAGTCGCAGAGTATGTTGTTCCTGGTTACACTTCTATACTAGATTTTGAGATTCCAGTTGATGGCAATCCTCATGCTGAAAAAATCATGGCACAGGATGATGCGATCGCTTGTTCGGATGTGTACGCCGACCCTTTACTCCAAAATGCCCAATCAATTTCTCGGCAAATTGGGCTAAAGTCCATGTTAGCTATTCGCACCTCCTATCAAGGAAACCCCAATGGAATCATAGTAGTACAACAGTGCAGCTATTTTCGCCAGTGGACTCAAGAAGAAATTGAATTATTAGAAGCAGTTGCAGCACAATTAGGAATTGCCCTCGTACAGGCAGATTTGCTAGAGCAAGAAATTCGCCAACGAGAAGAACTCACCTTGAAAAATTTTGCCTTAGAGCAAGCAAAACGAGAAGCAGATTCTGCCAATCGTGCCAAAAGTGAGTTTGTCGCCATGATGAGCCATGAAATCCGCACACCAATGAATGCCGTCATTGGTATGACTGGATTACTCCTAGATACAGAACTCAACCCTAAACAGCAAGACTTTGTTCAGATTATTCGCAATAGCGGAGATTCTCTTCTGAGTATCATCAATGACATCCTAGATTTCTCCAAAATTGAATCCGGCAAGCTAGATTTAGAAATGCATCCCTTGAATTTGAGGAACTGCATTGAAGGTGCAATTGACCTTGTGGCAGCTAACGCAGCCGAAAAAGATATTGAATTAGGCTATCTCATTGCCCCTCAAACTCCTAGCGTGATTCTGGGTGATGTGACCCGGCTGCGCCAAATTTTGGTGAATTTACTGAGTAACGCTATTAAGTTTACTGAGGCTGGAGAAGTCATCCTTTCAGTGACAGCACATATAATCAATTCTTCTGTTCCAGAAGAAGCGACTGTTTATGAAATTCAGGTGGCTGTAAAGGATACAGGTATTGGTGTTCCTGTTGATCGCCTTCATCGCTTGTTTAAGTCCTTCAGTCAAGTTGATGCTTCAACTACCCGCCATTATGGGGGTACTGGTTTAGGGCTGGCAATCAGTAAGCGTTTGAGTAAGATGATGGGTGGCACGATGTGGGTAGAAAGCCAAGGCAACGTCGGTGGAACTCCTCCACCCCAATGGCAAGCCTGTACAAATCACCCGATAACTTCATTAGGTTCGACGTTCTATTTTACTATGCTTGCCCAATCTGCGGTTGATTCAGCGTCAGTAGAACTAATTGAGCAATTACCAAATCTATCTGGAACACGCCTGTTAATCGTCGATGACAATGCCACTAACCGCAAAATTCTGACCTTGCAAGCCGAAACTTGGGGAATGATTATTCGTGCCGCTCAATCTGGCGCTGAAGCATTGAGTTGGCTACAACAAGGAGAGACGTTTGACGTGGCCATTCTCGATATGCAAATGCCAGAAATGGACGGATTAACCCTGGCAGAAAAAATTCATCAGCATCCTAATTGCCTTAATTTACCGCTATTAATGCTGACTTCAATAGGTAAATTAGATACTTCTTCTCAAATCTTTACTACTCATTTTACAAATTGTCTCAGCAAACCAATCAAGCAATCTCAACTTCACGAAGTGCTGACTCATGCACTAGGGACGAGACTGATAAAGCTACATCAGCATTCCTCAAAAGCTCAACGCCCTGATACTAAGCTATCAAAAACATTGCCGTTGCGAATTCTTCTGGCTGAAGACCATTTAGTCAACCAAAAGGTGGCACTGCTGATGCTAGAACGAATGGGGTATCGGGCAGATGTTGCTGCCAATGGGATGGAAGTTCTGCAAGCTTTACATCGTCAACCCTATGATGTGGTCTTAATGGACGTACAGATGCCAGAAATGGATGGTTTAGAAACTAGCCGCCGTATTTGCCAGGAATGGCTGGCTGATTCACGTCCACGCATTATTGCGATGACGGCTAATGCTATGCAGGGCGATCGTGAAGAATGTCTAGCCGCAGGTATGGACGACTACATTAGTAAACCCATCAAGATGGAAGAACTGGAAACTGCCCTTCGCAAATGCAATTTTCATCACCAAGTTGAGAATTTATCTAGCAGTTCTGAGCCGCGCACTTCCACTCATAACTCGTCTGTTCTTGATTTCCAAGCCTTAAAGTCTTTACGAGAGATGGTAAATGGAAATCAGTCTGCTTTGGCAGAACTAATCAACTGTTACCTGACAGAAGCTCCCAAGTTAGTGCAAGTTATCCTTGATGCTAGTCATAAGGCAGATGCCAATGCTCTCCGACAAGCCGCACATAGCTTAAAGTCCAGCAGTGCAACACTGGGCGCAATCCATTTTGCGGAACTATGCAAAGAGTTAGAAATATGTGGACGCAGTGGTAATCTAACGGTAATAGAAGAAGTAGTAGCACGCCTTCAAATTGAATACAACTTGGTCAAAGCTGCTCTACAAGAATTCAACTAGGAAACAAGATGAACATAACAGCATCCCAAAATAAAGTTCCTCTAATTTTAGTTGTTGATGATGAACTTTTTATCCGTATGCAACTGCGGCTGTCTTTGGAACAAGAAGGCTATCAAATAGTAGAAGCGCAAGATGGGAAAGAAGCGTTGACAGCTTTTGAGCAGAAACAGCCAGATATTGTCTTGCTTGATGCGTTAATGCCCGAAATTGATGGTTTTGAATGTTGTTCCCAATTACAAACACTCCCAAATGGCAAAAATACTCCCATTTTGATGATCACTGGACTTGATGATCGGGAGTCTGTTGATCATGCTTTTGAAGTGGGCGCTGCGGACTATGTTACCAAGCCAATTCATTGGGCTGTTTTGCGGCAGCGGGTGCGGCGGTTAATTCAGCAATCGCAACTTCAGCAGCAATTAGAAGCTGCCAATCGTGATTTGCAAAGACTTGCTTCCATTGATGGCTTAACCCAAATTGCCAATCGTCGTCGTTTTGATGAATATTTAGAGCAAGAAAAACTCCGAATGATGCGATCGCACTTTTGCACTCATAAAACTAATTCAATTTCAATTTCCTTAATTTTGTGCGACATTGACTACTTCAAGCTTTACAACGACACTTATGGACACCAAGCAGGCGATCTCTGTCTTCAACAGGTAGCTCAAGCGATATCGAGTGTTGTTAATCGGCCAATGGATTTAGTAGCTCGGTATGGTGGCGAAGAGTTTGTCGTGCTATTACCTGAAACCGATGCAAGCGGAGCCGCCCACATTGCGGAGCAAATTTGTAATCAAGTACGAACACTAGCCATTCCTCATGTTCGTTCGCTACGAGGACATATCACCCTCAGTGCTGGTGTTGCGACTAAGAACCCCTGTGTTGAATCTGAAATGAAAAATCTGATTGAGACAGCAGATCAAGCTCTTTATCGAGCAAAGCAAAACGGGCGTGATTGTTTCTGTACTAAAAACAATATATAAAAAATTTGGTTTGGAGATATTTTTATATTGTCTTTCTGTTCCCTAACTCCAGGAATAAAATTCTTTGTGATTCATAGTTGCGAATATTAAAATAATTGATACACTTGTTCTTTGAGCATCGGTTAACCAGCGCCTATGGTGTACGTCAAGCGCGTTGAACTTACAAACTTCAAATCCTTCGGTGGGACTACTTCTGTCCCTTTGCTGCCGGGGTGTACTGTCATATCTGGACCTAATGGTTCGGGTAAATCTAATATTCTCGATGCTTTGCTGTTTTGTTTGGGACTCGCTAGTTCTAAGGGTATGCGGGCTGAACGTTTACCGGATTTGGTAAATAATGCTCAAAAGCATAAGGGACGTTCGGCGCTGGAAGCTAGTGTGACTGTGACTTTTGATATTTCTGATGTCTCACGCAGAGGCGCAGAGGCGCAAAGTGAAGAGGCAGAGGGGCAGGGTGCAGGGCGCAGGGGAGATGGAAAAGAGGCAGAAGAAGAACTCAGCACTCAGCACTCAGCACTCAGCACTCATGAGTGGAGTGTGACTCGTCGGTTACGGGTTACTCATCAAGGAACTTATACGTCGAATTATTATATTAATGGTGTTGCTTGTACTTTAACGGAGTTACATGAGCAACTGAGTGACCTGCGGGTTTATCCTGAGGGGTATAATGTGGTGTTGCAGGGTGATGTGACTAGCATTATTTCGATGAATGCGCGGGAACGTCGGGAAATTATTGATGAGTTGGCTGGGGTGGCGACTTTTGATAGGAAGATTCGTCAAGCTAAGGCTACTTTGGATGAGGTGAAGGAAAAGGAAGACAGTTGTCGGATTATTGAGACTGAATTAACTGTACAGCGCGATCGCCTTTCTCAAGATAAAGCTAAGGCTGAAAGGTATCAAAAGCTAAAAACGGAATTTCTACATAAGCAGTCTTGGGAAGCGGTTCTATCTTGGCGTTCTCTTCAAGCACAGCAGGAAAAGTTAACCGCGCAAATTCAAACTGGCGATCGCAATTTTACCGATTTCACTACCCAACTGACAACGGTTAACGCAGAAATTACTCAAAAAACAGCTGAACTTGAGGAACTTAATCTTCGCGTTAAAGCATTGGGTGAGGAGGAACTTTTGGCGGTACAAGCTTCTCTGGCTACTCAAGAAGCTGAACGCAAGCAACTCCAACGTCAGCAAAAGGATTTGGAAACATCCATAGCAGAATCTGCAAGACGTTTACATCAATCTCATCAAGATATTCAACAATATCAGCTTTCTTTAGAACAAGCAGCACAACAACAAAATTTAGAAACGTTTCATGGAACGTCTCTACAGGAAGAAAGAAATTTAGCACAACAAGCTTTAGAATCTTCTCGCGCTGCTGCGGCGGAAATTGCCACCGCTTCGGAAGCTTGGGTACAGCAACAAACGGCTTTAAATCGCCAAATTGAAGTTTTGCTGCAAACTCTTGAACCCCAACGCACAGAACAAGCGCAATTACAAGAACGAAATACTCAATTACAGCAATTGCTTTCTGAACAATCTCAGCTAATTGGCACTTTAGAACCTGAATTGACAGTAAAGCAAGCTGAAGGTTTACGGGTGGAAACGGAATTTAATGCTTCTAGTCAACCTATCCAAAATTTAGCTGAAAATCTGGCTGCGACTGAACAAGAATTGCAAATTCAACAAGAAACCCAAAAGCGTCTTTTGCAAGAACAGCGAGAAAAGCAACGTCAGTTAGATAAATTAGAGGCACAAACTCAAGCACAGCAAGAGGTACAAGGAACACAAGCCAGTAAAGTAATTTTACAGTCGGGAATGCCTGGATTATGTGGTTTGGTGGTGCAGTTGGGAACGGTAGATCCTCGTTATCAGTTGGCGTTGGAAATCTCTGCTGGTGGACGTTTAGGACATATTGTGGTGGAAGATGATAGTATTGCCTCGGCGGGAATTGAACTGCTGAAACAAAAACGTGCCGGCAGAGCAACTTTTTTACCTCTGAATAAGATTCAAGCACCTAAATCTGTTCAAGATGCAACTTTGCGTTTTGCGGATGGTTTTGTGAATTATGCTGCTAATTTGGTGGAGTGCGATCGCCGTTATCGAGATGTGTTTAACTATGTTTTTGGGAATACGGTGGTTTTTGCTAGTCTTGCACAAGCGCGAAAGCAGTTAGGTTTATATCGCATTGTCACTTTACAAGGGGAATTATTAGAAACTAGCGGTGCAATGACTGGTGGGAGTAATACTCAGCGTTCAGCGTTGCGCTTTGGAACTGGGGAAGCAGCCGAATCTGACGAAGTTACAAATTTAAGAACTCGCTTGGTAGATATTGAACGTGTTTTAGAACGTTGTGCAGAAGCGATTTCTACTTTAGCAATTCGCACCAAAACTCTAACTCAAGAACTGACGGAAGCACGTCAAGCAAGACGGGAACAGCAGTTACAGTTGGAACAGTTGCAAAAAGATATTAAGAGTTTAACAGCACAATTGGCGACTACACGCGCTCAACTTTCCCAAAATACCGAAAAATTCACCACGGCACAATCTCGTCTGGAAGTTTTAGATCGGGAATTACCAGGGCAAGAATCGCAACTGCAACAATTAAGACATACATTATCAGAGTTGGAAGCTTCCCAAACGCCTAGTGAATGGCAACAAATCCAAGCAATCATTAAAACTCAAGAGCAACAATTACGACAAAAAGAAAATGATTTAAGAGAAGCCGAACAAAGATTGAAAAATCTGGAAAATCAACAACAGCGTTTACAAGAAAAAATCCAAGAAGCGCAAACGCGGGTTTTACAATCTCAACAAGAACAGGCAACTCTTAACAGGGAACAGGGAACAGTCAACCATCAACTAGTAGAACTGAATATCCAAATTACTGAAACTCAAGCCAGTTTGCGGAAAATGGAGGAGAATTTAGGGGAAGAGAAGCGAAAACGGGATGGGACAGAAACAGAAGTGCGATCGCTCTTACTGCGTCAACAACAATTACAATGGGAAATTGAAAAACTGCAAGAAATCCAGCAAAAGCGACGGGAAGAATTAGCAGCTTTGCAAACCCAATTGCGAGAATTAGGTGCAGAATTACCAAATCCCCTCCCAGAAGTTCCTAATCAAGTCGATTTGGATGAATTGCAAAAAGAATTGCGGAGTCTAGCCAAACGCCTACAGGCAATGGAACCTGTGAATATGTTAGCGTTGGAAGACCATGATAAAGTCCAAAGTCGTCTCCAAGAACTTACCGATAAATTAACCACATTAGAAGCAGAACGGACAGAATTGCTTTTACGGATTGAAAACTTTACTACCTTGCGACAAATGGCTTTTAAAGAAGCTTTCGACGCAGTCAACGAAAACTTTCAATCTATTTTCGCCACACTTTCCGACGGTGATGGTTATTTACAACTTGATAATCCTGAAGATCCCTTTAACAGTGGTTTGAACTTAGTCGCACACCCCAAAGGTAAACCGGTACAACGTCTTGCTTCCATGTCAGGGGGTGAAAAATCCTTAACAGCCTTAAGTTTTATCTTTTCCCTGCAACGTTATCGTCCATCTCCATTTTACGCCTTTGATGAAGTTGATATGTTTTTAGATGGAGCAAACGTTGAACGATTAGCAAGAATGATTAAACAACAAGCAGAACAGGCACAGTTTATAGTGGTGAGTTTGCGTCGGCCGATGATAGAATCAGCCCAGCGTACAATTGGCGTAACTCAAGCCAGAGGCGCTTATACTCAAGTTTTGGGTATTAAGTTGCAGTCATCTGACCATTGAAGCAGTCCGCAAGATTGCGTAAGATATGTAATTGTGAAGCGATCACTGCATAACAAATCATTAAAGCGGACAATATTTTGGTTTTTAGTTGAGGGCGATCAATTGCCGCTCAACTGTACCGTTATACGTCTTAAATAGCAATAAGGGGTTAATCTTGTCAGTACCAGCAATTCAAACCAGTTATAAAGGATTTCGTTTTCGCTCAAGATTGGAAGCGCGTTGGGCAGTTTATCTCGATACTCTCGGCGTTGATTGGCTTTATGAAAAAGAAGGCTTTGAGCTTCAATCTGGAAGATATCTTCCAGATTTCTGGATTCCATGCCCTGCTTATCGTGATGAACATTCTGGGTATTGGCTAGAAATAAAAGGTGCAGACCCAACAGAAACAGAGTTGGCAAAGTGTATGGAACTAGCTCAAACAACTGGTCATATTACTTTGCTTGTATATGGCTCCCCCACATTGGAAATATTTCACACTTACTCATTCTACCCAATAAGGAAGGATGGACAAATAGTTGGCGTAAAGAAATCTCACAGTAAGGAAACTGATCCAAATCTTCAAACATTGTTTGACCTAATAAAATACGATCCTAAGAAAGAGGCATTTCATTCGCATTTTAGTTTGGCTACAAGGTTTATTCATGGGCAAGGTAAAGAATATGACCCAAAGAGCCTTAAAGAAGCAATTATCAATGCTAGGTCTGCAAGGTTTGAATTCGGTGAAAACGGCGCATAACAATCGCGTAACCGGATGCCAACAGCAAAAGCTCGTTAAGATTGTTTTTTGTCCGAGATTTTACTATGAAAAATGGTTGGCTAGAAAAATTCTCCATAACTTGACATAATTTGCCTGTAGTGTTTACTATTTAGTTGTATAAAAAAAGTTATACCAAAATTTGGTATTTTTATGGAATATTCACACCTACTCAATGATGGTGAGCTTCTCATTCGTGTTTCTCAGTTTGAGGTTCATCGTCAAGATTACCGCATTAAAATCGATTGTGTTGAAGTGCTTGAAGGTGAAGGAAAGGCAAGGTTTATGGCGGCTCCCTACCTCGTTTTCCCTGGAAATGCCAAAGAAGAATTCTATGGCTTAGGTGAAACAGAGAAGGCGGCACTTTGCGACTGTTTAGGAAAGATTAAAGACCAGCCTTATAACTTAATTTGTGGTATTGATGAGAAGCCAACAGAGTAACCTGCCAAAGTGCGATCGCCGATCTTGTAGGGTGCGTTAATGAAATGTAACACACCTTATTTTTAATTGAACAAAAGCGATTTTTTCGGAGTAACTTCTCAAGAGAAAGTCAAAATCATATCAGTGCGATAGCGAAGCACTCCGTAGGAATCGCCATTTGCACCCTGACCAAGTGCGAAAAACCCAATAACAGGCTAAAATTATAATATATCTACAAAATCAACTAGGTAATTAAACATGAGGCTAAAAGCAACTGATCAAGGCTTATTTATCCCTAAAGAGCTATTAGGGGAAGCTCAAGAATTTGAAATTATTACAGACCATGAAAAGCTGATAATTACTCGGATCAAAAAATCATCGTCAATCTGGAATTTAGGCAAAAATCCTGTGGAATGTGATGTACAAGATGGAGCAGTTAATCATGATCATTATTTATATAACCAATGAAAAACATACATTTTTTAGATACAAGCTATATTCTAGCTTTAGAGATAAAAAATGAATATGCTCATCACCAAGTAATACAAAACTGGTCTACTTTAGCGATTTCAAAACCCCTTTTAGTCACAACAACGTATGTTTTCGATGAAATAGTCACTTTTTTAAATAGCCGAAATCTTCATCATAAAGCTGTTGAAATTGGCAATCAGTTACTAGAGAGTCCAGACCTAGAATTAGTCGAGATAGATCAGGTTTTATTCAACCAAGGATGGGAATATTTTCAAAAATATCACGATAAGTCTTACTCTCTCACAGATTGTTTATCCTTTGTTGTAATGCAAGACCGAAAAATTTCTACAGCCTTAACCTTAGATAATCATTTTCGTCAAGCAGGATTTAAGATTTTACCATCATAATTTTATGTTTTCAATTCTTCAGTGATTTGTGCGATTAGTGCAGAAAGTGCGATCGCGAAGCACGACCTAGAAATCGCCTTTTGGGGTTAAGTGTAATCGGCGAACCGAGAAGTTAGCGCTTACGCGATTCCTACGGAGCGCTATCTCTTCGAGACGCTACCGCGAACGCTATCGCTCAACTGTGCCGTTCGGATCATAATATTGCTACTCGACAGAAGTTAAATATATTGCTACAATGCAATATATGAAGGCCACTCTAATCGCCAAAGCAAAAGAAGTTCATGACGACGGATCAATCGTCGAGGTTGTTATATGGGAATTACCAGAACCAACACCACCAAGCACACATAAATACAAATACAGATTATTTTACGGTCAGAATGGAAAATGTAGAATTCGATATGACAACGAACGCGGAAAAGGAGATCATAAACATATAAACTCACACGAAATAGATTACAAATTCACAAGCATTGATAAATTGCTTGACGATTTTGAAAAAGACATTGAAACCTGGAGTGAATCATGAAAGCAATTATTGAAGTAGCCAAAGGTGGTTCTGCAATCCGAGCCGCTCGTCAACAAATTAAAGACTCCGAAATTGGAAAGCCAGTAAATTTTAGACTTTCATTTGAATCTGCAAAATCACTTTTTAGCGAGCTAACGCCTGCTCGACTTGATTTGCTTGATACTTTAAGCAAAATAGAGCCATGCAGTATTTACGCGCTCGCAAAAACAGCCGAAAGAAACTATTCAAACGTACACACAGACGTAATTCGCCTGGAAGAACTGGGATTAATTGAACGGACAGAAGAAGACAAAATATCTGTACCGTTTGAAGCCGTTGAAATATTCATGCCACTAGCGAAAGCAGTGTGAGAATTTGATAAAGTGCGATAGCGTTCGCGGTAGCGTCTCGAAGAGATAGCGCTCCCTAGGAATCGCCTATTGGGTTTAAGTGCGATAGCGTTCACGTAGTGTTCCGCAGGAAAGCGCGACCTAGGAATCGCTCACAGGTTAGATTGATAAAGTGCGATAGCGTTCACGTAGTGTTCCGCAGGAAAGCGCGACCTAGGAATCGCGCAACGCTGATTTTCAGTTCGATTTTTCTATTGTCATAGAACTCGAAAAATCAAGTAAAATTAATTCAGTGCCAACATAATATCTAATATCATGAATAACCTTCTATTAAATAGAATAACAATTAACCATGATATTTGTCATGGTAAACCGTGTATTCGTGGATTGCGCTATCCGGTGGAAATGATCTTAGAACTTTTGAGTTCAGGCATGAATATTGATGATATTTTAGAAGATTATGATGATTTAGAATATGAAGACATTTTAGCAGTTCTCAGCTTTGCTACTCGACTCACTCAAGTTAAAAGCATCCTCCAATTAGTTTCATGAAATTCTTGATTGATGCTCAATTACCAATGCGAATTGCCAATTTATTAGAGAACTTAGGTTGTGATGTTATACATACCAAGAATCTTCCTTTAAAAAATGCAACTTCAGATTCGGAAATCAACAAAATATCAATCCTGGAACAGAGAATTGTTATTACCAAAGATAAAGATTTTTTAGATTCTTTTTTAATCAAACAAGAGCCTTATAAACTACTAATGATAACGACAGGTAATATTAGTAACAAACAAATTGAACAACTTTTTCTACAAAATATTACTCAAATAATCGAATTGTTTTTGACGTATGATTTTTTAGAAATGACCAGAGATAGTTTGATTATTCATTAGTGCGAGTTTGCCTGTTGGGGTTAAGTGCGATAGGCGATCGATAAAATTTAGACGATGGTGTGGGAAGAGTCCGATATTGTAAGATTTTGGTTTTAAGTTGGGGCGATAGCGAAGCGCGACCTAGGAATCGCGCAAGTGCTGACCTCTAAGTTATAATTAGTGGGCGTACAAGTCTGCTGTTAGTATGTGGAGTACCCAGTGAACACCCGCCTAGAAATTGAATCAGCAATCAAGCAATTACCAGAGGATGAAGTTCGCAATTTGGCAGGATGGCTTCAAGAATATCTCGATGAGATGTGGGATCGGCAAATCGAAGCGGACTTGGCATCAGGAAAATTAGATCGTCTCATTGCTCAAGCAGAAGAAGTTATTGGCGATAGCTCTATAATAAAGCACTAAATTGTCCAAACCAGAAATATCATTCTTGACAAGACAATGCAATTGCATTACCTTGGAGATAGAATTTAACCTATAGGTTTAGACTGAGGTCACTATGGCTGTAATACCAGCCCCATCTTCAGAATCTACTCTTACTGATCGCTATCAGACTACAATCCCTGATCCCATTCGCAAGTTCCTTGGCTTGGATAAGCGTGATAAAATCTGCTACACTATCCAGCCTGACGGTAAGGTGGTGATTTCTCGCGTTGACAAGACAGAAAGCGATCCTATACTTGGGCAGTTTTTAAATTTTATTGCACGAGATATCGAAAAGAATCCTCAGCACTTACAAGCGATTAGCTCTGATTTAGTAAGCCGTGTTCAGTCCTTGGTTGCTGAAGTTGATCTTGATCTTGATGCACCACTACCTGACGAGGATGAATAAGTTTGTCTGTAAATCAGCCGCTAGTGATTAATGGGTGGGACATATTTGCTCATCCTCTCTTCCTTAACCAGTTTGAAGAACTTCTAACGCAGGTTGAACATTTGCGTCAGAAGTATCCTCAAGAATACCAGAAGAAAAACGCCACAAAGCGTCTAGCTGCCATAGCAAAGCTGGCATTTGATGTTATTCCTCAAGACCCAACACGTAGTGATTATCGCCAAGGCACTACCCTTGGTGACGATTACAAGCACTGGTTTAGAGCTAAATTTTTTCAGCAGTACCGACTGTTTTTTCGATATCATCAAGAGAGCAAAATAATTGTTTTCGCCTGGGTTAACGATGAGAACTCTAAGCGCTCCTATGACAGTAACACAGACGCTTATCGAGTTTTTAAGAAAATGCTGGAAAGTGGTCATCCTCCAGATAGTTGGGATGACTTACTCAAAGATGCAAAAGGTGAAACTAATCGTTTAGAGAAAGCAGTCAAAGCAGAAATTTAACTGGCTAGAAATAAGATACATACACAGCCTAACGAATCATTGGAGCGGATAATATTGTGATATTTTGGTATTGAGTTGGGGGCGATAGCGTAAGCGCTGACCGGAGGTATCGCTTGCTGGCTGACATAATTTGTGCGATTAGTGCAGAAAGTGCGATCGCTACGCTCGCCGCAGGCATCGCGCAAGCACTGTTTCTTGGATGCCCGTTCGCGTAGCGTCTCCTCAAGGAGAAGGGCTTTTGTCAGTTCGCCATCTACACCTTGACCAAATGCGATAGCTGCGCTCGCCGAAGGCATCGCGTACAGCGCGACCTAGGAATCGCTAAGTGCGACCTAGGAATCGCTAGGGCTGAATAAAATTTTACTAGATTGTACGCCTTTTGATGAAGTAGATATGTTTTTAGATGGAGCCAACGTCGAACGATTAGCTAGAATGATTAAACAACAGGCACAACAAGCTCAATTTATTGTTGTGAGTTTACGTCGGCCAATGATAGAATCAGCCGAACGTACAATTGGGGTTACTCAAGCCAAGAGAGCGTATACTCAAGTTTTGGGTATTAAATTAGGTGGCAGGTGACAGGCAACAGGTAACAGATAAAGATATTACCAATTACCAATTACCAATTACCAATTACCAGCCTAAAATAGATAATTAACAACTTGAGTTAATATATAAGCTTAAGTTTCTGTTAAAAATAGTGTATACATAAACCGGATTCGAGATTGCCTACGGCACGCTACGCGAACAGGACGACCTATAGAATGACCTCTGAACAAGTTATTAGACGTTCCGATATATTAAACACCCAGGTAATCACCCGCGACAACGGCAAACGGCTGGGTATCGTGAGTCAAGTCTGGGTTGACATTGATCAAAGAGAGGTTGTGGCGCTTGGTTTACGAGACAGCCTGATCTCTATCTCTGGACTGCCTCGCCAAATGTATCTCAACAGCATCAACCAAATCGGTGATGTCATCCTCGTTGATAACGAAGATGTCATCGAAGATATTGAAGTTGAAGCCCTCAGCAACTTGATGAACTGGGAAGTCATTACCGAAACAGGCGAAGTACTGGGTAAGGTGCGAGGCTTTAAGTTTAATGGAGAAACTGGTAAAATCTATTCCATAGTCATCGCTGCTTTGGGAGTTCCCCAAATACCTGACCAATTTTTGAGTACCTACGAAATATCCATAGACGAAATTGTTAGTACTGGCCCCAGTCGCTTAATTGTCTTTGAAGGTGCTGAAGAACGAGTTAACCAGTTGACAGTCGGTATTCTAGAACGGCTGGGTATTGGTAAAGCACCTTGGGAGAGAGATGCCGACGAAGAATATGGCTATTCTGCGCCACGTACAGTTTCACCAGCCAATCAACTACCCAGTGGAGTACCATTACAGCCCCCTAGACCCAAAGTCCGCACTCCTGAACCCATAGCGCGGGAAGAAGAAGAATGGAATGAAGACTATATAGAAGAAGAAAGACCACAGCGGCGGGTAATGCAGGCACGGCAGTACGAATCCATTCAATACGAAGAAGACGAAGAAGATAATTGGAGTGAAGCTAGTGGTCAAGATAAATATCAAGAACCGCTAAAAGCTCAACCCTACAAAAAGCCATACACCGACGATTATGACGATTATGATGATGTCGAAGGTGATGCTTGGGATGATGCACCCAAACCAGTGAATATTCCCAAGAAGGTGAAGGAAAGACAACCGGAGTACGAAGAAGAAGGCGGATATTAACAACCCCAATACGCCTGTTACGACAACGAGGCAAAGCCCCACAATTCACTGACTTACCAACCCCTTCTCCCAAACAGCGAGGAGGGGTTATATCATGTGCGGTTGAATACTTATCATTTAGACTGACGCGGAGACAGAGAGACGCAGAGACGCGGAGACGCGGAGAATTTTTTTTGATAAGTGATTAGGCGGACATGATATTAACCTGAGTTCGGTGTTTAGCTTTGCTATCGTGCTTAACTACATCCAGTTGCTGAAGCTGAATTAACTGTTTTTAAGTCACTAGAGAATACTGCTTTATATGAAAAAGGTGACGAACCAGAACAAGTCATGGAATTTTTATCAGGACGACGGGGACTCCACCAAGAATCTGACTGTACAGTCAAAGTGGTGCCATTCCATGACAGTCCCTTAACAATTAAAGTGTTACTTTTCCCATCACTAGGCTTTCTGGCAGTGAGAAATGTGGCATAGTTTACGTTTCCATTAGCGGGGTCAATCCGGGCTATAACTGCTACTTTTGCACTGCCACCACTACCATAGCTGGGTAGCCAACGGCTACTAGCAAAGCGCCGGAAATCATTACCAGTTTGGCTACCAGTGGAAGAGAAAACGCCGTATAAAACACTTTCTCCATTCCAAATCAGTCCATAGCCACTACCATCATCACCAGTTGTTTCGTAGTCGCTGCGACACCATTTTTTCACACCTTTATCAAAACGGATGATGCGGGGGTCTTTGTTATTAGATGATACTTGCTGATAACCAATGTAGATTGTTGATGTGCCAGAAGTTACGTTTGCTCCATTTTTAGCTTTGATTGTCGCTTCTGTGTCGTTGCAGGTAAAGGTTACACTGTTCTTGACAGATGAAACTGTAGTAGTTTCAGCTAAAGCTGGTGCATCTATGGCGGTGATTCCTAAATTAGCAGCTAATATTACTGATAACGCTGGAAATTGCAAATACTTTGTTACTTGGCGGCTAGAAATCATTGAGTTATTCATCGGATTACAATCACCGTCATTATGTATGTGGCTACTCCTATTTTGTATACAATTTGCTTTTTTTTAACTAGAGTGTAATTACTGACTTTACCATTTCTAGTAATTCAGTCTGATTACCTGCTTTTAAGCCAATCTCATACTGCACACCGTTTTTTCGCCAAGTTAAGGTAGCATCAGAACAACCTGCACCACATTGAAAATCTACAAAATAGCCAGTAATACCTTTACCTAAAGATATAGCTTTACCAGTAAGTTTAGGGGTTTTGCTATTGATAGCTTCAGCAGTAATTACACCGAAACGACAGGCAGTACCACCATTACAATCTGGGCTAAAACCCAGTAATATTTCGTACTTGTTTTTTGTCGCAGTTTCGATAATGGCGTAAATTGGGTTTTCTCCACCCAATCCTGGTACATACTTAGGTAATAAAATCTTGATTTGAGTTTTTTTCTTTAATTTGGGCAGAATTGACTTAAAAACTGGGTGTGGTTGCGAAATTTGGCTATTAACTTGCTGCTGTGGTACAGAGGCTATGGCTACATCATGAAAGTAAGTGGTACTGACTAGGAAAAATAACGCAAATAAAGGGCTAAAGTTTTTTGATTTGAGAATCATATTCAAATACTTGTTTGATCAATCAAATATAATAACTTTTACTATAACATTCTCAGATCCTCTACTTTTTAGAGAAATAGAGGATTTGGGTATTAGAAATTTAAAATATCTAATGATTTTTCTATTTCCAAATCTAAAATTCTGGCACGGGTATCTTTATGTTCTTCTAACTTTCCTTCTTTCCAATATAAGTCTGCTGCTTTCTGAAAATCCTCAATTGCTCCTTGCTTTTCTCCTATTGCCAATCTCGCATTACCTCGGTTATAATAAGCATCTGTATAATTAGAATTAATTTGAATTGCCTGGGTATAATCTGAAATTGCACCTTCAAAGTCTCCTAAATCTGAATGAAAATTACCTCGGTTATAATAAGCATCTGTATAATTAGAATTAATTTGAATTGCCTGGGTATAATCTGAAATTGCACCTTCAAAGTCTCCTAAATCAGAACGAGTATCGCCTCTATTTTTATAAGCAATGGCATCATCGGGAGCAATTTTAGTATGAATTAATTTTTGCTGATTATCTAGAAGATAGGGAGCAATTCCTCGATTTTTATGAGTAGTTGCATAATGAGGATTAATTGTAATTGCCTGAGTGTAATCTTCAATTGCTCCTTGATTATCACCGATGCGAGAACGAGCTTCAGCACGGTTTTTGTAATTAATGGCGATGTCAGGGTTAATTCTAATTGCTTGGGTGTAATCTTCAATTGCTGCTTGATAATTATCTAATTGATAGTATGTTAAACCTCTTTTATTGTAAGCTTTACCATCATAAATATTAATATTAATCGCCTGAGTATAATCTGCAATTGCTGTCTGGAAATCACCTAATTGATAATGAACTAAACCTAGCTTGTAATAAATATCAGCATCGTCAGATTTGATTTTCAATGCTTGATTATAGTAATTATTTGCTGCTACATACTCGCCTTTTTTAAAATATTCATCACCTATTTTTGTATAATCAATAGTTAAATCATGTGCAGAAGATTTATCTATTTTTGTATCAGCAGGGGGTTTTAATAATTGCTGATGGGATAGGGGTAGTTTTGGTTTAAT
The DNA here is from genome assembly GCF_014698735.1 of Anabaena catenula FACHB-362. Taxonomy (GTDB): domain Bacteria; phylum Cyanobacteriota; class Cyanobacteriia; order Cyanobacteriales; family Nostocaceae; genus Anabaena; species Anabaena variabilis_A. The sequence continues at coordinate 37,533 of NZ_JACJTQ010000004.1, forward strand.
AACTTGATTTTTATGGTTTGTAGAAGCTTGTAATTGTTCTAGATAGCACCATAAACCTCCACCATATAACAATTGATTTATGCCAAAGGAAATTTTTCCCGTTTTCAATTTAATCATTTGGGTAGGGAGAAAACCAGCTAAAAAAAGGTGATATTTAGATTGGGCTTCATTCACTTCTTCTTGAATCAAAATGCAGACGATAACCGCATTTTTTTGTACTTCTTCTGAACCTACTGACCATCTAACTTTATCAATAGTACCATGACGAGATTTGACTTCAACACCTATAGAAGAGTCTGAAGTGAGTGTAAAATCACTTTTACCATCACCACCGAAGCGTTTTTCATAATCAACTTCAGTAATAAAATTTGCTAAACGCTCTTTAACTACTTCTTCACCTAATTTACCTTTAAGGTTGTTAATAAAAACGTCACGAACTGGAGAAGTCCGCTTATATTTTTCTGCCATCAACCAACAAAAATCTCTTAATGCTTTTAATCTTTCTCCAGATATAATAGTTAATTCACTATGTTCACCTGGGGTTTGACAGTGAAGTAGACAACCAGATGTTAACCTTTTCAGAAAGTCCGACTGTAGCGATCGCAGCAGGGTAATCCAATCCATTTATTATAGTTCTGCGTTATTTTGTTTGACTTATTGTATGAAAATATGTGATTTGCGTAAATAGATAGCACTCTATCTCTCTTATTTGGTAGGTTGATCTGTTTCATGTAAGACTTATTGTAGATACTTGTAAATGAAACTATATGATAAGATTGAGTATAAGCTTTTGCTATAGCTTATAGTTGCAGATAGCAGTAAGTGTTAACTTTGACAAACATTTGTTAATTAGTATGAATATCACTACACAACCAGTCTCCGAAAGAATAGGTCAACAAATTGTTAACGTAGATAATAAAAGCATCTGGGAAATAGACAGAGAAGCAATTATTAGCCTATATCAGGAATATGGGGTTCTTCTATTGAGAGGATTTGCAACTGATGCTGACATTTTTAGAGAATTTAGCAATTTATTCAGTACTGATTTTTTAAATTATGCTGGTGGTGCTTTCAATAGAAGGGTAATTAATGGAGATAATACCCTTTTAAGTGTCAATGATTTCCAGACAGAGATTAAGTTGCATGGAGAAATGTACTATCAGAAAAATATTCCTTTGATGTTATGGTTTTTCTGTGCTAATCCTGCTTCACAAGATGGGGAAACAACTGTATGTGATGGTAGGCAATTTTTTGCAGAACTGAGTAATTCAACTAAGGAATTATTCCGTCAGAAGAAGCTAAAGTTTACTGCCAAAATGCAGAAAGAGGAATGGCAGAAAAAATATAAAACTGATGATGTGAATGAGTTAGAAGAGATGTGTAAAAGCAATGATACACATTTGACAATAAATGAAGATCAATCAATTGTCTTGGAATATCTTTGTCCAGTAGTTATCCCTAGCAGATGTGGAAAATATCAGGTTTTTATTAATAGCCTTTTACCAGCGATGCAGTTAAATCCTGATGTTTTGAAGTTTGATGATGATTCAAAAATTCCTAATGAACTTATGGATGAATTGAATGAAATAGCAGAAAGACTTACTACCAATATTTCCTGGCAAAAAGGCGATATTCTCATGATTGATAATACGAGAATCATGCACGGAAGAAGGGCTTTTACCGATAAAAATCGAGAAATTTATATCCGGTTATGTTCTCCAGGTTTTTAATATTAATATCAAATCTCCCTCCCGTAAAGGAGGGGTAAGTTTCGATATTACTTCATATCATAACCAAACAAATTTGGATCAACTTCTCCTAGTTTTAAATCTCCTAAACCATATTCCGCCCAACGTCTTTCTACCATTGCGGAAACATCAGCGTCTGATTCTAATGGTTCACCCCATTCATGTTCTGTTTCTGGGGGAATTTTGGTGGTTGCATCAATTCCCATTCTCCCACCTAAACCGAGTTTTTCACTAGCAAAATCTAAGGTGTCAAAGGGGGTATTTGGTAATATGAATACATCCCGTGAAGGGTCAACTTTAGAACTAATTGCCCAGACGACTTGACGGGGATCACGAATGTTGATATCTTTATCAACAACGATGACAAATTTGGTGTAAGTAAATTGGGGTAATGCACTCCAAAAAGCTAAAGCTGCTCGTCGGGCTTGTCCAGGGTATGCTTTATCTATGGAAATAATCGCTGCTTTGTAACTCAATGCTTCCATTGGTAGGAAGAAATCGACTATTTCTGATACTTGTTGGCGTAAGATGGGGGTATAGATGCGGTTGAGTGCGATCGCCATCATGGCTTCTTCTTTGGGTGGACGACCGCTAAATGTGGTTAAATAAATTGGATCTTTGCGGTGTGTCATACACTGAAACCGCACCAATGGCGAATCTTCCACACCACCGTAATAACCCATATGATCACCAAAGGGGCCATCTGGTAAAACTTCCCCTGGTGTAATTGTCCCTTCTAAGACAAATTCTGAATCTGCGGGAACTTCCAAATCTACGGTTTTACACTTGGCTAATTGGACTCCAGAACCGCCATAAAGCCCTGCAAATAACCATTCTGATAAATCTACAGGAATGGGTGTGGCTGCTGCCATAATGATTAAAGGATCGACACCGAGAGCGATCGCAACTTCTAATTTTTTACCACGTTCTGCCGCTTTGCGTAAATGTCTCGCACCCCCGCGCACCGATAACCAGTGTACGGTCATAGTGTTGTGAGATTGCAGTTGTAAACGATACACTCCGACGTTTGGAGTTCCCGTCTCGCAATCTTTTGTAATTACCAATCCTAGCGTAATTATCTTTCCGGCATCTCCCGGATAAGGACGTATTAAAGGTAACCTATTTAAATCTAAATCATTCCCTTCTAGTACCACCTGTTGACAAGCCGGAAAAAAGTCTCTTCCCGGTTTGGCTTTCACCACGTCAAACAGCACTTTACCGAAGTCTATGGCTTGGGAAATCTTTTTTGGTGGTTTGGGTTGCTGAAGCATACTCAGCTTCTTTCCCAGGGTTTCCAACTCCTCTGGTTTTTCCATATTCATAGCCCAGCATATCCTTTCCACAGTCCCCATTAAATTTACCGCGACGGGAAAGGATGCACCTTTGACATTTTCAAACAATAAACCCGGTCCACCTTTTTGTAGCATTCGGTTGGAAATCTCCGCAATTTCCATGTCGGGGTCAACTAAAGCCGAAATTCGCTTTAATTGTCCTCTTTCTTCTAGAATTTTAATGAATCCTCGTAAGTCTCGCGCCATGTTCCCTAAGAATTAAGAAGTGTAAAGTCTTTTTGATCTTAACTTGATATTTACATAGTAAATTTGTACTGATTTTCCGAAAGTTTCACATCACATATTTCCTAAAAAATTCGAGAATTAAGGATGATAGCATTTTAATCATTGCAGTTATGCACCTTCAATGTCCTCCTGATTATTGGATTGATAGAGTGTGAACAGGGTACAGGTGAGAGAGGTTTTTGAACGCAGAGGTTCGCGGAGGTAAGCGCAGAGGAACACTGAGGTTTTTTGGTGATGGTTTGGGGTGATAAATGCAGGTTTAGCAATGTGCAAATACTGGGAAGAATTAATAAACTAACCAGCCTAAAAATAAGCAAAGTAAAATACATAATAAAAAAGCAAACAGCTTTCTACCAGTTTTAATCAATTTTCTCCAGCAACAAAATCCATAATTAAACAATAAACATTTCCTTTGTGAGACAAATCACTAATATAGGCGGAATGTAGGTAGAGATATTTTGTGAAATTTTGTGAAAGGTCTTTGACGCTGTTTTTAACCAAAAACTGAAGAAATATAAAGCTTTTTTGAGCTTAACTTGACATTTGTATAGTATTCTTGTACTATATAAATACGCAGAGTCGCGGAGAGGAAAGAAGAAGTTTTCCCAGTGTTGATTTCAACATAATAGTCTTTACAACATATTACAACATCGCTCCATACCAGTATAAATTGATTTATCCTGGACAATATTCCGTATAAATTTACCATTCGCAAAATTATGGCAAGTCAAAAAACCAAGTTTGCTGTTTATAATCTGGCTGGTAAGGAAAAAGCTTTCTATTTAGCTGAAAAAGTTAATCTGGAAATTAAGCCTGATGCTATTCCTAAAAAGATGATAGCTCATAGTATCATTATTATTGATCGTTCCGGTTCAATGTATGGCGCTATTGAGGCTTTAAAGGAAACTTTAATTAAACTTTTGACTCTGGATGAATACAGTAATTCCGAATTAGTGATTAGTCTGATTTCTTATTCTTCTAAGGGTGATGTTACTTGTCATTTCCAGCGTATACCTATTCAAGAGGTAATGCAGCCAGATTCATTGTATGTTGCCAAAATTAAAGCCATTCAGGCTGGTTGTGCAACTTGTATTTCTCAATCTTTGAAATTAGCTCAAGAATTGATTCGTCCTAGTGAATTAACAGCAATTACTTTACACAGTGACGGCTATGCTAATGATAGCAGTTTTAATTCAGAAGCGAAAGCAATAGAAGCCATTTGTAATGATTTGCAAAAATTGGATGTGTTTGTTAACACTATCGCTTATTCTCCCTATTCTGATTTTAAATTTCTAGCCAAAATTGCTAATTCGGTTTCTGGTTCTTGTCTGCAAGCTGGCAATATTAAGGAAGTCTATGATGCTCTTTATAATACCGGAAATGTGTTAAAAGAAGCGACAGGAATAGTCATAGAAGAACCTTTAGCTACTGACTATAGTTATCAGGTGTTTTTATCCCATAGTGCTAAGAAAATTAATGGCACAAATCAAACTTTAAAAATATTTGGTTTGAAACCCGAAGATGAGGCATATATCTATAAATATAAGCAAATTACCAAAGATGCTTATACTCAATTAACAGATATTCCTGTTGTCCAAAATGATGAATCAGTTTATGCTTTTGCGAAAGCTAATTTAGCAGACGGAAATCTCAATACTGCTAAATATGCTCTTGCTAGTACATTTAACGCAACTTTAACAGCAAGACACGCAAAAGCTTTAACAAATCAAGACATTGCTAACTTTACTCAAGATTTAGATATTGCTATCTTTTATCCTCATGTTTTAGCAGAACATGAAATTTTAGATCATGTGAAAGTGAATGATAAAATCTCAATTTTGGCATTGATTGATATTTTATCACAACATCGTTCACACATTATTATTAACCTCAAACATCTGCAAGCAACTTACCAAAGAAAAGGTGTCAAGCGTGTTAATGGGGTGCGGGGAGAAAATGGAGAGCTAATTCAACCTTGGTTAGAAATAGAATATATTGAACCAGGTGATTATGTGCAGATGGGTAGTTTTGATATTAACCGCAACACAGCGACTATTAATATGCTGATTCAGCAAAAAGTAAAGCTGGTGAAAGTTGAAGATAAAACCGCAATTACAGAAGTTGCAGGTGTGTTATTAAATGATTTAACGACTTTCAATAATTATACTATTGTCAGTGATGGAGAAATTAATGTCAAGGCTTTGAAAGTAAAAATTAGTAGTAAAAAAGCCTTTGATGATTTAAAAGCAGTGGGAGTTATTGATGGGGAAGAATTTGATTTTCAAAAAGAATATACTATTGAGTTAGAGAATTTACCCTTGGTTAGCTTTGAGGGTACTTACAGCATTATTGATGGGTTGTTTTCCCAACTAGCAGAAATCAAAGTTGTATCTAGTATTCTTGCTGCTCATTTACGGGAAGCATCAGATGTATTTATTCCCGCGCAAATAGAAGAATTGAAAAAACATTATCTTTCCAAAAGTTTGTATCTAAATTTTCCCACCACTAACGAATATACAGACTTGAAAGCTGCGTTATCTGACGGTACAGTTGATTCACGTATTAGTTATAAAATTGATATTGGTGGTACAGAAATTATCAATTTGAGTAAGTTGTATTCTGCTAATCAGTTTCTGGATAGAAGATACGAAGTGTATGACAAAGAAACGGGAGAAATTTTTCCTAAACCCACCTTTGAACTAGCTTTTAATGAAAATATCGCTGTTCGTGCTAAAGCCGTTTCTGGGAGAATGAAACTTACCAAAGTCGATGATTTGATGAAACCGATTTTTGATGATTTTCTGGGAATTGAACAAAATGGCAGAGTTGCAGAAATTCTTAACAAAATTGGTGCGGGAAGTTTAGGGTTGTTATTACAAGCAAAACACGCTGGTACGCCTGTAAATAAAGAAGAACTTATCAACGCCATGACATCAGCGCAAGGTAAGTTAGAAGAGTACACAGAAAAAATTTACCAAGAAAATATTTCTCCTTTAGTCTTTTATATAGGTGCGACTGGTTTGTTACCAGATGAAATGTCTGCAAAAGCCATGACTGCTGATGAACTTGCTAGTCAATATCCCAATTTACAGTTTTCTAAATCAGAGCAGGAAGGGACATTTTTCTTAGTTGGTGATACTGTAATTAGTGTTTATGCTCAAACAGAATATTACAGTAAAAAGTCAGTTATTGTTAGTTAATTGATTTATTTTGTAGGGGTTTAGTAATGCTAAACCCTGAATCTTTTTAGGTTTTAATATGTTAAAATATCAATATTTGCCATTAAAAAAAATACCATGTATGACAATATCTGTAAATTCATAGCTGAAAATTATAAAGATGATATAGCTACATGGTTGCTAGGTTCACCAATCAAATTGACAGAACTTAGCCCTACAGAACTTTCTAGTGAACCAATTAGAGCCGATTCATTAATATTATTACAATCGGATGAATTAGTTCTACATACAGAATTTCAAACCGATACAGATGAAGATATGCCCTTTCGGATGTTAGATTATCGAGTTAGGGTATATCGTCGGTTCCCTCAAAAAGAAATGCGTCAAGTAGTCATCTATTTGCGAAAAACAGGTTCTGACTTAGTAAGTAAAAATAGTTTTAAATTAAACAACACTTACCATCAGTTTGAGATAATTAGACTGTGGGAACAACCAACAGCCCAATTTATGACAGTTCCAGGTTTATTACCTTTTGCAGTGCTAAGTCAAACAAAAGATCCTAAAATGGTATTAAGCCAAGTAGGAGAAGCAGTAGAAGCCATTACAGATCAAAAGATACAAGGTAATATTGCTGCTGCTAGTGCAGTTTTAGCAGGTCTTGTGTTAAAAAAAGATGTAATTAGGAAGATTTTCAGGAGTGAAATTATGCGAGAATCTGTGATATATCAAGAAATTCTCGAAGAAGGTGAAGCTAAAGGTATCGCTAAAGGTAAAGCTGAAGGTAAAGCTGAAGGAATAGCTGAAGCAACCAAAAAGTTAGCTGTAAAGTTGTTGGGAATTGGTATGAGTTTAGAACAAATTTCTGAAGTTACGGAATTATCTCTAGAACAAATTCAAGCTTTAGAAAAAGAGATAAATAATCCTAATTCTAACTAAAAGTAACTTCGATGTTTTTGGTTTCAATCTTGACAAAAATAATATCCCTGATTTTTAGCACAAGTCGGGGATATTTAATATAAATTTTTCGCGCAAAGGCGCAAAGGAGCAAAGACGCAAAGAAGATATAAACATATCAAGCCTGATGCTAAATTAGAGTTAAGTTTTGATTCTGTAGTATTAGTAGATATTTGAGATTTTTGCCTCTTGATAGGGAATACTAAAATTATATACCTTGTCACATCAGAGCAAATTTAAACCAATATGGACTGGACAACACCACTCAAGGCACAACAGACTGATTTTATTCAAAGACTTAAATCTGCTGACTTACTCAGTTGTGACACAAAAGGCCAGCATAGTGAATTAACTGTTATATCTGGTAAAAGGTTAGACCAATTACGTGATTTTTGCTGGGAGATGGTGAAAAAGTATAAACCAACCGACCCCAAAAATTACTTTATCAACAACATGAAGGGGAAGTTGGGTGAGGAAGTTGTCAAATCCCGTTTAGCTGATTTTGTCACGGAAGTTGATTATGAAAAGCGCGTTGGTGGTGATGGAAAAGTTGATTTTACCTTAACTTCTGACTCATCAATTGGTATTCAGGTTAAAGCCCGTAATGGCAAATTTGATAAAATTCAATGGTCAATTAGCCAAGAAGAAATTGAAAAAAATGCTGTTCTAGTTTGTATTTTAATTCAAGAAGAAGTCAGCGAGGCTCAGGCTGAATACAATCTGATTTTGGCGGGATTTTTACCAACTAATATGATTAAATTGGCTGCTAGTAAAGCCTTGGTGGCAATAGATGAATTGCTTTATTCTGGGGGTTTACGCAGCTATTTAGAGAGTTTGACATCTTCTGAAGCTGACGAATATATGCGCTTGGGTGATGAGTGTCTTGAGAAAGAAGATTATCAAGGTGCTTTCGGTTATTATACTCAAGTATTGCAACTGAAACCAAATAATGAAGATGCTTACTACAACCGAGGAGAAGCCCGTTATTATTTAGAAGATAAGCAGGGTGCAATTGATGATTACACTCAGGCTATCAAGATTTATCCTAACTGTGTAGATTCTTACTTAAACCGAGGATATGTCCGTTCTGCTTTAGGAGATAAGCAGGGTGCAATTGATGATTACACTCAGGCTATCAATATTGATCCTAACTGTGCCAGTGCTTATCACAACCGGGGTATTGCCAGTTCTGAATTAGAAGATAAGCAGGGTGCAATTAAAGATTTTCAAACAGCCGCAAATATATATAAAAAAGAGGGTAAGGAAACAGACTATAAAGATGCTATGAAGGAAATTAAAAACATAATCATATATCGAATAAAGAACAAGAGTTAAGCGAAGCTTAACCCAACAATCAAATTAATCAATGTTGGGTTTCATTTTCTCAACTCCAATCTTCTCTCTTCCTCTTTGCGCCTCTGCGTCTCTGCGTGAGACAAAAAAATATATTTAACTTACCAACAAATCACCATAAAAAATACAACTAGCTACTTAATATAGAAAACTTAACAAAAAAAACGCCAAAATAAAACAGCATTATCTCCACTTGCTGATATTATCTGTGATGCAATGATGATAAAAGAAAAATGGACGAAGATCAGCGTCGCGCTTATTGGCGTGCTAATACTGCTTTAATAAGGATTTTATTAATTATTTGGGCTTTAGTGTCCCTGGTTTTTAGTATTTTGTTGGTTCAACCATTAAATGCAATTCGCTTTTTTGGTGTTCCCTTTGGCTTTTGGATGGCACAACAAGGATCAATTTTGGTTTTTGTGGTATTGATTTTTACTTACGCCTTCCAAATGGATAAATTAGACCGCAAATATAATACCAAAAAGTGAGGATAATTAGTGTCAGTTGAACTTTGGACGATTGTATTAGTTGGACTTTCTTTTGTCCTCTATATTTACATTGGTTGGCAATCTAGAGTAGAAAATACTAAAGACTTTTTTATTGCCGGTCAGGGAATACCTTCAATTGCAAATGGTGCGGCTACGGCGGCTGATTGGATGTCTGCGGCTTCGTTTATTTCCATGGCCGGGTTGATTTCGTTTTTGGGATATGACGGTTCTATTTATTTGATGGGTTGGACTGGGGGCTATGTTTTACTAGCATTATTATTAGCGCCTTATCTGCGGAAATTTGGTAAATACACAGTTCCCGATTTTGTAGGCGATCGCTATGACTCTAATATAGCCCGTTTGGTGGCGGTAGTTGCAGCCATTTTCGTTTCTCTTACCTACGTGGCTGGACAAATGCGGGGTGTGGGAATTGTCTTCAGCCGCTTTTTACAAGTCGATGTCAATACTGGTGTCATCATTGGGATGATCATTGTCGGCTTTTTTGCGGTTTTGGGAGGAATGAAAGGTATTACCTGGACACAAGTAGCGCAGTATATTGTGTTGATTTTCGCATATTTGATTCCGGCAATTGCGATCGCATACAAACTGACTGGTAATCCTATTCCCCAACTGGCTTTTACCACCAGCGATATCGCCGATAAACTCAACCTCATTCAACTGGACTTAGGCTTTAAAGAATATACCCAGCCTTTTGCCAACAAGTCAATGTTAGATGTCCTATTCATCACCATTGCTTTGATGGTAGGAACTGCTGGTTTACCCCATATTATCGTCCGGTTTTACACAGTTAAAAGTGTGCGTGCAGCCCGGTTTTCTGCTGGTTGGGCGTTATTATTTATCGCCATTCTCTACACCACCGCCCCCGCAGTCGGGATGTTTTCTCGTTATAATTTAATTACTTCTTTGCATAATCAAACAATTGCCGAAGTACAGAAATTTGATTGGGTAAATAAATGGGAAAAAACCAAACTCCTAGCTTTTGAAGATAAAAATAAAGATGGACGTTTGCAATTAACTCCGAGTAAAGAAACCAACGAAATTACAATTGATAAAGATATCATTGTTCTGTCAACCCCAGAAGTTGCTAACCTTCCCCCTTGGGTAATTGCTTTAGTCGCGGCTGGTGGTTTAGCGGCTGCTTTATCCACAGCATCAGGGTTATTATTAGTAATTTCTAGTTCCGTTGCCCATGATGTTTATTACCGCATTTTTGATTCCACAGCTTCAGAAGAAAAACGGGTATTTGTGGGGCGAGTTGTCGTTGGTTTTGCCATCGTTATGGCTGGATATTTTGGGGTAAATCCACCAGGATTTGTGAGTGAAGTGGTAGCTTTTGCTTTTGGTTTAGCTGCTGCTAGTTTTTTCCCGGTGATATTTTTGGGTATTTTCGATAAACGCACCAATTCCCAAGGCGCTATTGCCGGAATGTTAACAGGTTTGATATTTACAATTATCTACATCGTCGGCGTGAAATTTACTGGGATGACACCTTGGTTTTTTGGAGTTTCGGCTGAAGGAATTGGTACATTAGGGATGATTATCAACTTTATTGTCACCCTCTTAGTTTCTCGTTTTACCCCACCTCCATCAGCCGAAATTCAGGCTTTGGTGGAAGATTTACGCACCCCAATAATTGAAGAATAAAAGAAGACACGGGGATGGGGAGATGGGGGGACACGGAGACACGGAGACGCGGAGACACGGGGAAAATTAAGAATTCCCTGTTCCCTGTTCCCTGTTTACGAATTACGTATCCCTAGCGGGACCGTAGGCACTATTACGAATTACGAATTATTACCTCAGTTCTTGGATATTCTTCATTACTTGTTGATACAAGTCTTTGTTTCCTTCTTTGTCAAAAATAGCGGCTGCACGTTGTAAGTCTTTTAACGCCCCTCGCTTGTCTCCAGTAGCGGCAAAGGCATTGCCTCGGTTATTAAAAGCAGGGCCAAAGTTAGGATTGAGGCGGATGGCTTCATTGTAATCTGCGATCGCTTTCTGTTGTTCTCCCCTAGCTGCGTAAGTATTGCCCCGATTATTGTAGGCAATAGAATAATTGGAATCAATACGAATGGCTTGTGTGTAGTCCTCCAGCGCCCCGTTTGCGTCTCCTTGGGTAGCGCGGGCATTTCCGCGATTATTGTAGGCTTCCGCGTAGTTAGGGGCTAGACGAATAGCTTCATTGTAATCCGCGATCGCTTTTTGTTGATCTCCCAAAGATGCCATAGCATTGGCACGATTGTTGTAAGTCTCGGCATCATTGGGATTGAGACGCAAGGCTTTGTTATAATCAGCGATCGCACCCTCTTTATTACCAATATCAAAATACGCCAATCCCCGACTTTTGAACGCCGGCGCATATTGAGAATTGAGGCTAATCGACCTACTATAGGCAGCAATAGCCGCTTGGGAGTTACCTTTAGCGTGCTGATTCTGTCCTTGAATATAAAAGTCTCCGGCTTTCGTTGTTTTAGCTGTACGAAGATTGGGAGGACTGACTCCTACTTCTGTCACCAATACATCCGGACTTCTACTGCAAGAACTGGATAAAATTCCACTTAAACCAGCAACCACTGCGATAGTGCATATTCTGCCTAACACTTGCTTTTTCTGTGTCAATAACTGCCATTTCATAAATTTTTATAAACCGCATTCACACCTGGAGAAAATTATGACCACAATCTATTGATTTCACTCCATCACAATTTTAACTTTTGCTAAAAGCTTTAACGTAATTAACAAGTCTTTATCATCTAATTCTTGTTGTTTTTAATTAAAAGCTTTTTCAAAATTTAACCATTAAATTGTAGATTTAATGTATAAACACTTTCAGTTTTAAATTAATAAATTGTGCATTTAACTACATTTGTTATATGATAATAGCCATCTTCAATCATTCCTAGTACAAATTATTACTTGCCTCCAAAAATAGGAGTTTAACAATGCTAAACCCCTAATAACAAAATCAAATAGTAATATTTACATATTACTCATTATTAACTTCATCTTCCTGATTCTTAGCAATTATTCGCCAAACAGTAGTTTTTTCAATATCTACATCTAATTGTTCCAAATTTCTCCCTAAATCTTTTTGCAATTTCTCAGTCAGAGTAATCGGAAAATCCAAATCAATATCTTGATTCTCCACCAATTTAACCAATTCGCTAAACTTAACTTTTACAGATTTGCGGTCATAATGGCTGAGTTGACAATATTCATTCTCGGAAATATTTTGAAATTGCATTGCTTTCTTTAAACGTTCTTGTAAATAATCAAATTCCGAATTTATTAGCTTTCGCTGCTGTTCAATTTTCGTATATCTTTCAGAAATTGTTGCTAAATCTTCCGTTGCCGGATCTGAGATAATTTGGGAACTTAAAGCCAATAACTGCAAGTGTACTTGAGCCAAATAAATGCAATCGAAGTAAGCATACTCTATCTGGTCTTCAGTTAAAGGTCTTATTCCCCAATCACCGCTTTGTTCTTGTTTATCAATATTGTGAAAATTACAAAGTGCAGTAGCCAGAGTTTTAAGTTGATAATTAGGTAATGGCAGAAAATGATAAGGGATTTTTTTAGCCATTTCTAAAGTGCAAGTAATATTTTTAGCTTTCTTACTTCCTAAAAGTCTCAGATCATAACTAGCATTATGAAAAACTTTTTCGATAGCCGAATTAAACATAATTTGCAGCGTAAAATCGGCAATCACATCAGGCTGATCTAAGACATCCAAAATATAAACACTATTGCCGGTCATATCATGAGGATTATCTAATATCTGAATCAGCGATAATCTCGGATTACGACTTTTATAGTCAGCAACTTCTGTATCTATCCACAGAGTCTTAGCTTTGGTATATTTAGCGATTAGAGAACGAATTTCTCCAGCAGCGGTAAGATAAGGCATTGGTAGATTTAGGGAAATACAAATCACTCATATTTTCCCAAATTAGCATTTTGTGACTAATCTTGCGCTGACACCACAGAAATGCCTGATACAAATAATCAGTATTCAACAGGATACGACATTATCCACTGCCCCATTATTATGATGAGTTTTTCCAAACATACCTGCCAATCTGCCAAAGTATTCACAGTGATAGATGCTTTTGTTCTTTAAAACACCCAAACTCAAACTTATGCAAAAATCGATAAATCGTCAGTGGCGCTTGGCTGCACGTCCTGTAGGTGACATCAAAGAAAGTGATTTTGAGTATCGGGAAGAACCAATTCCCAGCCTTGAAGATGGTGAAGTACTGGTACGCAATATCTATCTTTCCCTAGATCCTACTAATCGCATTTGGATGAGTGATAGACCACAGTATATGCCTCCCGTGGAACTTGGAGAAGTAATGCGTGGTTTAGTTTTGGGTGTAGTTGAAGAATCCAAAAATCCCAACTTTCAACCAGGGAATATGGTTTCGGGGCTGCTAGGATGGCAAGATTACGCCCTAATTTCCCCTCCAAACCTCCTTTCCCTCGTCAAACTACCGACACCTTTACCTGTTCCCCTCATAGCCTTTATGGGGCCTCTCAGCTTTATTGGCTGTACAGCTTATTTTGGTCTGCTGGATATTGGAAAACCCCAAGCTGGAGAAACTGTAGTTGTATCAGCAGCCTCTGGTGCAGTTGGTTCTATAGTTGGACAAATTGCCAAAATTAAAGGTTGTCGTGTGGTGGGAATCACCGGTTCCGACGAGAAATGTCAATGGTTGTTAGAAGAACTCGGTTTTGATGCTGCAATTAACTATCAAACCGCCGATTTAATCCCCGCTTTAGCAAAATCATGCCCCAATGGAATTGATATCTATTTCGAGAATGTTGGTGGTGCAATTCTTGACGCTGTTTTGACACAAGTAAATTTAAATGCACGCATTCCCTTATGTGGTTTGATTTCCACTTATAATTCTCAAGAACCTGTACCTGGCCCCTATAATTTCAGCCAGATTTTAATGAAGCGTGTGCTGGTACAAGGTTTTATTGTCTCTGATTATGTTCAGCAATGGGATGTTGCTTTTCGGGACATCGGACAATGGATACAAGAGGGGAAAATCAAATACAATCAGGAGATTGTCGAGGGATTAGAAAATGCACCCAAGGCGATTCTCAAACTTTTTGATGGGAATAAAATGGGAAAATTAATTGTCCAAGTTTCCCCTGAACCATAATTATAAACTTATCAAAATAAGTAAGTGGGCGTTAAAAAATATAATATAAACCTAACCCCCCAACCCCCTTCCCTACCAGGGAAGGGGGAGTCAAAGTCTCTCCCCTGGTAGGGGAGAGGTTTGGAGAGAGGTTTTATATTTATAGCCGTGGACAGGGTGGTTAGGACATCAATTGATAATGAAACTCCCACTACAAGAGGGTTTTACTCCTGACTCCGGTCACTGAGCGTAGTCGAAGTGCTGACTCCTGACTCCTGACTCCTGCTATAATTGTGCCAAGCTACTTAAACTCATGAAAAAGGCTCAAGTATTAATACCTGAGCCGATTCTCAATTTTACTAAATTGCTAAAACCGATGCTTTAGCTAAAAGACTTAAGTCCTTATATTTTTAGTAGCGGTTACGAGAACCGCCGCCACCACCGTAACCACCACGGCTTCCACCACCAGAAGGACCTCTGTCTTCTCTGGGTTTAGCCTTGTTTACTTTCAAGTCACGTCCCATCCATTCAGCACCATCAAGTGCATCAATCGCAGCTGTTTCTTCAGCTTCTGTACCCATTTCCACAAAACCAAAGCCTCTGAGTTGTCCTGTTTCACGGTCAGTAGGTAGCTGAACACGTTTTACAGAACCATATTCTGCAAATACAGCAGATAAGGTATCTTGGGTAACTTCATAAGAGAGGTTGCCTACATAAATTGACATAGATTGTCTCCGAAATCATAAGAGTGTAGAGATTTAGGTTTCGGAGAAAAGTCTGTAAGTACCAAAAGGAGAAAGCCTATCAATATTAAAAACAAACGCGGTCGCCGAATTACTTCTCAGATTTCATGATGTCATAGAAATGAATTAATGGGAAGAAAATTGCCAAAACTGTTACATAACTTTATATTAACAATTGTTCAGGGTGAGTATTCTATTCATATCTCAGTAGCTTTAGCTGTAAAATATGACAATATTAACATTTAGTCCTGTAATATCATGGTGAATACCCAAATTTTTATGACTAAACAAAGTAACCGTGTATAATTTAGGGATTACCTGTCAATACCTTGTCGAAATTGGAAAAAGCCTTGATTTGTAGGTTGGGTTGAAGCATGAAACCCAACAAATTCGTTGGGTTGCGCTGTCGCTTAACCCAACCTACAGAAAATGGACAAGGTATTGACCTGTGTAACAATTTACCATGATGGAGCGATCGCCAGATTCTAAATTTATTGTTTGTTAAATAATACAAATAAGATTATGAGCCTGGTGGTAAAGGATATATTTTAACAAAAGTATCAATAGCAATATTACCAAGTTTTTCCAGTGCTATTCCTGCTTTATGCTGAACATCTGGTTGTTCATCTTTCAATGCCTTAACAAGAGATTCTATTGCATCAGGGTTATTTGTGCCGATATCGCCTAATATGGTGGCAGCCGCAGAGCGAACATTATGGCTAGTATGATTTTCTAAAGCATTGATGAGTCCTGGAATAGCTTCTGAACCAATAGATTTTAAATAATTGGTCGCATCTTTACTAAATTTAGAACTAATGATTAGACTCACAAATACTGGGATTACTTTGTCAATTTCCATATTTCTTTTAGCGAGTGTACTAGCCGCATAGTACCGTACTGCTGATGTTTCATTGTCATCCAGTTTTTGGACGAGATTGTTAATAGTTTCATCTGTCAAAGTCATTGTTTCTAAATCTGGAGATGGTTGTACTTTTCCTCGTCTTTCAAGTAAATTTTCAAATTTGTCATTAAAATCAATACAATATTCAACTAAGGCGTATGTAAAATCAACAATATCTTCAGCATCTTTTCCAGAAAATTGCTCAGATGTATGTACAGCTTCATCACCAAAAGACTTTAAAGCATTAGCCCATTCATAAAATTTATTATCAATAATGTCTTTCTCTCTCATTATTGCAAGCTTGCCATGTAATGTATATGGGTCTTCAATTTTAAAATATAAACATAGCATTTCAATTGTTTTTCGACACATTACTACACTTGCTGTGCATAGATTAGCATCTAGGCAAGTTCTAGCTTCTCTATATGTATTTATAATATTTCTAGTTTCACGCGATTTATTAGCAAACTCTTTTAAATAAGGATATAAAAACCGTGTATTTCTACTTTCATAATTTGAATCAAAGGTATTGAATTCCTCTAAAATAACATTGAATCGTCCACAATTCGGACAAACCAAAGTTTGAACATCACGAAAATGATAATATTTTTCTTCTCTATCATCTAAAAATGTTGTTGTATACTCACCTTCACTAATAACCTTCATCAGAGTTTTACTGCAACAATGCCCACAACGAACAGTTTCTGTAGTATGTTTATGCTTTTGCTCAGTCATTAAACGACACCATGAAAAAATTCAACAAATACTTAGATAATATTTAATTGTCTACAGCCACATTAATTTCTAACTCCAAACAGTATTTATGCAGGATATCTCGCGTAAAATGAGGTGTATTTAGTGAAATTGGAAAATTGCAATTGACAATTTTTAATACTTTAAATTTTACTTTTAACATCCCCAAGCGTGGGATTTAGGAACACATTCCCTTTGACATACACTACTGGTAAGCTGACATAGTTAGATTTTAATTCATAGCGTCTCAGTAAATTCCACATTTGATTATTTACAACTGGATCATCCACATTTCTATATTTAAAAGCAATTTTATTGGTTCCTAATTGTTGTCTCATATATGTAGTTCTACTACAAGTGTCTCTACCAAAAACTAAGATTAAAGGAGATTTCTTGACTGCTTTCTTAACTGCATTTTTTTTAATTATTTTGACTTTTGTAACTGTTTTTCTGTTACGTGTTGCTAAATTAGCCTGTTGATGGTTTTTGGCTGCTACAGCTATAGAAGATGTAGTGACTGTAGAAAATAACACTGCAAATACAAAAGCTATATTTTTTAGACTTTTCATGCTACCTGCTTTGTATCTTGATTAATCGTATTAGTCTTTACCTTACTATAAATCTAAGCGTTTGTAATAAGTCGTTTTGCTTAAAGATACTTAATTATTTAATACACGCCATACACACCTTAATTAAAATTAAAGGAAATATACCCAAAGCCTGAAGCTAAAAGCCAGCAATTGACATCTCTTCATAAACCTTTTTTACTCCTACCCTTCAATTTTCTTATAGCAGTAATAGAATAAGAGCGATATCCTTGTAAAGCCTACCAAGAACAAAAGGTAGAGGTTAAGTAGCAGATTTGACAGACTGAGAACACCAAAACTCTGTATCTAGAAGAGATTACTGAAAAGCGAAGTAAAAATTTTTATGGTTTCCCAAATTCGATTTTTAATGTGCGCTCCCGACCATTACGATGTGGATTATGTGATTAATCCGTGGATGGAAGGGAATATTCACAAGTCGTCACGCGATCGCGCTGTGGAGCAATGGAATAAATTATACAATGTTATCAAAAATCACGCCATTGTCGATTTAGTTGCACCAGAGAAAGGCTGGCCTGACATGGTATTTAGTGCCAATGCGGGTTTAGTCCTCGGTGAAAACGTCGTTCTCAGCCGCTTTTTACATAAAGAACGCCAAGGTGAAGAACCGTATTTTCAACAATGGTTTGAACAAAACGGTTATAATGTTTACACACTTCCCAAAGACCTACCCTTTGAAGGTGCTGGTGACGCACTCTTAGACAGAGAAGGGCGTTGGTTATGGGCTGGATACGGTTTTCGGTCAGAATTAGATTCTCACCCCTACCTGGCTAAATGGCTAGACATTGAGGTGATTTCTCTACGCTTAATGGATGAGCGGTTTTATCACCTTGACACCTGCTTTTGTCCTTTAGCAAATGGTTATTTGCTGTATTATCCCGGTGCGTTTGATTCCTATTCCAACCGCGTGATTGAAATGCGTGTCGCACCAGAAAAGCGCATAGCCATTACTGAAGCTGATGCTGTTAACTTCGCTTGTAATGCGGTGAATGTGGAAAGCATCGTGATTATGAACAAAGCCAGTGATAGTTTAAAATCACGTTTGGCTGAAGTTGGTTTCCAAGTCATTGAAACACCGTTAACGGAATTCCTCAAAGCTGGTGGTGCGGCTAAATGCTTGACTTTACGGGTGACAGAACCAATTGGTGAGGAAATTCACGCTAATGCATCTGTAGAAAGTCGTGTCATCCGCATGGAAGGACATTTGCTAGATGCAGGTTTGATTAACCGTGCTTTAGATTTGATTGTGGAAATGGGGGGAAGTTTCCAAGTCCTCAAATTCAACTTGGGAGAACAACGTCAAAGTACATCTGCGGCTGAGGTGAGGGTATCTGCACCATCTCACGAAGTGATGGAAGAGATTATATCTCAGTTGATTGATTTGGGTGCAGTTGATTTACCCCAAGATGAACGGGATGCTAAATTAGAACCTGTGGTACAAGCGGGTGTCGCTCCTGATGATTTCTATGTCAGCACGATTTATCCCACTGAAATCCGGGTAAATGGGGAATGGCTGAAAGTGCAGAATCAACGCATGGATGGCGCGATCGCAATTTCTCAAACTCCTAATGGTATAGTAGCTAAGTGTAAACTACTCCGTGATTTGGAAATAGGCGATCGCGTCGTAGTTGATGTTTTAGGTATTCGCACCGTCCGCAAAGCCGAATCGCGGGAACAACGCAACTCCCAAGAATTCAGCTTTATGTCTTCTGGTGTTTCCAGTGAAAGACGGGTGGAATTAGTCGTTGAACAAGTTGCTTGGGAATTACGTAAAATCAAGGACAGTGGCGGTAAAGTAGTTGTCACTGCTGGGCCTGTGGTCATTCATACTGGTGGTGGTGAACATCTATGTCGCTTGGTTCGAGAAGGTTATGTTCAAGGTCTTTTGGGCGGAAATGCGATCGCTGTCCATGACATGGAACAAAATCTGCTGGGTACATCCCTGGGTGTAGATATGAAGCGGGGTGTAGCTGTACGTGGTGGACACCGACATCATTTGAAGGTGATTAACACTGTCCGTCGTTTTGGTAGCATCGCTAAAGCTGTAGAAGCAGGAGTAGTGAAAAGTGGGGTGATGTATGAATGTGTGAAAAATAACATTCCCTTTTCCCTTGCTGGTTCGATTCGGGATGATGGCCCTTTACCTGATACCCAAATGAACTTGATTTTAGCACAACAGGAATATTCTCAAATCATCCAAGGTGCGGATATGATTTTGATGTTATCTTCTATGCTGCATTCTATCGGTGTAGGGAATATGACTCCAGCAGGTGTGAAGATGGTTTGTGTGGATATTAACCCAGCGGTAGTGACTAAATTGAGCGATCGCGGTTCAATAGAATCTGTAGGTGTGGTGACTGATGTGGGTTTGTTCCTCAGTCTGTTAACTCAGCAATTGGATAAGTTGACTAGTCCTTATGTTGCTAATGTAGGTTAAGAAATATCTCACGCAGAGACGCAAAGACGCAAAGGGTTTTTCTGTGCGTTTTTGTGTCTTTGTTTTTTTTCACGCTCCAGGCGCAGAGTCGCAGAGAGTTATAATATAAAAAACACTAAGAAAAGGAGATAATTAGTAATGTTACAAACTGTGAAAGGAATCTATAAAAATGGAAAAATTGAGTTAGCTGAAATTCCTAATAATATCTTAGAAAACCAAGTTTTAATCACTTTTATAGAAACTACAACACCGGAAAATATTGGTGTAAAAAGTTCAACGGCAGAATTATTTAGTCCCCTTCGCGGTAAAGTTCAATATTTTGAAGATATCACCACACCCACAACTGAAGAATGGGGAGGGATATGACTATTGTTTTAGATACTTGTCCCTTAATTTGGTGGAGTCTTGATCCAGATAAACTTTCTCTTCTAGCAAAATCAGCTTGTGAAAAGATGGAAGTTGAGAAAAATGGTTTGGTTGCTTCTATTTCGCTTTGGGAAATCGCTATTAAAATTAAAAATCAAAAGTTAGATTTAGGAGTTTCCTTAACAACTTAT
Organism: Anabaena catenula FACHB-362; assembly: GCF_014698735.1. Taxonomy (GTDB): domain Bacteria; phylum Cyanobacteriota; class Cyanobacteriia; order Cyanobacteriales; family Nostocaceae; genus Anabaena; species Anabaena variabilis_A. The sequence continues at coordinate 57,996 of NZ_JACJTQ010000004.1, forward strand.
CTGGAGACTTTAAAAAAATCTGATGTGATTACAATAATTCCCATTGAGAAAATTTATGGTTAGAAAGTGTTGCTTTAGAATGGAGTCATAAAGACCCAGCAGACAGGGTTATTGTTGCTTTGGCTGAAAAATATCAGGCTGATTTAATTACAGCAGATAAAATAATTATGGGATTTTATGATTCAGTAATTTGGTAAATATTCATATTTTTCAGGTATATAGCCATACATACAGCATGCAAAGCCGACGATCTGCAAGTTATACTATTTCAATAAATGCAATACCTTAAATAGTATGAGTGAAACCCTGGCTGATATTGCTATACCACCGCAGTTTCCTGATCATACTCAATTACCAGAGTCTGATGGTACGTTTGTGAAGAACTTTCAAGAACATCCCCAAAGCATAATTATCACAGACTCAATAATTCAAACTTTACAAAAGTTACATCCAGATGGACAATTTTGTATAGGTCAAGATTGTGGAATTTATTGGCGAGAAACTGAACCCCCGGAAAAAGGTACAGTAGCACCAGACTGGTTTTATGTCCCTGATGTAGCACCAACATTAGCAGGTAAAATTCGCCGTTCTTATGTATTATGGCGGGAATATATACCCCCATTAATTGCGATAGAATTAGCCAGTGGTAATGGTAACGAAGAACGAGATACAACTCCTCTAGCTGGTTTACAGGAAGGTGAAAAACCTGGTAAATTTTGGGTATATGAACGCATTATCCGCATTCCCTATTATGCCATTTATGAAGTGAATAATGATAAATTAGAAGTTTATCATTTGGTAGATTTCTCTTTCCAAAAAATGCAGCCTAACGAACGCGGACATTATCCCATTCCCCCTTTAGGTGTAGAATTAGGACTATGGCAAGGAAGTTACTTAAATAATCCTGAACAACTTTGGCTGCGCTGGTGGGATAAGGAAGGTAATTTATTATTAGTGGGCAAGGAAGAAGCCCAATTAGAAAGATTAAGGGCTGAACAAGCAGAAGACAAAGCTGCAAAATTAGCAGCGCGTTTGCGAGAAATGGGTATTGATCCAGATACAATAGATTAAGAAATTTTTCGCGCAAAGGAAGAAAGATGCAAAGGGCGATTTTGTCAAGGGATTTACAAATTAATTGGGTGAGTTTTTTTGCTGATTTCCTGTTAGCTGGGATGGTTTTTGGCCCCCCTATTGCTCCTTTTTTGGCTGCGTCTGGTGTGTTTGTGTTTCCGGGTATTGCGGACATTATTTACTTTATGGGTAATCATGTTTGTCCGCAGCCTACTATGGGTTTGGAGTTATCTCCACCTTTTATTATGGCAGTATGTATGCGCTGTTATGGTACGGTAACGGGTTTGTTGATAACTCGGATTTTGTATGCTTTAACTAATGGAAAAGGTGTTTTTTGGTTAAGCCAATATGGTTGGAATGGTGCTGCTTTTGCTAGTGTGTTAATGATGGCTTATCCGTTGGAATTAGCAGCGCAAGTTTTCGGTTTATGGGATTTTAATAATTATATTGTTACTCCTTTTGGTTTGATTACCGGTTTGGCTTGGGGTTTATTTACTATGCCTATATTGCATACGTGGACAGGGACGCAAACCAGTTAGAATGAGTCTACCACTACCACGACCATATACAATGTTCATTAATAGATTTACTCCAGTTGATGTAAAAAGTTATGCAACACACCCTGTATAACTACTAAAAAATTTTAATACTTGATTATTTGAAGATAGAAGAAAAGCGTTTTCTTGGTTCTCTTAAAAATCAATAATTTTCTGATTCATCTGGTTTTTTAAAAGTCGTACATTTCTAGTTGACTAGCAGCCGTAGTAAAGTCAGAAATTGAATTTTTTAGATCCTTATACTCTTGAATAGTGAGATTGCAATTTTCGCACTGTTCATTTAAGAACCTGATCAGCGACAACCTAACAGATTCGATTTTTGCCCTTGTCCTAGCTGCCATTACAGCCTGAGATAAACTAGGATAAATATAGTTATTGCTAATCCCTATTTCCTCATTAGACATCCAACACTTGAATATATAGCCTTTTGATAAGGGTATTAATTCAATTACCCAGCCATAATATAAATCTTTCCATTTCATTGACAAACTTTTTATTGGGTTAAAAATTATTTGCACTATCAGCATATAACCTATATATGCAATTCTTGTGTGGAATTTGTGCAGAATTTGTGCAGATAAAATCTTATAGAGGGCTGTATGATGTTGGTGAGCCTATTTTTCTCTAACAATGCACTTAATCAATCAAGCCGCTGAGATATTAATATCTAGTAGAGCAGTTCATTAATCGTCTCTACATTTAAAATATTACTGATAAATTCTCTAGGAATTTGTATCAGTTGAGACGATATCCCAAACCATGAACTGTTTCAATCAAAGTTTCTGGCGCACCTAAGAGTCTTAATTTTTGCCTAAGACACTTAATATGAGACCTTACTGTTTCCTCTACCGGAGAGTCATCAACAGACCAAACTTGCTCAATAATGCTAGAACGGCTCAAAACCCTTCTACCATTTGCAACCAGCAATTCCAAAATTGCATACTCTTTAGGAGTTAAGGAGATAAGATGACCGTCATAAGTTGTCTCGTAAGTGCTAGGGTTTAAAGTTAACTTTCCCCAAGATAAACTTACTGTACTCGCAGAACTACCACGTCTAAGTAAAGCACGTATCCGAGCCATTAATTCTTCTAAATCAAATGGTTTTGCTACATAATCATCTGCACCAGCATCTAAACCAGCAATCTTATCGGCTACAGTATCGCGGGCTGTTAACATTAATATTGGTGCTGTCGAGTTCCTATATGCTGAACTGTTGGTGTTAGTAGTACGTAAGCGGTGACAAAACCTGATTCCATCTAGCTTTGGCAAAGTTACATCTAGCACTACTAAATCATATTTCATTGACTCTGTTGCGTGCCAAGCGGCTTCTCCATCTTTAGCAACATCAACTACATACTGTCTTCTGGTTAAAGCTTCTGTAAGTGCTTCTGCCAGTTGAATATCATCTTCAACTATCAGAATTCGCATAATTTTTCCCTTATTCAACAAGTGGTAATGAGGGAAATATTAACTTAAATTGACTTTATAAATGGATAATTTATGAAATCGTATTTTTCAGGAAAATGGATTGCTGCTGGAGTTTCTTTAGCTATATCGCTAATGGCGCTAGTTACCTTCGCTTCATTTAATAACACTACCGAAATTAAGGAAAATGCTAATCAAGTTCAGCATACTTATCAAACTCTCAATACTTTGACAGATTTATATGCAGCTATGACAGTAGCTGAATCAGCACGAAGAGGGTATATATTTTTGGGAAGTAGACAAGATTTAGAGCGCTATGAAAATGCCATAAATAATATAAAAACCAAGGTCAGTTTATTAGAAACTCAAATCCATAATAATATCAAACAAAAACAGAGATTTGCCAGTTTTAAATCATTGGTTAATCAAAGATTATCTCTTTTAGAAGAATCAATAAAACTTTATCAACAAGATAAAAATGCATTACAACAGCAAACTAAAATTACCGAAGTCAGTGTTAATTTTAGAGAAAAAATTATACCTATAATTGCAGATATTCAAACTGAAGAACAAGGTTTCTTAAACAGTTCTCTCAAGCAGTCGCAACAGAGTATTCACTTACGAATAATCATGGAAATACTAGGAACTATTTTAAGCCTGGTTGTGATTTGCAGTTTATGTTTTATCATCGAGCGTCAAGGAGTAAAACATGAACATATTAAATCTTTAGAAGCTTCCCTTGCTCAAGAAAAAAAAATTGGTGAATTAAAGGTTCAGCTATTTTCTATGATTTCCCATGAATTTCGTACACCTTTAAGTGTAATATTGCTTTCATCTCAGTTATTACGGGAAATTCTGGTAGATTTGGTGGATAAAAAGGAATTAAAAAACCTTGACCGCATTCAGTCTTCAGCAAAGTTGATCAATCACTTATTAACAGATATATTAACTTTGACTAGAGCCGAAGCAGGTGAACTAGATTATAAACCTCAATTAATCAATGTGGAAAACTTTTGTTTGAATCTGCTGGAAGATGTGCAGATGTTTAGTCGCACAAATCATATTATAAAGTTCATCAAGCATGGTCAATCTTTTCGTGCTAATCTAGATGAAAAATTGCTGTACTCTATTCTTAGTAATTTACTTTTAAATGCCATCAAATACTCATCACCTGGGGGTAACATCTACTTGGTTTTAAATTCTCAACTAGATGCTACTATCTTTCAGGTGATAGATGAAGGTATAGGCATTTCCCCATCAGAACAGGCTAGGCTTTATGAACCTTTTTATCGGTCTGAAAATGTTGAAGGTATTGTCGGAACTGGGTTAGGATTACCAATTGTGAAAAAATGTGTAGAAAGACATCAGGGAGAAATTTTTGTGGAAAGTAAAGTTGGAGTAGGAACAACTTTTACTGTGAAAATTCCTATAGCTAGAGAACAGGGAATAGAAAAGAAGTTATTGTAAGTAATTAGCCAAAGATGATTTCATCATCTTACTTAACAGTTTTAAACCACTCTGTCACCCCATCCGCTAAAGTCTTCGCCATTTTCTTTTGTTCCTCTGGGTTCACTACCTCTTCAAACTCATAGGGATTACTCATAAAACCCAATTCCAATAATACCGCAGGTGCAACAGAGGGACGAGTCAGGGCTAAATTATTCCAAAAAACGCCATAGGAAGGTTTACGAAGTTTGTTAACTACGTAATTTTGTAAAAATATTGCGAGATTATGTGATTGAGGATGATACCAAAAACTACCGAAACCCTTGGTTTTTTCGGCATTACCATCATCAGGTAAGGAATTGTAATGGATAGAAAGAGCGATCGCAGGTTCTTCTTTACTAATTATCTCCTGACGTTCTACCAAAGACACATCCCCCCGATCATCTTCCCTTGTCATCACCACCTTTGCACCACGCTGCACCAACTCATCCCGCAGTAATTTAGAAACTATCAAATTTACATCTTTTTCTAAATATCCCGTTGGACCACTTGCACCAGATTCCTTACCACCATGTCCCGGATCAAGTAAGATTTTGATGCCAGACAAGGGTTTTCTATTGTGAATATTCGGTGCATGACGCAAACTCAATACCAGGGTTGTGTTGTCGTATCTCAGCTTATAGCCCCACTGTTGGAACTTTTTGAGGTTAAAAGTGTACTTTACCTGACCAGGATTCACCTGTTGCCAATCCAGGCGAGAAATTAGGGGGTCATCATCCAGACGAATTGTATCTGTTTGGGCAGTGGTATTGTAGAGAGTGAGGCTAAAAGTGCTATTTCCCTGTTCCACACTTACAGGCACAGGCACTTGCAAGGGAAAACGCATCTCCGTTACTCCAGCTAATTGACGATAGCCCACACTGCGAATTACTGTTTGTGGGGGAACTGCACCGGGGAGAATTTTGGTTTCTTTACTATTAATCCAAGCCCCATAATCTAACCGTAACCAATCACCTTCTGTCCCTGTGACGGTTGCCCTTGTTCCTTGAGGTAGGGGTGTCAGTCGAGAATAATCGCTACTTGCCCCCGTGCGGGCTACACCTGATGCTGCTGTTACTTCGACAACTGCTAACCGTTCTGGTGCTAAAATCTGCACTTTTCCCAAACCAAGTTGGGTGATTGTCTGACCCTTCAATGTCAAACTAAATAGAGGTTTTCCCAAATCCCCAGCATTGGCGATGGTTGTACAACCTTGGTATTTGCTAATACCAGAAATAGTAGCCTGATTGCGCCCTGTTAAAATGCTGGAATTAGCAGGTAATTGTGCTTGTGGTGATTGTGGTGACAAGGGAATACTTTGATTAGCCAACTTCACTGAGACAGTAGCTTGAGGAGGTGCGATCGCACTAAAACAAATCAATTCTCCGGGTAATCTAGCAATATCAACAGCAGGAGTTAGAGAATCTTTAGCAAAACCTAACCCATCTGGTAACTGAGGTTGAGTAGAAAGCCTTGTTACCTTCACCTCTCGTTCTTGATTTTGGTAGCGAACTTTAAATATATTCTCTCCCAACTGCAAAGGGAAACTAGGGGCAAAATGACCAGACTGACTGCGGGTGATAGGTTGACCATTGATCAAGACCTGTCCATCTGGTGGTGCTGTACCGATAAAAAATATTTTTTCTGTACTGGTTTGGTGGTTTGCTGGGGGATAAACCACTAAAAATGATGGTTGTGCCAAGGACTCGGAGGAGGTGAAAATAAAGCTAAATATTGCTAATCCTAAAAGTTTTTTCACAGCAAAAATACAAAAGATTTAATGATAGTAACTCGATGAGAAGGAATCTATTTTTAGAAGTTTCTGACTGCCTTCTAACTCTTCCTCCTAACTCCTGACTCCTGACTCCTGACTTCTGACTCCTACTCTTAACCAAAAAAACTTTTTCATCAAGCCTTATTTCACCATCTTAAACCACTCAGTCACCCCATCAGCCAACGTCTTCGCGATTTTCCTCTGTTGTTGAGGGTTGACTATCTCCTCAAACTCTTTCAGATTACTCATCAACCGAAATTCTAATAATACCGCAGGTGCAGCTGAGGGACGAGTCAGGGCTAAATTATTCCAAAACACCCCATAGGAAGGTTCACGGTATTTGTTAACCACGTAATTATGTAAAAATACTGTGGGGCTGTGTGCTTGGGGATGATACCAAAAACTCACCAAACCCCTAGTCTTTTCGGCATTACTATCATCAGCTAAAAAATTGTAATGGATAGAAAGAGCGATCGCAGGTTCTTCTTTACTAATTATCTCCTGACGTTCCACTAAAGAAACATCCTGATCATCCTCCCTTGTCATCACCACCTTAGCCCCCCGCTGCACCAACTCATCCCGCAGTAATTTAGAAACTACCAAATTGACATCTTTTGCTAAATATCCCGGCGGTCCACTTGAACCAGATTCTTTACCACCATGTCCCGGATCGAGTACAATTTTGATGCCAGATAGAGGCAGGCGTTTTCTGTGTTCAAGATGCGGTGGATGACGTAAAGTTAACACCAGGGTTGTATTGTCGTATTTCAGCTTATACCCCCATTGTTGGAGCTTTTTGAGGTTAAAGGTGTATTTGACCTGACCAGGAGCCACCTGTTGCCAATCTAGGCGAGAGATGAGAGGGTTATCATCTAAGCGAATGGTGTCTGTTTGGGCAGTGGTATTGTAGAGAGTGAGAGTAAAAGTTCGATCATCGCCTTGTTCCACACTCACAGGTACAGCAACTTGTAATGGAAAAATTATCTCTGTTGCTCCAGCTAGTTGACGATAACCTACACTGCGAATTACTGTTTGTGGTGGAACAGCACCGGGTAGAATTTTGGTTTCTTTGCTATTAATCCAACCCCCATAGTCTAAGCGTAACCAATCACCTTCTCTGCCTGTAACTGTTGCCCTTGTCCCTTTTGGTAGCGGTGTGAGTCGTGAATAATCTGTACTAGGTCCAGTCCGAGCCACACCTGATGCTACTGTCACCTCAGTAACTGGCAGTTTTGCAGGTGTAAGAATTTGAATTTTGCCCTGACCAAGTTGAATAGCAGTATTACCATTCAATGTCAAACTAAATTGAGGTTGTCCCAAATCAGCAGCATTGGCCACTGTTGTGCAGCCTTGATATTTGCTAGGACTAGAAGGAGTTGGCTGATTTCTTCCCGTTAGTACAGCTGAATTAGCAGGTAATTGCGCCTGTGGTGGTTGTGGTGACAAGGGAATGGTTTGGTTAGCCAGCTTCACAGAGACAATAGCTTGAGGAGGTGCAATAGCACCAAAACAAATCAATTCTCCGGGTAATCTAGCAATATCAGCCGGAGGAGTCAGAGAATCCTTTGCAAAGCCTAATCCCTGTGGTAATTCTGGCTGGGTAGAAAGCCTTGTTACCTTCACCTCTCGTTCTTGATTTTGGTAAGTGACTCTAAACAGATTCTCCCCCACCTGTAAGGGTAAACTTGGCGAAAAATGACCAGTTTTGCTACGGCTAATTGGCTTACCATTAATGAGAACTTGCCCATTGGCTGGTGCTGTAGCAATAAAAAATATTTTTTCTGTACTGGTTTGGTAGTTTGTTGGGGGAAAAACTACTACAAGAGAGGTTTGTGCTTTGGCCACTGAGGAGGTGAAGAGAAAGTTAAATACTACTAATACTAATAGTTTGTTCACTGCAAAAATACAGAAGATTTCATGATAGTAATTGTGGGACAATAACCAATAATGAATAAAAAATCAAGGATGAAAACAGACGCAAATAAATCGGATCAAAAGACATGGATTTATCTGTGAGGGGTAATTCATATTTCATACTAGTGCAGTACAGCAGAAACCATTGAGCAGATTAAATTAGCTTGAAAGCTTGTAAGATAAGACTTTTAAAGCTACTGATAAATGTCACTGACCGCTCACACTAGTCCTCAGGCGTAAACACACTTTCTCTCTCAGGAAACGGGATGTATTTTTAGAAGTTACTAGAAATTGAAAATACTATGACTAAGTTTATCTTTGTAACTGGAGGCGTTGTTTCCAGTATTGGTAAAGGCATTGTAGCAGCAAGTCTGGGACGATTGCTTAAATCACGGGATTATTCGGTATCGATTCTCAAACTCGATCCCTATATTAACGTCGATCCAGGCACGATGAGTCCCTTTCAACATGGTGAAGTTTTTGTGACCCAAGATGGTGCAGAAACGGATTTGGACTTGGGACATTACGAGCGCTTTACTGATACTTCAATGTCCCGATTAAACAGCGTTACTACTGGCTTAATTTATCAGTCAGTCATTAATAAAGAACGCCGGGGCGACTATAATGGCGGCACAGTTCAGGTCATTCCCCATATTACTAATGAGATTAAAGAGCGGATTATTAGAGTTGCTAAAGAAACTAATCCATCAGCGGTAATTACTGAGATTGGTGGCACTGTGGGTGATATTGAATCACTCCCATTTTTAGAAGCAATTCGTCAATTGCGGAAGGAAGTAGGACGGCGAAATGTTCTGTATATGCACGTCACTCTTTTGCCTTGGATTGCGGCAGCGGGAGAAATGAAAACAAAGCCCACTCAGCATTCTGTTAAGGAATTGAGATCAATTGGCATTCAACCAGATATTTTAGTATGTCGGAGCGATCGCCCCATCCCTGTTGGCTTAAAACAAAAGTTATCAGAGTTTTGTGACGTACCGGTAGAATGCGTCATTACTAGCCCAGATGCCCCCAGCATTTATGAAGTACCAGTAATTTTAGAACGGGAAGGATTAGCCGAGCAAGTCCTAGACTTACTGCAAATGGAACAACGCCAACCCAATTTGACGCAGTGGGAAACTATGGTAGAACGGATGTATAATCCCAAATACAGCGTCGAAATTGCCATTGTTGGTAAATATGTGCGGTTAAGTGATGCCTATCTTTCCGTAGTCGAATCCTTACGCCATGCCGCTATTGCTACTCATGGGGATTTGCGTTTGCGGTGGGTAAACTCCGAAGCCTTGGAAAATGAACCACCAGAAAATTATCTTTCAGGTGTTGATGGCATAGTTGTACCAGGAGGTTTTGGTAGCCGAGGAATAGATGGAAAAATTGCGGCCATTAAATACGCACGCGATCGCAAAATCCCCTTCTTAGGTTTATGCTTGGGAATGCAATGTTCTGTGATTGAATGGGCGAGAAATGTAGAGGGACTAGTCGATGCTAATAGTGCCGAATTTGATCCCTATACTAACTACCCAGTCATTAACTTGTTGCCTGAACAGCAGGATGTAGTTGATTTAGGCGGAACTATGCGCTTGGGGCTTTATCCTTGTCGTATTCTTCCCAATACCCTAGCCTTTGAGCTATATCAAGAAGAAGTAATTTATGAACGCCATCGCCATCGTTACGAGTTTAACAATGTTTACCGTAATCCATTGTTAGAGTCGGGCTATGTGATTAGTGGCACTTCACCCGACGGGCGCTTAGTGGAAATTGTCGAATATCCCCAGCACCCATTCTTTATCGCTTGCCAATTTCATCCCGAATTTCAATCTCGTCCTAGCACTCCCCATCCTTTATTTAAAGGATTTATGGCAGCTGCTATTTCCCTCGCCCACCCTACCCCCATTACACCAACACCTGTAGAAGTTTCTTAGGGACTGTTGATACAAAATACAAAATATAGCAGAATAGGCGTAAAAGTCTGTTTTTATCTGGGTTTGATGCTCAGTTTATGTCAACACCTTACTTGGCAACCGCTATATGTATTTTGTATCAACTTTAAAAGTGAAACGGTAATCACGTAGAATTTGGGAAAAAAACTCAAAATCAAAAAAAAATTTGCAGCTATACTGGGTAAAATTACTTTTAGGAGAGGCAATTATAGTCAGTGTTGAGGCAAATTTGTGGCTTATTGGGTAAAAATACAAGACCAAAGGAAAGAATATGTAATTAACTTTGACTGTGTAAATGTTTTTTGTTATGAAAAGAACGGTAGACTTACCTTTTGGGTACCGAATAGTTCCATAACTATAGTAATTAACCCCCATAGTAATGGGGAAGATTATCAGAAGATTTCGGAATATATACAGTATGCCCAAGGACTAGAATTAGAGAGTACTTATTGGGTAACAATAACTTACGACAGAAAAGAATATATTATTAATCTCAACTGTATTAGTTCTTTTTGTTATGAAGAGAACGGCAGGATAAGTTTTTGGTTGCCGGATGTTAGTTTCCCTATTATCATCAACCCCGTAAGTAATCCAGAATCTTACGAAAAGGTTGTACAATACCTCAAAAAACATACAGGTTATTCTTTGCCTGATTGACTAAGAACTTACTCAACACCAAAGAAAAATACTGCATTGAAATAAATATAAACTCAACAATAACACATAAGTCATTAAAATAAACAGGATTTTTTATGAGTGCATCTCGGACATTAAAACAGTTAAAAGCAGAATTGATCACACCAGAGAATTTTCAGCGTTATGGACAGGTGATATTTTCTAGTGGAGACGGGAAAGCTTTTGATGCAGAAGATGCACATTTAAATTTACAAAATGGCATTCCCCGCTTTTATATTATGCGACTGCACAACAAAGGCCGGAAGTTTCATAAAATTACTCGTCATGAACAATGTACTCAATGTTTGGGTTCTTTAGAAGGTAAAGATTGGTTAATGGCAGTTTGTCCACCTGATAATGATATTAATGAACCTCGATTAGAAGAAATTGCTGTTTTCCGCATTCCAGGAAATTGTTTTATTAAGTTAGAGGTAGGAACTTGGCACGCGGGGCCTTATTTTGACCATGAGTTTGTAGATTTTTATAATTTGGAGTTGAGTGATACGAATGTAGTTGATCATTTCACTCATGATTTTATGAACAGTCATCAATTAGAGTTTGAGATGGTGTGAAGGAAACCGTAATTCAAGAATTCAGATTCATTTATGCTTTTCAAGAAAGTGGCAATTTTGAATATATATAGATATGAATGTATGTTAAAATTGGATTACCATAAATAGTGGAAAATTATTTCAATGGAAATTACTAAACTGTCCAGTCAAGGTCAAGTTACTATTCCCCAAGTTTTAAGAGATGAGTATCATTGGCAAGATGGCCAAGAATTAATAATCATTAATGTGGGTGATGGAATTTTATTAAAGCCTAAAAAAACTTTTCCAGAAACAAAATTAGATGATGTTGCTGGTTGTTTGAATTATCAAGGAAAAGCCAAAACAATTGAAGAAATGGATCAAGCGATTGCTCAGGGGATAGAAGAATTATGGCATCAATGATTGCTGTTGATACTAATATTATTGTTAGATTTATTACTAAAGATGATGAACTACAGTATCAACAAAGTTTAGCATTATTCAAAAATAAAAATATTTTTATTCCTGATACTGTTATCTTAGAAACTGAATGGGTATTAAGGTTTGCTTACAAGTTTAAACCTTTAGAGATTTGTCAGGGTTTTAGAAAAGTTTTTGGTTTACCTAATGTTTATTTAACTAATGAAAAGTTAATTTTACAAATTATTGAATGGCATGAAAATGGTCTAGATTTCGCAGATGCTTTTCATTTAGCTTCTAGTAATCATTGTTTAGAATTTTATACTTTTGATGAAAAATTTATTAAAAAGTCTCAGAGTTTATCTAATTCAACAGTCAAAAAGCCTGATTTGTAAATTAGTATATTTAAAGCGATTCCTACGGAGCGCTTCGCTATCGCATTCCTAACTCTCTACACAAAATAGCAATCTTGACCTCTCCCCCAACCCCTCTCCTTGTAGGAGAGGGGAGTAAGATTTCTCCCCCTTCCCTCGTAGGGAAGGGGGCTGGGGGGTTAGGTCTGTTTGGGATGTTGGAATAATTTTATTCTCTAGGCCAAACTTTAATAGCTATCCCAGCCAAGTATTCTGCACGGTTTTTAATTGCTTCTTCATTCCAAGAATCTAGTCTCACTAACCATCTATTCAAAGATAAATTACTATCTTTGAAATAGTTCAATTTATCGGAGAAGGGTTTATTACCCATTTCAGAGTTATAGCCTGTTAATGTGAGATTACCTAAAGTATGTAACAATTTTTTATGCACAGAACTAGCATTTCCTCCCAACATAGTCTTCCATTCTGGAGTTAATGTCTGAGGCATTATATGTTCAATAGTCACTGTGTTAGGATCAACTGTTTCTTTATTTAGATATGATTCTAAACTCGATAATAAAAGCTTTGTTCTTTCTTTAGTACCTGAAGTATATATACTTTTACCAAGTATTCCTTTCAATAATTCATTATCATCAGGCCATGCCTTTTTTTCATCATACCTTTTAAATACTTGCTTCAATCCATTCACTAAATCGTTCTTATCTTGTTTCACTACCTCAGAGTATAAAGAAGTGAAAACTGTTCCCAGAATATTAGTGGGGATACCTACTAACAACCGACGTACAAAATACGATTCTAAACAACTTAAAATTTCCAAAAATTGTTCGATTGTGATTGATTCTTGTTCGTATTGATGATATATATTAAGTAGAAAAATATGACAAGTTGTAAATTCTAATTTTCTTAACCTTTCAAACCTTTCCCTTAAATCAATATTTGGTTCTTTATGAGGAAAATTTAATCTCTGGTAGTATTCTGTAAATTGTATAAGTTGATTTAACTCATCCTTTACGCCATTAGTCGAATTCTCAAAAAGGTTTTTAATAATTTTATAAATTTCTTTCTGATTAACTACTTGACCATCTTTACGTGCATAGAAGTAAAAAGCAGTTGTTAGTTCTGTAGTGTATTCTTCTTCTCCCATACTGCGCTGGAAATTTTTTATAAAAGGCAGCCATTTTTCATCATATATTTTTTGTCGTTCATCAGCATCTAATTTCATAAATATATAATTACGCACTAAATCAACTTGAGTTAGTTCTTGTCCTTTATTATTTAAGCTTTCAAATATTAAGTATGGATTATCTTTTTCCTCAGTAGTTATAGTTACTATCATGAGTCTTTCAAGAATTATATTTTTCAATTTTATGCAATCAATAGAATCATTAGATTTTTTTATTTTTTCATCAAAAAAATGATAAGATTCGTATATCTTACCTTCTTTTTTTATAAGTTCATCTCCTTTAATAAGAGTCTGATATATTTGACGATCACTTTGTGTTGGTAAAACTTTATAAAAGTTATCATTACTTTCAAATTGATTAATTAAATATGATACCTGAATTTTATCCGCCTCTTTTGGATCTGTCTTTTTCAGACGATTTCGTAAAAGTGCCAAGAGAATTGTTAATGTGGTAAGGCGTTGTTGTCCATCTATCACTAAAAAAGGTGATATACTGCCTGGTACTCCTGGTAAGGATTGAGTCACTATAGAACCTAAAAAATAAGAATCTTCTACTTTGTCATTGTATATACTTATCAAATCATCCCAGAGAGTTTGCCAGTTCTTTTTTTCCCAAGAGTATGATCTTTGAAAAAGCGGAATTTGATACTGTATAGTAGAGTCTAGTAAGCGGCGTAGAGCAACGTGATTTACTTGCATATAAAGTCCTTTGACTTGTTTGTTTATATACAATAATATCAATAATTGTGCTGCTATTATTAGGTTAATTGTGTAAAATTATATGTACTTGTATGACAAAAATTTATTCAAGGTGAGTCCATCACGACTCACCCTAACCTATATTAAACCAAAGCCGCCTGTTCCTCCTTACTAATCACCCTACCTTCATCCTCGAAACCGGCAATTTGATCAAAGTTCAAATAGCGATACAAATTATCCGCAAAAGGATGAATTCTCTCCGCCACAATATCTAAATATTCCTGCACATTAGGAAGCCTTCCCAACAACGCACAAACTGCTGCTAATTCCGCCGAACCTAAATACACTTGTGCGCCTTTTCCCATGCGATTATTGAAGTTGCGAGTAGAGGTAGAAAACACCGTTGTGTTATCATCAACTCGCGCCTGATTTCCCATACATAAACTGCATCCGGGAATCTCAGTTCTCGCATTTGCAGCTACGAAAACATCATAAACACCTTCTTCCTTTAATTGGTGTTCATCCATGCGAGTTGGGGGTGCTATCCACAACCGAGCATTTACTTTACCTGCACCTTCTAAAACCTTCGCAGTTGCCCGATAATGTCCGATATTTGTCATACAAGAACCAACAAATACTTCTTGTACAGGATCATTGGCAACTTCTGATAATAACTTAACATTATCAGGGTCATTGGGAGCAGCTACAATTGGTTCTTTGATTTCACTTAAATCAATGTCAATTATTTCTGCATACTCCGCATCTGCATCTGCTGACATTAACACAGGATTTGCTAACCATTCTTCCATTTTCGCTACTCGGCGCATAATGGTTCGCTCATCGTGATAACCCCGTGCTACCATGTTTGTTAACAAGGCAATATTGGAACGCAGATATTCGGCAATTGTTTCTTCACTCAACTTAATTGTACAACCAGCACAAGAACGTTCTGCGGAAGCGTCGGTTAATTCAAAAGCTTGTTCAACTTTCAAATTTGGTAAACCTTCAATTTCCAAAATCTTGCCAGAGAAGATGTTTTTCTTGTTCTGCTTCTCTACAGTTAACAAACCTTTTTGCATGGCTACATAAGGAATTGCATTAACAATATCCCTCAATGTAATTCCTGGTTGCAATTCCCCTTTAAATCTTACCAAAACTGATTCTGGCATATCCAAAGGCATAACACCCAAAGCCCCCGCAAACGCGACTAACCCAGAACCTGCGGGGAAAGAAATTCCTAATGGGAAGCGGGTGTGTGAGTCTCCACCTGTTCCCACGGTGTCGGGTAACAACATCCGATTTAACCAAGAATGGATAATACCATCACCAGGACGCAACGCTACACCACCACGTTGGGCGAAAAAGTCCGGTAGTTCTTGGTGGGTTTTGATGTCAACTGGTTTGGGATATGCGGCTGTGTGACAGAAGCTTTGCATTACTAAGTCTGCACTGAAACCGAGACAAGCGAGTTCTTTTAACTCGTCTCTGGTCATTGGTCCTGTGGTATCCTGAGAACCGACTGTAGTCATGATTGGTTCGCAAGATGTTCCCGGACGTACTCCTGGTAAACCACAGGCTTTGCCGACCATTTTCTGCGCTAATGTGTAGCCTTTTCCGGTGTCGGCTGGGGCTTGGGGACGGATAAATAAGGTGCTGGGTTCTAAACCTAATGCTTGACGGGTTTTATCGGTGAGAGTACGTCCAATTAGTAGGGGAATGCGTCCACCGGCGCGAACTTCGTCTAAAATTGTGTCAGGTTTGAGGCTGAAGGTGGAAATTACTTCTCCTGCGGCGTTGAGAATATCGCCTTTGTAGGGA
Source organism: Anabaena catenula FACHB-362 (assembly GCF_014698735.1). Taxonomy (GTDB): domain Bacteria; phylum Cyanobacteriota; class Cyanobacteriia; order Cyanobacteriales; family Nostocaceae; genus Anabaena; species Anabaena variabilis_A. The sequence goes on from NZ_JACJTQ010000004.1 coordinate 73,879, forward strand.
TAAATGGTGATCACGTCACCGGTTTCCATTTTGCTGACATCGCATTGTATGGGTAATGCACCGGCATCTTCGGCTGTGTTAAAAAAGATCGGAGCGATCGCACTTCCTAAAATATAACCCCCAGCCCGTTTGTTGGGAACAAAGGGAATATCATTGCCCAAATGCCATAATACAGAATTGATTGCAGATTTGCGAGAAGAACCGGTTCCCACCACATCACCAACGTAAGCAACAGGATATCCTTTCTTCTTTAACTCGACAATTGTTTCTAAACTTCCCGGTTGACGAGTTTCTAACATCGCCAAAGCGTGTAAAGGAATATCTGGTCGAGTTGTAGCGTGAGTTGCGGGTGATAAATCGTCGGTGTTGGTTTCCCCAGGAACTTTAAAAACTGTAACTGTAATCCATTCTGCTAATGTGGGACGCAAGGTAAACCATTCTGCTTCTGCCCAAGAGTCTACCACTCGTTTTGCGTAGGGATTGGTTTTCGACAATTCCAAAACATCATGGTACGCATCATACACCAACAGAATTTTGCTGAGGGCGTTGGCTGCATAAGCCGCTATTGGTTCTTTTCCCTGTCCCCCCATAACTAGGGGTGTTTCCGAAGAGTCGGATACAGATACAGTGGCAACTTGCAGTAAATCGATTAATGATTGTACATTATAGCCGCCTACCATTGTTCCCAGCAGTTCTACCGCTGCGATGGGGGAAATGAGGGGACTGGTAACTTCACCTTTAGCAATAGCAGTGAGAAATCCAGCTTTTACATAAGCTGCTGCATCTACACCAGGGGGAATGCGATCGCGCAATAAATCTAATAATACCTGTTCTTCACCCGTTGGGGGATTTTTCAGTAATTCGCACAGTTCAGATGTTTGTTTCGCATCTAACGGTAATGGGGGAATTCCTAGTGCTGCCCTTTCTGCAACGTGTTGACGATATTGTTCTAGCATTTTTATGTTCTCCTTTGAGGTGATCTCCCCTTAATGAGGGGGGAATTTTGGGCAGGGTTAATAATAGAAATTTTAACGTATTTTTATAGCTGAAAGGATTACGGTTAAACGGTTTTATGCTATGAATTTCGCACACATCGATTTTGAACGCAGATGCACAGATGGGTTATTGGTTGAAGAATATAGGATCGCTATATTTGATTTTTTTACGGATTTTGAACGCAGAGGCACGGATGGGTTATTGGTTGGAAAATAAATGGGTTATTGTAGATATTTAATAATATTAAATATCTATAAAATGTTTTGTAAATAAATATTTTTTCCACAATTCCCTTGTTTATGCACCTATTTATCAGATAAAATAATTCACCTGTTATCCGTCACACATCCCTTGTGTATATGTCCACAACCTACACCGTCGAAATTAACCACCAAGGCACAATTCATACCTTACAAGTGCCTGATAACGAAACCATCTTATCCGTTGCCCACGCTGCTGGTTTAGATTTACCAACATCTTGTGGTGCAGGTGTTTGCACAACTTGCGCTGGACAAATTAGCGAAGGAACTGTAGATCAAGCTGATGGCATGGGTGTGAGTCCAGAACTGCAAAAACAAGGTTATGTGTTGCTTTGTGTTGCTAAACCCCGTTCTGATTTGAAACTTGTTACCGAAAAAGAAGACATAGTTTATCAATTGCAGTTCGGAAAAAACAACTAAAAAGATGCATGAGGATGAAGTACGATAAAAATGCAAATTTTCTACTTCACACTTCATCCTTGATTCTAAAATCAGCTATTCTAGAAAACACAAAGCCACAAAAATTACCACTATGACCACTCATTTTATTACTGCTGAAATCAACCTTCAAGAAACCCCCACGGAATTACAAAAAGTAATTGAGGCAGAATTGAAAAAACAAGGTGAACCCCTGCGTTGGGCTATTACCTCCGTAGATGAGTCTAAGCAAAAAGCTACAGTCGAAGCTGTTGTCACTAAGTAGAGGCTTTTGGTTCGTTCTACTATGCATCTTCCCTATACAGCTATTCTCATCATCCCTACGGGCATTGGGGCAGCAATTGGCGGTTATGCGGGAGATGCCTTGCCTGTAGCTAAACTTATATCACAGGTATGCGATCGCCTAATCACTCACCCCAATGTCCTCAATGGCGCTAGTTTGTACTGGAATCTCCCCAACACTCTCTACGTTGAAGGTTATGGACTTGACAAATTTGCCTCACAATGCTGGGGCTTGCGTCCCGTCCATAGCAACCGCGTAGGTTTGCTTTTAGACCAAGCCATTGAACCAGAACTCATGCTGCGACACCTGCAAGCCGCAGACGCAGCTAGAGCCACCTTGGGATTAACCATCACCAATCATGTTGTGACAGACGCACCATTAAACGTAGAATTGCGTACTTCAGCATCTGGTGCGAGTTGGGGAACAATCAGCAACCCAGATAGCTTATTACGAGCAGCTGAGATATTAATTAAGAAAGAAGGAGCCAATGCGATCGCAGTCGTAGCTCGTTTCCCTGATGACATAGATGAACAAGCAGTTCAGAACTACCGACATGGAAAAGGAGTAGACCCCCTAGCAGGTGCAGAAGCCGTAATCAGCCATTTATTAGTCCGCACCTTTCAAATACCTTGCGCCCATGCTCCAGCCCTTTCTACAGCCCCCCCAGACCCTGATTTATCCCCTCGTTCGGCTGCCGAAGAACTGGGCTATACTTTTTTACCCTGCGTTCTTGTTGGCTTAAGTCGCGCTCCACAATTTATTATTAAGAAGGAAATTATCAATTCTTTACCACAAGATATCTGGGCAGATCAAGTTGATGCCATCATTGTACCTGCAAACGCTTGTGGTAGCAGCGCCTTATTGAGTTTAAGCCAAAAGCAATGTCAAATAATTACAGTCGCAGAAAATAAAACTCTTATAGAAGTTTCTGCTCCAGCGTTGGGAATCAAATCTATACAAGTAAACTCATATTTAGAAGCAGTAGGAGTATTAGTAGCTCACAAAGCTGGTATTAATACATCATTCATTAGTCAAAGAACAGGGAATAGGGAATAGGGAATAGGAAGACAAAAGTTTTTACCAATTACCAATTACCAATTACCAATTACCAATTACCAATTACCAATTATCCAAACGCCTGTGGTTGAACAACAAAAGCAAGAACCAGAAATTCCTTACCTCACACGCACCCAAGTACTTGTGGCTATGGGCGCGACTGCGGTTATTTTGTGGATAGTCGCCAAGCTATGGTTGCGCTTTGGCAACTTCCCCCTATTTAAGTTGTATTGGTATGAAAGGGATCTATTCTTGGGACTGGGATTGGGTTTAATTATCACAGTTTTTAGTGGTTTAGCTTATCGCTTTTCCCCGCCCTACCGTAAAAGTGCTGATTATTACCTAGAACTAGTACTTAAGCCTTTAGCTTTACCCGACTTGATATGGCTGGGGCTGCTACCAGGGTTAAGTGAAGAATTATTATTTCGTGGTGTCATGTTACCAGCTTTAGGTGCTGATCATGTAGCCATCCTTGTCTCAAGTCTTTGCTTTGGTGTTTTACACCTGAGTGGTTCCGAACAGTGGCCTTATGTGATTTGGGCAACTATTATCGGTATAATTCTGGGTTATAGCGCCCTACTAAGTGGTAACTTGTTAGTTCCAATTGTGGCTCATATGCTGACGAATTGGCTATCTAGCTATTTATGGAAAACGCGTAAATTGGTTTGATATCACGTCTTTTGAAGTAATCCTATCATCTCCTTATTTACAGCAGATTGCAGATCAATGAGGCTTCGCCGTGAGCGTCAGCCGATAGCTTGCGTGGCGTAGCCATACGGTACAGAATCAAAATTGAAACCTAGACACCAAGCCAGTTTTACTCCTGACTCCGGTCACTGAGCGTAGTCGTTCGCGAAGCGTCTCGTTCACGTAGTGTCTCCGACAGGAGAAGAGAAGTGCTGACTCCTGAATTCTGCTGTAGTCATAAAAACATTAAACCCAGAACTGGTTTTATAGTTCTGGGTTTAATATCAAGTCCGGCTAATTGCTGATCATAAAACTCGACCAGTCACCGCGTCTCCGTGTCAGTCCTAATGATAAGTAACCGGACACAATATAACTGGCTCTCACCCTTCCCGCTCTATTTTACTAAACACGCTTCAAAAGTTGCTTGTTTCTTAGAAATCATCTAGATACTGACTCAGACGACTAATTACAGGGTCAACCTCTTGCGGAGTAGGATCGGGAATAGAAACAGAATTGTTAACCGCTTCTACTGCTGGTACTGATGAACCTGGAGACTGATTATATACTCCTTGATTGAGCATAATTGCCAATTGTGCCACTTGTTGACTAAGTTGCAAGATTTGGCTTTCCATCGTCTCCAAACGATTAGATTCCTTAGCAAAAAAACGTTCCTCAAGTCCAGCCATTTGACGTTGCAACTCACCGATTTGTTGTTCCATCGGCAGTGATGCTGTATTCGGAGAAGGTCGTACAGAGTCCGGTACACATAAAGCTTGCCACAAAGCCTCTTTACAGAGGTCGCTGAAAGTCTTTTCGGGCTGTGCCTCCAAGTAACTTTCCACCTGTGCTAACAAGCTCTCATCAGCAATTTCTGGATTAAAAGTGACGGATTTAACTACCTTTTTTGACCATTGGAACATCAGTTTTATTACCTAGCAGCGCGAACAGCAGACACTTGTGCCTCCCCGTAAAGATACTGCCCCAAAGCGTTAGCTTGGCGGGAGGGTGCAGCCAGATGGGCATTAATCTTGGCTTCTTTGAGTAGACGTTGTACATCTTCCCAGAAGAACTCTCCACCACCACCAGTGATAATCACATCAGTCACACGCTCTGGTAACCAAGCCAACACGCGAGAGCAAATTTCTCGTGAAAACTGCTCTGTCAGGTTAGGAAGAAAATCGTCTAGGTTTGTAGGCTTGCTTGCACCTTTAGGACGATAAAAACGCTCACCTTTGGGCTTGTTAACAGCAGAAATCAATGCGAGAGATTGACTATCAGCCCCTTCTATTTCCTTAGCCACCAGGTCATAAAACTTGTTCATGCCAAAGTCTTCACTTTTAGAAAGTCCTCTGGCAAAGCGGAAATTATCCACCATGATACAATCAATGGTTTGATGGCCAATATCGACAATTCCCACTGATATTTTCGTAAAATCGGGAGATGTTGCTGCTTTATTAGGTTGAGCTTCAGACCACAGCAAACTGCCGTAACCTTCTGGCATCACCCAAACCTTAGTGATATTCAACGACAAAGATTCCCCACGGAAATTTAAGACATGGGGACCACTTACCAGGCTGATTAACTGTGCTTTTTCTTTTTCAAATTGCTCTAAAGACAGGAAAGGCAGACCCAGTATAACGGAGATTTCGTCTTTGAGTTTAAAGTAGCCAGCACTTGCCAAAACTTTTACCAGTGCGTCTTCTACCTTAGATTGTCCGACTCCTAGATTCGCGCCAAAATCCGCTGCTAACTGTCCTACTGCGAATCCAGTACCTTGATATTCCAGCCACAAATCCATCAAAGGATCTGTTGCCTTAGATTCAAACACCCCACCCCGTATTTGTTCCATTGACATTTGCTTGACATTGGCAGGGATGAAGGCCACATTACCAGGTTCGCGGCTCACACAAGTTTTGGTAGAGGTTCTACCTAAATCAACACTGAGAATGTTTTTCCCCGAACTACTGCTTGGTAGCTTGTTGGCATTAGGATTATTATTTAGTGGGGTTGATGCTACTCGGTTCATGGGAATAGCAGCAGCATTCATCGGATTGGCTACGGGAGGTTGGTCTGTCATAAAAGCTCCTAGTGGTGACTTAACTGTAAAAACTTATCATGCCCATCTTACAAAAATGCGAGCTACGAAAAATTCTAAGTTGGGTCAAGTGTAACTAGAAATACGTCTAAAATTATTGCAGGTTATACCTGCGGTAGGCTGTGCTAACGTGAATTTAGCATTTTTTGACATCATAAGTGTAGGCGAATTTTGCACAGATGTAATCTTTAATTGCACACTAACAGCGTTAGTGCTTCACTTGCTAGTGCCTTTGCGCTTGCGTTTGAGTACCCAAAAAGCAAATATCAGAACCAGACCCCCAAGCACTATTTTGGATACAGGCGCAAGGTATTTGTCCACAAGTTCATACTGGCTACCTAACAAGTATCCTGAATATGTGAGCAAACCGACCCAGGCAGCACTACCCAGGGTTGTGTAGAATAAGAAAGGCAACAAGGGCATATTGCTGATGCCTGCGGGAACAGAAATCAAAGTGCGGATTCCCGGCACAAGACGACCAATTAACACTGCTTTGCTGCCTTTTCTGTCAAACCAGCGTTTAGCCTTGGAGATGTCCTGGCTAGATATACTCAGCCACTTACCATACTTGTCAGCCAAAGTTTTCAAGCGTTCTTCCCCCAAAAACTTACCAGGATAGTACCAGATAAGTGCGCCCAGAACAGAACCTAAAAGTCCTGCCAAAAATACGCCCAATATATTCAGTTTTGCTCCTCCTGGCTGATATGGACTAGCTGTAAATCCTGCCAGTGGCATAATCAATTCTGAAGGTATGGGGGGAAAGAGATTCTCTATAAACATCAGCAGAGCTATTCCCCAATAGCCCCAGACTTTGATGGTATTAGTTATCCATTCAAGCATTCATTCGATTCCTAAATTTTTATGTATATAAGCTTAATCGCATAGTTGGAATTTGAGATTGCTTATCAAAACTGGGTGTCCTAACTGGGGAGTTAAAAATATAATTAGTAATTATTCAATCCCCAATCCCAAATTTAAGTAAGTTGGGGAGAAGCGAAGACAAAATCAAATTTAATCAAATTTAATCAAATTTAAAATTAAATTTTGCCTTGCTTCCCCATTTTCTAGGCAGTTGGGGTTAATGATTGTACTCTGGATTCCGATTGCCAGTCTAATGGGTTCCAAACCCGTTCTTCCACAGCCATCTGCTCGATTAAACTGGCTAATCTTAAAGCTTTTAGAGCTTGTTCGCCACCAACCGAAGGCTGATTGCCACCATGCACACAGTTGACAAAATGTTCTAACTCTGCACTTAAAGGTTGAACGTTACTGGTATAGACTTTTTCTATCAAACCATCTTGCCTGTAAAGGACTTGCCGATGGTCGTTGAGAGAATTGGTGTTAGTTTGGCGATGAATCAAAATTTCATTCTTGAGAAAATCTGCTTCAGTGAATGAGTTTTTGCAATGGGCGACAATGCGGCGAATTTTGCGGTGAGTAACTTTACTAGCCGTCAGAGTAGCGACGACACCATTAGCAAAACCCAAAGTTGCAGTCACATAATCTAAATAACCAGAGTCTAGGGAACGAGTACCATTAGCTGTCAATTTCACCACGGGAGAACCAGCTAATTCTAGAAGTAAGTCAATGTCATGGATCATTAAATCCAGCACCACTGAAACATCATTAGCTCTGGCTGAATAAGGACTCATCCGATGAGCTTCTAGCGCCAGTACTTCCTCTGTTTTGAGGACTTGGCTCAATTCTCTAAATGCTGGATTAAAACGCTCAATATGACCTACTTGCAAAATACATTGAGACTCAGCAGCAGCATTCACCAGGGACTCTGCCTCGGAAATACTCGCAGCGATTGGTTTCTCAATCAAAACATGAATTCCGGCTAACAGGCAGTTGATACCAACGGCATAATGTAAGCGGGTGGGTACAGCAATACAAACTGCGTCTACATGGGGTAACAGATCGGAGTAATCTTCAAAAAAACGGACTTTGTACTTGCTGGCGGTTTCTAAGCCCCGCTCAACGTTAATATCTGACACCCCTATCAGTTCAACATCTTTCATTGAACTCAAAACGCGGGTATGATGTTGTCCCATGTTACCCACCCCAATCACGCCTATGCGGATTGCTCGTGGCTGGTTGCGCTGTGAATATAGATTTGGTTCTGCCACTGACATGCTATTTTGCACTATTATTTTCTCCTCAACCACCAAATTTAGAGCCGCTACGGTCGTTGGCCTTTATACTCAAGTACCATGTACGATCCGTCTAAAACCATCCAGATGGTAACATAGTGGTTCTATTTATGAAGAATTTCAAAGTTTGTGTTCAGTTCCCACTATCTGGCTATCTTTTGGATAGATAGTTCTTCATTGCTCTATTTTTTGTAAATTACAAAAAAGACAATGTGTTGTTTTGTTGACTTTACAAGCGCTGTAAGACCTAAGTGGAAATTCACAGGTGGCAGTGAGGCAGTTAATTACTGAGATAACTACTCATTTTTACCCCTGGCAAATTAATCACGCTTATTGCTAGTAAAATTACAAACAGTTAAATAACTAACGCTGTGAGTATAGTTTTCAGCAAGATAGTTACTTGCGATACCGGGAATTAATTTATTTTCATATTTATTGTTTTGTTTGTTGCATTTTGTTGATTGTCTCACCTTTTGGGTGAAATTGGTGTTAATGATTTTCTAGGGCTATTTTGAGTGATGAAAGCTGTAATTCTGTTGTCTGGGGGATTAGATTCTTCTACAGTTCTCTACCAAGCCAGGGCGGATGGTTGTGAATGTTACGCCATTTCCTTTGATTATCAGCAGCGACACCAACGAGAGTTACAGTCAGCCCTGCTAATTGCTCAAGCATCTGGGGTAGTAAAACATCAGGTAGTGAATTTTGATTTACGGCTATGGGGTGGTTCAGCGCTTACGGATAATGCGATCGCTCTACCTCAGGAACGGTCTTTAGATGAAATGTCTCAAAACATTCCTGTCACCTACGTCCCTGCCCGTAATACCATCTTTTTAAGCTTTGCTTTGGGCTATGCTGAAACTATAGGCGCTCAACGTGTCTACATCGGGGTTAATGCCTTAGATTATTCTGGATATCCTGATTGTCGTCTGGATTATATCCAAGCTATGCAAGAAGTCTTTCGCTTGGGAACCAAACAAGGAAGAGAAGGACAACCAATTGAAATTGTTGCACCGCTGATTAATTTGAAAAAAACTGAAATTATCAAATTAGGCAACCAGTTGGGTGTACCTTGGGAGTTAACTTGGTCTTGCTATGCTGGTGGTGATGTTGCCTGTGGTGTCTGTGATTCCTGTCGCTTGCGTTTAGCAGCTTTCGCTGAATTGGGATTAAAGGATTTAGTTCCCTATGCTCAGTACTGAGTACCGAGTACCAAGTACCGAGTATTGAGTATTGAGTATTGAGTATCGAGTATTGAGTACCAAGTATTGAGTATTGAGTATCGAGTATTGAGTACCAAGTATCGAGTATCGAGTACCAAGTATCGAGTACCAAGTACCAAGTATTGAGTACCAAGTATTGAGTACCGAGTATTGAGATCAGGAGAAAGAATTAACTATTGCAAAACTGAATTACGAATGACGAATTATTTAATTTTTTTCCCTTGCTCCCTGCCTCCCCCAATTCTTCTACCTGTCACCTTCTAAACGTCTAATTTGGATTTGGTGTAGGCGTGGTCCAATGACTAACATGACGGTGAATTCAAGATTTTCATAGTTGAAGATTTCCCCTTTAGCGGGGATTCTTTGCCATTGATAGAGCAGAAAGCCACCCAAGGTCTGATATTCCCTCATCAATGGTAAATCGAGGTGTAAGACTTCGTTGAGTTCTTCCAGATTTACCTGCGCTTGCACTAAAAATGTTTGCTTGTCTAACATTTGGATCAGCAAGTCGTCGCTGCTTTCTGATTCACCTGCATTACCAATAATTTCGGCAATTACATCTTGGATTGTCACCAATCCTACAGTACCGCCAAATTCATTCACCACAATCACCATAGCTGGTTTCTCTTGCTGCATCATCGGCAATAGTTCGCTCAAGAGTGTCTGTTCAGGGACAAACCGGGGGGGACGCATCCAAGATTGGATTTGTGTCTCTAAACTCAGCTTTCCCGCAGCTAAGGGTTTTGCTAAATCTTGGAAATAAACAATGCCACGAATGTCATCTAAAGATTCGCCAATAATGGGATAACGGGAATGACCAATGGATGTAATTTGCTCAAGCAATATGCCAAAGGTGGCATCTTCTGGTAAAGCGATAATGCTAGTACGGGGAATCATCACGTCTTCTGCTGTTATCTCCCCAAACTCAAAGACGTTATTCAGCAGTTTTCGCTCTGATGACTCTAAACCTGTTGATTCTCGTTCTGTTGATATAATCAGTTGTAATTCTTCTGGGGTGACTGGGGGTCTCCAACTTTGACCTGTGTATTGAATACCAAATAATCGCAACAGGTTGCGAGTGGATTGGTTGAGAATCCAAATAAAGGGACTGAAAAAACGAACAATCGCTTTAACTGAAGGTCCGAGAAATCTTGCCAGCTGTTCTGAATACAGCATAGCCACCGATTTAGGAAATAGTTCCCCAAACACAATTTGCAAATAAGCAATCAACAAAAAAGTAATTGGCACTGATAGAGAATGAGCAAAGAAGTTACTCACTTCTATAGGTAAAGACCAAGATCTCAACCAGGCATCCATCAGTACAACAATCGTACCTTCTCCAATCCAACCTAGTGCCAAACTAGAGAGAGTAATCCCTAACTGAGCAGTAGATAGCAGCCTGTCAATACTACGTTGTAACATTTCCACTGCGATCGCTGGTATGTCACCAGCCTGAACCAGCTGGTGGATACGTGTTCGCCGCACTGTCACCATTGAAAACTCCGCCGTGACAAAAAAGGCATTAATAGCAATCAGCAGTAGCACTGATAACAATCGTAACCCTACATCTGTCAAACTTAAATTAGGAAAACCGCTCACCGCTCAAGCTCGTGTAAAACTTACGCCGATACTAAAACGCTAACAATAGCATTTCTATTTTTCCACAGGAATATCTGACACCTGTAATTTCAAGTTTTGAGCAGGATAATCCGTCAGCGCCAGTGATATATTCCTCACATCATCAAGTAAAGCTGTGGGAATGCTGACTGTACCTGTAAATGTCGAACTATTGGCAGGTAATTCTGCGGGTAAACCCTCTGTGATAGCGCTCAGTGTTCTGCCTTTATCATCAGTAACATCTAGGAAACTATACAAGAAGCGCACAGAATCAGCACCTTTGTTTTGCATATTTACTTTTAGTAATAAATCACCGCCAGAGTAACGAGCAGATTGTACAGACAGAGTGACACCTTCGCTTTCAGCCGCAACCGGAAATCCAGGTTGAAGTTTTTCCGAAATCACCGCTTGAGGCGTTTCTTTAGGTTCAGGCTTCTGGTTTTTGATCTCTTCTTCATCTTCATCTAGCTTTTTTGTGTTGCTAGTATTGGCATTACTCTCAATCCGCGACTTGACCGTTTTGAGAATATCAACCTCCTTTAAAAGGGTTATTCCACCCTGTTGGGCGTTATTGCTCTTATTGCTGGCAAATTTAGTGGTGGGACGACCATCGGGCGAGGTAACACCCTTGAGAGCAGAACTTCCCATCGTGAAGCCCAAAAACGCACTCACAGAACCTGATCCCAACATCAGGGTTAACAAAATCAACGTCAGAACTACAGTGGAATTTATTTTCATCGCTGACAAGCTATTACATAAGAAGCCTAGTCTATTTAAGAGTATTGAAGCTTTAAACCTCAATCCTCAAAGGAACTTAATCAATATTAGTCTGCTCTATTTCCTATTGACACTCCCCATGCCTAAAGCCATTTGCTCTGCTTGGCATTGATTATCTGTCATATTTTAAATTTAGAATCGGCTAATATTTTTTTCAATTGTTCAAAGTTGTAAAATCATGCTATATTTACAAGAGTGCATTTTCCTCTAGAAGTAAAATCACAATCAAAGATTGACATTGAAGTTAATCTAGGCTAGACCAAAATCTAACACAACGAGCGCCTTTGGCCGATTGGGGAGGCAACGAACTCATAATTCGTCTTCAGGCTGGTTCGATTCCAGCAGGGCGCATTTAATATTTATCTCGCTATAATCACGCTTCTGGAGTAAGAGAGTAGCTACTTTCTCTCAGTATTATTTCAATCTATTGTATTCCTAAAACAACTACTTAGAGGTAACTATCCGATTGAGAGAAAATTATTACATATGAATATTTGTATAAGTTTGTATTATTAATTTCTAAAAAACCTATCTGATCAATTTATTAAGCATTAACCTTTACACAATAAGAATATGAACTTGGAAATTGCTCAATCTGCCCTGAAATACTACCACCTTTTCAGTCATGCCTGTGTTATTTTCTTGGGTCAAAGTTAAAACACCACATGAAGCTATCGCATAGAACTCACGAATCACATTCCTAGCGATCGCTTCCAGCAAACCCTTTAGAAGATAGATAATTGAGGCTATCGCCTTTGACTTAGAGTGGAATCTGGAGTAATTTTTCCTGAATATCAAAATTAATTAAGCCACATTTGGACTATAAACTCTAATCATGACAATACTTGAAAAGTTGAAAAACAACATAATGATTAGAATTGTTGAAGCGGATCTTACTTTAACTGAACATGCGGAAGCGATGGTTCAATTAATGGATGTGTATGCGCTTGACCCGATGGGTGGTGGTCAAGGTTTATCTGACTACGTTAAGGAAAATCTCCCATCAGAGCTAGCAAAGAGAGAATCCGCTCATGTCATTCTAGCCTTTGTCGATGCTGAACCCGCAGGGCTTGTTGTCTGCTTAGAAGGATTTTCTACGTTTGCGTGCAAGCCTTTGCTGAATATCCATGATCTCATTATTGCTCTACCCTACCGTAGGAGAGGCTTATCTAAACTGCTGCTACAGAAAGCAGAAGAGATCGCATTTGATTTGGGATGCTGCAAACTTACTCTAGAGGTACTGGAAGGAAATCATGTTGCCCAGTCTGCATACAAGTCGTTCGGATTCATTGGCTATGAGCTAAATCCCCAGATGGGCAAGGCATTATTCTGGGAGAAAAAACTAGGAAAGGTGCTTGACAAAGCCAAAAGTTCCAGCAATTGAAAGACTGTTGAAACATAACAACCACGTTGCAGCCGACCACTCAAAATAGGTAGTGATGTCAGAACCAGAAGTTAACAAACCAATGCTTAAATGTGGAGGATTAATTAAGTGTACCGCATTACACGGAAAGTGCTGTATACTTTGCTCAAAAGCAAAACTAACAACATAACAACAATCGCTAAAAGCGATAAAATTTAGATGCGTTTCCCCTGGAAGTCCCTTAGAGTAAGTCTTGAGTCCTGAGAGTAACTAAATCACTACTCAGCACTCAAGGAACTAACAGCCCTCTTAGCGAGAAGTAAAACTTTCAAAACGGAATTCAGTCCCGACTTTGAGCTTATTAGCATTGTAGCGGGGAGACATCAACAGAGAAGAATCGTAAGGATTCGGTAAATCTGGGGTGCGAAGATATGGATCATTCATAGCCTGTTGGGTAAGAAGATCACGATAGACAGTATTAACCAACTCGGCATCTTTGGCAATTTCATTGTCAGGGAAAGTAGTTCCGAACTTCTTCCCAGGCCCAATTAAAGAATCTACTTGACGCTGTAAACTGCCATTGTCGTAGAAGTTAGGATCATTACGAAAATAAGCTCTCTCGAAGGTATCATTTATTGGTGCATAATTGTCTGTTTGCGTTTGAGCAGATGCCATTAAAGGAAAAGCGCTACTAGTGGCTAACAGTACTAACAATCCACTCAAGGCTTTAGATTTTATACTCATGTTAACTACTCCTCAATTTTTGGGCGAATCTTAATTTATGCTTAATTTCAGAACTCACATGAGTTCAATCTTTGGTGTAGCACAACTTTTAACAGCTTGTAATGACTTATTCTACTGAAACCTCTACCTATTCAGATATTTGGGCAGATACTACAGATTTAACTACTCTGCGTCAGAAGTTACTAGATTTATTTTGCCAACTTGCTTATCAAGAAGGTGATTTTGTTCTCTCTTCTGGACAACGTAGTTCTTACTATATTAATGGCAAACAGGTAACTCTTCATCCCCAAGGTGCTGTGGCTGTCGGCAGGTTGTTGTTACCCATGCTACCTGAAAATACACAAGCTGTAGCAGGTTTAACGCTGGGGGCTGATCCTATTGTGTCAGCGGTGAGTGTGGTTTCTGTCTATGAAAATCGTCCTTTACCAGCTTTGATTATTCGCAAAGAAGCTAAAGGTCATGGGACAATGGCTTATATTGAAGGTCCCACTTTGCGAGAGGGTGCAAATGTGGTGGTTTTGGAAGATGTGGTGACGACTGGACAGTCTGCACTCAAGGCTGTGGAGCGTTTGCAAGCTGCGGGTTATACTGTGGATACTGTAATTTCCCTGATAGATAGGCTGCAAGGGGGAGCAGAGTTATATCAGTCTGCTGGGTTGAAATTTGAAGCCTTATTTACAATTACGGATCTTCAGGAACGGTATCGAGAGGTAAATTAAGTTTTTTTAACGGAGAGAGACGCGGAGGAAATTGCTGTGTATTCCTTCGTGTTTCTCTGCGATCGCATTTGAGTTGTCAGTTCCCTAGATTCAAGCAATTTTATAATATCAAAATTTATAAAAATCATGGTAAAATATTGTTTTATAGTCAAATATTTAATTAAATTAATGAATGAATTATTGACTCGCATTACGCAAGTTCCTGGTCAATGTGGGGGTCGTCCTTGCATTAGAGGTATGAGAATTAGAGTCAGTGACATTTTAGAAATGTTAGCGGAAAATGTCACCGTTAGCGAAATTTTAGAAGACTTTCCCGATTTAGAACCAGAAGATATTCAAGCTTGTCTTGTGTTTGCTGCACGACGTACTGATTTTGTGCGGTTGACAGCATGAAGATTTGGATTGATGCACAGTTACCCCCGACATTGGCAAATTGGTTAACAAATACTTTTTCTATAGAAGCATTTTCATTAAGAGATATTGGGTTACGTGACGCGAAAGATATCGAAATTTTTGAAGCTGCAAAAATCGCAAATGTCATCATCATGACGAAAGACAGTGATTTTGTTGATTTGGTTTGTCGGTTAGGAATACCTCCTCAAATTATTTGGCTGACTTGTGGAAATGTTACTAATCGTAATTTGCGTCAGCTTCTGACAATTACTTTACCTGATGCGCTGGAACAATTACGTCAAGGAGAAATGATTGTGGAAATAAGTAATAGTCGTTAATCGTTAAATAATTACGATTTAGGTTTAATCTCAAATTCATGGCTTGTTGAATACTTAAACCGCATAAACTTTAATCATTAGAAACTGATTGATTTAGTCCTTCCATGAGAATTTCCCCAGCCCCGAAGTTGTTATAAGGCGTTGGCAGGTGATATGTTTTAAATGGTTCTAATGGAGAAATATCTTCAGCGGTGTCTAAATCTTCTGCAAGGATGCGAATTAATTTGAGTTTTTCCGGTGCTGAAAGTTGTCGAATTGACGGGAGTAAATCGGTTAGTGTCATATTTTGCCGCTCGATGTTTCTAAGGGAGATCAGAGTCAGAACTACCTTATTCTAACTGTTCCAATAGCTGACGTACTGACAACACGGGTATGGCTGAATTAGAAAAGCCTTTCCTATCACGAGTAATAATCGCGTCTAAACCTTGGTAAACTGCACAGTAAATTTGGACTGCATCTTCAAAATCTGCTAAACCAGATGCAAAAGCTGCTTCTAAAATAGCCCGGTTAACAGAACAAATAACCATAATAGTTAATGTCGTTGAAATCGCTTGTCTAGCTAGTTCAATACTTTGAGTTTGTCTGCGAGCAATGTAGAAAATGTCAGTTAGTGTTGTTGCAGTCACATATCCAATTAATTGCCCAGAATCAATTGCCTGAAATAGCATTTCCGCATCTGGCAAAAACGGTTCTCTCTCTAATAAGTAATCTAAAATAATATTGGTATCAATCAGAATTTTCACTAAAGATACTTCTCAACTCGATGTTCTTCTAACATTGCATTCACCTGTTCATCGGTTGGTGCTGGTTGATTAGTTTTTAATAAACCTTTCATTTGTTTGATGATGCGAGTCCGTTCAGATTTTTGACTGGGTTGATTTTGCAAGGATTCGATAATTGCACGGACGAGTTCTAAGCGATCGCTTTCAGGTAGTTGAAAGGCTTGTTCTTTAAGCTCTTGCAGTGACATAGAGGTTATTTTAACAAAGGCTATTACTTAAATTTGGGTATTATTCTATTTTATCTTATTCTATTCTATTTTATCTTCTATTTTATCTTATTCTATTCTATTTTATCTAATAGCGATTGCTGCGGATCTCTTCGTGATCGCTCTCCCCAAAATTGCACAAACACTGATTTCTCATATCCATCATGGTATTTAAGCTGGTTTAAGATATAAAACCTATGTATAAAAACCACAATAACCCTCTTTTAACGTTGTAAATTTGTTAGAATATCAAGGTAATTGGAAACAAACTATACCGCATAAACGGATAAAATAGTATGGATGCTGCGGAACTTCTAGCACTTTATAAAGCAGGAGAAAGAGATTTTAACGGATTAACCTTGGAAAATCTCAATTTAATCAATTTTGATTTAAGTGGTATTAATTTAAGAGATGCTAACTTACGAAATGCTGATTTAAGTGGTACTGATTTAAGTGATGCTAATTTAAGTGGTGCTAACTTAAGTTGGATCAATTTAAGTGGTGCTGATTTAAGCGGTGCTAATCTAAGACGTACTAACTTAATGGACTCTGACTTAAGTGGTGCTGACTTAAGTGGTGCTGATTTCACTGATGCTGATTTAAAAAATGCTAATTTAAGCTATGCTTACCTAATTGGTGCTGATTTAAGAAATTCTGATTTAAATGATGCTTACTTAGGTGATACTGATTTAACTGATGCTGATTTAAGAAATGCTAATTTAAGTGGTGTTGATTTCACTGATGCTGATTTAAGTGGCACTGATTTAACTAATACTAACTTAAATTTTGTAAACTTAGATGTTGCGATAACTGATAGCGAGACAAAATTAGATTACAAGTGGCAAACTGTTTATAACAATTCTATTTTTGGTGAAATAGATTCAGCCTATAACCATGAAAATTTCAATGATGAAGATGATAATGACATAAAATTAATTATTGCTGGCATAGATTTAAAAGATAATAATATAAATTTAAGTGGTGTTAATCTAAGTAGTCATAACTTAAGTGGTACTGATTTAAGAAATGCCGACCTAAGAAACGCTGACTTAAGTGATGCTGACCTAAGTAATGCTGATTTAAGGGGTGCTGATTTAAGTGGTGCTAATTTGATTGGTATAGATTTAAGAAATGCTGATTTGAGTGATGCTAATTTAAGTAGTGCTAATTTAAATGGTGCTAATTTAGATTTAGCAATTTTAACTGGTACGCTAATTGATAACGAGACAAAATTAGATCATAAATGGTATCTAGTCTGGGAATTGATTAATAAAAAATCAAACCTTAGAGAAGAGAAATATGATCAACTTTCTTTATCTAAATTTAATTCATTTGATCATGATTATCGTTTATGTAGAGATTTAAGTAATTCTTGTCTGAAAAAATTAGACCTCACAGGGTTAAATTTAAGTTTTTCTATTTTATATGGTGCAGATTGTGAAAATACTAATTTTACAAATACCAACTTATATTGTGCTAATTTTCACAGTGCTGATTTAAGAGGAGCAGATTTTACTAATGCTGATTTACGATATGCAATTTTAATAGGTGCTAATTTAAGAGGAGCAGATTTTACTAATGCTGATTTACGATATATAAATTTACATGGAGTAGACTTAACCTATTCTAAAACAGAAGGAGCAAAATTTACAACATTTGATGATATATCATGTTCTTGGAATCAATTAAATGATAAAAAATTTGAAGAACTTTCCTATGATATTCTGATCAAACAACATAATTTAAAATTAACTGATATACATAAAATTGGTAACTCTCATTCTCGTGATGGTGGTAGAGATATTGTATTTTATAAAGGTGCAGATATTAATAAGAAATCTATTAAATGGATAGCTCAATGTAAATTTAAAAGTGATAAGCGATCTCTTGGAAGTTCACAAGTTCCAAATATTCGTGATATGTTAGATCAATATAATGCAAAAGGTTTTTGTATACTTACTAGTGGCATAATTGACGCTACATTACATGATAGACTGGATACTTTG
Organism: Anabaena catenula FACHB-362; assembly: GCF_014698735.1. Lineage (GTDB taxonomy): Bacteria > Cyanobacteriota > Cyanobacteriia > Cyanobacteriales > Nostocaceae > Anabaena > Anabaena variabilis_A. The sequence continues at coordinate 92,012 of NZ_JACJTQ010000004.1, forward strand.
AAGGAAGATAAAGGTTTTGAAGTAGAAAAATGGTCATATTTAGAAATAGAACGTTTCTTAGCAGAACATCCAGAAATTAAAGGAAGATATTTTAAAGATTAATTTGATAAAAATTATCCATAAAATTAGCCTACGCAGGTAGGCTTTGTCTGTATAGCCCCAGATTTCTAATCTGAGGACTATATACAAAAATAAATTAAACAATATATCCTAAACTTCCTCATTCCTCAATCTTTGCAACAACTCCTCACGGGATAAATTACCCAAAGAAAGAAGTAACTGAGTACGTTCAGAAATAGGAATATTAGCAATCTTTTCCACTAAACCAGATAACTCAGCATCTAAACTACCAAAACGCCCTTCCAGAAGAGAAGTTATCAACAAAATTTGTCCTTCTTCTTTTCCTTCTTGCTTCCACTCTTCCCGTTGTTGTAAATAAGCTGGTGATAAGTTCATAATTACTTCCTCTTCTTCCCTACTTAAATTATCTCTCAATTCTAAATTCTTGCGCCAGTCCGCTAAAATTTCTAACAAATTCTCTCGAAAAGGGTTATTTTCTGGTAATTCAGTTAACTCTTCTACGGCTCTTTTCTGTGTTCCTCCTTTCCCCAAAACTCTCAACCATAATGTGTCCTCATTTTCTGGTAATTGATGAATCACAACGATTGCTGTTTTCAGAATATTCGGCAGAAAATAAACACCTTGAACCCAATCTTCTGCAATTTCAACTGCACCTAAACCCGCAATCATCCGAGATGAAAAAGTTGGTGTTAAAATCCATAAAATCGGTAATTCTGATTCTGCAATATTTCTGTTTTCGCGTTTTGCTTTCCTGACTACATCGCCATGAACGGCATATAATTTGAGTAAACAACTGCGAAATTCGATTTCTGATGGTGGGTTGCGAAAAGGCTCAAATAAACATTGAGTTTTAGCCATCTTCCCTAATAAACCTAAAGGTAGATTTTCCTGATTTTGAGAAGAAAATGGTTCAAACCAAACATCTATTTCTTGAACTTCGCTTTTAACCTTTTCGCTTTTTTTAATAGTTCCTAGAGGTGTTAATAATTCCTCTAGATATTCTTTAGCGAATTGATCATGAGATTGTCGAGTCATTAAGATTTAGGCAGATATGTTAATTATAGTTTTTATTGAATAATTTTTTAGCCTGTTCATAAACTTCAAGAGTAATTAGAGATATACTATTCTCCTGAGCATAATTTTCAATCTTCTTACGGGCAAAAGGACGAATAAAAAAAGGGATTTCTTTTATTTTCTCTTCTGATTCAGCATTCCATTTAATTTGTTCACTCATAGATTTGTAGGGTTTAGTGTTGATATTAGAGATTGCGATTCATGCACAGTTAAACAATTAATATTGTTATATCTGAAAACTCTTTTTGAATAAAGTTTTCAAATTTCGCATCTTCTAAAAAGATAGTTATTTATTTAGACAAGCTTAAAGTACAAACCTGTTGTAACATTTTTTCACTGGCAACACTATCGACTTCAACTATAAAATATTGAGGCCAATAATCTGTAACAGAAGTATAGGTTTTCCATCTAGGATTAGCAGTTAATCTGCCATTATCACAAGATTTGGTGTATGCACTTCTTTTTTTATTTCCAATGCTGTAGTCAAATACAACAACTTTTACCTTTGGGTAATTATCTTTATTGCTATAGAATCCATCTTGATTATTGAGAGTATCATCAGCTAACATGATTTCAAATTTAACACTGCTTTCATTTAGTTTTAGTATCTCACCGCTATGAGTTTTACCAAAATCTAACCACTGTTCTTTGTTTGCTTGAGCAATGACAGGTGTTAAAAACATAGACAGAGAAGAAATTGTGATTGCTGTCGCATATTTAATGATTGATTTCATGATTCTATTCATCCAGATTTTTTGAGTGGAGTTATTCAATTTAAATAAATATACATCATTTACATATTTTTTGGCAAATTGGTCGTGATATTGAAGATTCATTTAAGCCAGAATATAATTTTTATATTTCAGTTTAGGTTTTAGATCCCCGACTTCTTGAATAAGTCGGAGATCTTGTTGTTTAATACTTAAACCTGCGCTACAGGTTCCTTCGCCAAAAACTTCTCCAACTCAGTCAACGCATCAGCATCAACCTTAGTCTGCATTGGACAGAACTTAGGACCACACATCGAACAAAACTCAGCGGTTTTATAGATATCTGCTGGTAAAGTTTCGTCGTGATATTCCTTCGCTCTTTCTGGGTCTAAAGACAACTCAAATTGACGATTCCAGTCGAAATTATATCGAGCTTTAGAAAGTTCATCATCTCTATCTCTAGCACCAGGGCGATGTCTAGCAATATCCGCCGCATGAGCCGCAATTTTATAAGCAATTAAGCCATTACGCACATCTTCAGCATTAGGTAAACCTAAATGTTCTTTAGGAGTCACATAACACAACATCGCTGTTCCATACCAACCCGCCATAGCTGCACCAATAGCTGAGGTAATATGGTCGTAACCAGGAGCAATATCTGTCACCAAAGGACCGAGAACATAGAAAGGTGCTTCCGAACACTCTTCCATTTGCTTGCGGACATTGAACTCAATTTGATCCATAGGAACGTGGCCGGGACCTTCCACCATCACCTGGACATCATGTTCCCAAGCCTTGCGGGTGAGATTTCCCAGGGTTTTCAGTTCCGCCAACTGGGCTTCATCGGACGCATCATGGGTACATCCTGGGCGCAGGGAGTCGCCTAAACTGAAGGAAACATCATATCTTTTAAAAATCTCAATGATGTCGTTGAAATGGGTATACAGGGGGTTTTGTTTGTGGTGATGCAACATCCACCGGGCTAAAATTCCGCCACCACGAGAAACAATACCTGTAATCCGGTTTCTGACTAAAGGTAAATGTTCAATCAAAATTCCCGCGTGGATGGTTTGATAGTCTACCCCTTGCTGGGCGTGTTTTTCGATGATGTGGAGAAAGTCGTCAGCGGTAAGATTTTCAATTGTGCCGTGAACGCTTTCTAAAGCTTGGTAAACTGGAACTGTGCCAATGGGAACAGGTGAAGCGTTGATAATTGCGGTGCGAATTTCATCTAAATTACCGCCACCTGTGGACAAGTCCATGACGGTATCAGCGCCGTATTTTACCGCTAAGTTGAGTTTATCAACTTCTTCTTGCAGGTTGGAAGAGTTGGGAGAAGCGCCGATATTGGCGTTAACTTTGCACTTAGAAGCAATACCAATCGCCATCGGTTCTAAGTTAGTGTGATTAATATTCGCAGGGATAATCATCCTTCCCCGTGCTACTTCGGCGCGGATAAGTTCAGCAGGGAGGTTTTCCCGCTTGGCTACGTATTGCATTTCTTCGGTGATCACACCCTGACGGGCGTAGTGCATTTGCGATACGTTAGCTTGTCCACGTCGCTTGGCTACCCATTCTGTACGCATTATGAAATTCCTCAAATATACAGCTTCCCTCCGCTGGTATTACCCAGACTCAGGTGTTAAGGGTTTGATCTCAGCTTGTTTTCCCAAGCACCCCTAGCATGGTGTAGATTGTAGCATTTTGATTGTGGTTGGCGGAGGGGCGTTATAAATTGTGAGGATATAGAGGTAATAATCTTCAAGCCAGGGAATAAATTCCCTGTCTAAAAGCTAAAGTCGGTTAAAACCGACTATTTGTGATCTATTTATTTTGGAAATAGAATAAATTTTGATTTTTAGTTAATCAGAGTGCGTTTTAACGTACTTTAGCTATTAGCCCGGAAATTGATTTCCGGGTGGGTGTGGAAGCTAATAGATAATCCATTTGTAGGTTAAGTTGATACCAATGAGCTTTTGATATACCCCTACGAAAATTTATATGTATTTAGATCTTTTTTCACGCAAAGTCGCAAATTAGCAAAATTAGTTGGTTAGCAATAGTTTCTAATTAAGGCTTTGGCATTTTCTCGGTTTTCGCCTGTGAATAAATTAAATATTACTTCTTCATTTTGTGAGTAAAGATGTAATAAGCCAAAGTCTTTAATTCGTGAATAAAGTAAGGGAACTCCTGCTAATTTTAGTAAATGTAATTTTTTATTATCACGCTCTCTTGCGTCATGAGAATCATGATATGTAGATTGAAATTCTACAACTAAACAAGGTTTATAGTCTTTGTTTGTGATGAGAGCGTCTACGCTGGAGCTAAAGAAGAAGTTTCTTAGTTCTATATCAAGACCTTTATCTAATTCGCAAAATGAGCATAAGCTTACCTGTGTATGAATTTTATAATTCTCATCTATGCAGGTTTGCAGAAACTCTAGCATTCTTTCTTCGTAAGGGTTAATGAGTCTTTTGGGTTTGATATACATTAGTTTTTCTCCATTAATATTTTTGCAAAGTGGGTAATAAATTCTTCTAATACTTCTTTTGAAGTTATACATACCTGCGACATATATGGAAAAAGGTTATCCTCATATAAAATTAAGTAACTATGGTAACTATTAATTTCTTCAGGAAGAAGTTTATCCTGTGGACACAAAGTTATGTAACTACTAATTTCTTCTAATTGTTCAAGTTCAAATCCTTCTGGTTTTATTGGTAAAGCTTCACCATAAATACTCTCTGTCCAAAGGAAATTAACATTAGGATTTAAACAAAAATTTCCTTTCACTTCACTATTTAAAATATTTGGATAATAATATTCCATTGCTTTTAAAAATATATCTTTTTTGTTAGGTAATATCCAAAACTTGCTTGAACGAATCGTTGTATGATAGTTATACATATCCTTACCGAATTCATCTCGAAGGGTGTCCATATCTTCAGTAAGATAAACAAGGTTCAAAATTTCCGACTTTAATACATCTTTAGGAATCGAAATACATAATCCTTCCTTCCTTTGTGCGAAAACCAATTGATAACGTTTAGCACCCTTACCAGGATTTTTCAGCCTATAACCTATATATTGAGATGTTCGCTTCTCCTCAAACTTTTCATAAAAACCCAGTTTAGTCAGTAAACTTATAGCTAAAGACAGCAAATCTTCCCCACCTTCAATTACTTGAATATTGGTTGAAACCAAACGAGGAACGCCGTTTTCAACCTCAAAGCGTTGGATGACATCGTATATAATTTTTGACATTGATTTTTTCCAAAAACCTTGGCTAAGGTTCATGGAAATATCTTAAACCCTATTTTCTAAAATTACAATAGTCTTGGCTAAGATTTTTGGATTTTATGGGAAAGGCTAATTTTCCCCATTTAGATAGACATTTCCGCTAAAAAATGTAGAGACGTTCCATGGAACGTCTCTACAAAAGTTATGGATGATATGCATATTTAATTTTTTAATTTTTGGAGATGTTTTAATCAAACCTCATCTGGGTTAACCCCCAACTCCCGCAACCGTTCTGCTAAACGTGCAGCTTTTTGCTGTTCCTGTTCTAACTGAGATGTTAATTTCTGCGTTTTCTCACCACTATGTAACAGTAAATTCCCTTGAATATCCCACCAACGTAACCAAGGCGCTTGCATATTATTATACTGTCCTTCCCAAATGCCTAACTCTACACCTAAAGGTAAAATAGGATAATGACCCCTTTCATTAGCTGGTAGTAGCTGATAATATCCATCAACCAGGTGATAAACTTCTATACTGGCTTTTTGTACCTCATAAATGCCATAAAACGGTACTCTTATTGCTTGTTCATATACCCAAAATTTACCAGTTATGGGTGTTTTATCTCTTTCTTCTGAACCATCACCAGAAACAAATTCTAAAACTATTAAAGGTGCTATGTATTCCTGCCACAATACATAAGAGTGGCGAAATTTACCGTTTAACATCGGTGGTACATTGGCTACATAAAACCAATCTGGTGCTTCTGCGCCTTTTTCTGGAGGGTCTGTTAAACGCCAGTAAATACCGCAATCTTGACCGATCGCATATTGTCCATCAGAATGTAGTTGTTGCAATACGCTGTTAATAGAGTCAGTCAGCAGAATACTCTGGGGATGTTCTTGAAAATTTTTGCCTCCGGCACGCTTCGCGAACACGAATGTTCCGTCCGACTCTGGTAACTCAGTGTGGTCGGGAAGATGAATAATGTTTAATTCAGCAGGTTTAGCAAGAGTCATAAAACTGGGGGTTTGGGTTAAAGACTCGGTTGCATCCATTCTAGTTGAATATTATGGTATTGCCTTGCGATCGCTTCGCTCGCCGCAGGCATCGCTCTTTTTAATTACGAATTACGTTCGCGTAGCGTTTCCGAAGGAAATATTACGAATTACGAATTATTTAAATGCTTCTTGCAGTTGCTCTAGCGTCAAAGATTTAACTAAACTCAATGGTAGAGGTTGCTGACTAATAGTATTAACGTAATCTGTACTCAAGTAAGGCAGGTAATTTGGCTGTTCAGCGACATAGGTTTGGAAGAAGGGAAGACTTAAAGCTTTGACGTAGCTACGTGCCAATGCGGGACTTGAACCAATTACCTCTGTAGGAACAGGCAAAACTGCATTCGGTGATTCTGCAATAGTAGAAAAGTGTGTACTATTATTGATAACGACTAAATACTTATTTGATGTTGTTAACCAAGTAAAAGGTATGATTTGTTCTGGTAAAGCCGGAGCAATGGTATCGGCATTGCCAGATAAAATCATCACGGGAATTTTAATTTGGCTGAGACTAGCTTTCCCCATAATACTGCTATTAACAGGATTAATTGCAATTACTGCTTTAACTCGTGAATCGAATAAATTATATTCTGTCTTGGGTAAATTTATAGCCAAGCATTGAAGTAAAAGCGAAACATTTAGTGTATTTTTTATATCTGGACAATCTTTTTTTAATTGCTCAAAGTTAATTTTTGCCCCTGCTAATGCTAAAGCTGTGTAGCCACCAAAGGATTGTCCTATAACTCCTATTTGTTGTAGATTTAAACGCCCTTTAAATTCAGGGTTATTTTCAGATAAACGAGTTAGTTCATCTAACAAATACTTCACATCTAATGGTCTATCAATCAACTCTCTGGGGCTAGTTATTGTCTGTGCTGTGCCTGACAATAGAGCTTGCAATTGTGCTGCATTACTACCAGGATGCTCTGGAACAGCAACTACAAAGCCTGATTGGGCTAGATGTTCCGCCAGGTAAGCAAAACTGCTTCTGTCAGAACCAAGTCCGTGGGAGATAACAATAATTGAACGCGGATTTGAGACTTTGGGTAGATAGATATCAGCGGGAAAAGTGCGGTTGCGAGATTGGTCATTAAGTATGATAGTTTGCTTTTGCCAAGTTAAGTTACCTGGTTTTTTTATATCTGCTAAAAGCCCAGAATTCAGATTAGATGTGGTTGATTTTAGTTGGGATTGTGCGTTGATAAGTGCTACTGCATTTTGGGTTTGATTGACTAAATTCTGTAATGTATCTGCAATTTGTAAACTCCGATCTAAATTAATTGAAATTGATCTTGTGGGGAATTTGCGTAATACATTCAAAAGCGTAAAATTATTTGGTTCTGCGGCTGCTAAAATGAGTGCTGCTCGAATTGCATAGAACCCTGATAAACGAGAGTCTGTTTGAATAATTTCTCCCAATTTTTCTAATAATCTCTCACCAATCGAGGTATAAAGAAATTGCGAAACGTTGACTATATTCAAGGGAATAGGAGTTACTAAAACTTTCCGCAGTTGAGTTAGTTGTTTTTTGTCTGCATACTGAGCATATACAGCTAAATCATCATCAATTTTTCCTGTTTCAGCATATTTTTCCAGTGAATTGATGGGTATAGATTCCTCTAAAATGCCGAAAGAAAGGGTTAATCGCTCTGCACCTAATACAGGATAAGCCGTTAGTGCAGGTAATAAACCTATACTAAAAACCCTGCAAGCTAATTTGATCCAAACAACCCGTTTAGTTATGAGATTATTCATTAAAGGCCACCTTATCTAAGCGGATACTGATGGAAGCTTACCTTTTGAAATCTTTCCCAAGCTGGTCTTAAATGATTTTGTGCAGTGTTATTAGCATCATACACTACAATCACATTCGTCAACTTTCTCCCCACAGGGACTAAAATTTGACTATTTGCGGGTAAAGCCCTCGATGCTCCCCCATCCAAATTCATCGCTTCCTAGCAGCCTATCGTCTTCATCCCAAAAAGAAATAATTCGTAATTGATAACCAATGACCAGTGACCATAAATATATTATTTTTCATAAACCCTATGGAGTTCTAAGTCAATTTACCCAGGAATCTCCTAAACACAGCACTCTGAAAGACTATATTCAGGTTCCTGATGTTTATCCGGTGGGGCGTTTGGACTGGGACAGTGAAGGTTTACTGTTGTTAACCAGTGATGGACTATTACAGCATCGCCTTTCTAACCCCCGGTTTGGTCATAAACGCACTTACTGGGTACAGGTAGAACATATTCCTGATGCAGAGGCTATAAATAAGTTATGCACAGGGGTAGAAATTCAAGATTATCGGACACGTCCTGCCGAAGTGAGGCTACTATTTGAAGAACCTACTGTTAGCGAACGCCACCCGCCGATTAGATTTAGAAAAAATATCCCCACAGCTTGGCTAGAAATGACTCTCACAGAAGGCAAAAACCGCCAGGTGCGGCGCATGACTGCGGCGGTAGGGTTTCCGACTTTACGATTAATCAGGGTCAGTATTGCTCACTTACAACTCAATGGTCTACAACTAGGTGAATGGCGCGAACTAACTCCTGCGGACATCAAAATCCTGAAAAAATCAGTGTCGGCGAAATACACCTTAAGTTAGCTGTCTGTTTGTATCATCTAACGTAAGATTCATTTAGCGCAGGAAGACGGAGTGGAGATGCTGATTTAAACAGGGCAAAAAGATTGATTGCTATTATTGTGGCTGCTAAAGTAAACCAGCCTAGCGGAACGAATTGTTTGTGTCGTAGTCTCAATACAGATAGTTCAGGGCTACTAAAAGCCTACACCTTAGCTTCTTGCTGTCAGTGTAGGTAGTTTACAATTATATCCTGCCACCAATATTCCCTGGTGAATCCACAATCTCTTATACATATACTGTAGTCAGGGTCAGCTAATTGTGGCACTTTGGATCTAGTGGCTAGAAGCACCTTAGAAGGAAAATCGAGGAACTTCCACTATGCTGATTTGCCCTCACTGTCAATTTGAAAACCCTAATGACAATAAATTTTGTCAAAACTGTGGTACTTCCCTAATTCACAAAGACTGCCCTCAATGCAGTACTCAAGTAGCTTTGAATACACAAAACTGTCCCAACTGCGGTGCAGAATGTGGCACAATTTGGTGGGCAATAATTACTCAGAAGATACCTGTTGCCATTTCAGAAGATGGGGTGAGTAATTCTTCGCTCTCAAAATTGGCGGTAGGCTCCTTTTTAGACCCACAGCAGCGTTATCAATTGTTGGAGCCGCTACCAGATTTTCAAGTAATGGCGACGAATGTGGAAGTCAAGGTCAGGGTTTTAGATTGCCGACCCTATCAAATATCACCTATTGGGGCTATGCTCGAACATGAACCAAAGGGGTTGATGATGTCATCTGTGGATGTAAATGGAATACCTAGTTTTGCTCAAGCTTATATTGCATTACAAAAGGATATTTCAGCAGGGATACCACTAATTCACGATGGGTGGGAGCAAGATAATATACAAGTGCTATTTCTTGAAGACCGTTCCCATTGGCAGCTTTTACTGGATTTGTGGCAAGATGACACAACTCATCCGTTACAAATATTACACTGGTGCTATGAGATGGTTCAACTTTGGGAGGTACTTGAACCAGTGGATTGTCGCCAAAGTTTGTTGGAGTTATCGAATTTGCGATTGGATGAAGACCAAAGATTGGGATTACAACGTTTGTATGTGGAAGAGTCTGCTGGTAATTTACCAAATACAGCACAGCCTGTAAATATCAAAGCCTTGGGACGGGTTTGGGAAACTTTATGTAGAAAATCCCAACGCACTCATATTGGCTCGGTTGTGCATATGTTGGAGGATTTAGAAGTCGGTAAGATTGAAACTTTGGCACAATTGCGATCGCGTTTGGAAGAGATAGCCACAGAACTAGAATCACCCCAAAACCCAGATTTTAGCAACCTAGAGGCACAATATACCCCTGCACCTACTATGTTCCCAGATGATGATCATGATGCTGATGCAGAGGAAATCAATGATAGAAATGAAGATGCACCGACAATCCTACTGTCAATGCAGTTAAAAAGTGTAGAAGATACAGGACGCACTGATGTAGGTCGTCAACGTAATCATAACGAAGACTACTTTGGCATTCAAAGCAACTTGCAAAAGGTGGAATTACCCAGAAGTCGCACTTTGCAAGCACGAGGTTTATATATTCTCTGTGATGGAATGGGGGGACACGCTGGAGGAGAAGTAGCCAGTGAGTTAGCAGTGAAGACTGTGCAACAATACTTTCAAGAAAACTGGGTTTCTCCGGAATTACCAACGGTAGAAACTATCCGCCAAGCCGTTTATTTAGCTAATCAGAAGATTTACGATCTTAATCAACAAGATTCTCGTTCTGGTGTTGGGCGCATGGGTACTACCCTGGTAATGTTGTTAATGCAGAACACTAGGGCAGTCGTCGCTCATGTGGGAGATAGTCGTCTCTATCGTCTGACTCGCAAGGGAGGATTAGTACAAGTCACGGTAGATCACGAAGTTGGTCAAAGGGAAATTAGCAAAGGTGTAGAACCCAGCATAGCTTATGCCCGTCCAGATGCCTACCAACTCACTCAAGCCTTGGGACCACGGGACGAAAATTTGCTCCATCCTGATGTGGAGTTTTTTGAGATCCATGAAGATACTCTCCTACTGTTAGCTTCGGACGGTCTATCGGATAATGATTTACTAGAGAGCAACTACCAAACTCATTTAGAACCGCTGCTTAGTTCGGGCGTTAACCTAGAACTGGGTCTGAGCGACTTAATTGATTTGGCAAACGAATACAATGGCCATGACAACATTACGGCTATACTTATTCGGGTAAAAGTTTGTCCCAATCAGCAAAGTTTTCAATAGACCGGGGAGTGTCAATGTGGTTACTCTAACCCTGTTAGACAGGCAACAAAAAACGCCGCTTCAGCAGTGGTGCTTTGAGAATTCCACCGTGATTCGCATTGGTCGGGCGGTGGATAATCACGTTGTTTTAAATGATAGTCTAGTTTCTCGATATCATCTGGAACTGAAGCAAATCAGTGCTGGGAAGAAGGGTGATGCTTGGCAGGTAATTAGTCAAGGGACAAATGGGACTTTCCTCAATGGTACTCTTGTCAACAAATGTACACTGCCCAATAATTCCCTGTTGCAATTGGCGCAGGGGGGACCTATCCTCAAATTCCAACTTCAGGAAATTCCCGAACCGGATGCTTTACCTGGGTATCAAAATCAGAATGTCACCGCTGCTTTCAATAGTTCTAGATGCACCCACGAAGGGAATTCCCCAAATAATCTGTTTTGCGTTCACTGCGGTGAACCTCTTTCTGTACAACAGATCATTCGTCACTATCAGGTGTTACGAACTCTAGGACAAGGAGGTATGGGTACTACTTATCTAGCTTGGGATGCTATTGGTTTGACTACGGGTGTACCGCAATTGTTAGTTTTAAAGCAGATGAATGCTGATATGGCTAAAATTGCTAAAGCCCAAGAGTTATTTACACGGGAAGCCAACACTCTTAAACATCTTAACTATCCGGGAATTCCTAAGTATTACGACTTCTTTGTGGAAGGTGGCAAAAAATACTTGGCGATGGAATTAATTCATGGACAAGATTTAGAAAAACGTATATATACTAATGGTCCGGTGACACCCAATCAAGCGATCGCTTGGATGATTCAAACCTGTGAGATCTTAGAATATCTTCATAACCAAGAGCAACCACTTATTCATCGTGATATTAAACCCGCAAATTTAATGGTGCGAAGTTCTAACAATCGCGTCGTGGTGTTGGATTTTGGAGCAGTAAAAGAAACTGGAACCGCACCAGGAACAAGGATTGGTGCAGAAGGTTACTGCGCTCCTGAGCAGGAACGCGGACAACCTTTGACGCAATCAGATTTGTATGCCATCGGACCAACTCTGATTTTTTTGCTCACTGGCGAAAATCCTTTGAAGTTTTTCCGTCAAAAGGGACGAGCTTTTGGCTTTGATGTTAAAACCGTGCCTACCATTACTCCTCAACTCCGAGAAGTTATTGAGCGCGTTACGGAACCTTTGCCACGCGATCGCTACCAAACTGCTAAGGAACTGGCTCAGGCATTGCTTATTTGTCAGTGATGGGCTGGGGGGCAGTTATCAGTTTCACTGTCCCCCTTACCCCATACCTATTCTTCATCCCAAGTTTCTACCGCCAGTAGGTCACCAATTGGATCTTGCATACTAAAGCCGAAGTCTTGCAGTTCCTGTTTCCAGTGCTGCCAGTCATTGCCGTATAGTAAAGCAATTTTCCAAATGCTATCGGTGGGCTTGATGATATTGGATTCTACGAGTGATTGCACGTTACGCTGCAATTTCACCATAGGGTGAATTACTTGCTGAGTCATAACCTCGATGTAGTTCAGATTTTATTTGGGTAAATGCTTAATCAAAACTGCTTTCCGTTTTGCCATTGTTACTTGTGCGTAGAGCGCTATATTTTGGCAAAGCTAGTCTCAACTTCTTGAGTATATCACAACTCACGCTAGTAAATTGCTAGAAAATGATGTTTTGTACGGTAATCACCACCACGAACTGTTAATTATGCCTAGGAGTCATTGCCAAAGCTGAGTCTAGAAGTTGACGAGCATCCCAGATGTGTAAATTCATTCGATCAAACACCAGAGTTAACCAACTATTTAGGAAATTTTTAGCTTGGTGCAGAGAATTAACTCAACTCTGGGCATTTGGTGATAGTTTCTGTGAGGTTGTGGGTAATCTCATAAATAGAAGAGGAGGATTGCTGTTATTTAAGTATTTACCGCAGCAATTTTTGAAACATGGCAATTTCTGGAGATGATTACTTAGTTAAGCGTCGTAAGCAGATTGAGCGAAAGCAAAGAATCGTAACATATATTTCTATCTTGTCTTTTGGTGGTTCAATCTTATTTGGAGCAGTTAATACTCTAAAAGAATCTTGGGAGAAGCCTCAGCAACCTCAGCAACCAGTTATCAAGTCTGTTGACACTGAATTGCAACAACAGGTCAAGGGATATGAGTTGGTTTTGCAGCGAGAACCAAATAACCAATTGGCGCTGGAGAAACTCTCTCTATTGCGGCTTGAAATGAAAGATACCAAAGGTGCGATCACTCTCATGGGGAAGTTGGTACAGCAACATCCTGATAGGCAGGATTATAAGGTTGTTTTGGGGAATATGAAGAAGCAGCAGGAAGAAGAAATGTCCAATAGTCAGAAATCGGCTAATTAGTATTTCTTAGTCAGAAGAATAGAGAAAAATTTCTCTAAGCAGTTTTTGGCACAGGAAAATAAATGTTTAATGATAAATCTATTTTGATCACCGGTGGTACAGGCTCATTTGGCAAGCAATTTGTCAAAACTATTTTGAGCTTATATCAGCCTCGGAAAGTGATAGTTTATTCTCGTGACGAGCTAAAGCAATATGAAATGGCACAGGAGTTTAACTCTCCAGTCATGCGCTATTTTATCGGAGATGTCCGTGATAGCGATCGCTTACGTTTAGCTCTGCGGGGTGTAGATTATGTAGTTCATGCTGCTGCTCTCAAACAAATTCCTGCGGCTGAATACAACCCCATGGAATGCATTAAAACTAATATCAATGGAGCAAATAATGTTATTGATGTTGCCCTTGAGCAAAAAGTAGAAAAAGTAATTGCTCTTTCTACAGATAAAGCTGTTAATCCCATCAACCTCTATGGAGCAACAAAGTTAGCTGCTGATAAGCTTTTTGTAGCTGCTAATAATATTGCTGGGGACATGAAAACTAGATTTTCCGTAGTTCGTTATGGAAATGTGGTTGGTTCTAGAGGTTCAGTTGTACCATTCTTCCAAAAACTCATTCAAGAAAAAGCCACAGAAATTCCGATTACAGATCCACGAATGACGCGCTTTTGGATTACTCTGCAACAAGCTGTAGATTTAGTATTAAATAGCTTTGAAAGAATGCACGGAGGAGAAATATTTATACCTAAAATTCCTTCGATGAAAATTAGTGATTTAGCAGAGGCTTTAGCACCGGGAATACCAACTAAAATTATTGGTATTAGACCAGGGGAAAAACTTCATGAAGCGATGTTTTCTAAGGAATCTTCCCATTTAGCCTTAGAATTTGGTGATCATTATGTGATTAAACCCACTATTGAATATAGTCATAGTGTTGATTATACTTGTAATGCGTTAGGTGAAAAAAGCATCACAGTTCCTGAAGGTTTTGAGTATAGTTCCGAGACAAATACAGAATGGCTAACAGCTTTTCAACTGCTAGATATTCTTAAATTATGAGTAAATATATTTATTATGTAGGTGGCTAATTATCAATAAATAATTTCATTTTTATGAAGGTAAACAAATGAAACTATCAAATTTAAATGAATATTTGTCATCAAATAACCCTTGGGCAAATAGGTTAATTGGAATAGAGACATTCTCAAGAAAGCGCGATTTAGAACAAGTTGAACAGGAATATAATCAGGATAAATATGGGAAACTTTTAAATTTTGATTTTGCAGATATTCAGCTTTACAAAAATAAAGAGCTTGAATTAGCTGGTCTAATTGAAAAAAACGATATTTTTATTTCAATGGGTGAAGAAATAGTCAAAATTAATTTTAGTCTAGCCTGTTCTATTTTTTATTCTCTAATCTCTACTACTCTCAAAAGATATGCTCCAAAACGTATATGTGAGCTAGGTTGTGGATACGGTTATAATCTCTCATATCTAAAAAATATCTGTCCAGAGGTATATGGCGGTGAATATTCAGAAAATGCTGTTAAAATAGCTAGTTTTCTGAAATTTGATATTAAAAAATTCAATTATTATAATTTAGAAGAATATAGCTGCTTAATTAGACATGGTAGTGCAATTTTAACGGTTCACAGTGTGGAACAGCTTCCTAATGCTGAATGTTTCATTAATGGCTTACATCGCAATCGCCAAAATATTGATGTGATTGTTAATTTTGAACCATCTTTTTTGAAAACCAGAAAATCTTTAATTGGTACACTCAGGAATCGCTATATTGAAATAAACGACTATAACAGGGACTTAATTACCTTATTAATGGATAGAAATGATGTTGAAATTCTTGAATATTATCCAGATTATATAGGAATTAATCCACTAAATTCCACAAATATAGTAATTTGGAGATTTAAATGATAAATAATTATATTCCCTATGGTAGACAGGATATAAATCAAGCAGATATTGATGCTGTGGTAGAAGTTTTGCGCTCAGATTGCATAACTCAAGGTTCAGCTATAGAGAGGTTTGAGCAAGCAGTTGCAGAGTATTGTGGAACAAAATATGCTGTAGCAGTTTCTAGTGCGACAGCAGCATTACACATTGCTTGTTTAGCCGCAGAGTTGGGTGCAGAAGATATACTTTGGACTTCACCAAATACCTTTGTTGCTTCAGCTAATTGTGGGCTATATTGTGGAGCGAAAGTTGATTTTGTTGATATTGATTCAAATACATATAATTTGAGTATAAACGAATTAGAGAATAAATTATCTTGGGCAGAAAAACAAGGGTGTTTACCTAAAGTAGTCATACCTGTACATTTTGCCGGACAATGTTGTGAAATGGATAAAATTGCGGTTTTATCACAGCAATATAATTTCAAAATTATTGAAGATGCTTCTCATGCTATTGGGGCAAAATATCAGGGAAAACCTGTTGGGTGCTGTGAATTTTCTGATATGACAGTTTTTAGCTTTCATCCAGTCAAGATTATTACAACTGGTGAAGGTGGAATGGTGTTAACAAATCAAAAAAATATATATCAAAAACTAATTAGATTGCGAAGTCATGGTATTACTAGAAATCCAGATTTGATACAAGGTAAATCTCATGGTGCTTGGTATTATCAACAACTGGAATTAGGTTTTAACTACCGAATGACTGACATTCAAGCTGCATTAGGTGCTAGTCAAATAAATCGTTTAGATGAGTTTGTAGAACGTCGTCAGTTTTTAGCAAATAGGTACAATGAGTTATTGCAAGATTTACCGCTAACATTACCTTGGCAACATCCAGATACTGAGTCTAGTTGGCATCTTTATGTAATTCGGTTAAAGCTGGAGAAAATTAATAAAAGTCATAGACAAATTTTTGAGGCATTACGTCAGGCTGGGATTGGGGTAAATTTACATTATATTCCTGTACATACTCAACCTTATTATCAACACTTAGGATTTAAAGAAGGAGATTTTCTCAATTCTGAAAAATATTATCAACAGGCTATTAGCATTCCTTTGTATTACGGTTTAAGTCTGAAAGAACAAGATAAAGTAGTAACCGAATTACAAGGAATTTTGTGATGAAAACAGTGGCAATTATTCAAGCAAGAATGGGTTCTACTCGCTTACCAGGAAAAGTAATGAAACAACTTTGTGGTAAAACCGTGTTGTCTCATGTAATTTCTAGGGTTCAAGCTTGTTCTTTACTAGATAAACTTGTGGTTGCTACGACTACATCTTTGGCAGATGATGTAATTATTGAGGAAGCAGAAAAATGTAATGTCAAGTGGTTTAGAGGGAGTGAAGAAGATGTTTTAGAACGTTATTATCTAGCAGCTAAAGAATATCAAGCAGAGTTAATTGTGAGAGTGACTTCTGATTGTCCTTTATTTGATCCAGAAGTTTTAACTGGAATGTTGGAATACTTTCAAACTGCAACAAGTGATGGTTTAGAAATAGATTATCTTAGTAACTGTTTACGTCGCAGTTATCCTCGTGGTTTAGATGCGGAAGTTTTTACATTTAATGGTTTAGAAAAAGCTTTTCAAGAATCATATCAACCTTATGAAAGAGAACACGTTACACCTTATATTTATGAACATCCAGGAATCTTTAATTTACATAATCAAACCTACGATGATGATTTATCTGATTATCGTTGGACTTTAGATACTGAAGATGATTGGAGATTGATAGAGGAAATATATAAAAATCTGTATCGTGAAGGAGAAATTTTTACAACTGATCAGATAGTAGATTTTTTAGAAGAGAATCCAGATTTATTCATGCTGAATACTCATGTTGAACAAAAAAATCCCAAGGATTAAGGATAAAAATATGAGAATGAAAACAGAACAAGAAGTATTTTGGGAAGGAGATTTTGGTACAGACTATACAGAGAGAAATATAATTTCTTTGGAACAACGTCAACCTTTTTTTGCTAAAGTCTTACAAAAGACTTATGGCGTGAAAACTATTTGTGAGTTAGGAGCTAATCGAGGCCATAATTTACAAGCAATAGCAAGTTTGAGTCCAAACTTTGAGTTAACGGGAGTTGAATTAAATCACTCGGCTTTGATAGAATTAGAGAAAATTGCAGATATCAAATCTATACAATCATCAATTCAAGAATTTAGTGTTAATATAAAGTTTGATTTAGTATTTACTTGTGGTGTTTTAATTCATATTAATCCTGATGAATTACGGCTTGTTTATCAAAAAATGTATGAATCATCATCTAGATATATTTTAATCAACGAATATTATAATCCCGTACCAGTAGAAATTAATTATCGAGGACATCAAGGTAAATTATTCAAGCGTGATTTTGCTGGAGAATTACTTGAACAGTACAGTAATTGTATTAAAGTAATTGACTATGGTTTCCTCTGGAATAAATTAGACCCTGCATGGGACAACACCACTTGGGTGTTAATGGAGAAAATTGTTTAACTATTTATTCAAGTTAAAAAGACTTAAGGAGTTTTTCTCATGACTAAGTATATTAAATATTGCACTTGTTGTGTTATGCCGGAAACAAAACCGGATTTATATATTGATGCAGAAGGGGTTTGTAATGCGTGTCGTAATTTTGAGCAACGTCAAGAGATTGATTGGACAAAACGGAAGCAAGAATTACAACAAATACTAGAGCGTTACCGTTCTAAAAATAGTAGTAACTATGACTGTATTGTTCCTGTTAGTGGTGGTAAAGACAGTCATTTCCAAGTATTGAAAATGTTAGAACTGGGGATGAATCCTATATGTGTAACAGCTACTACTGATAAATTATCCGATATCGGAGAACGTAACATTCAAAATCTCAAAAATCTGGGTGTAGATTATATTGAAGTTACGGTTAATCCTCAAGTACGGCGCAAAATAAACCGTTTGGGATTAACTGAAATTGGAGATATTTCCTGGACAGAACACGTAACTATATTTACAGTACCTGTGAGGTTAGCTGTACAACTAAATGTACCGCTAATTATCTGGGGAGAAAATTCACAAAATGAGTATGGTGGACCTGTGGCTGCGGCTCAGAATAACACTTTAACACGGCGATGGTTAGAGGAATTTGGGGGACTTTTGGGGTTGAGGGTGACAGATTTAATAGGACAAGAAGGAATTGAAGCCAAACATTTAATCCAATACTCTTATCCTGCTGATGAAGACTTGCAACGGGTTGAAGTAACAGGATTATTTCTGGGGTATTATGCGCCTTGGGATGGTTATCATAATGCCCTCTACGCCCAAGCTCACGGTTTTGAAACTTACCATAAGACTGTTGAAGGATCTATTGTTAACTATGAAAACTTAGATAATTGTCAAACAGGAATACACGACTACTTTAAATTTTTAAAGTATGGTTTTGGTAGGTCTACAGATATTGCTTGTCTACACTTACGAAGAGGAAGATTAACCAGAGATGAAGCTATTAAGTTGGTGAAGATGCACGATGGTAAATTTCCTTGGGTTTACTTGGGATGCTCTTTGGAAGAAATTCTTCAGGAGATTGACATGAGTGTGGAAGAGTTTATTCAAGTTTGCGATCGCTTCACTAACAAGAAACTATTTCTATGTGATAGTAAAGGCAACCTGGTCAAAGACAAAAACGGAAATCTCACCAAAATTAATTATGACAACATCATAGCTAATCCAGAAGATATAAAGCTAACTACTAATCAAGCTTTAGTCTCTTGAGATACCCATGAAAAAAGTTGCAATTGTTGATTATGGCATGGGAAATTTGGATTCTGTTGCTCGTGCTGTGCAGCATAATGGTGGAGAACCAATTATCACCTGTGAACCCCATGATTTTAAAATAGCAGATTACATTATTCTACCAGGAGTTGGTTCTTTTCATATCGGCATGAAAAATATTCGTGCTGCTGGATTAGAAGAGGTATTAAGAGAACAAGTATTAACTAAAGGTATCCCATTTTTGGGAATTTGTTTGGGAATGCAGTTATTAGCTACAAAAGGTTGGGAGGGAGAAGAAACAAAAGGGTTGGGTTGGATAGAAGGAGAAGTCAAGCGATTTGTGCCTGATAGTTCCGAAGTTCGTATTCCTCATGTTGGCTGGAATGAAGTTGTCTTTGAGTATTCTTCACCTGTTTTTCAAGACATTCCTTCTGGAAAAGACTTTTATTTTGTCCACAGTTATCACTTTTCATGTGTTCATCCCCAAGATGCGATCGCGCACACTTCCTATTGTGGCAACTTTATTTCAGTAGTATCCAGAGATAATATGATCGGAGTTCAATTTCATCCAGAAAAGAGCCAAAAACTAGGATTAAAATTAATCAAAAACTTTCTTAATCTGTAGCAAGCACTATGCTAAAAGTTCGTATTATGCCAACTTTACTTTTTAAAGATTTTGGTTTAGTTAAAAGTATTAAATTTGATAGCTGGCGACGAGTTGGGAGCGTGATGCAAGCTGTTAAAGTATACAATATGCGTGAAGTTGATGAATTAATATTTTTAGATATTAGTGCTAGTCGGGAG
This sequence comes from Anabaena catenula FACHB-362, assembly GCF_014698735.1. GTDB lineage: Bacteria > Cyanobacteriota > Cyanobacteriia > Cyanobacteriales > Nostocaceae > Anabaena > Anabaena variabilis_A. The sequence continues at coordinate 111,966 of NZ_JACJTQ010000004.1, forward strand.
GGTCGCTCACCTGATTTTGAGACAATTGATGAAATTGCTGATGAATGCTTTATGCCCCTCACTGTAGGTGGTGGAGTGCAAACCGTTACAGATGTAAAGCGACTTTTACAGGTTGGTGCTGATAAAGTTGCTATTAATACAGCAGCCGTATTCACACCAGAACTAATTCAATCAGCAGCGCAGCAATTTGGCTCTCAATGTGTAGTAGTATCCATTGATGTCACTAAAACTGCTGTTGGTATTTATGAAGTATTTACTCATGGAGGCACACAGTCCAGTGGTAAAGACCCTGTAACTTTTGCAAAAGAAGTTGAGGCTTTAGGTGCTGGTGAAATATTGCTAACATCTATTGACCGTGATGGTACTATGATGGGTTACGACCTAGAAATCACAAAAGCAATCACGCAAGCAGTGTCTATTCCTGTAATTGCATCAGGTGGAGCCGGAAATTATCAACATTTAGCTGAAGTATTGATTGAAGCAGGTGCATCTGCTGTTACTGCTGCTAGTATATTTCACTTTACCGAGCAGACACCTTTAGAAGCCAAAAGGTTTTTGAGAACCAAAGGGATAAATGTACGACTCTGATACAGAGGATAAAACATCAAATGAAACTAATCATTCGTACAGATGCTTCTAGCCGAATTGGTACAGGTCATTTAATGCGTTGTCTAGCTTTAGCTCAAGCATGGAAAATGAGCGGAGGAGAAGCAGTTTTTATTCTAAATATAGAAGCAGCATCTTTAGAAATGAGGTTAAAAGCAGAAGGTTTCACAATCTTTTATCTACCAATACATTTAACCAGTTCTGAGGATGCTCAAGAAACAGCAAAATTGGCACAGCAACTTAACTCTCAATGGGTTGTAGTGGATGGCTATCACTTTGATGCTGAATATCAACAAACAATTAAACATTCTGGATTAAAAATTTTATTTATTGATGATTATAAACACGCAAAATATTACTATGCGGATATTGTTTTAAATCAAAATATTTATGCTAATGAAAATTTGTATATCAATAGATTACCTGACACTAAGTTATTACTAGGTACAGATTATACGCTTTTAAGAAGTGAATTTTGGCAATGGCAAAAATGGAAACGAATTAATCCACCTATAGCCAAAAAAATACTTGTGGCAATGGGAGGTGCTGACCCTGATAATGTTACTTTAAAGGTGATGGCAGCTTTACAACAGTTAGAAGTTAATGAATTAGAAGTAGTAGTTATTGTAGGAGGAAGCAACCCCCATTATGAACAACTGAAATTAGCATCACAAACATCACAGTTTCCTATCCGGTTAGAAAAAAATGTCACCAATATCCCTGAGTTAATGGCTTGGGCCGATTTGGCGGTTACTGCTGGTGGTAGCACCTGTTGGGAACTAGCTTTTATGGGTTTACCCAGTTTAATTTTAATTTTGGCAGAAAACCAAAGAGCGATCGCACAAAAATTAAATGAGCTAGGAACGGCTATCAATATGGGATACTATGATCATGTTAGGATTACTGAGATAGCAGCAGCCATTGAGCAATTAATAAACTCTGCTAATATAAGAACACAAATGACTAAAGGCAGCCAAAAGCTAATAGATAGTAAAGGTAGTCACCGGGTTTTAAGTTATATAGAAAAAGATTTGTTAAAATGGCGTTTTGTCTGTGCAGAAGATTGTCAGTTGCTATGGCAATGGGCAAATGATATAGATGTGCGTGCAGCGTCTTTTTGTTCAGAGCCTATTCCTTGGGAACATCATGTTCAATGGTTAAATAGCAAATTAGCATCTGATAATTGTGTGTTCTACATTGTCACAGATTATAAAAATTTTCCTATTGGGCAAGTGAGATATGATCTTGAAAATGAACAAGCTAATGTATCAGTTAGTATTGATAAACAGTTTCGTCATCAAGGTTATGGTAGCTACTTACTGAATATAACTCAAAAACAGCTTTTTCAAGACCAAAATATTACTAGAATTCATGCCTATATAAAACTTTGCAATCAATCGTCTATTAAGACATTTACAAAAGTTGGTTTCCAGAGCCTAGGAATAACAACACAGCCAGGACAGGAAGCAATTCATTTAGTTTTAGATAGGTAGAAATCAAATTGAAAAATCAGACACAAGAAATTAATATTGCCAGGACAAAAATTGGTCAAAACCATCCACCTTTTGTGGTAGCGGAAATGTCTGGTAATCACAACCAATCATTAGACAGAGCGTTAGAAATTGTTGAAGCTGCTGCTAAAGCTGGAGTAAATGCCCTGAAAATCCAGACTTACACAGCAGATACTATGACATTGGATATCAATAACGGTGAATTTTATATTAATAATTCTGATAGTTTATGGCATGGTAATTCTCTATACCAGTTATATCAACAAGCTTACACGCCTTGGGAATGGCACAAACCAATATTTGACCGATGTAAGAAACTAGGAATTATAGGCTTTAGTACCCCATTTGATGCGACTGCTGTTGATTTTCTGGAATTTTTAGAAGTACCTTGTTATAAAATAGCTTCTTTTGAAAATACTGATTTACCTTTAATTCGCAAAGTTGCCAGCACTGGTAAACCGATGATTATGTCTACTGGAATGGCAACAGTAGCAGAACTAGATGAAACAGTCAGAACAGCAAAAGAGGCAGGATGTCAGGACTTAATATTACTTAAATGTACCAGTACCTATCCGGCAACACCAGAAAATAGCAACCTCTTGACAATTCCGCATCTGCGGGACTTGTTCAACGTGCAAGTAGGATTGTCAGATCATACTATGGGAATTGGGGTTGCTGTAGCTAGTATTGCTTTAGGGGCTACATTTATTGAAAAACATTTTACACTAAGTCGCGCTGATGGTGGAGTTGATTCGGCTTTTTCAATGGAACCTGAAGAAATGCAACAATTGGTGATTGAAAGTGAAAGATCTTGGCAAGCGATGGGTAATATACAGTATGGGGCAACTGAGGCTGAAAAAGATTCTTTGATTTTCAGGCGATCGCTCTATATTGCAAAAGATATGAAAGCTGGAGATATATTCACACCAGATAATTTGCGAGCAGTACGTCCAGGACTTGGCTTACCACCTAAATATTATCAAGTTTTATTAGGCAAAAAAGTAACCAAAAACTTGAACAGAGGCACTCCTTTAGAGTGGGATATTCTACTAGAATAATTAAGTACAAATTCCTTTTGGTGTTATTTCAAATAATATACATAAATCACGCAGGTTGAAATCATGACTAGAATTCCATTGATTATAGACGAAGAAATACTTTTTGATAACTTTAACAATTTAGAATTCCTTTTTAAGTCAGTATTTGATAACCAATATAATAATCCTGAAGTTCAAGAATTATTGAATATTTTTGTTGAACGAGGAATCTATGGAAGCCATGATCAAATTCTCCAGAATCTCAAGTTGATTTTGTTAGAAAAGCTTGATCTGACTCAAACATATACTGCACAGAGAATTTTACTAACAAAGTATCTAAATAAAATTATTCAACACGAAATAATGACCTTGGAGTGCCAAACATCCTATGATCCTCGTCAAAAGAGCAATCCTTATGCCGTTTTTTGGACTAATCCTCAAAATACGAGTTATCCAACATCTATTTATAATACTATTCCCTATGCTAACAAATTTCCAATTATTGATAAAACAACTCCCATCGGCTCTGCAGGAAGCTGTTTTGCAATGGAAATTGCTAACTATTTACAAGATAATGGCTATAACTATGTCAAAACAGAGCCTAATCATATTTCTAGTGCTAGGTGGGGAATTCTATTCAATGCTCCCAGTTTTAGACAAATTGTAGAACGGTCTTTTGGCCTTAGGGAGTTACCTAAAGTTCTTTCGCAAATAGTCATTGATGGTGAAAAACGCCTTTATGATCCGTTTAGAGATGATGTTTTTTTTCACTCTATTGAAGAATATGAAGCAGACTACAACAAGCATATTGAAGCTTCTAGACAAGCACTTTTAAAAGCAGAGGTTTTTGTACTGACTCTGGGAATGAATGAAATTTGGGAACTGAAGGCAGATGGATCAGTGTTTTCACGTTCCCCTTGGAGAATAGGCTCATTTGCTGTTAGACCTAGAATTTTAACAGTTGAAGAAAATATTCAAGAATTACAACGAATGCTTGACATTTGGCGTGCCTATAATAATTCTATAAAGCTGATAGTGACCGTTTCTCCTGTACCTCTTCATGGAAGTTTCAGAGGTAATGAACACCATGTTATTGCGGCCAATTTACACTCTAAATCTATTCTGCGAGTTGCAGTTGAAGAATTTACTATACGAAATAAAGATGTTTTTTATTTTCCATCTTATGAAACAGTATTGTTTTGTACAGAAAATCCCTGGGATGCAGATCAACGTCATGTTTCCAGAGAAGCTGTTGGCAAAGTGATGCAAACATTTCAAACAATTTTCGTGAAAGACAGAATAGATGAAAAATTAGAGAATACACCAAATTCAGAAGAATATTATTTAAAATTAATGGATGTTTCATTTACTCTGTCACAGATTGATGAATCTGATCTAGCTGAAACTGAAAAAAAATTAAATAAACAAAGTTATTTTCAAGAAATATTTGCGGAAATAGTGAGAGACTGGGCTGTTAATGAAGAAATACAAATTTTAGTTAATCACGAGCAGTTTTTAAGCATCCTAGATGTTTTCAATCAAGGCTATGAGTATTTTCTGAAAAATTCTCAAACCCCTCCTGAATCTTTTCAGGCTATGCGGTTACTATATTTTTTAACAGATGGAGCATTTAATAATTTTTGGGTATCCTTATATGGCTTGTTTCATTTACCCTATGATTTAAACACAGCAAAAGAATTTTTAATGCCTTGTAGCAAATCTAAGTCTGAAACGATTGCTAAGGAAATTCAAGATCAAGGTTACTATGTTTTTGAAGATAAAGTTCCCAGTGATATCTGCGAGCGGTTATTGGATTTTGCCTACTCTACACCATGTAATATCAACATACATGACCCTTCTCAAGCACAATATGAAATCTATCAAATAGAACAACCTAAAGCTACTACTTATCATATTGAAGAAAGACAACTAATTGAAAATCCAATTATTCAGGATTTAATCTCAGATCGTTTCATCTTAGAAGTTGCTCAATCTTATTGTGGTTGTAGCGTTACAAATGCAAACGTCAGTATGTGGTGGAGTACAAATTTTTCAAATAGTCAACCTTCATCGCTAGACGCTCAATTATATCATTGGGATGGAGATCAAATTAAGTTTCTGAAATTTTTCATTTATTTGACAGATGTTGACACCAATAATGGACCACACTGTTATGTAAAAGGTTCTCATACAACTAAGCCTACCGCTTTATTGAGAGATGGACGGTTTTTAGATGAGGAAATAGAAAAATACTATGACCAAGACCAAATAATAGAAATTGCAGGTTCAAGAGGTACTATTATTGCCGCAGATACGAGAGGTTTTCATAAAGGTAAACCAGTCCAATCTGGACATAGATTAATCTTGCAAGTAACTATGGCAACCTGTCTTTTTGGAGCCTTATATAACTCAATTAATCTAAAAACAATGCAAGTGACTCCAAGCTTGATGGCAGCTTATCAAGATTTTCCTGACATATACCAAAGGTTTCATATTAATCCTTAACGAAACAGAAATTATCTACGTTTTTTATCATCACTAAATTATGTCTAATAAAAAAAGAGTCTTATTCTTTTCTCCCTATGGATCAGGTTTAGTTCATAAACAAGTAGATGCTGTTGTAGCTACTTCATTAAGATTGCGTGGCTGTGAAGTTTTGGTTGTAGGTTGCGACAGAATTTATCAAAACTGTGCTGTTACAAGATTTGACGAGGACAATAACAAATGTCAACAATGTACTCAAATAGGCAAACATTTCTTTGCGGAAGTATTTGAACTTCCTTACATACAAATAGGGAGTTTTATTGAAAGTGATGATTACGCTGCTGCTAACAATTGGCTAGAAACAGTAAGTCCTGACAATTATGCAAATGCTATCTATCAGGACTTAGCAATTGGCCAATGGGTAACTTCAACTATTTACACTTATTTTCGTATTTCTGCTGCTGGACTATCTCGAAAAGATGTCCAAATAGTTCATAGAAAATATTTAATAGATGGTTTCGTAACTTATAAAGCCTTAGTGAGAATTTTTAGTGAGTATCAACCAACCAATATATTTTTATTCAATGGAAGATTTGCTCCCTATCAAGTAGCATTTGAAGTTGCACGTCTTCAGAACATAGATGTAATTACTCATGAAAGAGCCTTCATCGATGATAGCTTTATGTTCTTTGATAACTATCCCACATATAATACACAACCTATATTAGATTGTGTTAAATCTTGGGAAAACACAACTTTAACTCACGAAGAAATACAACAAACAAAAAATTATTTCATACATCGTGAATACGGTGTAAATATGAATTGGCACGCCTTTTATAATTTTCAAACTAATTATTTAGATGTTCGTTATAAACTGCGAATACCATCAGATGCCAAAATATTAGTTGTATTTACCTCCAGTGAAGATGAACTAGCTGCATTAACAGATAGAGCTAAAATTACTGCACAATTTGAGATTATTGCCAATCTTATCGAAATTTTTAGAAATAGAACTGAGTATTTAGTAATTCGCCATCATCCTTTTATAGCAGGTAATCTTACAGATATATCAGAGACTTATTCTTTAACAAAAGCCTATAAGCAAATTTTTTCTGCTCCAGAAAATGTTAGATTTGTAATGCCTTCTGAGCAACTAACTTCTTACTCATTGTTATGGAATGCAGAAGCAGCAATTGCTTGCTTTAGTACAGTCGCAATTGAAACAATTGCTAGGGGTATTCCAACTGCAATTTTAGCAACTTCAGCTTATGAAAAGGCTTCTCAGTATATTATTACTGACACTACGGTAGAGCATCTCACTCAAATTGTAGAAAGTCTTTTGGTAGATACAGTAAAAATTACAACAGATGATTTAAAGAGAGTTTATCGCTTTACGAATTCTTTCTTCTTTAAGTTTTCCCATAAATTCCGTTCACTGGGTATTAAAGATATTCATTTTCTTGATTTGCGATTTAAAACAGTAGACGAATTACAACCAGGCAATGATCCAACCCTAGATAAAATATGTGACAGGATTATGACAGGGGCTTCCTTTGCAAATCTACCTGGAGAAGATTTCAGCAACCGCATTTCCGAAAATGAAGAAGCTTTCTATCAAGAAGAATTATTAGCAATAGAACAATATAAAAAACTGGTCAGACAACAAACTGTAAATAATCTCAATAATTTAATTATTGATCCTTTAAAAGTAGGTATCATATACCTAAACTACAAAGCTAATTACACAGATGGAAGTAAACTTTCATCCGATTATTTTTCCCAATCAAGATATAAAAATATTCTCATCCATGAAGTTAATAATTGTGAAAGTGATAAGTATGAAGAAATTATAGAAGATATCCTATCTTTGATTGAAGATACACCAGCCGAATATATCTTAGTTGCTAATAACTACACACAATATGATGAATCATTCATTTCTTCATCTCTCGATATTCTCACATCTCCAGATTCTCAAAACTTGACAGGAGTTTTTAGCGCAGCTTGGTTATCTTCTATAGAAGATAGAATTGAAGATGCTATATTCATGCCAGGATTATTTAATACTCAAGGGCAATTTTTATGCCGTAGCGGAAAAATGACCTATGCAGAAGCTGTAAGGTTACTACCCATACTCGGATTTCCATTAACTCTTTTATCATTTACTATATTCAGTAAGAACACACTGAGAGGAATTTTACAATCGATACAAGGACTTTCTGTAATTGAGGCATCTCAACAAGTATTTGCATCTATTTTCGAGAGCGAAAATGTATTCAAACTAGAATTACCTAAATTAATAATTCGTCAAGAATTAGCAGTTTTTCAAGATATTAATTTACAATATTTAGTACCATATTTCCAAGAAACATTAAATTTAAGAGAAGTTAATTTAATAATGTTTCCGAATTGGGAACAGCTAGAAGAAGCTATTGTGCAAGATTTAATCACCATAATTAAATCTGTGGTTACAGATTTTGAAGTTCCAAAAACTACCTTACTCATTCATATTGGTGCAATAAATGAAGAAGATGCTCAGGTTGTCATATCTACGGCAATTATGCAACTAATCATGGAAGAAAATATAGAGATTTCTGATGAATTACAAATTTCGTTTGTAGGCATTTTGAATGAAAAGGAATGGGAAGCTTTAAAAGCAACACTCCATGCACAGATGATTGTGAATCAGGAAAATCAGATGCTCATACCACCACAACTAGAAGGAATTCCTAAGTTATGGTTTAATCAAGATTTAAGTCAAGAATATCAATAACTTCATTAAGGGAATTTAATCGTTGACCAATAATTTGATACTTTTGCTCATCACTCTCTATAGCAGAAAGTGTGACGTAGGATCTTTCATAAGCCCAACTATTAAATGAAACTCTCACATTTAAACCCGCAACACTCGCTAAAATTTCTGGTAGGTTAATAAAAAACTTCCTGTAAACATTAATATATCGGCTCTCACATAGGTAAGCTTTACCAAAACCCATAGCTACACAGTGCAAATTAGGATGACTTTTTAAATAATCAAACATTGCATGAGTACAACAAGCAGAATTAATGTTAAATATATCATCTAGCACTATCAAACCACTGTTGGAAATATATAAAGTAGAAAGATCCATATCTGAGTAAACAGCATCATAGCTATGTTCACCATCTATATGAATAAACCTGAACAAAGGAGAATAAGGTTCTAAGAACTTTGAATGACGCTTGGAAATAAAAATTGAGTCTATCTGAAAATAAACTAATTGGTTATTTTCAATGCCTGAAAAGTGAGATATTATGGGATAAATATTATCAGAATTTTGATATGGATCTATGAGAAATAATCTTTCCTTTTCTTCTAGAGAGGTTGCCAAAAGTGCAGATGTTGCACCTTCTAGTACACCAATTTCCAGAATATCACCTGGTATTTCCAGGATCTTTTGTAATCCTAAAAGTTGTTCAAAAATGTGAATATTGTATATATTTAAATGAGTAATTTCTGAAAATGTATTAAGATATCTTTGAATTAGTGGATTATTATTATCTTGCATGGGAATATCAACTTAAACTGTTCTACATTAATACTATAATTCTAGCCAAATTCTGCCCAAATTGAGAATTGTATTTTCTGAAAAAAGCGTTATTTCATGGAAACTAATTTAAATAATACATTTTCTAATTGCTCAACAGCACGGGTTTGGCTAAACTTAGACATAGCTGTTTGTTGTCCTGCATAAGTTATTCTTTCCCACTCTTCTGGATTAATCAACAGAGAAGACAAAACATCAGCTAAGTCTAAAGGATTTTCTGACTCAAACTTTAACCCATCCTCACCATGTTCTACTATTTCCCCCGCACCACCAGTTCCACTAGTGACTAATGTTAATCCAGCTGCCATTGCTTCAATTTGACTAATACCAAAAGGTTCTGGAAATCGAGAAGGAAATACTAAAACATTATGTGTACGGTAAAGTTCCTTCAGTTCTTGACGAGAGAGAACTCCAGGAAACTTTACTTGATTTTGCATTCCTTCTGATTCAACAAATTCTTTTAGAGCTTCCACAAATTCTGGTTTCATAGTTCCTCCAGCTATGGTAACTGAAAATTCAATTCCAGCATTATGGAGTAAGGAAAGAGCTTCAATGAGTACATCAGCACCTTTGTATGGCATTACCAAACTAGCATAGGCAATACGGATTTTATCCCTGGGTGGTAATTCAGCTTGATAAAATTCTTCAACCGCAGCACCTGGATAAATCGTTTGAGTAGTTTCTACGGGATAGTTTGTTTCCTCTAAATTAGATTTGATCCAATCGCTACAGGTTATATATTGATGTAACTTACTTTTAGGAGTTAATATAGGGAGATAACCAGGGCTATTATTCATTACGTAATGGGCAACTGGAATACCATCTGCGAGGATTTTATCTAATAATTCTATGCCTAAAAAATCAATATTTCCTGCTAGACAAATATCTGGCTGAAAATTTTGTAATTCTTCAGCTGTAATTTTACGATTCTCCAAAATTCTAGGTAACATCAACTCTGGAGAATACCACTGTGGTCCTTCATTTGTCCATTCTCCACACAAATATAAGCTGCGGTGAACTACGGGTGCTGGTTCAGCTATTTCGTAATTAGTAGCATATTCTTCTGCGTTACTTGTCAGCACTAAAACATTATGTCCACGAAGATGCAATAATCTAGCGTAGTCAGCTATAGAACGTTCATATCCACCAAGAACTTGAGGTGGATATAAATTACTAACAATTAAAATTTTTAACTTATCCAACATACTATCCTTTAAATATTTGTTTTCTCAATAATTCATGTACACTGATAATTTGACCCTATATAGAGCTTTATTGTTTAATAAACCAACAATAATAATTAATTTTGTCATCTTTCAAGTGGATGTGGATTTTTATCTATGTAACTATAACTAATATCTAATCAAATAACCTGCCAGGATACTTTCTCTGCTCTGGTGGTAAAACTTGAATTAACTCTTGAATACTTGGTAAGTGAACTTCTACATCATGCCAAATCATCATATTATTTCCTCCTACTACTATCGTCCCGTCATATAGTTGAAATACATATGTCCAGAATTGATAGTTATGATTCATTTGCCAGATAGAATTGTCTTTAATTCCAAACAAAGGAAAATATTGCGAATCTACAAATATGGCATTCCATTCAGTAGAAGCAATTAATTCATAACCTTTTTTTTGACCTAGTGCTTGTAATGCTAGTAAAGATGAACCATGATATACTTCTTGATCTTTAGGTTGTACATGGTATATATAATGGGGAATAGTTGGATTAAATTCAATCATAACAACTTTAGGGTGATAGACTTCCAGTGAATACCAAATATAATAATCATTACCGTCGATATCTATTGACATAAAATCAAAATCGACAGGAATAGAAGTAGTTTGTAAAACTTTATCTAAAGTGTTTTCTCCATCAAAACTAATAAATTTATTTAAACAAATAACTTCATTTTTCTCACCGTATCGACTTGCTAATAAATCATAATCTCGTGAGTTCGCTTCAATTTGTACTGATGACCAACCGCAATTGTTAATAAGATTGTAAGTATTACTAAAACGTTTACCATCACCAGCACCAAATTCCACACACCAATGATTTTGATTAGGAATTATCTCGAAAATCTTCTCAATAATCCCATCTTCACCTAACTGGGAAGTAACAATTTTTTTATGCTGCAATAACCAATTATTTGAATTATATAGAGGAAATTGTGATTGATTGTTATCTCTCATAATCTATTGTGTAAAATAAACAAAATTTAATATTTTGATTTTCCCAACATCTCTGTGTTTGTACAGTCGTAACTAACTGATGGTTAACTATCAGTAATTTATATGAACCTATCCCACATTTGCTGATAAGCCTTTTCCATATCACGGGTGAACTGTTTACCATTCCAAAGCGGTGCTGTCTGTCGTGACTTTAATAATTTCCAGTGAATTTCTTTTCTCATATCAGCATCTTTACCCAAGCGCACACCCCATTCTATATACTCTTCATCATTCCAAGCAATACCTTCACTAATACCCGCATTCACCATCATCGTATAACTATTGCGAGCGGAAAACTGCTCTCCCACTTTCGTGACCAAAGGGACACCCACCCATAAAGTTTCCATTGTTGTAGTTGCGCCATTATAGGGATAGGTATCTAACACCACATCGGCAATCATTAAATTAGCACGATGAACTGAGGATAAGGGTACTTTTTCTAAAAATCGTAATCTCTCTTTACTGACTCCTTCTTCTTCCGCAATTTGTTCAAAAAACTCTCTAATCACACGTACATCTTTATTAATATCCTTGATTAAAAAATAACTATTTGGTACTTGTTTGAGGATTTTCATTTGTAAGCGTACATTATCAGGATTGCGTTTATAACCAGATTGAGCGCTAAAATAAATTACTGCATCATTGGGGATTTCTAAATCCTCTCGTCGTAGAGTTGGTACACCAATTTCAAAACCATCAACCCCTAGATAGGCATTTGGTAAACGCCAAATTTTTTCACTGTAATATTCTTGGGCATATTCTGGTAAAACATAATTATCAGCAATATAGTAATCAATAGCAGGGATTCCCGAACCATCCCAACCTAACCATGTTACTTGAATCGGGGCAGGTTTTAGTGCTATTGCTTCACAGCTAATATCCGCAGTCATACTATCAAGATCAATTAAAATATCAATTTTATCTTGATGAATTTGTTCGGCAATTTCTATGCCATCTCTTCCTAATTTTCTGACATGATCTGAATTGTCTTCATACCAATTTTGGAGAAAATCGTCAATATGAGAAAGGTGATTTACAAAATAAGTATAAATTTCAAACTGCTCTCTATCATGATGTTGATATAACCATCTGGCTAACCAACCCACAGAATGTTCTCGAAAACAATGGGAAAGATAACCAATTTTTAGTTGTTTTTTTGGCTTTCTGATTCTCTGAGCATTGGCTTGAGAGTAACGTTTAGATTGCGCTTGAGCAGAGACTTCAATATTAGCTTGGCATAATTTGAGAATTTGGTTATGTAAAGAACGGTTTTGGCGAGCAGCATCCCGAATATAGGGCAGAAAATATGTAGAATTGATGAGACGATAAATTTTAGTACGATCTATATTTGGTTGCTCGGTAATTAGTTGATTTAAACAATTTTCATATTGTCGAATAATTGGAATTGCTTCTTGCCAACGTCCCCCAGAACGCAATAAACCCTCTAAGACGACAAAATTAGCATTAATTAAATCTGTTGTATTTTGAGCCAGATCATATATTTGTTTAGCAATTTCAATTCCTTGATTAAAATCACAAATTTCATAATAAAAACTAGCTAAATGACTCAAAACTTCGGAAATAACTGCTGGATAGGGATAGTTTATTTTTAAACATAGTTCAGCATATTTAATTGCTAAGTTAAATCGATGTCCTGCATAAGCAACTTCAGTAGCAGTTAACATCAAAGTATGAGTAAGTTGCAAAGGGTCAAGATAGGGAATACAAGCTTCAGCAAATTCTAATACCCAAGGTTCAAATGGTACTGACTTCAAAGCATTTTTTAAGACTGAAAATAATAATTCTTTATCTATTTCTAGTTCTAAATCAGCACCTATAAACTCAATAATTCCTAATTGCTGAAAATCTTCACTAGTCAGATTTCCTAAATGCAAAGATAGTTGAATTATTTGGAAAAGATTATTTATATCACCAGGATTAATTTCCCGAATATGTTGGCGAATTAACCAAGCCAGTTGATATTGTTGTAATTTTTCTTGGTGTTGTGCTTCAGTTGCTAAAACTTTGACTAATTCCTGAGTCCATTCCTCTATTTCTGCTTCTTCTCCCTCAAAAATTGCTAACATCCAAGCCGTTTGAGCATCTGCTTCTTCACCCTGCAAAAGTAGCGCTAATCCTAAATACCAATGATATTCTTTAACTTCTGGTTCATTAGTAATTAGTTCTTGATAAAGTTCTACTGCTTGCAAATATTTACCCTGATGAAAAGCTGTAAATGCTTGTTTTTCTTGATGATCAATCATTTTTTTGCTCTGTATATTTTGTTTAAGAGCTTGGTAAAAAAAACAAAAGTGAGTAAAGCCAATTACTCACTTTATTATTTAAGTATAACTAACTAAACACTGAAAATATAAATATACATCTTTGGTAAATAAACTAGAAGCGTTCCATTGAACGTCTCTACAAGAATTCTAAAAGATGCACATTTAAATTCAGTCGATGTCTAACAATCTTCCTAAGTGTTTTAGTCGATAGTAGCGAAGCCAGCGCCAGCGTTACATACAGGTTGGGTAGTTAAGTCAGCAATTAATGTTACAGAGGTAGCATCACCATCACCAGCGTTAGTTTTCTGACATAAAATAGCCAAAGTTGTAGCTGCACCACCAGAATCAATTAGATCTACGCCACCAACATAAGCTCTCAGGTTCTTGGTATTGGTAGGACTAGCAATGTTCGCAACAAAATCGGTTGGGTTAGCCGCTGGCGAAGCAGCAATAAGGTAATCGTAGTTTTTTGTACCAGATTGGATACCAAGTCCTAATTGACCTATACTAGTGCTAAAAAGTTGCTTTTCTAAATAATAGGCTTGTTGAGCGCGGTTCATAGAACCTACGTACTGTTTAGCTTCAGATTCTCTGGCTTTGTTCGCTTGGTTCAAGAAGGAAGGTAGAGCGATCGCAGATAGAATACCAATAATGATAATTACAACTAACAATTCAATCAGGGTGAAACCCTCGTTCTCTTGCTTTTTACCGAGGAGGTGTTGGATAAACTTGGCTTTCAGTTCAGTTTTCATAGTAGTTTTCCTGGCGGGTAAAGTATCGTTTCCTTGTACAAATAACTTACCCACTCTTAATCAGTTTCATATCACCCCCAGCAAAACTTTTTTTACCCAATATCAAAATCCATATAACTAGTGGAACAAGCTTGAAGGTGATAAAGCTTATACAGTAGGCTTTTTAAGCCTAAAAATATCAAACATTTTCTAACCATCTAACCCCCTTTTTTACTAGGTAAGGGGGAGTTAAAGCTCATCCCTCATACCATTTTACAAAAAGCCCGATACAAATCATTGGCCTTTTATTCTTTCCCCATGCGGTTCATTTATATCAACCTTAAAGTAAAATGGTATTAGTGGGATATATAGCAACGGACAAAGGGGTTAAGAAATCAACTGTAGTGCTAACGCACGGCGTAAGCCATTGATAAAACTTAGACACTAAAAGGCTTTTAGCACTGTCAAGAGTCACTTCCTGTCACCTGCTATATCTATTTAATCGTTCCGCCTAAAAACCACCCCAACCCAGCCAAACCCAACAACAAAGGCATCAACCAATCTCCCCAACGCACATATAAAGTCTGCGTTTGGCGACGATAAATAGTTTCTGCGTGGATTTCGTAGGTGTTATGTCCTGATTTCCACAGAGTTCTTCCATGAGGATCAACAAAAGCCGAATATCCAGTATTTGTCGCCCTGACAGCCCATCTATCGGTTTCAATTGCCCGCATAATATCCTGGGCATGATGTTGATCTGACATTGCCGCTGTGTAATGGGCATCGTTGGAGGCACTGAGAATAAATTGTCCACCCAAGAAAGCTTGACGACGGAAAATTTCTGGAAAGGCTGATTCGTAACAAATCCCCACAATTGCTCGTCCAAAGGGAGTATCAAAAACCTGATTTGGTAAACCAGGAACTTGATGTTCATCTAGTGGTGATAAACGTTGAATAATCGCGCCTAAAATTTGTTCAAAAGGAATATATTCACCTAGTGGGACTAACTTGGATTTGTCGTAGCGGCTGGTAATTTCTCCTTGAGCAGTGACAGTAAATAAACTGTTTGTATAGCTGTTTCCCCTTTCACCAAAAGCACCTATCCAAGCAACTACACCTTTTTCTCTGACTGCTTTCAGGAAAGAGGTTTGTTGTAGGTTGCGTTGAAAAAATGGTAACGCAGCTTCTGGAATAAGAACTCCATCTACACCTTGATTTGCTAATTTTAAATATCCTTCAGTATAACCTTCAATAGCTCGACGCAGTCCTTGAGGACGCAGTTTTATTTGATTAGGAATATTACCTTGAATAATGCCGATTTTTAAATTTGTATCTGGGTTTTGGATCAGAGGTTGATTATAAAGAACAAAACCAATAATATGAGAAATAACTAAAAGTGAGCAACCAACAACCAAATAAGGATTAACAAAACTCTTCCTTAAACTCCCTTCTTCCTTTGCGCCTCTGCGCGACGGACACTTTGCACAAGTCGGGAAACCCGCCCAAGCAAGTGTCCTCCTCTGCGTGCAACAATAAATCCAAGCTTCTGCAACCAACCCATTAACAGCGACAATCACAGCCGTTACCGTGGTAGTCCCAGACAATTGACCCAAATGTAAAATTACCAGATTATGCGGTGATTGAGTATATGAAAGAGAACTCCACCATAAAGGACTTGCACTCCAAAGACTTTCTAAACCGCACCATAAAGCCGTACCAATTAAGACACGCAGCCAGGGTTTTTCCTGGTCTAAACGTACCATCAAAGCCGCCCAAACTGAGACTAATATTCCTCCCCAAAGGCTAATAAATGACCAACAAAAAAGAGTGATTGCTAAACCAGGTAAAGCTGGAACACCCAGCCAATCCATAGGATAAATGCCAGTAATCCAGGATAGGGCAACTCCATGATATGCGATCGCCCAAATAAAGGCAGGGAGAATTGTGTTTTTAGTATATTTAACAACTATCACCCACAATGGAGCTAGAGCGAACCAGGCTAGAAACCAAGCACCAACGGGGGCGACTGTCACCCCCATCAATAGCCCACTGATCAAGGATAAAGCGTAAAGATGAAAGGATGAAAACGGCTTTTTTCCTAAATACTTCATCTTTATATCAGTCGTAATTTTTTTTAACGCAGAGGGACGCGGAGGTTAGCGCAAAGTCACGCAGAGTTTTAGCACAGTGAATTTGCGTTGAATCCTCCTGTCTCTTCTTTATTCTGCTTCTTCTAATTCGCCTGTATCACCAGTATCGGGAGGAACAATTGCTACTCCTGTAATTGCGTCATCTTCGTCTAAACGCTGCACTCTGACTCCGGTAGCAGAACGCGATTGGGTGGAAATTGCATTCACGGCTTGACGGATGATAATACCGCGATTTGTCACCATCATGATTTCTTCGTCGTTGTTGACAATTCGCAGGGTGGCTAATTTATCTTTGGTTTTGCGGTTTTTGAATTTGGTAGCCCTTAAACCTTGTCCAGCCCGGTTTTGCAGGCGGAATTGTCCAACTGGTACGCGCTTTCCATATCCTCCCATTGTAATCACCAAAACCCAAGGGCCAGTACTGTTGTTATTGGCTACTTCTGCGGTTTCTTCGTTATTTTCGATATCTTCAATTTCGATGAGTTCTTCAGTTTCGATGAGTTCTTCGTTATTTTCGATATCTTCAGTTTCGACAAGTTCTTCAGTTTCTGTATTCAAAGTTTCCAGAATAGCGGCTGGGAGAATATCCATCCCTACTAATTCATCACCTTTCTTTAGTTTCATGGATTTTACCCCACGAGTCGCTCTACCGAGAGGGCGCAATTGTTCATGGGTACAGCGGAAGTGAATGGCCATTCCGTGACGGGAACCAATGATCACGCTATCTTCTACTCTGGCTCTCCGTACCCAACGCAGTTGGTCGCCTTCTTCTAAGGATATGGCAATTAAACCGTTGGCGCGAATGTTACTAAATGCTGCCAATGCGGTTTTTTTGATGTTACCGCCTTTGGTGAGCATGACCAAGTATTCATCGTCCCTAAATTCGTCTACAGGTACGATGGAAGTGATTTTTTCTTCTTTGGGAATGGGCAACATTTGCACGATGGGTGTACCACGACTGGTACGGGAACCAAGGGGTATTTGATAGGTTCTCAGGGAGTAGACGACACCGCGATCGCTAAAGAATAAGACGCTATCATGGTCGCAGCAAGTTAAGAAATGCTCAATGGTATCATCATCTTTGACTTTAGCGCCGGCTTTGCCTCTGGTGGCACGGCTTTGGGCTTCAAAGGTATTAACGGGCATCCGTTTGATGTAACCTTGTTTGGTCAGAAGAATCAGGACTTTTTCATTTGCAATTAAGTCGAGATCGTCTAAATCACCTTCCGCGTGAGTAATGAGTGTGCGTCGGGGTGTGGCGAAACTTGTTTTGATTTGGCTAACTTCGCTTTCAATGATTTCTAGCACCCGTTCCCGTCTATCCAAGATATCTTGTAAGTCGGCGATCTGGTTTTGTAATTCTTCGTGTTCTAGACGAATTTTATCTGCTTCTAGGGCTGTTAACCGCCGCAGTTGCATCTGTAAAATTGCATCTGCTTGGACTTCCGAAAGTCCGTAAGTTGTGATTAACTCACCTTTGGCTGTGGGTGCGTCGGGTGCATGACGAATCAAGATAATAATTGCATCCAATTGGGATAAAGCAATTAATAAACCCTGTAAAAGATGATCTCTTTCTTGTGCTTTCCGTAATTGATAACGGGTACGTCTGTTAATGGTTTCAATGCGGAAATCCAGGAAGACTCTTAAGAACTCTCTGATGGTGAGGACTTGGGGTTCACCATTCACCAAGGCCAACATATTCGCGCCAAAGTTGGCTTGGAGAGGAGTTTGTTTGTAAAGGTTGTTGAGAACAACGCGGGGATAAGCATCGCGTTTTAATTCTATGACGATTCGCATTCCATCGCGATCGCTCTCATCCCGAATATCTGCAATTCCTTCAATGCGTTTATCATTCACCAACTCGGCTATTTTTTCAATCAATGCCGCTTTGTTGGTTTGGTAAGGCAATTCTGTGATAATAATTGCTTCCCGTTCCGGCCTTCCCCGTTGTTCAATGGTTTCAATATTGGCAACGCCGCGCATGGTGATCGAACCGCGCCCGGTGGTGTAAGCTTCTTTAATCGCCGCAGTTCCCAAAACCAGCGCCCCAGTGGGGAAATCTGGCCCGTGGATATACTGCATTAACTCGATATCGGTGATTTCTGGTTTGTGAATTAATGCCACTAACCCATCGATCAATTCCCCTAAGTTGTGAGGAGGAATGTTTGTCGCCATCCCCACCGCAATCCCAGAAGAACCATTTAGCAGTAGTTGGGGGATACGTGATGGTAAAACTGTCGGTTCTTGTTGAGAACCATCGAAGTTATCGGCAAAGTCTACAGTTTCGGCTTCAATATCTTGTAGTAAGGCGGCACTGGTTAAGGCTTGTAAACGACATTCTGTGTACCGCATTGCCGCCGGCGGATCGTTATCTACGGAACCAAAGTTACCATGTCCGTTGATTAAGGGCGATCGCATCGAAAAATCCTGCGCCATCCGCACCAAGGCATCATACACCGCCGTGTCACCGTGGGGGTGAAATTTACCCAACACTTCCCCCACCACACGGGCGCATTTTCTAAACGGGCGATCGGGCAGCAAACCTAACTCGTGCATGGCATAGAGGATGCGACGATGCACAGGTTTAAGACCATCCCTTGCATCTGGCAGCGCCCGACCTACAATTACGCTCATGGCGTATTCCAGATAAGATCGCGACATTTCATTTCGCAAATCCGTCGGGATAATCCTCTCCTGTGAGGTTGTCATAACCTAAACAACTCCAAAAATTGTAGATTTTAGCCTTTGTACTTGACAAAACACAAAATTATGTCAAATTAATCTTGAAAAATTGCCATATTTTGATATGATCCTAACATATATTCAGGTGTTTTGTGGCAAGAATGGCTAACAAAACAATAATAGATTAGCCACTCAAAATTAAAATATTATATCGATTGCAGTTACAGCAGAATTCAGGAGCCATGAGTCATATCGTCTTTGGTGAAAGATTTATAATTAGGGCTGACCCGGAGATAGGGGGACGCGGTGACGCGGGGAGTTTTTTTTATAAATAATTAAGCCCACATGATATCAGAAGTAAAAGCCGCTTAATATGTGAGTTCTGTTGATATTTGAGTTTTGATTTTCTGTTTGTAATTCATTTAGTTGCAATCAATTGTCTCATAAATTTGGATTGACTTTTTGTGGCACTTTCATAACTACAAACTACTACCAAAACTAGAGTAAAAAATAAAACATTAAATAGTAAAAAATCATATAATACAAGCTTCTTAGCGATTTTTAATAGTTAATTTACGCCGTTCTTTACTAATTAACTAAATTATAAATTTAGAAGCAGCTAAAGTTATATTGACAGATATTCTCAATATTTAACTGATGCAGTTTATAATATAAAATAGCTTTCTATATCCAGTAAAATGCAGGTAAATCAAGTACACAATTTCCACCAAAAATCAGTTATCAAGTGGCTTTAACTTCTGATATCATGTGGGCTTAATTATTTATCAAAAAACTCCCCGCGTCACCGCGTCCCCCTATCTCCGCGCGGTTCCCTGATTATAAAGTCTTTAACCAAAGACGATATGACTCCTGAATTCTGCTGTAAATCAGTTCTTATTTTGGAAAAAACGACATTTCTGAAAAATTGCCCTTTCTATGCCTGTGGGAATCCATGCTACAAATTATTTATTCTGATGAATTTTTAGAACATAAAACAGGACGCTATCATCCTGAGAAACCAGAACGCTTAACCGCGATTGTTAAAGCTTTAAAAGCTGCGAGTTTTACCGAACAAATTGAATGGCTATCCCCTACCATAAAATCCGAGCAGATGTCTTGGATAGAAAAAGTCCATACTGCCACATATATTAACAAACTTAAAGAAATTGCTTCCACAGGTGGTGGTTATTTGGATGGCGACACCCCAGTTTCCCCCCGTAGTTATGATGTAGCTTTGTTGGCGGTGAGTGCTTGGTTGGATGGGGTAGATGCTGTTGTCGCCACAGAAAATCCCGCCTTTGTATTGGCGCGTCCACCAGGACATCATGCCGAAAGTGATACAGGGATGGGGTTTTGTTTATTTTCCAATGCAGCCATTGCATCTGTCTATGCCTTAGAAAAACCGGGAATTAACCGTGTTGCCATCTTAGACTGGGATGTACATCACGGTAATGGTACTCAAGCCATAGTAGAAACTCACCCACAAATTGCATATTGTTCTCTACATCAGTACCCCGCCTATCCCGGTACTGGGAAAGCTTCCGAAAAAGGTTTTCATAATAATGTGTTAAATTTACCTATTCCTCCAGGTAGTGATATTACCGAATATCAACCCTTGTGGGAAAATAAAATCATCCCCTTTTTAGCCAATTTTCAGCCAGATTTATTAATTGTCAGTGCTGGTTATGATGCTAATGCTGATGATCCTTTAGCAAGTATGAATTTGCAGCCAGAAGATTATGGTTTATTCACAGAATATTGTTTAGGCTTAACTCGCAAAATCCTCTTTGGCTTAGAAGGCGGCTATGATTTACCAACACTTTCAGCATCAGTAATCGCTACCATTGAACCCTGTTTAAGTTAGTAGTTTTCTTTTCTTATCAGCCAGCATTGTTCATTTTTTGGGAATTCTATACTCGACCACATTTAAGATTTTACCACTCAAATTAGTATGCTCATATTCCCCTCCAATTTTACCTCCTAACTTTTCTGCGACTCTGCGGCTGGATGTATTTGCCCGATCTACAGGATATCTCAAATATTCATAATCTAAGTTTTCATCAGCCCAGCTTTTTAAAGCTGTAATTGCTTCTGTTGCATAGCCTTGTCCATGTGCTGATTTTTTTAACCAAATTCCAGTTTGGGGATGTTTACTATTAATTTGATTGATGCCACTACATCCTAAAAATTCTTGAGAATTTTTCCTTAAAAGCACAACTATTAAATTCTCTCCTTTTTCCATCTCTAGTAAAGATTGATTAATAAAAAATTCAGTATCTATAATTTTTCTAGGTGGACTGGCATATAAATATGTCGTAATTTCGGCAGTGAATTCCTGAAAAATCTCTTCCTTATATTTGAGCGATATCGGCTTTAATAACAGGCGGTTTGTACATATTGCTAAATGTAAAGATGCCATGATATTTGCTTAAGTAATAGTGACTGAATTTACTGTAAATTCAAAAAAATTACGGTAATGAAGATTGCCCTAATTTTTACTTTCAGTATTTTTCTGTATTGTGCCTAACCAAATTTAGGTTAAATTCATGAAAACTTTAGCAAAAAAAATTTGTCATGATGTCCTGAATCATCTAAAGTTTTGTTAAGATGCAAGTGCTAGGAGTTAATCAAGAAAATTCAGTCATCAGGCTGTAGATAGATAAACCATACTAGCGCCAGCATAGAGTTTAAAGGCTGAACCAATGACTACCTACATTTTTTTTGACGATGCCCTCCGGATGCTTACCAATGCCTTCCTGTTTTCGGCAATACTGCTAATTGCAGCTTCCAGCATAGGTTTAGCAGTGATTGAGACAATTGAAAAGACAGAACACTAAATTTACACTTCACTGTACAGTTCTGACTGGCAACGCTTCAATGTGCGTGTTCACACTGTGTCAATTCTTGGGAACAGTAAACACGCAATTTATTTTTTGGATTAAAAAGACCTCTGTATATTTTGTGTAGTTTCTAATATCTAGTCCGGCTAATTGCTGATCAAAAAAAACTCGACTCGTCTTTCGCCTCAGCCCTAATGATAAGTATTTAGCCGGAAACGATACCATCGGGAAGAGGCAACAGGCATATAATATAATATTTCACTGATATTTTAACTAATTACTAATTCGTAATTTTTGGGTTTAATTCCCCTTCGTCTATACATGGATTTGTTTGAGTCGAGGTCTAAATCCCCGTCTCAAAAAGTCTTTAACTACGAATTAGGTTGGGGGTAGCCTGCGGTCGGCATTATTATCAATTACGAATTATTTTAATATTTTGACCCCAAGGATTGTAGGATTTGGTAGATATCTTCCTTCAATCCTTGCTAGTGTAGGTTCGCTGTTTTTTAAATTTAAAACTAAGACACCCTAAAATTTATCAGTATGCCTGTTTCTGCCACTCTATCCCAACTGGTTGAAGTTCTTTTAGCCCAACCAGTGAATTTATCTGCATCTGCTTTAGCCCAATTGGGCAGTGGTATTCAAACAGACACCCGAATGTTGCAAGCGGGTGAAGTGTTTGTGGCTTTACGGGGCGAAAAGTTTGATGGACATGAGTTTGTGCCGATGGCGATGGCTTTTGGTGCGATCGCAGCAATTGTAGATTATGCTTATGAAAATCCTGGGGTTCCTGTATTGCAGGTGAAAGACACTCTTCAGGCATATCAGCAAATTGCTAGATGGTGGCGTGAAAGTTTTTCTGTTCCTGTCATTGGGGTAACAGGTTCAGTGGGAAAAACGACAACAAAAGAACTCATAGCCGCAGTTTTAGCCACCAAGGGAAAAGTTCACAAAACTTATGGGAATTTCAATAACGAAATCGGTGTGCCAAAAACTCTCCTCGAACTTGGTACAGAACATGATTTCGCTGTCATAGAAATGGCGATGCGGGGAAGAGGACAAATCGCCGAACTAACGCAAATCGCTAAACCAACAATTGGCGTAATTACCAATGTGGGAACAGCACATATTGAATTACTTGGTTCAGAAGCAGCCATAGCCGCAGCTAAATGTGAGTTATTAGCCGAAATGCCTGCTAATAGTGTGGCAATTCTCAATCATGACAGTCCCCTATTAATGGAAACCGCAGCGAAATTGTGGCAGGGGAAAGTCATCAGTTACGGTTTTTCAGGTGGCGATATCCAAGGAAAATTAATTGACAATGAAGTTGTAGAAGTGGCAGGAATGCGCTTACCTTTACCCTTGCCTGGCCGTCACAACGCTACTAATTTTTTGGCGGCTTTAGCAGTAGCCCAGGTATTAGAAATTGATTGGGCATCTCTACAAAATGGTGTCATGGTGAATATGCCTACAGGAAGATGCCAACGCTTTGCTTTACCTAATGATGTTTTAATTTTAGATGAAACCTATAACGCTGCCCCAGAAGCCATGTTAGCAGCTTTGCAGTTATTGGCAGATACTCCCGGAAAGCGGAAAATTGCCGTATTAGGTGCGATGAAGGAATTAGGGGCAAGATCCCAACAACTGCATCAACAAGTAGGGGAAATGGTGCAGAATTTGCAGTTAGACGGTTTGCTGGTTTTGGTAGATGGACAAGATGCAGAAACTATCGCCAACAGCGCTCAGGGTATACCTTCTGAGTGTTTTACTACTCATGCTGATTTGGTAGCGAGATTAAAGACATTTGTGCAAGAAGGCGATCGCTTATTATTCAAAGCAGCCCATTCCGTAGGATTAGATCGGGTAGTCAATCAGTTGCGGGCAGAATTGACCACCAGGAGTCAGGAGTCAGGAGTCAGCACTTCTCTTCTCCTGTCGGAGACACTACGTGAACGAGACGCTTCGCGAACGACTACGCTCAGTGACCAGAGGAAGAATTAGAAGAAGAAAAGAATAGTCTTGAATCTGGTCAAGTGATAGGTTTTTGCTAGTTTCAACGCTTATTCCTTGCACCTGATTCACCTTTTTAACCTTCAAACTCTTGATATATAGCAGGAGGCAGGAGGCAGAGGGCAGGAGGCAGGAGGGAAAGCCTTATTATATCTAAGTTTCAAGGATTAATAATGTCCTAATTATCCTGGCTACAGCTATATCTAAGTTTTAGCTTTATTAAGCAAGCCCTAATTACAGCTACAAATGAATATCCCTGTCCCCGTGTCCCCGCGTCCCCGTGTATCCGCGTCACCTGCTATAAAACGGTATTAAGCCACTTTTCACACTGTCACGTGCCATATTGTGTTCCGTTAAAGACTTATAATTAGGGCTGACGCGGAGATGGGGGACAGGGTGACGGGTCGATTTTTTTTGATAAGTAATTAAGCGAACATGATATCACCTGCTATATTTACGTGGGCTTACTTACCTCCCTTTTTTCCTATTCATAGTTCCCTGTTAAAAGCTTCCACGAGTAAGTATGGCTACGCCACGCAAACTCTCATAAATCAAACTAGATTGCTATGTATCAATACAACTTGATACTTTACAAAGATCCTTTTAAACTGAAATCATGAGATTTCTATACAAGTCTATGCAAACAGAGTCAGCAGTCCAGATATTGATTGTGGATGATAATCCAGATAATTTAAGAATTCTGTTCACTTTCTTAACAGAGTCTGGATTTAGAGTTTTGGTTGCTACAAATGGTCAAGATGCTTTACATAAATTAGAGTATGTTACTCCCGATTTGATTCTATTGGATGTCATGATGCCTATGATCGATGGTTTTGAAGTTTGCCGTCGTCTTAAAGTCAATCAGGCTCAAGAAATTCCTATCATTTTCATGACTGCTTTAACTGACACAGAGAAGAAAGTTGAAGGATTGAATTTAGGAGCAGTTGATTATATTACCAAACCATTTCAGCATCAAGAAGTTTTAACCCGCATACAATTGCATTTAAAACTGAGTAACTTAACTCGCTCTCTTCAAGAAAAGAATCAACAACTTTCTCAAGAAATTGTAGCTCGTCAGATAGCAGAAACAGAATTGCAAAAAGTCAATCAGGACTTAGAACAAAGAGTAATTGAGCGTACTCAGGCGTTAACTTTGGCATTAAATGAACTTCAGCAGCGAGAGGAAAAACTTATCTATACAGCTTTTCATGACTCTATAACGGGAGTATTTAATCGTACTTGGTTAATGCAACATTTGTCAAAATTTTCCGCACAGCAGCAATTAAAAGATGATTCAGCCATTTTATTTCTTGACCTAGATAATTTTAAAAATGCAAATGATCGTCTTGGACATCTTGTTGGTGATAAATTGCTAAAAAAAGTTACCGAAAGACTTTATAAATGCATACAGAATAACGGGAAAATAGTACGCTTAGGAGGAGATAAATTTATAATTTTTCTGCCTAATAAAGATGGTATTGAATCTATGCAAGCGATTGCTAAATGTATTATTGAACAATTACATATACCTTTTCAAATTGACGAATATAAAATTTATATTGGTGTCAGCATTGGTATTTTACCCTCTACTCTAAAATATCATCAACCCACGGAGATCCTTCGTGATGCAGATGCAGCGATGTACGAAGCAAAACGTTCTGGAAAAGGTTGCTATGTCTTATTCACTTCAGAAATGCAAGCTCGAACTTTAGATCGGATTCAGTTGGAAATTGAACTACGTCAAGGAATCGAAAGGAAGGAATTTTGCCTTTACTATCAACCCATATTTTGTCTAAATTCTCAAAAGTTAATTGGTTTTGAAGCTTTAATTCGCTGGTTACACCCAGAACATGGATTGGTATCACCTAGTAAATTCATTACCCTGGCTGAAGAAAATGGTTTGATTCAGGCTTTAGATTTATTATCTTTGCAGTTAGCTTGCCAACAAATACGTCAGTGGCAACAGAAATTTGCTAATATTGATTCCCTCGTGTTCAATGTTAATTTATCTTCTGTAAAAATTCAAAATTTAGAACTAGTAGAACAAATTAAACACATTATTAATGAAAATCACATATCACCTGCACTTATTAAATTAGAAGTAACAGAAACTGCTTTTATTAAAGAATCCAGTATTACCACTCAAGTTTTAGAAAAAATTCATGATCTTGGTGTTCAACTTTGTATTGATGACTTTGGAACTGGATACTCATCTTTCAGCAGATTTTATAAATTTCCAGTAAGTACAATAAAAATTGATCGCTCATTTATTGAGCGTCTAGATTATGGTATAGAAGGAACGGCTATTGTCAAAACCATGATTTCCTTCGCACACTGCCTAGGAATTAATGTTGTTGCAGAAGGTATTGAAACCCAAACACAACTAGAAAAATTAAAAGAGTTAGGTTGTGAATTTGGGCAAGGATATTTATTCTATAAACCTTTACCTAGTGAACAAGTAAATCATATCTTATCTAATTGTTTAATTAATTAAATGGAGAAGCCATGAAAAACCCTGAACAAACTACTCTTTTAATTGTAGATGATAACCCCACTAATATTAAAGTTCTCTTTGACTTTTTACGAGAATCTGGATTTAGAGTTTTGATTGCTAATGATGGGCAAACTACTATAGAACGTCTTGATATTGCTACACCAGATTTAATTTTACTTGATGTAATGATGCCAGGACTAGATGGATTTGAAACTTGTAAATATATTAAATCACAGCCAAAATTTCAGAACATTCCTATTATTTTCATGACTGCTCTAGGAGATGCTGAAAATAAAGTTAAAGGCTTTTCATTTGGGGCTGTTGATTATATTACTAAACCTTTTCAACAAGAAGAGGTATTAATGCGAGTTAATCTGCATCTAAAAATACAGAGTTTAACTCAGAAATTGACAAAAAATAATAATAGTTTAGTTGAGCTAAATGCATCTTTGGAACAGCGAATTGAACAACGTACTCTAGAACTTAAAAAAGCTCAATCTCAATTAGTTTTAAATGAAAAAATGTCTTCACTGGGGCAGTTAGTAGCTGGTATTGCCCATGAAATCAATAATCCAGTTAGCTTTATTAATGGCAATCTCAAATATGCATATGAATACACACAAGATATAATAAATTTGGTGCGGATGTATCAAAAATACTACCCTGAACCAGTCTCAGAAATCGCAGATAAGTTAGTAGATATTGATTTTGATTATCTGGCACATGATTTTCCTAAATTGCTGGAATCTTTACAAGAAGGAACTAACAGAATTGCAAATATTAGTAAATCAATGCGGATATTTTCACGGGTAGATACAGATGTTAAAATTAAATTTAACATTCATGACGGTTTAGATAGTACACTGTTAATTCTCGGACATAGACTAAAAGCGAATGAACAGCATCCAGAAATTATAGTTATCAAAGAGTACAGTATTTTACCAGAAATAGAGTGTTACCCTGGACAACTTAACCAGGTGTTTATGAATATCTTAGCCAATGCTATTGATGCGGTGGAAGAAACTAATAATGGTCGCCAATTTACCGATATTCAAGCTCGACCAAATTATATTTATATTCGGACTAAATTACAAGATAATCAGCACATTTGTATTTACATTAAAGATAATGGTATAGGTATAAGTCCAGAGATTAAAAATCAGTTATTTGAACACTATATGACTACTAAAGCAGTGGGAAAAGGAACGGGATTAGGATTAACTATCTCTCGTGAAATTATTGAGGAAAAACATGGTGGTAAGTTAGAATTTACATCTATTCATGGACAAGGAACAGAGTTTGTAATTGAACTGCCATTGTTCACCTCTAACAATTAAAAATAGATACTGAATTATTTATGATAAATCAAACTAATCAACTGTTGTTATCTTTACCTGGTTACGAAATCACCTCTGAAATAATTGTTAATAGTAAAAATGCTATATATCGTGGTTATAGGATCATAGATAACTGTCCTGTTGTCCTCAAAACTTTTAGTCATCATTTACCCCTACCAGAACAAATAGCTGAACTAAAACAGGAATATGAGGTACAACGACAACTACAACTGCCGGGAGTCGTTCAGGCTTATGCTTTAGAAAAGGCCAACAATCAGCCAATTCTTGTCCTAGAAGACTTTGGTGCAGAGTCACTGGCACGTTTAGAGTTAGCAGGTAAGTTAGAATTATCCGAATTTCTGGGGTTAGCAATTTCTATTACCATCGCATTGGGACAAGTTCATGCAGCTGGCATTATTCACAAAGATATTAATCCCCACAATATTCTCTTCAATCAATCCACTGGACAAATTAAACTAATTGATTTTGGCATATCCACAGTACTCGCACGGGAAAAGTCCACCCTTAAACATCTACAAACTCTAGAAGGAACACTACCTTATATTTCCCCCGAACAAACGGGAAGAATGAACCGAGATATTGATTATCGCAGTGATTTTTACTCTTTGGGTGTGACTTTTTACGAACTGATCACAGGCAATTTACCATTTCCGGGAACTGATGCCCTAGAAGTTGTTCATGCACACATTGCCAAACTACCTATTTCACCATACCAATTAACAGAAGGACGTTGCCCCGAAGCCATATCTGATATTATTTTACAACTGATGGCGAAAAATGCAGAAGACCGCTATCAGTCTGATTATGGCTTGCAGCGAGACTTAGAACAATGTCTGTATGAATTACAAACTCAGGGAATGGTAAAGGTTTTTCCCTTGAGTTACCGCGATGCTAGGGAAAAGTTTATTCTGCCACAAAAACTTTATGGAAGGGAACAAGAACGGCAACAGTTACTAGCAGCTTATGAACGCGTGAGTCAAGGACAGTGTGAATTAGTATTAGTTAAAGGTTATTCTGGTGTTGGCAAATCTGCTTTGGTGCGAGAAATTCATCAACCTATGACTGCCAAGCGGGGAAATTATATCTCTGGAAAATACGATCAATACCAGCGTAATATTCCTTATTATGCCTTAACACAAGCATTTAATGAATTGTGCGATCGCCTTCTTGCAGAACCAGAAGAGATATTAATCCAATGGAATCAGAGAATTATCCAGGCAGTAGGTAACAATGGCCAAGTTTTAATTGATTTTATTCCCTCCCTAGAACGAGTTATTGGCACTCAACCACCAGTCACTCCCGTTGGTTTGCAAGAAGCACAAAACCGCTTTCAACTCCTATTTCAAAAGTTTATCCAAGCCATTTGTTGTCCCGAACATCCCCTAGTTATCTTCATTGACGACTTGCAATGGGCAGATACCTCATCCCTAAGTCTACTGCAATCATTAATGCAAGACTTCTCCCACCAATCCCTACTAATTATTGGTGCTTACCGGGATAATGAAGTTGATATAACCCACTCACTCAAATTAGCACTAGACTCAATTCAACAGTCTGGGGCTACTATTTCTACTATTGAACTGCAAAACTTGAGTATTGCCAATGTCAATTCTCTCATCGCTGATGCACTCTTAACAGAACCTCAATATACTCATTCTTTGAGTGAATTAGTTTACAGCAAAACCCAAGGTAATGCCTTTTTTACTAATGAATTCCTCAAATCTCTTTACACAGAAGGATTACTAATATTTGAGCATCAAAAGCAACAATGGCAGTGGAATATAGAAAAAATTCGCCTGCAAAATCTCACTGACAATGTAGTTGATTTAATGATTAGTAAAATTGCTCAACTACAGCCGAATACTCAACAATGTTTGCAATTAGCAGCTTGCATTGGCAACCAATTTGATTTAGAGACTTTAGCTATTATTTGTCAGCGTCAAATACAAACAACATTAACTGAAATTTGGACAGCTATTACATCCGGCTTGATCATTCCCTTAAATGACAAATATAAATTACTAAATATTCAAACCTATCAGCAGCAAATTAGCCGTGAAATCAAGTTTAAGTTTCAGCATGATCGCGTACAACAAGCAGCTTATTCATTGATGGATGCAGATCAAAAACAAGCCACTCATTTACAAATTGGCCGCTTGTTACTAGCACAAAATACTCCCAACCAACAAGAATCAGAAATTTTTGAAATTGTCAACCAATTTAATAAAGTTATTCCTATAATTAGAGAGGAAAGCGAACAGTTACAAATAGCAGAATTAAACTTCAAAGCAGGTCAGAGAGCTAAAGCCACCAGCGCTTATTTTTCCAGTTTTCAATATTTAGCAACAGGAATTGAATTACTACCTAAAAACCACTGGCAATCCTATTACAATCTCAGTCTTAAGTTGTATGAAAAAGCAGCAGAGGCAGCATACCTGAGTGGTAATTTCCAAAAGACAAATGAACTGACTGATGTTATTTCACAACAAGCAACCAATCTCTTAGATCAAATCACCACTTACGAAATAAAACTCCAAGCGTATGTGGCTCAAAACCGTCTCTTAGAAGCTATTAACTTGGGACTGGATATGCTTGAGCAGTTAGGAATCGAGTTTCCAGCTTCCTCTACTCAGGCAAATATTAGCCTAAAATTCCAGGATATCCAGTCACAGTTACATGATAAAACTATTGCTGACTTGCTAGAACTGCCATTGATGACTGACCCTACCCAACTAGCAGCTATCCGCATTTTATTAAGAATATCATCAGCAGCTTATATGACTGCTCCAGATTTATATATCCTTATTATCTTGCAAATAGTAAAATTGTCCATTCAGTTTGGAAATGCTAGAGAGTCTACCTATGGATATGCAGCTTATGGTATGCTGCTGTGCGGTGTTTTTAATGAAATTAACACCGGGTTTGAATTCGGTCAATTAGCTTTACGGTTACTAGAAAAATTAAATGCTCAAGAGTTTCGCTCTAAAATTTTTTTTCTTGTCAATAGTTTTATCAATCATTGGCACAGTCATATTCAAACGGCTTTACAACCTTTGTTGGCTAGCTATCTCATGGCTGTAGAAACGGGAGATTTCGAGTTTGGTAGCTATTGTATTTATATTTATTTTGGGCATAATCTTTTCTGGGGTAAAGAACTGCAAAGCTCAAACCAAGAAATAACCACCTACATTACCGTAATTGGTCAAATTAAGCAGCAAATAATCTTGAACTTGTTGCATATCCATCAACAATTAATATTCAATTTACTGGGTGAAGCCGAAAATAATTGCTGTTTGAAGGGTACAAGTTATGACGTAGAATTAATGTTGCCTATTCATCAAAAAATAGGTGATATCAGTGCCATTTCTCGGATTTATATTTATCAATTAATACTTTGTTATTTATTCGGTAATTATAGCCAAGCGCGGATGAATTCCGAATTAGCTAAACAATATTTAGATGCGGTTATGGGGTTGTTAATTTTTACTAGCTTCTATTTTTACGATTCTCTGAGCTATTTGGCAGTTTATCATCAGTCCTCTGTGACAGAACAAAGAGAAATTCTCGCTCAAGTGCAGATAAATCAAGAAAAAATGCAACAATGGGCAAATCACGCCCCTATGAATTTTTTACATAAATGGTATCTAGTCAAAGCAGAAACATATCGTATATTGAAACAGCCTTTAGAGGCAATGGAATATTATGATTTAGCTATTGCGGGAGCCAAAGAAAATGAATATATCCAAGAAGAAGCCTTAGCAAATGAACTAGCAGGTCAATTTTATTTAGACTTGGGGAGACAAAAAATAGGAATTGTCTATCTCCAAGAAGCCTACTATGGTTATTTACGTTGGGGTGCAAAGGCAAAAGTTACAGATTTAGAATCCCGTTATCCCCAATGGTTAAGAATAACCGCTCCTCTATCTAAAACTCACTCAATTAATAGTTCTACCTCTTCTGCAAACTTAGATTTTGCAAGTATTCTTAAAGCATCCCAAGCATTAAGTAGTGAAATTATTCTCCATCATCTTTTAGATAAATTAATGAAGATTGTGTTGGAGAATGCAGGTGCATCTAAAGGTTATTTGCTACTAAAAAAAGATAATGATTGGGTGGTAGAAGCAGAAGGAAAAATAAATAATCAAACAATACAAAGTTTTGCATCTACTCCTTTAAATGAAATTCCCAAAACATCCATACCCAAGTCTATTCTGAATTACGTAGCTCGAACACAAGAAACCGTCGTTTTAAATTCGGTTAATCAGCAGAGTAATTTCAGTAAAGACCAGTATATTGAAATAGAAAAACCTAAATCTATACTCTGCACTCCTATCCTCAATCAAGGGCAACTTATTGGTATTTTGTATCTGGAAAATCAACTCACATCTGAAGCGTTTACTCCTGAACGGTTAGAGGTTTTACATCTTCTCACAGCACAAGCCGCAGTTTCTATTGAAAATGCCTTGTTATATCAAAACCTAGAACAAACAAAGCAACAAGTTGAGGAATATTCTCGAACTTTAGAAGTCAAGGTAGAAGAACGCACCAAAGAACTAGCAAAAGCTAAACAAACAGCAGAGTTGGCAAACCAAGCTAAAAGCGAATTTTTAGCGAGTATGAGTCATGAACTGCGGACACCACTCAATGGTATTCTTGGCTATACCCAAATTATGCAACGATGGCTACGCCAACCACAGGCATCGCACTTATTACTACACACCCCATCATCACCCCAAATAGAGCAGCATCGCAATGGGGTGCAGGTTATTCATGAATGTGGTACTCACTTACTTAATTTGATTAATGATGTGTTGGATTTGGCTAAAATTGAAGCTCGGAAAATGGAGCTTTACCCCCAAGAGGTACAGTTAAGTTCATTTTTATCTAGTATTGTAGAAATGCTGCGCGTCCGCACTGATCAGAAAGATATTTTTTTTCACTACCACGCAGATAACAATTTACCTGAAAGTGTCTTTGTAGATGAAAAACGCCTCCGACAAGTTTTAATTAACTTATTGAGTAATGCCATCAAATTCACAGACGCAGGTAGTGTGACTTTTGCAGTGGATTTATTAGAGTTGAATGTTGCTGATATTCCTTCCACAGCTTGTATCCGCTTTACTATTAAAGATACAGGGGTGGGAATGAATCCAGAACAATTAGAAAAGATATTTCAGCCATTTGAGCAGGTGGGAAATAGGGTTAAACAAATAGAAGGAACCGGTTTAGGTTTGTCTATTAGTCAGCGAATTGTAGAATTGATGAATAGCCAAATTCAAGTTAGCAGTATTTTGGGTGAAGGTAGCAGTTTTTGCTTTGTAGTTACATTACCTGTTATTACTCAATCAAATATTCGGAATAAAACCAATAATCAAGGACAAATTATTGGTTATTTAGGTCAGAAACGCCGGATTTTAGTTGTTGATGACAACCAAATTAATCGAGAAGTTTTAATTGAGTTGCTACAATCTTGGGGATTTATCTGTGCAGAAGCCAGTAATGGGGCTGAAGGTTTAACCCAAGTGATTTCTTGGCAACCGGATTTAGTAATTACTGATATTATTATGCCTGTAATGGATGGGT
The DNA here is from genome assembly GCF_014698735.1 of Anabaena catenula FACHB-362. Taxonomy (GTDB): domain Bacteria; phylum Cyanobacteriota; class Cyanobacteriia; order Cyanobacteriales; family Nostocaceae; genus Anabaena; species Anabaena variabilis_A. Next base: position 145,568 of record NZ_JACJTQ010000004.1, read on the forward strand.
TTGAATTTACTCAACGGTTGCGAGAAGATTACCAGTTACATGATTTGATTATTATTGCTTGGAGTGCCAGAAGTTTAGGTATTAAAAATAATAACGCCGCTAGTTTAGAATTAAGTTGTAATGACTTTCTTCCTAAACCAATTCAATCTGAAGAATTACTTCTTTGCTTACATAAACATCTTCAAGTAGAGTGGGTATATGAACAGCCATCAAGTGATATTTCTACACCCCCAGAAATTACTGAGTCTACCCTCCAAGTTCCACCACCGGAAGAACTACAAACAATATACAATGCTGCCATTATCGGTGACATTGCCGAAATTGAACTGCAAGCACAACGAATTAAGGAATTGGATAGTCAGTATAGCCAATTCTGCGATCGCATTTTACAACTTGTCCAAAAATTTGATGTCCAAGCAATAGTTAAGCTTCTTAAAAAGACAGTGTTCTGAACTGTATGGCAGGTGAACTCACATCTTGCACTTTCTCAATAAGGGTTGGTGGGCATTGCCCACCCTACAAAATAATCAGGTTTTAAGATTTTTATTTTCGCCAAGATATTCTAGCGATAATCTTGCCTTTGAATATCCCGTAACCTAGCAGCATCACGCATATTATAATCAGCACGGGTAAAGCGATTAATCTGCATTTCAAAAAATTCACGATTTGCCTGTAAATGCTTGGGATTTGTATCATCTAAAGGATACAAAAGTGCAGTCCTTAAAGCTTGAATTACCGCAGAGGTGACGTTATACATTGAACGTTGAAAAGTAATCCCCAACTGAATCAACATATCCTCTTCACCCCGGCAATATTTTTGGTAATAATCAATCAGATATTGGGGCAAGAAATGCAACATATCTTGCATTAATAATGTGGGTGGAATTCCTGCTGTTCCCACAGGAAACACATCAGCATAGAGAATACCATAGTGAAAGTCTTTTTGATCTTCAGGAACTTGTCCTGCTTGGGCATTATAGGATTTTGTCCCCCGGAAAGGTGCAGTACGATAAAAAACGGCTTCTACATAGGGTAATGCAGCTTCATATAGCCAGGTGAAACCCTTAGATTTGGGAATGATTTCAAAGCATTCGCCATCTACATATATATGATGATAAATGGGACGACCAGCAATAGCAAATATGCCATTTACTAAAAAATCCATTGCATCTGGAACGCCTTTAAATCCGCCTTCGTCGTAGATGTCAGACATTTCAAAAAATACTGGTGCCATTACTTCCCAAAATAATCCCAAATTGGAATAGTAAGACATTTGGCGACACTGTTCCAAAAACATATCTGGAAACAGTTTGTACATTCCCATCATTAGGGGATTATTTTTAAAGTAAGCTGTAATTGCTTTATCAGCATTAGCTTTATATTCTTCTGAATCTAAATAAGCATCAAACTGATTTACTGGGGCGTACATTTTTCGATGCCACAGCATTGCCCGCATACAAGCTTCTGCAAATTCCATGTTAATTCTGTCATGGAATAAATGATGCAATAATTTTGGCATTTTGAAAGTTTCACCTTTCTCCATAAATGCCAAAAGTTCAGGATGTGCAGTGGCTTCACCGCGCCAAATTCTTAAATCAGCATCATCACCAGCATAATGATTATGTAAATCCAAATACTCTTGAGGTAGGAAGTATTTAAAGAAGGGAAATGGGTTTAAAAATTCGCGTTCAGCTATATAAAGTAAGTCCCGCCAGTAGAAATCCATCGGTACAGCATAAGCTTTGTAGATACCGATAATTTGCATTAAGTTTTCAGGGGTATCTGGCAACATTGAACCGCCAGCTTCCAACCGATGAATAATTTCTGCAAATTCGTGTCTGGAGGGTGGTAATTTGGTTGTTGATTTTTCTGGAGTTTGTACCATTTTGATTTCCTGTAAAAAAGATGAAATATTGATTTATGGTGTAGAAATATTGGGCAAATCTTTACGTATTTTCAGGGCATGAAAAATACTCAAAACATCATGTTGCCACTCTGGCAGTATTAACGTCATGGCTATTTCTTCTTCCTTCTTCCTTCTTCCTTCTTCCTTCTTCCTTCGCGCCCTTCGCGCCTATCCCTACGGGACGCTACGCGAACGCGGTTCATTTAATCATAATTCTTCTGGAGAAAAGAGAGTAAATAGAAGAACTTGATACAGCATATTTCGTTCAAATGAGGTACAAACTAGAAAAATAAAACCCTTGTGGTGCGGGCAAGATGCCCGCTAGGGGTGTACATCATCACAGAAGGAAGTACTGTATAACTACTTCAAAGCAATTTCCGAGATTACAGTTTTTTCAGGAGTGGGAATGACTGCTACCATTGATGTAGTAGTGGTTTCACTCCAACGCACTAACCAAGTTGGTTGCACTCCCAAAAAGATGATGAGAGATGCCAAAATCAAAGCGGGCATTTTTTCCGCCCAGACAACTTTAGGATAATAGGCTAAATTGTTTTGAAGTCTACCAAAACAGGTGCGGTTGAGAAGAATGACAAAATAAACTGCGGTTAAACCAGATGCAACTACACATAAAAGTGTGGGAATGGGAAAGGTAGAAAAACTACCTTGAAAGGAGATAAATTCAGCTACGAAACCGGTTAAACCAGGAATACCAGCACTAGCCATTCCGCTTAAAACGAGTAGGGCGCTAATGAGAGGTAAACCACGTATGGGACTCATTAAACCGCTGAGTTTATCTAATTCTCTTGTCCCGACTTTGGCTTCTACGATACCTACCAAATGGAAAAGAATGGCGAGTATAATTCCGTGACTGAACATTTGAGCAACTGCACCAACTAATGATAGAGGTGTGCTGGCTGCGGCTGCTAGTAAAATATAGCCCATGTGTCCAATGGAACTATATGCTACCATGCGCTTGATGTCTTTTTGCGCGATCGCTATGACTGCCCCATAAATAGCATTGATAGCTCCCCAAATTGCTAAACTAGGCGCTATTACACTCCACGCTTGGGGAAACATACCCAGTCCAAACCGCAATAGTCCATAGGTTCCCAGCTTTGCTAATACACCACCCAGCAAGATAGCGATAGGTGCAGAAACTTCGACGTAAGCATCGGGTAGCCATGTATGGAAGGGAACTAAGGGCATTTTGATCCCAAACCCTAATACTATTCCCCCTAGAAGCAGTAATTGCATTCCGGCGGAAATGTTTTGGGTAGAAACGGCATCAAAAGCAAAACTGTGAGAACCGGTTAACCATACCATACCCAAGAATGTTGCCAGAATCAAAGCCCCAGAAACTGCTGTATAAATCAAAAACTTGATTCCAGCATAAGCTCTTTTTTCTCCTCCCCAAATACAAATTAATAAATAAAAGGGGATTAATTCTAGTTCATAAAACAGGAAGAACAGCAGTAAATTCTCTGCTAGGAAAGCACCAGCAACACCACCACTTACTAATAAAACCATCGAGTAGTAAAGGCGGGGACGTTCGGTGTTTTTATTGCTACTATAAATAGCTATCCAAGTTAGAAAGCTATTTAAAACCAACATTAATATTGATAGACCATCAACTCCTAATTGATAGTTCAATCCCAGGGTTTCATTCCAAGGTAAATATTCTTGAAATTGCATTCCTGGATAACTGATATCAAATTTCAGGAGAATGAATACATTCCACAGTAACACTATTCCCGCTACTGTTAAAGATACTAACCGGGCGCGACTTGGTTCGATGGCATTACCAGGCCAAAACCCAATAATTGCAGCCGATATAATTGGTATCCAAATTAAAACACTCAGCATAATAAATTATTCTCAAAATTTACAATTCAAAATTCACAATTTTTGAGGCAGATTTTTCCTACCGAACTATCTGCCATGATCTACGTTCAGAACACTAAACTTAAAAACTGTATTCCCCAGAATGGCCAAGTTACCCACGCACCTAACACGCCAACTCCTACAAGAATGGTAAAGGCATAAAATTGAGTTTGTCCAGTGGTGCTGTATTTGAGTCCCTCTCCACCCAGAAGAGAAAATAAACCAACTAAATTAACGATGCCATCAATTACAAAACGGTCAAGCATATCGGCGAATTTGGAAATTTGGGCAACACCGAAAATGATGGTTATTTTATAGAGTTTTGGTGTGTAAAAGTCGTAAGCCAGTAAATCTTGTAACCCTTTCCAAGGCAGACGAATTGGTTTAGGAATGTTGCCTAAATAAATCACCCCACTGATGCCGCAACCGAAGATACTCGACCAAATTAACAGTAGAGCGATATCTTTATTTAAGGTAGCCCAATTGGGTAGTAATGATAAGCTTTGCAATACTAAAGGTAGATGTAAAACAAAGCCTACTAAAATTACCATTGGTAAAACCATTGGCCAAAGAGCTTCAGGAGAACGTTCACTCATTTGTTTTGGTTTACCACCAAAAATTAAACCGAATTCTCTAGTTAAACTAAAGGCAGTTAAAGCATTAACGGCAATGATAATTCCCACCAACCCAGGGTGAGTTGTCCAAAGTCCATCTGCTAATTTAAATAATGCCCAAAAGCTGCCTAGGGGGGGAAATCCAATGAAGCCCAAAGTCCCAACAATAAACGCTATTCCCGAAATGGGGCGACGTGTCCACAGTCCGCCTAATTGAGTTACATCTTGGGTAATGTTGTTCCAAACAATTCCCCCGGTACTCATTACTAATAATGCAGAGGCTAAGGCGTGGGTGAGGACTAATAAAAGTGCTGCGTCATCTTGTTGTGTTCCCACAGCAATGAAAACTAAGCCCATGTAAGCACTGACAGAGTAAGATAAACAGCGTTTGATGTCAATTTGAGCGATCGCAATTAATGAAGCACCAATTGCTGTCACCGCCCCAATGGCAACCATAGCCGAAGAAACTACGGTAGACAAGCTAAACACAGGTTGCAATTTAATCAGCACCCATGCACCACTCGCCACTACCACTGAATTCCGTAAAATTGTACTTGGTACAGGGCCTTCCATTGCTTCATCTAACCACAGATGCAGCGGAAATTGGGCGCATTTACCCATTGGCCCAGCAATTAACCCCAAACATACCAATGTCATCACAGTGGGGTCAACATTGGCAGTCGCCGCCCATTCAGCTAACTCTGTATAATTCCAAGTTCCGGCTAAAGGCCAAAGTCCCAACACCCCCATGAGTAGAAACAAGTCTCCCACCCGTTTGGTTAAAAACGCATCTCTTGCGCCTGTCACCACTAAAGGCTGACTAAACCATAAACCAACTAGCAGGTAGGTTCCCAGAGTCAGGACTTCTAAGATCACATAACTGAAAAACAAGTCATTACACAGAACTAACGCACTAAGCCCAGCTTCAAATAATCCTAATAAAGAAAAGAAGCGTCCCCAGCCCCAGTCCATTTCCATGTAACCAATGGCGAATATCTGCGCGAGGAAGTTTAAGCCAGTAATGACAATTAGCGCCCCCACGCTCACCGAGGAAATTTCTAAATTAATAGTTAAGTCTAAGCCTGCGGTAGATAACCAAGGAATAAATACTTCTCGCGCTGGTTGATTCCATATTGCTGTGAAAGCAAAGACAGCATGAAAGAATGAGAAAAACGTCATTACCAAGTTTACATATCCCGCCGGTCTTGGCCCCGTTTTCCGAATTATCCCCGGTGACCAAGGAATGGCTAAAAGACCCCCTATTAAAGCATAAACAGGAATCAGCCAAACACTGTCTAGCAAGTACTGAGCCATTCAATTACCTCTATATTTGCAACAAAACTTAAAGCGATCACATCAATTAGCGTTGATCCCTATCAACGCAGTGACGACCACTAATGGAAATTTATCTTTGTTTAATATTGTTAGATTTAGCTTACCTTTATCTGTCCCAAATGGGAATTACTTTCCTAGATAAATCCACGATATTTTCTGTAATTTATTCTTATAGTTCTATGGATTGAATTATTGAATAATAACCATGAGGTTTTATCTATGGATTGAAAAGTTTGTAGGGGCTGCCTTACCTACCCCGTTACGGTGACGCGGTGACAGGGGGACACGGGGACGGGGGGACACGGTGACGCGGAGATATGGAGATATAGCAATTAGGACACCAATTGAGAATAAAACCTAGATACCAAAAGACTTTTCACACTGTCACCTGTCACCTATCACCTGTCACCTGTTCCCTATCACCTGTCACCTGCTATACTTTCTGCAATCACTGCTGGTGGGTACAATTCACTAATAGGGGCAGGTTTCATATCTCGGTAGTCGAGAATTTGCACAACTATCAGGTAAGCAACAGCTAAAAGAATAGAAATCGCACCTGTAATAACGGCTACTATTTTTGAGCGATTCATAAGTATTTCCTACAAGTTAAGTTATTGTTTCGTTTCTATATCCACATTGCCATAAACTCAAGACTTATAGCAGTCAACAGTCAGCTTTTTAAAACTTTTGTCTGAAAAGATAATATCAATATTAGAACTCTGCTGGAATTAACTGTTATGTCCCTAACTGAAGAAATTCTTTCTCAACTACCAGGAAATGTTTTAAGCGGTTTACGCCGCACGGATAATATTTTAACATCCCTGCGAACAGACAACACAGTCATTCCTAACGTAGTTAAAGAAAACCCACAACCTTTAAACTCTGTGGAATGGGATGTAATTATTTGTGGTGGAACTTTAGGAATTCTCATTGGTTGCGCTTTAGCTGTACGCGGTGTGCGGGTAGCATTGCTGGAAAGGGGAATTTTGCAAGGAAGGGAACAAGAATGGAATATTTCCCGGAAAGAGTTGGAAGTATTTCGAGAATTGGACTTGCTAACAGCAGCAGAATTAGAAAAGACTATTGTCACCAAATATAACCCCGCACGAGTCAGCTTTCAAGGTGGTACAGAAGTTTGGGTAGAAGATGTCCTTAACATTGGTGTAGATCCTATTTATTTACTTGAAACCTTAAAAACAAGATTTATCAATGTTGGGGGAAAGTTATTTGAAAATACACCGTTTAGCGATGTAGTGGTTCACCCAAATGGAGTCAAGATCAATAATCAATTTACAGCAAGATTGTTGCTTGACGCAATGGGAAACCTTTCACCCATTAGCCAACAAGCACGTCAAGGTAAAAAACCAGATGCCCTTTGTTTAGTTGTCGGAAGTTGTGCAGAAGGATTTTCAGAAAATAACTCTGGCGATTTGTTGTTATCTTTCACCACTTTGCAAAATCAATGTCAATATTTTTGGGAAGCTTTCCCTGCAAAAGATGGTAGAACAACTTATTTATTTACTTATATGGATGCAAATCCACAACGCTTGAGTTTAGAAACTTTATTTGCAGAATATTTCCGTTTTTTACCAGAATATCAGGGCGTGGAACTTAGTCAATTGAACTTTAAAAGAGCGCTCTTTGGTTTCTTTCCTAGTTATCGCCAAAGTCCTCTCAAAACTCCTTGGAATCGCATTTTACCAGTGGGTGATAGTAGCGGTAATCAATCACCTTTGAGTTTTGGTGGTTTTGGGGCTATGGTACGTCATTTACAAAGGTTAACATTGGGAATTGAAGAAGCATTACAAATAGATAAATTATCTGTCCAAGACTTGACAATATTGCAACCCTATCAACCGAGTTTAAGTGTAACTTGGTTATTTCAAAAGGCAATGAGTGTGGGTGTAGAACAAAAAATTGACCCAAATCAAATTAACCAACTTCTCTCAGCCGTTTTTCAGGAAATGCAACAACTAGGAACTCCAGTACTTAAACCATTTTTACAAGATGTGGTGCAGTTTGGAGCTTTAACACAAACATTGTTAAAAACAGGTTTATCTCATCCTTTGTTAGTTGCGAAAATAATTCCCCAAGTTGGTTTAGATAGTTTGCTAGACTGGATGTTACATTACGTTAATTTATGTATTTATAGTGGCTTGTTTTCTATAAATCCCATGTTAAACCCATTAGTTAATAATTTACCCATTCAACAACAATATTATTGGCATCGTCTGGTAGATGCATGGAAATTTGGTTCTGGTGGTGATTATTCAGAATAATCAGAGACTTTCAACCCTGTTAAGATCTCCCTGCTGTCAGAATTCCCTCGCATAACCTTTGCCCTAATTACCCCCATCGGCTAAACTCAGAAATACTGCATTAATCCTGATCATGTCCGACTCCCAAACCGTCAGTGCTGCTGTAGCCAAACTCTACGACACCTATCCATTTCCCCCAGAACCAATCCTCGACGAACCACCACCAGGTTATAATTGGCGTTGGAATTGGTTAGCCGCTTACAACTTCTGCACGGCAAGAAAACCACAAAAGCAAGATATCCGCATTTTAGATGCTGGTTGCGGTTCAGGAGTCGGAACAGAATATTTAGTACATCTCAACCCCCAAGCGCAGGTAGTCGGAATTGATTTAAGCGCAGGAACTCTAGAAGTAGCAAAAAAACGCTGTCAAAGTTCTGGTGCTGACCGTGTAGAATTTCATCATCTGAGTTTGTACGATGTGGAACAATTACCAGGAGAATTTGATTTAATTAACTGCGTTGGTGTTCTCCATCATCTACCAGATCCGATTCGTGGTATTCAAGCATTAGCGAAAAAACTAGCCCCTGGTGGCTTAATGCACATTTTTGTCTATGGAGAATTGGGACGCTGGGAAATTCAACTCATGCAAAAAGCGATCGCACTCCTCCAAGGTAACAAACAAGGCGACTACCGCGATGGTGTCCAAGTCGGAAGACAAATATTTGCTTCCTTACCAGAAAATAACCGAATTGTCAAACGCGAAAAAGACCGTTGGTCAATGGAAAATCAGCGAGATGAATGTTTTGCTGATATGTACGTCCATCCCCAGGAAACTGATTACAACATTGATACACTATTTGAATTAATAGACGCTTCCGGTTTAGACTTTGTTGGTTTCTCAAATCCCGGATTTTGGCAATTAGAAAAGCTTCTAGAAAAAGCACCGGAGTTAATGGAACGAGCCGAAGCATTGAGCGAAAGAGAACGTTACCGATTAATAGAATTACTGAACCCTGAAGTAACTCATTACGAATTTTTCCTCAGTCGTCCCCCCCTCACAAAAACCGAATGGACAGCAGATAACACCTTATTAGCTGCAATTCCCGAACTCAACCCCTGCATAGATGGGTTTCCCAGTCAATGTTTATTTAATTACGATTACCAAATTGTTAACTTATCAGCAGCAGAGTTTGAGTTTATGCAAAACTGTGATAGTAAATCTACCGTAGCAGAGATTTTAACCAAAGTGCAGTTTGGGTTAGATGGAGTTAGAAATCTGATGAAACTACAAATGATTTTACTGACACCCTCATCTTTCACCTAAAATTCACAATTAGATGAAGATTCTTGTAAAAAATACTTTCTTACCTTCTATATAAGCTGGTTTCAGTTTATCATATCCGTGTAGTTTTTTTTACGGGGAACCCTCGTGAAATTAGTTAGAAAACTAGGAATAGCAACTGTTGGTGTAGCCTTGACTATGGCTTTAACCGAAACCAAACCAGCACAAGCATTAACATGGAACTGGTCTTTTAATGGCGGTGCTGAAGCTGGTACATTTGACACAAACGGTACTTTGGCCAATACTTCAGGCTCTTTTAACTTTGTCATTAACCCCGCTACATTTGCTGTCACAACTTCTGCATTTGCGCCTTCACTGGTGGGGGCAACTTTTACCGAAACTCAGTCGACACAGGGCTTTATCTGGAATGGTACTACTCCAATTCAGTTTTACAGAGGTAGTGGTGGCTTCACAAATGGTAGCAACTTTTTCAGTAGCCCTTACCGTGTCACATTTGGTATAATTGGAACTCCAATAGGAAGTACCCAAAATGATAATACCTTCACAAATAATGGTTTCACCCAGTTAACCTTAACTCCAAGTGCTGCAACTCCCGTACCCTTCGACTTTTCTACCAATTTAGGCTTAGGAATATTTGGGGCTTACACTTTGGGAAATCTGGCGCTGAAAAAAGCTAAAGCTGCTAGAAAAGCAGTAAAAGTATAGAAGCGAAAAAGAATATAGAGACGTTACACACAGCGTCTCTTCAAGTGTTATCAATAACACAGACTTCAATTACGTCGATATCTAATGTATATTTAATTACTATTAATAACTAGTTAACTTATCAACAGCCGAGTTTGAGTTTCTGAAAAAATGTGATGGTAAATCTACCGTAGCAGAGATTTTAACCAAAGTGCAGCTTGGGATAGATGGAGTTAGAAATCTGATGAAACTACAAATGATTTTACCGACATCCAATTACGCTTAAGATAGCTTAGTGCTTTGATTCTAAAAAAGAAAGACCAGCCTAAAAATAATTAAAAATAATATTTAATCGGGAATCCAGTTCCCCTCCACGAAACAGCGGGGAGGGGTTAGGGGTGGGGTTCTTTGCCTACAGCACTCTCCGCGAACACGATTAATCGTTAACCGTTAATTAACCCTAATTGTTCACCTAAAATCCACAATCATATGAAGATTCCGGTAAAAAGTACTTTTTTACTTTCTATGTAGGCTGGTTTCAGCTTATCATATACGTGTAGTTTTTTTACAGATAATCCTCGTGAAATTAGTTACAAAACTAGGAATAGCAACTGCTGGTGTAGCCTTGACTATGGCTTTAACCGAAACCAAACCAGCACAAGCACTAACATGGAACTGGTCTTTTAATGGCGGTGCTGAAGCTGGTACATTTGACACAAATGGTACTTTTGCCAATACTTCAGGCTCTTTTAACTTTGTCATTAACGCCGCTACAGTTGCTGTCACCAGTTCCACAGTTGCTCCATTACTGGTAGGGAAAACTTTTACCGAAACTCAGCCGACACAGGGCTTTTTGTGGAATGGTACTGCTCCAACTCAGTTTTATAGAAGCAGTGGTACCATAACAAATGGTGGTAGCAGATTTTCCTACACACCCAGTTCATTGGTGTTGGCATTTACTGTCTCAAGTTCTTCATTTAATGGAAGAATATTCCACCCCAGTTTTAACCCAAACTTTAATTTCTCCAATGGAACCTTAACTCCCATTGGTGCAACTCCCGTACCCTTTGACTTTTCTACCAATTTAGGCTTAGGAATATTTGGGGCTTACACTTTGGGAAATCTGGCACTCAGAAAAGCTAAAGCTGCTAGAAAAGGAGTAAAAGTATAAAAGCGAAAAAGAATATAGAGACGTTACACACAGCGTCTCTAAAAAGGTTGTGGTTAACATATATTTAGGGTTTGCGGAAAAAGTCTTTTCGTGAAGACAGGGAGTAGGGAATAGTTTCAACCATTTGCTATCGGTAAATTTTCCTCCCAGTCGGCTAAAAATGCTTTCTTTTTGAAACTCCTCCTGGAAAAACCTTGCACTTTTTTCACATCAAAGAGTCTGAAAGCTTTATCTATTAGTGTTTTTGCGTTTATTCAGCCAGCCCTATTTAAATTTTCGGACAAGTCTAATGTATTCAACAACCAATTTCTACCTCACGACACAACGAGCTACACTTGGATTGACATTTAAAGATTGACAATACCCAATTTCTGTAATGCGTACATGACCGCACCAAGACGGCTTTGAACACCAAATTTATCGTAAATATTTTCTAAATGTTTTTTAACTGTGCGATCGCTCATTCCCAACCCCTGGGAAATTTCATGGGTACTCTGATCCCTTGCTACCCAAAATAGTACCTCGGCTTCCCGCTTCGTTAATCCCAGCATTTCTAAATGTTTGAGTGAAAAGCCATTAGGCTGAATCTCTTCCAACAGCAGGTAAACCCGTTCCAGTCCTGCATCATAATTCAGTCTCACTGTCAGCTGACTTCCATTGTCTTCCAGGTGAAATGGACGCACAGGAGAAGAAATCTCGGTTAACTGTTTTAGTAAAGATATTTGATGATTTATCCATCTTTGAAGGATGTCAGGTAGCGAGTTTGGTAGCTTTGATATTGGGCAATATTTATGTAGCAATTCTCCAGCTTTTTGGCTTATCCATTCCACTTTGCCGTCAAGAGATAGAGTAATTAATCCTACTTGTTCGGTTGCCTGATTTAGCTGGTTAAGTTGCTCCTGTACTTGAGTAAATGCCGCAATGTTCTGATATGCCTGCTGTAAGTGGGGACGAAGAAAATTTAGAATCAAGCGATCGCGCTCATTGAAGTTTCGGCGATCGCGGTTGATTCCTAAAACTAAGTGGTCTTGTTCTTGATAAAACCGATCAGCATTTGCTATGACAGGAATCTGAAAGTGAATCGCCATCTGATCCTCCAACCCAAGGGACTGAAAAAAACCATAAAAAGCTTCTTGGCGTTGGAATTCTGACTCACTAAAAAAATCTGAAATTGCCAGTGCCTGTCCATCCAGTGTTTGAGCATAATGTTGTGAAACTGGATGAGTGAAAAAATTTTGACGTTGAGATGTGAATGATTCCGCAGCCATACCTATTTCAGGATGGGGAAACGTATGGATGCGCGGTGAGAAGGGTGTAGCTCGAATGTTGAAATTGACTACTGAGAATATTTCTGCATCTACTAACTCTGGTAAAGCCTTCAGTATTTGTACGGAAAATTTATCAATACTGCAAGGTGCGTAAAGCGATCGCAAAAAAAGCAGAATCTTCTGCCAATCATTTTGTGACAAACTTTTCACGGCTTTTTATAGGTAGATGGTTACTGCTTCACAATTAACTACGGCGATCGTCGTATTGATTTCGTAAAAAACTTTTGTAATTCTACTATAAGTATTCTTCTTGAAGAAAATGCCGCTCAGTAATTTCTTGGAGCAAATCAAACATTTGTATAACTCGCAATTATGAGATTAATCGCGAAAATGCTTGTACTGATATCTACAATACGTTATACGTAGCTGGCTTCTCTGTAGGTATACAAGATGTCTTGAAAAGACCAGCTTAAACAATTCCTTTAATAATTTTCCAACATAACTCTAAGTTAAGGAACATCTCATTATGGCAATCATTAACGGTACTAATGGTAACGACATCCTGCCCCTATTTGGTGATCCAGATCCAGGCACCCCTGATACCTTCAATGGATTTGATGGTGACGACATTATCAACGCTTTTAGCACTAACGACCTCCTTAATGGAGACGCTGGCAACGATAAACTCTACGGATGGGATGGTAACGATACACTCAATGGCGGTGCTGGCAACGATGAACTTAGAGGCGGTAGTGGTAACGACACCCTCAGAGGCGGTAGTGGCAATGATACCCTATTAGGGGGTACAGGTGTTGACAACATGGATGGGGGCGACAACAATGACACTTATGTCGTAGATAACGTACTTGATGTAGCAGCCGAAGTAGTTGGTGGTACTTTAGGCGGCGTAGACACTGTAGAGGCTTCAGTCAGTTACACCCTAAGTGCTAACCTGGAGAATCTGAATTTAACAGGAACAGCAGCAATTAACGGCACAGGTAACGCCCAGAACAATATCATCAACGGTAACAGTGCCAACAATATACTTTCTGGGTTGGATGGGAACGATACACTCTACGGATGGGATGGGAACGATACACTCTACGGGGGCGCTGGCAACGATGAACTCAGAGGTGGTAGTGGCAACGACACCCTCAGAGGCGGGGCTGGTAATGATATCCTGTTCGGAAGTACAGGTATTGATAACATGGATGGCGGTGAGAACAATGACACCTACATCGTAGACAACACACTTGATATAGCAGCCGAAGTAGTTGGTGGTATTTTGGGTGGCGTAGACACTGTAGAGACTTATGTTACCCACACCCTGAGTGCGAACCTAGAGAACCTAAATTTGTTAGAGGCAGCAGCAATTAACGGCACAGGTAACGCCCAAAACAATATCATCAACGGTAACAGTGCCAACAATATACTTTTTGGGTTGGATGGGAACGATACACTCTACGGGGGCGCTGGCAACGATGAACTCAGAGGTGGTAGTGGCAACGACACCCTCAGAGGCGGGGCTGGTAATGATATCCTGTTCGGAAGTACAGGTATTGATAACATGGATGGCGGTGAGAACAATGACACCTACATCGTAGACAACACACTTGATATAGCAGCCGAAGTAATTGGTGGTGTTTTTGGTGGCGTAGACACTGTAGAGACTTATGTTACCCACACCCTGAGTGCGAACCTAGAGAACCTAAATTTGGTAGAGGGAGGAGCAGCAATTAACGGCACAGGTAACGCCCAGAACAATATCATCAACGGTAACAGTGCCAACAATGTACTCTACGGGTTGGGTGGGAACGATACACTCTACGGGTTGGGTGGGAACGATACACTCTATGGCGATGCAGGCAACGATGAACTCAGAGGTGGTAGTGGCAACGACACCCTCAGAGGCGGGGCTGGTAATGATATCCTGTTCGGAAGTACAGGTGTTGATAACATGGATGGCGGTGAGAACAATGACACCTACATCGTAGATAACGTACTTGATGTAGCCGCAGAAGTCGTCGGTGGTGCTTTAGGCGGCCTAGACACTGTAGAGACTTATGTCTCCTACACCTTGAGTGTGAACCTAGAGAACCTAAATTTGGTAGAGGGAGGAGCAGCAATTAACGGTACAGGTAACGCCCAAAACAATATCATCAACGGTAACAGTGCCAACAATATAATCTCCGGGTTGGATGGTAACGATACACTTGATGGAGGCGCTGGCAATGATACTTTAAACGGCAATGGCGGGAACGATAGCCTTGTTGGCGGTAGTGGCAACGACACCCTCGACGGCGGTAGTGGCAATGATTCCCTCAGCGGTGGTAGTGGTGATGATAGGTTGTTTGGCGGCAGTGGTGGTGATAGCTTTGTTGGCGGTAGCGGCAACGATACTTTAAACGGTGATGACGGCAACGATTTCCTCAGCGACGATGACGGCAATGATAGTTTGAACGGCGGCAGTGGCAACGACACCCTCACAGCAGGTAAGGGCAATGACACCTTGATTGGTGGTGCTGGAAATGACAGTCTGGTTGGAGGGGTCGGTAATGATATTCTCAACGGCACTAACTTTTCTTTAGCAGGCAATGGCGAACGAGATTTTTTACGCAGCGATAGCTTACTAGATACTGATATCTTTATCCTTGGGGATAGAAGCAACATACCCGGAACTGTCTACTACAGTAATCAAGGTAATACAGATTATGCAGTAATTAGTGATTTTGACAGCTTCGACATTAGCGATCGCATCCAGCTACTAGGTAGTGCTGCAACCTACTCCTTATTAAATGTAACTGTTGACGGTATTTCCGGTACAGGAATCAGATTTGGCAGTGACTTAATTGGTATTGTTCAAGGTATTAATGCCTCAACTCTCAGTCTGACGAATACCAACCAGTTTATCTATGTCTAGCGATCGCTAGATGGCATATATGTAAGGGCGAACAACTTTTCGCCCCTATAAAACATTTTTGTACGCTAAGATACAAACTTAAATCATCAACTTATCAACAGCCGAACTTGAGTTTATGCAAAAATGTAATGGTAGTGCCACATTGGCCAACATTTTAGCCCAAGTCGAGCTAGACTTAGACAGAGCAAGATACCTCCTCAAACAACAACTGCTCTTACTAACCCCCGCTTCATGAAAGAAATCGGTAATAAGTAATTCTGTCGCCAATGACCAATGACCAATGACCAATGACTAATGACTAATGACTAATGACCAATGACCAATGACCAATGACCAATGACCAATGACCAATGACTAATGACCAATGACCAATGACCAATGACCAATCCCAAGAAGTTAATTGTTTTTTCCTAAAGTATTGTTACCGGATCGTGATATGATTCAGCTGACTGAATGTGCAGTCATCATAATTTAGCTGTACTGGTTTCAAGTCCTGTGAGCTTGTCAGAAGAATCAATTGCACCGACTCCGACAACACAACAAGATGCTCAACTTGGTTTTGAAGACACAGAACCAGTAGACTCTTCCATGCAAGACTTCTATCAACTCTATCAGGAGTTGTTAGTAATCACACTTGTGCTGACAGGGGTTATTTTTATCTCTGTGTGGATTGCCTACTCCCTAAACATTGCCCTGAATTATTTGTTAGGGGCGTGTGCAGGTGTGCTTTACTTGAGGATGTTGGCAAAAGATGTTGAGCGTTTGGGCAGAGAGAAACAATCACTGAGCAAAACTCGGTTAGCCTTATTAGTAGGACTGATTTTATTAGCATCGCGCTTAAATCAGCTACAAATACTGCCCATATTTTTGGGATTTCTCACCTATAAAGCTACGCTCATCATCTACGTAGTTAGAGTGGCGTTTATCTCTGACTCCACAAAGCTCCGGCAACCTTAAAAAGGCTCCTCCTCTCCAGGTAATATTGGAGAAACGATTGAATTGGAAAGAAAATGCTGAATTTTCTGAACTTCTACTCTGTTCCACTTGCCGAATTGGAAGTGGGTAAACATCTGTACTGGCAAATAGGTAACTTGAAGCTACATGGCCAGGTGTTTCTCACCTCATGGTTTGTTATTGGTGTGCTAGTACTAGCTTCCGTCTTGGCAAGCAGTAACATCAAAAGAATTCCCAGTGGGCTACAGAACCTGATGGAGTATGCCCTGGAATTCATTCGAGATTTGGCTAAAAACCAGATTGGCGAAAAAGAATATCGCCCTTGGGTGCCATTTGTCGGCACTTTGTTTTTGTTCATTTTTGTGTCAAATTGGTCAGGGGCGCTAGTTCCTTTCAAGCTAATTCATCTGCCAGAAGGTGAACTGACAGCACCCACAAGCGACATCAACACAACTGTTGCCTTAGCTTTGTTGACATCCTTAGCGTATTTTTATGCTGGGTTCAGCAAAAAGGGTTTAGGGTATTTTGGCAACTACGTGCAACCAGTTTCGTTTATGTTGCCGTTCAAGATTATTGAAGATTTCACCAAACCCCTTTCCCTAAGCTTCCGTTTATTCGGTAACATTTTAGCTGATGAACTGGTGGTAGGAGTACTAGTTTTGCTAGTTCCTTTGTTCGTCCCCTTACCAGTAATGGCCTTGGGATTGTTTACCAGCGCCATTCAAGCACTAATTTTTGCCACTTTAGCTGCTGCTTACATCGGTGAAGCGATGGAAGATCATCATGGTGGTGAAGAGCATGAGGGACATCATTAATCTCTCAGAAAATAGTCATGAGTCATTGGTCATGGCTTATGAGCAACTAACAACTGACCAACTACAAAACCCGTTCAACTCAGTAAAGTAAGGAAAGAATATCATGGATCCATTAGTTTCTGCTGCTTCCGTTATTGCTGCTGCTCTAGCTGTTGGTTTGGCTGCAATCGGCCCCGGTATTGGTCAAGGTAACGCAGCCGGACAAGCTGTAGAAGGTATTGCTCGTCAGCCAGAAGCTGAAGGCAAGATTCGCGGTACATTGCTGTTAAGCTTGGCATTCATGGAAGCGCTAACCATCTACGGTCTAGTAGTTGCTCTAGTGCTACTGTTTGCTAACCCCTTCGCATAATCAGTAATGAGTGCTGAGTAATGAGTGCTGAGTAAAAACAAGTTAAGAGTTGGGAGTTTAACAAAAATAACTCAAAACTATTAACTCAGGACTCAGGACTCAGGACTCAGCACTAAAATAGTAGATAGGAATAAGCAAACATGACACACTGGATCACCTTATTGGCTGTAGAAGAAGTTGCCAAAGAAGGGGGTTTGTTTGATCTAGATGCTACCCTGCCTTTGATGGCAATCCAGTTTCTAATCTTAGCCCTAATATTGAACGCAACTCTTTACAAGCCCCTGGGCAATGCGATTGATGGACGGAATGAATACATCCGTAGTAATCAATTAGAAGCTCAAGAACGCTTGTCAAAAACAGAAAATTTAGCACAGCAATATGAGCAGGATCTAGCAGGAGCTAGACGGCAAGCACAAACAATTGTTGCTGAAGCTCAAGCCGAAGCTCAAAAAATCGCTGCCCAAAAAATTGCCGCAGCGCAACAGGAAGCCCAGGCACAAAGAGAAAAAGCCGCTGGTGAAATTGAGCAGCAAAAACAACAAGCTTTAGGTTCCTTGGAAGCACAAGTTGATGCTCTCAGTCGGCAAATGCTAGAAAAGCTTTTAGGAGCAGATTTAGTTAACCAGCGCTAACTCAAAAAATAGTCATTGGTCATTAGTCATTAGTCATTAGTCATTAAGTAAGACAACTGACAACTGACAACTGACAAAAAAGTTTTGGCAGCGCAGTTGTGGATGAAAAATCATGGGGACTTTTTTACTGTTGACGGCCGAAGCTAGCGCCGTCGGAGGTGAATTGGCAGAAGGAGGGTTTAGTCTAAACACAAATATTTTAGACACTAACCTGATTAACCTGGCCATTATTATTACTGTGCTGTTTGTCTTCGGACGGAAAGTTGTGGGTAACACCCTAAAAACTCGTCGAGAAAATATTGAAACAGCAATTAAGAGTGCAGAGCAAAGAGCTAAGGATGCAGCCGAAAAGTTGAAAGAGGCGCAACAAAACCTAGATCGAGCTACTGCGGAAGCGGAAAGAATTAAAAAAGCAGCCCAAGACAATGCCCAAGCTGCTAAAGAAGCTATTCTGGCACAAGCTGCTGTAGATATTGAGCGCTTGCAGGAAGCAGGGGCAGCCGACTTGAGTGCAGAACTAGATAAAGCGATCGCTCAATTACGTCAAAAAGTAGTTGCTCAGGCACTGCAAAAAGTTGAGGCGCAACTCAAGAGCGGAATTGCTGACGATGCTCAACAAGTTTTAATTGAACGCAGCATCTCACAATTGGGAGGGAAAGTATGAAAAGTAATGCAGCAGCAGCCGAAATAGCCCAGCCTTATGCACAGGCGCTGTTGTCTCTGGCGCAATCGAAAAACTTAACAGAAGATTTCGGCACAGATGCACGTACTTTCCTAGGCTTCTTTACAGCCAACAAAGAGCTTGAGACATATTTGGGCAACCCCTTTATTCAAGCTGAAAACAAGAAGAGTCTGCTCAAACAAGTACTTGGGGAAGGCGTTAGTCCCTACCTACGTAACTTTTTGCTGCTGCTAGTTGACAGACGACGCATTTCTTTCTTGGAACCGATTTTACAGCAGTATTTAGTACTGTTGCGGCAGCTGAATCAAACCGTATTAGCCGAAGTTACTTCTGCCGTTGCTTTGACAGAAGCTCAACAGCAAGCAATTACAGAAAAAGTAATTGCCATCACCAAGGCTCGCCAGGTAGAAATACAAACCAAGATAGATAGCGAGTTGATTGGCGGTGTGATTATCAAAGTCGGCTCACAAGTAATTGATGCTAGTTTGCGCGGTCAACTACGTCGTCTTTCCTTGCGCTTAAGCAGTAGCTGAAATAATTAATAATTCAAAATTAAAAATTAGAAAAAACTATTTTTAATTTTGAATTGTATTGACTTCTTCCGTCTCGAAAGAAAACTAAAGCACAGACAAATGAGTATTTCCATCAGACCAGACGAAATCAGCAACATTATCCAACAACAAATCGAGCAATATGACCAAGAGGTTAAAGTTGCTAACGTTGGTACAGTCTTACAAGTTGGTGACGGTATTGCCCGCATCTATGGCCTGGAAAAGGCTATGGCTGGGGAACTCCTAGAATTTGAAGATGGCACAATAGGCATCGCCCAAAACTTAGAAGAAGATAACGTGGGCGCGGTATTGATGGGTGAAGGCCGGGAAATTCAAGAAGGTAGCTCCGTAATTGCTACTGGTAGAATTGCTCAGGTACCTGTAGGTGAAGCCTTAGTTGGTCGCGTTGTCGATGCTTTGGGTCGCCCCATTGATGGTAAAGGCGATCTGAAAACTACAGAAACCCGCTTGATTGAATCCCCAGCACCTGGGATTATTGCCCGTAAGTCTGTACACGAACCAATGCAAACCGGGATCACCGCTATTGACTCGATGATTCCCATCGGTCGTGGTCAACGGGAATTGATTATCGGTGACCGTCAAACTGGTAAAACAGCGATCGCTATCGACACCATCATCAACCAAAAAGGTGAAGATGTAGTTTGTGTTTACGTTGCCATCGGTCAAAAAGCTTCCACCGTTGCTAACGTAGTTCAAACCTTACAACAAAAAGGCGCAATGGACTACACCGTAGTTGTAGCCGCTAACGCCAGTGACCCAGCCACCTTACAATACCTAGCTCCCTACACAGGCGCAACCATTGCTGAGTACTTCATGTACAAAGGCAAAGCGACCTTAGTAATTTACGATGACCTTTCTAAGCAAGCTCAGGCTTATCGCCAAATGTCCTTGCTACTACGTCGTCCACCCGGACGGGAAGCATACCCCGGAGACGTATTTTACATCCACTCCCGCTTGTTGGAACGTGCCGCTAAATTGAGCGATGAACTAGGTAAAGGCAGCATGACCGCCCTACCAATTATCGAAACCCAAGCTGGTGACGTATCTGCCTACATTCCTACAAACGTAATTTCCATCACCGACGGTCAGATTTTCTTGTCTTCTGACTTGTTCAACTCTGGTATCCGTCCCGCTGTAAACCCCGGTATCTCCGTATCCCGCGTAGGTTCTGCGGCACAAACCAAGGCAATGAAAAAAGTTGCCGGTAAGATTAAGTTGGAATTGGCACAGTTTGACGACTTGCAAGCTTTCGCGCAATTTGCTTCTGACTTAGATAAAGCCACCCAAGACCAATTGGCACGTGGTGTCCGCTTACGGGAACTCCTCAAGCAGCCCCAAAACGACCCACTGTCAGTAGCTGAACAAGTAGCGATTCTTTACGCTGGTATCAACGGTTACTTAGATGATATCCCAGCTAATAAAGTTACCGTATTCGCTAAAGGTTTACGTGATTATTTGAAGACCGTTAATACTGCATACTTCCAAGGAGTACAAGGCAGCAAAGTCCTCGGTGACGCAGAAGAAGCAGCCTTGAAAGCAGCACTAACCGAGTTCAAGAAGACCTTCCAAGCAGCAGCGTAATCGGTAATTGGTAATTGGTGATTGGTGATTGGTAATCCCAATGACCAGTGACCAATGACCAATGACTAATGACTCAGGACTATAAATTATGGCCAATCTTAAAGCAATACGCGATCGCATTCAGTCGGTCAAAAACACCAAAAAAATCACAGAAGCCATGCGGCTGGTGGCTGCGGCACGGGTACGTCGCGCCCAAGAACAGGTAATTGCCACCCGTCCCTTTGCAGACCGCTTGGCACAAGTATTGTATGGGTTACAAACCCGTCTGCGGTTTGAAGACGTAGACTTACCACTACTGAAAAAACGCGAAGTTAAATCAGTAGGTTTGTTGGTAATTTCCGGCGACCGGGGTCTGTGCGGTGGTTACAATAGTAACGTCATTCGCCGTGCAGAAAATCGTGCTAAGGAACTTAAAGCCGAAGGTATAGACTACACATTTGTAACTGTCGGACGCAAAGCTACTCAGTACTTTCAACGACGCAATCAGCCTATTGATGCTAACTACAGCGGTTTAGAACAAATTCCCACCGCAGCAGAAGCTACTAATATTGCTGACGAACTACTTTCCTTGTTTCTCTCGGAAAAAGTAGACAGAATTGAGCTAGTTTATACCAAATTCGTTTCCTTGGTTAGCTCTCGTCCCGTGGTACAAACTTTGCTACCCCTTGATACCCAAGGTTTAGAAGCAGCAGATGACGAAATCTTCCGCTTAACTAGCCGTGGTGGTCAATTCCAAGTAGAACGGGAGAAAGTGGTCAGCCAAGTCCGCGCCTTGCCTCGTGATATGATTTTCGAGCAAGACCCTGTACAAATTCTTGATTCTCTGTTGCCATTGTATCTGAGTAATCAGTTATTGCGATCGCTTCAAGAGTCAGCAGCTAGTGAACTAGCAGCACGAATGACAGCCATGAGTAACGCCAGTGAAAACGCCGGTGAATTGATAAAGAGCCTTTCATTGGTTTACAACAAAGCCCGTCAAGCAGCAATTACCCAAGAACTCCTAGAAGTTGTGGGTGGTGCAGAGGCTTTAACTTAATTTGGTAATAGGTGATTGGTGATGGGTAATTGTTAAATGAACCAGAGCCAATCATCAATTATTGGTTTATTAATCTAAAAATTATACGTAAACAATTACTTGAAACTTTTATATTTAGGACTTACGCAAGATGTGACTGAAAACCTTATTCCTGTGTAGCGGTAATTCATGAATTACCGCTACTTTGGTTCTGTTTTGCGTAAGTCCTAATATTTAATCTATACCATAACCAGTAATTGGCAGTTTCAATATTATTTAATTTTGTTACAAATTACCTGAACATAAGCAACCTAAATAAACCAATTCTCAATTACCAGATCCTCAAATTCCTGAAAATCTGCAACATTATTTGTTACTAAAATCAAGTTATTGCAGAAGGCAATACTCGCAATCTGTCCATCAATAAAAGCAGGTATTTTACCAATTTTTGATAATCTAGCCCTTTCCTGTGCGTGCCATTTTGCGGCATTGAGATCATAATCAAACACTGGCATTTTAGCAGGTATTTCTTCGATATAATCTTCTAAAAAACGTCTTCTTACAGAGTCAGGAGGTAAACGTAAACAGCCAAATAATAATTCATGAATAACTACCGAAGCAGTAGCTACTCCACCTTGGTACTGATTCATTTTATCAACGACTAATTTATTTGGGATTTTTTTATTAATTTCCGAAATAATATTAGTGTCTAAAAGAAAACGAAAACTCACAGTTCTACCTCCCGTCCTGGGCTACGATCTCTAAGATTCGCAAAATCATCATCTGTAAATTCTATACCCTCCCTTTCCATACGTTCCCGAAATCGCAAGGTCATTTCCCAGAAATTTTCACCGTCAGGATTAAAAGTTTTTATCTGTTCCTTTTCCTTGTTTTGGGATAATTGAGACTCAAGTACATTAAGCAGAGAAGTTTTATCTTCTACAGATAAATCATCCAGAGATTTAATTATTTCTTGTAATGTCATTGTAAAACCTCCTCTAAAGGTCATTTAAATATTTTACAATACTCAAAGCAGTTATTGTTATTGTAGTCACTTCTGGAAGTTGTTGGTGGTTCATAAGCATTTACTTAATTTTGTGTTTGGGAATTTTAAAATAAATCACGGATAATTATCGGCATTGCATAGAGACAGTTATGTAAGTAATCACACTCCAGAGATATTTTATCGAGTAACATAGAAAACAGCGCCTATCTTTCTCTCGTCGATGTATGAGCATTGATTTTCAAAGATACCTGGAATCTATTTGCAGCAAGTATCAACAGTGGTGGAGCCTAGTAGATAAATTAACAAATACAGTAGGTTGTCAAAAAGCTGATGGGGAAAAATTATCCTCACTGTTTGATTTTGGCTTGATGGCGCAGATAATTGAGCCAAGAAAACGACAAAATGAAATTTCTGAAAAAATAGAACGTCTCTCAGTTTTAGAGGGATTGCGTAAGTATGCTGCTAAGGAATCTGTGTTATTGATAGGTCGTCCAGGTGCAGGTAAATCAACGACTTTAGCGCGGCTGTTGGTGGAATCAGCCAAAGAAGCACTTCAAAATCAGCAAAGCCAGATTCCGGTGTTGGTGGAGTTGCGATATTACAAGGATTATTACGAAACTTCAGTCCTGGATTTAGTGCAAGCTTTTCTAGAGCGTCACGAGTTATACGACTTATCTATTTCTGAGTTAAAGAAGTTGTTAAAAGAAAAGCGGTTCTTGCTGTTGATGGATGGTATCAACGAACTACCTGATGACGATGCTCGGAGAAAGATCAAACTTTTCCGTCGGGATAACTCTAATACACCCATGATATTCACCACAAGAGATGGTGGTGATGATTTGGGGATTGGAAAGAAATTGGAAATGCAACCCCTGTCAAATTGTGAGGTGCAGCGATTTATTGATGATTGTATGCCAGGGCAGACTAGAGAAATTTTACAACAATTACGCGATCGCTTGCGGGAGTTGGGACAAACTCCGCTAGTAATGTGGATGCTGTATTTCATATTTCAGAAAACGCAAGATGTACCTTTAAGTAGTGGAGAGGCATTGCGTAAGTTTACTCAGTTGTATGAACGTAATTCTAATGATGTCCCCGTTTCTGAAGAATGCCGTCTTTGGAGGTCTGGTTTATTGGAACATCTGGCTTTTGAAATGATGCAAGCTGATAAACCTACAGATTTTCGTTTAAGTATTTCTGAAAGAGACGCAAAGAAAAATTTTACAGAATTTCTACAAGGCAAGGAAGAGTATCCAGAACGTTCAGCGATTATTTGTCTAGATGATTTGCTAAAGCACCACTTGATTCAACGCAATCCGCAGAATGATGAAATTGAATTTTGTCATCAGTTACTTCAGGAATATTACGCCGCAGAATCTCTACTGCGACAGCTTGATCAAATTAGTCCTGAGAATTTGAAATATTTTTATCTAAATTATTTGAAATGGACAGAACCTTTATTGCTGATGTTGGCATTGCCTGAAGTAACAGACAAAAAGGCGGTCGAAATAGTGAGTTTAGGTTTAGATGTTGATTTACATTTGGGTGCGAAGTTGGCGGGAGCAGTAAAATCAGATTATCAGAAAAATACAGTTATTTTAGTTGATAAATTAAATATTGATCATCAACTCAAAATATTGCTTTTAGGACTAACCCGCTCTACCAGCATGATTCCGATTGTATCTAAATATTTAAATAATGCTAATCCTGGTTTTCGTAAAAAAGTTATCGAATCTTTCGATAGGATTGAATGTGAGGAAGCTACTCAGATTTTGTACCAAGTCTTGAAGGATGAAAATTATGATGTAAATAGGACTGCTGCTATCATTCTTGGAAAACGTGGTGATCAAGCTGCAATTCCAATTTTGATAGATGCTCTAGAAGATAAAAATTTTTCTGATTATTTCTGGGTTTCCTATGCTTTAAAGAAAATTAGTACAAAAACTTTAATTAGTGCTATACAGAAAGTTATAAAACATGGAGATGCTGAAGTTCGCAAGAAAGCTATAGAAACACTATATCCTAACCAAGTTAATTCTTTAGAAGCAGTTAATATTTTGATTGAATGTCTAAAAGATACAGATAGTAATGTTAGGAATAGTGCTGCTTTTCGATTGGGTTTAATTGATAATAAAAAAGCTGTATTACCTTTAGTAGAATCTCTCATAGATGAAAGCTTCTCAGTGAGAACTACTATTTGTATATCATTAAAAAAGATTGATAGTAATGCGGCAGTTTCCTATATAACTCAAATATTGTGGGATAAGAACTCCAATAGTCATATACAAATTGCCGAGCCATATTTACAAATAGGTAATAGCAAGATTCTTCAAGATAGCCGCTCTAATTTTTGTCAAAAATATATAGAGGCTTTAGGATTTATAGGAAATGATAATGCAATTCCTACATTAATTTATGCTTTATATGATGAGAATATGAACATTTACTCCTATGCCGCTATTGCATTAGGTAAAATTGGAAATAAAGCTGCCATTTCCGCTTTAATTCATGCTTTAAAAAATGTTTATTTCGGAGTTAGGAATATAGCTGCTTATGTATTAGGAGACTTTGACAGTGACGAGGTAATTTCTGCTTTAATTATGACCCTCAAAGATGAGTGTTATTTGGTTCGTGAAAGCGTTACTGTTGCATTAGATAAAATTCGCATTAAGCAGGATGAAACTTTAGATACTCAGAGCGAAGATATTACGGAATTAGAAGGAAATGATCAAGCAATTGTTCTAAGTCTTGCTTTAAAATCCCAAGACATAATTCCTTTTGGAAATGCTATTGATGAAATAGAAAAATATAGTTATAACGTTGCTATTCCTGAGCTATTCAAGGCTTTAGAAAGAGAAGATACTTCAATACGTTGGATGGCTGCGTCTGCAATAGGTAAAACAGGTAATACTGAACTTCTACCTCGTCTTTCCGAACTTCTAGTTAGAACTGGTGATGAACCTTTGAGTGCTGCAATTTTTGGAATTCAAGAGCGTTGTAAGTATTATAATTATATAATTGCAACTTCTCCCCTTTTGGAAGAGGAGAATAACACCGATTCGTTAGCTAATTCTATAAACACACTCACTCATACTATCAAAACCATGTCAGAAAATAGCCAAGCTTCTAAATACAGTTTCCCAAATGCTACAACTGTTCAAATTGTTGAAAATAATAACGGTGAAGTTATTGCTCATAAATATGCAGCCCATCAAAAACAAAATATCGCTGAAGTAGAAACAGTAATTCAAAAATTGCTTGAGCAAATTGAACAAAATAAACCAACACCAATCGAAGCTGAGTTAATTGTCAATCAAGCCGTTGATAATCATCCAGTGCTTAAAGATAAACAAGTGATTGAACAAGCGATAAAAAATTATCCAAATCTAAAAATACGTTTGCGTAGAGTTGCAACAGCAGTCGGTATTGAAACAGTCAAGGTAATATTTGCTCCTGCTGGTATTTTAATTGAAGGCGTTAAGGCTTGGACTCAACCTGAATAGAATTTAATTTCTGTGGTTCATCATCCGATAATCAACGCGAACTAATTTTATTTAGCAAACTCTCATAAATTTGCCAACTAATACCTGATAAATGGACGATTTCTTCTGATTGAGTCAAAATTTGGCTAGTCATGGCGATATCCAAAGTCAGCAGAGCGATCCGATCGCAATCAGCGATAAAATATTTCTCTCTACCTTGAATTTATTGTCAATTTCCAAAACGGCGTACTATAATAAAAGTGTGAAGCACATGGGGCTTTAACGGTTTCGACAGGTTGGCGAAAGCTTCTCTGTGATTCAGGTCGAGAGCGAGTCACCTCTCGGAAATCAAAGACTCGAAAAAAAAGTAAATGCGAACAATATCGTAAAATTTGCTCGTCGGGAAGCTCTAGTAGCAGCCTAAAACACCTCTTACAGGTTCGAGCGTCTCCAGTTTGACTCCGTTAAGGACTAGAGACCTAACCCCAACGGATGCTTCAGTAAGCGTTCTCTGGTTGGCTTGCTGGCTAAGATTAAATCAGAGCATCCTACGTTCGGGATAATGAACGATTCCCGCCTTGAGGGTCAGAAAGGCTAAACCTGTGAACGAGCGGTGGGTTAATACCCAATTTGGACATGGGTTCAACTCCCATAAGCTCCATTTTCAAGAATGAACCAGTCCACTTACACTTTTATGTGTGGGTGGATTTTGGCTTTCAAGGTGGATTTATAGCAGGAGTCAGGAGTCAGGAGTCAGGAGTCAGGAGACGCTTCGCAGACCTTCGGTTCAGGAGTCAGGAGTAAAACCCTCTTGTAGTGAGAGTTTCACTATCAATTGATGTCCTAACCACCCTGTCCACGGCTATAAATTAAGCACTACTGAATATTTTTCTAGTTTTTCTCAGGCAGATTTCTAGGTGGAACTAAGCGTCCTTGATAAAACCGTCGTTCTAACCTACCCAAACCAAACCAAATCCCAGCACCACTAATCACAAGCAATGTCAGAAAACTAATCGTGAAAATATTCGTCTGACCATAAATAAATATCAGCAAGGGAAGCAATGCCCAAACCAACACTGTCACCACAGCTACTCCCACCCGTAACCGTTGCAGATTAGCCAGCGCAGTCCGGCAACTAGCACATTTTTCAGTGTGAGAGTGGGATCTATCTAATAAAGCTTCCTTCGGTAAGGGCGGTGGTAGAGTTTTGCCCGCAAAAGGATCAACACTGTATTGATTCACCCAAGAACGCAACTGAAAGACAAACAAATCTGCCTTAGTTGGCAAATAAAACGCCTTGGTAAAATTGTCACTACCACCACGTTCTTCCAGATACCGTTCTTGATGATGCAAGAAAATTTGGTCATCTTCTAAAACGCTATTTTGTCCAATGTGT
Organism: Anabaena catenula FACHB-362; assembly: GCF_014698735.1. GTDB lineage: Bacteria > Cyanobacteriota > Cyanobacteriia > Cyanobacteriales > Nostocaceae > Anabaena > Anabaena variabilis_A. The sequence goes on from NZ_JACJTQ010000004.1 coordinate 173,392, forward strand.
GAATACCAGCGTGGAGTCAACTTCAAAAACAGTCCTGGTAATTTGGAAGAAAACTTGAAAGGAAAAATCGCAAATAATCGACATTCTCCCTTGCGAATGGGAGTTGCATAAACCACCGTTAAAGTCCTGCCAAACTGTTTAGAAGTCAGGTCATGCCACATTAAACCAGGGGCAATAAAAGTAGTATCTTGCCGTCCTAAAGTTCCTTTGCGGGGGCCTGCTGCCCAAGTGCCTTTAAATCCCCATTTCCCTGATTCTACAACCTCCAATTCCACAGGCGATACATTAGATCGGTTGCCGACGGTGCGATGATGGGTGTAAGGAATGTGACTGGAATCTAAGACGTTTTCCATCAACGTCAAGGCATCATAGGGAATATCTCGAAAAGTATTCAGGCAAATCCAGCCGTCCGGGTCTTCGTCTAAAATGTCAACAATGGGAACTTTCGTTTTAGCTGCATTCTCCGCAGCACCAGGATAAACAAACAACATTCCTTGGCGAACTGTGGTCGGGAATAAAGTTGCACAGCCACGTTGAGAAACTTCTGCTTTTCCACCTTCAACTTGCTGGGGAATGCGATCGCATTTTCCTGTTCCTGAAAAAGCCCAACCATGATAAGGACATTCTAACAATCCATCCTCGTTAATTCTTCCTTCCGATAGTGGCGCTAACCGATGAGGGCATTGGTCTAGAAATGCTCGCCACATCTGCTCGTTATTATCCCACCACAAAACCATATCCCTTTCTAGCAAGGTGAAGCGAGTAGGCTGGGATTTGTCTAAATCTTCAACATAATAGACAGGATACCAAACCTCTTGCCAATCAAAGCGATCTGGGTCGATTCCACCTGCGGGGAGTGCTTCTGTTGTTCTGGGTTGAGATGTGACTGCAAGAGGAGATGCCTCTGACTGGATAATACTGTTGGACATGGTGGAATCAACAATGATTTTGATTTTCTATCCAAAACTAAAGTAACAATTTTTTAATCGCCTTGGCAGATAGATTTCAAAAATCAGCCGATTGTGTAAAATTGCATCAGTTAAAGCTAAAACATTTTAACACTATGGTAGTAAATACAGGAAAATGTGCAGCAGCTAAAACAGCTTTGCGTCAGGCATTAGCTGCTTGTGGTGGCAATACCAAGGACAAAACTGTAATTGCTGCTATTGAAAATCTCCAATCTCTCAATCCGACGACAGCACCAGCCCACAGTGGTAGTTTAATGGATAGTGAATGGTTGTTGATCAGTGCGCCAAATTTTCCTCAAGGTGAGCAACTTGCAGATGGCAGATATGCCTATACCTTGGGTCGTTTGGCTTTTAATATGTTTAAACCAACAAAACTAAAAGTGGTGATTGACCGCGTTCTTCAACCTGTGGTTCCATTAGGAAATGGAGAACTGCGAACTCATGATATTGTTGTTGAATTTACGACTATTGATGAATCCGTTCCTCAAATATCTGGGATTGTTCGCAACCAAGGAATTTGTCAACCTGTGAGTGATACGGTGCTGCAAGTGCAATTTACGGGAGGAATTTTAAAACCGCAATCTACAACCCAAATGGAGGAATGGAAGGCGGTTTTTGGTGAGCAAGGTAAGTCTGAAAAAAGAAGTTGGCAAGATATTGTGATGTCTGGTTTTTTGAGGTTAATGTTTGGTTTAGTTCCTCCGCAAACTATGAATCCAGAAACTGGAGAAGTTACTTTTATTATGAATCGTTCTCCCAAAGGACGTTTAGAAATCCTTTATTTAGATGAAGAACTGCGGATTACTCGTGGAGAAAAGGGAACTGTTTTAGTTTGTGAACGATGACAGTATTTACACCTTGGAGAACATCGTTACCAAGTTGCTGATATGCTCACAAACAAAAACGTGTAGCTAGATTTGCTGAAGCATCCTAAGTACCTGCTAGTAAAAACAGCAGCCAAAGAGGCAGGGGGAAATGACGTTGATCAAGGCTAAATTCGCATAACCACACCTTAATGGACGGACACCACTACCGTTACAAAGATTAAATTTACTTAATATTTCGTTACGATAAGGTCATTGAGAGAAACAACAAACCTCTCAATGCCCATGTCACAGGTGAACGCCATGAATAGCACAATTCGGGTTGGCAACCTTTTTGGAATACCTTTTTATATACATCCGTCCTGGTTTTTAGTTTTAGGTTTGGTAACTTGGAGCTATAGCAGTGGACTAGCGGCACAATTTCCCCAATTAGGTGGGGGATTGCCTTTGGTACTAGGATTGATGACGGCACTGTTGTTATTTGGCTCAGTTGTCGCCCATGAATTAGGACACAGCTTTGTCGCTATTCGCCAAGGAATTGATGTTAAATCAATTACACTATTTATATTTGGTGGACTGGCAAGCTTAGAAAAAGAATCGTCAACTCCAGGAGCAGCTTTTTGGGTAGCTATTGCCGGACCAATCGTTAGTTTGATGCTGTTTGCTACGGCGACAACAGTTGGTTTTGCAACTGCTGCATCTGGACCATTGGCTGCTATCCTGGGTCTACTAGCTTCTGTTAATTTGACATTAGCTCTGTTTAACCTCATTCCTGGCTTGCCCTTAGACGGAGGGAATATACTGAAAGCAATAGTTTGGAAAATTACTGGTAAATCCTATAAAGGAGTGGTTGTTGCCAGCCGAATTGGACAAATTTTTGGTTGGTTAGCGATCGCCTCTGGTCTCATTCCTCTACTATTATTTGGTAGCTTTGTTAACGTCTGGAACTTGTTAATTGGCTTATTCTTGCTGCAAAATGCTGGTAATGCTGCCCAATTTGCTAGAGTGCAAGAAAAACTCACAGGTTTAACAGCAGCGGATGCTGTAAACAACGATAGTCCGATTATCAAAGCGAATTTGAGTTTAAGAGAGTTTGCAGATCAACAACTCTTAAATGCTCAGGAATACCGCCGGTTTTTGGTGACAGATGAGCAAGGACAATTGTTAGGAGCGATATCAATTGATGACTTGCGAACCATCCCGAATACATTATGGTCAGAAACTCAAGTCTTCCAAGTAATGAAACCAATTGAGCAGTCTAGCACCGTACAATCGGATAAACCGTTGTTGGAAGTCGTACAGTTACTCGAAACACAAAAATTATCAGCACTGGCTGTAATTCGTGACAATGGGTTGTTAGTCGGAATTTTACAAAAAGCTGCAATTATCAACTTACTTCAGAAGAAAGTACAAACCAAATTTGCATAATCTCTTCAATTCTCCAAATATAAACTCAAAATTGCCATGAAAAGCAGTTTTGAGTTTTGATGTTTGTAGGTAATACCAATTTTACAGCACTTCCCAGTGTCATGAGGTACAACAACCCCACCCCCAACCCCCTCCCCGCAAGCGATGAGGGGGCTATGATGTACCTTATAAAAAAGGAATCCGCTGTATGTAAGGCTGCACAGAATTCAGAAATCCATAGATTGATCCATCTTTATCTGTGTTTATCTGCGTACATCTGCGGTCGATTATTCTTGATATTTTATTCTATGCAACTTCATATTAATTTGGTATAAGTATTCAGAATACAGAATAGACTGCTACAAGGTTTTGCTGATGGAATTAAAAAGGCAGCTATGTCCCCAGAAATAAATTTAGGCTAAAAATCACTTTTTTTCATAGGTACAGATTCACAACCAACACCGCCAATTGTTAAATAAGTCCGTGGATAGATGTAGTTAAACTCAACTAAAGCTAGAGTATATGGCTTTAATAGTAAATAAAAAACCAAGCTGCTAATTACCTTTATACTAAATTGGCAATAAATTATAAAAATAAATTATTTAGCCATTTACAATACCATGCAGGCAGCGATTGTTTGGACAGAACAAATAATGAAACAGACAAAAACTCTTGCAGCCAAATTACTTTTTGGCATAGTTTTACTAGGACTTTCTGCTTGCAACTTACCCACAACTGAGTCTGCAAACACTAACAATCAAGAAACACAAACAGCCCAACAAGTCAGCCAACAAACTGCTACTAAAAATCAAGCCTGTACTTTAGTAGAAAATGGCTTCGGTTCCCAAGGACAGGTAAAACTGCGAGTTGAAGAAGTGGTAACAGGTCTGGAAGTTCCTTGGGGAATAGCTTTTCTGCCCAATCAAGATATGTTAGTTACCGAACGACCGGGACGAGTTCGCCTCGTGCGGGGTGGTAAACTTGTTACCAAGCCAGTAGCTACTATCAAAGTAACAGAGAGCGGTGAAGATGGTTTACTTGGTATTGCCACTCATCCTAACTTTGCCAAAAACCGATTTTTCTACATTTACTATACCGCTGATAGAAATGGGTCACAGGTTAATCGTGTAGAAAGATGGCGACTATCTGAGAATGAACTTACTGCTTCACCAGATAAAGTAATTCTCGACAATATTCCTGTAGCCCAATTTCACAATGGTGGTCGTATTCGCTTTGGCCCAGATGGAATGCTTTACATTGGCACTGGAGATGCCAGAGAACCGCAAAGTTCCCAGGATGTTAATAGCCTTGCTGGTAAAATTCTGCGTGTGACACCTGACGGACAAGTACCACCAGATAATCCATTTGCTAAAAATCCTGTCTATATCACCGGGATTCGCAACACTCAGGGATTTGATTGGCGCGATAAATCGACACTATGGGTGACAGACCACGGACCCAGTGGGGATTTGGGAAGAAGAGGTCACGATGAACTCAGTTTAGCAAGAGCAGGAGACAATCTGGGCTGGCCTACTATCTACCGTTGTGAATCAAGGAAAGGACTTGTGACTCCGTCGATAGTTTGGCGTGAAGCCTTACCTCCTGGTGGTGCAGCAATTTACACTGGCAATTCTATTCCTGAATGGAAAGGTAGCTTAATTATTGCCACCCTCCGTTCCCAACACTTGCAGCGTGTTGTTTTCAACCCCAAATCTCCCCAACAAGTCGAGCGTCATGAGGTGTATTTGCAGGGTAAATATGGACGACTGCGAGAGGCGATTATGGGGACAGATGGTGAATTATATGTCACCACCAGTAACTGTGATGGACGAGGAAATTGCCCTCCACAGCAGGACAAAATTCTCCGCATTACCCGATAAGAAGGATTCAAAGCAAATTAATATGAAGTTGCATAGAATAAGATTTCAAAAAGAATTGACCGAACCTAAACGCCGATAAAGACGGATTAATTAATGGGTTTCATGATTCTGTGCAGCCTCATATTAATTTGCTATCACACTATTTTTTATCTGCCCTTCGGACGGATCTGCCTTCTTTCAATGTTTGTTTAAAATGTCCCTCTAAATGCTGCATAGGTAAGGCTAATGATAAGTGGGACAATGATAGAAACAGCAATAATAAATCCCGTTTTACCAAACTGAATTTTTTGACCATCCGCTTTCAAAAGAGCAATTAAAGCTGCGGTTGCCATTAAAATCCAAATGACTCCAAAGATGATAAAGATAGTAAATGCTGAGTCATTCATATAGGAATCTGGTTTGATTACTGAATTTACTTGTGTGGGCAGGGAATAGGGGAGGTAGATATGTAGGATAACATTTCTGGCTTGCAGATTATGACAAATAATTTGTCAAGAAAAGCCAATATCTGTATGATGGTTTAAGGATTTTAAATTATGCCAAGAAAAATAAATATTTAAGTCGTATTGCATTTGACATAATTAATAATTAGTATATTTTTCTAGTCATAAAATATGCTGAAAAAGAGCATTAATTGATACAAGTTGAATTTACCGAAATATATTCTTGATTACAACTTTAAAAAGAATTTAGGAAGAAAATGGATTGAGAAGAGAATATTATTTGGACTCGGAGACGAATCATGGTAGCGATCTCAGAGAAAGTTCAGCCCCGGTTAACTATACAAACTGTAGAAATTGCCCCTAACACCACGGCGATTCGCTCTCTTGATTGGGATCGAGATCGTTTTGATATTGAATTTGGACTGCAAAACGGCACAACCTATAATTCATATTTAATTAGGGGTGAACAAACAGTTTTGATTGATACTTCTCACCAGAAGTTTCGTCACCTGTATTTAGAAACCCTCAAAAGTATTGTTAATCCCAAGACAATTGATTACATTATTGTCAGCCACACAGAACCAGATCATAGTGGTTTGGTAGAAGACGTATTACAGTTAGCACCGAGAGCAACTGTTTTAGCTTCTAAAGTTGCGTTGCAGTTTTTAGAAGGCTTAGTACATGATCCTTTTTCCAAGCGAATTGTCAAAAGTGGCGATCGCATCGACCTTGGGAAAGGACATGAAATCGAATTCGTCAGTGCGCCCAATTTACACTGGCCTGACACCATTTTCAGCTTTGATCGCCAAACCCAAATCCTCTATACCTGTGATGCATTTGGAATGCATTTCTGCGACAATCGCACCTTTGACGAAGACTTAGAAGCGATTGAAGCCGACTTCAGATTTTATTACGATTGCTTAATGGGTCCTAATGCTCGTTCTCTATTGAATGCAATGAAGAGAATGGGTGAACTTGGCAAAATCAAAATAATTGCTAACGGACATGGCCCATTACTGCATCATAATCTAGATCTGCTGACAGAGTGTTACCAAAACTGGAGCCAAAAACAAGCTACAGCAGAGACTGTAGTTGGTTTATTCTATGTCTCAGAATATGGATATAGCGATCGCTTGGCTATGGCCATTTCTGAAGGTATCCAAAAAGCTGGAGTGGGAGTAGAAGTAATTAATCTCAACACAGCAGAACTCCAAGAAATTCAAGAACTAGCAGGTAGAGCATCGGGTATTATTATCGGAATGCCTCCAAGTACCTCCGTAGCTGCTCAAGCTGGGATGAGTTCATTGCTATCAGTCGCCAAAAATAAGCAAGTAGTAGGACTATTTGAATGTTATGGTGGCGATGATGAACCCATTGATACCCTACGTCGTAAATTTATTGACTTAGGCGTAAAAGAAGGCTTCCCAGCAATTCGGATTAAAGAAGTTCCCAGTGCATCAACCTACCAACTTTGTGGAGAAGCTGGTACAGACTTGGGACAATTGATCATGCGAGAACGCAACATCAAACAAATCAAGTCCCTCGACGTGAACATGGAAAAAGCGTTGGGTAGAATTAGCAGCGGCTTGTATATTGTCACCGCCAAAAAAGGTGATATGAGTGGAGCAATGATCGCTTCCTGGGTAACACAAGCTAGTTTACAGCCTTTAGGGTTCACAATAGCCGTGGCCAAAGACCGGGCTATTGATAACTTACTCCAATTAGGCGATCGCTTTGTTCTTAATGTTCTGGAAGAAGGAAATTATCAAGACCTGAAAAAGCACTTCCTCAAGCGTTTACATCCCGGTGCGGATAGATTTGCCGGCGTGAAAACCCAAACCGCTAAAAATGGTTCACCCATTCTTACAGACGCACTCGCATACATGGAATGTGAAGTTGTCAGCAGCATGGAATGTAGCGACCATTGGATTTTATACTGCACAGTTGAAGATGGACGTGTTTCCAAGCCTGATGGAATCACAGCAGTACGCCATCGCAAAGTAGGGAATTACTATTAATAGGGAATAGGGAATAGGTGATAGGTGATAGATAATTCTCCAAATTACCTATTACCCATTACCTATTTTGAAATTTGAATTGCAATGCACAGATATTTTCCTGCAAGTATTTCATAATTATTATGAGCTTCCCAGATCTTCTTTCTAACGCTTTTGAATCTGCTAAAAACTGGTTGTTACAAGTTTTTTCTCCACAACAAAAACCTATGAGCAATTCCAAACCACGCGACGTACAAATTCTACCTATTGCCACAAATACAAAAGTTCTTAGAGCCAGAAGTGCGTCACGTCTAAGGTTTGAAATTGAATATGCACTTGAAAGAGGAACTACCTCCAATTGCTATTTAATAGAAGCCGATAAAACTGCATTGATTGATCCTCCAGGGGAAAGTTTCACCGCAATTTATCTGGAAGCATTACAGAATACAGTTAACTTCAGAAAGTTGGATTATGTAATTTTGGGTCATTTTAGTCCCAACCGTGTACCAACTTTAAAAGCCCTGTTAGAAGTTGCACCACAAATAACTTTTGTTTGTTCTCTGCCTGCATCTGCTAATTTACGAGCAGCTTTCCTAGACCAAGATATCAAAGTTTTGGTCATGAAAGGGAAAGAAACTTTAGATTTGGGTCAAGGTCATGTTTTAAAATTCTTACCTACTCCTAGTCCCCGTTGGCCAGAAGCACTTTGTACCTACGACCAACAAACCCAAATTCTCTACACAGATAAATTATTTGGAGTGCATATATGTGGAGATGACGTATTTGATGACAACTCAGAAACCTTCAAAGAAGACCAGCGTTACTACTTTAATTGCTTGATGGCTCCCCATGCAATCCATGTGGAAGCAGCGTTGGAGAAAATCTCCGATTTGCAAGTGAGAATGTATGCTGTAGGTCATGGGCCGTTAATTCGTACCGGCTTAATTGAACTGACAAAAGCCTATGGAGAATGGAGTGTTTCTCAAAAAAATCGGGAAATTTCCGTGGCGTTACTTTACGCTTCAGCCTATGGCAACACAGCAATTTTAGCACAGGCTATGGCGCTGGGATTAACCAAAGGTGGGGTTGCAGTTCAATCAATTAACTGTGAATTTGCCCTACCTGATGACATTCGTAATACTGTAGAAAAAGCAGATGCTTTTATTATAGGTACTCCCACCATTGGTGGTCATGCACCTACTCCTATTCACACCGCTTTGGGTATTGTTCTTTCTACTGGTGACAACAGCAAACTCGCTGGGGTATTTGGTTCCTACGGTTGGAGTGGTGAAGCCTTAGACTTAGTTGAAGGTAAACTCCGAGATGCTGGATATCGGTTTGGCTTTGATACCCTAAAGGTAAAATTTAAGCCTGATGAAGTCACACTCAAATTGTGTGAAGAAATCGGTACAGATTTCGCTCAAGGCTTGAAAAAAGCTAGAAAAATCCGTGTACCCCAACAATCTGCTACCCCAACAGAACAAGCTGTAGGCCGGATTATTGGTTCTGTATGTGTGGTGACAGCCAAGCAAGGAGAAGTTTCCACAGGAATGCTAGGCGCTTGGGTGTCTCAAGCTACATTTAATCCACCAGGAATTACAGTCGCGATCGCTAAAGACCGAGCGGTAGAATCCCTGATGTATCCTGGTGGAAAATTTGCCCTCAATATTCTCCCTGAAGGTGTTCATGTAGATTACATGAAGCATTTCCGCAAGAATTTCGCCCCCGGAGAAAATAGATTCGCTAACTTCCAGACTGTAGAAGCAGACAACGGTTGTACAATCCTCACCGACGCATCAGCTTATCTGGAATGTTCAGTTAGCCAACGTCTTGAATGCGGCGATCATTGGGTAGTATATGCAACTGTCGATAACGGTAAATTACTCAAGGCTGATGCGATGACTGCTATCAACCACCGCAAAACTGGCACACACTATTAATTACCTAAAGGTATAAATTAAATAACCACCTAATAACCACCTTAGTTCTTACTCAAGGTGGTTTTATTTTGGCATCATACGATATGAATCAAGTGAAAAGTGGGTAGTCTAAACACAGTGTCAGATCAAGCCATGTCTTGACTGAGGAACAGTTGTAAGTATAGCAGGTGACAGGGAACAGGTGACAGGTGACAGTCTGAAGAGTCTTTTGGTGTCTAGGTTTTATAATCAGTTGGTGTCCTAACCGCCCTGTCCGTTGCTATATCTCAGCAAAATTAATTATACATTTTGCAAAAAATAAAAATCTCTGTATTCCTCTACTGTTGACTGTTGCCTATTTCCTATTCCCTCCCCTAAATATACAATTTATTTTGCACGACTACTTATATGTGAGAATGAAATAGCCCTGAAAGTCAATCAGATAGAACTATATATAGTAGCGCTAAATTTTTGTAATTTTGTACATCATAAAAATACAACAATTATTACAGCCATGACACCAGAACAATTTCAAAGAATTATAGGCTACTTTGTTGAAGAATCACAAGATCATCTCAACACAATCTACAAAGGTTTACTCAATTTACAAAATACAATTGATGACAGAGATAAATTAAATGAATTGTTCCGGGCTACCTTTAGTATGAAAGGTGGTGCGGCCATGCTAGGATTTACTAGTATGCAAAAAAATGTATATCGTTTAGAAGATTGTCTAAAATTACTTCGTTATCCGATTATTGCCGATGAACCTCTACGAATATTATTTTTAGATATTTATCATGCACTCAAAAGATTAGTTATAGAAATTAAAACTCCTGATGGTTTGACAGCGGAAAAAGTAGCTAATATTACTTTGAATCTTGATGCTATTTTTACCCTCCTCAATTCTCATTTACTTTTTCTGATTGATAAATCAAACTATAAAGCCAAAATTAATAACATAGATACCTGTCAAACATGGAGTTATGACATACCATTAAAACTAATTTTGATAGAAAGTAAAGCTTTTTTATGTAGAGCTTTTGCAGATTATTTTGAAGGTCTACCAAATGTAAAAATAGTCAATGGCACCTTTGAAGAACTACCTTTTTTTGATTGCATAGTTACTGCGGCTAGTTCCTTAAATTCCGCCAATAATATTGATGCTACAGTACTCAATTTTTTTGGTAAAGATGTAGAAACATTATTACAACAACGTATTCAAGAAGAGTATTTAGGAGATCAACCTATAGGAACATCTTTAATTGTAGAAACAAATCATATTTTACATCCATTTATTGCCCATAGTCCCACTTTGAGAATGCAGATGTCAATGGCTGGCAAAGATCATGTTTATCAAGGACTGTGGTCAACTCTTTTAGCCATTCGCAAACATAACCAAACCTACTGTAATTGTTTACAAAAACAAATAAATACAGTTGTTGTTCCTGGTTTGGGAACTAGTCCTGGTAGTGTCCCAGTTGATGAAGTGGCTAGACAAATGTCTATGGCATATCAAAATTTTCTTTTCAGTGTTCAGCCTTTACAGTATTCATATCAGAGACAAGTCCAGGATTTATTCGCAGTTTTTTAAAAAAAGCAAAAGTAACATTTTCTTAAATTCCGCAATCGCCACCAAGACAATTGCCTGATCCTAGTTTAATCTTTAATTATAAAGGTATTGATAGTTGACTTTTTTAATAAAATGCCAGCTACTGCCAAAGCTATTTTATAGTATTTTATTCCTCCCATGGCTCCCAAACACAGAAAAATTCAATTTCCTCTTTGGCATTATTTGAACCAGCCCTTATTTAGCCGTGATACTAAATTAATTTGGAATCCTCACCGTTTCGCGCTAGTCTGGCGAATTGAACTTTTAGAAAGGTGCTTGGCTAAACATTCCGACGCTAAAGGACCCCAACAACATTAGCTAATCAAAATAATTCGTAATTCGTAATAGTGCCTCCGGTCCCGCTAGGGATACGTAATTCGTAAACAGGGAACAGGTGACAGGGAATAAATAGGCAGGGGGCAGGGGGCAGGGGGCAGGGGGCAGGGTGCAGGGAGAAAGAGGGTTTTACTCTACTTAATTGCTGATCAAACAAACTCTCCGCGTCCCCGCGTCCCACTGTCTCCGCGTCTTCCCCTCCCCGCGTCCCCGCGTCTCCGCGTCCCTGCGTCTCCCCATCTCCCCATCCCCCTGCCCCCTTCTCCCAACGACACACCGGACTACTTAAGCCTCGTCGTCTACAGAACGGGGCTTTTTGCCATCAAGTAAGGCACTCACAGTCATATCTCCCATGACATTAATTGCCGTGCGACAACGATCTAAAAACCAGTCTACAGTTACTAGCAATGCTATATATTCTGTCGGTAAGCCCACAGAAGTAAATACCAAAGTCATTGTCACCAGTCCAGCATTGGGAATACCTGCTGCACCCACCGAAGCAAAAATAGACGTGATAACTACAACTAATTGCTGTCCTAAACTTAAATTTTGCCCGATCACTTGAGAAATATACAATGCAGACATCGCTTCATACAATGCAGTTCCATCATGGTTGAAATTGGAGCCAACTAACGCACCCAAAGAGGCAGAAGATTCTCTTAAGCCGATTTTTGTTTGCAAAATTTCAAAGGTAATGGGCATTGTCACGGTGGAGGAAGAAGTTGAAAAAGCCGTCAAAAAGGCATCAGCACCGCCAACTAAGAACTGGCGCGGGTTTACCCAAGAACCGATTTTAACTCTGATCAGGTAATAGCAAGCTTGCAAAAACAGCGCTAACAAAACTGCCACAATAAATGCCGCTAAAGATTGAAATGGGACAAAGCCTCTTTCGGCAATAATTTGAGCGACAATGCCAAAAACAGCTAAAGGTACTAAAGCAATTACCCAGTTTAAGATGCGGATGATTGCGTCAAATAATGTAGCGATAACATTCTCAGTAGACTGATATTCTTTTTTGTCTTGGTCGATTTGTTCTGATTTTAAGCCCCGCAGAACCAGTCCAAAGCTGATAGCAATGACAATTAATTGAATAACGTTATTATCAACCAGTGGCTGGAGGATTGCTTGTGGGACAGCATCTTTAAATAGTCTCCAAGGGTCAAAACTTTGAACAGTGATTTCTGTGGGGACTGGAAGCACTAAACTCCCCCAAGTCCCAGGACGCAGGACGTTAGCAACTAAAAGCCCAACCATAATAGCTACTGAGGTGTTAGTTAAAAGTATTACTGCTAACTGTCTGCCTGTTTTACTGGGGATATTTGTAGTCATAAATGTATGCAGCACCGCTACTAAAATCAGCGGTGTAGCCAGGGCGCGGAGTGCCTTGAGGATTAATTCGGCAGGAATTGCTAAATTAGTGATGAAGATGGTGTTGCTGGGGTTGGGATTACCCGCACCTAGAGAAATGCCTAAAATGACTGCAAGCAATAAGGCAATGATAATTTGTAACGTGAGCGGAATCCACTGCCACCACGGGCGGTTTTCGGTTGCGGGTGAATTAGTATTCTTTGTTTCGCTCATGCTAAATGCTATGAAATGGCTGTAACTATTAAAACATCACCAGTAGCGATGAAAATTCCGGGAACAGTAAAGCAGTCATTGAGGGTAAAAACTGTTAAACTTGTATCCCGGATTGGTAAAGTCAATCTAAAATCTAAAATCCAAAATATAAAATCTAAAATTATATGTCTTTTGTTCCTTTGCATATTCATAGTGATTATAGTTTGCTTGATGGGGCCAGTCAGCTACCAGAGTTAGTGGATAGAGCGATCGCACTGGGCATGAAAGCGATCGCACTCACAGATCATGGTGTTATGTATGGTGCAGTTGAATTAATTAAAATCTGTCGGAGTAAGACTATTAAGCCAATTATTGGCAACGAAATGTATATTATTAACGGTGATATTGAAAAACAAGAACGCCGTCCCAAATATCATCAAGTCGTTTTAGCTAAAAATACAAAAGGCTATAAAAACTTAGTTAAAATCACCACAATTTCTCACCTTCAAGGTGTACAAGGTAAAGGTATTTTTTCCCGTCCTTGTATTAATAAAGATTTACTCAAACAATATCATGAAGGTTTAATTGTCACCAGCGCTTGTTTAGGTGGTGAAATTCCCCAAGCAATTCTTAGTAATAGACCAGATGCAGCCCGAAAAGTGGCTAAATGGTATAAAGAAGTATTTGGTGAAGATTTTTATTTAGAAATTCAAGACCACGGCTCCCAAGAAGACCGAATTGTTAATGTCGAAATTGTCAAAATTGCACGGGAATTAGGAATTAAATTTATTGCTACTAATGATTCCCATTATATTTCTTGTTTTGACGTAGAAGCACATGATGCTTTGCTATGTATTCAAACAGGACAGCTAATTAGCGAAGATAAAAGAATGCGATATAGCGGCACAGAATACCTCAAATCTGCTGATGAAATGAGGATGCTATTTCGTGACCATTTAACTGATGATGTCATTGCTGAAGCTATAGCGACAACGGTCGAAGTAGCCGATAAAATCGAGCCTTACCATATCATGGATGAGCCGAAAATTCCTACTCCTCCGATTCCGTCGGGTCACACTCCTGACACTTATACAGAAGAAATTGCTTGGCAAGGACTTTTAGAAAGATTAAATCGCAAATCCCGCAGCGAAGTAGATCAGGTTTATAAAGAAAGATTAGAATATGAATTAAAAATGCTGCAAAAAATGGGTTTTTCTACATACTTTTTAGTTGTGTGGGACTACATCAAGTTTGCACGAGATAATAATATTCCTGTGGGGCCAGGTCGAGGTTCTGCGGCTGGTTCTTTGGTTGCTTATGCAATGCGAATTACCAACATTGACCCTGTACATCATGGCTTACTATTTGAAAGATTTCTGAATCCCGAACGGAAGTCAATGCCGGATATTGATACGGATTTCTGCATTGAACAACGGGATAAAGTCATTGAATATGTAACTGATAAATATGGTGCTGATAGAGTTGCTCAAATTATTACTTTTAACCGATTAACATCGAAAGCAGTTTTAAAAGATGTCGCCAGAGTGTTAAATGTTCCCTACGGTGATGCTGATAAAATGGCGAAATTAATTCCTGTGGTGCGAGGAAAACCAACTAAACTTAAAGTTATGGTTTCTGATGAAACACCAGCACAAGAGTTTAAAGATAAATATGATAATGACCCGAATGTTCGCCGTTGGTTGGATATGGCTATGCGAATTGAAGGTACTAACAAAACCTTTGGTGTTCACGCTGCTGGTGTGGTTATTTCTGCTGATCCTCTTGATGAAATTGTCCCCCTACAACGCAATAATGATGGTTCTGTAATTACCCAGTATTTTATGGAAGATTTGGAATCATTGGGTTTGTTGAAAATGGATTTTCTCGGTTTGCGGAACCTCACCTTAATTCAAAAAACTATTGATTTAATTGAAGAAACTAAGGGTTATAAAATTGACCCCGATGAAATTACAGGTCAAGAAAGAAAAGCACAAAAGATATTAGCGAAAGGTGGACATACCACTTTACCTAAAGATGTCAGTAAAGCTTATGAATTATTAGAATCTGGTGAATTAGAAGGAATATTTCAATTAGAGTCTTCGGGAATGAAGCAAATAGTTAGAGATTTGAAACCTTCTAATATTGAAGATATTTCTTCTATTTTGGCACTTTATCGACCAGGCCCATTAGATGCGGGCTTGATTCCTAAGTTTATTAACCGTAAACATGGACGAGAACAAATTGAATATGAAACAGGTATTTTAGAACCAATATTAAATGAAACCTATGGAATTATGGTCTATCAAGAGCAAATTATGAAAATTGCTCAAGATATGGCTGGTTATTCTTTAGGACAAGCTGACTTGCTGCGTCGGGCTATGGGTAAAAAGAAAGTATCGGAAATGCAGAAGCAGCAGGAAAAGTTTATTGATGGTTCCACTAAAAACGGTGTCAAAAAGCAAGTAGCTGAACAACTATTTGCGGATATGTTGAAGTTTGCTGAATATTGTTTAAGTTACGATACGGAAGTTTTAACTGTTGAATATGGTTTGATGACCATTGGAGAAATTGTCGAAAAACGCATTGATTGTAGTGTGTTCAGTGTTGATAAAAATGGAAATATTTACACTCAACCAATAGCACAATGGCATAATCGGGGAATACAGGAATTGTATGAATATTGTTTAGATGATGGTTCAATAATTCGCGCCACAAAAGACCATAAGTTTATGACTACTGCGGGGGAAATGTTGCCAATTGATGACATTTTTGAACGGGGTTTGGATTTGTTAAAGGCGCAGAATTTGCCACAGTAAAAATTTACAGCTATTTTCAGGTAAATGAACCACATCTTTGATTAAAGTTTCGCGCAATCTCTCTTAGAGATCCCGCAGGGTAGACACAAAGAAGCAAAGGCGCAAAGGAAGAAAGAAATTAATTTGGGGTGTGGTCTAAATACATGAAAACTGCTGTTAAATTTAAAATTTAAAATTAAACACCCAACTAAACTGAGACTATCTGTAGACGTAGAGGTATTAAACCCTTGAATTTACGATAAACAAGTAAAAATTCAAAAGTGAGATACTCTGACAAAAATATCTTGATAAGAACAAAAATCCCATGAGTCAAGGAAGAAATACTGCAATTGAAGGTATTTATGAAGTCTGTATTGGCGTTCCAGAGGCAATTTCAGCAATTCAATATTGGGAACAATTTGGCTATCGCATTGGGCAGATGGGAGAATTAAGCGCAGATGAGGCTTACCAATTATACAAGGTGAATTCCCCTTTAAAAGCGATTCGTCTTTACCACCAAGACGCAGATCATGGTTTAATTCGGTTGATGATTTGGAAAAACCCGACAAATCAAGGATTGGGTATCAGTTCGATGAAAGTTAAGGGTAATCGTTGGGGTACTGCTTTAACTGCTGATTTGTTAGGGATTTTAAATCATGCAGAAAATGCCAAAGCAGTAGGTTTGACTATCAAGTACTCGCACCCTTACTGGGAAGTGATTTATGACAAAGACAAAAAAAGCCGTCCTTTTATAGATGCGGCTGTTGGGGTGCGAGAAATGATGTTGCTGCAACCATTGACGCGACAGGTGCTATTTCAACGTTTTGGTTATGTGATGCCCCATTATGGAAAAATCAATCACAATGGGGCTTTAGCCACTAGTCAGTTTACCCATATGGGGATGATTGTTCAGGATGATAGCAAAGAAACTCTGCGCTTTTATGAAGAAGTTCTGGGTTTGTTGCGTGTGCGTGATGATGTAGAAACTACCTATGAATCTTCTTTAGCCGGTCGAGATTTGTTTGAACTTAATCCTG
This sequence comes from Anabaena catenula FACHB-362, assembly GCF_014698735.1. Classification (GTDB taxonomy): domain Bacteria; phylum Cyanobacteriota; class Cyanobacteriia; order Cyanobacteriales; family Nostocaceae; genus Anabaena; species Anabaena variabilis_A. The sequence continues at coordinate 190,170 of NZ_JACJTQ010000004.1, forward strand.
GGGAAAAGTTTATAGTTACGGCTTTTGATGATCCGCGTTCTTCCAAGTCTGATTTTATGGCAGCACGCAGTGGTAGACTTTACATCATTCGCTTTCCAGAGCATATCAGGTTGGAGTCGCGCTTTGAATCAGCCCAACCGGGAAGTTTGGGAATGTGCCTTTACACTTACCACGTCAGCGGAATACACACCTATTTTGACCGCATTCGGGCGAGTAATGCCCAAAATTTGACTGATATTGTGAATAATGAATTTGGAGAATTGAGTTTTTCCTTTGTTGCACCAGATGGCTATTTCTGGACTTTGGTGGAAAAAATTTAAATATAGCAGGAGTCAGGAGTCAGGAGTCAGGAGTCAGGAGTCAGGAGTCAGGAGTCAGGAGTCAGGAGTCAGGAGTCAGGAGTCAGGAGTCAGGAGTCAGGAGTCAGGATTCAGGAGTCAGGAGTCAGGATTCAGGATTCAGGATTCAGGATTCAGGAGTCAGGAGTAAAACCCTCTTGTAGTGAGAGTTTCATTATCAATTGATGTCCTAACCACCCTGTCCACGGCTATATTTCGTAAATAGGGAACAGGTGACAGGTAATTCTTAATTTTCCCCGTGTCCCTATTTCCCCGCGTCCCCGCGTCCCTGCATCCCCGCGTCTCCGTGTCCCTGCATCCCCGCGTCTCCGTGTCCCCGCGTTCCCTAAAATCCCATTGCTTCAGCTACGGCTTTAACTTCTGCGGCAATACCTTGTTTAAATTGACTGTGACTGTGCTTAATTGCTGTATCTGGGTCTTTAAGACCGTTCCCTGTGAGGACACAAACTACTGTTGCACCTGTAGGAACTTGGTCTTTTACCTTTAATAACCCTGCCACAGAAGCCGCACTAGCCGGTTCACAAAAAATACCTTCTGATGATGCTAGGAGTCTATAAGCATCAAGGATTTCTTCGTCTGTGACGGCGTTGAAGCTTCCTTGACTGGCTGATTGGGCGGCGATCGCTTTATCCCAACTAGCAGGATTACCAATGCGAATTGCAGTGGCTAAGGTTTCAGGATGTGCCACTGGTTTACCATTTACCAAGGGTGCAGCACCAGCAGCTTGAAAGCCCATCATTTTCGGCAAGCGATCGCACTTACCAATTTGATGATATTGACAAAATCCCATCCAATATGCTGTAATATTTCCCGCATTTCCCACAGGTATACATAACCAATCGGGAGCATTACCCAAGGCATCTACAACTTCAAAAGCTCCTGTTTTCTGTCCTTCCAAGCGGTAGGGGTTGACAGAATTCACTAACGTAATCGGATAACTATCTGCCATTTCCCGGACAATTTCCAGCGCTTGGTCAAAATTGCCTTTAATTGCTAATACCTCAGCCCCATAGAGTAACGCTTGTGCTAACTTGCCCAAAGCTACATAGCCGTCAGGAATCAACACAAAAGGTTTCATTCCCCCACGGCGAGCATAAGCAGCAGCAGCGGCAGAAGTATTACCTGTACTAGCACAAATTACCGCCTTCGCCCCTGCTTCCTTGGCTTTGGTAATGGCCATAGTCATGCCCCGGTCTTTGAAGCTGCCGGTAGGGTTAAGACCATCATATTTGACAAATACCTTGACCTGTCTGCCAATGCGTTCTGCGATCGCTGGCACTGGTATCAAGGGTGTGTTACCTTCCAACAAGGTAACAACTGGAGTGCTTTCACTGACAGGCAAGTATTCACGATAGGCTTCTATCAGTCCAGGCCAGGGTTGGCGATGAGATTTAGCAACAGACAAGCTCAAAGTCACGGGATTCAAAACTTCTTAACTAAGGATTTAAGATGGGAAAATTGTCTTTTATTTTATGGTGTCAATAACTTTACCACGCTGATGGCGATCTTCAGCTGCCGCGTCTACAAATTGCATGATTCTTCTTTCAAACCTCTGCTGCTTTTGAGAATGCTTCCCTGTTGTCTGAATGTATCCACTATCAAAGCACAACAGATCATCTGTGGAACTGAGCCGCTATTATTGTATTTTCTTATGACTTACCCAAAATCTATTAGATTATGTGATTCAAAGTATACAATGATTTAAGAAAGCTTAAGATAACACTATTATAATATCTCGAATGGTGTGAGTTAAGTTTGCAAATGAGTATAACCATGTCCAATTTGTCATCCAGTGTTGCCAGTTGCGAATCTCATAGCGAATTAGTCAAGAAACTGACTAAAGCTTATTATCGAGACGACCAGCAAGAGAAATTTATGGATTTACAAGCAGAGGTAGATTCCCTACTGCAACAATTACAGAACCTCAAGAGCCAAAGGCTAGAATCTTGCAACCAAGAAGAATAAACTAAAAAATTTCGTTACTACTCAAAGCGCTGATTATTTACTGACCAGCGCTTTAAGCTATATTTATAAGCATTTTCTACCAGTAAAGTTAGAGATGGGTCATTTGCCAAATGAGCGATCGCACTTAGAGCTTGCTGGGATTTTGGGCTAAAGTCATTATAGATAACCTTACCAGTATTCGAGAAAATCAGAGTCCGAGGACGTTTTTGAGCTTCTACATTCCCCCCATTGATAGGCGCTTTGATAGACGCTGACTGATTCAATGATTCTATCGCTGCACCTGAAATAGTCAGAACTACGTCCAGATTACCGTCATTAGTGACATCAATCAGTTGTACAGGCCAATCACCCATTTTAACCTGCATCTCTGGGAATTTGGGAACAGCACCAGAGGGCATATCACCGGATTGTTGCAAAGAACGCCATACATTTTCTAGCATTACCCGCACTACTTGGGGATTTTGTTGATAGAGTTCTTGGACAGTAATGGGAGATGGTTGTACCCATTCCAATGCTGCCGGCGTGAGAGCTAAAGGTTTCGGTTGAAGAGAATTATTTTGAGTTTGAGGAATAGCCGCACCAACTGCTAAAAGCCGCAAAACCCCATTCCGCAGTTGTACAGCTTTGATAGTAGCAGGATTTATTTGCTGTTCTCCATTCTGTAACCAGACAATTATTTGGATAGTCGGATCGGTACTGATTCCCAATATGTTTGCCCAAAATTGGCTAGACTGAGTTTTTGGTGGGTTTAAATTAGTAAACGGGGAACTTAGCCAACTGACATGATTATGAAATGCACTTACCTCTACCTGATACCATACCTGGTTATCCGTAATCTTTAAATCTGCTGTTCCAGGAATGATTACCCAATCAGCATCATTAACCACGGTAATTTGTTGTACTCCACCAATAATTTGACTCAGATGACTAGTTGTCACCTCATAATTGAGTTTTGCTAACAAATCTTGAAAATAGGTAAGGTTTTTCTGATTGATGTTTGGTTGTTCCTGCAACCAAGAAGTAGCACGTTGTTCTCCCCGTTGCAAGGCTAACATCAGATATGTCCAAGCTAACACCGATTGTCTATTGGGGTTGAGCCGCAACGCCACAGCTGTACGATTCCATAACCTGCCTCTATCTGCTTTCAGCAAGGTAGCAATTTCTTGGGCATTTTGAGAAGATGCTGTAAATATCTGTAAAGCCTTCTCCCAGCGACCATCAATTAAATCTGTCAGCACTTGTTGACTGGGACTAGCCCAAATTTTGTCAGCTTGGCTTTTAGTGAGTTGGGAATGAAGACGAATTAAATCGATTTGCGCCTGTACAGCCTCTGGAAAAGGTTTTTGAGGATTTTTCTGGAGAGATGTCAACCAAGCCAAAGCTGGAGACCACATTCCATTTCGGGCTAATAATAAGGATTTTTGATAACCAAAGTCCTCAAATACTGATTGGAGATTAATTTCTTCCAGTACCACAGAATTAGTGACTAACTGGCCAGATTTGACTTGGTAAACTTGCAGATGGGGTTCTAAACTTGTTGTCTGATCGATAACTAACTCTTTTGCTGCACTACCAGTTACTTGCTGCCATCTAGGTAGTTTTCCATTTGGGTTTTTCCAGGATAACATTTGCTGTAAGCTGCTATTGCCAGGATTGTAGTAATAAATTTGACCGTAGACTATAGAACTATCTTCTTGTTTGTGTTCCCCTCGCAAATAAAACCAGAAACCTGGTGAGAGTGTGGAGTCTTCAAAAGCTTTTACCTCAGTGAAAGATAACTGCTTCTTTCCCTCTTGATTATTGGCATCTGATGCGGTTTCGCCAAAAGGGGCTGTCACAAAGGATTCTGTCAGACCAGTCACAGACATTTGAGTGACTAGATTATAGTATTTTTCTGGTTGTAATTGGAACTCCAAGGACTTTGAGCGCTGATAAACCCTCAATTCTACCAGTTCTTGGCAATTAGACTGACAATTAGCACGTTTTTGGAAAACTGGCAGTAGAAATGACTTCTGTTGCTGATCATCTAAATATATAGTTTCCCCAGCTATGCGGTTTTTTTGACTCAAGCTGAGTTGAATAGCTGAGAAAGTTTGGGGGCGATCGCTCTTACTCAGAGGAAGTTGCGCCCATTCTGGTAAAATTTCATTTAGCCAGCTAACCTGTTCTGGGTTCAATATGAAGAGAATGCTAATCCAGCCAGAAGCTATAATTACACCAGCACTACCTAACAAAATAGTCAGCGCTAAGGTTGACAACAACCAACTGCGCCATCGAGGCTGTTTCTGAGATTTTTTAGCCCTTTTCTTGATCGCACCTGTACGAGGCTGATTGATGCGATCAACTTTTTGCGTCAGCTTCCGCGAGTGCTTTGCCATCTTAGTTTTCAGTCAATCTGGAGAATTTTTTTGGGCTGGATATTTTTTCTTTTATACCCCTACTTTGGAAAGTTGCCCATAATTGTTAAGTTTAAATTTTGACATTTTACAAAAAAAGTCTAATTATCCTCAGTTATAAATCTTGACCGAAAATGGCTGTAACCACATTTCCCGACAACTCCCCTGCTTCCCTGCTGACTATTTTTATCAACCTGGAAGTGAAACGATATTACACTCACAAAGACAGAGTGTACGGATTTTTTTTAATCAAATAGGACTTTAATCGCACCCAGATATCAAAGATTTTATGGCAGGTAAAAATAAATATAAAAAAGGTTTGGTTAGCCACCAAACCTTCATACTAAATCCAGTGCATAACAACATCCCAAACTAATTTAACCTGTCTTGTTTTGCTGAAGCATCTTCCTATAGGATGTGTACAAATATCCAGAAAGCTGATAGGGTACTATGCCTTGACAGTTAACAAGATGCTAGGAAGAAAATTCTATTCTGGTTCTGTTTTACCATTCACAAAAAACCAACTTATGGTTAGGGTTGTAAATAGAAGACTATTGACACTTTCAATACTTGTGGAGTTTTACTTTTAAGGGCTAAGGGGAAAGTGTAAGAAAACATTTTTAACCTTTAACCTTTAACATTTCCCAGGTTAAAACTTTCAGGAACAAAACACCGCGCGGTATTGTTGAAACTATGATTGGTGGGTATTTGGCATTTTGGCAGTTATCTATTACAGTAGCTTGATATATTGCAGAAATTACCAAGATGTTTTTAATTTTTATACCACAGACGGACTTTGCTCCGTCTTTTTTGTTTTTTGGAATTTGGCACTTTGGCAGAAAATGAGAAAATATCTGTGTTACCGTAATCAAAATGGTAAGGATTGATAATGAATAAAAACAATTAGTACGAGCTAAATCGACTTATTGTTGTTGATTTCATTTGCTATCCTGACAACCTATTGAATTTTATGTGTGTTATTTTTGTTCCGTATTCCAAGGTGTATTACCACTTTCAAGCTATTAGTGCGGACGGGTATTTATCCCGTCCTTTATTTTTGCCAAATCAAGGGAATAGAAAAACTAAATCGACCAACTTATGACTTCTGCTGTATGTGAGCGACTGATTAAACTAAAGCTGCTGTACCTTTGAGAGCGAAAATTTTCTCAATGATATCTTCTACGACTTTATCGGGTGTAGAAGCACCAGAAGTTATTCCCACAACTATTTCTCCTTTTGGTAACCAGTTTTCGGTGATCACCAATTCTCCTGTTAATTGACGATGTTCGATGGAATCAACTGATTTAATCCGCTCAACACTATCAATGTGATAGGAAGGAATATTCCAGTCAAAAGCAATTTGTTGCAATTGAGTAGTATTGGATGAATTAAACCCACCAATTACTACCATTAAATCGAGATTTTGTTCTACTAATTCCAACATGGCATCTTGACGTTCTTGAGTTGCGTCACAGATGGTATTGAAACTTTGAAAATGCTGGTTTAATTCGATGGGACTATATTTCTGCATCATAGTCCGCTCAAACAGCTTACCAATTTTTTCGGTGTCACCTTTGAGCATGGTAGTTTGGTTAGCGATACCCACCCGTTCTAAATCTTGATCAGGATCAAACCCAGCAGAACAAGCTTTAGCAAATTTCGCTAAAAATTCCTCACGGTTGCCACCATTGAGAATATAGTTAGTCACATATTCTGCTTCTTGTAAATTCAGCACAATCAGATATTTCCCTGCAAAGGAACTAGTGGCGACGGTTTCCTCGTGCTTATATTTACCGTGAATAATGGAAGTGTATTCGCCTTTTTTGTGCTTTTCAACTGTATTCCAAACTTTGGAAACCCAAGGACAAGTAGTGTCAACTATTTTGCAGCCTTTCTCATGCAAAATCTGCATTTCTTGAACGCTGGCACCAAAGGCGGGTAAGATGACCACATCACCTATATCAACTACAGAAAAGTCCTTTATATTGGCTTCTACAGGGATAAATTGTACTTCCATTTCCTGCATTCGCTGATTCACAGAAGGATTGTGAATAATTTCATTGGTAATCCAAATGCGTTCTGTGGGGAAGTGCTGACGAGTTTCATAGGCCATGGCGACTGCACGTTCTACACCCCAGCAAAAGCCAAAAGCTTGTGCTAGTCGGATGGTGACATCACCTCTTTGGAGAGTGTAGTTGCGATCGCGTATTTGCTGAATCAAGTTGCTTTGATACTCAGACTGTAACTGGGTGGCGACTTCTGCTTGATGACCAAACCCTTTGCGATTGTAATTTTCTGAATGTTGGAGGCTACGTTTAAAAGCTTTGGTATCCATTTAGGTTTTGCCACTAAAATTACTTTTTCTTATTTTCTCGCGCGAAGGGGCGATTTAGAAGGGTAAATCAGTTATCAATTAAAACAACTCTCCGCTTCCCCGTTTCCCCGTGCGGTTCCCTAATGATAAGTATTCAAGCAGGGACGATATTAAATCCTCTCTCGACTATTCCCTGACTGACTTTCTTGAGGCTGGGGTGCTAATTGCTTGTTGTTATAAATCTGCAATGCAGTCCGCCAAACTAGATAGCCTTGAGGATTGAGATGTAAGCCGTCGGTAGTCAATTCTTGGTTGAGATTACCTTGCTTATTGGTGAACAAGGGATGTAAATCCAGATATTTGACATTTTGTCTATTTGCTATTTTTTGTAGTTCTTCATTCAACTGACGGATGCGACTATTGGGAATGGCCAGCAATTTCTCCCTTCCTTCCCAAGTTGCTTCTTCTCCCCCATGAGGCAAAATCGACTGCACAAAGATTTGTGATTGGGGGTGTCTCCTTCGCAGATAACGGATAATTTGCCGCTGATTGGCTAAAATTTCTTCATCGCCTACTCCTCGAATGAGATCATTAATACCAATCATGACTAAAATTATCTCTGGCTGAGTGCGGTCAAATAAATCTAATCTTTTTAATAGTCCATCGCTAGTCTCACCGGATATGCCCTGATTTAGCCAAGTTCTGTCTTCGGGTAATAACTCAGGTGGAAACCACAAACTCAGAGAATCCCCGGCGAGTATGGTTAAATGCTGAGGAGACTTGGAAGCCGCTACTGTTGCTTCTTGTTTGAGGACATCTAACCATTGCCGATAATTGAGTTTATGTCGGGGGCCTAATTCTGGTGCAGATTGGGTTGTACTGTTGAGGTTGACTGATGCTGGGGAAGTTGTGGTTGCAGAGGCAGTGGTCAATTTCTGCTGTCGCCAAATCAGCAGGATGACGGACAACATCAGGATGCCATTGGTGATCAGTAAGAAAAATCCCCAGACAGGAAATGTTTTTACAGGAGTGGACACGACTAAAAATAAAAAATAAAAAAATCAAAATGACTTTTGTAGTCAGTCTGATGGCGAGTAAGTTAAATGTACATCAGGCTAACAAACTTTAGCAATTTTGATTTATGGCAGTTGCCCGATAGGTTGGGACAATATACTGATGGGGGTTTTGTGCCTTAAAGTTGTAACTTGGCAAAGGGAAAAGGTTTTTCTTTCCCTTTCCCTCTTACACGTTAAGAGCAAAATCCGACAAGTATTGGGTTAGGAAATACAATGACTAAGAAACATTAATGCGATCGCCAAACTCGGAGTTATAACCTTCTTCTCCGTGTTCGTTGATATCTAGTCCTTGGTTTTCCATTTCTTCGTTTACTCGCAGACCGATGGTAGCGGCGATAATTTTCAGAATTACCCAAGTACCAACCGCAGCAATTATGTAAGCTATAGCGATCGCTCCTAGTTCTACGAATAATTCCCCAAAATCACCGCGCAATACCCCATTTTTACCGCCGGAGTTGACTTCGGTGGTGGCAAAAATGGCGGTTAATATTGCCCCTAATGTCCCACCCACGCCATGTACAGGAAAGGTATCTAAGGCATCGTCAACATTTAGCTTGTGTTTGAAACTTACCGCATAGAAGCACACAAAGGCGGTGATGAAACCAATGAAAATTGCTGATAAGGGGGTGACAAATCCTGCGCCTGGGGTAATACCAACTAAACCAGCTACCGCACCGGTGGCTGCACCAACGGCGGTGGGTTTGCCGCGTAAACTGGCTTCTAAAATCAGCCACATTAAAGCACCAGCAGCGGCTGAGGTATTGGTAGCCACAAAGGCTACTGTGGCCACTTCACCGGCAGATAAGGCGCTACCAGCATTAAAGCCGAACCAGCCAAACCAAAGTAAGCCAGCACCCAGCAAAATAAAGGGGACGTTGTGGGGTGGACTGAGGCGATCTGGATGGTTTTTTCTAGGACCGAGGACGATGGCTGCGACGAGTGCAGAAACCCCGGAACTAATATGCACGACTGTACCCCCAGCAAAGTCAAGAGCGCCTAAACCGCCATATAAACCTAAAAATCCTCCCTTTGCCCAAACCATATGCGCTAGGGGTGTGTAGATAAAGGTTGACCACAATAGCACAAATAGGCAATAGGCGCGGAAACTCATCCGTTCTGCGATCGCCCCAGAAATTAAAGCTGGGGTGATAATTGCAAACATGGCTTGATAGATCATGAAGGCTTGATGAGGTATTGTCCCCGCATAGGAAACAACTTCCTCAGGGACTGAACCTTCCAGATAACCTGTGGTTTCTAAACCAACACCGTTTAACCCTAACCACTGTAAGCCACCGATGAAGGGCAAACCAGGGGCAAAAGATAGGCTATAACCCCAGAGAATCCAGGTAACTCCCACAATCGCCATCAACACGAAACTCATCATTAAGGTGTTGAGGATATTGCGCGATCGCACAAATCCACCATAAAAGAAAGCCAATCCCGGTGTCATCAGCAATACTAGCGCTGACGAAATCAGCATAAATGCTGTATCTCCACTATCAGGAGCGGGGGGAGTGGCAGATTCTTGAGCAAAAGCATTGCCAGTTAGCACCCCGAACATTAGAAATAGGGTAAAAACCCCAACTATGAAAAATTTTTTCAGCACTTGTTTTTGTTCCTATGCACCAATTACTTGACCAGAAGAAGCAGAGGGAATGTTACTCTTCCCCTTTGCCGTAGAGCGTAACGAAGGGGGTATCAAGCCCCATCGGTATTTCTCCCCCGGCTCCCTCTTTCTTTGCGTCTTCTTTGACTTTACTTAAGTAGTTTCCGTAGATTTTGATACTATTTCTGTCTTGAAAGTTACTCAACTTTAATTTTTTGGGAAACTTTAACAAAAAAATAATCCTGATCTTATCTGCTAATTGCACAACTAATTATTTAGTTATGCATTATTTACATAATTAAATATCAAAAATTACATCGCTGGGGACTGGGGACGCGGGGACACGGAGAAGTTGGGACGCGGAGAAGTCGGGACGTGGAGAGAGGGTGACGCGGGGACACGGGGATGGGGGGACGCGGAGATGTGGGGACACGGGGACACGGGGAAAATTAAGAATTACCTGTCACCTGTCACCTGTCACCTGTTCCCTGTTTACGAATTACGAATTACGAATTATCAATGATTTCAAATCTTGAAGCACAGCTGTAGCGGATTGATAGCGATCGCTAAAATGATAACAAACCATCTTATCTAAAATTGTGGCTAGTTCAATACTGACTGTCACTGTTGACTGCCACATAATATTACCAGTGTCTGGATTTGGCTGAAGTTCCTGCGGTGGTATGCCAGTGATAGCTTGAATCCCAATCATGCCTAAAGCATAAATATCACTACCTAAACGTGGATGGCCTGCGAACTGTTCTGGGGGAGAATAACCCCGCGTCCCAATAGCTACCGTGGCTAATTCTGTTTCTTCGCCTTTACGTGGTTGAATCAATTTGACTGCACCAAAGTCTATTAATACCAGTCGATTATCTTCACTACATCTAATAATATTAGTGGGTTTAATATCTCGATGAATTACACGGCGTTGATGTATAAATACTAAAATTTCTAAAATTTCTTTGAGCATCGCAATCACAAATGCTTCACTCTTTACCCCTTGTGCTGGTGGTAATTCTTCATTTAAAGTATGACCGGGAATATATTCTTGCACCAAGTAAAATTCTTGATTATCTTCAAAATAAGCAAATAGTTCAGGAATCTGACGATGTTTGCCCAAAACTTCTAAAATTTCCGCTTCAGTATTAAATAATCTTCGGGCAACTTGCAAAAACTTTGTATCATTACGGGCTGGCATTAACTGTTTAACTACACAGATAGGATTACCAGGTCGTTGAGTATCTTCTGCTAAATAAGTGCGACCAAATCCACCTGCACCAAGGATTTTGGAAATTTTGTAACGTCCACCTAAAACAAACCCACCAGTATTAACTGTGGAGATTTCAGATGACCAATTTAGTTGAGAGCCTAGGGATGGAACAAATGTTGTTTGATCAAATAGTAGGCTTAATTGTGCGATCGCGTCTTGTTGTTTTTCAACTTGCAGAATAATCGCTTGATTTTCTTGCTGAGTTCGGTAAGTAATGTAACCCATGACAGCAAAAACATTTATTACTAAAGCCAAGGCAGGTGAAAACAGTGGTATCCATATCGCTTGCAGATAAAAACCAGCAGCGATTCCCACCAAACCCAATAACACAAAACCTGCCACCACTAGTAACAGCAAAGGATGTCGCCATTGCCATGCTAAAGCACCACCTACCAACGAACAACCCCAAATCCACAAAAATTCAGCCCAGTCAGGCCAATAGGAAATTAGAGGTCGTCCATCTAGGACTGTACTGAGAATTTGACTCGCTATTTGTGCATGAATAAAAATACGAGGCATTCTTGGAGACTGGTCTGATAAAGCACTATAGGGCGTATAGAAACCAGAATGTACAGAAGTTGCGGTAGTACCAATTATGACCAAACGATTCTTAATCCAATGAGGATTTACTTGACCCTTGAGAACCTGCGTCAAGGTGACTTGTTGGGCGAGGTGATTCGGGTGACGGTAATTTAACAGGATTTGATAGCCATAGGCATCTGTATGCTGATAACTGCCCGCATTCGGGTCTAGACGGGGAAATAAAGTTTGACCTATTTTCAATTCTCCATTTTTAGTAAAATCATATTCGATACCTTGTTTGTGCAAATAAGTAAGAGCTAATAAAGCTGCAAAAGAAAATCGCGTTTGACATTTATTATCTGTATGTGTAACATCAGTAAATAATAAACTCCGGCGAAGAATTTGATCAGTAGAATTGTCAGTGACTATATCATCAAATCCAATATTTTCCATAGGAAAATTGCTGGGTGGTGTAACTTCTGATCTACCAGTATTGCTTAACAAGCAAGTAATAATGATGTTATCTTGATGTTGTAGATTAGTTGCTAAGTTTTTTTGATTTGGTAGGTAAATATTTAAACCAATAACACTGGGTTGATAAGATTCTAGTTTTGCTAATAATTTGTTGATAGTTTGATCTGACAATGGCCATTTTTCCTGTATTAGATCATCCTGAGTAATTGTGACTAATAGAATTCGCCGATCAAGAGGTTCTTCAGGACGGGATTTTGGGGAGATATGACGCGATCGCAACATTTGGTCATAAATGCTTAACTCTCCAGCTTGTAACCATTTCAGTTCACGCATTCCCCAGACTAAAGCAGTCACTCCCACACTACTCAGGAGAATGATTGACAAGCAATTATGGACAGTAAAAGTGAGCCGGGAACCTTGATCTTTGATGATAACTGCACGGAATTTTGCTAAAAGTCCATTAATCACGGTAATGCTGTGGTAGCCTGATGTAGTAGATATTGCACAACTAAAATCTACAGCTATTTGCAAATAAATAGACCTTTTGCCTACTGACTTTCTCCTTTATCTATTGGAGATGTCTATTAGGTTTCGTTTTTGTAGTCTATTAAAATGAAAAATGCTGTAATACCAATTCTATGTGAGGCTGCGCTTTATTTACGTAGGGGCAATTCATGAATTACCCCGACAGCCTTGTAGTTTTGCGTAAGTTGTATGTGGTAATTTATTCGTGTTGAGATTTTTGAACCTCTACCACAGGAGTGAGCATGGACAAATCGATTGGAGTTGATTGGGTGGATGCCTCTAACTTAAGTAGTTCAGGGGGTAGTTCGGGTGATATTTCGCCCTTGACACTCCCTAGCTGAGAACCAACAATTTTATCGTAATTAGAAGCAACAGCTAAAAATGCTCCTCCTAAAATATAGATAGGTAAAGGTAAAGATAATGCTTTCACCCAGTCAAAGAATTCCGCCAAAGCGAATAATACAAAAAAACAGGCAAGCCAAACCCTCATCTTTTCATCCTCTGCATGGAAATAACTATATTTATAGGTTAAACAGCTGGCATGATAGTGGATGTACGCCACAATCACAAATTTTCACCTCAAGCCTTGTGAGATGTTCCATTTACTGGTAATAACTTCTGTAGCTTGTTGCACAGAGAGTGGTCGATAGAAAAAATATCCTTGCACATCATCGCAGTTAATTGACTTTAAAAATTCTAGTTCCTCTGGTTTTTCTACTCCTTCAGCAATTAGTCTTAAACCCAAACTGCGTCCCAAGGCAACTATCGCCGTGATGATATGGGCTACTTTGTTATTTGTATTATCTGTGGTTAATTCTTTGATGAATGATCTATCGATTTTCAGATTGTGAAGTGGTAACGCCTGTAAGCGGGAAAGGGCAGAATGACCAGTACCAAAATCATCAATAGACAGGAGTAAGCCCATTTGCTCCAAATTTTTCAGTACAGTTCTGGCAAAATTGAGATCCTCAATCGCCGTTGTTTCTGTAATCTCTAACTCTAAAAATTGCGCTTCAAGTCCAGTGGCTTCTAAAATCTCGGCTACTTTTTCTACTAGCTTAGGTTGGCGGAATTGCTTGGGAGAAAGATTAACCGCAATAGTCAGGGGTGGGAAACCCGCATCTTGCCAAACTTTATTTTGACTACAAGCTTTCTGGAGTACCCATTCGCCTAAAGGGATAATTAATCCACTTGCTTCAGCTAAGGGAATGAAGACATTGGGGGCAACTATTCCCATATCAGGATGATGCCAGCGCAACAGAGCCTCCATGCCAGTAATTTCTCCAGAAATGATGTTGACTCGCGGCTGGTAGTATAATAGGAATTCGTCTCGTTCTAAAGCATGGCGTAGGCTCTTCTCTAAACTCAGAAGTTCGGGAGCTTTGGAATTTAAAGATACTTTGTAGAATTTGTAATTATTTCTGCCTTTATCTTTGGCGTAATATAAAGCCGTATCCGCATGCTGGATGAGGGTTTCAGCATCAGGACTGTGTTCATTTAGCAGGGCAATGCCGATACTGGAACTGATATAAAGTTCATGTTCTTGCAGATAAAAAGCATTTTCTAAGGCTTGTAAAATTCTCAGTGCTACCTGGGTTACTTCATCTATATCCCGAATTTGGGGCAGCAGGATAGTAAATTCATCACCTCCCCAACGGGCAATGGTGTCTCCTGGTCTGAGGGAATCTCTCAATCTTTGAGCTACGCTTTGTAATAATTCGTCTCCAAGGGTGTGTCCCAAGGTATCATTAATCATCTTGAAGCGATCTAAATCCAAGAACATGACAGCTAAACTGTCTGGGGTCTGAACTGCTGTTTGTATCGCTTTGGCCAGTAGATCGTTAAACTGTAAACGATTGGGCAACCCAGTGAGCAGATCATGAAGGGCTTGATAGCGAATCTTTTCTTCCACTTGCTGACGCTGACGAGCGCCACTAATGATGGCGGCCATAGTCAAGAGACTAGATTCTTCATGCCTTGACCAACGCCGTGGGGAAGTACAGTCTGCCAACCCCAGGTAGCCCCAAAAATCTTCTTCTAATCGCAAGGGTACAAGTAGGAGAGACTGAATGTTGTCTCGACTCAGGAGTTCTTTTTCTGTGGTGGGAAATTCTTGGATGAGTCCACTAATGGACTGTCCCCTAGAGAGAATGGTGTACCAGCGTCCCAACCCAGAAGTTTGATAAGATTGATTTTGCCAATGATGGAGAGATGGTTTCACACCAGATTTTATCCATTCAAATTGCAGACTTACTGCCATTTCTCCAGTAACTGGATGGGAATGGTTGTGGAAGAGGTAAACGCGATCGCCATTGGCAGCTTCCCCAAAAGTAGCGAGTGCTTTCTCTATGGCTATTTCATAGTTCATTTCTGCCAATAAGTAATTGGCGGCTTCAGCCACTGCCTGAAGCAAGCGATCGCGTTGCCTTAGTTCTGCTTCAGCTTGCTTTTGTTCAGTAATTTCTCTAATAATAAAAGTTCTAATTAAATCGCTTTCTGGTAAATAATGAACGGATTGTTCAAAAATCTCTCCGCTCACTTCTACCTCTCGCACAAAAGAATTGCCTGTTTGATTTTTCACTGCACTGAGCAACTGTGCCAAAATAGGGTGGTTTTGGCCGATTTCCCTGATTCTAGGAAACTTATTTGCCGCCGCTGGATTAAAATATGTCACTGTTCCCGCTAAATCCATTTCGATAATGGGATTGGGAATCAGTTCTGGAAAAGAGGCAAGGCGAGTTAAGGCAGCATCATTAGCTCCTTCAACACTGGGATCAGAGACAATCGTTTCAAATGGATTAGCGGGATTTCCTTGATCGGAAAGAAAAAGAGACAGGTCTGATGCTGTATAAGATTCTCTAAATGCTTCCTCTGACAGATTGGAAATAGCATAGTATTGAGCTTGAGCGTGCGAATTGCCAAAAGCAATCAAGTCTCCATTTTGGAGGTTATGAGAAAAACATTTAGTACCATTAATAAATAAGCCGTTAGTACTTCTTTTACCTTTAAAGTTACCATCCACTATCCGAAAACCATATTGTTCAGTGTCAGGAATCAGAACCCGCAATAAAATTGCGTGCTGCCTCGATACAGACCGAGAATTGAGAACAATAGCGTTTCTGGCATCCCGTCCCAGAGAGTAGGTAGTCTCTAGCAGGGGGATTGTTCGCTGTCCTTCCATGTCTTGGACGACCAATAAGTGGCGTATTTTTTCCCAGTCATTTCCTGGCATACCTCTTCCTTAAATTCTCATGTCTGTTGATCTGTCCTGCCAAAATACGGATTTTATAAGTCCTAATTTTCAGAGGATATTGTCTCCAAAAGCTGATCCATGAACTTTTTCGCTATGTGTGTGTATAAGATTTGAACCTAGATATATAGCAATTTTATTTGCGTGGTGATAGCTGGCATGACTTAGTCATACTTACTCCTGGAAGCTTTTAACAGGTAACTCTTAACTCTGAACAGGTTTTCCATGAATGATTTAGGATTGCTATATGTTTCCAGAAATTGACATTCGGGAATGAGTCGCCCTTTGCTTGAGTCTGGGTTGCGGTGGAAATTTCTAACCTATTGTTTTAATTCAGGAGCAGTTTTAACAAAATGTATCTATGTGGTAACTTTAACCTAGTTTTTCCGGACTAAACACTGAGAATAAAATTAAACACCTAAGAAAAATTATGATGTATTTGCGGATTTAGGTAACAGAATTAATAGCTTATGCCTAGTCCCTATCTGATTGTATACAGGTTAAACGTCTATATGTATTTTTTGATATTTATTCCTCATTACTCATTTGCTTGGAAATTTTCTACTTCAGAAACGACTGTATTGCCTATAAAAATATAAACTATTTTATTGCCACATTCTTTGATGTGAGTCAAGATACAGCAGCAGTCAGCTAATAGACCTCTGATGGGAAAAAATGTAGCGCCAAGTATCCCTACCCAGGTCAGGTCTCTACAAGGGTTCCAAGTAACGCATATTTAATTTTCACTGCTATGGGACTCCTATTTGATTTTTGTTGGCGCAGCCTGCGCTTTGCGCTGATAAAATTCAGTACATATCTACCTCTCCTGTTCCCTATTCCCTATTCCCTCCCTGCCCACACAAGTAAATATGGCTACGCCTCCCGTAAGGGATACAATAATCAAACCGGATTTCTATATATACTAATGGATACACTACGCTGCTGGTGTTCAGCAGTCAGGTTATATTATGTCTGGTTGAATACTTATAGTTATGGCTGATGCTCAAGACGCGGGGACACGGCGACGCGGAGATTAATTTGTAGCTTTTATAGCTTTAATTTCAGTGAAAAGTTAAAGGGGAAAGGGCGAGAATTTCTCTTTACCCTTTCCCTCGTGTTTGCATTTATTTTTGAGAGTATGCTGCTCAAGTCTCAATTTACTAGCCAGAAACGCGAGTTACCGAAGATTCACGCACATGAAGTCTAAATAAACGTAACCAACGCATCCAAGTTTTAGCTGGTTGCTCAAAGAATGTAAAAATATCGCCGAAACCTAGGTTAGTTTTTTGATGATGTAGCCAGTGTTGTTCAGGAGTGGTGATAAATAACAACTGACAAACAAAAGTTACAGGTTTTGAAGTTTTCCACCCTAAAGATGTGATGTGTCGCCACCATACATGAAACTGACCAAACAGTAAACCACAGACAACACCAATGGGAGAAAAAGACCACAGAAAGACAGCTACAAGCAGGTACGGTAGAGCGCCCAAGATTCCATCTAAAAGCACTTGAGGATTAAATGTTAGAATAGCGTAATGGCGGAAGTCCTTCTTCCAAGAGTGGTGTGTTGTCAGGTGGAGGCTACCAAAAACATGCTCAGGGACGTGGTAAAAAAAAGTCGAAAGGAAATCGCCAAAAAACAGTAATAACCAAGTAACAGCGATAGCCTTAAGCATTTGTACTCCTTAAGTTTGATGGAAAAATTTCACAGAAAACAGAATTCAAAATTCATGCTCAACAAGGTTATGGCGTAGTTAATAATTCCTGAATTACTACATCCAAGCGGCTTTACTTGTTTTTGCTCAAAATCTATTTCGGTAAAGAAGTCCCAGTTTGGTGAATTTATATTTTTTCATTACACTGAATACCAACTGTTGATGGACTACCATGTTGTTTTGGATAATGAGGGGACGGAAATTATACATCTACAGCCCGATAGATCTGTTGTATTTGATTCTTCTCTGGTCACAATCTTCTTACTAAGACATACAGCATGAGCAAAGATTGAGTTAACATTGGTACAAATTTAGGTTAAGCTTTTCCTACCCTTAGGTTGCTAAAACTATGGATCTTCTGTTAAAAGAGTTGCTCAAAGTTAAATCTTGTGTTAGGTACATTTTTATTGTGAATATTTGAGGAGTAATTATATTAATAGATTCTGCTTTAACTGCTCTTTTATGATCAATAAGTTTTGGTTGAAAAAATGGCTCTGAGGTGATATAAAGATGCCCAAATGGAAACTCTTAACAGAATTCACGTTTGATAGCGCCCACTACATAAAAGACTATAAAGGTCCCTGTGGGAGAATGCACGGTCATACTTATAAAGTCAAAATAGAAGCAAAATCATCACAGTTGCATTCTTCAGAATACTGTCCGCACCCAGTTATGGTTGCTGATTTTAGAAGCTTACGTTGGGCTAAAAAAGATGTGACTCAGGGAGGACTAGATCATTGTATTCTCAATGAAGTTTTACCCCCTGAATATGAAACAACTGCTGAGATGATTGCTAAATATATTTATGATGAAACCAAAAAGCGATTACCCGCAGATGTAAAACTCAAGGTTGCAGTATCAGAAACTCCTAATTCTTGGGTAGAGTATGAGGATGATGAATAATTCGTAATTCGTACCTGAGAAAGCTCAAAGTTAACCATTTTCTTGTGTATCCCGTGTTTTAATTGCTGAGGTAGTAATTAAAAGATAGGAGTTATGTCACAAAAAGCTGCTGCTTTGAAGTTTGTAATTTTACTTGGGTTTGTTAGCCTTTGTGCCGATGCAACTTATGAAGGGGCGCGTAGCATTACGGGGGCTTATTTAGAGGTTTTGGGAGCTAATGGCACCGTGGTGGGTCTAGTAGCTGGCTTTGGTGAACTAATTGGTTATGGCTTCCGCTTAGTTATTGGTTATCTTAGTGACAAAACAGGTAAATACTGGGGAATCACAACTTTAGGTTACATTTTGAATACCGCAGTTGTACCATTTTTAGCTTTAGCAGGGAGATGGGAAGTAGCCGCAGGTTTGATGATGGCTGAACGCACGGGTAAAGCGGTGCGTACTCCCCCACGAGATGCACTGCTGTCTCATGGTGTGAGTCAAATTGGCAGCGGTTTTGGTTTTGGTTTGCATGAAGCAATGGATCAAACAGGTGCAGTTATGGGGCCTTTGGCTGTAGCTGCAATGGTTTATTTCCAGGGAGAATATCGCAATGCATTTACAGTTTTAATTGTACCTGCGGTATTGGGATTAATTGTATTGTTAGTTTTACAATTTCTGTATCCAAATCCCAGTGATTTTGAAGTAGAAACCGTGGCAAATGAAGGAGAAAAATTGCCAAGCATATTTTGGATTTATTTAGGTGCGGTGGCAATTATTGCAGCTGGATATGCGGACTTTCCACTAATTGCTTTTCATTTTCAAAAGGGACAAATTGCTTCTGGGCAAACAATTCCTTTATTTTATGCTTGGGCAATGGGAGTAGATGCTGTAGCAGCACTGATATTTGGATATTTCTTTGACAAAATTGGTATTTCTATTCTGATAATTGCAGCTTTTATTTCATCTTTATTTGCACCTTTGGTATTTTTTGGAGATGCACGTTTTGCTCTTTTAGGAATGGCATTTTGGGGCATTGGTATGGGGGCGCAAGAATCAATTCTCAAAGCGGCAGTAGCTGGTATGGTTCCTAAAAACAAACGAGCTACAGCTTACGGTATTTTCAGCACAGGCTATGGTTTATCTTGGTTCTTGGGTAGTGCTTTGATGGGGATTTTATATGATCACTCTATTATTTTATTAGTTGTCTTTTCTTCAATGACTCAACTTCTGGCAATTCCTTTCTTTGTTTGGGTGAAATTGCAAGCTGATAAATTTTCTATCTCCTCTCCAGATATTCAAGTAAGTGACTGAATTTGAATTTTTTAACCGAGTTCCGTAGGTTTAAGTTTCATAGCAACTATCAAGCGGCAAGTTTTGTGGCAGGGTTTAAATCCCTGTTGCAAAACTTAATTACGTTGGCGGTTGCCGTAGGCATTATTACGAATTACGAATTACGAATTACGAATTACGAATTATTTAAGATTTTATAGCAACGGACAGGGCGGTTAGGACACCAACTGAATTATAAAACCTAGACACCAAAGGACTCTTCAGACTGTCACCTGTCACCTGTCCCCTGTCACCTGCTATACTAACGCCAATCATCCAAAGCAAAGACATCCGCACGGTTGTATCCTGATTCATTTGGTCTGTGCATAGCAACGCCGATGATTTCACTGCGAAAACCACGGGACAGCATTTGCAAATAAGCAGCTTCTCGACTGGTATTAACTCCAGCAATTAAGCGGGACATTCCTTCAGCTAAAGTTAAACTTTCACACAAGTCTAATAACTTGTCAAAATATTTTCCAGCATCATTTCCGGAACGCACAGCACCAAATTTGACAAAGCAATTATTACTACCTGCTTCTGTACCAGCGCCAAGATGACAAACTGCAAATCCTACCAAACCAGAATCATTCCATACAAATACTGTATCACCTAGATTTTGTGACTGAACGATTTGAATTTGCTGGGATAAATCCAAACCTGGATAGATAGAATCTGCAAGTTGAATACTAGCTTTAAGGCTTTCTGTTTGTTCAGTTTCACTCATTTGAGAATATCTGCTGTTTTCAGGTAATGGTGAAGCTTGTTCTACTGATTTACCTAGAATTGTTGTCAGAAACCGCAACCGGAAACCAAATTTTTGATAAAGTGCATGATGTTTAGGACTTTGAGCAAAAGTATTTATTCCGGCTAGTTGAGTATTCCATTGAGTAAAGCAAGAAATCGCCGGTTCAATGAGACGTTGGGCTATTCCTTGGTTCCAAAAATCAGGATGAACACTTAATGGACCAAAAGAAGCAAAACTTCCCCAATTAGTCACTAAGTTAGAACCGATTAATTTGCCATCAATTTCAGCCGCAAAAGCCCCTTGGGGATTATTTTTCCAACGATGAGGTATGTAAGTTTTATCCCCTGCAAAATCTGTAGGTTTAGGTAGACCGATAAAAGTACCAAAGGCTAACCGAAATATGTGTTCAGCAGATGCTAATTCTTTTTCTTGTAGTAACCGGATAGATATGTTCATATTTTTGTATTTTTTACTTTTCGTTACATACTTCGGGTTTCCTCCGCCTACCTACTTACCCTTGCTACCAGATTTCGCATCTGGGAAACCAAAACTAAAAAGCGAAACGGAGCGGCTTTAGCCCTCCGTGTAGTAACAGTTTAGAATCCCCGTGTCTTTAGACCGGGGAGAGGTCAAAATCTAACTACGCCATCGAAGTGTCTTTTCTTTAATTGGGTTAATGAAAGAACCCCCCTGCATTTGAGATCGAGCAAATTCTGCTTTCAATCTATAATACCAACGCGCCTGAGCATCGGCATCTCCAACTAAAGTTAAGGGCGGATTACGTTTCAGGCCGATTTGTTGTTTAAGCAAAATTTCTCGATCTTGATTGAGAAAACTCCGGGTAAACCATAGCAACAATGGCGTGAGAATAGAAAACCAAGGTAAAGTTGTGTAGAACATTGTTGTTTCCTCGGTCTCAGTTTCGGAAATGGGAGTAATTGCTGTCAAATTATAGACCATGTGTTTTTCAGTAGACACACTCTCAATCCGAATCCCCGGTAAACGGAATGAGATTTCGATCTGTGGATTGGGTCCAATCAAGCGATAGAACAAGGTTTGTTGCTCTAGTTGATGCTTTCGCATAGTAAAACCGTATAAAGATGGTTCAAAGGTTTTGACTACCTCCTTTAGTGTTTCCGGGGAACGCCACCACCACGCCTGATGAACGAAAGCAATATGAGCAGGATCGATCAATCCTACTACGGCGTGATCAATATCACAGGGAAGGCGGATGGACTCAACAGCTTGGTGAGATTGGTTGGAAAACTCAGGGATGATTGGGATTTCTTCTAGTATTAAGGAAGTCTCATCATTTGACATATAAATCCAAATATTTCCTTGCGCCTCTTGTATTGGATAACTTTTCGTTTCATTTAGCTTGGCAAAGACTGTACCTGAGCGATCGCGACTAAAAACTATTAACTCGTTCAAGAGGGTTTTTGCAAGTATTTGTCCAGGTTTTAGTTGCTTACTAGGTAATGCGTAGTACCAAGTATTTCTTAAAAACAAAGGTATTTTAGCCATTTTAGAATTGGGGTTAAAGTAATTGTGTGATCAAAAGTCGTGAGTTGAGTTGAAATGAATTCAGGATGTATTCTCTTTAGGGTTTGCTAGGCAATATTCCCAGGTTGCGATCGCACCTAATTTATTTTGTGCATGAATGAATAAGTCACTCTGTTATGAACTTGTAAAAAAAACACTACTTTTCAAGATGAAGTCCATTGATTCACCTATTATCGAATCATTGTCTGGCAATTGCGAGATAAACTTCTCTAGAACAAGCAAAGGTAAAAACTGCTGGGTTTGTATTGCCTAATTGCATACATATAGCGATATTCTTACCCCTACACTTAAAACAAGCTATGGGTAGCTTTCTATAGGAAAGGCACACACTTTGTACAATAGCTCACATTGCCAGGCGAATCAGCTTCAATGCTTAAATCCTGCAAATCCTGATTTAGTCATCAACTCAACCGTTGTTTTAACCACAAAGCCAATAAAGGTAAAGCCAACCGATAACCCTGTTCAGCACTATAAATTAAACCTTTGTGTTGTAAACCAGTTAAAGCACCTTGCAGACTACCACCTCTAGAAAGTCCATGTTTTTGAATATATTCTTTACTTTGTGGTTTATCTGTAGGATCAACGGCTAAACATTCTAAAAGATGTATTTGACTAGCAGGAAGTAACATCAATAAAGATTCATAAGTTATAGATAAATCTTTGAGCATTCCTTCAATTACCTGCTGTACTTCTTGTTCAGTAATTAACCCTTGAAGATGCTGCAAAGTTAACAACCTGCGAATTAATGCCATCGCATCGCCGATATTTCCTTGGACTGCATCTAAGAAGATTTGTAATCCTCTAGAACGAGAATCAAATTTAAGATTTTTTGTATGTAAAATTTCTCTTGCCCATAATGCTAAAACATCTTTAGCTAAAGGGGTTAACTGGATTGTTTCTAAAATATAATTTTTATCATCTTGATGGTGGCTTGTCTCGGCAATAGTAGCCAGCAGAACGTAACTAACATGAGGATGGGCTTTAACTTCTTGCCTAAATGTTGATTCCCATAAACTATGACGATCCCAAGAGCGAATATGAGGAAAACTCTGTAAAATTAAAACTACTCGCTGATCTAAATCAGCCGCCATAATTTGTAACAAGTCAATCAAGATTATAAAGGCTTGCCATAGCTGTTTTTTGTTGAGACAACTTAATAATTTTAGTTTACTTTCTGCATGAAAAACAAAGAACTCATTCGCACTTTGGTTAAACCATTTTTCGATTTTTTTTGCTTCCCAATTTTGGCTAATCGCTTCTGCTAGTAATTGCAAAAATCTCTCCCCATCTGTAGCACGAATGCAGTCTATTTCCAAGACAACAGCACCAACTTCCTGCGCTGCAACCTTCACTAAAGTCCGTCTTCCGCTTCCTGGTACTCCAGTAATCAGCAAATCATCATCCTGGGCAAGTATTTCTACAATGCGCTGAAATTCTAGGGAACGCCCAATTAATTGTAAAGAAGTAGATAAATCCAAGTTCACAGGTTTTTTGCCTTTGGTTGTGGTTTGCGCTGTTAGGGAAAACATAAATCATTAAGTGTAATTATGATTATCATTAGAATATTTTAGTGCTTGTTTGATATTAGCACTAAAGATTCGTGCTAATAATAATTTAACACTTTAAATAAGCACAAAAAATTAATCCCCAGCCCCCGGCTGCTTAAACAAGTCGGGTATATATCCTCTATCCCTTATTCAATAGGCAATTCCTGTGTTAGAAGCTTGCGTACTGGCAACTATATTGTGCGGATTTTTCGGCATCATTCTGAAAAAAAACCTGGTAATGAAGATTGTCTCAATGGATGTGATGAGTACGGGAGTAATTGCCTTTTATGTATTTATTGCATCACGAGAGGGTTTATTTACTCCCATTCTTGATGAGGTTAAAAAACCTACTTACGCTGATCCTGTTCCCCAAGCAGTAATTTTAACAGCGATAGTCATCGGTTTTTCGATTCAGGCTTTGATGCTAGTTGGTGTCATGAAATTGGCACGGGATAATCCGACTTTGGAAAGCAACGAGATTGAGAAAAATAACACACCATGAATACCATTACCATTGCTTGGATTGGCATCCCATTTTTTCTAGGGTTTATCATTTTTTTAGTCCCTAAACTTAACCGACATCTAGCACTTTGGGGAACAATTGCTTCAGCAGCTTATGCTGTGCAACTCTTTCTAGAACCATCACCAATAAAACTGAATCTACTGGATAGTTTCGGTGTGACTTTAGAAGCTGACCAGTTAAGTGGCTACTTTATTTTAACCAATGCTCTAGTTACGGCTGCTGTTGTTTTCTACTGTTGGGGTAGTGATAAAAACGCTTTTTTCTATGCCCAAACTCTGCTTGTACATGGTAGCTTGAATGCTGCTTTCGTCTGTGCAGATTTCGTCAGTTTATACGTAGCCTTAGAAGTAAGCGGGATTGCAGCTTTTTTGTTGATTGCGTATCCTCGTAGCGATCGCTCAATTTGGGTAGGTTTACGTTATCTTTTCGTCAGCAACACATCAATGTTATTTTATCTGGTTGGTGCAGTGCTGGCTTACCAAACAAATCATTCTTTTAGTTTTGCAAGCTTAAAAGGTTCACCACCAGAAGCATTAGCATTAATTTTTCTCGGACTATTAGTTAAAGCTGGAATTTTTGTCTCCGGTTTATGGCTACCTTTAACCCATTCAGAATCAGAAACACCAGTTTCCGCCTTGATGTCAGGTATTGTTGTTAAAGCCAGTGTTTTACCTTTATTACGTTGTGCATTCATTTCTGAAGAAATTAATAATATAGTCATTATTTTAGGTGTAGGAACAGCTTTAATGGGTGTATCCTATGCGGTTTTAGAAAAAGATACAAAACGGATGTTGGCTTTTCATACCATATCCCAGTTAGGCTTTATTCTGGCAGCACCAGCGGTAGGAGGGTTTTATACACTCACGCATGGATTAGTAAAATCATCTTTATTTTTGACTGCGGGTTCTTTACCCAGTCGCAATTTTAAAGAACTGCAATATAAATCCATTAATACAACAATTTGGATACCCTTAGTTATCGCTAGTTTATCAATTTCTGGTTTTCCTTTGTTGGCAGGTTTTGGCGCAAAGGTGTTAACCATGAAAAATCTGGAATCTTGGCAATTTATAGCCATGAATGTGGCAGCAGTGGGAACAGCCATATCCTTTGCTAAATTTATCTTTTTACCCCATAAAAAAGACGATGAACAACAAGCAAAACCCGGTTTTTGGGTAGCAGTAATATTCTTACTCACTGGTTTAGTTGCGGCAAATGTAGTCTATTTACAGGCTTATAACATTGCGGATATTCTCAAAGCGATCGCAACTATCGCCGGTGGTTGGTTAGCATATCATCTGATTTTCAAACGATTAGCAATATATGTACCCCCTATATGGGAGCAATTTGAGCATTTAGTTGGTGTAATGAGTCTAACTTTAATCCTGCTATTTTGGATGGCATTTGCATGATTGGACATCTAATACTAAGACTATCAATTTGGTTTTTACTCACCTCTGATGTGAGTTTGATAAATATTATCATTGGCGTAACAATTGCCCTTCTCTTGCCACGTGGTTACACATCACGGGAAAGTTTAACAGAATGGGTCAAGGTTATCGGTCAAATCTTGGTTGCTATTCCGGTGGCTTATAAGGAGGCATTTGAAATTATACTGCGTCCCCATAAACAAGAAGAAATTATCATGGAAACAGTGAAGCTGAAGCGTTCTCCTCTTCTGGTTTTCATGGATATATTTCTCATTACTTTTACACCTAAAACTATAGTTGTAAGACACCACGAAGAAGAAGGTTCTTATGAAGTTCACTACATTAAACCCAGGGGTAGATAATCATGAATTTAGAAATAGTTTTAATCGCCATGATTGCAGCTTTGCTCATTCCCATTTATGAAGCTTGGAAAACAGATGATACTTGGCAGATGATGTTAGCTTTTGGCAGTGCTTCTAGCAAATCAGCCATCATAATTTTAGTCATTTCCGTTTTGCGTGATGATTGGATGATAGGTGTAGTAGCAGCAATTATGTTGAGTGTTGGCAATGCCGGCTTCATGTTATTAGCACATATTTTAAGAAGGTTAAATGAAGCATGATTACTATTATTAGTTATACCTTGATAGGTATCGGCATCTTTTTCTGGTTTTGGGGTACTTCTCATTTAGTCAGCGACAGATCAGTATTATTCAAATTACATGGTCTTTCGGTTACAGATACTCTGGGTTCAATGCTGATTATCGTTGGACTTTTAATGAAAATACCCAGCGAATGGCCATTACTAATTTTGGGACTTATTTCCTTAGCAATTTGGAATACCATGCTTGGTTATGTCATCGCATATTGTTCAACTCAAGAGGCAAAAAATGAATGATTCTTATCTGTATCTAATTATTGCTTTGTTACCCCTAACTGCGGGGTTGTTAGTAACTCAAGTTAACCCTTATCACGCCTTAATTCTGCGTGGGGTATTGGGTGCAATAGCGGCGATGGTAGATGCAGTTTTAGGGGCGGCAGATGTGGCTTTAACAGAAGCATTAATGGGAACAATGTTATCTATCACGCTCTATGCGATCGCTGTTCGTTCATCCTTAGTTTTGCGTTTGGGTGTGATTGAAAATCAATTAATAGAAAAAAATCAAGATAGCAATTTTAAAGAACTTATCAACGACTTTCGCAGCATTTTCAAAAAACATTATATGCGTTTAGAACTCGTACCTTATAACAGTAACCAGTGTTTGCAAAAAGCATTAATGGAAAAAGAAGTTCATGCTACCTGTGCGCCATTAGCAGCAAATAATCAAACACAGGAAACTTACCAAACTGCGATTAGAGTACAGCGCATTTATAACATTGTAGAAAGCGAACTTTCATCACCAAACACAAGTTTAAACTATGTCAATGTTTCAGATTCAGGAGAGAAGCATACATGAAATGGGTTTACATTTTAGCGGGAATAGCTTTGTTTGTAAAAATGCTGATTATGCCTGATTCAGCACCAGATTTAGGAGATATTGCTATTACGGAAACAGTGGTTAAGGAAAGTGGTGTTATCAATGCAGTATCAGGGATTATTTTCAGAAATCGCCTTTATGATACTATTTTTGAAGTGATTGTATTTACAATTGCGATTCTGGGATGTAATTTTTTATTGGCTAATGAAAATCTATCCTGCACTATTTATCAATTCAAAGATCAACCATCCATAATTTTAGCTCGTTTGGGGGCGACAATTGCAGCGTTAGTAGGTATAGAATTAGCAATTAGGGGACATTTAAGCCCTGGGGGTGGTTTTGCTGCGGGTGTAGCGGGTGGAACAGCGATAGGATTAATAGCAATTACTTCATCCTATCAATGGATGCAGGATATTTACCAACGCTGGCACGCTGCTACTTGGGAGAAGGTTTCGGTGTTGGTTTTTATTGTTTTAGCGGTGATAACTTTATCAGGAATAGAGTTACCTCATGGGGAGTTAGGAACGCTGTTTAGTGGGGGAATTTTGCCGATATTAAATATCTTAGTTGCTGTTAAGGTGGCGTTGGGTTCTTGGGCTGTGGTTTTGATTTTTATTCGTTATCGGGGTTTGTTGTAGTTTTCAGTTTGGAAGTTAAAGAGTTTCGCGCAAATAGAAAAAGCTTAGGGTGGGCATTGCCTACCTTATCTTTTATTGAATTTTCCACGCAATCAGACCAACAAGCACAAGAATGCCTAATCCTCTGCGGAAGTAATTAACACCTTGAAATAATTCTTCCCAAGCCCAAGTAAATAAGGAGCCAAAAGCTAATAGATCCAATCCTAGATTAATTTTACCTGTTGTAAAAAGTATCTTTAATAAACTAGCTACAATCCAGACAATGAGTGGTAGATTTGGTATTTGAGCTAAAACAATTTTGCCTTCGCTGTCCCGGAACACTTGATCAAATAATGTATTTTCCATTGAATTACTCTCTTTTTCGGCGTTTATACAAGCACGGAGATGACGAGCAAACTTAGTCCAGTGGAGAAAATGTGAATTTTAAAACTCACTTTATAATGCGGTCATTGTCTTAATCAATTCTTTAGATAAATCTGCTTTCAATTTGTGGCGCTTTTTAAAAAGAATACCTGCAAGAATATAGATATTTGAGGAATAGAAAGCTTTGCGATACTTTCTTAATTCGGCTATTCTCTGTTTTACCTTGGGTTCGGAACTATAGTATCCAAAATTCATGGGTGAAGTAATAAAGTCATCAACTTGATAACCTTGAGCGATCGCATACTCAATTGTTCCGACTGGGTCAGAATAGGCGGAAATCATTAACATCGCGCTTGGGCAATTCATGGATAGGAGTCGCTTAGTTATAGATGATCCATCTGTTCCACCATGCAAAGAAGGCATATACAAATCATCACTAATCGCTGGTAAATAAGGAGGGTTAGCGATTAAACAGTTTGCCTGGGGTTGCCAATTTCTATTAAAAAAGCAAGAGTTATGGACAATGTATTGATGCCTAAGATTATAGCTTTCAATTCGTAAATTTGCAATTTCGCAAGCGTGAGAATTTAACTCATAGCCATTAATTAAGCCATTAAATTGACTCTTTAGTAAGCTATTGATAACCGGACTACCATCCCCGGCTCCAAATTCCACAATGGAACTGAAATCGTCACAGCCGTTCAAAACCATTCTCTCTAGACATTGAGAATAAAACAGTGATTCTTCAGGACAAACAAATATTTTTTTGGGTATACAATCTGCTGGATAGGTGTTAACTACTTTTTGAGAATGTAATAAAGACTTATTCATCTAAACCTCGTTTATTACTGTTTAGTAAATGTCCATTCCAGAATTGTGATCGGGGCTTGCTTGAGGGCAGTAGTTAGAGCATCATTGCTATCATATTTTAGTTCTGATAAGTGGGAAGACTCTACATTAACCGTAAATTCATCGTTCTCAAAAGGCCAAGGCTCTACGGTTAAATTTCCATTTTCCAAACGACGCAGATCGTAACGCTGCTGATCAATACCGTGGGTAATCTCCAAGGCTCGACCATCATCTGGTATTTGCTGTTGTGCTAAAATTAACGACAGGCGATCGCACCACTGCATAAACTGATAACTTCGCTCCGCGTCCTCTTTAGCTATTCCCAACTCTTTTGTCCATTGTTCCTGGTTATGCACTTGGGTTTCTAGAAAACTCCGCCAATCTTCCGATATTTCTCTTTTGTCTTGATTCAGAAAACAAACGTGCATAGAAGTTAATAATGTTACCCATCGACCACGATAAAGTGAATCTTCTAGGTGTTTTTTAAAGGTTTCTAAAGAGGCTTCTGGCGACGCTTCTCCTAGTGTAAAATCCATGGGAGCGCCACTTTGAGTTAAGTGATTGCCCTTCCACTCTCTTTCTAAATCATCATGATGGGAGATGGCGGCGATAGTTTCGTAAAGGCGAACAGGAGAATTATTCCGTTGCCATTGACCGCCTAATTGAGCGGCTAATAGTGCATGGGCGCGATGATAAATTACATCCCAGCCATCTTTAGCTAGATTGACAATCATAGATTGCTTTATGTTTAAATTTGGATTGATTTAGCATTTTGAATTAAAACCATGACCGCAGATGCAGCGCGATCGCTAATCAGTTTCTCTTGGTCATAACCAAGTATTAATTCCCAAGCATCATGGGGATACTTGTCTGCTAAAGGTAGAGCAACATCAGTTAACATCCATTGACCATGTCGTTCATCTTCACGAATGTGTAATTCCCAATAACCCATAGCTGCATCGGAAAGTTGCAACCGTTTCGCTGCTTGCATATAATCTGCATAAATTGCGGGTCCAGCTATTTCAAAATATGTCAGCCCGCCGTTATAGCGGAGAAAATGTCGTTTTCGCTCTGTCAGTAAAAAGTTGTGATTGATACTTGCTAAAACTTGCCAAGGTACAAGATCGAAATAAGCTTCTGGTTCAGTCTTTAGTCCTAATTCAGCCATCATTTGGGCAAAAAAAGTAGAGTGTTTTCGTGATAGACGACCGCTGCCATATTCTTCTAAAAGTACCCGAATTAAGGTTGCTTGAATTTCGTTACTTGCACCTCCCAAAATACGAGAAAGACGACTAGCTTCGACTAATCCATCCAAGGAGGCGATCGCTAATAATAACCGATAGCCCTCTAAGTTCATGTCTTCTTGTAGATAACGTTTTGCTGCTGATAAGGGAGGATTTAAGTCTACATTTGCTCGTTCTTGCAAAGCTTGTTTAACGTTTAAGGATTGTATTTTTTCAACATCTAATTGGGTTAATTCCCATGCTTGCCAGACTGACTCGATGCGATCGCGCACATTTTCTACATAACTAGATCGCTCATTTGTATACGAATGCAAAGCATCATACCAAAATAATTTGAGCCGATTGATTTGATAAAGTAAGCGTTGTAAAAACCCATTTGCTAATTCGGCTTTCGAGTTTTCTGTGTATGCCTCTGTTAATGCTAAAGAGAAAAATTCTTCAAAATTTTTAATTAGAGCAGGTTGTCTTTTCACCTGTTCGTCTAAATTTTCCAGCATTAGAAGCCGATTAAAATGTTGCTCTGCCTCTTCATAACTAGATATTTTGATAACGGGCAATAGCATATCTACTCTGGTCTTAATTAGCATTTTTGATGATCTCCAAGTCCTTGCCACCGCTTGCGATCGCCACATCCACCGAAACACTATTTTCAAGGGACAGATAGGTTGTTGCCAGGGTTGAGTCAATCCAAAAGGAGACAGGTTTTCCAGATAAATTTGTCATTGTGTTTGTTATTTGGTGTTTTGCATATTGTGGTCTGCGAGTCAGAGTGTTTTAGCTTAGTTTGTCAGCCAAGCTAAAACAGTTATTAGACAATACGTCTCCCTATAAATAAGTTGTAGACAATGCCAATCAGCGCCAAAACCAAAAGCAGGTGAATTAAGCTGCCACCAATGTGAATTGAAACTCCTAACAACCAGAGAATGAAAAGTACAACAACAGCAGTCCAGATAAGATTCAGCATATTTTCCTTTTTTATGCAGATAAAAGTGATAAAAATTTAGTACCCTTTTGAGAGGATGTTTCCGAAAGCCAAATTGAAGAAGCGAACATCAACCTATAAATTCCCAAAACTTCGTCTATACATCACTGAACAAGGTTGAAACTACTCTTTTGTTATATGGCTTTGTTATTAAATTTTGTACCTCTTTCAACCTAAAATCTGCTGTATGTGTTGATCTACAGATTTGGTTTCAAAGTGGTTAAGATACTACAAAGTGTTAATGAAAGCGTTGATTTTTTAGCTAGATAAATTTTTATTAGTATTTTAATACTAATCTATGACCATTTGTATAATTTCTACTGATTTTTTAGTCTGCTTTTTGATTCTATAATTAAAATATTTCAATATCATCTGTAGCGAGAAACAGTTTTGATGAGAATCTTATCTATAATTAGACACATATAAGTTGTAAACATCTTGTAGGTTGGGTTAGACGCGGTAATTAACTTATTATGCTCACATAATGCTCACAGATAAATCACAAAACCGTGCCGTAACCGAACATCCACTATAAAGTATGTGTTCATGACTCATTTAGTAGGATAGCTATAATTCTGAGCAAGGGTGCGTTATGCTGTGGCTAACGCACCTGAACTATTTACTAAACATTAAAACGGAATAACATTACATCCCCTTCTTGGACAATATACTCTTTCCCTTCACTTCTTACTAAGCCTTTTTCTTTGGCTGCATTCATCGAACCATGTGTTACTAAATCATTATAAGCAACAGTTTCAGCGCGAATAAATCCCCGTTCAAAGTCAGAATGAATTACTCCTGCGGCTTGGGGTGCAGACATCCCTGCATTAATTGTCCAAGCGCGGGTTTCTTTGGGGCCACAGGTAAAATATGTCCGCAAACCTAAAAGAGTATAAGTTGCACGAATCAAAGATTTTAAACCACCTTCTTTTACACCCAAAGATTCCAGAAAGTCAGCTTTATCTGCTTCTGGTAATTCCACTAATTCTGCTTCTACTTGTGCGGAAACAATGACAACTTCAGCATTTTCTTGAGCAGCAACTTCTCGCACTCTTTCCACAAAATCATTACCAGTTGCTAAATCATCTTCAGAAACATTAGCAGCGTAAATAATTGGTTTATTGGTGAGAAGTCCCAAGCCTTTAATAATTTCGGTTTCTTCTGTATTCAAACTGACTTGACGGACAGATTTACCTTCATTTAAAGCTGCGGCTAATTTTTCCAGAATTGTAACTTCAAATTGTGCATCTTTGCTGGTGCGTGCTAATTTGCGAGTTCTATCAATGCGTCTTTCTATTTGGAATAAATCTGATAAACCAAGTTCTAAATTAATGATTTCAATATCCCGCGCTGGGTCAACTGAACCGGCAACGTGAATGATATCATCATTTTCAAAACAACGGACAACATGAACGATCGCATCAACTTCCCGAATGTGGGATAAAAATTGATTACCCAGTCCTTCTCCTTGACTTGCACCTTTCACCAAACCGGCAATATCGACAAATTCGACACGGGCGGGTACGATTTGTACTGAAGTAGCAATTTTTGCCAAAACGTTTAACCGGTCGTCTGGTACTGAGACAATGCCAACATTCGGTTCGATGGTGCAAAATGGGAAAT
Source organism: Anabaena catenula FACHB-362 (assembly GCF_014698735.1). GTDB lineage: Bacteria > Cyanobacteriota > Cyanobacteriia > Cyanobacteriales > Nostocaceae > Anabaena > Anabaena variabilis_A. The sequence goes on from NZ_JACJTQ010000004.1 coordinate 222,840, forward strand.
TAGCGGCTTCGGCTTTAGCGTTAGCCACTACAGCGTTAAATAAGGTTGATTTTCCGACGTTGGGAAGTCCGACAATTCCGGCTCTTAGCATTGTAAATTTTAGATTTGGGTTTCAATTATCCACTATAAAGATAATTCAAACAGGTTGAGGAATCGTTTGGGGAATTGGTGCGGGTACGGTTTGAGGAATTGGTGCGGGGACTGTTTCTGGTACTGGTTCCGGGAAAGGTGGGGGAATGGTTGGCTCTTGTGGTGTAGGCTGAGGACGTGGTGGTAGGGGGTTGGTTTCAGGAGTGGGAATTTGGGGTTCGGGTATGGAGATAGCAGCGGGATTAATCATGGTAAGTATAACTTGATAATGATGTAAAAAACGTTGTAGAGACGTTCCGTGGAACATCTCTACATTTAAAAAGATGACTCTTGGGGAATCGCCTTTAAACAAATAGATTGGGAGTAATTACGGCTAAAACTCCACCTATTGTTGATGCGACTAGGGAGACAACAGCGGCGTTAAATAACCACCAAGCCGCATCTGCAAGGGCTTTTTTACTATCAATTGCTTGCTGTTTGGCTTGTTCTCTAATAGCTTGCAGTCTTTTTTGGGTTTCTTGCTGGATGCGTTCGGCTCGGTGTAATACGCTATCTCGCGCTCTTTCAACACGATTGATAATCTGATTAGCTTGCTCTGGAGAGATATCTGAACGAGAACTGAGGAGAGCAACTAGAGTATCACGGTCGAATTGAGAAAGGCGATCGCGCAATGCTTCAAATCCAGCTTGCGGATCATCGAAGATTTTAGCAACATCGTGCTGAATGCCTTCATAACTGAGTTCGGGACGGTCTAAGGAGTTGAGATAGTCACGAACTCTGCCAAAAACACTGTCAACTAGCGATCGCATTCTTTGCTGAATTTGCTCGAATTGTTGAACTATCGAATCACGCACAGATTCAATTTGGTCTACAATTCGGTTTGCTTCTTCTTCAGAAATATCCTCACGTTGAGAAAGCAAAGCTACCAATGTAGAACGGTCGAATTTGGAAACACGCTCACCTAAAGTCCCAATACCAGCGCGGGGTGAAGACAGCAACAATTGCAAATCGCGTTTTATTCCTTCAGGATTCAATTCTTCTTTATGGGTATTACGCAGGTAATTTTCCAGATTGGCTTCAAAATCTAGCACTTGTTTAGTCGTGCGTTGCGCCAAACGTTGGGGTGCTTTAATAATATTAGCGATCGCTTGTTGTACAGAGTCGATGATTTGATTAACTTGCTCTTCATTCAAATCTTCGCGTCCAGCCAGCAATTTAACTAATGTTTCCCGGTCAAATTGCGACAAGCGATTACGTAATGCTACAGCACCTTCTCTGGGGTCATTCAACAACTGTTGCAAATCTCGCTGAATACCTTCTGGGTTAAGTTCTTCCAAGTTGGTATTTCGCAGATATTCTCTTATCGCTGTTGTTGTTTGTTCATACTGTTCTTGCGCTTTTTCGCCAACTTTTTGTGGCGCTTGCAGAATATTATCTCGTACCCTTTCCAAAGAGTCCAGAGTTTGGTTAATTTCTGACTCACTTAAATCTTGACGCTGACTCAATAATTGCACCAACGTATCTCTATCGAATTGCGATAAGCGAGAACGCAAAAGATTGATTCCAGCTTGTGGGTCTTCTAACAAAACCTGAAAATCACGTTTGATAGCATCAGGATTCAGTTCTTCTTTGTTAGTATTCCGCAGATAATCTTCTACCCTTTGACGCAATTCATCAGCTTTATTTCTCGCTTGTTCTTGCGATTCTCTAGCTTGATCAATGATATGATCACGGGTGCTTTCAAGTTGACCAATAATATTATTGGCTTCCTCTTCGCTAATATCATGACGTTGCTGGAGTAATGGGAAGAATGTATCCCGATTAAATTTACTCAACCGTTCTTGTAAATCTTCAAAACCAGCTTCTGGATCTCCCAGCATCACTCCAAAGTTTCGCTCAACCCCTTCTAGAGTCAATTCTTCTTTATTCGCATTCCGCAAATAATCTTCTATTTGACTGCGAAGATTTTGTGATTTCTCTTGTTTGTCAGCCTGTTGAACAATTGGTAAAACTTCTTGACGAATACTTTCTAATTGTTCCGAAATTTCTCGTCTCCTGTCTTCATTGATGTCACCTCGTTGTTTCAGTAAATTAGAAAAGTAATCTTGATTGATTTCTTCTAAATTATGGCGAACAGTGCTGGGGTTGGCATTGGGATCATAAATTACTTCTCTAAATTCATCTTGAATCGTCAGGTGGTTAAAATGCCAAGGGAAAGAATGAAGGATATATTCTTCTACATCGGCCTTGATAGTATTTTGAGGTTGTGTGGATAATCTTCCACCTAATTGAGTACCTAATTTACTTGCTTGTTCACTGGTTTTGTTAATAACCTGTTTTAGTTGATCAATAATTTTATTGACATCAACATCTTGAGCTTTACTGCCAATTTTTTTCAGTTCGGTTGTGATTTCTTGAACATTGATATCAGAAATGTTAGCTCTCTCTAACACTGCTGTTCCTGCTGCACCTAAGCCATATTGAATAGCTTGTTTTAGCACACCATTGGTTTGTTTACCATTTCCCCCAACAGTTATTAGTTGTTGCAGCCTTTCACCTAATTTTTCTGATTTTAATTCTTCTGGACTAGCAGACTTCAGTAAATCAAGGACTTTTTCTGTGGGATTTTGGCGATTTAAAACTTGCTTCCAAGCATCCTCTAGTTGGTCAGCAATTTTATTTACTTCTTCTTGAGAAAAGTCTGTCCGACTGCTGATTAAATCAACAAAAGTCTGACGATTTATATTTTTGAGAAATTCTCTATCGCCGATATCTCGCAAATCTACATCTTTTAACAACTGGTCAAATTGACTTCTAATTTCTTTGATATCTAGCTGTGGTAACTGTAAAGAACTCAAAGAACTTTGCAAAGTATTTCTAATACTATCAGTATCAAAACCAGAAGTTAATTCTCGACGCACTGCGGCGGTAATTTCTTCAGCCGTAGAAACCATCTGTCTTTGAGCAACATTAGCACCAATAGCAGTAGTTGCTGTACCCAATAAACCTTGAATACCATTCGTTACAGTGCTAACAAAAGAACCAATTAATGAACCTACAGCATTAGAACCCAGCCACATGATGACTGTGAAGTAGGTAGACCAAATAACGACACCGATTATTGCACCCAAAAATGCACTTTGAATTAAGCTCAGTTTAACCGCTAGAAAACAAGCGATGAACAATGCCAGACTAGAAGAAAAAATTGCCCAAGTCCCAATCTTGGCTTCAACTTTGCGAATACTTGCGCCTACTGTTTGTGTATCATCAACATCAGAATATGCACCAGTTCCTAAAGCTGAAATTCCCGCAGCTACAGAGAGATTTGTAAATAATAATTGAAAGGCAAATGCCATGACTACACCACATAGTAAAGCCACCAAAAATTTAGGACTAGAAAAAATTAATGGTGTTTGTACGGGAGTTAACACTTTACCCGTTGCTTTTATCGGTGCTAATCCTAAATGTAAATAGCACGACTCAAAAGTCATAATCAAATTTGAAAAAATCATTCTTTTCTCCTTAAATATCGAATAAAAATTGCATAATTCTTGTTAAAAATAAAACCTCCCAAATCCTCAAATTTTGAAATGGGCTTGTAGTTAGGGCTACCCTGCGGGAATGCTTCGCAAACAGCCCTAAGTTAAGGTCTAAAGACCTCACTACAAACCTTTAATTATTGACGTTACTCTACTTAATTCTGCTCATTGTCAGGATAAAAAAACTAATTCTTACCCATCTAAAAGCCAATCAAGTAGTAGATGTTTGACTCTCTCTCCTGACAGATGAAATGAGCAAATAAGTTTTGAGTGCTTATAAAGTTGCTAAAATCTGGTTTTAGTTTAAGGGGAGCAAATGTTGTGATTGTATACAGCGATTTCCACATTCATGAGGTACAGCAAGAAAGAATTAACCGCATAGAGAAGAGGATGGACGCAGATAACTTGCTACTTCAGTAGACTAGAAAACCCTATAAACAGATTAGCTTCGTCTTGTCTCTAAAATCTTCTACCATTCGACACATAGGGTTCTATGCTGTAAGAGCGATATATCTAGCTGAGAACTCTGGTTGACTAAGAAAACTACAGAAATCACGCAGAAATGAAGTGAAAGTCTTGATTTTTTGTAGGGGTAATTTATATATATTAGGACTTATACAAGATGTGACTGAAAACCTTATTCCTGTGTAGGGGTAATTCATGAATTACCCCTACTTTGGTTCTGTTTTGCGTAAGTCCTATATATATATGAAAGCTTCCCGTAAGTGCTACGGGCAAGCTATGCTTATTTATCATCATTACTAAACAATTCTAATAACCCAATTGTACCGACAAAAAATGTATATGTTCCATATTTGATTGGTGTTTGATTTTGAGCGGGTGCATAATAAGCCGCAATTATTCCTTCTAGAAAATGAGCCGATAATGCAACATGAGCAATGATCAAAGCGGGAGTTAAGAAACTCGGTAGTTGACTGTTAATTATTGCTGTTTGAATATTCCATAATTCTAATCCAATTGCACTGGTAATAAGTGTTATGGATATGACTTTGATGATTGGGAATAGTTTTACTTTGATATCTTTGAAGTTCATGTTGTTGATCATTATTTTGTTGATAATTATCCCACATTCACAGTAGACAAGAATAAATTACTGTTGACGCTCTGAAAATTTACACTTAATTAGCAGTTCTTGTATCATAATAGTTACACATTCGGATGCAATATCGACAAATCTAAACTGTGGAATTAAAGCATTATTCTAAATAATACCTATGACAGACTCTGCTTCTGACAACACTCCTGAATTACTCTCTGTCGCTGAAACTGCCAAATTACTGGCTGTAACCCGTCAACGAGTACATGACTTAATCAAGAATGGTCAGATCATAGCTCATAAACTCGGACGTTATTACTACATAGAACCGACTGAAGTACAGAGATACAAGAATCAGCCTCATGGAAAACCTTATCAACCCCGTAGTACAAATTCTCAAAGCAACTCTATTGACAAGTGACAATAGAGTCTATAAACTTAAGCTATATTTATGCAGTCAAGGTTAAATTAATGCTTCCTTTTCAATTGATTGCTACTGATTTGGCAACGCAACAAGAATTGCAGCAGGTTTACAAGAGTGAGTATGGAATTCTCTATCAGGGAGATTGTCTGAAGCTTCTATCAGCATTACCTAATGAGTCTGTAGATATTGTATTTGCCGACCCACCTTTTAATCTTGGCAAAGAATATGGTGAAGGTATAAACGATAATTTAGCAACAGATAAATATTTAATATGGTCGCAACAGTGGCTAAATGAAAGTATTCGAGTCCTGAAAAATGGTGGTAGTTTATTTGTATTTAATTTGCCTAAATGGTGCATAGAATATGGTGCATATTTGAATCAACAAGGAATGTGTTTTCGACATTGGATTGCTTGCAGAATGCCAAAATCTTTTCCCAGAGGCAAAAAAATGTCTCCTGCTCACTATGGACTACTCTATTACACTAAAGGGGAACCAGCAGTTTTTAACAAAGTCTACACACCTATTCAAGTATGTCGGCATTGCGGTGGAGAAATTCGTGATTATGGTGGACATCGTAAAAAACTTAATGAAAAAGGTATTAACTTAATGGATGTTTGGGAAGCACCAGAAGATGTGTGGGAAGATACTTCTGATGCTGATTTTAGTGAAACTTTATGGACATTAACAGAGGAAATGTGGACTGATATTCCACCAGTTCGTCATCGTCAGCATAAAAAAAGAGTTGCAAATGAACTTGCTCCCATTATGTTAGAGCGAATTATTGCAATGGCATCTAATCCAGGACAAATTGTAGTTGATCCATTTGCAGGTTCTGGGACTACATTTTATGCAGCAGAAAAATTAAAACGTTATTGGATTGGTTCAGAAATTGGAGATATAGATCCAGCAATAGAAAGATTGACTAATTTGGATAAAGGCATTATTGAAGAATGGGAATCAGCGAGGGGGAAAAAGAAATTTAAGCAACGCAAAACAAATACGGAACAACTTTCAATTCCTTTCTTATCTTAAGATAGCAGTAAATTTTATACTAATGCACGTCCATCTGTGCCTTTGGTAAGTGTTGGTACGTTGCTATCTAGATAATCATGTTCAATTACAAAGATTGCCAAAAACCCTTCTTGAATTTGAACTGCTTTCCAAACATCAAAATATGGTTCTAATTCTTCGTAGTTACCAATTCTATCTGTTAGGTAAGGGTAAATTTTTCTGCTGGGGAGTACCAAAGCAGCACCTAGAAAAACACCACGTAGTAATCCGAGAACCATTTTATTAATTGCTCGATGACTTGAGGAAATATTACCAGTTTCCCACTCAAGAGCAAAAAGATAATTGTCAATCATTTTTGTTGCATCTACCTTTCCTGGTGATTTAGTTGCATAGTTAATTGGAGTTTCCAACCTCCAGCCAAATTGATTCTTCAATGCAATCATACAAGCTTCTTTAATTGGCTTGACACCATTACCATGTTTTGTGGGATTGATTGTAAAGCTGGATGTACCAGGAGGATGCACAATAAGAGAGATAGCATCACGAATTTCAGTACGAATAATAGACCAGTCACTTGATTCTTCAAAACTCCCAACACTGATTAAAGAAACCTCTTGAACAATTTTCATGCTAACTACTCACAACATATTTGATCACCTTACAGCAAAATTAGATTATTTATAAAAGCTCCATTTCCCCCCAAAATGCTCAATCAAAACCAAACCCCCCTTATAGATGCCTTAAAAGCCTGTACAACCCGTCCTCACGCACCCTTTTACACCCCAGGACATAAACGCGGTGTGGGAATTTCCCCACTTTTAACTGATTTACTAGGTAAAGAACTCTTCCGCGCTGACTTAACAGAATTAGCAGAATTAGATAATTTATTCAAACCAGAAAACGCAATTTTCGCAGCCCAAGAACTCGCAGCAGAGGCTTTTGGTGCTGAAAAAACATGGTTTTTAGTTAATGGTTCTACCTGCGGAATTGTAGCTGCAATTCTCGCTACTTGTAGAATGGGAGAAAAAATAATTCTGCCGCGAAATGTCCATTCTTCGGTTATTTCTGGTTTAATTCTTTCTGGTGCAATTCCTATTTTTATTCAACCTGAATATGATGAAGATTTAGATATTGCTCACAGCATTACACCGGAAGCAGTAAAAGCAGCATTAGTAAAACATCCAGATGCAAAAGCAGTGCTGACAGTTTATCCTACATATTACGGTGTTTGTGGAGATTTGCAAGCAATCGCACAACTCACCCACCAATACAATATTCCCCTTCTCGTAGACGAAGCACATGGCGCACATTTCCATTTTCACCCAGAATTACCGACCTCAGCATTAGCCGCAGGTGCAGATTTAACAGTGCAGTCTATTCATAAAACCCTCGGTGCAATGACACAGGCATCAATGTTACATATTCAAGGAAATAGAATTGATATTGATAGAGTCAATAAAGCTTTGCAATTAGTTCAATCTACAAGTCCTAGTTTTATACTCCTAGCTTCTCTAGATGCCGCACGTCAACAAATGGCAATTAATGGGGAAAAGTTGATGTCTGAGACTTTGGAATTAGCGGAAATAGCCAGAAGTCAAATTAATCAAATTCCCGGTTTATCTACTCCTCTTGCTCAGAGAGAAAAATCACCAGGATTTATAAATTTAGATAAAACACGATTAACAGTTAATGTTTCTAAATTAGGTTTAACAGGTTTTGCAGCAGAGGAAATTCTTAATCAAATGGGTGTCACTCCAGAATTTTCCTCTCTTCAAAATCTGATATTTATCATTAGCTTGGGAAACACAAAAGAGGATATTAACGCCTTAGTTCAAGGATTAAAAAATCTGACTCAGATACCACACTTGACAGGTCAGTACAATATATGTAAATATAGGAACGATGATATAATTGACCATATTTCTTGCCTTTCTCCTCGTGAGGCTTTTTTTGCTAACAGTGAAATCTTACCTTGGGAGAAAACAGAAGGAAGAATTTGTGCAGAAATTGTTTGTCCATATCCTCCAGGAATTCCTTTGTTAATGCCTGGAGAACTAATAACAAAAGCGAGTTTAGACGATATCCAAAAAATTGCCGAATTGGGTGGTTTGATCACAGGTTGCGCGGATGAAACATTGAAAACTTTAAAAGTTGTCGATGTTTGACGCTCCCTAACCTATAGATGGACTATTACGGGGTTTTAGATAAAAATATAGATACAAACTTTGTTTCTAATAGTAATATGTCAAAACAATTAAGTGATTTTCAGGTTTTCCCCAAACATATTGGCACTTGGTCAGGTTACTGGATCAGAATGGATGCTAATGCTCAAGAAACAGATCGTTTTGAAGCAGAAGTCACACAAAATATAGTTGATAATCAATGGTTACAAACCAATACTTACCATTATGCTGATGGGAGAACTGCTACTAACAGTTTTGTTGGTAAGGTAATTAGTAATGATGAAATAGAAATAGAAGCAGTAGATGTTCCCACCTGGGCAAATTTTACCACTATCGCACGGGAACATGGAGATAGCATTATCATTTTTAATGTCTGGAATAAAGCTACTGGTAAATTATTTGCAACGGAAATGATTAATCTGGTGAATAACGATAATAAATATCGCACTAGCCAGAGCTTTACAGAAGACGGTCAATTGAAAGGCTTAATGTTGATAGTTGAAAAGCGTATTTCTTGAAAATTTGATAGGTAAACGGTTAATAATACCGAGATACCCGAATTCTCAACAAAATCGGGTATCTATCTCATTTGATATAGCAACGGACAAGGCTGTTAGGACATCAACCAATGCTAAAACTTAGACATCAAAAGACTTTTAGCTCTGTCACCTGTCACCTGTCACCTGTCACCTGCTATAACTGTTAAATTCCCTTTTTTACCAGGTCTTTATAAGCAGGGGAATTGGGCTTAAGTAGACTCCGCACACTTTCTTCTAAATTCCCTTGTTGCAATAAAGAATCTCCCATCAAGACGGCATTAACACCAGCATCAGCAATGAGAGATAAATCAGCCGAAGTTTCGATTCCTGATTCACTGATAACGATAATACCTAAGTTTTGTAATTGCGATCTCCTCGCTGCCATTAGTTGCTGAGTGGTGCTAATATTGACAGTAAAATCTTCCAAACTGCGGTTGTTAATTGCCACTATGCGTAAATCTTCTAACTTCAGTACCCGATCCAATTCAGTTAAGTTATGGACTTCCACTACAGCATTCATTCCCAAGTAGTGAATCACACGCAAAAAGTTATGTATCTCTCGATCTGAAAGAATAGCCGCAATCAATAATACCGCATCAGCACCCGCAGCCCTTGCTAAGTAAATTTGGCAGGGATCGAGAATAAAATCTTTGCACAGTAAAGGTAATGCTATTCGATGACGGATAGCACGCAAATGCTCAAAACCACCCTGAAAAAACTTTTGGTCAGTAACGACAGATAGACAAGTTGCTCCACCACGCTCATATGCCTTAGCGATCGCTACTGGATTAAATTCTGGTTTAATCAGACCTTGAGTAGGTAATACTGGTTTTACCTCTGCAATTAAGCTAGGTTTGTCAAGGCTTTGCTGCACAGCCGTAAAAAAATCTCGTACAGTCGGAGCAGCACTTAATTGACGTTGTAAAGAAGCTAAAGACATTTCTTGCTGCATTTGTACGACTTCTAGCTTTTTTTGCGAAACAATTTCTCTGAGGATAGGTTGCAGCCGACTATTAAAGATACTAACTGGGTAAATCATGATGAGAATGAATTATGAATTATGAATTATGAATTATGAAATTTCATTCTTCAATTTTTCTCGTGAGGAGTTATGAGAAATGTGTCTAGGCATAAACTCAATTTTTTACCTTCTCAGAAATGAATCCAATTTGACTTGATATTAAACACTTCCATATCTTTTTTGGCAGTTTGATTTTGCTGAGAACCAGCAAGTAGGCAATTATTTTTGAGCAATCTGATATAAGTACGGTAAGGTATATATTCTATCGGGTTGTGTCCAGAATAACGTAAAAGTAAAACACAAGCCCAGGAGTACTTGCCAGATATAATTGCTTTGACTATTTGTTCAATTTGTTCAGTATTAATTTTCTTATTGATTTGCCCTGACGGGGCGACAAACAAGGCTGAGAACAAGACGGTGTAAAGAATGCAACGATTTATGGTAAAAAAAAATAGGTCAGTTATTGTCAATAAGACCTATCTAATGAAA
>NZ_JACJTQ010000040.1 GCF_014698735.1 Anabaena catenula FACHB-362
GTGAGGATTGCTCTGAATATATTCAAATATACTGCCCATAACGTCTTACCAAAAAATACACTTTTATATTCTTATACCATAATTTAATTCTTTTTCGGAGATGTCTATTGATTATCTCAAATTTACTGCAAACATATCGAGATCTACTGATTATCAAGTCTGCACCCAAGGAAGAAGCCTTACTGACTGGTTGTGTCAGCCATACCCAACTCAAAGCTTTTGCCAAACACTGGAATTTCGAGACACTGAATTTGTCTTTAGCAGAGTTACAAAAAGCTGAAAATTATCTGCGGTATACAGTCAATGCAGCAGTGTAGCTGGAGGTTTGTTTACTCAATTTGCTGCCTGGTTTATTGCCTGGGGGTGCAACGAAGACGGTAAATGTGAAACCTGGGTATGATGGCAAATTGTTACCAACTTATGGCACGTACACCATCAACAAGGTAACTGATAAACCTGTGGATGATCCAGGTAAAGAAAGCCTGTTACCAGCAGTTGCAACCAATACCGCTAATGCTTCTAATACTGCTAATTTAGCGCAAATATGGCAGCAGGTGATGGATAAGGCTAAACCCAACCATCAAAAGCTATTGGCTCATGCAAATCTGGTGAAATTGCAAGGGTCTAAGGCAATTTTAGAGGTGACACCAGCTTACCTGCAAAAGTTTGAGAATAGCAAAGAGGCGATCGCTAAAATGCTGCAACGAGCTACCCAAAGTCCAAAACCTCTGACTGTGTTGATTAAAACTGCCAATCTCAGTAATAATGGGAGGGTAAGAGGATGATTGTTTTGCTCACAGGTGATGACGAATACGCTATTCAAGAACAGCTAAACCAGTACAAAGCTGAGATTGATGCCCAATGGCTGACTCTATGCTATCACCGATTTCCGGCTGTTCAGCTTGACAAAGCTTTGAGTGTGGCTCGTACTCGTTCCCTGACTGGTGGTAAAAAACTGGTAATTGTGGAAAATTGCCACCTCAAGCAGTGGGGTGATCCGGAGTTAGCAACTTTGCAACAGTTGGTGCAATTGCCTAATTCGACAATTTTGGTGTTTGTGGCGACTAATGTAGATAAGCGGTTGAAGGTTTACAAGCATTTGGTTAAGTATGGCAAGTTGTTTGAGTTTTCGTTGATACCACCTTGGCGGCATGATTTGATTGAACAGGCGATAGTTTCGCTGGCTGCAAAACTCTACACGAACACTACAGATAATGCTGTTACAGCTAAGAAAATTAAACTGCTGCTGTCAGAGGAGGCGGTGGCATATTTAGCACAGGCTATTGGTAATGATATGACCCGTGCTGCTTCTGAGTTACGCAAACTGGATATCTATGCTCAGGGGAGAAAGTTAGAGCTTGCGGAGGTACAGGAGTTAGTTCCATGTCAAACTCAGAATAGCCTACAATTGGCTGCGGCTATGCGTGAAGGAAAAAGCCATCAAGTTTTGCAGTTGTTGGATGATTTACTGTCTCGTTCTCATAGCGAAGCGTGGCGCAAGTCCATACCTTTAATGGTGATTGTCAGCACTATTTTAACGCAGTTTAGAACTTGGTTATGGGTGAAATCTGCAATTGTTTCTGGGGTGAAGAAGGATGGTGAATTAGCTCAATTGTGTAATATCAGTAATCCTCATCGTATTTACTATTTGCGTCAGGAGGTAGCAAATACAAGTATCAATGCTTTAGCTAAGGCGGTGACTATGATTTTGGATGTAGAGATGTCTATTAAGAGGGGTGCTGATGGTAGGGATTTATTGGTAGTGATTCTTGGTGTTTGTAGGTTGTTTCAGGTAGTTTAATCAGGAAGAAGTTGAGGGATAATTTTGGATTTTAGGTTGGATGTTTGATGTCGGTCTAAAATCCAAATTCACTAATAATGATATTGATAGCAAGCAAGAAGTTTACAAGTTACGTTTCTTCTTTAAATATTTCCAATATTTATTCTTAGCAGTAGTCAATTACTATGGGTATAGAGTAAATTTATGTTATTAAACACTGCTGTCAAATATAAAAAGGTAATCGTCTATGTCTGAAGATTCCCAGCGTAATACTGCTGTCAATGCTGCTGCAACAACCAAGATTCACCATGTCAATTTACAGGATATATCTAAAAGTACAGCAGATAGATTAAGTAAAGGTGGTATTCGCCCTGGCGAACCTATCAGAACCAGAATAGAATCCCAACAAATGCTAGAGAAAATACCTTCTTCTCAACGGGCTGGTATAGATAGCAAAACTGCGAATAAGAATGTAGAACAGTATTTATCTGATAAACACGCTAGTCACATTAAGTGTAATTTGAAGGAACAAGTGAGCTTTTTGGCATAGATATGCTTCACAAAGTAGATGTCCATCTTATGGGTAAAAAAACAGTCAAAGTAGAAAATTAATTTCGCCATGTAATACACGGTAAAAATTTGTTAACCTAACGGTGTATTACATGGTAACGGTTATGCTGAAACGGGATATCCAGGGAAAATTCGCCCTGAAAAACGATGATTACCGTCAGGTACGCTCACTGAGACTGACTGATGACACCTGGAAAGCATTGGGCATAGCTGCTGAATGCAACAGAATGACAAGAGCAGATTATTTAGAAGAAATAGTAAAAAGCAACAACCTACCAAGTAATACATGGAAAGAAGGAGACCTCTTTCCGTGTAGTACACGGAGAAATAAAAATCAAGATCAACAACCTGACATCGCTGAAACGCATACACCAACACCGCCCAACATGACAGAACTTGAAGCTTTACGTGACCAAGTGTTACAAGAACTAAAATTAGGTAAACAAGCCCCTGGATACAAAACAACCCAAAAAGCTCTTAATCAATACATCACTCTATTGAGCAAAAGATTGTAAATTTTGTGACTACTCCCCAACCTTATCTCGCTGTGGCTTGCGTTGTCCAACACTCCTACGCCCATTTTTCTTGGGAACTGCCTCAACATTTTCCGACTCAGTTGTTAAAGATATTACCTCATTCTTAGAACTAGGTGTATCTTGTGGCATTTCCTCTGAAACTATAGCAGTATCCTTCTTATGCTGTGCTCTATCGCCATCCGTTCACACTGGGCAAGAGAAAGAGTATGTTCATGTAACCGCTCCAAAGTCAGCGTATCAAAGCCATCATGCAACACCGCCGCCACAGCCCGAATCAGCCAATCCTTCAACACACCCACACAACCAATAGAACGCTCATAAAAATAAAACCAATGCTGCATTAAAGCCGGAATATCAACCTGAAGGGGAACTTGCTTGAACAGCGCCAGTAAAACTCCCTGAAAATCCTGCCTGTCTTGTTCATTTTGAAACAAATAACGGGGAAAATGAATATCCAACCCCCGGCGTGATGCCTGTCCACTTAAATTGCGAAAATTCAAAAGTTCATAAGTGCCAATGAGAATATGCAGTACACCAGTCACATTCGTCATCGACTTAATCCAATCCAACTGGTCTAAAAGCTTACCACCACTAGCCCCACTACCAATCTTCATTAAATGCTGTGCCTCATCCAAAATCACAGCCTTAACACCGCGTTTGCTCATTGCCTCCTCTAAAGCCTGACGCAGTTCAGGAGAATCATTGAACTGTGCCGCTTTACTGCGTCCACGTCCTTTTTTCTCCCAAGTCTGCTCGGCATCAATATCCACCATCATCCGCCGCTCGTAGTATGGTTCTCCCAACAACCTCAGTGCGGTGCGGTAATAATCAGCCCGATTAAACACCCCACCGTCAGGAGGTCGGGTTTCGATTGGCAATAGTGGCATTGGGGAAACATTGCCGTTGCGATAACCTCCTTCACGAACACCATTCTGTTCAACAGCAGTCCCATTTAACCGTCTAGTAATTTGGCGAATCATCGTCGTCTTTCCCACACCAGAAGGTCCATACACCAGGACATGAGCAAACCCCGCAGGTTCACGAATCGCACTCATCAGTAACATATCCACTTGTGCCAACTGGGGATGAGATATCGCATATTCCTTGAATTGCTTGAGTTGGGACTGTGCTGATTCAGGAAAGTTCTCCATTATCTGTATTCCTCAAAGACAGGCAGTTTTGTGACATCTAACAGTTGGACATTTTCAGTTTTATGAACTTTGGCGACATCTTCCTGGTTGGATTTGTTGGCTTTTGACTTCGGTATTGTCGGTATAACTGGAACTTGAATAACTGGGGATACCTCATGTCCACCAGACGTTAAATTTTCCCGTACACTTTTGGCTTCCAAATCCCGTAATCTTTGCAGTAGCAGCGTTTCATGCTCTTGCACTCTGGCGATAAAATCTGCTAATCGTTTAGCTGAGATATTCGTACTGACAACATTACGTTTATCCTGTTGTCTAATTTCCTGGGCGGCTAACAACACTTCTTTCTCCGTGCGTCCCACAAAGGTGCTGTAATACTGGGAGATACATTTAACCCAACGTCCTTCTAGGTAGGCATATGCTACACCCATATCAAAGGGGTCATAGCGCACGGGAACTTTGGTTTTTTCAACGCCAGGATTACGGAAAGCGTCGTTCCAGTAATATAGATAGTTAACTTTAATTCCCTGTCCGGGCTGGATTACAGCCGTTCCTTTGGGCGTACTGGGGCGTGTGGACATGAGGAAGTCTTCGTTGTAGGCAATGTGTCGGTGTTCTCGTTCTCCTGCTATCAGCAACCCGTCGGTATAAACTTGCAATGGTGTTGCCCCCAGGGAATCATGTTCACTTGTGTCGTACACAGAGTATGCCCATTCGGTGAGGTAGGTATACAAATCTGCCAATGTCCACACGGCTTGTTGTTTGGGGTCAACGGATGGAGTAAGTTGTCGTGGCTGTTTGCTGGCTTGGGTGTTACCCAATAGGTTATAGACAAACTCGGTATTTGTTGTGCCAAATAATCGCTCTATGACTGAACCAAAACGCGGTTTGCCACCAGGTCTGGTTTTTTTGATGCAGTGGTAGCGTGCTAGTAGGGTGTCAAAGTAGAGGCTATGAAATTCTTTACCTCCATCTACGACTACGGCTTGGGGAAAACGACCAAAACGCTGGACGCAAGACCGTAGTGCCATCATGCAAGACCTGTAACTGGGTGGGTCAAAGGTGAGATAAAGGGCGAGGATACGTCGAGAATAGGCATCAATGAGTAATGTTAGCCAAGGTCTTCCTAAGTTCCGGCCTGTAGCTTGTGAGCGTAGTTCGATGTCGAGTTGGGTGTGGTCAATGTGGACGATGGCAAAGGGTCTGTCTCCATGTCGGGGTGTGGTTTTGGCTAGTTCTAAGATTTTTGGTTCTGTTGGGTATGCGGCTTTTGCTCCCTGACGTTTTTTGGTTTGTTCGTGGATTGGTCGCTTTTTAACCCTTGAATAGAATGTGCGCTGACTGAGTGGTTGGATGTTTAAGGATAGACAGGCTCTGGTATATGCTCGATAGACTGAAGCTGCTGGGGAAAGTCTTGGGGTTTCAAAATGCTCGGTAATAAATTTATCGAGTAGTTCGCTTTCTTGAGTTGGTGCTTTGGGTTGACGATTTCCTTTACTCTTTGTCCGTGGCAGTAAACCAACATAACCACAACCTAAGCTATTTGCAGCTTCACGGTACTGTTGTACCCAACGACGCAGGGTGCGGGGTTTGATGTCTTTGTAGATGTCTGCGTGACGCTGTAAATATGCTTGTACTAGATGAAATCTGTGGTTTGCTTGTTCTAAGTCAGCAGGAGAGGCGGCATCCATCAATGAGCGCACGGTTTCGTTGGTGCTTTTGAGTTCCTCTTTTGATTGGATGCTAATATCACCTGCAAAGAGCAATTGGAGAAAAAATGCTGTTGGCAACTGTATTGGTTGCCCAACTTCAGGTAGTAGCGTGGTTGTGGTTTCACCGTGGTTGACTAAAGTCCACGGTCTTGAGTCCCACAAGAATGTTGTGTTAGGTAAGAGTGTTGCGGGTGAGATGAATTCTAAGTTGGGTAATATGGTTTCTTGTGTTACCAGGGTATGAGCATCCGCAGTTTGTTGATTTGCCCACAGTTTTACGCGCCAATGTTCAACTAATGGGACAGCATACAAGTCTACATACAGCTGTTGGGTTGCAATCATGGCGTATACATCGTTGGCTCTGACTCCGGGAACTGATGCCAGCATTGCTGCAATTGTTGCTCCTGGGGTGGTTTTTACCCACTGCTGTATTTTTTCGGTGACGCTGGGGGGAATGTTGGTGTTGAACCCGAAGTAATCTGACAAAAACATCAGGTTTTGGGTGAAGACTGGATGTAGTTGAGCATCGGTGCGGATGTTGTATTTTAGTCCATAGGAGGAGGCGTAAGCTTCTCCTGGGAGGCAGTGCCAATGTCCGGTTTCTGTTTTTTGATAGCGTCCTGGGTATTTTTGGGCTAGTCGCTCTAATTCTTTGACTGTTTTCCATTCTTCCCACATTGCTCCTGTGGAGCGTAATACAAAGAAGTCAGGGGTATGATAATGACCTATGTTACGTCCTGCTGCGTTTTTGTACTGGATTTTGAAGAGTGGGGGCTGGTCGTAATATTCTAAGACTTCTGGGTCGTTTTCCATTTGGTAGATTGCCCACAATTCTACGGTGTGGCTTTCAAATTGGATGGTTTGACCCATTTTCCGACTAGGGTATACTCCACTGACGTTTTTGGCTCGTCCCTGTACACGACGTGAGGGTGGAGCAGCACGAATTTTGGCAATCAAATCTATTGTTTGTGCCGTTAGTTGTTGCCGTCTACACCAATACTCAAATTCTTCTGAGTTCATTGATTTGCAACATTGAGGGTGCTGATAAAAAGAGTTTTTACCTTGACTACAATCAACAAATACTGTCCGTCAGAGCTTCTTTGAACCATAACTTGGCTCCAAAGTTGATGACATTGCTGTTTGATTTGGGCAATTTTGACTATTTGGGGTTTAGACAACTCTTGGCTCTATTATGATTCACTTTTTCAACACGCGGCCATGTATTGATACAAAATTTTATCTAACTTGTTGCTGCAATGTCTGATGTTCCGTTAATTTTTAGTCAGCTTATGGTTCAAAGTTTGGTCATTTTTGAGGTAAAAGCACATTAAGCCCCACAGTCAAGGCGGTTCTAATGATCCGAGCAATATCAAATGGGAGAACGGCAAAGATAATATAGCTCGTGGTGGTAAACCCATGACTAAGCAAGAGCAGATGAGACTCAATGCTAAATATCACTTTGATAATTTAACTGGTGCTGTAAAAGCTGGACTGCAAGCTGCACCAATGGGTGCGGCTGTGGGTGCAGTTACAACTGTACCTTTCTCACTTCTAACTCATGGGCTGCGTGTAGTTCGAGGTGAAATTTCTGCACAGGAAGCAGCTACAGCAACATTAAAAGATACTGCTATGGGTGGTGCAGTTGGGGGTGTAACAGCATTTACGACAGCAACATTAGCTGCGGCTTGTCCACCAATAGCGATCGCCTTAACTACAGTAGCACCTTTATTAGCTGTGGTTGGTGCTGGAGGTATGGCTGTTGAGTTTTTCAGAATCTTAGATGATCACAAACAGGCTGTAAAAACCTATTATGAATCTTTAACTCAGCAAGAATTAGGAAGATTACAAGAAATTGAAAATGATCTGATTTATGAACATCAGAAAAATCTAGCATTTTTGGCAGAAGCAAAAGCAATTAATCAAGAAATTACAAATCGTCCAATTGCACCAGGAATAGAAGGGGCTATGCAACGGTTACGTGAATCAGTGGCTATTGCTCAATCTTTAGGACTGACATCAGCAGATAGTAAATTATTGCCTAATTCTCAACTTCCTTACCTTCCTCCTAGTCACTAAATAATAAATCAAGAATTCTATGATTTTTATACTACCTTTTGTATTTGGTGCTGTAGGTCTAGCTGTTGGTGCTGTTGCAGGTGCTTTTACTTCTCATGCTGCTGGAGAAAAGGATAGACAATCTGCGAAACATCACAGGAAAGTTGCAAATGAATTAGTTGAGAAATACACGAATCTACAAAAACAATACTATGAACTTGCTGATGAAAGTAAAAAGCAAATTGACGACTTAACTCAACAGATTGCATTAAGTGAAGTAGAAAAAAATTATTTGCGCGTGGCATTACTATTACAGCAAAATCTTATTTACTTAATGTGGGAGATTGATAGAGAACCTACAGCAGATACTTTAAACAAATTTCAAACAGCAGTAGAACAAACCAACCAAGTTCTTGAGCAACTACAAGAGGAGTTAATCATCGTTCCAAATGACTACTATGAACGTCTTTTAAAAGCAATAAAAGTCAAAGCTATAGAAGCAGAAAACACAAGCGAAAAAATACTAATTAAGAAAGCAAAACTAAATGATATTTTTTGTAAAACTATTCTCAGTGTTGATTTAGGTAGAAGTGCTATAAAAACCTGTGTGAGTCGTGAACCTGGTAATGTGGCTTTCATTCCTTCTCCTGTGAAGCAAATGTCAATAAAACAAATTCGTGGCTTGGTGTTGGAAGCCAAAGGAACTGATCCATTAATGAATTTGTGGATAGAATATCAAGATATTGGTTATGCTGTTGGTCAATTAGCAGAAGACTTTGGTGCAAATCTCGGTCTTGGCCAATCTGTATTAGAGGATGCACTTATCAAAGTGTTATCATCTGCTGGCTACTTTAAGCTTAAAGATGAAATTGCTGTTGTCCTGAGTTTACCTTTCGTTTCCTTAGAGCAGTTTGAAAATGAGAAAGCGCATTTGGATAGGTTGTTAATTGGCCTCCATGTAATGAATTTTAGAGGTGAATTAGTGTCCTTGAATATTACTAAGGTATGGGTAATGCCAAATGGCTATGGTAGTTTACTATGGTCAGAAACTCAACCGAATAAAGTCGCAACATTTCCAGATTTTACAAAAATACCACTAGCAGTTGTTGATATTGGATATCAAACTGTTGACATGATCATGGTAGATAATTTCCGTTTTGTTAAATATCTTTCTAATAGTGAAGACTTTGGAATGAGCAAGTTTTATGAATTGATAGCCTATGAAATAGGAGGTGCTGATAGTCAGTCTTTAGCATTGATTTCTGCGGTGAATAAACCTAAAGGTGAAAGATTTTACCGTCCTAAAGGTGCAAGTAAGCCTACCAACTTAGATGATTTTATCCCCTATCTGACAGAGTACTTTTACCGTGAAAACTGCTCTCGTGTGTTAGCGTGGTTGCCAGAGCGGGTAAATGATGTGATTATTACAGGTGGTGGTGGAGATTTCTTTTGGGAAGATGTCCAACGTCTGCTCAAAGAAGCTAAAATCAATGCCTATTTAGCTGCACCTTCCCGACAAGCTAATGCTTTGGGGCAGTATATTTATGGAGAAGCGCAATTATCTGCTGCTATTCGTGATGCTAGGTCATAAAATTAATGTTACAATAGTTGAAATAAAAACAAAATATCAGCCGATAATCTATGACCATTACTAGAGAAACATTTGCATTAAAAATTCAAGAACTTGGCGAAAGTTTATATCTATCACATTTTCACTTAAAAATTAATGAATGGATGACACATGAATCTAACAAAAGATTACAAGAGTATCCACCCTTCTTTTATTTGTCACGCATGGCTCATTATGAAACTGGATTATTAAAACTAACTAGAGCTTATGATGATGATTTAGATAGCTTGACACTTCTAAAAGTTCTAAATATGATTGGATCTAATTATAGATATTGGGGATGCTCAGAAACTCTTGATCATAAAATTTTAGAGGATGATAAAAAATTTGTCAGAGAGGATAATTTAGTAAAAAAGCTAAAACATTTGAGGGATAAAACTGTCGCTCATACAGATCACAGACAATTTCCTTCACGAATTGGTGATGATATAGCAAAAGTATATAAAAAATATGGAGACGATTTTTATTGGCAGCAAGGTCGTATCACTACAGAACCTATTGAACAACTACCTACTGTGGAAAGAAATATAATTTTAAACCAAATAAGTCAAGAAGTGTTTGAAGTTGTTAATCACCAGGAAAATAAAATTTTAGATAAGGATATACCTGCTTTTAGTGAATTATATCAACTAACAACTCAAGGTGTTATAATTTGTAATAGATATATGCAAAAATTATCTATGCCTCCGATAGAGCTAAAACTAGAAGGGATAAACTTTTAAAAATAAATTTTTATTTAGATATTTCAAAGCGAAAATACTATCTATCCCAACTTAATATCTTCCCACAATGGGGGATTTATGAGGGCAATGTTCAAAAAACACCACCATGAACACGCCCAATTATAGCTTATTACTGCAAAGCCTTTTGACACTACCTACCACACCCATTCCAGAAAATTCACCATCAAATCACCATCCCCCCAGAACCAACAGATATCACCGAATTTCTAGGTGAAGAATTACTCTGGCAACAAACAATTCCCGACACAGATAAATATGTATTAAAATAGAAAACAATAGCTAATTAAAAACTCAAAAATTATTGAATAAAAACAATGAATATTGAGCAGACAGTCTTAGAAATTTCAGGAGTAGAAATCACCAAATCTATCTTAATAGATTTACAAAAACTCTCCTCTTGCTCTGGAGAACCAATAGCATCTGTCTATGCAGATAACCTACTGCGTACCATGCGTGTTATGCGCGATAAATTACCTTTTGACCCCTATACGGAAGTGGTAATGGCATTACATGATGCACTGGCATATTCTAACCGTTGGATTGACTATAATGCTAGTCAATACCAGGGCGTTTGTGAATTACTTACATCTCTAGTAAATCAAGAAGCAATCAACAATTCATCAGTTGAAACAGCAATTTTAACTCTAGAAAACTTAGGCTTTGATACCCTACCATTCGGAGTCAAACTTGATGAAAGCCTGGATATCCATAAAGACGAAGAATAATACAAAATGGATGATAAATCTATTCCTCAACACTTTCTAGATACCTCAGTTTTACGTTCTCTGCTACTTGGTACGCAAGTCTATAAGCAGTATTTTGAATCTCAATTTACTGACCAACCGCTTTATATTTCTAATTACGTGCAGATGGAAATGAGACGCAGTTATCTAATTAATCTTATTTCCTTCTACTTTGTGCTGCGCCTAGAAACTATTAATAATATTGGTGATGCAATTGCACTGTGGAGTAATAGATTTAAAACCAGCGAACTTAAAGCTATTTTACAACTTATTCCCCAACTTTTTAGCACCCACCAACTCAACTTTAGTAGTCCCCAAGATAAAGAAAAAGCTATCTCTATTTTAGGAATTTATATCAAACGTTTTGAACTTCTACTCAGAAAAAAGTTTAATAATACCAATACAGATTCTACCACCTGTACCCGCGCCCTTGTACCCCTTACCCTTGACTTACAAAATCTGGCGGCTGGATTAAAACAGTTTGCTGATGAATTTGGAGATGTAAAGAACTGTCGCAGCAAATGTCAGATTGACCAATTTCTCTTAGTACAATACCGTGCAGAAATTGAGCAATTAATTCAAATTGCTGCTCAACTACCCAAAAACTCAAATACTAGAGGATTTATTAATATTGCCAATAATTTAAAAGAAATATTAGCTCAAGGAGCAACAGCCTGTGACTGCAAACGTTGTGAAAAGATTGGAGATGCTGTCATTGCTTTAAATGCACCCCGAAATATGCAACTAGAACATACTGATAATTCCTTTGACTATTTATGTCCAACAATTAATCAACCCCATTACAAACATCCTTCAGAGAGTAAAATATTTGCCAGATGATAATTTTCTAGTAAATTACTATGGCATTTATCAAAAATAACTTTGTAAATTCGGAGTTTACTTTTGTCAACTTAATATCTTCCCCCAATGGGGGATTTATGAGGGCAATGTTCAAAAAACACCACCATGAACACGCCCAACTACAGCTTATTACTACAAAGCCTGTGGACACCACCTACCACACCCATTGCCGAAAATTCCTCCTCAAATAATCATCCCCCAGAACCAACAGAAATCACCGAATTTCTAGCAGAAGAATTACTCTATCAACAAATAATTCCTGCCACCGAACCTAACCTCAAAACCATCCCCAAAGACCTACCAAAACAACTAATAAAAGCCCTACAATCATTAGGAATCACCCAACTTTACTCCCATCAAATCAAAGCCTTACAAGCAATTAGAACAGGTAAAAGTTTCATCCTCACTTCCCCTACAGCCAGTGGTAAAACCCTCAGCACATACCCCGGCATTATCGAAGGTTGCATCAATCAACAACACAGAGCCTTAGCATTTTATGGACTGCGAGCTTTAGCACTCGACCAATTCCATAAAATCTCACAACTCCTTTCTACCATACCCCCAAAATATCGCCCAGTTTTAGCAATGATCACAGGAGATGTTAAATCAGCAGAAAGAGAACAAATTCTAGCAAGTGAACCCCATATATTAGGTGTCACTCCCGAATTAATTCATTTCCAACTCAAACAAGTTTGGAAATCACCAAATTGGGCAAACTTTTATCAACGATTGCGCTACATCTTAATTGATGAAGCACACACCCTTTCCGGTAGCTATGGCGCAAATATGGCTTGGTTAATTCGCCGTATTAAACTAGCAGTAGATCATTACGGTGGTGACTCCCAAAACCTGCAATTTATCTTCCTGAGTGCTACTTGTGGAAATCCTAAACAATTAGCTTTGAAAATCTCCGGTTTAAAACCCACTAAACTCAACCCCAAACCCTTAATTTGGATTCGTAAAAGTGGCGCAGCTTCACCACCCAGACAAGTAATTGTCACCCAACCAAGTTATAATTTAACTGCGGACACAGCCCGGATAATTCAATTTTTACTCAATCAAAATAAATCAGGAATCGCCTTTTGTAACTCCCGGCGCAGTGTGCGAGAAGTCACAGAACTGTTAAAATCAAACCAAGTCACCGCATTTTACAGTGGTATTACTGCCGAGCGTCGAGCCGAAGTAGTTAATCAACTTCAGTCTGGTATAATCAAGTGGATAATTGCCACAGAAGCCTTAGAAGCAGGAATAGATTTACCAGAATTAGAATGTTGTGTTTTACGTGGCTGGCCTGGTTCTAAAATGGCATATCAGCAACGCAGTGGTCGAGCCGGACGTTCTCAACCAGGACTCACAGTGCTGCTTCCCAATGCTTTCAACCCCATTGACTGTTATGTAGCAGAACATCCAGAAATGCTGGTATCTGGAGAATCTGAAGAAGTGTTTTTTAATGATGAATATCCCATCTTTGCCGCCAAACATTTGATGTGTGCAGCCGCAGAAACAGGCATTCCCACTAACAAAATTAAACACTATTTTGGTGCAGCCGCTTTTGATGTTGCCAAACTGTTATTAGCCCAAGGACATTTACACAAAGGTCGTAATGGTTTATGGGCTAAAGGTTATCCTCATAAAGATGTTAATTTTCGGGGTGGTTTATCGCAAACAACTATCAAATTAGTAGATGCAATTTCTGGGGAAGAATTAGAGGAAATATCTGAAGATATCGCTTATCGAGAAGTGCATCCCCAAGCCATTTATAAACGCCAAGATACTAAGGGACAAATGCTGACTTATCAATGTATTTCTCTCGACCTTAACAGTAAACGAGCGATTTTAAAACAAACAACAGATAAGGCAATTTTTACAGTTGCAACTACGGTATCACAAACCAGTAGTTTAACTGTGTTAACTGACCCAGTGCATTTACCATTACTGTTTTCTCCAGATGGTATAGAAGAAAAGAAACAGGGGGAACAGGAACAGAAAATAAAGGGGAAAGTTTCGCACAAGACTGACATCGTAGTCAGAGGAAAATCTGTGAAGGAGGAAGAGGAACAGAGAATAAAGGATAAAATTTCGCACCCTGCAACTCTGTCTAAAGTTGAAGAATGTCAGGAATACTTAACCCTAGAACTGAGTTTTGGTGAAGTTAAACACATTACTAGTGGTTACAGTTTAATGACGCAAATTTACGAGCAGACTTGTTTGAATAAACGCTGTCTCAACTATAAAGAACCCTTACCTCAACAACCGCGTTGTCCCCTATGTCGTAAACTCACCCGCAAAGCTGTAATTGTCAAAACCCTGTCAGAAGCCAAGTTTGAACAGCCTTTTCGCACCCAGTTTTCCGCCCCTATGGTAAAAGTAACAATTAACTCAAGTGCGCGAGAATACATCCAACAGTTTGCTAAAGAAACTAGAACCAGTTTAACTCGCAGTAAAGAACCGATACCTTCTGGTTATCAACAGTTGTGGGAATATTCCAGTCCCTTCATTGCTATGCACAGCTTTGGACATCAAATTATGAGAGCATTACAGCTTGTAGCTAGAGTTGACCCCAAACAGGTGAATTTTACAGTGGTGAAGGAGTTAGAGGAAAATAACAATTACACTGGTTACTTCTATGATACCAGTGATGGTGGCAATGGTGCGGCTGAAGCTGTGTTTAAACATTTGCCAAAACTTGCGGAGGTTGGTAGGGTAATGGCACGAGATTGTAATTGTCATACTGGCTGTGCGAAGTGCCTAATTCAATATGGCTGTCCTGATGGGAATACTGCTTTATTGAAGCAACTGGGGTTGGTGTTGTTGGATGCGATCGCTATAGCTAAATAATTAAGAATAGCAAGTAAAGGGTTAATAAACAGCTTTATTCGTCTTGATTAAACTGGGGTAATAGATTAGCAAAATAACAAAGTTTGTTATTTTCTGTTATTCCCAGTAGAATGATTAGTGGAAGCCTTTTTAGATAGAGGTTGTAAATGAACGTTTCTCTAACCACCGAACTAGAAAAGTGGGTACATTCTAAAGTAGAAAGCGGTATGTATACTTCCGCCAGTGAAGTAATTCGGGAAGGACTGCGGCTACTCAAAGAACAAGATGCCCTGAAAGGAATACGTCTTGCTGAGTTACGACGAGAAATTCAACAAGGTATTGATAGCGGAGAATCTACACCCTTAAACATGAGTGAAATCATTGCCAAAGCAAAACAACAGCGGCAGGAGAAACAGTCTCAATAATGGCAATTATTCTGAAGAAACCCCTTGCCGAAGCTGATTTATTAGATACTTGGGATTTCATAGCTAATGAAAGCCTTGAAAAAGCAGATAGTTTCTTACAAAAGATAGAAAACAAACTCAAAATTCTGGCAGAAAATCCTGGTATGGGCAGAAAACGTGATGAATTACTGCCAGGTTTACGGAGTTTTCCTGTAGGGAGTTATCTGATTTTTTACTACCCCCTCAACCAAGGAATTGAAGTTATCCGTGTATTTCACGGGGCAAGAGATATCCCTAGCTTTTTTGAGGATTCCTTAGAAAATAAATAAATTGCCTGAAAAGTAAAATAATGTAATTACAATTAATACTATAAAAGACAATAGCAGCTAACCGCTGCCTGGGAGAGATGCAATTTTCTCCCAATTATGCCAATAATTAATCTGGCTGATATTCAACAAATTAAGAAAACACAGCAACAACTTTTATTCCCTTATCAAAAACATCATTCAAATCACTCTCCTGTTGATTCTATTATTGCAGATAACTTCCATTTGCTGATGAAACAATTATTTTTACAACTCCCTGTAGAACCTTTATTAAATGCCCATCCTCAAATTGCTCAATGGGTTGCTCAAGTACAGGAACTTGTACCAGAAATCTTTCAATCTCGCAAAAAGTTATTAGTTGATAACCCAGTCATTGCCCCCCTAATGATTAATAACGATAATTACTTTATTCAAGTCACCACAAATATAGCATTTAAACAAGGTATCCCCAGACTTTATGAATGGGCTGTGCGTCATCCTCAGTTAAGCTGGCAAGACCGAGTAAAGTTGTGGACTACGACCGTTCAATACTCAGTTATTCCTAACCGAATGCAGCTTGTGATTTTAGCATTAGACCCTGTGAAACCACCCCAAAGATTAAATATACGTTGGCATAAAAAGTATCATCGGCAGACTGAAAGATGGTTAATTAAACTCCTGAATCAACCTCAAGAAAATGATGCCCAATCAAATCAAATAAATCAGGAAATAACGTCATCAATGATAAATTTAGACAATATTTCTGAAGTCAGTATTTAAGAGGCTAATACCTCAGTCATTAGCTAAAATTGATGATATAGCCGTGGACAGGGTGGTTAGGACATCAATTGATAATGAAACTCCCACTACAAGAGGGTTTAACTCCTGACTCCTGACTCCTGACTCCTGCTATAATTAGGGCATCACCGTAGTTGGGTAGCAATATAAACCTGCGACCTGAACATGGTCATGCCATTCTGTCCCAAGTAATCTACAAACCCATTGAGTATAAAATTAACCGATCATGCAGATGATCCGGCAAAATATGCTTCAGTATCGCTCCGATTTTGGCATCTTTGCCAACAAGATAGCGTGTCTTTGGCTGCTTTGCAGTCAGCGCATGGACAACAGCCTGAGCGACAATATCCGCAGAAATTCCCCCAGATGCGAGAATCTGCATTTTCTTACGGACAATATTCATAGCCTGACCATAGAGATTTTGTGCCGATTGCGGGAGATTATCCTGTGCTATTTCCGATTGACTTAAGGACTTTTCCCAGATTGGAGTAGCGATCGCACCAGGTTCGATAATGGAAACCGAGATTCCCCAAGGTCGTAATTCCATCCGCATCACATCAGTGAGTGCAACGAGGGCAAATTTTGAGGCATTGTAAGCTCCCAAGTACGGAGTCGGACTTCTACCAGCAATAGAACCCATATTGACAATTCGACCGCGACTTTGGCGTAATAGACCGAGGAATGCTTGTGTTACAGCTAATTGACCAGTGACATTAACCAGCATTTGTTGTTGAAAGTCAGCGATCTCTAATAATTCTAAAGGTCCAGGGACGGCAATTCCGGCATTATTCACTAAACCTAAAATTCCAGCACCACCCACTGCATTTGTGACCGTATCAACCGCAGATGCGATAGACTCAGCATCAGTCACATCTAAAAAAATCGGTATCAGCCTTTGAGACCCTTTCTGTTTAAGTGTTTGAGCATCCACCTCTTGACGTACACCAGCAAAAACAGAGAAGCCCAACTGGTCTAAAAGCAAAGCACAGGCTTGGCCAATTCCTGTTGAAGCTCCTGTAACCACTACTGTATTTTGATTTTCTGCAACCATGAATTTTCTGTGATGATGAAACTACTGCAATTACAAATTAGTAGCAATTCTTTTAAGTGCCAGCACGTCGCTATGTATGGATGCCACCTTGATCAACCGGATTTTAAAAACTGAGTAATATGTTTTAATTTACTCATCGCTACTAGCCGCAAAGACCTAAATTATTGGTTTCACCGGACAGAACCATTTTTAGGTTAGACATTGCCTATCAGATGGCTTACTAATAAATTATGCAAATGAAAGCTCGAAAAACCGGACAGAAAAGCAACAGCATCTTTAACAAGATTTATAGCAATGGACAGAATGCTTAGGACATTAATTGTTAATGAAACTCTCGTAAAAACCATCAACTTCCTATCCTTGCAATCCCGGAGTTTGATAAACTCGTGTTGCAAAATTCTCTAAAACATCAGTTTCTTGATGATTACTCGACTCCTGGACTGTGGCCACATCTTCCTCTGGTAATGGCAACATCCTTCCTGCTTCCTCAATGCGGTCATACAATGCCTGTGTGAGCATTTTAAGATCAGGAATTGTCACCTGACTTTCTAAAGCCAATCTAACTTGTGTGTCCCACAGACCTTCACTGTCCTTAGCTCGTTTTTCATCTGTTTTCGACACAGGAATAATTAAAGGATAAGGAATAGAAGCCTGTCCCCCGGAACTGTAACCGGGACTGGTAATTACACATTTACCTTGGGGAAACTTGAGAATTTCATCAGCACTGATAACAGGCATCTTTTGTAAATTCTCACTCCAACTGATTGAACGGCTCATTTGTCCACCAAGAGTTCGCCCTGTAGTCCGATTTTTAATCAGCACTTCCTTCTCACCGTAACGTTTTGAGTAATCTTCAGCAGTTTTGTAATTACCAGGATTGAACAAAACATGGGTACTGCAAGCCGAAGCGATTCCTACGGAGCGCTTCGCTATCGCACTCCCCATTTTATCCCCATAAATATCGTAAAGCTGCTCTAAACTTTGGATACCTAAGATAAAACAAGCACCATTAGAACGATATTCATTAATCCATTGTGGCAGTCGGTCTAACTTAATTGATGGTAATTCATCCAAAGAAATAATCAACGGGTCTTTACGGGGACGGCTCAAATTACCGACAATCATTAAGTGCATTGCTGCTGCCAGTAAAGGACCAACAACACTGCGACGTTCATCATCTAGCTTAAACACCACCATTTCTCTACCTGATAGCTGAGTGGGAATATCCGATTGACCGATAAATGCCCGTAACAAATCAGCTTGAATAAAAGATGAGAAAGTCCCTGCCGCTGTCGTCAAAATCCCGGAAACGGTCTTTTCTGCATCCTTAGCACTCAAAAATTGGATAAATGAAGTGGCTACCCATTCATCTAAACGTTTAGACTGTACCGCATGATCAAGACGTTGTACCAATTTTGGCAACCGCAACACCGCATATAACATGGCCATATCTGGGTATGGTGAACCTTTGACTAACTGTAATAATGCTTTTGCTAACAAATCCCCGGCTTTAGCAAAGAATTCGTCACTTTTACCCCCACTAGCAGCATTGCGGTTAATGACTTGACCAATTTCCCCAGCCATCACCCCATCCCGTGCATCCCGCATATAATCCAAGGGATTGATCACACCGCTAAAAGCTTCACCAGGGGCAAATACTCGCACTTTATAGCCATACCTTGCAGCTAAAGGTGCATGGAGTCGCATTTGGTCGCCTTTCTTGTCGTAAAGTATAATCGGAAACCCTTGCTGCATTGCACTTTCTAGCATCCGGTCAATGGTTGAGTAAGTTTTCCCCGAACCAGGCGCACCTATTACCAGTGTTCCCCGTTCAGCATGAGGAAACCACACTGTAGGTGCTGCACCTAGCATAATTTGCAGGTTAGCCATTAAACCCCGCCACTTACCTTTTACCCAGTAACGGGGAGTACCAGACCACAGGGTTACTTTATTGTGTTTGTGTTCTTGGATTTGTTTAAATGCGAGGTTAGTGGCTGCTAGTTTTTCGCTGACACCGCAGACTTTACCAGTGGTGATTTTGCCTTTACCCGTACCACTGATTTGCAGTAGAATTAGGACTACCAATAGTCCACCTATCATTGTCCAGCCTTGGGGGTTGTTGTACTGTTGAAAAAATTTACCGAAATCAATACTGGCTAGTGTTGGTTGGTAAGATGGTAGTTGAATTAGTGCCGATTGAGTGGTGAGATGGTGGTTTGGTAAGTTTTGCTGGTAAGGGTTCATGGCGGTTGAGTATGGGTTTACCAGCAATTTTAGTTACCAAGTCAAAGTTAGGGAATTGACCTTCTGGATATTTTTTTTGAGATAGACATAATATCAAGTTCAATTAATTAGTCATATAAAAATTGTTCAAGTTATTTTTACACAAATCCTATAAACAACAGATTCCCTCACCGCAACAGTAAAAAAAGATATGAATATATTCACTTGTTGTCTTTTTATCAATGTGTAACTTCTCTTAACATTAAAAATTTTTCAAAAGACACAAAAGTATTATAATTTCCCTTTAACTCCTCTGTATATCAGGGGAACTATTTATTTTGAAAATCAAATCTATGACAAATAAAACTACATCTCTTTCCCCTTGGCTTTATATACCTACCCTTTATTTCGCTGAAGGGATACCCTACATGATTATTAATGCAGTATCTGTCATTTTCTACAAGAAACTGGGAATAGACAATACTCAAATTACTTTTTGGACAAGTTTAATCAGTTTCCCCTGGATTTTGAAAATGTTTTGGTCGCCATTTGTGGATATTTACTCAACGAAAAGAAAATGGTTGCTGACAATGCAAATTATCATGTTTTTCTGTTTGAGTTTTTTAGCGTTATCTTTTCATCTTCCCAATTTTTTCTTTATATCTCTAGGAATATTAACCATTGCGGCATTTATTTCTGCTACTTATGATATTGCCACAGATGGCTTTTATATGCTGGCTTTACACCCAGAACAACAAGCTTTGTTTGTGGGAATTCGCTCACTGTTTTATAGATTTGCAATTTTATTTAGTACAGGATTTTTAGTATTTTTAGCAGGTTATTTAGAAGAATCAACTCAAAACATTCCTTTAAGTTGGAGTATTGTCATCGGTGTAGCTGCTGTCATCTTTGCATTTTTATTTGTTTTTCATCTAGTCATTTTACCAAAACCAGAATCAAATAATAACAACTTAGAATCAAATCCATCATTAAATATAAATAATATACCTTTTGTCAAGATTATTGTTTCCTATTTTAAGCAACCCAAAATAGCCATAATCTTAGCATTTATTTTGCTTTACAGATTTGGTGAAGCAATGCTACTGAAAATAGCTTCTTTATTTTTATTAGATAAACCCGAACTGGGAGGATTAGGTTTATCTACCAAAGAATTTGGTTTAGTATACGGTACATTTGGGGTTGTATCTCTGATATGTGGTGGAATTTTAGGAGGTTTATTAATCGCTAACTTTGGGTTAAAAAAATGTCTATTACCGATGGCTTTAGCATTAAATTTCCCTGATATTTTTTATTTATATATGGCTTATGCTAAACCACCAATAAAATTCGTTTATCCTCTAGTTTCCCTAGAACAATTTGGCTATGGTGTAGGATTTACAGCCTTTACAGTCTATTTAATGTATGTTTCTAAAGGAGAATATAAAACTTCTCATTTTGCCATATCTACGGGATTAATGGCTTTAGGTTTGATGATACCAGGAGCAATTAGTGGACAAATTCAACAAGCATTAGGATATCCATTATTCTTTGTCTTGGTTTGTTTGCTAACCATTCCGGGGATGTTAACGATATTTTTTATCCCTCTAGAACCGGAAAATAATCGCCAAGTAAATTAATGTTGTAGAATGGACACTGCTCATCTGATTTTCAGAAATCTTTTGTTGAAATAGTGTGAGGTTTTCTTTTGTTTAAGTATTTTGGATTATATAGCAATCCTAAATGATGCGTGAGAGTTCAATAAGCATTAAAGGCTTATAAAACAAGGATTTTTATCTACGTATTTTCTCATGTTTAGGGTAGGACTGCTATATTATTTGGCTCTTCGGTAGGTGTTATGCTGAATCATTAAAATCCAGAACTTGCCTTTAAAATCAATGCTTACAGGCTTTTGTCTACTAAATTTCATAACCAAGCCGAAACCGTTAACAATAACGGCTGTTGTTCTTACCCAGTAAGGATTTTCATCTCATTTGTAGACGTATTTAGCATAATAATGAAGAACCTATTATTTTAAGACCAACAACTAGTTTTCATGCGTTAAAAATACCAATGTAATAATTAAAGGAAACGTTAAAATGTCAAGAGTTGCAGGAATCCATGTTATTTGTGAAGACAGACTTAGAGTGGAACGATTAAATAATGGGTATTTCAGAAGTGGTCATTGGTGGGTGGCGAAAAAACATATGACTAAACAAAAATTAGATAAAGGTATTTATTTTGCACTTCATGAAACCAAAAAAGAATTATCTTATTTACAAGGAATAATTGAAGATTGGGAACAATCATCAGAAGATCCAAAAAGAATTATTGTTAAAATTAAAGCTATGAGTGAACAAATGGAATGGAAAGGTAATAGTGCAGGAGAAAAAGGTTATTTATGGTTGGATGATTAAACTGCTGCCGTCAAATCAGGGTGAAACCTTAATTTCTCATGGGCTGTAACCTTGAAAATTCATCAATTTATCCGATAGTGATGAAAGAGCGTTATATGAATTGTATTTTGGGTATTGATGGCGGTGGTAGCAAAACTATTTGTATCATTATGGATGATGCTGGTAAGATTCTAGCAAGAGGTGAAGCAGGAGCTTCTAATTATCAAAGTATTGGTATAGCAGCCGCCCAAAAACAAATTCAATCTGCAATTCATCAAGCAACAATTACAGCCTTAAATCACATAAATAATATTAATATTATCGCTATTTGTTTGGGTTTAGCAGGTGTTAGTCGGCCAGAGGATATGGAAGTAGTAAAAGCTATAGTCAGTCAATTGCAAAATAGCAAAGATATCCTACCAATTACCTGGGAATTACAACCATCTCATATTGTTATTTGTCATGATGCTTTAATTGCCTTAATAGGAGGAATTGGTGATGCTGTGGGTATTGTGGTAGCAGCCGGAACTGGTTCTATTGTTTTTGGACGAAATCATCAAGGAGAAACTAAACGAGTCGGTGGTTGGGGGTATATTTTAGGGGATGAAGGTAGCGGCTATAAAATAGCTGTTGCTGGAATGCAAGCAGCACTAAAGGCTTATGATGGACGTGGTAAACCAACAAGTCTTGTGGAGAATTTGCAACAGCATCTTGGACTGGAAAGCATGGAAAACTTAATAGAGGTGATATATCGAAAAGGATGGGGTGTAAAAGAAATAGCAGCTTTAGCGCCAATTGTTGATCAAGCAGCTAGTGAAGGTGATAAAATTGCTAATAGTATTATTGATGAAGCTATTAAAGAATTGGTAATAGCTACTTCTACAGTTATTGATCACATTTTTGATTCTAAGCAGGTTGTGGAAGTAGTCATCACCGGAAGCATCTGGCAGGGAAAATGTGGGTTACGGGAAAGATTTGTCAAGTCTATTATTGATCAGTATCCTTTGGTAAATGTGATTTATCCCCACCATGAACCAGCTTATGGGGCGGGTTTGTTGGCATTAAAGGCTTTATCTGGTAATTGGTAAGTAATGGGTGTTTAACAAAAAAATGCGAAATTCCCAATCTTCTATAGGGCGAGTATGATTTCAACCATCATCTTGCCGTTGCTATTTTCAACCATCACCTTGCCGTTGCGGCAATTTCAAACTTGAAATCACAACGAGCGTTAAGCAAACTCAATAACTGAATTTAGAGGCTAACGCCTCAGACATTGGACAATCATATTTATACAGTCCAATGGTGAAATCAAAATTTACAAACAACTCTCATCGCCCTAATCAATCTCCTCCCAAAACTGCTGCTGCAAAACCTAAAACTACCAAAGCCAGAGCAACTGAACCTGATGATTATGACTTTGAAGAAACCGAATTTGAAATAGACCCAGAACTCTTCAATGATAATTATAACCAAGTCCGTAAACCGCTTCTTCCCTATGGCATTGTCGTTAACGATAAACCTGCTGGACTTTTGATTCCAGAAGACCAGTTAGAAAAAGCTGGTTGGCTAGAAATGCCTGAAGAAGATGATTTAACTACTGTCACTTTAACTGAAGATGTCACCGGACTATTAATTACTGAAGGTCGGTTACTGGTTTTAGCTTTTGCACCAGAATATATCCGCTATAAATCAGATGTTGAAGAAGTAGGTGGTTCGTTTGTTGGGCTTTATGATGACTACAGGAATAGTCTTGATAAAAGAACAATGGATGTCTGTTCAGAACACGCAATTATGTTTCTTGATAACAAGAATCAACCATTACATACTACTCCTGTTGTTGTCCGATTCAAGAATGTAGCTCTTTGGAGTTTTAAATCAGTCCGTGAAGAGTTTTACCGTTCATTAGAGAAAACCTTTGCTGATTATTTCCAAGTACCATTTAGTGGTAAAAGTGATAAATGGCGGAGTTTAGGCGTGCTAGAAATTGAGTTTAGAGCAATTAAAGAAGGTGAAGGTAAGAATAAACATAACTGTTGCAAAACTGTAGCCTACACTAAACCCACAGTTGAAAATTTCCCCCAACTGTATTTAGGTAAAACCACAGCTAAAAGTTTAATTTGGCAACAGCATGATGCTATCGCTGGTTTCAATGAACCACAATCTCTACCTGCTTTACCAGGAGAATCAACTTCTGTAGAGGTGGAAGTTTTACCACCAAACAAGAATAAAAGCAAAACTAAAACTGTCCGCAAATCTAAAACTGCAACTAAACCACCCCGGAAAATTCAAGTGGTTGAAGATGACGATGATTTCCTGGATGAAGATGATGATTTAGAAAAGGAGTTGGACGATGATGATTTCGTTTTTGAAGACGATGACGAGTAGTTCAATGCTATTAAATCATCTGTTTTGAATAGAAAATCTACTGTAGTCAAAAACTATGGTAGATTTCTGATTATAAAAGCCAGACCTTATTTTTATTTACAGTCATTTTTAGGTAAATAGACAAAATATAGCAATTCCTATTCAAGTGAGGTACAAGCAGTAATAATTAAACACAGATGGATGCAGATAAACACAGATAATTTTGTACTTAATTAGACTAGGAATGCTAGATTTAGTAATCTGTGTTATTTCCTTACTTGAATTTACGTTGGGAATTATAGTAGTATAGCAATAGATAAAATTGTTAGGACATTTTTCTATTTATTATCTGTACCCTGTTTTCTTTGAATTCAAATACAATGTCCTAACTGATATATCTGTTTAATCCTGATGAGAGGGAAAAAATATAATTATGCAAATCACTATCGAGATTCCCGAAGATATTGGCAACCAACTACAACAAAACTGGCAAGACTTACCCCAAAAAATATTAGAAACTTTAGCAATAGAAGCTTATCGGAGCGGTATTATGACTGCTGGACAAATTCAAGAGTTACTAAAATTTGATTCACTTTCAAAAACTCAAGTTTTTTTAAACCAATCTCAGGTATCTCTAAATTATACCCAAGAAAATCTAGGACAAGCTCAACAAACAAAGATGTTAGCTGATGATATTAAGCAACTCCAACAAATCTGTATTGAAGAAGATTATTCCTTAGAAATTCCCTCTCGTCAAGACCGTCCTAATTCGTTTTTTTAATACCTGCAATGACTTTCTTATGTGATACTAATATCATTAGCGAATTAGTGCGACCTCAGCCTAATCCTGGTGTTTTAACATGGGTAAATAATTTGTCTTCGATAAATATTAGTGTAATTACTTTAGAAGAAATACATTATGGGTTAAAATCAAAACCTAATCTAAGAATTCAAAATTGGTTTGATAACTTTATTAAAAATGATTGCCAAATCTTACCTATTACCTCTGAGATTGCTAAACTTTGTGGTGAATTACGAGGTCAACAAAGGTTAAGCGGTAAAACAGTTACTCAAGCTGATATGCTGATTGCAGCTACAGCCCAAATATATCAACTAACTCTAGTCACGCGCAATATTCGTGATTTTGATAGTTGTGCTATCCCCCTTCTTAACCCTTTCACTTAATCCCAAAGATTTTTATAATTTGAGATTTTCTTGAAATGTAGTTTAATAATACTACTGGCTGAAGTGCTGAATATGGGTTAGTGAATAATAAAAACAGTTATTTGGCTGATTTATTTATATTTGCTAAAAGTTGACTATCAGCGACTTGATAACGATTACCATTAAAACAGTAATTTAATTGCCGTAACTGCTGGTTTTCTGTTTGCAATACCTTAATACAGGGTAAAGACTGATTTCGTGTTTCTCCTATTGCTAATAATTGCTTTCCTGGTGGTAAATTGGGATTTAGATAACTCAAAAATACCTGTGTAATTGGTTGATTTGGTTTGAACCAATAACCAGCATACAGACAACCCAAAACGCCACAAACTTCTGGAGTATTAAAATTAAAAAGTTTGAAATTTCCATCTTTTACTCCCACATCCCAAACCAGTATATTTTCAACAGCAACTTTGGTATTTAATTCTGTATTGTCTCTAATCACTTGTTCTAAAACAGGAGTAGAAACAACATCAACTGCTTTTTTCCAATTCACAGTTGCAGCATTCAAGCTACACCCTACCAAACTCAAAATCATAGAAAGCAACAAAAAGATACTAAAACCAATGCGAAACCAATGCACTCCGTAACGTATTCTCATAGAAGGTTGTGGTAATTGATATGCTGTTGTTTTCAGTGGTTGAGACTGAGGAGAAGATGCTGATAAAGAAACAACTTCTCTTTCTGCTATTGCTTGTTCAAATTGCTTTCGTGAATGCAAATTATTATCAGGTTTTTGCTTTGTGTTTGGTTCTGAAGATATAAATTTGCTAGATAAATTAGTCATAAAAACACCTCACTCAGTGCAAAAGTACTGTAAGTATTCAGCCATCAGTAAATGGCTACGCTAACAGCTTACAAATATAGATAGACAAGTTGGTTATAAAATCATAATTTTACACCATTACAAAATTGTTTAGGAGAGACATAAAAAGCTGGAGTATTTGTGTTGATATAATTACCAATGTTTTAATTATCATTTATGTATCTAGAAGTTAAACTAGGAATACAAGTCAAAGTTCCATTATCGCTGTTATTATTGCTATATAACGCTAAAACAGTTCTGCCATAATCTTGAAGACTAAGACGACCAAAAGCATCAGAACTATTTGCATCAACTTTGCTATTATCACCACCAAAATGCTTTTGTGCTACTCGTTCAATCAACCGTTCACCAGTAAATAATTGTCCAGTAATAGGGTCAATTTCGCCTTGAGTTACTTGAATTTTGTTAGCAATATCAGCCATAAATGCCTTATCCTGATCCGCCGGAGGAAAAAACTCAAATAGTTCAGATTCAGTAGGTTGATAACCTTGTCTTACCTGATTAAGAAACTCTTCTCCTCCGGGTTTACCAGCTATCAAATTTACTGCATAGGGGTTATAACTCATAAATTGATACCGTCCCAGTCCACGACCACAATTTAATCCGTTATCTGCACAGGTATACACACCAACTGCTTGATAATCTCCACTACCAGAACTTTCAATTTCAGCAATTGCATTTCCCAACATTTGCAAATTAACACCAGAAAAAGATTGACCTGTGATTGAACGATTAATACTGGTAAATGTGCAAGGATTAACTTGACTTGTTGTGCTATTTTGATTGGGATTACTTCTTGCTTCTCTTTTCGCACCTGTTGGTGTAGAAGTAGTATTTATACTCTGCTCATTCCCACTGTCCAAATTGCCTACAAACATCAAAGCATTCACCTGATAGCTGAAAAAAGGAATCGGACCGATAAAATAAGGTGAGCAACCCATCTTCCAAGCGCAGAACCGAAAGTATAAAGCCGTATCTACTGTATCTGTGGTTTCATCTGTTTCCATGACCACAACTTTAAACGCTTTACCAAAGGGTAAACGTCCGGTTGGTTCTCGTCCGTTGTTAACTGCTTTGAGTATGCCCCAACCTCCCTCAACCTCCTGGTATTTACCGGATATCCATTGCTTACCTTCTAAAGATGAGCGATCGCTTGCACCTACATTTTCCAAATTATCCAATTCTACGTAAGCACAGTCTTTTTGAGTACAGGGGACAGAAAAACCTTGCACATCTGAACCAGAAATTGTATTGTTACGGCGATTTTCTGCTATTCCATAAACTGCATCTATCCGCATGACTAAATTACCAATTTCACTGATAGGATTGGGCATCAATCCTAAAGGTACTTGTCCTAGTCCAGGAATATTTTTGATAAAGCTATTCATCCAATTGCTTAAATCTTGAATTGGTAATGTTTCTAAATTCGGAATTGAAGTCAGCGAAAACTTTGACAAATCGATTTCTCCCAGCTTCATGTTCCCAACTTCATATTGTGTCAACACCTGAGCTAATGTTGAATTCGATGCTTCAATTCCTTGAGTTTTCAGTAAAGCCGCAACAGGTTGAATATCTTTCATTAGTGTTTGAGCTAATTGAGGAACAACTTTAGCTAAATGACTCAATGTTTGTTCTGCAATTAAAGGAAATTCACTCAAAGTAATCTTGTTTAAATCAATAGATGTGATATTTCCAATAGCTTGCAAAGAAAACTTCTCGGCTTGCAATGCTTCACTGATATCTCCCAACTTCAAATATTCATCAGGAGTCATTCCCACAGTCCAAGTCCGACTCAAATCATAACCTAATGTTTGACTGTAAGGACTACCATCAATTCCCCCTGATTGACTGATACCTGGTAGTTGACTAAGAGAAATTTGATTCCAGTCTGGCAACAAAAGTTTGTTAGCAGGTAATCGAGATTGACCATTGGCAACTTCTATAATTCGAGTTGGTAGATTACCATTATCAAATGTACTGTTTGCAGCTTGCACAGTCACACTGTAGATAATAAAACTTATGACAATGAGCAAAAATATCCATCTTTTCAAATGGTTCATAATTCCAGGTTTTAAAATGACGACAACTACACCCCAATCAGTCAAGTATTTTCTTGAATCAAGGCTGGATTCAATACGAATTGGTTAAGGAAATAAAGTAGACTAAACCCCTTGAAATATCGTTGTCTATAATGCTCAAAAAAAGTTTAACCGAATAGTATTGAGACTGTGTTTGTTTTACCTCTGAGTTATATGTATCAGTGAAGATATGATTTATAACTCTAATTCTGGGGATGTTGAATGCTGACTTTTCTTAGATTTATAACCTGAACCAGAGGCATATCCTGGTAATTTAGGATTGGGATTAGCGGCTGATTCAGTATAGGGTGTATCGCCAAAGTTGATTTCAAAAATATTCTCTTGATAACCATCTTCAAATCTGTCTGTTGTCCAGGGATTATTTTCATCGTCAGAATTCGATTCCTCAATGCTATAACCCGGTGATTGATAACCGTTGGCAGAATTAACCTGACGATTATTTTCATCTTCAAAGTTTTGATTTAATGCGGGTTCTTGATTCATTGGTATGACCTGAAAAACAATACCAGTACCAGCATAAAAAAAGAGTTGAGTAACAGCAATAACCTATTGGCTAATTATGTATTAGCCTATTGGCTATTTTTAGTGATGCGCTCATATCGAGAAGACAAATGGAACAAATCAACTTGATTCCACCCGAAGTAATGGCAGACTTCAATAATCGTAAAAATGCTAAACTGCCAGATAATACATTGACAATGCTGCAAATTATCGCTAGTTTAAATACGCCTAAAGAATTGTTAGCAACTCTATTAGAAATAGCTGAATTTTCTATACACCATATTCGCTATCTGGCAGGTCCATTGGTTATTCATGGAAATTCTTGGAGTGATACAATTCCTCAATGGCTGAAGTTTGCCTGTATTCAAGACAGGTTAGAACTAATTTGCAATGAGTATGAACAAAATCAAGTTGGTAAGTATGCCACAGCTACAGAAGTTCTGACTTACATGATGCCTGCAACTTACGAAGCACCTTTACATCGAGATTACGCTGATCTTTATCTTTGGGTAGGCAATGAAGTTTTAACTAAATACAACAAATTACCAAAAGACTGCCAGAGTTTTTATGAATTTATTAATGGTACTACGAGTGATACTAGCAATAAATCCATCATTCATTTTCAGCAGGTAAAGAATGATTTTCATGATATTAGTCAGTCAATTCGCCGCAGCATAGTTAAACACGCAGCACAGCAAGGATGGGGTAAACGTCGTGTTAATGCTAAGTCTAAATTAGACTCAATTGAAAATACTCCTCCTGAATCTTCCTCGAATTCATCTGTACAAATGGACTTGTTTTAAAGTTACTAAAAATCCTCAGTCTAAAATCAGAAGTTTTAAGCTGAGGATACATTTGTAAGGTATGACAATGTGTTAACCCCCATGAATTTTGGAGGCTGCAATTGATGGGGTAAGCGCATTAATTTGCAGGCGGTGGCACATTTTTATCGGTTTTAACTAGACCACCTATCATACGGCAGTGCCATCCTCCAAAAGTATCTAGAAAACAGATGCCACTACTATCTGAGAAATAATTAACATCGCAGTTTTTTCCAACTTTTGCCCATTTAGCAATGTAGCATTGATAGCTGGTGAAACTACCTCGGATATCGTAGACAGGTTTATCGGGATTCATTCCTAAACTTCTTCTCCCATTTGCCCAGTTGAACGGAAGGTCATTTTCTGTAAATCGACGGGAAACCGGAGACACCTGAATAGTGAGGTCGTTGATCAGCCACACAGAGCTATCTTTTTCACCTTCAGTTCCTCTCAACCATTCATGATCGCAGAGAAAATACTTCTTTGCCTGTTCAACGCTAGGTGCGCCTATTTTTGGTTCTGTTCGTGATGGACAAGTGTGTGGTCTACGTGTTGTTCCATAATCAGTAGTTTGAGCAATGACTACGTTAGGCGTTAATAGTGCGAGCAATGTACAGCCTATTATGCTGAAAGTAAATCTTGGTTTCATGTTAATTCCCATGATTATATTAGTGCGATTCCAAGTATCTTAATATTCACGTATCTTGGTTATAGGCTCAGTACCTTGTAAAGTAACACTGATATATGGGTGATATTCGCCAAATTGGCAAAATTTCTGGAAGGTCTTAATTTGGCAAAGTTTCTCTAAGATTTTATCACTAATTGTCAAAAATACGATACCGATTAAATAGGACTGAAACACTTTCAATATGATTAATATTAGCCAAGAAAACTTCCTGCGATTGTCCTCATAACTTTCATGCAGTTTACGCCTATATTTAGTGAACTGCAACCATCGAGAACATAAAACGGCTTTCCATTTTTAAACCCACATTAAGTGTAAATTGTTCTGGAAACCGACCTATATCAAGAGTTCGGTAAGTTTGCTTCATAGACTTAATAGAAATTTACAACCTATCCCATTTTGCAAATATACAAATATATCGTTGGACAATCTCATCAACATACACATGATGAAGATTTAATGTTTCACCTCATTTTAATAAAAGAGAGTGCAATGGAAGCTATTGCTTCATTGTTTTTGATAATCAAATCTCAATTTAGTTACCATGAATATTCAATCAGTTCAAGAAAGTTTAAATTATCTCATCTTGGTAATTACAGCATTCTCTATCATTGTCATGCTTATTGATTTTATGGTGGGATTAGTGCATTTATGGCATCAAGTTGCTTTTAACGTCGAATATTGTACCACTCACAAAACATCTGAGCAATCAAATATTGAACCTATTGATACCACAAATAGCAATCTTAATGTTGAACAAGAAAATTGTCATCCATCTGCTAATGATAATTCTGTTGTTAATAGTTCTGCAAATTTTGAACATAACAATTGTAATCAATCAAATATCCATAAGTATGATGATTTAACCACGGTTGAAAACACATTTAGTATTTCTACCATTTTAAAAAATGACAATGGCAATCAATCAAATGATAGCACTTCTTTACAACCAGAATTTGAAGTCAACAATTCAATTGCTGTTGACATAGAGAAAATTGATTTACGCACAGCCAGAAAAATTGCCAGTGCCATTAAAAAATCTACAAACCCCAAATCTGACTTAATTATCAAACAGAAAGTCAATGGTAAAAACGTTCCTTTAGCTTGGTTACAAGCACAAATCAAAAATCGTTTAGAAATTGCACCAGAAATTGTTAAACCAATTATTCAAGAATTAGCCCCTAATGCAATTCATGATTCTGACGAAAATATCCAACCTTATCATATTTTACAGAAAGGTAAGCCTCAGCGTCAAGTTGGTTAATTAAATTAACCCAATACAACAAATAAAAGAGAGATTGATATATGAAATCTCTCTTTTTTTATCAAATAAATGTCAATTAAGTAAGTCAAATCAAAAACTAAACCAAGTACAAAAATTAAAATCTCTGAAAGTCTCTTTCATCTTGCCTTGTCATAACAACACTTTTTAACGCCTACCTACTTAATATTCATATCTAAAAAACCAAATCAATAAACTTTATGAACTATTCCCCAAAATCCCCTGAATACCCTAACTACACTGTAGTCAAAGATATTCCAACTCTCAAAAGTGTTATCAAACCTTTGTTTAAAGCAAAAGTTCTAGCTTTAGATTGTGAAACTACAGGACTAGATCCTTTAACTGATACAATTCGATTAATTCAAATAGCTGCACCTAATTATCCGGTTGTTATAATTGATTTACCAGCTATTTATAAACGCAATAATGTGGAACATAATACTGGGGAGAAACGCACTAAAATTAGTCGTTTACTACTTAACAAACTCTTCTGTAATTCCGCTTTGAAAATTGCTCATAATGCCAAATTTGAATGGCAATTTCTCAATCAAGCTGGACTGCAAATTGCTGGACGTTTCTTTGATATTCAACTGGCTTACCAAGTTTTAAATGCTGGCATTAAAACCAGTGCATCTTTAGAAAATGTCACTCGTAAGCTATTACGTATCCAAATAGATAAAACGTTACAAACTAGCAATTGGAATCAACCTCTGACTCCAGAACAATTACAATATGCTGCTCTAGATGCTGCTATTTTACTTGACATTTACCCGATTTTAGTCAAGAAATTAAAACAGGCAAAATTGCTAAAAATTGCCCAACTTGAATTTCATTGTATGCCTGTTGTTGCTCAAATGGAACTCAATGGAATGTTGTTTGATTTGTCTCAATGGTATAAGTTGGGTGCAAAGTTAGAAACTGATAAAGTTCATGCACTTCAACAACTTAAACAATTGCGTTTGGTGGGTAAATCTCAATTATCTCTGTTACCAGAATTGAC
This sequence comes from Anabaena catenula FACHB-362, assembly GCF_014698735.1. Taxonomy (GTDB): domain Bacteria; phylum Cyanobacteriota; class Cyanobacteriia; order Cyanobacteriales; family Nostocaceae; genus Anabaena; species Anabaena variabilis_A. Next base: position 32,572 of record NZ_JACJTQ010000040.1, read on the forward strand.
TGATACTGTTAATCCTAATTCTTCCCAACAAGTTTTAGCTGCTTTTCAAGCTATGGGTATTCCTGTGCAATCAACTAATCAAAAAGATTTAGTGCCTTTAGTAGCTCAATATCCTATTATTAAGGCTCTTTTAGACTATCGCCACCTTGCCAAAATTACTGCCACTTTTACTGATAGTTTACCTAAACACATTCACCCCAAAACTGGGAGAATTCACCCCAATTACTATCAACTAGGCGCAAGGTCTGGAAGATTTTCCTGTCGTCACCCACCATTACAAACCATTCCCCGTCATGCGGCGGCGAGAAATTGCTTTATTGCTGCACCTGGCTACCAAATTTTAGCAGCAGATTATTCGCAAATCGAGTTAAGAATAGTAGCTCGTCTCTCTGGTGATGCTAAGATGCGCCAAGCCTACCGTCAAGGTGCTGATTTGCACAAACTCACGGCAGCTTTGGTAACTGGTAAGCGGATCATGGAGGTCAGTGAGGAAGACCGCAGACTGGCTAAAGCGATTAATTTTGGGCTGATTTACGGTATGGGGGCTGCCAAACTTCGCATCTATGCTGAAACTAAGTATGGTGTGACAATGACACTGGATGAAGCTAAGGCTTTTAGAAGCAGGTTTTTTGATGCTTATTCTGGTGTGACTAAGTGGCATGAAACGATTAAGCAGGCATATTTGCGGGGTATTAAAGAAAGTCGGACTTTAGCTGGGAGAAGACGGAGATGGGCAGATAAACCCAGGTTAGCGGAAATGCTTAATCATCCTGTGCAGGGTTTGAATGCAGATATTAATAAGTTGGCGATGGTGAAGCTGATTAAACCGTTAACTAGGACTAATGCAAAGTTGATCTGCGTTGTCCATGATGAAATTGTCCTGGAATGTCCAGAGAATGAGGTGGAACGAGTGAGCAAAATGCTACACAGATGTATGGTTGCTGCGGCTCTTAAGTTTCTCAACCCTGTGCCTGTGGTAGTAGATATTACGGTAGGTGATAGCTGGTAACTAGGGAACTTAGACAAGAATTGTCATAAAAATACGTGGTATAGCAGTAGCTATAACGATTAGGACATGGATTCCCACCTATACGGCAATAACAAGCCTATATTTTGTGCTAACCGCCCGGTTGCTATAATTGAGAAACGAGCGCGTCTTCTTGCAAGCTCAGTGGCTTCAGCCCTGAGTTACTGATGAAATAAAATCAACGTGAATTCAGATCAATTGGGCTAGAATTTAAGAGCTAAATAGCAGTTAATCTCTTGCAATGAACCCCTACGCTATCCTTAATCAGAACAAATATCAACGTGTTAGTGATGGCATGAGCCGACCCTTGCTAGAAAACTGCGAGACTGCCTCACATATCCTTATTTTAGTTTGGCCACAACTTGGAGATTTTGATAGTCTTGAATATGCGTGGTGGTTACAGCGCGAAGCTAAAAACTTGACAGATAAAAAACTCGCTATTCGTGCGGTGGGAATTGGTAATCTCGCTTCTGGAAAAAAATTCTGTGAATATACAGGATTTCCGCCGGAAAATTTATTTGTCGAACCGAATGGAGAATTACATCGCCAACTCAATCTCTATTCTGGTCTGAATATTTCTCTCCCTGGGCTTGCTGAGTCTGGGAAAGCTTGGCTAAATCTAATTTTGATGTGTGCAGGGATTGGTAGTCCGGGAACGCTGGCGGAAGTTTTTCGGGGATACAAGGGCGACCGCAAAGCCCCTCAACTCATTGGGGATGATGAAATCATTCAAGGTACTCCTCTGCCTGCTTTCCAAGGCTCGTTTTTTCAATTAGCCGGCGGCAGTGGCTTTCAACGCCCCTTTGAGTTAGCTACTCTGCGGCTACGGAATATGGTGGAAGTTCTCAGAAATTGGCAGACTTATGTACCGAATTCTGCCTACTTAACTCAGCGCGGTGGCACTTTTTTGTTTGATAGCAAAGGTCAGTTACTTTACGAACATCGAGATCCAGGAATTCTCGGCTTTGCTGCTAATATGAGCCAACCCCTATCATTTTTATCCTTAATTGAAACAGACAACTGTGCGCGAACTATAATTGAAACAGACAACTGTGCGTAAACTATATCGCTTTCTTATTTGCCAAAATTGACAGAAGAATGATAATTCCACTGCACAGGATCTAAATCATAGTAAAGTTGTAGTTGCTGATAAACTGCCGGATCATGAAATAACAATTGGTGTGGTTTTTCAAAGAAAGTTTCAGTCGCTACAGCAAAAAATTCTGCGGGATTTGTTGCACCATAACTATCTATGACATTATTGACTCCTTGGAGAACATCGTTACAAAGTTGTTGATATGCTTCACTCATCACTTTAGCCCAAATCGGATAGTCAGAGTTGCGTTGTAAAATCGGCACACCTTCAGCCTTGCCATCCTCTTGATCTAATTGATGGGCAAATTCATGCAGGACAACATTATGTCCATCTTGCCAATTAAAAGTATCGTGCTTTATCTGTTCCCAAGACAATATTACCTGGTCTTTTGTCCATGATTCCCCTAGTCTAGCGACACGCCTTTCCTCAACAACATAATTGCTAATAGCAGCCGTTTCCTTAACAACATACGCACTGGGATAAACCAGAATTGAACGCAGTCTGGGGAAGTATTCTCCTCGTTCATTGAGTAGAAGTAAACAGGCAACAGCAGCAATGATCAGTTTCATTTCTTCTGTTACCTGTAATCCTTTACAGCCAATAAATTGCTTTTCGGTTAAAAACACTTGAATATGTCCTTGAAGTCGCCTTCTTTCATCAGCAGAAAGATAGAGATATATAGGAAGATTATTCTCAATAACGGCATTCCAAAGGGGAGGAAAAGGGCGACGTTTGAGACGGTTTCTTCTCCTTTTAATGAGGATGGGATTGGCTAAAATTACCGTGATAATTAGCCCAATCACGAATAAAACAATTATTGTTTGAATCATTTAAAAAAATCATGTATCAAATCATTAATTTCTGATCAAAATCTCACGTTTCACCCATTCCCAGAGTCATTAATATATCGCTTTGTACACTATCACTCAAGCTATGGCAACTCACTCAAAGCAAGATTTCACAGTCAAATCCTTGAGGGTAATAGTAAAGTTACGCTGTTCTGCTGTAGCAATGAATGAGATAATTGCCTCACAGGCCACAGCAACCGTTAACATCACTAGATTTCGTGCTAGGGGATAATCACAAACATCATCATTCACATCAGAAGGAACACGATAAACATTATTCCAAATCACTTCTGCATAGTCAGATGATAAACCAGCATGAAGACAAGGAACAGATTTTTGATCAGCATAATCTTTCACTGCTTGACGTGCCACACTGTTGTCAAAAGCATCAATGATTAACTGGCTATCTTGAAGTAATTGATTAGTATTTGCTGGTGTCAACTCCTTTGTTTTAGCATCAACTTTAGTGCCAATTGCTCGATATAAATTGTTGGCTAAAATCTTCGCCTTAAATGCTCCCACATCAGCACGATAGTAGGGTTGGGTGGAAAGATTACGTTCCTCAATGCGATCGCAATCAATGACAGTCAGTTTATCAAAACCGGAGCGAGCTAAGTTTTCAACAATGTTAGCGCCTAATGCTCCTGCTCCACAAATTGTGATCGGATAATCCTTTAACTTTGTCATCACAGCATTGCTGCGGTAAAGCTGTTCATGGAAAAAGATACTCATAATGGGTAATTGCTAATTGCTAATTGAGACACACTGTTATTACTCTTAGCGTTCCATGACACCTACTAAGGATTGCAGGTCAAAATCACGATCGCGTCCACTCAGACAAATACCAGAACTAACAACAGTCAAATCAGATTTAGCGATCGCACTACTATGACGAATACCATCCGCAGTAGTCCAATCAACAGTCCAATAATCACCGCGATCATGGAATTGAGTTAAAGTACCACCCCCCATTTGTAACGCCTTTCTCAATCGTCTTTCATCCTGTTGGGGTTGAGTAAAACCCTCAATTCTTTGACTTGTTAATTCATACACTGTGCGGATTTCTGGAGTAATGCCTTTGAACTGCAATTCCTGTGTCGGGGTAAATTTTTTCACAGCAGATTGCAGAGTATCCACAATTTCTGGATCAGTACGGCGATCAACTTCCTCAAACCAGCAGGATTGACCATCCCAACGAGCTATGATTTGCTCAAATACAACACCCTCAGTTACTAAATGTAATGCGATCGGCTTAACTACCTTCAACCGTTGACGCATATCTGCTTCATTCACAGGGTATGCTAACCAAGTTTGTTTTTGCAGTTGGTGTGCTAAACGCAGTCGGATTTGAGGAAAGTTTTGCAGGTATTCGGCAATTTGGGGTAAATCTGCCTCTTCTACCAGCTTTGCTGTCTTTTCATCCACAGCCTGAAAGATGCCCCAACCGACGAATTTACTGGGCTTTGGTGTGAAAGTGTAAACCATCCCGGCTACCCTTGTGCGGACTCGTCCACCTTTGACACAGGGCGCAAGGAATTGAGTTTCAGACAACTGTGCTTCTGCATTAGCTATTTGGTTGATTAGGTTAAATATGTTAGTCATAACTAATACCAATTATTCAAAATCAGCTACAGATGCAATCTAGAAATCAGCATAAAATCTAACTTTTTTAATTACGAATTAATTTAATTATTTCCTGCGTGCAAGTTGGTGGAGCATTGCGTGTTCTCAGTTACTAGAGGGACTCCGCTGGTGAGTTGTTACACACTCTTTAAAAGATGGCTGCTTTCAAGCCTACTTCCCAGGTTCTTCGCACTCCCCGTTCACACACGCCCACTGCATTTGACAGTGTTACTTTTCCTCTCGTACTAGTATGTAGGCTCACACGAGTTAGGTCACGCAAGAAATATATTACATTTATAATACAACAAAAATTTGCTATTTTCCAGAATATATTTTTGGATATTAGACAACCTCAAAAAGATAACGAGGCAATCCTGATTGGCGAATAATGGATTGCAATGTTCCAATCTTTAATTCTGCATAGTTAGGTACAGGTACGGTAACGGTTGTTTCTTCAGTTTTAAGTTGCATGATAATATGGCTACCACGTTGCCGTACTTCCACAAAGCCTTCTGTTGAAAGAATTTGGCAAACTTCTCGACCTGATAAAACTCTCAGTTTACCCAATTGCTACCTCCAATTGGGTCACGAAAACTTCTGTATGTAAGCGATTCTCTATTTCTGAAGGATCTGCTACTTCAAAGAATAGTTGCAACGCTTCCAGCAAATTATTTTTTGCCTCCTCTACCGAATTCCCCTGACTGGCAATGTCTAATTCTGGACATAAAGATACATAACCGTCATCTTCACGCTCAATAATTGCAGTAAATTGCTGAATTCGTTTCATAGTGCTTTCTTTTTTGCAGTGGGCAAGTTATTTAATTTTAGGGTAATTTATGGGGTAGCGCCCAATTACTTCATTAAGGAGAGTTAATATTGTAATACCCCCATAAATATTTTTTCGCTGTAAATGTATTCGTATTCTTGGTAATCGGAGTGATAGCTAATATGACCACCGAACAAATGCTGGATAAATGGCAAGCTTTAAATGCAGACGAACAAGAAAAAGTTTTAGCATTTATTGATTCACTTGAACGCCAAAAGCAGGAGATAAAATCTGGCTCTAAGTTAGGTAAAAAATTAAGACAAATTCGACAAGAAATTATTAGCTCTGGTCTTCCTTTATAATTTTGATACTGGATTAGTATCATAGAACTTTATGACCTATTTCATGTGGGTAATTTTACTAAAATTTCTGTAAACATAGTTGCCCATTCATTGTAGTGCGGAATTATTGTATCACTAAAATCTTTAAATATTCTTAGTTCTATTTGATCATTCGTTTTTATCAAAGGAAAACCAATCTGCATATAGACGTGATCTTCGGCATATCTCATGCTACGACCTGAATAAAATGCTAGTGAAGCTGACTGTAATTCTTCCGAGTCGTTTTGTGGAATAGCGTATGAGGTATGTGCAAATACTTTATTCCTTAGCTTAGTGTAATGCTTTATTTCTTTTAGACGTTTATTCAGGCTTTCTTCCGGCTCATTTGGAATCAGGTTGTTGTATTGAGTATTTTTAAGAGCTTCTAAAAATTTTATATAAGTTTTTTCAAGCATTTTATCTAAACCGCATATAGTCATTGTGTACGTACTAAATCTTGATAAAAAAGTTGACCTAAATTGATGAACCCATAGCAAAGCATCAGGTACTAAAGTTAAATTTTCATAATTGATAACACCATCCGAAGAAATACCGAATTCTTTTATCGCTTCTTTATATTTAAAATCTTGATAGCTTGTGTATTCCTCAACGTGTAAGTGATAAAGAATATCTTCTGAAGTTTGGATAGCATCTTTAAGATCAAGAAAAGTTAGTGGTTGTTCTATTGGTAGCAATGGAATGTTATATATTTGAACTTTAAATACTAATTCATCTATAGTTCTAGAGATTCTCATATAAAAAATCGCCTCAATTCGTTTGAATATTTTCTCTCAGGAGATTGAGTGCGTCAAGTATAAACATAACGCACCCATTTTACATTCTACTTATCCACCCTGACAGGCAAAGGCATATCCAAAATCTCCATCAGCAAATCCAGACGAGAAGGGCGCGTTAGGAGTGGGACAAGGTTCGGCAAACTGTAGTAGTCACCGGCGAAAGTGAAGGTATCTACAGGTGCTTGTTGCTGCTTCAATTGAGTTTCCACCCAGTTGTAATGACTACCCACACGGACAATCACCACATTCGGCATTACCCCCAACTCCCGGCAATAGCTCTTGTAAACCTCACCGAAGTAAGGAGTAGCATTTTCACCTTCATCCGTCACCACAATAATCTGGTCAACAACCTGCTTCTTCTTCCGCATTGCTTCCAATGCACAACCGATACTAGTACCACCACCTGCATTGATGTACTGGAAAGCACGTTCCCAGTCAGTCAACTCCTTACCCTTTGCTGTAACAGGATAGGGAATCGTGTCAAAGGCATAGACAAACAGTTCTGCCTGAGTGATACCAGAAATTAAAGCAGCGAGTTGCTTACCAACAGCGATCGCATTCTCCATTGAGCCAGACTTATCCACCAGTAGGGCAGTGGGACGAGCAATTGTCCCCCGTCGCTTTACCTGCTCATTAGTAACCTTGTCCAACCGAGCAACGGTGTCTGCGTCAAAATCTGCCGTATCTGCGGCAACCTGGGCTTTGAAGGCTGAGACACGCCCACTTTTAGACGCTTCCTCTAGCTTGGAGTCAATCAACTTCTTGACTTCTGGGTGATCCATTGCCCCTCTAGCTTGGAGAGACTTGAGGTTATTGATCACTTCTTGAGGACTCATACTGTTGATTAACGCCACCAATACAACAGGTGTGAGTTGTTTAATAGCACCAATAGCGATCGCATAAGGAATTTTGAACTCCACAATCAACCGTGCCTGTTCTGCCGCTTTTTCTGCCTTAGCAAGCTGCTTTAACACATCTGCTAAAGAACCCGTTGGCGGAGTATTGCGAAACAAAATTGCATTCGCTCGTTCATTGGGCTTGATGTGCAGGGAAGCATACAGGTGTTTCATTGCCTTACGACCCCGCAAAGCAGCGCGCTCAAATAAAGCCGGATTACTCTCCCGTGTCTTCAGATACAACCGCACCGCAGTTCTAGCCGAACGAGGCAACTTATTTTGTTGCTGCTTCATAAAATCCACCACACGAGCCACCTGATAGGGTGGAAACTCTTGCAGCATCACAAATCCAGCATCCCGGTGTTCAGTCAAATTGCTAGTGAGCAAATGAGCGAGAAATACTTCTTTATGGTCACGAACATCACCATAACGCTGATACCAAACAGCTAGATGTCCGTAAAATATAGGATCAAGTTCAACAATTAATTTATGAATTTCTGCGACTTGCTCAAGTTTGCGGTGAGGGGTAGTCAGCAAACTGTTGAGCATTTCTAAACGCAAGTCACGTTCTGCGGTATTGGTATTCATGGGAACCTCCTCTAAGAATTTTGGATTGCGGATTTGCGATTTTGGATTGCAATCGAAAACCCAAAATCTAAAATCCAAAATTGCCGGAGGCAGTGTTGCACGCGGGGTGATAGAGTCACCGCGCAAGTTGTGGAAGCATTGGGTTTAACTATTGCAGAGTTATGTAAGCTTCCACGATGAGGGCGCGGCAACAACTGCCAGTTTTGATGTATCGAAATTGCTGGTACTACTCTCTAAAAGTAGTAACTGCGTAAACTACCGTCATATCTGCCGCTATCTCGACAGCACTTTTTGAAAGCTGTAACCAGAACCACAAGGACAAAGGTCATTGTTACCAAGCTTTTCTTGTAGTTCCTTATCGCCATGAACAAAGCGATGCCTACGCCACGTTTAACGGCTTTTTCAGACGGGTAGCCATAACGACGTTTGCTAGATGGTTCAAAAGCAAAAATATTCAGGTTCTTGCTTCAGTTTGATGTTAAAAGATTTAATCTTATTCATCATTCTCACCTCCATGTGGAAATAAATAAAATCACCTCGTACAAGTTAAAAAAGCTGTTGATTCACACACGGGATTTGAACCCGTAATTGCTTGAGCCTAAATCAAGTGCCTGTTCCAATTCGGCTAGTATGTAAGCTTTCTCAGTTAGGGTACGAAGTGAAAATTCTAAGTTTTAGCAAGTTGATTGAAAATCAATCGAATTTCTTTCTTGCTACATTGCTGTTTTTTGACAGCATAAATTCTTTTTTTACCTCTAAAAGTTGCAGCAGAACGATGGATTTCACCTTGGATCACATCCGTTACATAATCAGTTAACGGGGGAAAATCTGCAAAGGTAATTAAATACCAAATATCGTTTATTTTTTGATATTGATGATAATTGTCAATGATGACAATATCGGTTTGTTCTGGTTGTTGATTCTGCTGTCGGTTTACTTTCTTAACTGCACAAAGAATTCCGGTTTCAGGATGGATGTAAAAACGGTTATCGTAACTCCCATCTAACCGAACTCGATTCCAGCGGTAAGACTTGCTATAAACCTGACCATCAATGATTTCTACATGGCGTTCAACGTAGTCCCACAGATGACCAATCACGTGCTGTCCTGCCATTGTGCTGGGATCTAATCTTTGACACAGTTCGCTGTAAATGTCGTTCCACGGCTGTCCAACTTTTGAGCGCAAAAACCGACGCAAAGGTCCCAGATGATCTGAAAGATATTTGGATTTATTTGTTGGTTTAATCAGGTAGGGATTGAATAATCCATCCTCAGTTGCTTCCTCGGTGATTTTGTGTAATTGTTTTTTAAAGCCAGTCACTTTTTTCAGACTGATTCTTCTACCACCACGAGGACGCTCAATCACAATTTCGCTCAAACGATGTTCGCTCATATCTCACGTTGTTTAAATACAAATGCAGTTGTAACGATTGGTTTTTGATTGCAAATGATTTAGCGAACATCATCGGATTTACCTCCATATACGTGATTCAGTTAAATACAATTTAAATAATGAGAATTCCGCACAAGTCAGCAAAGCGGTTTTCACAATTGCCTATACCAATTTGGCTACGCTCCCATTAGTGGAAGCGACAGGAATTGTACCTGCATATCCGTTGCCGGATGGTGTGTAGGCTTTACAAATTGGGGCGCAGAATTTTAAATGAATCCGTGCAAGTTCAAGAAACTTTTTACAGCTACGGTCGTTCTTACCAAATATTGGCAGTGGACACGCACGCTAAATCTGCGAGAGATTTAGTAATCATGCTTCGCTTGCTCGATTGCTCGAATTTTGCTACCTTAGAACCGTTATGAATGTGTATGTATGTTTCTTCTGTCAGGGCGCGGAATACTAAATACTTTAACCATAAACAGCTTCAGGACGGATGATTAAATCACCACTGGGACGACGATCAATTATGTAAGCAGAAAGGCGATCTCTTTTCACATCTAAATGTCGAGCAACCTGTTCCTTTACTGCCACATCATTCATCCCTGCTGTAATTCCCAGTTGTGTTTCTGTAACATCAACAGAACGTCCCTCAAATCGAATATGAACCATTGTCATCACCTCTTTTTTTAATTACAAATTGTTATTTATGGATCTGATCGGGATTGAACCGATACCCTCCCTGTGAGAGTTGCACTCACACCTCGTGTAAGTTGAAAAAGCTGTGATTACACCGCAGGACTTGAACCTGCAACCTATCATTTTCAAGATGATCGCTCTACCAATTGAGCAAGTATGTAAGCTTTTTCTGTCAGGACACAAGTGAATCCAGGAACTCTACCATTAGAGCTACAGACCCAATAAAAGCATGATTGCGTGGTTTTTGTTTTGCCTCTTGGGGAGGCGTTTTTGTTGATATTACATTTGTAATATAAATACTACTCGATGTCAAGAGCATACTACAAATTTTTGGGAAAGTTAGAGAACTGCACTATGAATTACGTAACATTCATCTTGTTTTTTGCGAGATACTCCATCTCATCTACTCCTTCAAAGAAGCAAGCTACAGCGTAGCCAGGTGGGGAAGTTGAAGAGGTTAAAATGTCTTTTATTTAACAATTAACTAATAAACCACATAAGTAAGTCAGCACTTTACACAAATTAATAAATCAGACAGATGGATCTGGAATACCCATTAAGGGTGACAATAAAAATCAGACAACACAAAACCAGACTTAACATGGGTTATGTCTTATTGATCATAGTGTAGAAATTATGCCTCTCTCACTCGTCCACGTTTCTCAATATCGCCAGGCCATCTCGGAACTATCCCCGGCTCAAGCTGAAATGAAGTTGATTACTTTGTGGTTGGATGGTAAGGCGGAGTCGTCGGTGCGTGCCTATCAGCGTTACGTTAAGCATTTCTTGCGGTTTTTGAGGAAACCTTTGCGCCACATTACTTATGAGGATTTGGTGGAGTACAGCACCCAGTTTTCCACACAATCTGCCAGCACTAGGCGCATTTATCTGGCAGCGGTGAAAAGTTTGATTAGTTTTGCTCACAAAATTGGTTATTTGCCCTTCAATGTGGGGATGGCTTTGAAATTGGGAGAAATACCCGATGCGATTAATGAACGCTATTTAGATGAGGCTGATATTAAGTTGATGGTACGGGCGGCAGCAGCGATGGTGGGTGATGCTAAAACTGCTAAACGGCAAGCGATCGCTCGACGCAATCTGTTAATTGTGAAATTGTTGTATCAGGCAGGCTTGCGCTCTCATGAGCTTTGCCAGTTAACTTGGGCGGAACTTCACGCTAGAGGTGATAGTGGGCAAGTATATGTGCGACAGGGTAAAGGTAACACGTCGCGCACTATTTTGCTGAAATCAAAGTTGTGGACAGAACTGATGGAATTTAAAGGGGATGCCTTGGCTACAGATGCTGTGTTTTCTAGTCAGAAGGGGGGACATCTAGAACGCCAGAATCTCCATCCAATTATCAAGGTGGTGGCAGCCGCAGCAGGTTTGAGTGATAAAGTCAGTTGTCACTGGTTGCGCCATGCTCATGGTTCACACGCAGCAGAAAGGGGGGTAAACCCGGCGCTGATTAAGGATACTTTAGGTCATAGCAATTTAGCTATCACTGACAGGTATCTTAAGGCTAGACCAAATGATAGTAGTGCTTTGAAATTAATGGATATTTAATAGGCAAGAAGATTGGTAGATTCGGGTGTACGCAATTTTTTAAGTGCAGAACTCAGTCCACTTTGGCTCTAGCTTGCATGGCGTTAAGCTGTTATGCTTCCGTTGGGGATAGACACAAATCAAACATGATTCCTATATTTTTGAAACCCTGTTTTAAATTCAACCGTTTATTTTGATATAACGGTGTGCAGTTGAGTGAGATACAAAATTTTTTCGCAATGATTTTAAAGTCAGAATTTCGGTTTTCTCATACAATCGAGAACTGCTGTAATTTCCTGATCTATCTCACTTTAAATTATACTAAGTAAGTCGGCTCGAAAAAACCGTAGACGCGAAGCGGCTTCTCGAAGAGTAGCAAGTACGAAAAGGTAAAATCCCTGAAAGTCTCTTCCCTCTTGCATGAGTGCCTTCCCATAACGACAATTTTCAACGCCAACCTACTTAAACTTTGACCGAGCTATCTTTGGTATTTAGTACTACTGATAATCAAAAAAAGCAGAAAAATTGGTGCAATTTTCTCCCAACGATATTTGATAAAGCTTACTTCCCCGTCTAATGTTATGAATCAAGATGAATCGAAACTTCCTAGTTCTCATGATCTAGAGAAACTTAGTCCGCCTATTTTACTGGAAATTCAAGATAATATTAAACAAGTTATCCGTGATAAATTAAATCAGTATTTTCTATCTAATCCGACATTATCTGCAACTGAAACATCAGATAATTCTGAATTATTTGAAGCCATCTTTAATGAAGTATTATATAGTACGATATCTTCAATACTTTCCGCAAAATATAAAGTTGATGAAAATACCATCCAAAATTACTATAATATAATAAATCACAATCTTCAAGGCTATAGAGACAGCCAACAAAATTCATTATTTAAATCACAGCCATTTGAGGCGATTCCTACAGCAGCACTTATGCTTTCAAGTATTAATTCTCAAATTAAAAAACAAGAGTCATGGCAAAAAAATGAAGAGGGGATAGCAGTGGCGCAACACAGAGCTAAAGGTAATCCCCAAAATTATATTGAGCATTATATTAGTACCCCCGGTGATGTCACATTACTTCCTTGGAATGAAGCCCAACAGATTATTGATAAATTTGGGTTTAATAGTGTTAAATTACACTTAATATTTGCTGCTTATACAATGGAGCAGGAGAAACCTTGGGACAGCTTATTTACGATTAAAGGTAGTGAGTTAATTGAAAAAATAGGCTGGGATAAGCGCACTGATTTACCCAAACATCAAAAACTTCTAGAAATAGCAAAAACCGCGTTTGCATTGGATTGTTTGTTAGTTAAAACAGTATGGATAGAAGGGAGAAATAGAAAAGGTGGTATAAATGCTAGTACACCTGTTGGTCGGATGTGGAACATCACGATTGTCCCCTATGGTCAGGTAAATTTATCTGGGAAGATAGAAGAGCCTGATGAAGTGCAGATCATTGTTCAACCAGGTGCTTGGACTAAATACTTTTTAAACCGAGCGGGAGCAGAATCGCGGTCAGCTTTATATCAGTTTGGCTACTTAGCTCAACAAGTCTTAGAAATTGATCCTTATCACGAAGAACTCACATTAAGGTTGGCTATATATTTGACATTGGATAGCCGGGTTCGTCTTGATGGTAACTATAGGGTACAGGAGCTAATAGAAATTGCTTTGCCCAAAACAGAACTAGATAAAGCTTTATGCGATCGCTTGAAAGCTTTCAGGCTGAAGGAACGCTGGGATAATGCTTTACAGCACTTGCTCAACAAGCTGAATTGGCAAATTGTATTTGACCCAAAAACATACCCTGAATCGCTCAGACCAGAGTATACACAGAAACAGCCTAAAGGCTACTTTCAAAAATTACTGGATGCCAAGCTGACCATCAAACCTCCACATCCTATTCCTGAGCTAATAGCATCCAAGGTTAAGCCAAAAGTAGAACGATTACAGCCCAAAACCAAGGAGACAACGCCAGAAGATATTAAATTGACTGGCAGCCAAGTGAGAGAAGCGCGGATTGCTAAAGGCTGGCCACAGACTAAATTAGCTAGTTTATTGAATGTATCCCAAAAGTTTATCTCATTAGTTGAACGAGGCGATCGCCCACTAAGTCCGCAACAATCCGCCTATATCCGTATCCTATTAGATATCAAAATATGAACTACCTACAGCTTTAAGCGGCTAGTTGGGATTGAGGATCGCTGTACTATTTTTTGTTCTATTTTGGTTCCAGAACAAAATTTTGTTCTGGAGAAAAAAGTTGGAAAAATAGGCTTATAATCCTTATTGTATATGGCTTTGAGCGTTAGAACAAAAATTATAGTATCCTGTAACAAAAACTCTAGTATCCCGTAACAAACTGGGGCTAGAACCATTGCTAAATAAGGGTTTTTTTCTGCGGAGAAGATAGATCCGTTTTCAACCACTGTTCTTGCCAATGTGGCATAATCTATAAATATTTACTTATGCGACTGTCTCTGACTGGAAAAATCCCCTTTTTGATGTGAAATATGGGGGATTTAGCAGCGTCCGTGGCAGTTTCAGAGGGTGACAACAAAAAGACTGCATTTACTAAGGAATTTTGTGTATGGATTTAAAAATAGAACTGTTGGGTTTATTCAATCAATCAGTCTTTGTCATGGGAATGTTACAAAGCCAAAAAAAAAGCTGGGTAGCCCGCTAGTTGCTTGGTTGTGGTAACAGGCCAGTCACAAGTCTAGAATTGAAAGACTCAAGAGGCCAGAATTAGATCACCAAAGACCGCAAGACGATTTCCAGTCGTCTCAACAACCGGGGAGCTATCCAACTCCTCACAAAAAATCTTTGATCTCAATTCTAGACCATGAGTTGCCTGTTTACCAACAACCAGGCATTAAACCAAGATAGTAAAAATCTGCGAATGGCTCTTAACCCCTTATATGAAAGACTTCTGGGAATTTCTGATGACAGCAGAATTCATGTATTTGCACTACACTCTTGTTTCTCTATTTCCTTCTGGCTTTGCGCCTGGAGCCTGAGAAAAAATGTGGTTCATTTACCTGAAAATAGCTGTAAATTGCTAACAGCAACAAAAATCAGGCTTTTCAGACCATTCAAGGCAAAAACAGCTTTTTACATCCACAAAGGTTAAATGCCAACTAGCGGCTACCCGATGAACAAACACAAAACATCGAGGCAAGCCAGTCATGTATCTACCAAACAAACCCGAACAAAACCGTAAATCAAAACGCCGGAAAAATTCCCTAACCAGAATAGAACCCCACCAACCAGCCTCAGAAATAGGGAAACGGTACGTCACATATTTTTGGCATCCTTGGAGCGCCATAGTTGCCCCAGCCAACAACTTCCTGAGCAAACCAGCTTGGAGAACAATAGACCATTACCTCCAGCCCTCCCAACTGTGGAAAGACCATCAAAACAGCGACAAACTAATAGGCATCCGCTTTAGTTCATATACCCGTTACGCCACAATAGACATAGACACAGGCAGCGACTACCATAACCTAGCAGCCTATCAAACCATCAAAGCCGCCCTAGAAGACATAGGCATAATCAGCCTAGTACCCATCCAATCAAGTTATAGCGGCGGCTACCACCTCATCATCCCTTTTACCGCCAAAATACCCACCTTTAACCTAGCCTGCGCCCTAGAACAAACCCTCAAAGATACAGGCTTCAACATCCGTCCTGGACACATAGAAATATTCCCCAACCCCAAACCCTGGGGAAAAGACAGCATCACCAACTACAACGCCATCCGCTGCCCCATGCAGCCCGATAGCGGCGCATTTCTCCTAGACGACGACCTACAACCAATCAGCGACTCAGTAGCCACCTTTCTTGATCACTGTGATCATGCAGCCCGTCGTCAAGACCTAAGCAAACTCAGATACGCCTGCAAAAAAGCCAGAAAGCGACATACAAAAGAACAATATCGTCAAAAAGCCAGCATCAAAATCGAAGAATGGCAAAGTAACTGGGAAGAAATCATCGCCACAGGATGGACAGGAATTGGACAAACAAACATCCTCCTGCAAATCATCGTCGGCTACGGCATCGTCTTTTTAGACCTACAAGACGAAAACCTGATTGAATACGCCGTAGAAACCGCTAGAAACGCTCCAGGATACACACAGTATTGTCAACACCAACAACGCATCGAAGCCAGAGTCAGAGACTGGGTCAAATGCACAATCAGACACCAATGGTATACCCCCTACGCCAGCTATCCCAACCGCCCACTCTTGACATACATCAACACCTTTGCCCTAGCCATAGCAGATATTAGAGAAATAAAAAAACAACAAAACCAAGACAACCTACTCCCCTTTGAAAAACCAAAAAGCTCAAACCAGCAACGCAGCGAGCAAACGCAAAAGCGTATTATGAGTATAGTACAAACATTAGAAATACAACAAAGAATACAGAAAAACAGAAGTACAGAAATACAGAATACCTTGCCAGTACAAACAGAATTAAACACAGAAACAGAACTAATAGAACCAGGATTAAGTGAAATAGTAACTGAAAGAAGCAAACAAATAAGTGCAGAATACAAAATTCTGTACAACAAAACCCTGAGTCAAAACACACTATACAAATATAAGCACTTATGGCATCCCCAATGGTACATACCAGACCCTTGGACAGAAAACAGCACCGCAGATAAAAGCGTCGAAACAAACAAAAACCAACAAAATAGAAATCAAATAAACAGCATTAACCCATCAGATAACATCCTGGGTAGAAACATAAATCTAGGAAACAGCACAGAGCCAAAAAATAGCGCAAACCCTTACCCAGAAAGAGATTACACACACTTTGACTCAGAAACACCAACGTGGAAAAAACAACAAACCCAAAACCCTTACTCAGAAAGAGATTACACACACTTTTCTTATATGAAGGTTTTATGCTTACCGCCAGCGGCGACAGACCTTTACGGTCTGGAAGCCGTACAGGTAAATGAACAAAGGCAGGAAAATCAGCATTGTGATCTGGATAGAGAGAGGAGTGACAACGAATCAGAAATAACTCAGCTGTTAGAAAATCAGGAACTTATAAATTCTGTTAATGGTTCTGAAACTGATTTAAATCAATCCAACAATCAATTAGAGACAACAGTTTCAACGATTGGGTTGCAATTAAATCAAGCTTCTTATTATCAGGATTTATTATTGTCTTTGCTCGGCGGCGAGTCGCCAAAAAGCGATAATCAAAACTTATCAATGGCGGGTAATGACGGACTGGGTGTAGTTGAACCGAAGAAGCCGGGGGTAGAAGAAACGGCAGAAGATTCACTCTACAGTGCCAATAATGGGCAGGAAAGTGGCTTGATTGATGATTTGAGTGCTGATGATGACTCAAGGATTGAGGAACTCAAGCGGGTGACAAAACTGCGGCTAATGGCAGTAGTTCATGCCCAGAAAAAGGTGCGGGAATACGGAGTGATTTCCAGGCGGCTCATTTGTGGTCAAGAGCGCCTACACTTGGAGATGACCTTCCGAATGCAATTTTACCTTGATTCGGGTCATGAAGTGCTAGTCGCAGAAGCTACTGCATGGGCAGCAGCGAATCCTTGCGATCGCTCAGGCAGATGGGGTTAGTGAGCCGAGATCGGCACAGTCTAGCCTCAAACGCCACAGACAGTCAGAGCAGAAATCAGAATTGGAGAAGTAATCGTTTCAGCCTTAGCGTAACTTTCTGTGTGGGATTGCTCATTTCACCCCGTTAGCCGACTAAATCTCCTCCACAGACACAGCGAGAGTTTCCGTTAGCACATACATCATGATTAGTTGCACAGCGATAACAGTAAACGTTTTGACAATCAATACAAATTGATAGATTTTCTAATTTGTATGTTTCAGCACAAAAATTGCAATAGTCTCTAACACGCAGCATTTTTTCATAATTAAGATCGCCAATTGCTTTTCTATTAGCTGCTGCAAACTCTGCTATGTCTGCACTATACCCTTCTTTTTTCCCCCCCTGACTATGACACCACAGATAAACAAGCATACGGTCGTAATCTTTAGAAAACAGATATGCTTCGTCTTTGCCATTATCTTGCCAATGCTTTGCTGCTAATTTAATCCGTTCTCGAAAATTTGGCACGATATTCTCCTATTTGTACTGTTTGTTACCCCCTAGATTACTAGACAGACATATTAATATTGTAGGCATCTGATGCGAATGACGAAAATATAGGAATCCGGTTTGATTCGTGAATTTATTTGCGTGGGGAGGGAACAGAAAAATCATTTGTGTAATTAATCCTGTCCCATTACTTAACAATTTCCATAAACAAGAATTATATTTTAACTTTCATAATTAGCGACAATTCCTTGACCTATTTCCTTTATCCTTTCTACTAATTTCTGTGGTGTTACTACCTTCACACCTCCACCAAACCCAACAATCCATCTCCACAAATCAAAATCATCTAATGTCCATTTAGGAAATATTAGACATCTCCGGAAATAGCTAAAGTGTTACTGCCACTGCTTTTAAAAGTGAGATGCCCCAATGCAAAGGTAGCTGGCTGGTACGCTAAAATAAGCGTTAGAGATGCC
>NZ_JACJTQ010000041.1 GCF_014698735.1 Anabaena catenula FACHB-362
GGCATCTCTAACGCTTATTTTAGCGTACCAGCCAGCTACCTTTGCATTGGGGCATCTCACTTTTAAAAGCAGTGGCAGTAACACTTTAGCTATTTCCGGAGATGTCTAATAATTCTGGGTGCAATGATCGCCAAAAATACTTGACAAATTCTTCTATCTCTGCATCAGTCATGCCTGGCTTCCCAGTAGCAATCATTTGCTTTTCTGCCTGTTTACGCCACTCCAAAGAACAGCGATAATCGGTGGGATACAGGACAATTAAACTATCCAAACGCTGCCAAAGTGGGAGATAATTTCTGAGTTGATCATTCATGTCACGAGCAAAAATGCGGTCTTCGTCCGTGATAATCGGTGGTGGTGCATTGGTAAAAGCTTCTGGATCAATTGCTTGGACACCAACAAACCAACCTTCAAATAAGACAATATCCACATTCTCCACAATTTCTGGGGTAGTGCGATCGCCTGCACCTGAGTGAGCCGATTTATCAAAGCGGGGAACGCTCACAGGACTCTTGCCTTGGCGAAGCTGATCAAGTAAACTTAAACCTAAGTCGATATCGTGGGTTCCTGGTGGGCCTCGCCAAATCAAACGGGGATCTTGCTGCGTTAAAGCCAAGCGATCGCTATAAGTTTTGTACAAGTCATCCAAAGATAAACTCAAAGTCCGGTATCCCAACTGCTGGAGAATCAAACTGAGAATCCGCGACATTGTAGTTTTACCAGTACCTTGTCCACCCAAAATCCCCTGAATCAGTGGTCTACCTAAATCTTTGCGACTAGATGCTATTTTTATTCCCAAAGGTAGCCATAAATCCCACAACACCTTTAACATTGTCTGAGGCGGAATTTGCAGGTCATTTTGGCAAAATTGACTAAAAGTAGGTAAAAATAAACGGAGTAGGTGCAATCGCTCTTGAATGACTTGAGACACATTTGCCGGGGTAATATTAAAAACTTTTGCCCTCAAATAATCTACTAGTGCTGATTCTTGTGCCAAATCTTGCCAAGATGGGTCAGTTGCACCCGTGATCAAAATTTCATTTAACCAATTACTAGTCATAATCAGCACCCCCTAACCAAAAAATCATGAACCCAGCTTAAATGCTTCTAAAAATAGACTGTAGATAAAACCAACCTTGAGTAAATTGAGTGATTCTACCCAAAGAGCTTGTCTTGCAAAAAAGCTGCGACTATAAAATATCCTGCTGGTAATTTCCGTCAGCAAGACTAAAAAAGCAGCAACCACAATATCCAATTCTGCCTTTTGTCCAGCGGTAGTAGATACCGCAGAACCTAGAAAAAAACCAAACAACCAACTAATTAACAATAGTGATAATCGCCGCCAAGGATTGATAAACCATTGCCCCAAGCTCCTAGCAATGGTATCTAATAGAGTGTTAAGACGAGTATTTTGCATTAATGAGACTGCGGGGTAAAATTAAATTAGTTATCAGTTTTTCCTGTCACCTGTTTGTTCAGGTCATCGGATTTTAGTCTCAGCTTATTTAATGTTGTTATAAATAGCTCTTGGGTTTTCAGTGTACATCAAAAATTAT
This sequence comes from Anabaena catenula FACHB-362, assembly GCF_014698735.1. Lineage (GTDB taxonomy): Bacteria > Cyanobacteriota > Cyanobacteriia > Cyanobacteriales > Nostocaceae > Anabaena > Anabaena variabilis_A. The sequence goes on from NZ_JACJTQ010000041.1 coordinate 1,557, forward strand.
ACAAACCACTATCTTGAGTCATACATATTTCCAAAAAATTACTGCCCCATAGGGTGGTATCTCCCCGCCTTCCAGGGTTATCTTAAATATAAAGCGTGAAGTATCCAAGATGAAATTTACCTTCTAACTTAGGAGATTACTAACAATCAACTTTGTTAGCAGTAATATCTGACTGGCAAAAATGATGTTGTGTAACCTTCATCATGGATTTATTAACATAGATGCTCTTAATTATCACCATGTCTAATATGGTTAAGACTCTTTAATTCCCATGTGGAATTATCGGCTACCCTGCGGTTAAGGCTAATAAAAATCTTATCTCTAAACACTATCATTATGAAATCTGCCATGTATCGTAACTTCACTATTGTCGGCTGTGCATTGGGGCTATTAGGACTAATGATGGGATGCTTAGAAATGACTGTATCATTTGATTCTAAAAAACCAGAAATATCATCAACAATTCCTCAAGCAACCTCCACATTAGAGCAAAAGACATCCGCACCTCCTGCTTCAGAAGAAGTGATATCTGCTAATGCAGCTAATGGCACAACTAGCCCAAGCAAGCAATTAGAAAAACCCAGTCCTGAAAATTCACCTCATGTCTTGGCATATCAGCTTAACTCCGCTAATAAAAGCAAAAGCTTAGGCAGTTTGAGAATGAGCAATCAAACAAATCAACCTGTACGTCTAGCCCTATTAGCGCGACAGTCAGCAGTTAAAAATTCCTCCCAGAGCAAAAGCAAATATAATATTCCGGCTCATTGGGATTTTGCTCCCCAAGAAGGTAGTCAGAAGGGTTTAATTTTATCCCTGCCACAGGGTAATCTAAAACTAGAACAGGGAGATATTTTAGTGGCTTTTGCCCAAGATGGTTCTCGACGCTATTGGGGACCTTATGTTATTGGGGAAACTTCCTCACCTAAATGGAATTCCCAAACCAAAGAATGGCAATTGCTACTAACTCCATAATTGGTATTATTAATTAGCAAAAATGTCTAATGTCAACCCAGAGAATAATAGTTTGTCCGGTCGAGAAATCTATCAAAGAATATGTGACAACATTCAAAAAGTAATGAAAGGGCAATCAGCAGCAATTAGAAAATTGCTGTCAGCTTTTGCTAGTGGTGGACACGTCCTGTTAGAAGACTATCCTGGAACTGGTAAAACTACTTTAGCAAAAGCTTTAGCATCCTCTGTCGATGTGAGATTCAAACGCATTCAATTTACACCAGACCTGTTACCATCAGATATCCTCGGTGTTTCTATTTTAAATCCCCATGAACAAACCTTTAATTTCCATGAAGGTCCGATTTTTGCTCATATTGTTTTAGCTGACGAAATCAACCGAGCTTCACCCCGTACCCAGTCAGCACTATTAGAAGCAATGGCAGAATTTCAAGTTACTGTTGATGGGAATTTGCGAAAACTCAAAGATCCATTTTTTGTTATTGCTACTCAAAACCCAGTTGAATCTCGTGGTACTTACCCTCTTCCCGAAGCCCAAATGGATCGGTTTGCGCTTCAATTTAGTCTAGGATACATATCACCTGAAGACGAAGTTAACCTCCTCTCAGACCAAATCCAACAACATCCTATTGACACACTTCAATCATGCGTTGACCTAGAAGACATTATCATCTTAAAACAGCAAGTTAAAAAAATCAGAATTAGCGAAGAATTAAAACGCTATCTTGTAGAAATTATCAATGCTACTCGTGCGGTAGAAGGTGTGCAATTAGGAGCTAGTCCTAGAGCCTCTATTACCTTAATGAAAATTGCCCAAGCATTGGCTTTATTTGATGGTTATGAATTTGTCACACCAGAACATATTCAAGAACTTGCAGTGTCAGTTATTGCTCACCGACTAGTCATGGAACCTCAAGCACGTTTTTCTGGTAGAACCGCAGCAGGTGTTGTTGAAGATATTCTCAAATCTGTCCCTGTTCCTACTTGATTTGAGATCAAGAAAATGAGTTGCTATATCAATTTATTCATCAACAAAGGAGAATGTTAGACATCATGCTAAAAAATACCTATCAACTACCCTTGACATTTGATCAAATTCTCACTCTAGTTAAACAGCTTTCCGATTCAGAAAAATTGTTACTGAGCAAAGAATTAGAAAAAGAGACTTTAGATAAAAAATTAACAGAATTACTAGAGGTATTTCAAACCGATGAATTATCTATAGAAGAAATTACCGAAGAAGTTGAAATCTTACGTTCTCAAATTTATGACATAAAAAAATTAAAACAATAATTGATACTATACTAAACACAGTAAATATCTCGACTTTATTAGGATAACAAAATTCAAAGCGAAAACTTCAATAAAAACTCTGCGTCACTTTGCGTTTACCTCAGCGAACCTCTGCGTTTAAAAGTTGTTAATTATCAAGATTTTTTACTTAAATTATAAAGTATCCATCAATCCTTGTATATGTGTAATTAGATATTATCTAAAAATAACCATATTAAAAATATAAACTTACTCTTTTAAAAATGAAATGCAAAAATTCATATATCGTATTTACCATTTCAGTTCAGCAATTCAACATAAACTCAAAAAAAGAGTTACTATCAGTGGCTTTGCAGTAATATTTGGCCTAATTTTTTCTGCATCTTTGGGTTTGGATACTAACCAAAGTATGACTTATCAAATATTTACTTTTTTGTTATCCATTGTCCTCATTTCTATAGTTTCTACATTGTTATTCCGCTCCCGCTTTCAAGGTAATAGAACTCTACCCAAATTTGCAACCGTGGGGATAAAACTAAAGTATCGCCTTGTTATTCATAACAAAACCAACAAGATTCAAACTAAACTCAAACTATTTGAAAATTTTGCTGACCCTCGTCCCACTTGGAAAGAATTCCTAGAAAACCCAGAACCTGGAGAAGATAAACGCACTGACATTGATATAAAATTAGGATCTTATCGGTGGTTATGGCTAGTTGCACGCAAACAATGCGGAACCGCAAAAACAATAGAATTACCCCCACTTTTACCTCACAGCAAAACAGAAATTATGGGTGAAATAACACCCACCCATAGAGGTGTGATGAGGTTTATAGGTATGACAGTAGCACGACCAGATCCTTTTGGTCTTCTTAATGCTTGTCAAACTATTTCTTTACCGCAATCTTTATTAATTCTCCCCAAATTATATAACCTACCACCCATTCAACTTCCTGGTTTCAGGAAATATCAATCGGGTGGAGTAGCTTTAGCATCATCTGTAGGAGACGCAGAGGAATTTAGGTCTTTACGAGAATATCGTCCTGGGGACTCATTACGTAAAATTCACTGGAAAAGTTGGGCAAAAATCGGTAAACCAATTGTTAAAGAAGAACAGGATGAGTTTTTTGTCCGTCATGCATTAATTTTAGATACATTTCAAAGTGTGAAATATAGCGAAATTTTAGAATCAGCAATATCAATAGCAGCTTCATTAGCTTCTGAAGTGCAAACTCAAGAATCTTTATTAGATTTAATGTTTGTGGGAAACGAAGCTTATTGTTTTACATTTGGTAGAGGAATTAGTCATACTGAAAAAATGTTAGAAATCATGGCTTCTGTAGTTGCGTGTCGAGATAAATCTTTTGATTCACTTATTCCTGTTGTGCTGGATAAAATTTCCCTGTTAAGTGGGTGTATTTGTATATTTATTGCTTGGGACGAACAAAGAAAAAAATTAGTTAGTTATCTCAATAAAATGGGTGTTAACACACTAGTATTAATTCTCACTCATAACCCAGATAATTTAGAAAAAATTGAATATATGCAATATCAATTAGCAACATTTCATATTTTAAAGTTAGACAAAATACAAGAGGATTTAATGCAGCTATGAAAATACCACCTTTTTTGCTTTGTGCCGCTTTAATCTTTTGGGGTTTGCAAACAGGATTATGGATTTTTGCCATACCAATGGCTATAATTCTCGAAGCCTCTCGCTTTATGCAATCACGTTGGGATTTTTCTACTGATGACATCAAACGTATTGCTAATTTATGCTTAATTATTCTATTGACTTTAACCGTTTATTTGATAATTTACAATCGTTCTTTTTACCTTGTATATACTCTTTTACAATGGCTACCCTTAGCATTTTTCCCTCTGGTAGCGGCTCAGATATATTCTCTAAATGACAACATCAATTTCACCACACTTTTTATCACATTTTATGATGTTAAAACAGGAGAGCAAAGCAATAAATTTTCTCTAAATTTAGCTTATCCATATTTTGCTTTTTGTATTTTAGGTGCTAGTAACGCTAATACTAAAGATATATTTTTTTATATCGGGATGTTTATACTTTCAGCTATTGCACTTTGGAATGTGCGTTCCCCAAGATTTTCACCTATTATCTGGCTTTGTTTGTTCCTCACTGCGGGAAGTGTGGGATTTGTAGGACAAATAGGATTACATCAACTTCATAATAAAGTAGAAGAGCAGGTGATAGCATGGTTTAGCGATGCTATTGGACAAGAGATAAATGCTTTCAAGAAAGAAACCAGTATGGGAGAAATTGGAGTTTTAAAGCAGTCCAATGATATTGTTTTTAGGGTATCTTCCCAGACTCAAAATAATTCTCCTTTACTGCTGAGAGAAGCAACTTATAATAAATATCAATCTTCATTGTGGATAGCATTAAATCCTGAATTTACTCCCGTTAAACCAGAGAGTAATAATACAACTTGGCGGTTTGAAAGTCAATTAGATAATAATTCAATGCTAACTATTTATGGAACACTTAATAATGGTAAAGGTGTCTTAAGGTTAGCTGATGGAACATTTGAAATCAATGATTTACCAGTTAGCGAGATGGAAAAAAACAAATATGGCACGGTTAAAGTAGCAGGAAAAGTAAATGATATTGCTTACAAAATAAAATTTAATCAGCAATTATCTTTAGATAGTTCACCGACAGCAGATGATTTACAAATTCCGAAAGCTGAAAAATCAGCAATAAATGAGATAGTTAATAAACTCGATATTAGAGGAAAATCACCCCAACAAATTTTACAAATTGTAGACGCATTTTTACTCGAAAATTACAGTTACTCTCTTCAATTCACAGGTAAAGATAATGCTTCCACACCTTTATCAACATTTTTACTAAAAACTCGTGCTGGACATTGTGAATATTTTGCTAGTGCAACTACATTACTGATGCGTGCGTTAGGAATTCCAGCGCGTTATGCTGTCGGGTATTCTGTTCACGAATTTAGCAACTTAGAAAAGCAATATATTGTCCGCAGTCGTCATGGTCATGCTTGGACAATGGTATATATAGATGGTAATTGGCAAGCGTTTGATACTACACCATCTGACTGGACAAGTATTGAAGATGCAACTGCTGGAAAATGGACATTTATCTCTGATTTATGGTCGTTTTTGGGTTTCACACTTTCCAGCTGGTTACGAAACTTGAGAAGTAGTAATGTATTTAAATATGTTTGGTGGTTATTGCTGCCATTTATATTGATTCTGGTGCGGAAGTTTGCTCCTCAAAAAGGGATACGACGTGTATTTAAGAAACAGATTTTTCCAGAAATTATTCATAAATATGACTTAATTAATAAGGATTCTGAATTTTATTTAATTGAAAAGAAATTAAACGAGTTAGGATTGAGCCGTCAGCCTTCAGAATCTTTGAAAAACTGGATTAAGAGGCTAAAAGAGGAAATGCCTACATCTCATTTTATTGAGGATTTATCATCACTGATTGAGCTTCATTATCGCTATCGTTTTGATCCTCAAGGGATTAAAGAACCAGAAAGAGCAGGATTAAAATCTGCTGTGCAATCATGGTTAGATAAATATGGCAATCCTCAGAGTGGATTGATGTAGAGACAGAAAATTTTCCGTCTCTACCAATATGCCTTACAGTGAAATTTGTAGTTTAATAGTCGTTAACGCAGACAGCGTGTTGGTGGCAGTTCATTGCCTAAATTATATCGATAAAGCCGCTTAAAATCCAAGGTAGCTCGACGGTAGCGTATTGGTTGACCGAATGCTGTACCTTTACCATAGGGTATAGCTTTGGCAACTTGCAAAATTCCTTCCTTGTCCCAATTTACTAGACGCGAACCTTGAGCGTTCGTAGGTATACGCTGACGACCAATACCACGAATAATTTCTAATCCTTCACCGTAAAAGCGATCTTTAAAAGTGCCTTGCAAACATAGTGCTTCTTCCCCTAATGTTCTAGTGTCGTAATAAGTACCAACAACTTGATTTCCTTGTTTCCGAAATAAAAAGCAATCACCAATGCGAGCATCTGGAGGAGCTACATTACTTGATTTGGGTTGTTGACTACAAAAGCGATGGTTGCCATTAGGAAGTATGTTCAAATCAAGAGCGGCGGGTTGGGATAGACTCTTAGAACCATTCATCGCACTGCACAGCAGTACAGCTAAAGTTATCAATGGCAACTTAAATGGATAATAACGGTTCATAAGGCTTCAACTAAGTAGGTAGGCTGTGATTACATAGTTAGATACAGGTGCGTTAGGCGCTTTCCAGAAATGTTTATCCTGACAAATAGAAATTATGCACCAAGATTATTTGTGGAGATATGGTGTGGGGTGTGGTGAGAACAAAATCGAACTTACTAACGACTTTTGAATTATTGTGTATGAGAAAGACGCGATTTACGGTGTCTGTGAGTATGGATTTATGAGGCTGAAATTGAGCGTTACCCGCCCTGTTGACCAAATTTTTAACAAGATAGAACAGCGTCCAGCCCTTGCTGTGGCTATTTCCATCTTGTGGTTACTGCTGATTAACTGGATAGCGTTTGGTTGGAATTTGGGCAACGTTGGCTTGGTTGACGAAACTGAGCCGTTGTTTGCTGAAGCTTCCCGGCAAATGCTAGTTACAGGTGATTGGATTACCCCATTTTTTAATGGTGAAACTCGGTTTGACAAACCGGCGTTAATTTACTGGTGTCAAGCGATCGCATATTCTATTATGGGGGTGAATGAGTGGGCAGCCCGTATCCCTTCAGCACTGGCAGCAACGGCTGTAACTGCTCTGGCATTCTACGCGGTACAGTGGCATTTTGCAAAAAAAGATGAATTAGAGCAAGTTGCAAATCCTACTCGTCGTTACTTAACAGCTGCTGTGGCATCGGCTTTAATGGCACTTAACCCGGAAATGATTGTTTGGGGTAGAATCGGTGTTTCTGATATGTTACTGACAGGTTGTATAGCCTCAGCTTTGCTATGCTTCTTTCTGGGATACGCTCAAAAATCTTCTCCTTCCCCTTTCCCCAATCAATGGTATTTGGCTTGTTATGTATTGATTGCTGGGGCAATTTTAACTAAAGGGCCAGTCGGAATTGTGTTACCCGGACTGATTATGATTGCCTTTGCTGTATATTTGGGCAAATTCTGGGAACTGTGGCGAGAAATGCGTCCTATCTTAGGAATGGGGATAGTTTTCGCTATATCTGCTCCCTGGTATGTCTTAGTGACTTGGCGCAATGGCTGGAATTTTATTAACGCCTTTTTTGGTTATCACAACATAGAACGCTTTACAGAAGTTGTGAATGGTCACTCAGCCCCTTGGTATTTTTACTTTTTGGTAGTGTTGTTGGGTTTTGCACCGTACTCAGTGTACATTCCCGCAGCTGTAGCTAGGTTAAAATTTTGGCAGCGATCGCACTGGCTCAACCAGGAACGTTCTCAACAATTAGGTTTATTTGCTTGTTTCTGGTTTTTTGGTGTCTTTGGTTTTTTTAGCATTGCTGTCACTAAACTCCCCAGCTACCTTTTACCTTTAATGCCAGCCACAGCTATTTTGGTAGCATTGTTTTGGAGTGACCTTTTCCCAAATCCCCAAATCTCCAATTCCCTTAAATCTTTCAATATCAGTAGCTGGATAAATGTTGCCTTTTTATCCACATTATCAGTAGGACTATTTAACCTATCCAAGTTAGTAGGTACTGATCCTGCTGCACCTGAATTATACGAACTAATTGAAAAGTCAGGGTTTACAAATTTGGGAGGTATAATTTGGCTTGTTAGTGCGATTAGTATCGCGGCTTTAATCTTGAGTTATCATCTGCGTCCCATCATTTTTATTAATTTAATAGGGTTTGTGGCATTTTTATCAGTGGTGTTAATGCCTACTTTGTTTGTGATGGATCAACAGCGTCAACTACCGTTAAGAGAATTATCTGCGATCGCACGCCAAGAAAAACAACCTAATGAAGAATTAGTCATGGTCGGTTTCAAAAAACCCACTGTAACTTTCTACAGTCAAAAAACCGTTAATTACCTGAAATTTTCCCAACAGGCACTAGACTATATTCAAAATCAAGCAACTGCGAAAATCCGTCCACCATCAGTACTACTTCTGACGGAACAGAAAAAGTTGCTGGAAATGAACTTACCACCAGATAATTACAAGAATATAGCCACCAAGGGAGCTTATAATCTAATTCGCATCCCTTTTAAGAACAGCAAAAAACAAAAACTGGACATTTCGTAATTCGTAAACAGGGAACAGGGAACAGGGAACAGGGAACAGGGAACAGAGAATTCTTAATTTTCCCCGCGTCTGTCTATTTGTATCAATCTTAAAGTGAAACTGTATCGCCTGTCACCCATTTTCACCTTTTACTAAAGCTTGATTGATCTGACTTAATAAGTCTTCCATTGAGATAGAACGAGGTAATATCTGGGTAGGAATACCGCCAGTTAGCTGTTCTAACTCAGCAACTACATTATTTTGTCGAGACTGATTGCCGTTTTTTTTCATTTGCCCAATTTCTGTATGTTTTACCTGATTTAATCTTTGGTCAAGTACTAAAATTGGTGGCAAATTCAACGGTAAATCTGACAAAGCTTGGAGTGCTTTTTGCATTTCTTTATGAATTGCCGATTCTCCCAAACAAATTAGTAGTAAATCAACACTTTGGTGGCGAATTTGTTGCAGAACTTCTGCCCAGCAGTTACCCATAGATGCTTTAAAACCGGCAGTTTGTAAATATTGAATTAAAGCTTGGAACCACTCAGATCCCCGTTCTGTATTTGAGGAAGATGAACCCCGTCTGTACTCACCTGTGATAGAGGAGTTTCTTTCTAACCGATAACCCTTCACTTGCTTAGGTCTTACCTGTGGTAAATCACGCAGCATAGTGACATCGACCACTAAAATATTAGGAGGGCAGCTAAGACCAGAAGCAATTTGCAACACTGACAATAAAGCATCTGGTTTTCCTTTGCGACTACCGTCTTGTTTACTTAATGGAATTAAGCAAGGAAACACACCTAATCCTGGGATTTGGGAAGCTGCCAAGGTAGTAGCTACATCACAAGTTACCAGTGGTAAAGCTGCCAAGCGTGGGTGCTTAGTCAACTGTTGCAGGTAATTTTGGGCGGTAGAACTTTCCACATCTAGCAAAACCACATCGAACTGCCACACTCGCGCTAAAAGTTCGGCCTGATCTAGATCATCTACTTCAATCACCCGATGTTCTCGGAGTGAAGGGTTAGGAGTAACAGATTCTAATTCTGGATTTACCAACCTGAGAATACGCAGGGGAGTTTTCGTGGGTATGATTTCGTTATTTTCTAAACTTATCTGCTCAACTTCTGGTGCAGCACACAATCTTTCTAAAATTGGTAATAATCCCGAATGCTCTACTGGTAAGCTGACAAAATCATCGGCTCGGTTAGCAAATGCCTGTTCTTTTTCTGCACCTGTAGCTGTGACAATCACAGGAATATGACGAGTTGCACTATCAGATTTGAGTAAAGTCAGCACATCCCAACCTGACAGTAGGGGTAACAACGGATTCAAGAATATAGTTTTCGGTTGCAAGCGACGGGCTTTTTCTAGTGCTTCTGTTCCCGAACGAGCAATCACCACCCGATAACCTAAACCTTTCAGATGTTGAGTCAAGTCTTCAATATATCCGGCTACTGCCTCGACTACTAACACTAAGCGTTGGGAAGAAACCGGTTGATGTGATTCTGAATTTCCTGGCTCTGATTCTGCAAAACTTGTCTTTGGCGGACTGGGTGGCAATAGTAGTGTAAACTGACTACCTTTGCCTTCACGAGACAAAAAGCTGACATCTCCACCATGTAGGCGAGCTAATGCCCTGGTTAATACTAGCCCCAAACCGGTGCCTTCAAATTGGCGAGTGAGGGGATTTTCGAGTTGTTGGAATTTTTGAAATATTAAATGTTGTTGATGTTCGGGAATACCAATGCCAGTATCCCAGACTGTAAAGGCAATCCAGCCTTCCCAACGATTTACCCGCAGTCCAATTTCTCCAGAAATTTCCGTGAACTTAAAGGCGTTGGAAAGTAAATGTACCAGCATCTGACGCAAACGTAATTCATCTGCTACCATCTGCTCTAAGCCCGGTTCAATGGTGAGGCTGAATTGGTGATCATCCAGTGAACGTTTATTTTCGGATTGGTAAGATTGGCTAGTTTTGCTGGTTTGATTGTGGAGTGTGCTTACTTCTAATAAAGCGCGATCGCACACTTCCTTAATTTTAACTGGGGACGGAGTCAGTTCCATCTGTCCAGTTTCCATCCTTGTCAAATCCAAAATGTCATTAACCACACTCATCAAATGACGGCCACTTTGATGAATTAAGCCTGCATAACGCGCTTGACGCTCGTTTAGTTCTCCTAATTGTTGATCTACCAGTAACCTGGACAAGCCCAAAACTGCCGTCAGCGGTGTTTTCAGTTCATGGCTAATACAAGCTAAAAACTCATCTTTTAAGCGATTTAGTTGAATCAAATCGGCGTTTTTTGCTGCCAGTTCTTTACAAAGCTGTTGCTGTTCGGTCACATCAGTTGCTAAGACTAACCACAGCTTTTCATTGCCCAGTTCTGGGTTCTGACTGCTGAGTGTCACTTCAGACTCCGCACTCCAGACTTTTAACTCAGGACCATCTAAAGGGATTTTGGCAAATTGCCAAATTCGCTCCTGACCATTTTGGACTTCCACAACACAAGTACAAGTGCCTAGTTGAGAATCTAAGTAACAGTAGCTAGATGCACTATTCCCCGGTACGGGTTGCTCCTGCATCATTGGTAAAACAGATGGTGCGTAAGGGGGTAAGCCTTGTTGGGGAGTAGCTGCACTCATTAGCGACCAGCAACCGGAGGAGTCAGTGTGGACGCTATCACCCTCTGAATGCAGTTTAGCTGGGGACGGGGATACTTCGCTTTCACTGACTCTACCATTGGCATAAACTTTAACTGCTTGTTGATCGGCGTATTCTTGGTGTTGAGAATATTCTGGGGCAAGTATGGCCTCTACCTGTTGCCTAATTCCTTCTGCATCTTTTAAAACTCCCAATTGTTGCCACCAAGCTGGATTTTGCGTCACCACTTCCCCAGTACTTGTTTGCAACATTAAAGGCCAAGGCAGCCTTTCCAACAACTGCACTAGAGGATTGTGTGTGATTAGCTGGTGTTTATTTTGTTTGTAATCAGTTCTCTTCGCACTAGCATCACCTTTTTGGGCAGTTCCTTGGGTGGTAGAAACAAGTGCTACTTTTTCCTGAACTAAGAATCGTAGTAAGCGTGAGCTATCCAGCAACCCCAAAAATTTTTCTTCTGCATCAACCAATGCCCAATCTAGGTTGCGGTTTTTTTGGGTTTGTTGGTAACGCAAAAACAAGCTAAATTTTTCTAGATGATCACAAATGGGTATTTTATGTATTGGCTCAATCAGAGTTGGGCTTAAGGTTGAGATTGGCTGTTGTAAATTGAGAAATTCCTCACCACTGGCTGCTGCCAATAATTTGGGGATTAAACGGGCAGAGTACAACAATCCTATGGGGCATTGCTGTTGATTCACCACTACCAAGCGATCGCACTGCTCTTTTTCTAAAATCTCCAGCACCACTGCCAGAGTGCTTGTTTCTGGGCAGCTGGGTACGGTTGCTAGAAAGTCATAAAGCGGGTACTGTAGCATTAACATAGGGCTTAGGGGGTCATTCTTCCTGTGGTTACTTTTGGCATAAACATCTACCAAAGTGCTGATGGTCTTTATGCCTGAAGCAATATCCTCCAAGAAGAGTCACATAAGCGATTTTCGTGACATTTGAAAGGATATTGAAACAATCAACTCGGCTCTGACGGACAATTGGTTGCCTCCAATAATTCCCAAGGTGCTGCTTTCCGAGTCCCACTCTTTTGGACTAGCGATCATCCTCACCAGCAGAATACTGGTGTTGAAACTCTTCATCGATAGTTACAGCTAGAACAATTATCGCTCCAAAGATTCGTTTTAGAACCTTGAGGAATTATAATGATTTAGAATGAAACGATGCTTTAACTTTGTTTATGTATCTTATCAAGGAGTGAAATAAAAATATCTATATTTAGATAGATATACATACTACACATCATCATCTAGCTACTACATATTTTTTGATGTTGAACGCTTTATCAACTACCTAGTTATACCACTCGGTTGCGGCCACTCCCTTTTTGTGTGGTTACTCCTAAATTTTTGTTGACAAAAAGCGTTTCTTAGCCAGTCCTTACTTAAAAGCTTTTACAAAACTTAATTAACCCATAACTCTGATGTTTGGGCAATCATCCTAAATATATAGGACTCCTGATTTTTGTGTATCCCTGACGGGAGCGTATGGCTAACACCACGCCAGCTAGAGCCAAAGTGGCCTGCGCTCTGCACTTCCAAAAAATTAGTATCCTTATTTCCCTTATTTCTTATTAAGAGTTAAGAGCCTCCATGAGTAAATATGGCTACGCCACGCAAGCTATCAGTAATCAAACCGGATTCCTATATAAGCAATAAATGTTATTACCGATATTGATTTGGCTACCAGATGTTAAAAAATATTTATATGCCCCCGTTGACATGATCAATCTACGAGGTTTAATTGGGCAGATGTGGAACCTCATTGATCACATTATTTCCCAAATGTGGTGTTTTTATTTTCCTATTACTATCCCTGTTAACATATACTATTTAGACAAAATTACCCAAAAAAAAACCAATCAACAGTTAAATGATCATGAAAAATATAACTATGTATTAGCCTGTAACAAGCCAAAAAACCAGCAGTCATTTCAGCACATGAGTCAAGCTGATAAGCAGGAATTGTTAGAGCAACTGAAATCAGATTACCGCCAAATTCTTATACGTTACTATCTTACAGACAAAACTCTGCAATCTAGCATTGATAGATTTATCAATGCCTTATTTTATGCTAATATTCCTGTGCCAAAAATTATAGAAATTCACATGGAACTTATTGATGAATTTTCCAAGCAGCTTAAATTAGAAGGAAGGAGCGACGAAACATTACTTGATTACAGACTGACATTAATAGATATTTTGGCAAATCTCTGTGAAGCCTATAGAAGTGCAGTTTCTAAAATCAACTGAAGAAACTCAAATCCTCACTTCATCGTCGCTAACTTCAGACAAATGCATCAGCATACAGCAGAATTCAGGAGTCAGGAGTCAGGAGTCAGGAGTCAGGAGTCAGGAGTAAAACTGGCGAATGTGTATAAGTTTCAATTTTGATTCTGTACCTCATTGATCTGCAATCTGCTGTATTTTGTATTCCTATTCTCAAAACTAGCCTGTACCTTTATGAATAAATCCAAAAAAACCTATGTTCTCAAGCTGTATGTAGCCGGGAACACTCCCAACTCCGTGAGAGCATTAAACACACTCAAAAACATATTAGAACAAGAATTTAAAGGTGTTTATGCTTTAAAAGTAATCGATGTCCTCAAAAACCCCCAACTAGCAGAAGAAGATAAAATATTAGCCACACCGACATTATCAAAGATTTTGCCGCCCCCAGTCCGCAAAATAATCGGAGATCTTTCAGATAGAGAAAGAGTTTTGATAGGATTAGATTTACTCTATGAAGAATTGAGTGACGAAGACTGGGAAGAATAAAACTATTTTTCATAAAAACCGAGTCCAAATTTTAGTAATTTAAAAACCAGGGTTAAATACCCAGATGTGATAAAAAATGAGTTACAAAGATCCAAAAGAGCCAAAAAATCCACTAATTGGGGGTGTAGAGAAAATTCGCACAATGATCGAGGGCTTTGACGATATTAGTCATGGCGGTTTACCAGTTGGTAGAACAACCTTAGTCAGCGGAACTTCTGGTACAGGTAAAACTTTATTATCTCTACAATTTCTGTATAATGGCATCACCTACTTTGATGAACCAGGAGTATTTGTTACCTTCGAGGAATCACCCAGTGATATTATTAAAAATGCCCATATTTTTGGCTGGAATTTACAACGACTGATTGAAGAAGGAAAACTGTTTATTCTCGATGCATCACCTGATCCTGAAGGTCAAGATATCGTCGGTAACTTTGATCTTTCAGCCCTAATTGAGCGCTTACAATATGCGATTCGCAAATACAAAGCCCATCGAGTTTCAATTGACTCAATCACAGCAGTATTTCAACAATATGAAGCCGTAGGAGTAGTAAGACGAGAAATTTTTCGGCTAGTAGCACGACTCAAACAACTAAACGTTACCACCATAATTACCACAGAGCGTGGTGAAGAATATGGGCCAGTTGCTTCCTTTGGGGTAGAAGAATTTGTCTCTGACAATGTAGTAATTGTTCGCAACGTTTTAGAAGGAGAACGCCGCCGACGCACAATTGAAATTCTCAAATTGCGCGGTACAACCCACATGAAAGGCGAATATCCATTCACCATTACAAATGCAGGAGTCAATATTTTCCCATTAGGAGCGATGCGTTTAACACAACGATCTTCAAATGTTCGCGTATCTTCTGGAGTCAAAACCCTGGATGAAATGTGTGGTGGTGGTTTCTTTAAAGATTCGATTATTTTAGCCACAGGAGCCACAGGTACTGGTAAAACTCTGTTAGTCAGCAAGTTTATTCAAGATGGTTGTGTGAGCGGTGAGCGGGCGATATTATTTGCTTATGAAGAATCCCGCGCTCAACTGTCTCGCAATGCTTATTCTTGGGGAATTGACTTTGAGGAATTAGAACACCAAGGTTTATTAAAAATAATTTGTACCTATCCCGAATCAACCGGTTTAGAAGATCACTTACAAATTATTAAATCAGAAATTGCCGATTTTAAGCCAGCCCGGATTGCCATTGACTCCCTTTCAGCACTAGCTAGAGGCGTAAGTAATAATGCTTTTCGCCAATTTGTGATTGGTGTTACAGGTTATGCTAAACAAGAAGAGATTACTGGTTTCTTTACTAACACCAGTGATCAATTTATGGGGTCACATTCCATTACTGACTCTCACATTTCCACGATTACTGATACAATTTTAATGTTGCAGTATGTAGAAATTCATGGTGAAATGTCGCGGGCAATCAACGTCTTTAAAATGCGGGGTTCGTGGCACGATAAGGGGATTCGGGAGTACAATATTACGGCTGATGGGCCTAATATTAAAGATTCCTTCCGTAATTACGAACGAATTGTCAGTGGCGCTCCTACCCGCGTTAGCATAGACGAAAAGGCAGAACTTTCTCGCATTGTCAAACGTTTTGAAGAAAAACAAAGTTCTGATTCTTAAATTCGTTGGGAAAGCCTGCACTGTAACGTCTAAGCGTTCAGCGTCGGGTAATTCACTGTCGTGCTATATTCTGTGTGAAGACAAGTTTTCTGCCGCTAGATAGATTTTCGTGTGAGGGGATGCGGTGAAAGGACAGCAATTATTTCATAGTTTCTTACCTGGCGTAACAGCAGCGGTATTAACAACTCAGTCAGCTTGGGCGGGTACTGTCAAGGTAGGTGAAGTCAAAACGACTTCTTCTCCTATTGTATTGACTGCAACAGATGGGAAAACCTCGGTTGTGGACAACATGAATAAACAACTACCCAATACTGCGCTTGATAGTTCTCCAGTTTTAGTACCTGCCCTTGATTTCAATAACCTCAATGTGAAGTCTTTAGGCAATCACATTGTTCCAGAAATCGCTGGGGTTAATCATAAAAGTCTGCCAGGAGACAAAATACCGAAAACAGTTTTACCAAGTTCAGTGACTGGGACAAAGTTAACAGAGTTATTCGAGGCAAAAAAATGTTTACGGACAAAGCAGAACAGTCAAGCTGCTTTGCTGTTGGCCTCAACAAACTGTTCACAAGAAAACGCCTCCAGTGAGCGGTTAGCCCAGGCTACTACCCCTACTGAATCAGAAACGCCTAATACGTCAGAGCAGCCTGTTCAAAACTCAGACACTGTAACGCCTGCACCTACAGGTTCCACAGAGACTTCTGAATTCCTGAATCCCAGTCCCAATCCTCTACTATTTCCCACGAAACCAGAGGAAGTGACAGTTCAGGGCAATCAGCCAATTACTTTGGCACAGGCTCTAGAACTGGCAAAGCGCAATAATAATGAACTACAAGTGTCAATATTGCAGTTAGAACGCAGTAGAGGCTCTCTCAAGGAACAACAAGCTTCTTTGTTGCCAACGGTGGGGCTGACTGGTAGTATTACTAACAGCCGGAGTAGTAGTAGTACATTGCAAGCTAAACGAACACAGAGGTTAAATCCCAATGCACCGGACGCTGAATCTGATACCAGCTTTACGAGTGAAGCACAACTGAGATATGACCTTTATACCTCTGGGAGACGAAACGCTGCTATTAGAGAGGCTGAGGAAAATATCCGCATTCAGGAGTTGGATGTAGAGCGGCAATCAGAGGATATTCGTTTGAATGTTGCCATAGAATACTATGAATTGCAACGAGCAGATGAAAATGTCCGGATTTCTCAGTCAGCGGTGCAGAATTCTGAGGCGAGTTTGCGAGATGCACAGGCTCTAGAACGGGCTGGTGTGGGGACGCGGTTCGATGTGTTGCGATCGCAGGTGAACTTAGCAAATGCCCAACAAGACCTCACTAATGCTCGTTCCCAACAAGAAATTGCTCGTCGTCGTTTAGCAACTCGCTTAAATATCCCGCAGTCGGCAAATATCACTGCGGCAGATCCTGTACAGTTAGCTGGTCTTTGGCAGCAAACCCTCGAACAGAGTATTGTCTTAGCTTATCAAAACCGTCCTGAACTGCAACAGCAGTTGGCACAGCGGAATGTGAGCGAGCAGCAAAGAAGACAGGCTTTAGCTTCGTTGGGACCACAAATTAGTTTAGTTGCCAGCTATGACCTGTTAGATGTGTTTAATGATAATACCAACGTTAGCGATGGTTATTCAGTCGGCGTGCAAGCAACCCTAAATTTATACGATGGGGGAGCAGCAAAAGCCAGAGCATCTCAGGCTAAATCTAATATAGCGATCGCTGAAACTAATTTTTCTGAACAACGTAACCAAATTCGCTTTCAAGTAGAACAAGCCTATTCTACTCAGCGCTCTAATTTAGAAAACGTCCAAACTGCTAATGCGGCTCTAGAACAAGCTAAAGAGTCTTTACGGTTAGCGCGTTTGCGATTCCAAGCAGGTGTAGGTACTCAAACTGATGTCATTAACTCAGAAAATGACCTCACCAGATCCGAAGGTAATCGCATTCGCGCAATTTTGGATTACAACCGAGCTTTGACTGAGTTACAACGCTACGTCACTTCCAGAGCTTTTAATCAGTAAATAAATACAAACTTTTTTAAAAGCGCCAAAAGCCTCATTTAGCAGTGTAATTACTAGCAAATGAGGCTTTTTTGTCAAAAAGACTATATTTGGTAAAGTGAGGGAAGACGCGGTGACGGGGAGATGGGAAGATGGGAAGATGGAGAGATTTATTTGTAGCTTGAATTTAAGTGAATTGATATAACCACTAAAAACTGAAAATTGAAAACTGATAAAAGATAAAACAACTCATGACTAAAGTGACATCTCAAGAAATTGCCCAGTTCCGCTCTCAATTGGCAGATGATCCTCAAGCCATGGGAGCGCTAGACTTGATAGAGGATTGTGACGGAGACTTAGAAGATGCAGCCATGTCTCTAGCAATTCGGGCTGGACAACAACCAGAAAGAACGAATGCTGAGTGGTTAGACGCTTTGGCGAGAAAATGGCGTGCGGTGATTTGTGAACAAGAATATCGAGAAGACTTGGTGAACGGCTCAATTCCAGCCATGATGACACATCTAACCACAATACCTGCTTTTCCGAAAATTTTAGCAACCCCAGTTTTGATATATATTCTCAAACAAGGTGTCAATACTTTTTGCGAGCCATTAGATTCGTTAAAGTAATACAGCTACCCAGCAGCTGCTTTCCTCCTGAGATATGGAACCAGTGCTGATACGCTGTTAATTAAGCAAAACCTCTGTCAGATTACTATTTTAATTAAAATCAATGAATTACCTTGTGGCCGTATTATCAGACCGTATCCAAGCAGAAGCTGCTTATTTAGACTTAGAAAAAGTGGGCATAACAAGTAGTATCCTGGGTAGAGGGTACAAAACCGCTGATGAGTTTGGCTTAATTGACCCGAAAGAGCAAGCCAAAAAGCAAGCGCAACTTATGGCATTCTGGCTGGTTCCCTTTGGTTTTTTTGCAGGTTTTACTTTCAGTTTCATCACTGGGTTGAATACCTTTGCTTGGGCGGGGGAAATTGGTAATCATGTTGTTGGTGGGCTACTGGGTGCTGGTAGTGGTGCAATGGGTAGCGTAGTTGTTGGTGGTGGAGTCGGTTTAGTTGCAGGTGGTGGAGATGCTTTACCCTACCGCAACCGCTTGGATGCTGGTAAGTACATAATTGTAGTTGAGGGTTCAGAAACTTTGACTCGCCAAGCTACCCGCATATTACGTCAGTTTGATCCAGAAAATATCCAGGGTTATGCTGAAACTAATTAATTGGTCAGTACCGAGTACCGAGTACCGAGTGCTGAGTACCGAGTACCGAGTGCTGAGTATTGAGTATGAATTTTCTTCCGCTGCCTCCCCTACACCCTACACCCAGTCCCCATGTTACCCAGAGAAGAACTTTTAAAAGGTGTTGAAAACCGCGATAGTATCGCTCGTGTGATTGACCAGGCAGAGCAAGCTATTAAGACCTGGGAAGTGGTTTTTACTGATTTTTTGTCTCCGCCAGAGTTGGCAGAAATTCAACGGGTTTTTAGTCGATTAACAGACGTGCATTTGGTGGCGTGGGGTGGATATCCTCAAGCAGAACGCCAAAGAATTGCGATCGCACGTTCTGAATTACCATTAGATTCATCTCAAGTCGCTATCAGTGCTTTAGAAATTGCGGGTAATTTCCTGTTTGATACCGCAACTCACCGCGACTATTTAGGCGCAATGTTGGGGACGGGAATTGTCCGGGAAAAGACAGGAGATGTGATTGTTTTGGGAGAGAGAGGGGCGCAGGTAATCGTCGTCCCAGAATTGGCGGAATTTCTGGAAATCAGTCTCCAGCAAGTGCGTTCAGTTCCTGTGAAAACCCAGCGGATTGATATTAATGAGTTAAAAGTCCGGGAACCAAAGAAAAAAGAATTGACGACAGTGGAAGCTTCTTTGCGTTTAGATGCGATCGCATCTGCCGGTTTTGGAATGTCTCGCAGCAAAATGGTGGATTTAATTGACTCTAATGATGTGCGTGTCAATTGGAAAGAAATTACCCAAGCCAGTTCTCAAGTCAAATCAGGAGATTTAATCGCAATTCGCGGTAAAGGACGTTTAGAAGTCGGCGAAATCGCTGTTACTAAAAAAGACCGTTACCGCGTGCAATTGACTAGGTTTATGTAGGTGACAGGGAACAGGGAACAGGGAACAGGTGACAGGTGACAGGGAACAGGGAATAGGGAACAGGGAATAGGGAACAAGTAATTCTTCTAATTACGAATTACGTATCCCTAGCGGGACCGTAGGCACTATTACGAATTACGAATTACTAGTTACTTTAAACTGTTTTGCCAACAAACTTACGAAAGATTCTCTTGGTAAAAATCTGTGCATATTCACAATGACTCGATTTCCTAAACCACCGCTAACTACTGTGGATTCACCTTTTTCTAAAGCTTGCAAAGCATCATCCACAACTTCTTTAGGAGTGGCTATTTTATTTGTTGAACCTGCCAAAGCTGCGGGAAACTTAGCTTCTGTGAAAAAGTCTGTTTCTGTTGGCCCAGGACAAACTACCAAAACCCGGACACCATAATCACGATTTTCTGCCCATAATGCTTCACTGAAACTAAGGACAAAAGCTTTAGTTGCTGCATAAACAGACAGATAAGGCATTGGTTGAAATCCCGCAATTGAAGAAACATTAATAATGCTTCCCGAACGGCGTTCTCGCATTAAAGGTAGAAATTTATGAGTTAAATCTACCAATGCCATAATATTTAATTGAATCATATTTAATTGTCGTTGCCCGTCTCTTTCAGCAAAGTCGCCATAATCGCCAAACCCAGCATTATTGATTAACAAATCAATTGTTAATTCTTTAGATTTGAGCAAATCAAATACATCATTAGTGGCATTAGGTTCGGTTAAGTCTTTGGCTATAATCTCGACTTTAACTTTGTGTTTTTGTTGTAATTGTGTGGCTATTTCTTCCAACTTCTCTGCTGAACGTGCAATCAGAACAAGATTTGTTTGACGTGCAGCGAGTTCTTCTGCAAAAGCTTTGCCAATTCCCCCAGAAGCCCCGGTAACTAAAGCTGTTGACATTTTAGGTATTATCTGATTTATTCAATCACCTTATTTATGGTAGCAACTCTTTTCTGAATCTGTGGCAATACTGTTCGGTTAAGAGTTTTTGTAGGTTGGGTTAAGCGACAGCGCAACCCAACAAAAGTCCGTAAATGTTGGGTAACAAGAACGTCAACCCAACCTACCTGATTTAATGTTTTTAGCTTAACCGACAAGTATTGGAATCTGTGGTAGTTAAAAAAAGTTGATTTGTGAATATAGCAATCCTACTAAATGATTTGTTCCCGGTTCTCTGTTAGGAGTTCCCTTTTCCCTGATAATTTCTATATGTAATGATTTTCAGCGAAGAAAGGGAATACTAGTGGTAATTAACTCAAAAACATTTGCGGCGATGGCTGAGAAGTTCAGCTAAAATCCTTATAAACCTAGCTTTTCCCTGAAATTCTTACTGTACTCTGCTGTTTCCCAATTTTGGGCAGATTTAACTTGTTCTATAGTTAAACCTTTAGCATTCCAAAAATTAGCTCCTTGTATATTGGCGTTATTAAGTTTTGCTCCTTCAAGGTTAGCATTTCCAAACTTTGCTCCTTTCAAATTAGCTCTTTGGAAGTTGGCATTTTTAAGGATTGCTCCGTGAAAACTGGCCTCTGTAAAATCAGATTCTTCAAGATTAGCTTCCTGAAGATTCACACCCCAAAGAATTGCTTTTGAGAGTTTAACTTTTTGAAGAGAAACATGAGGAGCAATCAAGTATGCTCCTGCTGCCGCAGCGTTGAAATTTATCGGGAACTGGGTATGTTCATCGTATAAAACTTCTCTGAGGTCAGTACTTTCCAATTGGGCTTTTAGAAGAGATGCACCATAAAATCTAGCTCTATAAAGGTTAGCTTTGTTGAGATTAGCTTCATCAAGTATTGCTTCTGTCAAATCAGCCCCTGTGAGATTAGCTCCTGTGAGATTAGCTCCTGTTAAGTCAATACGTTTTAAATCAGCATTTGGAGCATCTATATTCCGCAAAGAAACACCGTCTCTGGCTAATTCTTCCAGAGCAATTTTTCTAGCATAGCTAGTAACTGTACCAGAAGCAGCAGCCGCATCGATTGCTTTCCAGTACTCAAAATGTGACCTCTTTATTTCTGAAAGAATTCGTTCTTCTCGTTTTGGGAGTTCAAGTAGGAAAACAGTTACACCTATCAGCACCCCCAGTTTACTAAGAGCATCAAGTATCTTGATAAAACCTAAATTTGAAAGCCAGTTAGCAATTGGGTCGGAAAAAAATAAGGTAATTATCAAAACTATCAAAGCACTAAGCCAAACAGCCCAAAGTAAAAGTCGCTTTAGCCATAATAATGATTTGACTTTTTGCTTTGATTGATTGCTTCTCAAGATGATTTAGCCTTCTGCTGCTTGCGTGCTTAATATAACAAGATGTAGTTGGAAATTGGTAGTTTTAACAACATATTCAACATATTAATTATATATCGATTGTGGACTCTTCAGAAATCCCCATGTCTATGCCTGACGGCAGGCTTCGCCAACAGACCGGGGAAGCTTCAGGAATTATCACTCAGTTGAACAGTGTAAAATCAGGAACCACAGCATATCCTGAAGCAAAGCGATTATTGACATTGGCGAATAATAAGCTTAAGCAGCTACAGGCAAAATAAGTAATTAGCTGCCAATTATGCTTGACAATTGCTCAAAGTATATGCTAATTTATATGTTCATGTGGTTAAGGACGGTTAGCTCAGTTGGTTAGAGCACTACGTTGACATCGTAGGGGTCGTTGGTTCGAATCCAATACCGTCCATTTTTTTCTGTAAAGCCAGGGAATAAATTCCCTGTCTAATAGCTAAAGTCGGTTTAAACCGACTAACTTTGTTAAGTTTAATCGGGTTTAATGTATTTTGGTTATTAGTCGGTAAATTTATTTACTGATTTTGTTGGAGGTTGGGGTGGTTTATCTAAATCTGTTTCTTGTTCTAATAATGCAATTGTTGTTCCATTGAAATGATGTATTTTTTGATTATGCACATAATCAATGGCTTCTTGTAATTGTTTACCTCCTACAGAAAATACACCATATCCTTCCTGCCAACCAAATTGTTGTTTTACATTACCTAAAGAATGATTATAATGATAGGCACTACTACCTTTTAAAGTTTTCACAAATTCAGCAATAGACAATTTAGGAGGAATAGAAACCACCAAATGAATATGGTCTTCAATTCCACCAATAGCATGAATTATACAACCTAAATGATCCGCCTTCCCAATTAAATAACCATAAAATTTTTCCTCTATATCATTGGTGATCAAAGGCTCGCGTTTTTTCGTAGCCCACACAATATGATAATACAACCGCCATAAAGCCATAATAAATTTTAAAAAAATAAATCTGTAATAATAAAAGCTATCATTTTTTCAACAAATTTATTCATAATTAAATCAAATTCCCCACTTAACCCCCAACTCCTCCCACATTCCAGTCGGTTAAAACCGACTTTAGCTATAAGACAGGGAATTTATTCCCTGGCTAAATAAATGGCTATATAAAAATGCAATTATATCCATTGGTTTGGATATGCCACTTAATCACCTATAAAATATAAATTAAGCCGCCAACAAATCATCCACCTCATCCTTGGGGTGGCTGAATATAAACTTAATTTGCCTTACCGAAAGTTTAGTCACCGTACATCCTCAAAAGCCAATTTACAGCACTTTCCACATCCGGGACTTGTTCCCCTGCTGGTATAGGTGGACGGTTTACCATCACAACTTTTATACCCATTTCCCGCGCAGCGATAATTTTGGCATAAGTGGCATTACCACCACTATTTTTGCTGACAATAGTATCAATTTGATAACTACTTAAAATTTCTCTTTCCTTTGCTAAAGTAAAGGGACCGATAGCGCACAACACAATTCCTGGAGGTAATACAACATCAGGGTTAGGTGGATCGATCATTCGCATCAAAAACCACATTTCCTGCAAATGGGAAAAAGCAGAAATTTCTTGTCTCCCAATAGTCAAAAATACCCTTTGCGCTTGATTGTTCAACGCTGCGGCTGCATCGATAATATTTTCTACTTCTATCCAGATATCTTCCTCCTCTTTTTCCCAAGTAGGACGAATCATCATTAAACGGGGAATACCTGCTATCGTTGCTGCATTTGCTGCATTCCAGGAAATCTGATTTGCAAAAGGATGAGTAGCATCAATTAACACATCAATTTGCATTTGATGCAGATAACTAGCCAATCCTTCCACACCACCAAAACCGCCGATACGGAAATTACCAACAGGGGTAGAAGGTTCACGGGTACGACCGGCTAAAGATGCGATCGCTTCAACTCCAGAAATATTCGCCACCCTTGCAGATAATTCCGCAGCGTCACCAGTTCCACCCAGAATCAAAACACGCAACATAGCTATTTTGGATTTTTATCTATTTTTCAGGTAAATGAATCACATTTTTTTCTCACGCAGAGGAGCCGGTGCGTTGCGCGGGTTTCCCGCGTTGTAGCAACTGGCGTAGCGCAGAGTCGCAGAGAGAAATCAGGAAAAAGGTCAATTAATTGTCGGAATTCTAGCCAAAATGCCCTTTTTAAGAGGTTCTGGGCGTTCTGACCAAGGTAGGACACCATCAGGCTTAGTGTAGTATTGACTAGCACATTTCAGCACAGCCTCAGCACAACCCTCAATAGGCAAATCACCGAATAGATAAGTTAACTTACCCTGACCGGCAAAAGCGACCACACAGGAACGGTTACAAGCACTCATACATTCAACTTCTTTGATGGGGAAATCATCGCGTAAATCCCAATCTTGGGCAAGTTTCTGAATTTCTTGTAAAAGTTTTTGACCACCGCTTTCACCGACACGCTTACCATCTTGCCAAACACTGGCGCAGGTTTTACAAACAAAGAGACTATGAGAAGCTACACCGATGTTACTAGTAGGGGAAATTGGAGAAATGTTAGCAGCAGTCATCTGTATCCTCGCAGATTTGCACAATTTATAATTATACTGCCAGCATTTTGACTCACACAGCTTTTGATGATATCGGCTGTTGTCACACGGTGCTGGAATCTGTGTCTGTATTCAATTTCGTTAAATCTTTACCTTCCAGAATAGTTCGTTTAACATTCGTCCCTTGAAGATACGCCCCTCGAAAATCAGCCTCTTGAAGATTTGCCCCTCGAAAGTCAGCTTCTTGAAGATTTGCCCATTGAAGATTCACACCCTGAAGATTTGCTCCTCGAAAATCAGCCTCTTGAAGATTTGCCCATTGAAGATTCGCTCCCTGAAAATTTACCTGTCGCAGATTCGCCCCTTCAAGATTAGTCCATTCAAGATTTGCCCCTCGAAAATCAGCCTCTTGAAAATTTGCCCCCTGAAGATTTGCACCTCCAAAATACGCTCGTTGAAGATCCGCGCCTCCAAGATACGCCCCTCGAAAATCAGCCTCTTGAAGATTTGCTCTTTGAAGATTTGCTCTTTGAAGATTTGCTCTTTGAAGATTTGCTCTTTGAAGATTTGCTCTTTGAAGATTTGCCCTTTGAAGATCCGCATTGTAAAAATCTTGAAAACCGAGAATACAGTTTTGTAAATCTAAAAAATTCAAGAATCTTAAACAAAATACCTCATTATTCAATCTTTGTCCCCTCAACCGAGAAATCCATACACCAAAATCTTGAGGAGAATGCCATTTAATCTCGGAAACTTTCTTTGTCACTCTAGCACAAGCATTCAACACAACTAATAATGCTTCTTCTGCATTTCGTGCTTGCCGATTTTCTTCATAAAAATTAGCTAACTTTAATTCTTCCATCGGCATCCCATCACGTAACATAAAACTAATCAAATCGCATAAATTTTGCTGCCATTTGGCAACATTTCCTAGTTCTTGTAAACGTATTTCATCAAAAATAAAGCTAAATAGATATTCATTTAGAGGAGATATACCACACAAAATAGCCCATTGTTTTAAAGCCGCTTTTTCATCCCATCCTTTACGGCGATTTTTTTGACGTTCTTCTAACTGTTCATGAATCAAATATAATTCTCTTACTATCCGTCTAGCTGTCAAATATTCACCAAAACTCTTATGAGTAAATTCAAAAGTTTTCTCCTGTTCCCTCACCCCACTTTGGCGGAAATAAAAGGCTGTTAATAAACGAGTTATACCTGCTTCTGCTGCTTGCTGATATTCAGCAAAAAGATTTTTTAAATGATTATTATCACTACAAATTTTCTCAATTTTACTAACTGTTGTAGTTCTTCCGTCTCCGTGCCAACAAGCCAAAGCAATTTCTTCTAAAACTTCTGCAAATTCTTCCTCATCTTTGATTCCAAATTCTTGATTTATGGGATGTTTTTTCTTATCTGCCCATTTACGTTCGTAAACTGCTTTAAGTAAATCTGCATAAATACTATTCAAATTACTATCTGCTGAAAAATCTACTTCACCACGAGCAAAACTTAAAGCCACCAAATAATTTAACAAAGGTTGAGCAGTAATTTCTCTTAGCTTTCCCTGATTTAAATCCGATGGTAAGCCAGTATATTTTATCCCCTTGGCTTCACCATAACCCTGCCACCATAAATTTCTTTGGTCATTCTCTAATAAATTTTGCTCATCACTATAATTATATTTCTCATTTTCTTCTATAAAATAAGGCAAAACATACAATATTTCTTGTGATGAGTTATCCAATAAACTGCTATTTGCCTGGATCGTTAAATCGCGTCCAGTAATCAAAACTTGTAAACGAGTTTCCCGTTGATTAAAATTATCTAAATTTCTCTCAACTTTCAGAAGAAACTCTTTAGCAACTTCAGCCCCATGTTTACCCTGCATTGCCAATTCATCTAACCCATCAAAGATAATTAATAATCGTGATTCAAAATCATTTCCTTCTAAAGGATTCTCTTTAATAAAACCATTACTCAAAACAAAATTACCAACGGCATTAACTAAATTATCTGTAATTTCAAACCGATGTAAGGGAATAAATAAAACTCTAACTTCTCCCTTTTTAGCTTGGTTAGCTGCAAATATTTTGGCAAAGGAAGATTTACCACTTCCGGGTCCACCACTAATCACCCTCATAGCATCTTGAGAGTCAGCTTTATTTAACCAATTTTCTACTTCTGTTTCTAAATCAACAACAACCTGCTCAATTTTCTCTTCTTCTCTACCAAAAGTTTCAGTTTTTTTAACCTTAATTTTGCGTTTATAATAAGCCCGCAACGGCACATAAACCTGTTTTAAACCAAAGGCTTCATCAAACATCCTTTCATTAACTTGGTTTTCCAGCCACGCGCTATAAATTTTCCATGCTTGTTGTCGTTCAGTGGCTTTAACAAAAGGACTGTTGAGGTTATTTATTAAAGATTGATATTGATCACTATTTTTTAACCATTCTTTGTGCAGTGCATAGACAAACTGAGCGGGAATTTGATTACTAATAACTTTCGCTTCTGCTGAACTTACACCAAAGCTTTCTAACCATTGAGCAAAAGGTGTTTTAATTTCTTCAACAATTACCAAATTTTCAGGATGATCAAAAAAGTTAATATCAATTGTTATTTCTTGTGATTCTAACTTTTTTAAACATTGCTCTAAACGATGATTAACTATTGTTTGAATATCTTTATTATCAGCATCTTGTAATAAATCTTTTCTCTCTTCTGCTAAAGTCCACATTGCTTGAATTAAAGCCCGAAGAATTAAATCCCAAGCAACTTCTCCAGGCTCTTTACCTAACCCAACTGCGGCGAAAACTTCCACAAAATTTTCTGGTATATTACCAAAATTTGCAACAGTCGCATTTGCACCAGCTTTGGTTAATGCTGTAAAGAAACTTCCGAAGTTAAAGTTAATTTTTTTATTTAATAGTGAAACTGGCTTTTTGATGAGAATCCCTGATGTGTCGCTCATAATGTTTTGAAAGTACGTTGGATTGACGTAAGGAAACCCAACATTATTAATACTTTTGTTGGGTTGTGCTGTCGCTTAACCCAACCTACTTTTTTATTATTTAAAATCTTAAACCCACACCACCTTGCAAAGATAGAGCAGTACCTCCACCATTGCGGTAGGCATCAAAAGCGATAATAGCATTACCAAAAATCACAGTATTGCTATTAGGAACTACATAATCAATTCCCGGCTGCAAAGCAAAGCTAATCTTATTACCCACAGGGGAAGCTGTATTCCCACTAGTTAAGACCATCCCAGCACCCAAGTAAACATCAGTTTGCCAATTGAGAGGAACATCATAAGAAACTGTAGGCACAACTGCTGTACCTTGACCAATTAAAGCTTGAGCGCGGAAAGAAACTGGTGTTTCTAGTAACTTGTAACGGGCAGCCAAAACTCCACCAAGTTGAGTACCATCACTTAGCCCTAATGTTGGACCAATACCAACATAGCTACCATAAGCTACTTGAGCTTGTGCTGGTTGATTATTGATAGTCAGACTCAAAACCGCACCAACCCCTAGAACTGAAACTAAATGTTTAAGATGCTTCATGAGCGAACTCCTGACACCATTTATATAAATATGTTACCTATATTACTCTTAACGGTGATTGGTGATTGGTGATTGGTGATTGGTGATTGGTGATTGGTGATTGGGAATAGATAGAAGTTATTCTTCTCTACTCCCCTACTTCCCTTACTCTCTTCCCTGTCACCTGTCACCTGTCACCTGTCACCTAATACTATGGACAACGGGGATGAATGCCACCTTTAGTACAAATGAAAGCCAGTTGGTTGGGATCTAGATTTTTGGCTTGAGTAAAATCAACGCCCTGGACTATAGCCGCTTGTGAACCGAGATCGGAAGTTTGGACAAATTGATCTGCGGGGTCTTGTTTGGCAGGGAAGAGAATAGTACCTTGAAAATCTGCTCCGTTCAAATTTGCTCCCCGTAAATCTGCACGACTTAAATCAGCATTTCGCAGGTTGGCGTTTTCCATGTGGGCAGAGCGTAAAACAGCACCAGAGAGACGAGCAGTACTGAAGTTAGCATTGCTAAGATTAGCATTATCCAAATAAGCTTCAGATAAGTCCGAGCCTTGCCAATCGGTGTTAGTTAAATTGGCATAGGATAACTGTGTGCCGATCGCAGAAACACGCCCTAAATGAGCGGCGTATAAATTAGCTTCCATTAATTTAGCATCACTGATATCCGCCCCGGTGAGGCTGGCATTTTCTAAGACTGCTTTCTGTAAATCGCTGCCGATTAGCTGGGCGCTGCTGAGGTTTGCAGCCACGAGACGGGCATTGGATAAGTTAGCTTTGTTAAGGGTAGCGCGGCTTAAGTCGCTGCGGTTCATCAATACTCGACTGAGATTAGCCTCCGAGAGGTTGGCTTGCTTCAACTGAGTTTTACTCAAATCAGCGATGACATCATCATAGGTATCCCAACGTCCATCTTCACCTACACTGCGGAAGCGACTACCGGTCAAACTAGCTCGATTCAGATTGGCAGCTTTAAAAATAACTCCAGATAAATCAGTGTTGTTTAGTACCAAGTTGAATAAAGAACTTGCCTCGGAGCCTGTAGTCCCAAGTTGGGCGCTGCTCAAATCGATGTCATTAATTTTGCCACTATAGACAGTCAAAATCTTATTGATAGCTTGTTGATTAAGAGTTAACTGCTTTTGTCGAAGTTCTCGGTTTGGGCTGTTACCTGCTGATTCCAGTTCCCCTGAGAGAAACTGATTCATGCGTTTTAATTCTGGCAGAGCTTGGGTGCCAATATTTGCCAAAGCCTGTTGGATTGTATCCAAGGTGCTGGGGTCAGTTTCCGTAACCAGCAAATCCACAAGAAATTTGATTGCTTGTGTGTCATTGATACCACCCAAAACCAGAATGGCCCTTTGGCGTTCCTCATTGGTGACACCAGCGTTAGGATTAAGTTGTTTTACCAGTTCGAGAAACTTTTGGCTGTTGAGTTGCTGGGTTTTTCGTAGGCTTTCTTGATTTTGGATGTAGATTTGTGTACCTACTAAGGTTGACAAAACAGCAATCATGCTGGCTAGACCTACCAAAAACAGGGTGACATTGGGGCTGCGGGTTCTGACTGCTGTTGAGGTAGGCTGCTGACTAGATGTATTTACCCCATCCTCATTTGCTGATGGTGACTCCTCGTTGGCAGGAATGACAGTGGGTTTAACCCGTTTGTTGGCTGTTGTGGCATCAATGGTGTACGTACCTGCTAACTGATCATGGAAGGCACGACGGCGCTTTTGCGAAGGCCAGCCCATGCCTTCTCCTAGCACCATCAACACAGCTAAAAATGTGAACAGACCTAGGTTAGGAAAGGCAAAGCTGTAGCGCCAGAGTAGATAGGCGATGGAAACTGGCACAGACCAGCGTCCCAGTCCTTCCCGCACGACTACAGCGCCCAAACCGGGGGCGTTACCTTCCTCATTAACTACCTGCACACCAAACCTGCGCTTGGGGATGGTGCTGCCGGTTTTACCTAGTAAATACAATTGCCACCAGGAGAGAGTGATGGGTGCTAATAGGGCGACTGTCCAGAGGAAATTAGTCGGCCAGGCCACATTTCTAATACCGTAACTTACGGGTAGAGCTAAAGGGCGAGCGATCGCTCTTTCTGTGACTACTAACACTGGATTCAGCGGCACTCGGTTGATATCGCTGCGAGAATTGGCATAAACACCCATGCCAAAGGGAACCAAGCCACTGGCAGCTACTAGTGTCATTTCCACTGCCCAAGCTGCAAAACGCCTTGTTACTAGGGGCAGGGAATTCGCTTTTTCTGGTTTTTTGGACTGGCTAGATTGATTAATATTTGTCCTGACAGTTGGAGTCGTCATTGCATATTTCCCTTTGACTTTATGTTTACGCCACTCTCGGCGCGGTTAAAATAGACTATTGCTTATTTTGAAAGCTATTAGACACAAAAAATTTGTATCCAAGATACACTAAGACTGCCAACAGTGCCAGACTAATTACAGATGCCACAAGTTTAAACACTGTTTGTAGCACCAAAAAGCCCAAAAAGATCGCCAAACCGGCAACAGCAACTTTTTTTATCCCCGCTAAACTTTGGAACCATAAACGCGATCGCTCTAGATATAAGTTCAATTTGGCAAACCTAGACGGGGGTGTCTGTTGTTGTGTTTCTGGTTGGGCAGGGGTTGGGGAAAATGAATTCATCTCCTCTTCTAGCTTTTGGAGACGACGTTGCCAGTCTTCTTCAGATTGCGGATTCATAAATCTTATTTACTTCAGCTAGGACACTTATTTTACAACCAATCCACCAAATCCCTTATTTGGCAGTTGTTTTAGTGATTTTAGCTAATGTTTATATGTGCAGTACCTCTGTAGTTAGGAAAAATAATGTATTTCGCCGTTAATTTACTAGAGGTTGTAAAACAAGAGTTTGGGTATCAGCAAAACTTTTCTGTCTTTCTGCTCACATTTCAGGATATTTTAACTAATTCAGGGGGTTTAAGTCCCTGACGCGGGGACACAGGGACGCGGGGAAAATTAAGAATTACCTGTCACCTGTCACCTGTTCCCTGTTCCCTGTTCCCTGTTCCCTGATTACGAATTATTTTAATTTTGTCCAATTACTTAAAAATTTATACCTTCTCTGTCGGAACAAAATCGGCTGGCTTACGTCTTTAGAGACAGATAGAGATAATTTATAAATTTTTATATCAACAGTCGGGAGCATTAATTAAAATGAAGACTTTAAGGCTATTGACCCTTGTTCCCGCAGCCTTGGCGATGAGTTTGGTTTTTAACCAAGTTAGTTTCGCCCAAACTCCCATAATTCTAATTGATAAAAATCTCCAGACAGACCCGACTATTGTCAATGGAACGTCTGGGGGAAATGTCAAGAGCAATTGCGGAAATATTACCACTGCACCCAGTCAAGTTATTAGGGTTAAAGAACCACTACCTTATTTACGATTAACAGTTCAGAGCCAGGGAAAGCCCACACTGTTAATTGACGGGCCTGGGGGGCGCTTTTGTGTGATGGCAGATAATTACTCAGGAGATAAGCCAGAACTTGCTGGTTTTTGGCAGGCTGGGGAATACTCGCTCTATATAGGCGATTTATCCCAGCAGCAGTATAGCTATACACTATCGATTTCGCAACAAAAGCAACAAAATAAGTAAGTCGTAATCTTTGTCTTGAGCGTCAATCTGACAGTTAATCTTCTATTGATGTGGCTGGGACTTCAACTGCGGTGATATCAATTGTGCCGTCTGGTGTGAAGCGGCGAAATTTACTATTTTGTACTAATAGCTGTTCTCCGCAATTTGGACACTGTAGCTGGCTGTTATTTAAACCTGTCGATTCAAATCCGCAGACGGGACAGTTGTCAGCAACTAAGTTACGTTGTAGCCACCAGCGAAACCCAACGTAGGCTATAACTGGTGTCACCAGCAACAGTCCCACAATAATGAGTAAAGAATTAACTAACCAGCCTAAGCCCAATGATGCTAACAGCCAGAACACTGCTAATAGTGTCAGCCAAGGGCGGAGTTTATCAAGATTCAATTGAAAGTTATTAAGGCGCATTTCTCAAATTTTTTCGACTTTCACTCTATCTTAGTCATTGGTCATTGGTCATTGGTCATTGGTCAGTAAAGAGGAGGAGAGGAGCATTTGTTGTAGGCGTTGTTGAAAGGCTTGTATACCAAAAATAGCGATCGCTTGCTCTCGTAACCATTCACCATGACAACGTTGATCCTGACCTTGAAGAATTTTTATACAAGCTGCTGCTACTGCATCGGGGTTACGGTGTGGTACTCTCCATCCTAGTTTACCATCTTGTAAGGGATCAGCCGAGCCATCATTGTCACCAGATAAAACTGGGACACCACAAGCCATTGCTTCTAGGTAAACTATGCCAAAGCCTTCTTGAGAGGGCATAACATAGGCATCCGCTAGACGGTAGTGTAACATTAATGCTTCTGTAGGCACAAAACCGGCAAAGATTACGCGATCGCTCACACCTAAATCTTGTGCTAACTGAGCTAATCGTGGTTGGTCATCACCACGGCCAATCACCAAATATTTTACCTCTGGAACCACCTGGATAATTTGCGGTAATGCTCTAATTGTGACATCTACACCTTTGTAAATATCCCCAGACCATAAACGCGCTACAGTCATTAATACCTTGGCATTATTTAAGCCATACTTCTCAACTAATTCTGGTGCTTTAAAGCCTGGAGTAAATTTATCCCCATCAATAGCACAAGGTAACATCTTTACCTGAAGAGGATCGATGCCATTAGCCGCACAAGCACGATCTCGACTATAGCGGCTAATTGTCCAAATTGCCGAAGCTGAAGCCAACGCACGTCGTTCTTGATTTTTTAGCGGTTCCCAGACTTCCTTGCCATAAGTTAATACAGTATAAGGAATACCCAAGGGCTGACATAAAATTTGGATAAGTCCCGCTAACTTAATATGACCACAGAAAACCTGTTGTGGTCGGTTTTGGATTAGATATCGAAATAATGCCAAAGCCAATTTAACTCTCCCTATTTTGGGGGAATTATCTTTAAAATAATGAAATTTTAAATTTTCTGAGGCAAAAGGATTAACACAATCAGGACTATCCCGCAACAAAAAAACTTCCGCTTTACAACTTTGGTTTAATCCCAAATAGGCGCGAAAAATATCCTTAACATAGGATTGAATTCCACCTTCAAGGGCAAAAATTTCTAAGAACACAAATACATGATTGGCTCTCTCGTTAAATTTTCCACTTGAAGTTACTTTATCTGCCACTTTATTAATTAGCATTGTTGAATATTATTTTGGTAGAGCCGATATAAATGGCGTAACTTTGCCACTTTGCAAACCTTCCAAATCTGTTTTTACCATCTTTTCTAAAAGTTGTTCAAAACTAACTTTTGGTTCCCAGCCAAGATTTTGTTTGGCTTTACTAGGGTTAGCAACGAGTTCAAAATGTTCATCTGCGCGTAACAAATTGCTATTAGTAACTACGTGATTTCGCCAATCTAGTTCCACACAATCAAAAGCCGTGGCGATTAATTCTCTAACACTGTGGAGTTTACCTGTGCCAATCACATATTCCTCCGGCTCATCAACCTGTAGCATTCGCCACATAGCTTCAACATGATCTCCAGCAAAACCCCAATCACGTTTGGCATCCAAGTTACCCATTTCTAAGGTTTGGGTTAAACCCAATTTAATCGATGCTACCGCTAAAGATACTTTGCGTGTCACAAACTGAGGAGGACGTAGAGGAGATTCATGGTTATACAAAATACCACTACAAGCAAACAAACCATAACGCTGTCGGTGATGCACCATAGTCCAGTGAGCGTGTAATTTTGCTGCCGCATAGGGATTTTTGGGACGGAAGGTAGTTTCTTCATCTTGAGGAGATACATCAACATCCCCAAACATTTCTGAACTGCTGGCTTGATAAAACCTTGTAGATAAACCAACTTGCCGGATTGCGTCTAATAACCGCGTAGCAGTGCCGGTGATCAGATCGAGAGTTCCTAAAGGATCATGCCAGGAATCGGGAACAAAACTCGGCGCAGCTAAATTGTAAATTTCGTGGGGCTGTAGTTGTTCCACAGCAGTTAATAAACCCGCACTATCTCTTAAATCAACGGTGTAAATTTCTACCTTGTCTGCTAGACTGCCCAATTTTGACAAATTAGGTTGTCGATGGGGGGATACCAAGCCTACGACTCGATAATTTTGGTTAAGCAGTAAATGACTGAGATAGTAGCCATCTTGACCTGTAATGCCTGTAATTAGGGCTGTTTTTGTCATAAGTAGTCGTGCAAAATAAATTATCTAGTTAGGGGAGGGAATAGGGAATGGGGCTGACACGGAGACGCGGGGATGGGGGGACGGGTCGAGTTTTTTAATAAGCAATTAACCGGACTTGATCTTAAATCTTTGTGGCTGTATCTCACGAATGCGGAGATGTCTATAGTATATTTAGTATTATTTTTACAGAAAAATTGGTTTTTCCATTAGTGAGATTTCGGAAATTTCTTAAACATTTATTAAAGATTTATGAATATATTAATTTTGGCTGTCTATTTTAAAGATTTGACCAAATGAGTAGCAATCTCAATCTTTTCGCACCTGTTCAGCTGGGAGCCTATATCCTACCCAATCGGATTGTTATGGCTCCTATGACTCGGTTAAGGGCAATTGACAGTATCCCTAACTCGCTGATGGCGACTTATTACGCTCAACGCGCCAGTGCAGGGTTAATTGTTACAGAATGCACGATGGTGTCTCCTCTCAGTTTAGGCTACATGAATTGTCCGGGCATTTACTCAGAAGAACAGGTGGCAGGATGGCGCTTGGTGACAGATGCTGTCCATGAACAAGGAGGAAGAATTTTTCTGCAACTTTGGCATTCTGGTAGAGTTTCCCACTCGTCTTTGTTGGGTGGTGAGTTGCCTGTTGCACCTAGTGCGATCGCAGGAGTTGGTTCATTACATACGCCTATTGGTAAGGTTTCTTTAGAAACTCCTCGTGCTTTAGAAATCGAGGAAATTACTGGAATCGTTGAGCAATTCCGCCAAGGGGCGAAAAATGCTTTGGCTGCTGGTTTTGATGGTGTTGAACTTCACGGTGCTTTTGGTTATTTAATTGACCAATTTTTACAAGATGGCTCTAACCAACGTACTGATGAGTATGGTGGTTCCATTGAGAATCGCAGCAGGTTTCTTTTGGAGGTGGTAGCTGCGGTTGTTGATGTTTGGGGGGGTGAACGAGTCGGTATTAAACTTTCACCTAGTAATACATTTTACGGGATGCAAGATAGCAATCCTCAAGCAACTTTTAGCTATGTGATCAAGGCGCTTAACTCTTTTGGACTTGCTTATCTGCACTTGATGGAACCGAATGAAGTTGATTTAGCTACCCGTGAGGTGTTGAATCCTGTCATTACTGAGTTTCGCCCGATTTACCCAGGAACTATCATTTCTAATGGTGGGTATGATGGCATCACCAGCGATCTCATTATCATTAGTGGTATCGCAGATTTAGTCTCTTTTGGCAAGTTATTTATCTCTAATCCAGACTTACCAAAACGCTTACAAATTAACGCTGAATTGAATACACCAGATCCAAAAACGTTTTATGCTGCCGATGCTACAGGATATACTGATTATGCTTTCTTAGAATCTTAGCATCTTCACAAAGAAAGCATAAAATTCGGCATAAAATCGATAAACTAACAACCAGTTTCGGTTTTATAATCGTCTAGAGCAGCTAAGAAAATGGGTAATTTAAAGATGGGCAGAAATAGGTTGGATAAAACCTGTTTAAATATTTTATATATCGCCTCATCTAACCTAGTTTTAAAGTCTGTTTTTCCCAGGAAATATCACTTCGCAGGCACACACAAATAATTATGGATTTGTCAAACTTTACTACACTTCAAAACTTAGAATCTGCTTTCGGTGGTGAATCGATGGCAAATCGCAAATACCTGTTTTTTGCTAATGTAGCCCGTCAACTGGGTTTTTCAGACTTAGCAAAACTTTTTAAGGAAACAGCAGATCAAGAAACTGAACACGCTTTTGCACATTTTGAGTTATTACATCCAGAACTAGTTGTTAAAGATGCAACAGCTTTAACTGATGAACAAAAACGGGAAATTATCTCTCGTTGTTTGTCTTTAGCAATTGAAGGTGAAACCTATGAATACACTACAATGTATCCTGAATTTGCTGCTGCTGCTCAACAAGACAGAGATAACCCCGCAGCAGAAGAATTTCTCAAACAAGCTCAAGAATCTAGCGATCACGCTAACACATTCCGCTCCGCAGCACACCGTTTTGGGTTGCTAAAATTCATTGAAAATTACCATGCAGATCGCTACTCTGAAGCTTTGGAAGTATTAAATGGAGGACAAGCTGTAACTAGAGTAGCAGGTGAAGATCCCGCAACTCAAAAATGGATTTGTAGACAATGCAGCATGATTTATGATCCTGTTGCTGGTGATCCTGATTCGGGAATTGCACCTGGTACACCTTTTGCCGCAATTCCTGATGATTGGAGTTGTCCTATTTGCGGTGCTACTAAAAAGACTTTTAAACCTCTTGAGGAAAAAGTTGCTGCTTAAGACAACACTGATCGAGTTTCTCGGTTCAATTTAAGTAAATTACAAGTAATCTAGCCTTTATCCCTCTTCCCTGATCATTTACTCATAATGTATAAAATATGGAAGGGGGATTTTTTATATTTTTAACTAACTGGTTTTAATTTCTGGAGAAATAAATATGCAGCCAAAAATCAGAAAACTGTACAGAAGTGAAGAATACTCTCAACTAGATATATTCTATCATTCTTTTACTCCCATCCTGGGAATAAACTTATCGGTTTTTGGTGGCTGGACAATGCTTGGTTTTTGGTTGTTAACAAGTGCATTTATTAGTATTTTCTTTTTAGATATTGATAATTGTCATGAAGTACTAACTTGCAATTTCAATTCAGCACTTGGTAAAATCACCTTGCGACAACGAAATATATTTTCTCAGGGAGTGATTGAACTACCACTTAATGAAATTGAAACAGTACTAATTAACTCACGCAGTTCTTCATTTACTACTAAAGCTAAGTTTGGTCAAAAAATCCAAATTGATAACCAAGTATATTGGATTGTTGTTGTTTTGCATTCTGGTGAACATCGTCGCCTAACTTATTATGAAACAACTATGTTTAATAGTAAACAAAACATAGTTGATTATATTTTGTTTCTGAAAGAGAATACATAACATTAATTATCTAGAGGTGCATCATTATGAATTCATCAGAACAACAATCTCAATTTGATAACCGTAAACCCGTTTATCAAGAATTTAATTTTCAGATTATTTGTGCAGTGACTCTGATTGCTGTGATTGGAGTTTCTAGCGTTACTCCTGCATTTCCTTATTTAGCTAAATCTTTAAATATCAACCCCAAAAATTTGGGATTGTTAATTACAGTATTTACATTACCTGCCTTGATTTTGGGGCCTGTAATTGGAATATTAGCTGATAGATGGGGCAGAAAAAAAATTATTGTACCTTCTTTATTTTTATTTGGGATTGCTGGTACAGCTTGCGCTTTTGCTCGTGATTTTAATTTATTGTTATGTTTACGCTTATTGCAAGGAATTGGTGCGGCTTCTTTATTGTCGTTAAGTATTACTTTAATTGGTGATTTATATACAGGAGATAGACGTGCTGCTGCTATGGGATACAATGCCAGTTTTAGCAGTGTAGGTACGGCAAGTTATCCGTTAATTGGTGGTGCATTAGCAACGCTGGGGTGGTATTATCCCTTTATGTTGCCTGCGGTAGCTATTCCTATAGGTTTGCTGGTGTTGTTTGCTTTGAAGAATCCAGAACCAAAAGGCGATCGCAATCTTCAAGAATATTTGACTAATGCGGGAACAATCATCAAAAATCGGCGATTATTTGGTTTATTTATTGCCAGTGCGTCTAATTTTGTGCTGCTTTATGGTGCTTATGTTACCTATTTACCACAATTAATTAATGATACTTTCAAAGCACCGCCTTCTACCATTGGCTTAATACTTTCAAGTGTATCTGTAGCAATTACAGTTACATCTTCTCAATTGGGTAAATTAGCAAGAAGATATCAACCGACAACTTTAATTAAGGCATCCTATATTTTATATGCTTTATCAATGTTAATTGTTCCTTTTGTCTCAAGTATTTGGTTATTGTTAATCCCGACAACAATATTGGGTATTGGTTTAGGAATTGGTTTTCCCAGCATTCAAACTTTGTTAGCGGAGTTAGCACCCAGAGAATATTTGGCAACGGTTGTATCAGTGAATGGGACATTTTTTGGTTTAGGGCAAACCTTGGGGCCGTTGTTGATGGGTGTTGCGTTTGGTTTTGGGGGAATAAATAGCGTATTTTTCGCAGCTGTGGGGTTTACGATTTTGATATTTTTCGTATTTAGGTATTTGACTTGTGAGTGAGGGAGTTAAATGTGACCATAACCTGTATACTGTCGCTTATATGGCGGATGCAAACCTAAAACAATATCCTCCTTTGCTACACCCATTTCAACTAATTCCTGTGCAATATCTACATCTGTCATATTACGCTGAATCCAAATCTTGCCATCTTTAATATCTAAATGAATGTAACAGTTGTAAACTCGCTTCATTCCCTCCCAGCCAATATCTAAAATCTGGTAATGATCATTTTCTGTGTCAAATACAAGCTGGCATTCAATATCTGAATCACCACTCTCAAAAGTAGCATGAGAAATTAATACTTGGCGGATAATTTGACGATAATGCTCTAATCTTTCCATTGGACAATTACCTCCTGAAATTGATCATAGATGATTAACTTCACTTGATAAAGCTTGATAGCTTCCTGAATAAATAGCTCTTGAAAAAAAGATTCAAACGTATCTGAGGGAACTGCTAAATAAAGTATTCTATCAGATTCTTTCATTTGTAGTGCGAGGCGATAGTTCAAAAACTGCCCTAACGCTGCGTGAAAATCAGTAATAACCGAGCTATTAATAAAGCTTTTGATTTCAACTGCAATTTTTAATCCTGCTTTATCAGCGGCAACAACTTTATCTGCTGCTAAGTCAATCTCAAACTTTACACCCTCAATTCTAATTTTAAGGGGATCTGCTGTAATCACCCACTGTTCTTTTAAAAGTGCTTGTTTTACAGCATCATGGAATAAGTCTTTAGCAGCCATTTATCTTCACAAAATCTCTAATTTTATCTTAAACCCCCTGTAGCTTAAGTAACTTGTTTATTTGCAGTTATCAAAAAAATCTGTCTATGCGTCTCAGAAAGCGGGAAACCAACCTCCGGGTGTCTATGCGTGAAATATACCCGCCAAAAAAAGAGAGTGGGAGGAGGCATTATCAAGCGCCATTCTCTCCCACTCTACTATTTGCTGCTGAAGCGATTCAGGAATATACACATAACGCTAATCGTTTCTTAGGGGGGTAATCTACAGGTTAACGATAACGCCTCTACTCAGTGAGTATTCCTATTGCAGCAAACACTAATTCTATTTATTTGTCGGACAACCTTAACAAGAATCATTTGCTAATTTGTTAAACCTTTTAACAACTGCCTTGCTTTCGTTTGTCTAATACAATTTAACTTGGTTCATCATCAGGTGGTTGCCAAATTGGCATTTTCTTTTATTTTTTAGATTGTTCATTCTTGACACTTCCCAACATAGATCTCTGTTAATGCAACAGAAAATTACTAGATAAATTTCTGATAAAATGTCCGGATGACTGAAAAGAGACTGTTGGTAAATTAAAAAGGGGTCACACCCCTCATCTTTATCCAGACTTGATTTCAGTGGGTTTTAAGACACTTTATATATTTACCTAAAACTGATTTTAAAGCAAGTTAACCATGTAAAACCAAGGTTTTAGCTATGAGGGGTGAAACCCTTCATTAATTAACAACCTGTTTTCTAAAAGTCGTAATTATCGAATTTAAATGGTTAACCCAATTCTCCTGGGGGCAAAATCAGCAACGGTGGGATGAAAAAATTCATGAGTTGTGATATCTAGCCACATAGCCAACGCTAAGGTGATATAGTCGGCTCCATCTGGTAAAGATGCAGCTTTTAGGGGGCGACAACAACTGCACTATTGATGTACAACATCTGAACAAAGTTATTTTGTCAGGAATTTCAGCGATAATTTGGGTTATACGCCTGCACGGAGAACTGATGCTGACATCTCCAGAAATTGTTACATGGCTACAAGAACGTACAACTCTAGGCATTCTCTCATCTGAGGTATTGAATGCGATGCCTGCGGCCATAGAAGAAACCGTTATTCCCGCTGGAAAAAACCTCGTTACTGAAGGAATATCCCCAAAAGCCCTCTATATTCTCGTAAATGGTCAAATAGAAAGCGATAATGTCTGTGGGTTCCTTCCTGGTGCAGTCATTCACCTCAAAGAAATACTCTTAGATGAATTAACCCCATTCACAATTACCACCCTCACAGAATGTCATCTCTGGGTTATCCCCCGCGCCAAATTCCAGGATTTAGTCAGTCAATACCCAGAAATTAGCCAAGCTTTGTCTCGTCTATTAGCTCAAGAATTGGCTCAGTTAGCATCTGCGTTAACCTACGAACAAGAGCGTTCTCTCGCTTTGCGACCCTATCTAGTCACCAAAGCCCAACGGGGAATTGTGGGTACAAGTCGGTATGCTGTCAAGTTACGAGAGCAAATTCGCAAAGCTACACACGACAAGAAATCTGTAGTTATCTTTGGAGAACCTGGTTTAGACAAAGATAATATCGCCGCCCTAATTCACTATAGTTCCCCCCAACGACGACAACCGATTATTAAACTTAATTGTGGCATTCTCCAACATAGCGGTGCAGATTTATTTGGTCGTGCTGGTGGTAAACCAGGACTGTTGGAATGGTTGGGAGCGGGTACTCTCATTCTCAACAATATCCAAGAATTACCCACAGAATTATTACCGAGTTTGATACAGCTACTCAAAACAGGGACATATTCCCCTACCACTCGTCCTGAAGATCCAGCTGCTGAACCTCGCACCAGTAACGCCCGGATTCTCATGGTGTCAGAAAAAACTTTATCAACTGTTGAGCGCTGTGTTGGACATAGTATTAAAGTCCCGCCGTTACGGGTACGGAAAGCGGATATTAAAGTGCAGGTGGAATATTACGCTGGTCTTTATGTTCGTTCCAGAGGTTTAGCGAAACCACGGATGACTCCAGAAGCTTTACGCAGCCTTCAGTCCTATGATTTTCCCGGAAACCTCAAAGAACTCAAAAATATCGTTGAACGCGCCATAGTGCAAGCGGGAACAGGCAGAGAATTAACACCCGAACTCTTTTGGGCTACCCAACCCAAGCAACAGCAATTTCGGGTAAATTTATTAAATGCCTATCCAGGGTTGCGGCGATTTCTGCGAAGTCCTTGGTGGCCGGAACGTATCAACTATGGTTTTACAGTCATAGCCTTTCCCTTGATTGTGGCTGTGTTGTTTATGGGACCGCAAACACGCGATCGCAATTTTGCTTTAAATATGTTTTGGGCTTGGTGGTGGCCTTTCTCGCTGTTGATATTTCCCTTTTTAGGGCGGGTCTGGTGTTCCGTTTGTCCATTTATGATTTATGGAGAAATCACCCAAAAGCTATCTTTGATATTATTTCCGCGCACACTCCAACGCTGGCCGAGAGAAAAAGCTGAAAAATGGGGTGGCTGGTTTTTATTTGGTTTATTTACCCTCATTTTCCTCTGGGAAGAACTTTGGCATTTAGAAAATACAGCTTATCTTTCGGCTTGGTTACTATTATTAATTACCGCCGGCGCAATGATTTGTTCTGCAATTTTTGAGCGGCGGTTTTGGTGTCGCTATCTCTGTCCTATTGGTGGAATGAATGGTTTATTTGCTAAACTCTCAATGACCGAACTTCGCGCTGAACAAGGTATCTGTTCTGCCAGTTGCACAACTTATCAATGTTATAAAGGCGGAGTGCAAAAAGGCGAAGGTTTAGAAACTAACGGCTGTCCTATATATTCCCACCCAGCCCAGTTAGAAGAAAACCGCGATTGTGTTCTGTGCATGACTTGTTTAAAAGCTTGTCCCCATCGTTCTGTAGCCTTCAACTTACGTCCTCCTGGAATTGAATTGTGGACAACTCATACCCCCCGCAGTTATGAAGTGGCATTATTATTTTTACTCTTGGGTGGGGTATATTTACATCGTTTACCAGAATTACAAACTTTGTTAGGTTTAGAACTAGATTTAAACCAGTTTATGCCACATTTAGGTTTATCGCTGTTGGCGTTAATTATTCCTGTGGCTGTTCCTTTTGGGGCATATAAATTAATGCAACTTTTTTACTGGCTGGGAAAATCCAAGATGCA
This sequence comes from Anabaena catenula FACHB-362, assembly GCF_014698735.1. Classification (GTDB taxonomy): domain Bacteria; phylum Cyanobacteriota; class Cyanobacteriia; order Cyanobacteriales; family Nostocaceae; genus Anabaena; species Anabaena variabilis_A. The sequence goes on from NZ_JACJTQ010000041.1 coordinate 44,112, forward strand.
AACATCTTCTAAACCTAGACCTTTTATCGAACTTGTTTATGGTTATTTACCTTTGATATTGGGGGGCAATTTAGCGCATTATTTACGTTTGGGTTTAAATGAAGGAGGGCGAATTTTGCCCGTGACTTTTGCAACTTTTGGTTTAAATGGTGAACAGTTGCCAATATTGGTAGCACATCCAGCTGTGATTGCATTTTTACAAGGTTCTACCTTGGTGTTTTCTGTGCTGTTAACGATAGTTTTAACACAAAAAATTGCTCGACAACCCTTACGGATGCTGCTTTGGCAACACTTGGGATCTGTTGTTTTAGGTAGCAGTATGTGGATGTTGATTGTGTGAAAGATTAATTGTCTGAATCAGGATTTACAGGATTTAAGGATTTAGAGGATTTAAGGATTAACAAGATTTCCTATTTATCAAGAATCATTCATCCTGTTCATCCTTTAATCTTGAGAATCCTGATTCAGACATTTTCATTTTTAAGGAGTGCGAATATAACCATATTTGTGTCCCATTTGGACTGGTTTTAATCCCTCTTGTAAGGATTGTGCTTCCTTAGACTTGGCTTCAGACTCGTCTTTCTCAAATTCTAGTGTGAAGACAATTTTGCCTGTTTTATCTATATAGCCTGATTCGTCACCAATTTGAATCCTTGCTAAACCTTTGTGAAAATCACCCACTATATAATAGTCTTCCAAACTATAGAATTTAGGTGCGATAACAATTTCACCTGTTCTATCTATATAGCCCCATTTACCGCCAATTTCAACACTTGCTAAACCTTCGTTAAAGTTACCAACTTTATTAAATTGTGGGGGGATAAAAATTTTACCTGCTTTATCTATATAGCCCCATTTACCGCCAATTTCAACACTTGCTAAACCTTCGTTAAAGCTACCAACTTCGTCAAATTGAAGCGGAATAACAATTTTACCTGTTTCATCTATATAGCCATATTTGAAGTCACTATTAAACTCACTCAGCTTAATATAATTTCTGACATCAGCCAATCCTTCATGAAAGTTACCAGCTTCATAAAATTGGGGTGTAATAACAGTTTTACCTGTTTTATCTACATAGCCATATTTATCACCAACTTTAGCTGGTCTTAATTCTTCTTCAACAGAATCAGCTTTTTCAGACGTGAGTGATATCAGAATTTTAATTTTACCTGTTTTATCTACATAGCCATATTCATCACCAATTCTAATTTTAGCTAAACCTTTGTGAAAGTTATCAGCTTGTCCAAATTGTGTGGGAATAACAATTTTACCTGTTTTATCTATATATCCATATTTATAATAGCCATGTTCATCACCAATTTTAACCTTAGCGAACCCTTCATGAAATTCATAAATATCAATCGAATCAAATTGTGTGGGAATAACAATTTTACCTGTTTTATCTATATATCCATATTTATAACCAATTCTAACCTTAGCTAAACCTTCATGAAATTCATCAATCAAATCAAATTGTATGGGGATAACAGTTTTACCTGTTTTGTCTATATAGCCATATTTATCAGAAATTTTAACCTTGGCTAACCCTTGATAAAAATAATCAGCTTCATCGAATTTCGGCGCAATCACTAAATAAGAATTGAGGGCAAAAATAATACTGGATAATATACATAGGAAAGGAATTAATAGTCCAACTCCTAGTCCAATACCTACTAATTTAATACTCTGTTGTTTTTCGCTTTGCAATAGCATAGATTCACCTTTTAATTTTCAATTGACGTAATTTAATGCAAGTTTAGCTTAATCTTCTATGGCTTAATTAAAGATTCCTCAGACTGGCGATATTTAGCAATTAATTGACGGTGGCTAATTGGTGAATAAAATAACATAGCAAGTGTGGGTAAACTTGTTCCAGTTAGAGCTAACAAAATCAAAGGATTTAGAAAACCAATTATTATACCAATTCCTGCACTAGCCCCAAACCCTGTTACCAGTAGTAAAAGTCTACCCATAACCGAATCTTCAGCTAAGTCCACAGCCACAAAATTTACAACCCGATAAAAAACCCAATATACAACCCAACACACACCCCAAGTGAAAACACCCACTAGAACGAAAGGTATAGCCGCGTTGAAAATCGAACCCACAACCTGCCAAACTAGATCAAAACCGCTATGATTAACTGCAAGTTTAAGTATATTCCCAACCACACTTCCAACCACAAGACCAACCGCAGCCCCAGCTACAGAAACAGCTACAGCCAAAGCCACAACTTCACCCACAATATATGAATATGAATACGAAGTTTCTTTTGTATTTACTACTTTAGTAAAACTCCAAATCACACCCAGGAGTGTAACAACACCCCACACCCCAAGCATAGAGAGTATCCCCTCATATCCCAAATTTTGTAATAACCAAATAGTAACCGGAGTTATGGCATAAGTAATAAACAAACTTGTAACCATAGCTACTACCGCAGCTATTGAAAACAGTTTAATTAATCCTGCATAAGATACTTCTCGCTTCTCAATCAGTAAAGCCGCTGTCTGCACCTTCACCGTTAAAGTATGACTTGCTGGATAAGCATTACTATGGAAAATAAGTTGACGTTTATACTGCTTATCTGCCATCAATTTACTCGTATCTACTTCAACCTGACAACGAGTATGATTCCCGTTAAACTGAGCAGGTGTCACCGAAATCCAAGCATGATTATCTGGAGTATGTGGAGGGTCTTGAGGATGAGGTGCAACTTCCCATTTACCTTCTAGCAAAGTATCTGGAATGGGGTTTTTAACTGTGAAACTTTGCGTTATTTTTTCCCCTAACCTATTCGCTTTAAACTCCAACACCGTTTCACTAAAATCA
>NZ_JACJTQ010000042.1 GCF_014698735.1 Anabaena catenula FACHB-362
GTGAGGATTGCTCTGAATATATTCAAATATACTGCCCATAACGTCTTACCAAAAAATACACTTTTATATTCTTATACCATAATTTAATTCTTTTTCGGAGATGTCTAATATAGGAACTAAATCTTTTTGTTTGAGATTTAATTCTGCAATCAGAACTTTGAGAAGGTCTACTCCATAAATATCAGAAACTAAATCTTGTTGTTGCTCATATTCATGGATTAAAATTCCCAACAGATCCAAATAATCTTCTTCCGCCTCGGTTAATTCTCCTTTATCAAGAAGCTTATCAACCACTGCTTGAGTTTTTTCTAAATCTTCTTCAGATTTTATGGTACGAGGAGAAAAAGACGTAATTAATTCTATGTAGCTAGTGTTTTTTAACATTTCATGTTTATGGGATTATTTGGTTAATCAAACTCAGATTAATAAACATTAATCCTAGTTTTCAATAATGGCGTTTTATTTCAGGTTAGCTATCAAACCATTCGTCATTTTTCCAGTTATCTTTACTATATTCTGCATGAGTAAGAAAGTCACGAACAACCACACCATGAAATATCACTAGGCCAATTATGGAAATATATTTAGTATTCGTAGATGCTGCCCAGAATAGCAATAAGTTCTGGAGTGCCAAAGTTGAACAAGAAAATTTAACTGTTGAATGGGGTCGAGTAGGCTACAAATCTCAACAGAAAGTTCACGCTTTTGGTAATTTTCAACAAGCAGTTTCTAAATTTCACAATCTCGTTGCTGAAAAGAAAATGAAAGGCTACCGAGAAAGCCAGCCTCAAATCGATCATACTTCTGATTCTTCGGAAATTAAAAGAGCTATCCAATTACTAGAAATATTACGCCCTTATGTAGCTGAAAGACAATTTGCAAATAGCAATTATTTAGAGTGCTTGAACCAATATCTCAAAATTGTCCCTACACCTTTGGGCATGAAAATAATCCCCTCCTTAATATACCGTCATGTAGGAGACGTAGACCACCAACTATCATTACTGAACTCTTTATTAGGAAATGAATTTATTCAAGGTGAAAATACATCAGAGTCTGGTAACAACAGGAAAGTTATCAGCTTGAAAACTATTAGTAAGAACTTTTGGAGGCATATCTAATACTGTCTCACATTCAAATTTTCAAGCTTTTCAACCTGTTAATATAAAATTTTCAACCATAAATATTCACCAACAATTTATAAATAATATGGCTTACTAATGAATGTAAGCTATATTTTTTCTCTAATATCATTTGACTTTAAAAATGCACATATAGCAATTTCTAGTCTAATGAAGTACAAAATTATCTGCGTTTATCTGCGTCCATCTGCGTTCAATTATTACTGCCCATACTTCACTTGAATGCGAATATCCATAACATATTTAACTCGTAAATTTGCGCTATGCGCCCATTACCAAAACTATTTTTTGGCAATGGGATATGTTTACAATCAACTCAACAATAGAATCAGAATTAAAAGCCACACCCCAACAAAGATGGGAAAACAATAAACAGGCAATTATTACCCTGCAAACACTCAACACAACTCCCACCCAAGAACAACTACAAACATTAGCCAAATTCAATGGATGGGGTTGTTTACCTGAAATATTTAGCTTAAATCCACAAACCAGATGGGTTGCTAAAGCACAAAAAGAATTGCTAACTTTACTAGAACAAAATGAATTTAATAACGCTGCCAGTAGCATATTAAATGCCCATTATACAGAACCAAAAATTATCCGTAGTATTTGGGAAATGCTATCGCGCATAGGATTTACAGGAGGCAGAATCTTAGAACCAGCTTGCGGTACTGGTTTATTCTTTGGATTAATGCCAGAAGATATACGATGCAACTCAAAACTATTTGGAATTGAATTAGATAAAACACCCGCTACCATAGCCAAACATTTATATCCCGAAGCTCAAATCTATAATCAGGGCTTTGAAAAAGTCAGCTTCCCAGAAGGATATTTTGATTTGGTATGTGGGAATTTTCCCTTTGGTGACTATGGAGTAAATGACTCAAAATATAACTTTCTCGGAGTCAGCATCCATAACTATTTTCTAGCCAAATCTGCCGACTTAGTGAGAGAAGAAGGGTTAATTGCAGTCATTACTTCTACGTACACTTTAGATGCTCCCAGTTCTCACAAGTTTCGAGCTTGGTTAGGACAAAAACTAGAACTGGTAACGGCTGTGAGACTTCCTAGTGGAGTATTTAACACCATTGCTAGAACTCAAGTTAGCCCCATTCTACTAATCTTTCAAAGAGTAAAAAATCCTCGTCATGCCAATACATCAAAATGGATAAATACTCAAGAAGTACAAATTGTCCCTCAAGATTGGGGTAATGAAGGTGATAAAACTAAAGCTCATCTCAACGAATATTTCTTGAGTGAATTTCAAGGCAGAAGTTTTGATAAATATTATCAAAACCAACTGCAAAAATCTCCCCAATACACACATTTACAACAGAGAATTTATCCTCATGTACATCACTTATTAGGTACACCAAGCATTAATAAACTGTACGGTGAAGGTTTTGCTCTATTAGATGACGGCAGAGATTTATCTGAATCCCTGTGCAAAATACCTCTAAATGTTAACTACTCTCCTAGAAAGGAAACTGAAGAGCTACTGTTAGTTCCCCCTGAACTGCAACATATTAAAGAAATGGCTTTTTGTATTCATGAAAACCAAATTTATCAAAGAGCAAAAAGCCATTTAGTTTTAGTAGAAACTGTAGAGAGAAATCGAATTGAGGATTTTTGGCAGCTACGTAGCTGTTTAATAAAAGTCATCAATGCCCAACAAACAGTAAATGATCAGGAATTAACACAACTCCAACAAGAACTTAAAAACAGCTACAACTCATTCATTCGTAAATGGGGCAGAATCAATAGCAAGTACAACCTAATACATCTGGGAAAAGACCCCAACTATTATTTAGTCAGAACTCTAGAAAAGAGCAATTACAAATTAGCTGATATTTTCTCTAAACGAGTCTGTCGTTCATATTCTGCTCCCACGAAAGTCAATTCAGCCCAAGATGCCTTGACACATTCTCTGAATATAAAAGGTTGCTTAGATTTGGATTATATCTCAGAAATTAGCAACCTGAGTCAAGAGGAAATTATTCAAGAACTCGATGCTGATAATCTCATCTTTTATAATCCAATTAAGCAGAAATGGGAACTTGCTGCTCAATATCTATCTGGTAACGTCTACAGGAAACTGCAAGAAGCGATTGCTGCTAATTTAGCAAAAAACATAGAAGCACTCAAAGCAGTTCAACCGTTACCAATGCTTCCAGATGCTACAGAAGATATCAAACTTGCTTGTCTAGAAACATCCAATATTGATTGGAATTCTCTCACAGATTCCCAAAAAGATAAAATCTTGAACAAGAAGATTCACATAATGCTGGGTACAAACTGGATTAAACCAGAAATTTACCAGCAGTTTGCGAAAGAGATATTGAAAATAAAAGTAACGATATCTCACATTACTTCATCTAGCACATCTTTTTGGACAATAGGAGGGAATTCTGACGACCTTACAGAATACGGCACAAGTTATATAGATAGTGCCAAACTTTTGGAAAAAGGATTAAATCGTCAAGACCCCAGAATCATTATTTACGAAAGCAAGGATACCATTAATACTTTAGCATCTAATGAAGCAACAGAAGAAGCCAGAGCTAAATTAGAAGTCATCAAATTTGCTTTTAGAAATTGGATTTGGGAGAATCAACAAAGATGTGTGGAACTATATACATATTACAACACACAAATTAATGTTTTCTCTGCCCGAAAATATAATGGTAATTACCTTCAACTTCCAGGTAGTAATCCTCATGTGCAATTGAACTATTGGCAATTAGATGGTGTTTCCAGAATCCTTGAAGAAAATGCCACTTTTCTAGCCCATGATGTGGGACTGGGTAAAACATACACCATGATTGCATCTATCATGGAATGTCGGCGGTTAGGATTAGCTAATAAGCCAATGTTAGTTGTGTTGAATGGCACTGAAAAACAAATTGAAGAGAGTTTTAGATATCTCTATCCAATGGCAAACTTATTAGTTCCTGAAAAGCTAGATGCCGAAGGTAGAAAAATCTTCACTGCTGCCATTCAAACAGGGGATTTTGATTGCACTATCATTACTCATTCCCAATTCTTTAGTTTAGCATTATCGGAGGATTATCAATTAGCATTCCACAATCAAGAAAAAGAAATTCTCCAAAGTTTCTTGAGAAACGAGTCAAACGATAGAATCACCACTAAACAATTGAAAAAGGCGTTAAAAAGCCTAGAAAGTAAAATCAACAAGGTAACAGAATCAACAAGAAAAGACAATCACATTGATTTTGATAATTTGACAGATATGTTGGTGATAGATGAGGTTCATGAATTTAAGAATCTCTCGATTATTACCAAGATGTACAACATCAGAGGTATTCCCAAAAGTTGGAGTCAACGTGCTAGTGATACCTACATGAAGATTCTGCATATTCTGGGAGATATGCTCACAGAAACTTGTTCCCAATTCACAGGAAAGGTAATTGGTGCAACGGGTACAATTCTGTCCAATACTATGGCAGAATTATTTAATTGGATGCGGATGTTTCAACTTCCCAAATTACGAGAATTGGGAATAGAAACTTTCGATGAATGGGCTAGTCAATTTGCAGAACCTACTTCTTCGGCTGAAGTTACTGCTAGTGGTAAATATAAAGTAGTAACTCGATTTAAGAGTTTCTGCAATATCCAAGCTCTCCGAGGGCTAATGGATCAGTTTGTTGACCTCCGCACAAATGATAACATTGGTGATGTTTTAAAACGTCCAAAACCTAAGTTTATTGATGTTGTTGTCGAACCATCTTCAGCACAGTTACAGTTTCTTAGGGATGCTCTCAAAAGGTCTGAGAAAATTTACACTCGGCAAGTCGCACCCAGCATTGATAATATGCTGAAGGTAACGACGGATCTCACAAAAGCTGCTTTAACTATGCGCTTATTGGGGGAAACTAAAGAAGCAGATATCAGTAAGTTGCATGAATGTGTTTGGAATAGTTGGCAAGTTTGGAAGCTAACGAATACTGTCAAGGGAACTCAATTAATATTCTGTGATGCTAGTATTCCTAAACCAGATAAATACAGCACTTATTTGTATTTGAAAATGCTGTTTATAGCATTAGGAATTCCAGAATCACAAATTGCGTTTGTCCATGATTTCAATAAATCTAAACGGACTAAACTATTTGAGTTAATTGATTCTGGTCAGGTGCGTATTTTACTGGGAAGCACGAAGAAATTAGGTACTGGTTGCAATGTCCACCGTCGCGGATTATGGGCTATACACCACCTAGATGCCCCTTGGCGACCATCTGACTTAACTCAAAGGGAGGGAAGAGGTATCAGGCAAGGAAATGGGGAATTTATGGGTTTTACCCTACCTTTTGTGTGGATATTTAGGTATATTACTGAACGTCTAGATGCTCTCAGGTGGCAAACTTTACAATGGAAGCAGGAAATGACTGCTAAATTCCTCAATGGTGAGGATTTGGATAATGTTGAAGATTGTGATCAAGGGATTTATTCCTATGCTCAAATTAAGTCAATGGCTACAGGAAATTCTCTGTTAATTGAGGAGTCTAATTTGCGTAGTGAGTTAAATTCTCTACTCATTCAACAAAGGAGTCATCAAAGACAACAATTTAGTTTGGGTTGGAATATAGATAACTGGAATCGCAAAATTCAAGATTTAGAACGCAAGATTGACTGGCTTCAGGAAGATTTGAAAATAATCAAGCCAGTTTTCAAGGAAATAAAAGCAGCGCAAATTTCTAAACGAATATATCTGGAGTGTAAAGAGATTTTCCAGAATCAAAATACTTCGACAAGAAAGGTTGCTGATTACCGAGGTTTTGATGTGTATGCTTATTATCGTCCTGGTAATAATAAGTTAGGTGTTTACATCAAATGTTGTGGAAATGAGTATTATTTCCCCTGGGTTATTGACAACAAAAAAGGAAGTATTGAGTTTCAACGTTCTCATCCTTTAATCAGTCTTGATACTATGATAGATTCATTACCGAAATATCTACCAAGATTGCAGGAAGAATTTGAAAATGCAAAGGTTGAAAAAGCAAGATTGGAATCTCTTGTAGGACAATCTTTTCCACATTCAGAAAGGATTGATGATGTCTCCAGACGATTGCAGGAAATTGATGCTATTTTACAAGAAGATGAAGCTGCTTTGGATACATCAGAATTATCTTCTAGTGATGAAAATGGTGAAGACGGTGATGATGATTTCTGGCTAAATGATGAAAGGTGTATTCAAGAATGCCATATTCACCCAGGAATAGTAGATAAGTTGTTTAATCGCAGCACGGAAGATATTGAATGGATTAGTGATATTTCTCAAGTTATCACGACTATCAAACCTATTAATTCCCAACCTCCTGCATCTAGCACAATTAGCAAAATTCATGATTTTCCTAGCAGTCTAAAGAAGGTAGCAGGTGTGCAACTAACTCTGTTTTAAGATTACTGTTAGGGTTTTTAATTACTTCAAAACTGGGTATTGGGGAAGTAGTTCCCTAATACCTATTTTTTATTTTTTAAAATCATGGGATATATAATAATTATATAGTGTAATTATTATATATAGATTTTATTAGTATATAATGTTAACTTTGAAAATCTGGATGAATTAAGATAAAATTAACTCAAACACAACCTATATTTTTTAAATCAAAGACCACCTCCAGTACCAATCCATAAAGCTACCAGACCAACTGCACCAGCAACTTTCAAGGCATTGTTTAGAGCAGCTTCACCTTTTTCATCTTTTGCTTTTTGTTCGAGTGCTTTAACCAACAAAAATCTTTCAGATAGGGACAATAAAGAAATATATTTGGGAGTAAGTTGATAAGGATTAATACTTTTGAACTTATTTATCTTAACTTTCCTGGATTCTTGTAGAGACAAAATATCTTTATTTAATTGCTTTACAATTCCACGAATTAACTTTACAAAGGTTTTTTCATAAATAGGGGATTTGAGCTTGTTATATCTGTAATATGAGCCAATTCCTCTAAATGTAATCCAATAAGCAGGTAATTTATCATAGTAAATATATTCTAAATCATTATCATCCAATGAACCTTCAGAAAAAATATATGAACATAAAGATAAAACAAATAGTAACCCACAACTAATAACAATTGGAATCATAATATTCTGTTGCTTGAAACCAAGAAAAATGAATACTTGTAAGAAAATACCACAAATAAATGATGAGAACAAATATGCGACCGGAACACCACAATATATAATTCTTAAGTATCTGTTTAGCTTCAATAATGCAGTATCTGGATATAAATTTCTTGGTTTATGTCCTTTGACTGTGGATAGATAATCGTGGTATTGATGCTCTATATCATCTATATCTTGCATATGTTTTGACCATATTATTTGTTCTTCTTGTTGCAATATTTCAAAACCTTCTGATAAGACAGATGGAGAAAGCAAATCCTCAATATTATCTACAGATTCTCTTGCATTAGACCCTACTTCAGCCGTGCAAGTTTGATCGTATTCTGAACGCAAGCTGTCATCTTTCAGGATTTGATATGCTTCATTAATCAGCTTTAAACGTTCCTCGGCTAGTTTTTTCAAATGTGAACCAGATTCAGATGGCAATTTGTCTGGATGAAGGTCTTTACATAAAGAGATATAAACTTCCCTTATTTCCTTAGCAGTAGCATTATTGCTAATTCCAAGAACGTCATAATAATTCTCTGAATTTTTGCTCATAGCTTGTTTTTGATATTATTTCTGGAAGTAACTGTCAATATTCACGATATTTATTTTACCTCAAATATCAGGATATATATCTTGATTCGAGGATTGCCTATACTTTTTATTAAATGAATCAGAAGCTTGACAAAGAAATTCTATCATTCGTTCGGTTCCAATGTATGATAAGTCATCAAGGGATATACTCTGATACCCATAGATGCCCTTCATGTGGTCTCCAATTATACCTTGAATAACACCGATTAATTCTACTATTTCAAGATATGAATCAGGGAAATCCTCAAGAATTAGGTTTGGCTCTAAAAAATATTCTTTGTCAAAGTGAGCAAAATATTGATCACGTTGTTGAAGGAGCTTATGGCGCATTGCTCCACAATCATTAAGTTGTTTGTCATGCTCCTCGATTATTTTTGATGGTATTTCCTCACCACGCCATAATAATTTCTTGCGATTAGATGACACAAAATTAATAAAATGAATAAAATTGCGATCCGACCTTTTTTTACGTTTGTCATCCGGCTTTATTTTACCTTCAAGAAGCTTTGATAATGTTATAACAATATCTATATGTAAAGCCTCAGTTAGAATTGGCATTAATGGAAAGGCTTCTAGTACTTTTCTATCACCAGAATGCAATGTCTCCTTCAAATATTGGTAACAACCCATTTTCAGTGTGAGCGACTCGTAAACAATACTATTCAGCCTTTGAACATATGCTTCATAATCAGATTGAAAACTCATTTATAGTATTAGTATCTTGGTGAACAGCTTACAACTATATCATTTAAGGTATATCTGCTGTCAATAGCATCTGAATAACTATGCTAATTACAGCGATTGTTGCTGTTATAAGGGACACATAGCGAGCAAGATGCTCTAAAGCCGATCTGGCATTTCCAAAAAGCCCTTTGGCTTTGGTGAAGACAGGTTTACAACCTTGCTCCCGGAAACAGCAGAACTAGCATTATTAGTCGCAGAACTACTATTTTTAGCAATTAAATTCCCACTACCAAACAACACTTGATACAGCGCCCACACATCTGCTAATCGCACACCCATTCCTACTTTATCTAATGCTGGGGGAATTTCTATACCACCATTCCAGATCAGTTTAACATTGCTGTAATGTGCCTCTAATTCTGGTTTAAGATATTCCGCAGTCCCACCACACAAAATCATCTCATTAATATCACGGGGTATTTCTTGTAATAACCAGCGCACTAATGCCCGAAAATATTCATCCCGACTAAGTTTGAGAGCAAAAGACATATCTTGAGCTTCTGCTAAAATCTCAGCTTCACTTTTACGTCGTGATAAGGTAGCTAAAACTTCCGACTTACATTCAGATCCTGCTGCTACCACCGCAGCTATCAGATGTGGATCATCTTTCGATAAACCACTACAACGTCTAACAAAATCATCCAACATCCATGACATCCCAAAGGTATTTGATACCCCCGGAGTTACTGCACCTTTATTGGATATCTGTACAGAAGCATTGCGATATCCCAACATTACTACCGCAAGATTACAATTCCTAATGTTTCTTCCCAAAATAGTGCGTCTATGTAGATAAATACCAACTCCTTCGGGGACAACATTCAAGTCTATCAACTTGATCCTGATTTCACCAGTAGGTGTATTGAAACGTTTTAGTGCCTGTTTTAATTTAGATTCAAGACGCTCCCTATCTTGATATTCTGAAGGTGGTAATAAAACAGCAAGTGAAACTGTGAATTTGTTCATCAGTTTCAATTTTTGACTAACCACCCACAAAACACCACAGATTTTTTGTACTGCATTTTCTTCTTTCAACTGCTTGAGTAAGGAGTTACCACCATATTTTTTTCTCGCTAGGAAACCAATAGCATAATATTCCTCACCAATACCCACCCAGCAGGTATTCTCTGGATCTGTTTCACCTGATTTAGTTTTTTCATAGTTTTCTACTGACGCAACTGATACATCTGCTATTTCTGGTTCCATACACAGCAAAGTAGGAAAGTCATTTTTATGAGATACACTTCCAATTGCTTTAGTTTGAGAACCACCTAAATCTATAGCCAGCATTAAATCCGGGGTTACACTATTTGCAGTTTTAGTCATTTTATTACTCACTTTTCCACCAATTAACTAAAATATATTTTTTGTGATTGAATTTTGTTAAGTATGAATCCAGGAAGTAACTAAACTATTTAGTTATAGTATTTATCCAAATAAAGAACGAATATCCTGTCTAACAGCCTTTTGTTCATCGGTTAATTCCATCTGTACCTCTACATCTTCATCCCAAAAGTCATCGTGTAGGTCAGTTTCTGGAGATTGGGGAACTGTCGTGTTATTAGTAACTATTTGTTCTATTGGGTTTTGATAAGTAGCATAATTCTGTTTTATTACAGGATCGTTTGTAATCAAAGCGGTACTAAAACTGTCCATACTTTGAAGAATTATTTGAGATAAGGGTAAATTAAAATTTAACTTTATTTGAATATAATTCCAATGGTTTAAACAATCAAACACTGATGATAAAGTTATTTCCTTCAATAAATTATCATCAACTCCATTTACGTTGATATAAGCTAATGGCATAAAACATATTCGAGCTGCTTGCCATACTAATTCATCAAAATTTTTATGGGGATAATTAACCAAATAATTCAACAATATTCCATCTGGTGTATTTTCTCGAAATTGAAATCTAAGTCTCTTGGTTATAAGTTTTTGCTCTGCCATAATAGTCATTCCATTTATCTTTTATGATTTTTAAACCCTAATATCCAATATTGATAGAGGTAAGGTATCTGGTATCACAAAATCTAATAAATAATAAAAACTATATTGCAGCATTCAGGTATGAATATAAAACTAACAAAAAGTATAAAACAGATATAATTTTTGATATAACTTGATTACTATCTCTATGCAAACACGCTTAGAAGCAAACAAAAAAATTAAAACACAAAAAATTTTAGACCCTAATGGAAAACAATTAGGTTACAAAAGTATTATTGTGTACTTCTGTTATCATGAGTAATAATACTTATTTTAGTAAGTCTAGCCAATCCCAACCAATCCTAGCCAATCCCAGCCACTTGATGGATAATTTAATAGTACAAATTAACTAAATAACCTTTTTAGGTGGCAAAAAAGCAACCCATCCTAGCCAATCCTAGCCAATTTTCAGTAAGGACTATATATTTGTATATTAATTTACATATTAAGTAAATAACCTTGAAATACCTACAGCAGAAAGGTTTGAAAGGTATAATTATATGTTATAAATTATACTTTAGTTTTGTTTGCCTTAATTCCCGGTGAGACGCAAGCCATGTTTTGTGCATGCGTTATACTCGGACTCAACCACTCAAAATAGTATTTTCACCGCATTTTTTAGCTGAAAAAGTTTTTTTGGAAATAATCATCATGCCAAAAAAAACTCAGAGAACAGATGGAGTTATCAGAACAATTAGGCTTTCAGTTCGTTTTGCTGCTGATGAGTACGAGCAACTTAAACAGAAAGCAAAAGAAGGCAGAGTGAGTATCACAGAATTTATTCGACGTGCTGCATTTCGACGGCGTGTTGTAGAATTGCCCCCTCCCCCTGAATTAAATTGGAAGTTGTACACAGAACTGAATGCTATTGGGGTGAATCTTAACCAGATAGCTACAGCAGCAACTAACGCATCGAAAGCAGGACAATCCGTAAATATTGATCCTAAGCAGCTACAAAACTTAGTAGAATCCCTGCGTGCATCCATCAAGGAAACACAAATGCAACTGCTAGAGTGTGGGGTGACAGTTGATGAATCAGAAGAGATTATTTGATTAGTCAAAGACATGATGATGAAGGCGATTGCGCGGAGCGCACTGCCGGAGGCGAACTGCTTGCAGTAGCGCTAGTTCCCTCCGGGACGCACTCGCGTTCGCTATCGCTCTAAAATTCACCACATTTTCCCAAATCTCCAATACAACGAAGTATTCAGTCCCCACCTACACAACCCGTCGTAGACATCACTGAAAGGAGTTCCCTTGATTGGTAAGCAGTTTAAAAATCAAAGCTTTCGCTCCACCCTAGAATATGTGCTGGGGAAGGAGAAAGCCACCATGATCGACAGTAATATGGGTGGGACTACACCCATACAACTAACCAGAGAATTTGGTGCAGCCAGAAGATTTCGCCCCAATCTCCAACGTGCTTGCGCTCATGTCATTCTTTCTATTCCTCACCGCGATGTATCTCATGACAAAGGGGAATACCATGAACATTTGGAGGATGAGCAATACACAGAAATTGCCCAGCATTGGCTCAAGTCCATGAAATTCTTGGGAGAGGAATTAAATCAAAGCCAGTACGTTGTTGCCCGTCACCATGACACCACACACGAACACATTCATATCATTGCATCTCGTATTCGCATGAATGGCTCAGTCGTAGCAGATTCCTGGGATTATCGCCGCAGTGAAGTAATATTACGACAATTGGAGAAAGACTATGGTTTGGAGGCTGTATCCTGTAGCAATGACAGAGTAGCTCAAAGAGTTCAAGAGATTTTTGGGATTGAAACAACTGTTAGCGATCGCCATTCTCAAACCCAAAAACAGAAACATCACTCTTCTAATCAACCACCTATTACCCAACTGTTGGCTGACATCATTGATGCAGCTACGAAAGACCAACCAACTGTAACCCAATTGATACACAGACTTCAGCAAAAAGGTGTTGTAGTTTATCCTCAGTTTAATGCTGTGGGGTTGTTTAAAGAAGCGATCGCTTTTGAAATGAATGATGTCAAAATTGGTGGCTATAAATTAGGTTCAGCATATAGCTTTCCAGGGCTTCAGAAAAAACGAGGCGTATCTTATAACCCTGAACGGGACTTAGCTGCAATACATTCCTGTCGTGGTCAAAAACAGGTTGAAATGCCAGAAACTACTGTCAAAACAATGATGGCAGCATTGTCACCAGAGGACGAAATAGCATTAGTTAATACAAATACCAACGAGGCTAATCAAGCGATAGCGAAGCGCCCCGCAGGAATTGCACGGAGCGCAGTGCCAAAGGCAATCGCTTCAGAAAAGTCTTCAAAAAATGCTCTTGACAGTGAAGCTAGAAGTGCAATTTCTGTAGACGTAAATAGCCAAACTTCCAGTTGGGTAGGTGATGTAATACCATCCCTGATCACACACCAGCAGGGTACTAAACCAAAAAACTACGCTAACAGCATCAGCCCCATTATCCGCCTGTTCTGGCAGCAAGCAGGGCAACCTGAAACATATTCAGGAAAATACTACGACCTTGAACTAGAGAGAGATATTCTCAAACTGCGACGCAAAAGTGGAGAAGAAATTGCAGAACTTCCCCTCCGTGATGGTGCTGAAAGCAAAGATAAAGGTTTGACATCCGAAGATTTAATAATACTGGAGAGACTCAAAGAGTTGCTATTGAATCACAACCAGCAGCAAGAACCAGAAAATCAAGAAGAATTGGCGTAAATTTACGGTTTTATCAGCAATGCTTCAGATTTATATCAAATGATATAAAACACAAAATAAAACCTACCTCCAATTCTACTTTTTTTCAGTAGCACCATCACTGAAGTAACTTTTAGAATCTAATTTTAGGGAATTATTAGTAGTTATCTGTGATGTCTAAGTTACTAATTTCGCTTTGTTTCAATATCGTGTGTCTTGATCAAAGGGCAAAGTATCAACATCCTCAAAATTACGCAAATCTATTTCCATCTGCTTCCTGCGTTGTAAATAGGTTTTGTTATCAGTAATTCTTGCTTGCATCTGCTGTTCACCAAAATTGATGCCCTGTTCAGCATATCGAGCAGACAATTTATTGTAATTGTCAACTTCAATTTTTTTACGACGTTCCATTTCTTCCAGCGATTGAACACTAATACCAATACCATGAGCATATTTTACATACTCCGGTTTCAGTGAACCATCACCATTAAATTGCTCCTTCTCTTCTTCTGTGAAAAAGTCATAAGCAGTGTAATTTATCCAAGGTTCAGGTTCTGTTTCATCTAATAATTTCAATCGTTCATATTCTGCCTTAAGAGTCAAAGCATAATCATCAATTGTCTCTTGATGAATACCTTTGGTTAATCTTTCATTTATATAATCTGGGTTCAAATTTCCGTCTGTATTAACCTTTTTTCTATTCAAATACAGCCAACGATTTAGCTTTGACATAGTAAAATCCTCGTTTTACATCCACGGATACAAACAAATTATAATATGACACTCATATTCAAACACTTTGACACAAAATTAAACCAATGGTTACACACTGATGGAGATACTCAGAATTTAAACTCAATTCTAACTGAGAAATTAGATAACACCCTGCTGGAGTTCTTCTTACCTGATAAACAGTTCTCCTTTGGTCAAATGGACGAACATACAACAGCAGAAGACCTAAAGAACCATCCAGATAATCAAATTTTGCTATTGTCATCCAAAACACGATTACTTTATGGATCACAAGAATGTTTAGAAGTAATTGAAAAATTATGTCCAGATCGTAAAGACAGAGGTGCTTACGGTTCTATATTTTTAGGTTCTTGCCAAAATGCTATACATGAAAGGCTAAACATTCTTGTGGTAGATGATACCACTGGAGAAAACGGAGGAATTCTAAATAATGAAGATGCTTGGAAATTGGTTGGAGATTGCTACGGGCAAATTTCAACCCAACTATATCACCAAATAACCAAAAGTAATAAAGAAAAGAATCAAAGTTACGCTGTCATTCAACACCGCTTTGGTTGGAGAGAAAGAGATGGAGATGACAGTAAATTTCGTTTTGGTAAAGGAACACTAAGACCTCAAAACTTATCTCAAATAGAATACGCAGATTATGGAAATAAACCTAAGATTGACCTCATTATCCCCATATCTAGCTTCAAGGGAACAGATAAAGATAACCCATCTACACCAATTAAACCCCAAATTAAACCAGGTTTATATAATCAAACTATTTGGTTAGGTGAAAAATCACAGTCTCAAAAAGGTAAAACTGCCATTTCTCAACTACTGGCTTCTTTCCCCCAAGGTATCAAAGACTTTGCGGAAGAATTAGAAAAACAAGCCCAAGAACTTGCAGAAATTCAACAAGATCCCAGGAAAGTAGCACAGTTATATTGTGAAAAATACGAAAAACGTAAAGCTTTTATTGAACAGCAAAAAACTGAACAATTAGTAAATGAAGCAGTGGAATTATCTACTGATAACCCTAAGATAGATGAAAATTTATATCCAGATGATTTGCAAGAAAATAGTGAATCTGAACAAGATGACTTGTTAATGTACAAAATTATCAAAGCAGACTTACTTGGCCATAACCAACTATTAGAAACTGAGAAAGTTAAACAAGAACTTACACGATTTGTACAAAATGAATGGCGAGATATTGCCCTTGGTCGTGTCCTCACCTTTGACCGGGGAATGATTATTCCCTCCAAAGAACTTAAAAATGGTGAGATTTGTGTGCCTTGGATAGCTGAGGGGGAAAAAATTCTCAACTTTCGCTCCCCCTTCCTCAATGCTAATGGTTTATGTGTTTCCATCAACAAACATATTGAAGATTACTTAGGACCAGATGGCAACCCCTTGGCAGGAATTATTGTAGTTAATGATGAAGACCACAAACGCATTCAAGCTAGGATTGAAGCCCTAAAAGCACAAGGTATTGAAACTGAAGAATTAGACCCCATAGAAACAGAATCAGAACGTCAAGGTCGAGACTTTGATGGTGACTGTATTGGTGTGGAATTAGCCAGTAAATATCCTAATTTTACCGCCGAAGCTGAATACAGAAACTTGCCTGAAAATGCTTATGCTCCCACAGTCAAACTGAAAAAGCAATCTTTTTACAGAGAAGATGGTACACAACCTGAGTTTGAAGAAATCGCTATTCACATGAGTGATGGTATCAGCGTTGGTATTATCAATAATCATGTGACAGCACTGGAGGCTTTAGAGTCAGAAATTGAAACTTTAATAACTTATGGAAATTCTCAACAACAAACAGAATATTTAGACCAAGTTGGTAGTCATTATAAAAAATTAGTCAATTTAGAAAATAATCAAAACCATCCTCAAGCCATACGGGAAGAATACAGAGAACAGATGCAGGAATTTCTCAAACTTGCATCTGTTCAAAATAGAAATTCTCAAGTGATAGAACAAGCAATGGCAATTAATCGTAATATGTACCGACAAATGATTGAAGCAGCTTGTTTCCAAAATCAAATTGCGGTGGATTTATTCAAAAGTGCCAAAAAACCTGATATGGAGGTAATAGCTGAAAACAAACGCTATCTTTATCGAGATGTTAATTATATAAAAGATAAAAAATCTTCATCTGCTTACTTAAAGGAAGGTATTAACACTACTGGCTATTCACCAGTGGAATTACTAATTAACCAAGTTAATAAATACTTTGAAGCATCTCATTTAGAATCACGTCCTATTATCCAATTTCAAGATTTATTTAAAGGTGTAGAATTTACTCCTCAACAAAAATTTCAGGCTATATTAGCCAAACAGGAATTTGATGATAAATTCAATGTAGCCACCAGATTAAATAAACGTCGAGAAACTGAACAAGGACCTTATGCTGTTGTCAAAACAAGCAATGGTACAGAAATTACCATCACTAATCTCACTCGCTATGAACATCCAGGAATTTGGAAAGGTTCAACACTCAACATCCGTTTAGAAGAAATACCAGAAAAATATCGGTCTTCGCAACGTCCCCATACTTTATTAGTAATAGCACAAATTGATGGAGAAACAGAAAATGGAGAAGCTAAATATTCAAAACTGGGAACAGTTAGTCAACAATCTGTAATTGACTATAAACTTAAACCAGGAATGATAACTCAGGGAGCAACATTAGTTGAACTGAAACCTGAACTGAGAGAAAGTCAAATCAAATTACTGTTTCAAGAAGCTTATGCTGTTGCTGAAAATTTCTATAATTTAATTCCTGAAGACCAAAAATTACCAGCCGCAGCCGCAACATGGAATATATCAGCTTCTCGACAAGATGAATTAGAACAAGGAGATAATTCAAGTTTGAACTCTCGTAAGAAAGTTTCTAACTTTGTATTTGCAACTTTTGGTAAAGAAATAGTTAGCCAATTAGATGAGTTACAATTTTCACAACTCAAAGTATTAGGAATTGGTAAGGAAGGAGATAATTTTGTTGGTAGGGAATGGAATTCGCAGGAAAAATATTCGATAGAGATACAAGCCAGTCGCTATCCTCCAGGACATGAAAGACATAATTCTAGATTGGTATTTGTCAAAGATGATGATGGAAAATACAAAGAATTTGCTGTTTTGGAACAAAGAACAGGCCAATTAGCAATTGGTACTCAGGCACAAGCATATATTAAACCAGGTGAATCTTATACAGCTACGGCAACTATTAATTTACCATCACAACCACCAATCAACATTACTATCAGAGAAATTAGTAAATTTTCTCATGCAGGTAAAACTTTTAATGGTGAACCAGTCACACTCGCTATTGGTAATGTAGCAGTTCCTATTGACACAGCTAAAATTAAATTGGCTGGTCAAATATTAGGAGAATTGGATAATGATTCAATTCAAGAATTAAGAAAAATAAATTATTTAGCTAATGGTAATCCGCTACAACTTAAATTAAAGTCTATTGGTGATAGTCAACATGAAGGTGGTTTTATTATTGCTGAATCACCTCATGGGAATTTGTTGAAAATTAATAAGATTAATGTTTATGATTTTAAAGGACAAGTTTTTACTGGAGAAGAATATAAAAGCGTTAGTTTAGAAGTACCAACCAGTAAAAATAGGGATGCTGTTTTTCTAAATGGAGAATTATTAGGAGTTCTTCACTATAAAAAAGATAAGGAAGCGCTACAAAATTTGGGAGTGCTTAAACATGGTCAACAAGGTTCTGTAAATTGTACTTTACAAAGCAATTTTTCTCACACTTTTATTAATATTGAACCCAGCACATTACAATATCCCCAAATTTGGACAAAGGAATCTCAAGCTTTTCAAGACAATTCCCAATCAAATATGGTAACAAAGCAAGAGGTAATGGTTGAAAAAAGTGGACTATTGCTGGAGAAGATCAAAGAACGTCCGACAATATTATTCACTAGTCAGGAAGATAAGGTACTGGGATTAATAGGAATAACAGTGGACAACAATAAAACAGAATTAGTTCAGAATTGGTTTAAATCTAAAAATATTGAATTTAATCTTTTACCTCCACAAGATATACCACTAGAAACGAAAAAAGGTCTTTCTGTAATTTACTTGGTTAGTAGTACAATTCCATCTGATGACTTTGATGCTTTGAAGGCAAAGTTTGGAGAACCATTAAGTGCTGACGGAAAAAATAGTGCTTACAATCAATATCTTAATTCCCTTCCCAATAGACCACATATAATAGGGGAAAGACTCGATAAAGTTCAGGAATTAGTTACAACTACAATACCTGTTAAGATTACACCCAATTTATCAAATAACAATCCACCGCAGCAAACAATTGTAGTTCCTGAAAATCTACAAACTATATTCGCAGTAGCTGAGGTATTACCTGCTAATAGCACTATTGTCTCCAAACCGGAAGAGAAGGATATTGTGATTTCGGGTAAACCTGTGCAAATGGTGTTTCTGTTGAAAATGCACGGTGAACCCAATCCTTTACCTGTCAGCACTACTATTGAAGCTATGCGCGGATATGGTAGATGTCATACAACCAGGACTTATGAACCATACAAAGCTTATGGTTTTAAAGAGGGAGATATTGCGATCGCCTGCGGCAGTGCGCGAAGCGCAATCGCCTCTGGCAAGTCTTTGACGAACGCTGTAGGTGGCTATTCTGGGATTCCTACGGAGCGCTTCGCTATCGCTTCCGGTATGTCTAATAATGCGATTGCCTCCGGCACTGCGCTCCGCGCAATCGCCGAAAGTGGAAGTTATACCATCGCCTCCGGTGGGCATTCCAATATTCCTGTTTCCGATTCTCAAAAAGTTGCCTTTCGAGTAGGTAAACAGTATCGCATCACCGCAGAAATGATTGCAGATCCAGCATACCAGCAACAATGGGCAGCAATGGAAAAACACAGCAGTCGAGAACTGGCCACTTTTAGGGATAAACCCGAAGTGTGGGGACTGAACATGGAACCACTGGGAGATTATGTCAACGGTAAAATCGTACCTTTCCCCAGTGCAAACCTTGAACAGTCATTAGTTACACCTGCTATACCACCACCTTTATCTACAGCTACACCCCCAGCTACTGTTATTACTTCTCCGGTGAATATCGGTTCGAGAAGTTCTGACCCTCTAGGTGCGGCTGTGACTAATCCTACTGTTAAAGCCAAGGAGTTAGGCAAAATTCAAGGAGAGTACCCTGTATCTTTCCGTGATAACGCCGCAGTAACTGCCGGCAAATATGAACCAGAAACTTATGCCCAAGATAAACCTGCTGGAGTGCCTTTTGTCTCTGCTGAACAAGCTTACCAACACTACAAAACTACAGTACCTTTGGGAGAACCACGAATACAGCTAATGGCAGAAATCATCCAAGCTAAGTTAGAACAGCACCCCAAGTTGTTTGCAGCTATCACGCAAAGGGGAGGAGTGGAATGGCTGGAAAACTGTACTCACTATGTCACCTCCAGCAGAGATAACTACTGGGAAGGGAAGGGTAAAGAATCTCCGTTTATTCGCGCTTTGATTGAGGGATATTCTAAAGTGTTGGAAAATTCTCAGACTATTACCCAAGCATCCTCAGAAGTACCACCAAAAGAACCTGTACTAACGACTACGACTTTATCCACACCTCAAGCCAAAGATTCTGTCCAAAAAATTATTACTTATCCCAAAACTTCCAACCCACTTACTAATCTTCAACCCCTAAATGCTGCTGTAGCAACACATATGCAAAAGGATGTGGCAATGGCTGAAGTAGCTACTCAATTCATTGGTATATCATCTGCACCACCTGAAACACTCTCTAGCACCCGTAATTATCAACAAGCTTGGGGGGAAAGGGCAAATACGGGGGTGTACTCAGCTAATGACACAATTATGGTTTCAGGTTCTGGTCCTTGGAGGGGTGTTACTCAACAACAAATTTTGGACACCTTCAATAATCATTATGTACCGTTAATTGATAGAGCGATCGCTGTTGGTAGTTCTTTTATAGTGGGTAATGCTGCTGGTACTGACCAACTGGTAAAACAATATTTAGAAGTACAGGGATATAAGCTGGAAGCTGTCAAGGATGGGTACACACGCGCAGTCAAGCTAGAACAAAATACTACACTTACTAACCAACAACCAAAATCTTTTTCACAAACTACTTCAACAGTATCTTCTTCAGTACCTACACAACCATTATCTGTAGAGTTATTTGACAAAATAAATTCGCCTAATTCTAAACCCATTTCCTCATCCAACATTGTTCAAAAAGAGGTAGTTACTGATAAAACTATTCAGGATCAAGAAACAACATTAGAAAAATTAAGAACTTGGTATTTGACTGCACAAAAATTGGGTAAGTCAGCAGAATATATTCAGCGAATTACAGAGGTTGGTAGTGAACTTAAATCAGGTGTAGAATTAACAGAAAAAGCAGTCGTAGCAATGAATAATGATTTTCAAGAACTACATTCTATCAATCGTCTTACCAAAATTGCTCAACGAATGGGGGATGTATTTGGCATTCCTCAAGATAATGGAGACGTGATAGTACAAGGTAAAGAATACTTGATTTCAATCAATAACTCTCACAAAGATTTAACGATTATAAAAAAAGATGGAACTGTTTTACTCGATATTAAATTAGGACAAATTAATCAGAATCGAATATCGGCTGAAGTTATTGATGTATTTGAGGAAATCAACAATAATATCAATCAATCTTTGGCATCAGTCAAAAATCAATATCTTCAAGTTTAATATTTAATCAATTTAGTTTTTATTCAATTGATTGGCATAAATTTATGACAACTAATCCTTTAACTATACTCACTGAAGAATCAAGTAAAATATCCCCTGATATTTCCTCTGCTAAAACTGCTTATATGTTCAGCCAACTTCTCGAATATGTTGGTTACGATGAATTAGAATCTATTCCATCAACAGAAATAGTAAGTATTGAAGAACAAAATGATGCTATAAAAACCCTGGCATCTATTATTGCTAGTCTTAATTCTGGAAAAACAGTAGAAGAATCTATTTTAATAGAATTTGAAGCAGACGATATCCAGTTAGAAAATCCAGAGTTTGTTCCTGAATCAGCAGTAATGTTCGTAGATGATTTAACTGGAAATAAAACAACGGAATATGGACAAGATAATTTCACTCAAATCAATTATGATTCGATTATAGTTTTGGAAGATGAAAAAGAAGAAAACCAAGCAGAAATATATGAAGAAGACATCATGTTATATGTTATTCCTCTCATAATGACAAGGTTAATGAGCGAAGGAAGTTTAGTAGAAGATAGTGAAGATGGAGAGATTAGGGTTTATCAATCAGATGAATTTACTGCTTCTCTACAAGTTACAGCGACAGAGGAGCAAATTTTAATCTTGAAAAGAAAACAACATTTATATTCTGAAGCCGAGGTTGCTTTAAATGCTGTTAGAAAAACAAATTATGCCCAGTTTCAAGTTACCACAAATCAATTAACAGAGGTGGAAATAGAAAAGTTTAAACTGATAGCCTTAATGGAGTATAATCAGAGTAATCAATCATATAAAAGAGAACAAGAATTAGGAGATCAATATAATTTATGACTTAATCAATAAATCCAAAACCTTGACTAATAAAGAGTTTCAAAAATTTACAGTGTATTTGGGTCAATTCCCCTTGCTTGTAACCTAGCTAAAAGAGCTTGCAATTCTTCCTCTTGGGTAGAATATCTATTACCATTTTCGTCATACCAATATAACCATTCCCTGGTTCTACCTTGATAAGTTCCCTGTTCCCTACTAATACCTAAACCTACCTCTGGCATCCAAATTTTATCCCCTGGTTGAAGGATGTATTCACCATTGACTAAGCGGTAAACTTCTAAACGTTGACGTTTCCGACGTAGGCGTGTAGGGGCATAAATGACATAATATAAAATGCCTAATTCTGCATAGTCTAATTTCTTTTGCTCATATTCGTAATTGTAAGTTTGAGAAACAATTTCTAAGGCTAAAATTGGGGGAATACCATCTTCTTCCCAAAGTACATAACTAGAACGCCCATTTTCACCAACAAAGCGTTCCACTCCCAAACTTAAAAAAGCATCTGGGACTATGGCAGGTTTACTTCCTGCATAATAAACTCCCATATTAATACCAAAAAACCAGTCATCTCGCTTTTGCCAAATATTGACTAGGATGGCTAATAATAAGTTGGGAATTAAAATTTGTAGTTCGTTATCCACTGGGGTATCGTCTGAATCTGGTAATTCTGCTGAAGAAGGTAAACAATGTAATGTATTGTAATTTAACATATAGGACTCCTATTTAATTTTGGCGAAACTAGGTACATCTTGATTCCTTCTTTCCTGTTCCCTATTCCGTATTTCCTGTTTTCACGAAAATTATGGCTTACACCACACTCTAAGAACGTGAACGCTATCA
Organism: Anabaena catenula FACHB-362; assembly: GCF_014698735.1. Lineage (GTDB taxonomy): Bacteria > Cyanobacteriota > Cyanobacteriia > Cyanobacteriales > Nostocaceae > Anabaena > Anabaena variabilis_A. Next base: position 22,505 of record NZ_JACJTQ010000042.1, read on the forward strand.
GGAATCAAACTGAATTCCTATAAATATTTAACTGTTGACAGTTCATTAAAAAAATGAATGATATCATTTCTATTTGTGAGTTTCACTACTCGTTAGAGATACACTTATTATATCTGTTCGGTTAAGAAACAGAGAACGGGAGCATCACAATTTTGAGAAAAATAAACGTAGCCACACCAAAAACTCTCTGGAATTCTCTTGCCTTAGTTTACTACAGCGCTATGCCTAACAGCAGGCTTACAACAACGGGCAAAAGCCTGTATCACGTCGCGTGTAAAGCCTGCGGCATACAAGAAAAGCAGAGCTTATGCCTACGGCAGACTACGTGAACGCTTTAGCTATACGCGCGGTCATTATTTGTGGTTCAATTATATGCAAATATTCAGCTATCAGCAATCAGTCAACGGCTACGCCATTTACTGACGGTTGAATGCTTATGATAAAAATAAACTTACACATTTCGGATGCTACCCAGGAAACAGAGAATCAACTTCTATCAATTCCTGAACCCAACACTTAGGCAAGATTGAAAGTAAAGAAGCGATAACTTTAGACTGCGATTTTATTGGCATTTTATCTAAAAAATACTGCCAATCTGTATCATCTAAATGTTTCTCTATCGCAAACACTTTTTTAACTATTTCCTGATTAGATTTCATCTCTAAATCTTGCAGACTAAAATCTATATTTATCATTTCCAATTCCTCTTTTAAAACATCGCTTATATCTTCCAAATTATTCCTTTTGCTATTATTACTATTTAATAGAGAAAGGAATATTTTTAACCATTGTTTCCAACCTCCTCCAAACTCAGTTGCTAACTTAGAAATATAACCCTGACTCATACCAGAAACTGCTGCTACAACTGGTTGAGTAATCTTTTGTTCCTGTAACCAAAGTTCCTTAACTGCGGTTTCAATTTTCCACCAAGATTTCTCATCTTTAGAACCAGCTTCAATTGTCATCTCTGCTGCTTGTACATATCTGATTTCATGTTTTAAAAAGCTCAAATCGTAATCAGCACAAAAATAAAAATAAAGATTTGATTCCCGACGATTATTTACTCTTAATCTGCCAATAGCTTGGATAATCTCAGATTGCGTAACCCAATCTATAAATTTTTGTAAATCTTGATTTATTATTGAACTAACTAACTTATTATCTTTTCTAGGTTTTAAAGTCAGATATAAGGTTTCTAAATAACCTATATTCTGATACGGAATCCCAAAAGTAGCTAAAGCTGTAATTTCTTGGAAATCATTAGAACCGCGACTGTCTCTAAACCAACCACCATCTTCATTTTCACAGCATTTTACAAAGTCAATAAATTTAATGTTACTGTGATGAGATAATAATTCTTGTCGCAGCACGCTGACTCTTTCTTGACAGTAGGAAGAACGATTTTTAGAAACTTGTCCTAATCCGGTGATTTGGATAATTTGTAAATTGTTAGTTTTATTTATTTCTTGCTCTACAGTTAAAATTTCTTGTGGGTTAATATCAAACCACCAAGCTATGTACTCAGGTTTGGTAGTAGCATCTAAGTAAACATTCCATTTTGTTGATTGACTAATCGCACTATGACGTGAGTTACGAGTTGTAATACTTAGCTTTCCATATTCAATGCGAATTGTACCAGGAATTTGTTTACCCCAAACTTGTAAAAACGGTATAAACCAGTTAACTATTATCTCTACTTGAATTTTCTCCACTAATTCAGAGATGGGATTACCAAATTGTTTTCGCATCTTCTTTGGTAAATCACTTAAATCTATTCCATACTTGCTGGTGGAGTTAAAGATTGGTAATAAATCTGGTTGTAAAACTTCTATCGCTTTTGTGATAATTGCATCTAAATTTTCAGGTGGTTTACCCAACATTCTTCGGACATCAGCATCATTCCAACCGTAGTAAGGTTGTTGAATATCTCCTGTGATACATTCTCTTAAAACTGCCCACATTGGTTGTAATTGCAGACTGATTTCTGGAGAATTAGTCATTAACTCTGCCATTACTCGGTCAATGTCCCGTAAATTGGCAGTTATAGTATTAATTGGTTGTACTGTTTGCATAACTTCATCCCAGAAAATACCGCTAGTTGACCAGTCGAAATCTTCTGGTTGGGGTGCGCTATCAGGATGACAACGAATGCGATCGCTCTTGAAAGTTTCTTTTCTCAAATACCGATGTCCAAAACCTGCTCCAGCAACACCACGACAAGCTTCTAGTAAGTGACAAGTAGCGCAAATAGGATTTTCTGCACCTTCGCAGAGAATTACTACTTTCACCTTTTTGGCGTTTGGATGTTTCCAGCAAAACAGAGGTAGTTCGCCATTTGGTAATTGGGGTCCGCTTCCTCCCTGGTAGGCACTACTCAACCAGATGTATTTGGGTTGAGTTCGCAAGGTGGCAATTTGAAAGCCGGTGATTTGAAAATTGGGGTCAAGGGCTGCGATCGCAATTCCTTCTCTCCCCAATAGTTTACCTTCAGGTGAAATACCTGTAAGAGCCGACGTTACACCCGCAGGGGAATAAGCTCCAGGTTCCCAGCTTCTCACCCAGCCTAAGTCTTTGAGCCAGTTAATTTCTTGAGTAGTCAACTGTCGTTGTTCTTGGAGATGGGAGATATGTTGAGTACCCAAACTACTCACTGTGGAGTTTAAAAGTAATCGGTTTTGGCGATTGCGCTCCGCGCAGTGCAGAATGCGATCGCGTTCCTCAATACTCAACCCCTTGTTTGTTTGTCTACTGTCAGCCCGTTTTTGAGGCGAATATAGAGGCTTATCATGGTTTTGGTCATTTTGGTCATCTAGAACAAATAAACCGCCCATATCGTTACGCAGGGGCTTGATAAAGCGATAACCAGCCGGGGCATCATGTTGGCTGAAACTCCGTAGGCACTCAATTAGATTATCTGGGCGAATAGCGCAACCGTGATGGTTGCCACAGACAGGACAAGGATTGCGTTTGGTGGTGTATTGACGTTTCATGGCAGCGCACTCAAAACTAGGTGAGTAGTCCCCGCAGGGCTGGAATGGATGTTCTGACTAGCATACAACCCCGTTTTGAGTAGTTTTTTTTCGGCCATATCTATATAATGTGCAATTTTTAGGTGATTTTGGTGGTTAAGGGGTTAAAGCTTTATTGGGTAAGGGTTTTATGAAAATCAATTATCACAAGGGGGGGAGTTAATTATCACAAGTGGGGGAGATAATGAGTAGTCGAAAATTGCCCCTTTTTATTCTCAATAAGGGTGAGTAGTTATTATTTTTGAACGTAATATCAATGGTTTTGAGCTTTATTATTTTCAATAAGCTGGATGTTTATCACGAGTGGGGGATTTAGCGATGCCTTTCAATTTGGTGTTGGTGATAGTTCCTTGAGGGGGAGTTAGTGAGTAGTCGAAAATTGCCCTTTTTTTATTCTCAATAAGGGTGAGTAGTTATTATTTTTAAACGTAATATCAATGGTTTTGAGCTTTATTATTGTCAATAAGCTAGATGTTTATCGCCCGCCATCGGCACTCACCGCACCACCCCTTGAGACTGCACCTAAATTTCTCAAAGCCTCTAAACAAGATAAAGCCACAGTTCAGCAACAGCCCAAAAAGAATAAACACCTTGGGCTGCGACCATCTAAAAAAGATAAATTAAGCGGCAATCCTCCACCAAAACCAATTCCGAAAAAAAGCCCCTTGCGGGTGAGACACAAACAGACTTATAGCGATTGCATCTTGGTGCAAACCATACTTGCAATTTATCATTCGCCTGTGGATTACTTGGTCTACATTCCAGCAATTAATATTTAGGTACTACGTCCAACTGTTGCATTAATGCCATTGTGTCACCTTGTCCCCAATGCTCTACAATTTTGCCATTCATTACACGATCAATATGAATAACTGAAAACGTAACTTGCTTTCCTGTCGGGGGAATGCCCATAATTTCTCCAGAATAAGTGCCACTAAACGTCCCACGGGTGACGACTAGATCGTTTTCAGCAATCACATCGGAAAACGTGTGGCGACCATCTGGAAAAGCAGCACGCATCATCAGTGCATACTTAAAGAAGGCATCAGCCCCAAGGAGTTTATTGTTCCCCATCACACAGCCAGTAATATCTGGGGCAACAAACGCTCTACCTTTTTTGATGTCTCCTAAATCAAAGGATTCGTATGCTTGCAGGACAATGGATTTATTTTGTTCTAATGACATTGCAGATTTTTGTATTGGAAGTGTTTCGTTGCGAATCTACCTCATAAGCCCCTAGCCTGCATTGACTTAAGTTAAGAAAGCTTCTTCACGATGGACTCTGCGTTTCAATCGACTCAGGGATTCTGGCTCGATACCAAGATACGATGCTAGATAGTATTGAGGAATGCGCTGCAAGAGTGAAGGTTCAGTTTGAATCAGGTTGAGATAACGCTGTTCAGGCGTATCTCTGAAAAGAGAAAGCAATTTAGAGCGCAGCATAAACGCAAGGCTTTCAGCATGGAGTCGAAGAAATTTTTGACCATCTGGTGCTACTTCAAAAGCGTGAATTACCTGATGATTAACAAGTAGTACCTCAGAGTCCTCAATTGCCTGACAGGAAAAACACGCGGGTCGCTGCTTGCGGAAACTTTCATAGTCACCTAGCGGTTGATGTTCAGCGTGGAAGAACAGAGTAAGCTCTTTTGCGTCTTTGAGGAAAAATGTTCTCAGACAACCAGAGAGTGTCAAGCCGACAAAATCACAGACATCGCCTTCCCGAAACAAGAATTCTCCCTTGTAAACCTTTCTTGACTCTAGCAGTGGCTCAACAACGGCCACATCAATTTTAAATTCAGGCAAAATCTGCCGAATAAATTCATAAAACGGTTTATACATTTGACAATCTGAACTTTAGCTTTTGATGCCTACACATATTTTATTGCCAAGGCATCAATAATTTTCTCATAGATGCTACTAGATAAAATAATTGCTGTGGATTATACCTGTAATTAGTCATCTCATTGCAACCATAAGCAGGTTTTATAGTTCAACGAAAGAATGAGGTTTATAGAAGTTGGGAATAATATTTTTTATTCAGATGAGATGATATATCATCAGCAATTGCTGTAATTAATCTATGGTGTACTTCTGACCATAAATCAGGATTTTCTAAATAGGGATTCATCCCTGGAAATGGTGAAGTCATAGGTTTTGGTTCTATCTATTTATGACTTTAGTATATATCAATCCAAACTCTCTTAATTTTGACCACTCAACACCTTGACACAAAATACTTAAAATTTTATTCAACTCCTTAATATAGTAATTATTCAGAAAATAAATCAGCTTCTTCATCAATTGTAATGTTAAAATTTTTCCTAAACTTAGTTAAGCTAAAATCACTATAAGCCATTGCTCTTACCTAATTATTTTCAACAGTTTATCTAAAATTTAAAATCTCTTTAATTATAGCAGTATACTTTTCAGGAATAGGTGCATTTTTACCCTTAGTCTCAATATCCCTGACCCAGCTTTGACTCATACCTACAGCATGAGCAAAATCTCTTTGACTCATTTTTTTAGCTGTTCTCATTTGTTTAACCAAGCTGCCAGTTATTTTATTGATAACAGGTATATTCCTAACTGTTACTTTACCATTACGTACTCCCGAAGTTTCAGCTACGCCAGAATTATTTATGACAACATCAACCTGACTTTGTGTTTTTACACCAGCTTGATGAGATTTTATGTAAAATTTTGTATTTTTTTGATTTTTTACTGATTTATTATTATTTATCTGTGAAGAAGGTAACTTAAAACTTAACTTAGCAGGTAATAAAATATTTTGAATATAATTATCTGGTAACTTCTTCTTCCCCAGTAACTTTTGATTTCTTTCTTGAGGTGATAAATGAGCTACTTCTTCTGGTATTGCCCACAAAGGTCTTAACCACATTGGGTAGGTTATATCATCAAACTCAATCGTCATATTAACTTTATCTTTTAATAGCAGAAAAGCTTCTTCTAAATCTTCTCTCAATCGCCAACCATACCGATAATCACTGACTGCTTTTTCAATTTGAGAACCTGGTAAGATATTACTCAATAAATTATGAATTGTGTAAGTACCATTTTTATGAGCGCGATTATTTTGAATAATATATAAAGCAAGTTCAAAAGCTAGTTTATGTTTATGTGCATCTAAATCAAAGACTTGCTTAGGCATAAACCCACATTGATAGAGTGCAGTTTTTGATTTTTCTCCTTCAGCATTGAGAAAATTATAAGTCCAAAGTCCAGGCTGTACACGAATGATAACTTCTAATAAATCTTCTGGTTCTTGAAATAAATTCGGTTGACTATATTCCTGTACACTGACCATCCACAGTAAACAACGTTCTTTAATACTAAGATTTAAATCGCCTTCGTACCATTGAATTACCGCTCCTAAAGTACCAACTACCATAGCCAAATCTGCTATAGCTTTGAGTTTTTGTGATTTACTGAGTTTTTTACTTTTATATATTTGCAGTGTCTTAATTAGTTCTGAACCACGCAGGATAAAAGGCTGTTTCCAAGGTTCTTTTTGTTGTGTAGCATAAGTAGCAAATACTGCGTGTAATCTAGCAGCCATTACACCGTACTTTTCCAGAATTTGATGTTCCGCACCATCCAAGATATATTGTGGTTGATGTGCTTGTTGGTGAAGTATGTAGAACTCGATATAACGACCTTTACCAAATTCTTTTGAGAAGTAAAGCTTGCCATCAGTATACTTATTCCAATCAGGTTGTTTAAGGTATGCTTGGGTAGCACTAATAATTGGCGCACTTGTTGCTGTCATCTCGTAGTTGTTGTTTATAAATAGCGGTTGTTCTGTGAAAGGAAGGTTTTTAGCTTTTCTGAGCTGCTTAGTAGTTGTTGGTATTTGTGGATTAGCAATAGCGCCAGTTCCAGTTTTGCGTGTAGCATCTGCTGGGTAAGGTATTGCTAATTGATAGCCTGATAATTCAGGTTTTGGATATCTTCTATTATTCTCTCTTACTGACACCAAAACTGTCCTCCCCCAAATTACCAAATGTTGACATGATTAGAAGTTGCTTTTCGCTGTTAATACTGAAAATACTGTTTAAACTTATTTTCCTAAGCACAAGATTTATAGGCATACAAGGAAAACCCATATACCTTTAAATTTGTTATTTATTAATGAATTGCTACTTTTTTAAAACCTGCTACTTATAAGCCTCTTGCAACAACTAATGTTGATTGATGTTGGTTAAGCTATGGCTACGCCATTCAAGCTATTAAAAGTTTTTATTTTGATTTTCACTTCTATTTGCCTCAGATATTGTCTCTTGGCTTAAAATCCTGAATATTAAGCAACTTCTGAAACTACAGTACCTACGAAATTTTCATCAATATCTGTATTTTGCTTTTTATTTTCGTGTGAAAGCTTTTCTTCTACCAGTTTTGTCAACCAGTCCATAACAGTTAAACCTGAATCTTTAGCAGCATCTTGGAGGAGAGGTTGTAACTGTGCTGGAAGTTGTAAAGTCAGGTTAAAGGTTTCTCGTAATGGAATTACATTTTTTCTGACTTGAGAAGATTCTCCAAAGCGGTAAGTCCAGTATTCGCATTCTGCACCACGTTGGTTGCCGTCTTTCTCAACAAAGCTTAATTTACCCAGGCGATCGCAATAAAAACTTTGGTGATCATCTTTTATCAACTCTTGACTAGAATGACGGCAATTCCAGCAACTACGGTTTAATGATTGCTCAGAATTATCAGTTGATTGGTGTTGTTGTTCAAAAGAATGCTTTTGCCTAGATTTATTTGCTGAGTTCTCTCGGTGGTACTCTCTTGCTACTTGCGCAACGTGAGCAGCTGTGACTTTACTATTGGGGGCTGTAGAAACTGCTTTAGCCCAAGCTTCGCGTTGTTTTTCTGGGGGTAGTGTTACTAAGGGTCTGATTTGACGTTCGTTCGTAGGCAGAATTTGATTTTGTGATCCATGGGTCACATTTACAAAACTTCGTGATCCACAAGTTAGAGTTTCAGGATTTTGTGATCCATGGGTCACATTTACAAAACTTTGTGATCCACGGGTCACATTTTCATAAACCAATGCAGCTTGTATCAAGCGATAAGCAGACCGTCGGGACATTTCCCAACGGTTCAGGCAATATTCATCAAAGGTTTTGTAACTTTGCCGATAAAGCTGTTTATCTCGAATTTGACCCAAAGATTGTCCGATGTCCCAAAAAGCTCTTAAACCCTTTTCAATTCTGTCCTCTAATCTACCTAGTTCGACTGTTATGGCTTCGCCACGCAGGCTATCACCTTCATTCAGATGATCCGCGCTGTTTGATAGGTATTGATTAGCTGCCTGATTTTGTTCAGAGTTCGTCTCCATTGGATCAATATCTTCGGCAACAGTAAGATTTTGTGTATCCAAAAAGATGTTAGAATTAGAAGATAACCCTGCTTGGTTCTCTCCTCCATTCATAGAGACTCGATTTAAGTCTATTGTGTACGTCATAACTTTAGATTTGAGAGTGATAACACCTTGTTTATTGACAGATGCTTTCTCAAGTAGATTTTGTTACTTGCCCCCTGCAATATTAATAATCTTGCACAGCGCAATATAAGTTGCATCTAAATTTATAATTTCTTAACAATTGATGTTGACTAATATGGCACTAGGTCTCCCACTAAAACAGATGCAATAACCATTTCTAGTGGATGCAGTTCAAGTTTTCATATAGCGGACTGGAGTTTGATAAAATATGCTTATATATACTATAGTATTTACTGAGAAAGGCTTTGTCTTTATTCACTCAATCGCACACTGCCATAATCCTCTTTTATCAACATTAGATAAATTAATGAAGTTGCGTTATTTTAGCCAACGAAGAATTAAGGTTTTACCCTACTTTGACCGAAGAGGGATAAGTACAGAAAGTATGGAAAATTTCGTAATTGCTCAATAATTTAGGGAAAAATGATTGTTCACTCCCCCCTCTAAAATTGTTGAACCCCTTGATTTATTGTTGAAGATAGGTGAAGAGAGCGAATAGCTAATGGGTAAATAGCTCAAGAAAAACCTCAAAAGACGCAAAATCGTTACCGATACGGTAGTTTTTCCCTAATTATTGAGCTAATACAAAATTTTAACTTCTTACCTAATAAGGGTGATAAAATGTATTTCTTAGGAACAGCCCAACTAGAATTGAGTAGTTAGGCACAATTTAATAAAAAACCTCTCTTCAAACCTTTATCTTGTGATATAAGGAGCTTTCACTTCCTTTTCAAGGAGTCGGAGGGTTAGGTTTGTCATATTTTTTATCGCTTATTTACTTACAACACCTGTTAGGGATGAAAGAAACATATCGTGTTCTTATAATGATTTACCTGTTACCTGTTTGATTAGAACATTATTTGTCTTCACCAATCCTATCAATTAAGTAAAACGTGCGATAAAAATAAACTGTTGTACTTGTTGAAAAAGCAAAAGTAAATTTTATAACTGGTAGAACCAGGTTTTCTACTATGCAAAAACGTCATAAACGATTAGTCGAGTTAATTGAACATTTATTAAAAGAAGGCTGGACTCAAACAACTTTATCTGTAGAAATTGGTGTTGATTTTTCAACTGTATATAGATGGTTGAAAGGTAAAGCTATTCCCGAAACTGACTCTAAAAATTTCTTGCGTTTAGCAAAATTGAGTGGTGGTGATAGTGAAACTCTGGAACAATACTTAGAAGGTTATATATCTCTATCTACTTACCTTCAAAATTTTGATTTGGACGAAAACTCATTAAATACTGTTACAACCAGCAATAAATATCCTGTTGAACAAATTAAGAAGGAAGTCATGGCACGAATTTATACCCTAGATCCAGTAGATATTGCTGATATAATCAACACAAGTGTAAAATTTTTAGCAGAAAGTAGCAAGCCAGCTATAAGAGCATAAGCTAATTATTAATAGTATAGCTTGTGCTGTTAATTGTACCACTACCAAAAGATATAAAAAAGGTATAAAAATTTTATAACCCGGAATTTGATGTCAAGTTCCATTTGCTAAGTTGTGGTTTTATATTGGTATGTCCAGTATTGTAAAATACCCAAAATAACTTGGCTGTATTTTATCCTGTTCTGTCCAGGTAAAGGTACAAAGATTGATTTTTATTAGGTAATTTCTCTCTAATCTTTATATAAATGCCATTCAAAAAAATAGCACCCAAGATATAGAGGGCTAATCTAGCCTTACCTAGAGAAATTTAATAAAATTCAATCTTTTGGATGTTGTTTTTCTATCTTTATTTTGATATGGAAATTATTTAAATTTTTTCTTTCTGATAATTATTAAATACACCATAGAGTTTACTCTATGGGTAAATCTTAAGAAAATATTAAATTAATATATTTGTCATCTATCTAACTTAATAGATAAGTTAGCATTTCTAAATATCATCATTAATACTGCCAAATCAGAAGAAACCGCAAACATAGTAGGTGAACAACATGATAAAAACAGTAATTATCGATGACCATGAGTTGAGTAGATATGGTATCAATGTGTTACTTACGGCTGCTCATGATATCGAGATTTGTGGGGAAGCTGAAACAGCATCAGAAGGACTCAAACTAATAAAAACTTATACTCCACACATAGCTCTTGTTAATCTGCATCTTCAAGATGATAGTGGTATTGAAGTCGTAAAACGAATTAAACAAGTATCATCAATCACTAAAATAGTGATTTTTAATGCTCAAGCTATGGAAGACTCTGTTAGAGAAGCTTTCGCAGCAGGTACAGATTCATATTGCACAAGGACGATAGCTAAAGAAAAGTTAGCAGAAGCTATTTATGTGACACACAAAGGAGGAAATTGGTTAGATTCTGCGATCGCTAAAATATTAATTCAAAATTTGCAACTTCAACAATTAGTAGTTACTCCCAGTCTGAAAATAAAACGAGTGTGCCGGCAATATTCGCTTAGTTCTAGGGAATTAGAGATTTTGCAAATGATTGCTATTGGTGATAGAAATAATCAAATTGCCAACAAACTTTTTTTGAGTGTAGGTACTGTGAGGTCTCATGTCCATCGCATTCTAACTAAACTCGATTGTCAAAACCGCGCTCAAGCTGCTACAAAAGCAATTGTAGAGGGACTGATAGATAGTCCAGAAACAAATCAAATCAGTTTAACGGCTTGATTTTGATTTTTGATTTAATTGATCTAGATAACGTTGTCGCTCGTCATTATTCACAACCCAAATCATACATCTGCCTTTTAATTGAGCTTTTTTGGCTCGACAAACACTCAAATCAAAATCGTTCCATTTCATAATTTGACGAGCAAATTCTCCGTCTTTTGACTTAGCCCAATTCAGAATTTCTTGTTCTTCTAAGGTCAAGCGAACTGGTTCTGTTAAACTTCTACCTCTCCAAAGAAAAATTATATTACCAGTCAACATAACAACACCAAACACACCAGATAATACCAGACCAGTGGCTATTAAAGGATTAAAGACGGATCTAGATTTTTTCTGTTCTGCTTTGCTTAACAATGTTGATACTGCTTTGGCGATCGCGCTTTTTTGTTGAACAATGGCTACACTTGATGCTTTATCAAGTTTGTCATCTATTTCTGTTGTCCAACCTTCTACTACAGTGTTAAGTTTTCCTGGGATGTCTTCCATCAAGACCTCAAATTTACCCAGGGAACTTAACACCAAAAACAACGGATCTTTAGGATTGATACCAGAACGTCTAACCACATCTAGAACTTTCTGTTTAAAATGATCTGATTGTCCTGCTAATGTTGTATCTAAAGAAGCTTCTACAGAGGTGTTCATAAGTTTATGTGCCTTTTTTAAGTTTCTTGATAGAGATGATAAGTAGGTTGGCGTTGAAAATTGTCGTTACTTCGACTCCGCTCAGTAACCTATGGCAGGGCAAGAGGAAAAAGTGAAGAAGTTTTGGGTAATTTTACTTTTCTTTACACAAATTGGTTTTATTGTGTTCACCTACTCGTAGGAATCAAATATGATTCCTATATGTCAGTTTTTTATTGTGCTGAAATGGACAGAATTAATTACATATTGGTTATTTACCAATTCTGTGTTAATCAACAATTTCAGCCCAGATGTTTGTGTAATTAATTTTGTCCGATTATTTATATGCAACTTCATATTAATTGGGTATAAATCCTAAAATCTTTCTAAATTATGATTTTTTTTCTACGCATAATTTTATTCCTATTTATTCCTAATTTTGAATATTTACAAAAAAGCTTAAAAATCGCTATTTAAGTAATTTTGTAAATCTACTGTTGATGTAATGTTTAATAAACCCAATAATTCCCCAATATGTTTATTATCCTTAATTTGTTTACCAAATTCTTCCATCCAGTTAAAGACACGAGAACGGTTCATAAAATCTATTTCAGAGTTTTGGAGGGCATAGTGATAAGGTGAATCCAGAGATTCTAATAATTCATAAGTATCTCTCCATAACTTACCCAAATATAATTCATTGTTTCTACTTTCTTGGATACGCTGTTGAATATCCGAACCATCATAGTAAGGAAATTCATCACCAAAATACAGATTTTTGATAATGATGTAGTCTGCTTTATTTCCATAACAATTAAAAAGCTCTTGTAGATAATCTGTGCAATCTCTCCGATAAGAAATTGGATGTACAAAGGTGATACGATAACCTAATTGAGCAATTGCATCCCACAGCATTACTTCTTCGGCAAATTGTCGGAATTCTTCAAAACTTTGTCCGGGTAAGTCACTCAGAGCTACTTGCACATCAGAAAAACTCTCTAAATCAATTAATAATTGGTCTGCACCACCTTGTGTTAAGGGCAATTGAGCAATAGGTAATAACAGCTGATAAGCATACAATTTATTGCGATTACCACTGTAGTAAACTCTGAGATTTAGTTGTGATTCTAGATAAAACTCTAGTAACAACCTTGCTGTTGTTGACTTACCTACCCTAGCATCGCCAACAGTCATTACCAGTCGTTTAGGATTGGGGATAATCTCTGGATTGTTGGGGTTATGCGGCTTGATCTGTGATGACTGCATTTTCTTTTATCCCTAATAATTCATTAGCATTCAATACGCTTTGCTCAAATTCTTTCAACCAAGCTGATACACGAGATTTAATGACAATGTTGGCTTGTTTATCTTCTAAAACTTCACTAAAAGTCAAGTTTTTTTCATCTATATAGTCATAAGGTTTGAAAAACAAATCTGGCATTTTAATTTCTACCGCACCAGCATCTAAAAGTTTAGTGCGAGTATCAGAACTGTCGTAGCGTTCAAACTTATCAGCTTCACCGTGGAATAGATTTTTCACAACTACATAATCAACGCGATCGCCACAATATTTGTGAAGAATTCGTAATATATTCACTGAGTCTTTTACCCTAGATAGTACACTCACCATAGTGACTCTGTATCCTAAGCCTTTGACAGCATCAAATACACCCAAGTCTTTCTCAAAATTCTCAAAAAACAGACCTGATTGGGCGGGTAAATCTACTAATACCAGTGGGGGAAGTTCTTTTTCTAAGTCTATTAGTAAGTCATCTGCACCACCTCTTGTGAAAATATCAAGTAGCTTGACTCCAGGTTGTGCGGAGTCGTAGTGTCTATATAATTGGGCATTGCGATGATCTGAGTCATAAGCCAAATATTTTAACTGTTTGTTGATATATAAATGTAGCAATCCCCTTGCAAATGTGGATTTACCTACACCTCCTTTATCCCCTGTGATAATTACTATTCTTCCTGTTGGATCAGTTGTTTCTAACTGTTGATTTTCTACTGTTTCAGTATCTGTTGTTACCTGTTGATTTTGTGTAGTATCTTCATTTGATTGATTCTGTTCATTTTCATTCACGGTGATTTTTTTCCTTTTTCTAGTCATAAATTAAGCAATGATTTGCTTCAATTTTGAAGATATTCTGGTAATCAAAGAGATAAACTGCAAACTGCCTTTTATCTGAGTTAAGTTATAATTAACTACGGTTGAATTTTATTTTCGATTTTTATTAAATGTGTCAGTTGTATTTTTACACTTTATTTAGCTATTTAAAAACCATCATTTGATGTAAAGTGGTAGGCTTTTTGATGTATTTCATTTTGATTGATTATTCCTAAATTCAATTTCTACCCCAATCAGTGCTTCTGTGAAGTGCTGCATTAAATTTGAAGTCAGATAAATTTGGTTAAAACTTGTCTTGATCTCGTTGATTGACGTAGTTCTTTTGTCTGCGCTTTCCATTCCAGCTTTACTCGCGCAAAAAATGCGAAGATAAGCTAAGTTGGCTACTACGGTTTTCTGTTATATTTCCTGGATGGAAGGGATGAAAAAACGAGCATGACAAACTTGCTGGCTGGAACAGAAGTCCAAGCGCGAAATATGCGCTGGGAAGTGGTTAGCACTACCCAATTAGGACAACAAACTCTCTACCGTCTGCGGTGCTTGGAGGGAGAATTACGAGGTAGTGAATTTGATATTCTCTATCCTTTTGAATCTGTAGAGCCAGTAATTCGTGATTTGCGTCCAGATCGTGCCGCCCCTTTGCGTAAGCGGAAACACTGCAAACAACTTGGCAGACATATTGCCGTAAATTGCGGGAATTGGCGACTAGAGGTGGTGCAGTGCGGGTGAGAAATCATGTAATTTTACCCTTGCTGAAGTTGTTGGAATATGACCACATTGAGTCAGCAGGGGAAGTTTCAACCCGTGAAGGATTAGAGTCTGGAGGTGAAGTATTAGTCACAGCGGATGGAAAAACCAAGTTACGGGTTTGGTGTACTGACTTTGAAATTGATTTAGATGCCCCAGCACGGAGGGGTAGTGCTTATCGTTATAGCCATTTACGCAGCGCCCAGCGGGTTTTACTCACCTGTGGCGAACGGTTGGGATTATTGACAAACGGTGTAGAATTACGGTTGTTGATTTCTGATCCAGCACGGCCAGATTCTCAGATTACCATTGCTATTGACCCCTATTGGAAGCGTAACCGCAATTTACCTGATTCTTTTTTGCTGTTGTTAGCTTTAGCATCTCCTAGCGGGGTAAAAGCGTTACCAGATTTGGTGGAAAAAGCGCGGTTACAACAAGCGCGGGTAACAAAGGAACTGCGAGTACAGGCGCGGCGTGCAGTTGAAAGCTTTATACAAGAGATTTTAGATCATCCAGCAAACCAAGGATGTTTGGAGGATACTGAAAGTTGGGAGG
The DNA here is from genome assembly GCF_014698735.1 of Anabaena catenula FACHB-362. Lineage (GTDB taxonomy): Bacteria > Cyanobacteriota > Cyanobacteriia > Cyanobacteriales > Nostocaceae > Anabaena > Anabaena variabilis_A. The sequence continues at coordinate 37,756 of NZ_JACJTQ010000042.1, forward strand.
GGTTAGCGAAGCAGCTATGGAAAGAGGGGTTAATTATTATTTACCGACTGCTGTTTATCTTGAAACTGGAAACTAGCGACAATACAGCACAGGCGTTTAGTTTTGCTTCCACAAGTTTATGGCGGAATAGTTTTTCTCCCAGTACAGCCTTAGCGAGTTATGCCAGAAATGTCCTAGATGATGGTTGGGAAACAGGAAGTTTGCTAGAATCTGGAATGCGATCGCTTTTTAAAATGTTTGCAGAAGGACTTTCTTGCAGCGAATTATCTGTAAAACCCTTGGGTGGCGCATTGTTTGGCGTTGATAGTACACCCATTTTATCTAGTTTAACTTGGGGAGAGAGAGCGATCGCTCATTTACTCGACCAGTTATTATGGACAACAGCCCAACGCGGTACAAAAACACGGGAACGTGTACATTATGGACCTTTAAACGTGGAAGATTTAGGGCGAGTTTATGAAGCATTATTAGAATTAGAACCAGGAATTACTACAGAACCAATGTGTCGTTTACGGCGACAAAAATTAGAAGTAGTATTACCCATTTCTCAAGGTGAAAAATATCGCCCAGTTCGTAGTGAAGACTTCACTCCTCAAGACATAGAAGACGACGACGAAGAAATAGAAAGCGAAGAGGAAGAAGAAACACCAAAACGCGGTAAAAAAACTAAAGTTGAATGGATAGAAGAAATTCCCCCCAACCGTTTTTATTTGCGGGTGGGTTTAGGTAGAAAAGCCAGTGGTTCTTATTATACACCTCATTCTTTTGTGCGGTTTTTAGTTAAAGAAACTCTAGAACCGCAAATTAATGAACGTTCTCCCCAACAAGATCCCCAACCCGGAGAAATTCTTAAATTAAAAGTATTAGATCCTTCAATGGGAAGCGGACACTTTTTAGTAGAAGCTTGTCGGTTTTTAGGTGATAAATTATATGAAGCTTGTCGTTTGTGTGATGAGTTAGCAAACGAGGCGGAAAAACAAGCAGAACAAGCAAAATTCAACAATGATTTAGAGACGTTTACAAAAATGTCTCTCCTGTCCAAAAATTACCGTCAAAGAGTAATTGATTTACCAGATACGGATGATAAATTAGTTAAATATCTGCCTTCATCTGCACCGGAGGGGGAAGAATCTGGTTATTCTCAAGATGAAGCAAAAGCCATCTGTCGGCGGTTGGTAGCAGTGCATTGTCTTTATGGTGTAGATAAGAATCCATTAGCAGTAGAATTGGCTAAATTATCTCTCTGGTTAGAATCTCATGCAGAAGGTTTACCTTTAACATTTTTAGATCATCGGTTAGTAGTGGGAGATTCCCTCACAGGTCCATTTTTTGAGCATTTATTGAAAGAACCGGGGACACAACATGATGTCCAAAAACTGCTTTGGCAAAATGTCAATCAGCAGTTTAAACAGGCAATTAATGAAGCATTAAAACACATTCGAGATTTAGAAGCCACTATTGGTATTGATATTTCTGATTTAATATTTAAACAAGCAGCCAAGCAAAAATTAGATATTGCTTTAGCACCCTTTAAAATCGTTGCGGCGGCTTGGGCTGGCGGGGTAATGTTGGGTGATAAAAGTGGCGATGTTGATTATTCTAATTTAGTCAATATTGTGGGGACAACGGGAGACTTACCGGAAGATTTAGCGGATAAACCTAAGTTATTAGAAATGATTGCACGGGGTTTGGATGTGGAGAATGTCCCCTCACAACGTGAGGATTTATTAGCGGTTTTAGTATCTGGTAAATGTGTGTCGGCTTTTCCTTATGATTTGGCTTTTGCTGAGGTATTTTATCCCACTGGGAGTTTAGATAATCGTCGCGGTTTTGATGCGGTTTTAGGAAATCCACCTTGGGATGCTGTGCGTCCAAAAGCTAAAGAATTTTTTGCAGCGTTTGATTTTGATATTTTGGCTGCACCAACAAAAAGAGAACGTACAGAAATAGAAAATAAATTAAAATCTGATAATAAAATTGCAGATTTACATAAAAAATATGAAGTAGAATTTACAGAACAACATCGAATTCATGATGTAATTTATAAATTTCAAGTGGTTCGGATAAATGGTGATAAGACTGGAGGAGATCCAGACGCAGCAAAATTATTTATAGAACGCAATACACAACTTTTACATCATTCTGCATTAACAGGGGTGGTAATTCCTTCTGGTTTTCATGCAAATGAAGGTGCTACAGGAATTCGTCAGCTTTATTTTGAAAATATGGCGATAAAGTGTTGTTATTCATTTGAAAATAGACGCAAGTTATTTGAAATTGACTCTCGCTTTAAATTTGCCGCAATTATCGCTAAACGTGGAGAAATTACAACCGAGTTCCCCTGTGCTTTTTATCTTCATGATGATGAATGGTTATTTGATAGAACAAGTAAACATCAATCACTTAATTATACTCTTGATTTTGTTCAAAAAACTGGAGGTAAATATTTAAGTCTTTTAGAATTGCGTTCAGAAAAAGATTTAGATGTTGCTAAAACTTGCTTTGCTAATAGCGAATCTTTCGGTAAAGTTTGTGATTCATTAAATATTAAATTAGGTCGTGAATTACACATGACCGATGATGCTTGGCGATTTACGCCCACTTCTGAAATTTTACCAGAAGGTAAAGATCCGCGAGATCCAGATGTTGCAAAGCAACTTTTAGAAATGGGTTATATTATCTTACATGAAGGTAAAACTTTTTGGCATTACGATGATAGATGGGATGATTCACCCCGTTATCTAGTTTCATTAACTAAACTAAATGATAAATACATATATACAGAAAGATGCAAATATATTCGTCTTGCGTATCGTTCTATTGCTAGTGCTACAAATGAAAGAACTGCTATATTTAGCTTATTACCTGCTGGGATAACTTGTGGTCATTCAGTAGGAATTGAACAAAATTCTAATCAGCGAATATCTTCTGCACCTATATTTGTGATACCGATTGCTAATTCTTTTATTTTTGATTGGTGCTTAAGACAAATGGTTGCAGCTAATGTTACCCAGTATCTTCTGTTCACAACTCCTATTCCTTTTTCTTTGATTGATAAACAAAATTTCTTCTTTAAATCTTTCCTCTCTCATTCCGCTTTACGCCTAACCTGTAACCATACCGGTTACTTACCTCTATGGCGTGAACAACTTAACGAAGAATGGCGAGAACCGAACAAACCCCCCTTCACCTTCCCAGTTTTATCAACTGATGATGAACGCTGGGAAATTCGCGCCGCCATTGATGCAGTAGTCGCCCAAGCTTATGGATTAAACCGCCAACAATACGCCCATATTCTATCAACATTCAGCCACAAAAGTTACCCCAAAGCACCGCAATTGTGCCTTACATATTTTGACGCATTGCAAACAATAGGAATAGAAGAATTTACCCAAAAATATGATCCCTATTGGGATATTCCCCTCAACGAAAACCTACCCCAACCAGTCATAGAATTACCCCTTCCCAAGGAAAATCAAGTTTCCACAGAAGATGGAACATTTCAACTCACCAGCGAACCACCCAAGAAAACCCGACGCAAAAAATAGCAGGGAGAAAAAAGTTAAAATAATCAGTTTTCATCCTGTAAATCCTTTAATCCTGGATATCCTGATTCAGACAAAAAATATTATATAATTTAGATTGGGTTGTATCTTGAACCCAACCTGCTAAAAATAGTTAATTATTGAATCTTGCTAACAACTCCTCACGGGATAATTGTAAACACAAACGAGTATATTCCTCTGTTGGTAAATTTAGCAGATTATCCATAATTCTGGATAATTCATCATCCAAATTTCCAAATTTTGCCCTCAACAAATTTTCCAAAACTAAACGCTGTCCTTGCTGTACACCTTCTTGTACAGCCTCAGCCCTTGCTTTTTGATAAGCCTCTGTTAACATCATAATTAACTCCTGGTCATCTTCTGTTAATATTTCCTGAGTTTGCACACTCACACGCCAACTAAAAACCAGTTCTAGAATGTTGTGCCGCAACGGGTTTTCCGGTGGTAGTGCAACCAATTCTTTCACCGCTTCCTGTTGAACCTTTCCTCTTCCTAATAACCTACATAAAAGCGTTTCATCAGTGACAGGTAACTGGTTAATTGCCACTATCGCCGTTTTGAAAGCATCAGGCAGAAAAAATACCCCTGGTAGCCAATTATCTAAATCTAGTTTAGCTCCAAAACTCTCCAGTAAACCAGTAGAAGCAGAAGGAGCGAAAACCCATAGACTTGGTAAATTACCCTCTGGTAAAGAAGTATTTTCCCGTTTAGCTTTGCGTTGCAACTCCCCATAGACAGAAAAAAGCTTTATGATACAATTACGCACCTCAGTTTTACTAGGTTGGTTGCGAAAAGGCTCTAACAAAGCCGTACTTGCCGCTATTCTACCCAGTAACCCTAAAGACTGAGGATTTACTGTGGGTGATGGTACAGGAGAAAAGAAAATATCCACTTGACGAACTTCGTCAGTCACTTCCCGACTGACTTCCACTTTTCCCAAAGGTGACAGAAGTTCTTCTAAATATTGTTTCGCAAATTGGTCGTGTTGCTGTCGGGTCATTAATCTACCTTAACATCTATGAATAAACCTACATTTCAACTGCAAAATTTAATCTTACAAGGAGAAAACGCCCTAGTTGTCATCAGTTCAGTTTTAGTACAAAATATTGCTCTTCTCGACTGCACCAACATAGAAAATCTGACTCCAGAACAACTCACGTCCTTATTTTCTGCCATTCCCCCAACTTGGGATTTTAGCCAATTTAGCCAAGTTCTAGAACAACAAACTCTCACCCCTACATTAACAGCACAATTTCAGCAATTTATTAATGACAGATTTAATGATAGCCAGGGAATTACATTAGTTGAATCAGACCTTGCACCAGATATAAAACCTCAAGATAATTTAGAAAACTTATCCAACAATTCTCCCCCCTCCCCTGCTCCTTGCTCCCTGCTCCCTGCCTTTTCTCCCCAGCCTCTTTCCCCCCTCCATCCTATCAAAGCTTTAGATAAAGTAATTGCTGAATATCGTGATTATTTATTAACAGAGTTTCGTGCTAAAGACTCCCAATTAAAAGTAGCTTTAGAAAATGCCTTAGACGAACCTTTATTTTTAGCCCAAGAACCCTTTTATCAAGCTCATCGTCCTTTTAAAACTGGCGCACCTTGGCATTCATTACCCATTGATGGCAAACTAGCCCAAGTAATGCAACAACGTTCTAAAAGCCAGTTTGCTTACTTACACCAAAGTCAAGCCATATCCCACCTGCTGAGTCAGTCAGCTACACCCTTAGTCGTTACTACAGGTACAGGTAGCGGTAAAACTGAAACTTTCCTATTACCAGTTATTCAAAATGCTATTGAAGATGCTATTCAATTTAAAAAATCGGGACTAACCGCCATTTTAGTTTACCCGATGAATGCCCTCGCCAATGACCAACTCTTACGTATTGAAACATATTTAAAATCTTCTGGTTGGGATGGTGCTATTACTGTTGCTAAATATGACCGGGGTACTTCTCAATCACAACGTAACGCTTTACGCCAAAACCCACCACATATTTTATTAACTAATTATATGATGCTGGAATATTTGTTAGTTCGTCCAGCAGATCGAGAAAATATCTTTGCTAACCATCGTTGTCGTTTTTTGGTACTTGATGAAGTCCATACTTATCGGGGTACTCTGGGTAGTAACATTGCTTTACTGGTAAGACGACTCAAAACTCATCTAGCTAATGCTAAACAAGATTGGTGTCTTAACATTCCCCCAGAAATACAATTAAAACGCTATCCCCAACTTATCCCCGTTGGCACTTCTGCCACTATTAAAAGTGTAGATGCAGAAATGTCTCAAAAAGGAAACTTGCATGATGCAAACCCAATATCTCAAGCTGACAGAATTAGCCGTAGGGATGAAGCCGTTCAAGAATTTTTTAGTAAAATATCTGGTGCTATAAATTCTACTATTCGGGTAATTGGTGAAGAATTGGCAGAAATTCAGATACCTTTAGAAGCAGTATATTCTTCCCAACCAGTTACACTCCCAGATGTTGATGTCAGTAATGCAGAAGCTGTTAGACTTGCTCTTTGTGCTTTAGGCGGACAACCTGCAAATACACCAATTAACAAGGCCGTCTATCATTCCCGGCTGCTGTGGGATTTAAATCGCTGGCTGATTCGCTCCCCTTTATCCATATCACAAATTGTCGAAAAAGTCAAACAAGAAATAACTACTTATTCCCACTTTACCAACCAACAACTAGAAACTGAGATAAAAACTGCTTTATTAGTAGGTGCCGCCTTACCAGAAGGAACTCCCGCCGCTTTGCAACTCCGCGCTCATCGCCTGATTAGGGGTGGCTGGCAATTCCACCGTTGCATTAACCCCACCTGCGGCAAACTTTATCCAATGGGTGAAGAACGTTGTGATTGTGGCTATCAAACCGCTCCTCTCTACCTATGCCGTAATTGTGGAGCAGATTACCTGCGGTTTGCCGGAGAAGCCACAGCCGCACCTCTGCAACCTAGCGCCAGCCCAGGGGATGAGCCAGAATGGATGCTTTATGATACCAATCGTTTAAATAGTTATACAGATAATGAAGAAGACGATGAAGAACTAGCACCACCCTCTCCCACTGCTAAAAGTAGCCAAAAGCAACCCAAACAGATGAAAAAACGACCCATCTTGTACGGTTCTTTTGATATAAGTACCCTGTTCTTTAGTAGTGATGCCAACGAATATTCCTGGCGCGTTACCCTTGCCCCAGCGCGGACTCGTTGTTTATGTTGTAACGGTACAGCAGGTAGCCGCAACGTTATTACCCCTGTTGCTTTAGGAACATCCGCTGCCGTCAAAGTTTTAAGTGAGGGATTAGTGGAAGCTTTAGCTACTGCTAACCGGGGTCAACCGGAATATGATGGTAAAGAAAGGCTGCTAATTTTTAGTGACAGTCGCCAAGATGCTGCTCACCAAGCCAGATTTATTGTTTTTGCTAGTCGTTATGACAGAATGCGGCGACGAGTAGTGCAACTATTAAAATCTCAAGGGACACTTTCTTTGCAGCGCGTTGTGGAATTGTTGGGGCAAATAGGTATAGACGAACATGACAACAAATATGCACCCGCCAATTCTCAGGCTTGGTTGACAGATGAAGCTAAAGAAAGAATTCGCGCTTGGGAAGAAGCCCCCCTATTAGATGAAATCGCTATCACTGCTGGATATCGTGCCACTTTAATGAATTTGGGTTTAGTGCAAATTAAGTACCATCGCCTAGATGAATATGTGCAGACACAAGGCGCAGACATTGCTAGATATCTTGGTGTTTCGCAAGAGCATTTAGAATATATTTGCCGTTGCTTGCTTGATGAAATTCGCACTCGTGGCTGTCTTAACCGTGAGTTACTTCGTTATCACCCAGCCCATCCCAGTTGTCCCAAATATACTTTAGCTGCTGAGTGGGAACGCCGGATTAAGCAACCCCAAGGTTATGCTTTTTCAGGGGGACAACCAGTAGCTTACCTTGATAGTGCTACTGTTCCTTATGGTGTCAAAGTTAATAACCATTGGCGTAAACCTAAAGCTGGTGGTAGAGGACCCAGTTTAGAAAGAATTCTCAAACATCTACTATCTGGCTTTGGTGGCATAGAACCTACTGAAGAAAATATGATAGAACTGCTGGAATGGCTACAAAATGGTAGTTTCCTAGTAGCAGCCGAATTATACGGGTTTCGAGAAAAAATCAGCTTGTTGCAAATAAATGCCGAAATATTGCAAATGCAATAGACATCTCCGGAAATAGCTAAAGTGTTACTGCCACTGCTTTTAAAAGTGAGATGCCCCAATGCAAAGGTAGCTGGCTGGTACGCTAAAATAAGCGTTAGAGATGCC
>NZ_JACJTQ010000043.1 GCF_014698735.1 Anabaena catenula FACHB-362
GAGTCAGGAGTCAGGAGTCAGGAGTCAGGAGTCAGGAGTCAGGAGTCAGGAGTCAGGAGTCAGGAGTCAGGAGTCAGGAGTCAGGAGTCAGGAGTCAGAAGTAAAACCCTCTTGTATTGGGAGTTTTATGATCAATTGATGTCCTAACCACCCTGTCCACGGCTATAAATTAAAGAATATACGTTTAAGCGGGATTTCCTTTATGACTGAAAACAAAGATAACTTCCTACTAAAAGCTGCCAAAAGTGGTGATATCAAAAGTCTGTGTGAGCTACTAGCTAGTGGTGTTGAGGTGGATGTGTGCGATCGCAGCGGCACGACTGCATTAATGTTGGCTGCGAATTTAGGTTATACAGAAATAGTGCGATCGCTCTTAGATTTTGGCGCTAATCTCAACTTACCCAGAAAAACTTATGGGTTGACGGCGTTAATGTTGGCAGCTAGTAGCAATCAACTTGATATTGTTAAGCTGTTAATATCCAGAGGTGCAGATGTAAATGCTATTAATGAAGATGGTAGCACCGCCTTAATGGCAGCGGCAGTGAAAGGTCATCTCAATGCAGTGCAAAGCTTATTAGCTGCGGGTGCCAAAGCAAATATTACCGATAAAGATGATGATACTGCTTTAAAACTAGCAATCAAGCATGGCTGGACAGAAGTTGTCAAAGCAATATCACAAAATAGCTCCGTTGTCAATATCCACGATGCAGAAGGTGAGACACCGTTAATGACAGCGGTAGACTTGGGAAATTTAGAAATCGTGCAAACACTGTTGTCAAATGGGGCTGATGCTAATTTGAAAAACTCTGATGGTGGTACTGCACTGTTAGCTGCTGCTGCCATAGGAAACAGTAATATTGTTACGGCTTTGTTAGATGGAGGTGCAAAAATTAATCACCAAGATAAAGAAGGTGAAACAGCCTTGCATTTTGCCGTTGTCGAAGGCTACCTTGATGTAGTGCAAGTATTACTCCAACGGGGTGCAGATGTCCAAATTAGAAATCATCTGGGTGATACACCGCTACTGGTAGCCGCATTCCAGGGACACAGCGAAATAGTTGCAGCTTTGTTGCATTCTGGGGCAGATATGCATAAAAAAAACTTTGGTGAAGTTGCCCTCACATTGGCAGTATCTCAAGGACACACCCAAACAGTCAAAGTACTAATTGACTATGGTGCTAATATCAATGCCGTGGCAGATGATGGTAAAACTGCTTTAGTCAAAGCCATAGCCAGCAACCATCCAGAAGTTTTCAAACTGCTATTAGCAAAAGGCGCAGATGTGAATTTTCAAGACTCATCTGGGGCAACGGCTTTAATGTGGGCAGCCGCAGAGGGTTATAGTCAAGCTGTGCAGATTTTACTTACATCTGGGGCGGACGTGAATTTAAGAAATAAAGGTGGTTATACAGCTTTAATGATTGCCGAATTTAATAACTATCAGGGAATTGTGCGGATTTTAAGACTAGCTGGAGCGCAGGAGTAAAAATCAGACAGCAAAACTCCGCCGTAACTGTTGAGAGTTTGTGACGGCGGAGAAAGAAGAAAGTGAAACATCAAGATGAAATGCTTACGCTACAAGGGTAGAAAAAAAGTAAACATGAAGACGTAATTTACCTTTTACCTTTGCTTTGTTTCTCCCTCGATGTTTCCTACTGTGCTAGATGTACTAAATATATCGGTTTTTATTTTTAGCGAAAGTATTAAACTTATCATTTTTGATGTATCAAAATTCACATTTATCAAAAATCAATCAGACTTTGGTGTGATTTTACGCCTATTTATAGGCTCTTTGCGAGATTATATAGAAAATATTAAATTTAATTGAATACCATTGAATGAGTAAATTATGCAAATAGATTTATTATTTCTACGAGTCTTATGGGTGGGTATTGGTTGTCAAAAAGGGATTTCATCACTGTTAATTAACACTGCAATTGAGAAAATTTTTCGAGAAAATCAACTTAGCCGATGTGAGATTTCCGGTATTGCTACAATTGAATCTAAAGCGACTGAAATGGGTTTAAAGGACTTTTGTCAGGTATATAATTTGCCTCTAAAAACCTTCACAGCAGAGAATCTGGGCAATGTCTGTGTTCCTCACCCTGCTAAAATTGTTGAACAAAGAATGGGAACGCCCAGTGTTGCAGAAGCATCTGCGATTCTGGCCGCTAGTGAAATTACTTCTGTAGGTGTAAGGTTATTAGTTCCTAAACAAATTTTTCGCTTACCAGGGGAAGTGGGAACGGTGACAATAGCTGTTGCCCAAGCTGTAATATCGTGTCCGGTTAAAAACTTATAATTAGGCTGACACGGAGATGAAGAGACGCGGAGAGTTCTTTTGATAAGCAATTAGCCGGACTTGATATAACTTAGGAACGTGGATTTATTAACTTACAATTCTTTGTAGGTTGGGTAAAGCGACAGCGTAACCAAACATTAGATTATATAAATCCAGAGTTGTACATCATTTAATTCACATTCCTTAATAATACAAACAAAGCAAAATCCGGCAGACTTCTGAGTCATACTGCTTCCTTCAATCAACGACTCGCAGAAAATAGTTAATAATGCTAGAAACAATTGCCAGCACAATTGAACCAAAAAAAGCCGGGACAAAACCCTGAATTATAAAATCAGAACCTGGAGTTAAGGCGCTTGCCAGCCAAAGAGTTAAAGCGTTGATTACAAATGTAAATAACCCAAAGGTAATTAAGGTAATGGGAAATGTTAACAAACTCAAAAATGGGCGAATAATGGCATTTACCAAACCAATGACAATAGCAGCAACTAAGGCAGCTACAAAAGTTTTGATAATGAATCCAGGAACAATTTTAGCCGTAATTAATAACGCGATCGCAGTACCAAGCCAAGTTAAGAAAAAGTGTTTCATATCAATTAGCCATATTTTTGTATCAGCCTAACGTTGTTGGGGTAATCGCCGTAAGAAAGCCTGCCAAGTAGCACCACCAACTATCCCATCTGGTTGTAACCCATAGCGGATTTGAGCAGCTTTTACGGCTGCCTCAGTGGTGATACCGAAGTCTCCATCCATACTACCTTTCAAAAAGCCCAGATTTTGTAGTAGTTTTTGTAACTTTATCACTTCTGAACCACGGTTACCTAAACGCAAAATTGCCCACCCTTCTGGGGTGTATTGAATACTAGGATTTTGCTGATTTCGCGGAGTGGGCTGAAAATTTACATTAGGCTGATTCCGGGAAGTTGGTTTTGGTGCAGGTGTGTTGTTGATTCTGGTGCTTCCAGTGGTTTGGGTAGGAACGGTTAAACTATTGGCTGAGATAGGTGGCAGTGGAGGAGAGGAAGAGATAGTAGCAGCAACGGGCGATACATTAGGAAAAAGTTTTTGCCAAGTGATGGGATCTACAACACCATCTGGATTTAAGCCAGCAGCTTGTTTAAATTTAGAAACAGCAGTGGCTGTAGCTTGTTGATAAATGCCATCAACTGTACCTGTGTAAAAGCCCAACAATTTGAGGGTTGCTTGAAGTTCAGAGACACGTTCACCTTGGCTACCAATTTTCAGGGTAGGGCGGTTGATGTTGCCTACTGCGTTGACTTGGGCGATTTTGGCTGGTGCTGCCGTTGATACCATCGCTGAGGAGCCAATCAGCACAGGTGTGGCAATGAATAAAAGTAAGTAATACAACATACCGATTTGTGGAAATTTTCTCATACTTATCTTACCTTGGCAGGATGCCGAAGGCGGGCGATGCGATCGCTCTATTGCTTCTTTGTGGAAGTCAAACTGTTAAATATTAACTGATTGAATTGCTTCTTCTTGACCAACTAAAGACAAATATGGTTCCTGTAAATACCGATGAGCGGCTGTCATAGCTAATTTAGCAGTAACTTTATTAATCAGTTCGGTGAATTCTTGGTCAAATTCAATTCCTAAACCTAAAATTTCGTACCAGCCATAGATTTGAGCAATTTGCCCGTTAGTTTGTTTACCCAAGGCATACTGACCCAGTATTTTATTTTTCGCTGTTTGTAGTTCCTCTGCCGATAGTTCAGTAGTACATAGTCGTTCTACTTCTTGGCGTAGTCCTTGGAGAGCGATACTAGTATTTTCTGGGGCTGTACCCATATAAACCACAAATGAGGCGGGAAAGAGGCGTGTAGAGTAAATGGCAGATACTTCGTAAGCCAAACCTCTTTTTTCCCGTAATTCCACAAATAAGCGGCTAGAAAGACCATTTCCCAGGTACGTAGACAGCAATTTGAGTGCCGCATATCCTGGGGCGCTCACCGATGGTCCCATATAACCCAGCATGACGATTGATTGCTGTGTATTTAAGGGTTTGAGACATGATTGGGGTTTGACAGGAATTGCTGGTAAATCCAGTATATGACGTGGTTCGGCTGGAGAAACCCAGTCACCAAAAACTTCTGCGACTAAGTCTAATGCTGCTGAGGGTGTAATGCGTCCAGCAATACTAATTACCACGTTATCTGGACGAAAATGAGTTTGGTGAAACTGTACCAAGTCTGCACGAGTAATGCTGCTAACAGTTTTTTCAGTACCTAAAACGGACATCGAGTATGGATGTTCTTGGTACATTGCTAGTCGCATTTGCTCAAAAGCAACACTAAAGGGTTGCTCTTTTTGGGAGCGAATATCTTGTATTGCTAATCGCTTTTCTAGTTCCACTTGGGTTTCGGGAAATGTGGGCGATCGCAATAACAGCCCCGATAATGTTAAAATTTCTGCAAAGTCGGCAGTTACTGTTTTCAAAGACAGCAGAAAATAATCAGTTCCAGCGTCTGTGCTTAAACTTGCTCCTACAGACTCGACTTTTTCGGCAATTTCTAAGCTAGATAAACCATCACAACCTTTTGTCATCACAGCTGATAGCAAATGTGCTAACCCAGCTTGCTCGCGGTTTTCATAACAACTACCAGCACGCACAAAAATCCGTCCCGCAATAATATCCGCAGCTTGATTTTCTGCCACTAAGACAACAATGCCATTGGCTAATATGGTGCGATGGATAGGGGAATTAGAATTATCTATAGTTTGCATTATTTAGTTATAGGTCATTGGTAATTATTTATTGGTCATTGGTACTAATTTTGGACTAATGACTAATAGGGTTTAAGAATTGTAGCTGTGTAGTTCTGACAAGAAATATACTGCTGCGCTAATTTTTGCAGTTCTTGAGCATTAAAGGATTGAATTTGCTGGGGATAGGTAACAGCTAATTCAGCTTGAGCGATGGTATTGTAGTAGCCATAGAGACTGGAAAGCTGATTTGGTGTTTCCGTTGAAAAAGCATACTCATTACAGAGTGTTCTCCGGATACGATTAAGCTCAGTTTCACTAATAGCTGTAGTTTGTAAATTGTGCAAATGATGGCAAATTAAAGATTCTACTCGTTCTAGATATTCTGGTTCTAACCAGGCGGTAATTGTTAACAAACTCGATTCACGTTGTAAGGAAAAGCTACTGCAAATTGCCTGTACCAGTTGCTTTTCTTCCCGTAAATCATGGACTAACCGCGAAGTTCTTCCTTCTGCTAATAAGACGGTCAGGAAATCTAAACCATGCGCGTCCCGGAGTTGTTCTACTCCTGGTGCTATCCATGCCATCATTAACCTAGCTTGTTCTAGCCTTGGTAAAATCAGTTCTTGACGGCGAATTCCTGTAATTACTGGTGCTACTATTTTCTCAGACGGGGGGCAATTAGAGCGATCGCTAAAATTGGCAAATGATTGATTGACAATTTCCCAAGCCTGTTCTTTAGCAATTCCTCCCACAATTACCACTGTCATATTTTCGGGTTGGTAGTGAGAGCGATGAAAACAGCGCATTGCTTCTGGTGAATGCTGCATCAGTTCTTGCTCAGTACCCAACACAGAACGTCCATAAGCGTGGTTTTGATAGACGTTTTTGAGTAGGGATTCAAATCCTATCGAATCAGGATCATCAGCACTAGAGCGAATTTCCTCTAGCACTACATCTCGTTCACGGATAAATTCATCATCCGCAATTGCGGCATTGAGCAAAAGTTCACCTAAGTTGGGTAAGGTCTCTGCTAGGTAAGGGGCAGCTGTGGTGAGAGAGTAATGTGTATAATCATGACTCGTAGCTGCATTACTCACGCCACCCATCTTTTCAATGTTATAATCAAACTCCCCTGGGGGTAGGTTTGCTGTACCTTTAAAAATCATGTGTTCTAAAAAGTGCGCCATTCCGAACCAAGGATCTGGTTCTAAAGTAGCTCCAGCGCGAACCCAAACATCAGCTGCCACTACAGGGGTAGTGGAAATTTCCTGATGAATAAATGTTAAACCGTTGTCTAGGTGAAAAACCGAGGCTGGGAACACTGTTTTAGCTAAGTATTTTGTCAAGTTTTTGTAGTTTTAACCACAATTTAACGCAATTATGCTATTATAACTCCAGATGTTAGTTAAAGAAGAGTTAATTTATACAGATTATATCAACTTAATTTTCTTAACACCAAGCCGATGAGAATATTACTGGCTTTTGAGAATAATCGATAATCCGATAAAATTTAAAACTCCCAAGTCTGTTAACCTGGGAGGTGACATACTCCACACACTCCTTTATGCCTTGCGGCACGCTACGCGAACAGGTGAGTGTGGGTTTCTCAGCGACTCTTCTTTGAAGACATTTACTGAGCTTTAAAGCCCTATGCCCTAGGGACGTTTGGATATAATTTTTAACGGTTTGACTGCGCTCACCGTTAACCCTGAGCGGAGCCGAAGGGTTAACTTTTTCGATAGATAGGCTGCTTTTCAGCATTTAATTGAATTCCACCCATCTCTTGAAACTGTATCACATATTCGGCAGAAGAATTGACCAAGAAAGTGTTCATTCTTCACCTACCAAAATTACTGATTTCGCTCACGCTCAATGAGAGATTGTTGGTCAATTCGTCACTCACAAGCCTAAGGCACGCTGTGCATTCATCTCATCACCTCCCTATCGGTTAGGTGAGAGGCTTCTGCTGGTTAGCTAAAAATTTTGAGTTCACCGCGACGCCGTTTTGCCTAAGTTTATGACCTGGTTATACCAGGTGGGAACGGATGTTGCTCGTTTAAAGTTTCCGGGTACAAGCCCGGTATACTGCCACAAGAACTATTTGGCTCCCAGTTTCTTAAAGACATAGATCAAAAAACTTGTGGGCAGTCACCAACGTCGTAGTGTAACTAACTCATTATAGCCTTCAAAAATAGTTTGTGTGTTGAATAGGGAAATTTTTAGGAAATTTTTTCTGGAGGATACCAGATAGATTCTATTTTGTGTGTGATATCGAGCGCTGTATGTTGGTTTTGCTGCTCTAGCAAGACTGTAAGATGTCCAAGTTTACGTCCTGGACGAGATTCTGTTTTTCCGTACCAGTGTAAGTGAGAGTGGGGAATCTCTGCTAGTTGTTGGCGCTGGTTTTGGTAGTCGCTGTGTGAGCTTTCATACCCCAAAAGGTTTACCATAATTGCACTGGTGCAGTTTAACTGGGTATCTTCTAAAGGCAAACCACAAACGGCTCTCAGGTGTTGCTCAAATTGAGAAGTTTCACAAGCATCTAAGGAAAAATGCCCAGAATTGTGGGTGCGAGGTGCAATTTCATTGACTAAAATTTTACCATCGGCGGTGATAAATAACTCAATGCCAAAAACTCCCACAGCTTGTAGGCTATTTAATAGTGTATGCGCGATCACTTGAATTTCTGCTGCTTGTTGGGGTGTAATATCTGCTGGGGCAATTACTCTCCGACATACCTGTTGTTCTTGTTGAGTTTCCACAACTGGATAAGTGACAATTTCCCCATTCACAGAACGTGCTGCAATTATCGCTAGTTCTCTTTCAAAAGGAACAAATGCTTCGACTAAAAACTGTGTACTATTTTGATTGACTACTGTTAACAAAGTAGCTAAATCATGAATAATAAAAGTCCCTTGTCCATCGTAACCATGTCGTCTGGCTTTGACAACGATGGGAAAACCTAAATATTCTATTTTCGATTCAATATCTTCTGATTTTTCTACAGCGAAAAACTGAGGAACTGGTAATCCTAAATCCTGTAAATAGCAACGTTGATGATATTTATCTAATAACGGCGATAAAGCTGCTAATCTGGGACGAAAACAAACACCTTGTTTCTCTAACAAAGATAAAGCATCTAAATTGACAAACTCATTTTCAAAGGTGATCACATCACATTGTGAAGCTAAAATTTCCGTAGCTGCTGCATCGTCAACTGCTGCAAAAACCGTTTTTTGAGCAATAGATACAGCTGGATCATCTTGATTAGGAGTTTGTACTATTAATTCTACTCCTAGCTTCTGGGCTGCATCTCCCATCATCCAAGCGAGTTGTCCACCACCAATTATACCAAGTTTTATCGACATCCTAACGACTCACGAGTTTCTACACCAGTTTGGGAATTTATACCACTGGCTTTTTCACATAGCTCTTTAATTTGCGCTCTATCTAAAATAGCATCCGTAAAATCTGCACCTGTGATGTTGACATCAGTAAAGACGGAACGGAGTAAAAGAGCTTCTAACAAAATAGCATCACTGAGATCAGCGCCATTCAATTTTACTTCATTAACCATTGCATTAGTTAAATCGGCTCCATGTAAATTTGCTTGTGTCATGACGGAAGCACTCAAAACGGCTCCCCGCAAGTCAGCACCTGTAAAATTAGTCATCTCTAAGTTAGCGTTAGAAAACTCCGCAGCTTGCAAACTTTGTCCCGAAAAATCGTGTCTTCCCAACTCTGCATTGCTAAATGATAGGGGGTGACTCCAGTCTGCTAGTGCTGGAGATGTCACACACCAGATAATAACTCCCAACAGTAATGCTAACCCTTGTCGCCAATACATATTTAATAGCCAATTTAGTGTTTCATGCATTTTCAGCATACCCTATTCTGTTACAGCAGGGAACAGGGTTGAAACTCTATTTTTATATAGCTTTATTCTTAAATTTTGTACCTCCTGCAACCTGAAATCTGCTGTAAGTAGCTGGTTGCTTTTGATTAAAACTTTGTCATCAATACCTGGATTTATCTGAAAAACATTTACTAAATTCTTACTTTAGACTGATGTTATGATCATGTTTACTATTCCATTTTAGTAATATTTGAGGCAATAGCAATGCTGCCTAAAGCCTTTAAAATAAGCATTCTGGATATAAACCTAGTTGAATTTAAATCAAAATCAATTCAAATGAGTCAATCAGTAATTGTTGAGATTTTTATATTTCTAAACTTGAAAAGTTGATGTTTAAGTTAGATATTGGATAATTTTAGAATTACTTAAGATTTTAGCAATGACTCACAGGCTTCTTTACATTCATTTACATAGCTGACTTCAAGTAAAGTTTATTATCTTTTGCTAGAAATAGCGGCTATAGCCTGTTAGTCTTTTAATTAAGGGAAGCAGCATTTGAGCATAATTTATATGTTTTAAACTTATGTCTTAACTGCTTAACTAAAGTTAACAAATATGGAATTAGCGTTAATCTTATAGCTATCAATTAGCTGGTCATGAATCTTCTATCGATTTATATTCACTAACTACACAAATTGCACAATTGGAATTGTATCCCGATGATGAATCATTACTCTATTCAATGGATTGAAGCATGGTGCATGGAAAACGGCTGGACAGATTTATTTGTCGAGCGACGTGGTAACTACTGGGCATTTCCTCCAGGAGGAGTAATGCCAGAACCAATTCCAGTTCATGTTTTGAGAGTGATTAAAGAAGAGAATGGATTAACTAATCAGGAACTTTTCTGGTCAATCACGGCTGTAGTTATCACCATTGTAGCTGTTATTTATACATTTATCTACAAGTGTCCCATGCCGCTAGTTTTAGCTTTTGCTCTTAATGCGGTGACAGTAGCAAACTTGGAAAATGAAGATTGCTAAATAATTCGTTTGGATATTTATAAAAAACTGCTCTCTCTGAATACAGGTGAGGGTAGTTTTTTGCTGTGGATTTTGGAGATATATCGGTTCTCGGTTGAGTGAGGAACCCCACCCCCAACCCCCTCCCCGCAAGCGAGGAGGGGGCTATGATTTATCTCATGTGATTAGGAAATGCTATATATATCAGGAAGATACCCAACTTTCCTGAGAAATTTGGTATATGACTCTTGTTCACAAATCAGATAGGATTGCTATATCAAGTGCAGTTGTTATTGAAGATAATAATCAAATCGTTCCCGCAGTTCTTCAATTGTCAAATTCTGAGTCCAATATTCTATTAAAGCGTGACCAAATGCTTCGGCGTTGCGGTCTGGTGTGGTATTATTTTCCAATAACAAAGGCCAAAGAGATAGTAAATCAAAATTGCGTGATTGGGAATTATCAGGATTGAACAGGGGAAAAAGTTCATAAGCCATTTGTAATTTACCAATGACTATAGGTAATTGTTCGACGGGAATTTTTTCTGCGAGAAGATAAGCAAGAGTAGGAGAACCGGTTGATAGAGTAGAAATAAATTGCAAAACTGGACTTTTAAGAAGTGCGGTAAGTCCTTGAGTGGTTGCCATTTGAAAGGTATAATGATCGATAATTTTAGCTGCTGCAACCGTGCGGATTTCCAGATTACGCAAAAAACGGGTAAGACGTAATTGTTTTGCGGGAGATATGGCTTCTACTAATCCCCAAGATAACACTTCTACACCCCAAGCATGACGACCAGTTTTGATATCACCGGTGACAATGGGTAAAACTAAATTACAGAAATTTGCTAAAAGTTGTTTTCGATATTCTGTCGCTTCTCGAATAGAAATTTCTTTGGGTTTATTTCCCATTTCCCAATTATAAGGAGGTTCCCATTCACGAATAGGACGCAAACGATCTACTTGAGTAACAATAGTAATGATGGGTAAATCTGCGATTTCTGATTTGATATCTTGTAAAAAGTCTACATCCATCTGCAATGCGGGATCAAGTGCGGGAGTAACTAATAACAACAAATCGGCATTTTTGGCATAATCAATGACTAAATCCCGCAAATCATCACGTTTGACTTGTTCATAACCGGGAGTATCCCAAAGATTGAGAGTTTCTCCGCTTTCGCTTTCCCAATGATAATTTTGAATTTTATCTGTACTCGGTAACACATCAACTGCTGCAAGTTCATTTTGAAAAATAGTATTAATTAAACTACTTTTACCTGCACCTGTGCGTCCGATAATGAGAATATTAAGGGGTTTTTGCTCAACTGTTTCTGGAGGTTCAGCTTGGGTAAGAATGTCACGCAGGGTTTGAGTTTTAGCTTGGGGTAGGGTGGGGGTAGGTAATTCAATTTTAGTACCTGCGTAGAGTGCGATCGCTTGTTTGCACAAATTCCGCAAGGCTGCTTCTCGTAAAAGTTGGCTCAAATTTATCAGTAGTTCTTGAGAAGCACGATTGCTAACACCTGCACTGGCTTTTTTTGCTACTGCTGCAACAGGATTTAATACCCATTGCGCCCAATTCCAAGCTTGCCAGAATTTACGAGCAGATGGCTCTAACTTACGGTAGACTTGGTATGTTTGATAAGCCTGTCCAACTGTAACTTGATTGAGGACTGGTGATAATTTTTGCATCCATTGATCCATATCATCTACAGTTCCACGAATTAAACCGTAAACTTGGGGAATGTAGATGTTGAGTAAGGGATATTTTACTTCGGGATTATAGATATGGGAAATTGCTACTACTAAATCTTGACATCTTGTCCAAAAAGTTTGCCAGTCTTCCCAAATGGGGGAATCATTTTGTGCTGCGATAATAACTTTTTGTAATTCTGCTTCTACTTGAGTAGCTGTATCTCTTCCTGTTGACACATTTATATTATTGTCGTTGCTAGATTCCAATTCTTCCTGCACTTCTGCAAAGACAGCTTCGATTTGATTTACAGCCGGTTTAGTCCAGTGTACCAGCAACCAACGCCAACCGACAAATATAAGGGTGAATAATGCCCAAATCCAACTTAATCCCCAGGTGTGAATTTGCATTCCTGCGGAGATGAGTAGGAAGGAGACAATTATCGCAATTGGTGAGATGAGGATGATCCATTGCCAGAGTTTTAAACGTATCATTTTTCAATACCTGTTCTGTTTGTATTTTGTATATTTCTATTGTGAAGGTAATACTGGTATTGTGGATGGTGGATTGATGCTTTACCATTCATGTTACCAGGGAAATAACATACTACACAGATGTTAATATCATTACATGACAGATACACAAGATAATATTAACGATGGAGACGAAAATATAATCAAGAAAAGGTTACGAGAATCTGCTGCTAAAATTAGGGAGATTTTGCTCCCCAATAAGCCCATTCTTACGCAACCATTCCTCCGAATTAAAAACAATGTTGCAGTGGCTGAAATACATATAGAAGATGTAATTTTTCATCAAGAAGCAACATCTCACTATAAAAGTCCAATTCCTAAACCTACAGCAAAATCAGAAGGAGGACAATTTCAACCAGGGCCAGACTCTTACAGTGGACGTATTATGGATACTTGTTCTGAATATAAACTATTCTCAGAAATTGCGAAGATTCTCGAAATGAACTACAATCTGCAAATAGAAGGGTATATCTATCTTTATACAGAGCGACACCCTTGCCAAAGTTGTCAAGATATTAAAAGACAGTTTGAGGAAAAGTTTCCAAATATGAAGGTAGAAGTATTTTGGGACTACCCTTATCCTCCATAGTCAAAATGTTTTATTTATACAAGTAGAAAGGCTCAAAAAAAACGGAAGTATGTAACAAAAAGTAAGGTTGCCCAAAAATCTCTTCCCTTCTGCCTCCTTCCTTATCATAACGACAATTTTTAAGGCC
Source organism: Anabaena catenula FACHB-362 (assembly GCF_014698735.1). Lineage (GTDB taxonomy): Bacteria > Cyanobacteriota > Cyanobacteriia > Cyanobacteriales > Nostocaceae > Anabaena > Anabaena variabilis_A. Next base: position 12,849 of record NZ_JACJTQ010000043.1, read on the forward strand.
AACTATTTAGTTCAGATGTCCAATTAATAAAGAGGTGATTTATATGATATCAACAATAATTCATAATCAAAAGTGTCAACGGGAACTATTCACGAAAATTCCTGTTGAACTTCAGTGGTTATCTAATAAAATCAAGTCACAACATTATGATGAATTATATGAAGGGTATAATGATACTACAGATTCATTAGAAGATGATTTACAAGCTGTTTTAGAAATTTTTGGTAATGAAAATCAGTCAATCAACCATATTAGATATATATGGATGACGCTTATCATCAGTTTAGCTGTACAACCTACTTTAGAATATTATGATCCAAATAATAATTTACCGAAAATAGTTATTCAATTAATGGAAAATTTTTTATATCAATCTATTAAAGGTTCAATTAATAGGATAAATCAGAATAAGCTTGATAAATTTATTAATGAGATATTTAAGTCTCATGAATCTTATTTTCAGAAAAGAGGAGCGAATTTTCAAGCAATTAGCGAAGCATTAGATGTCTTTTATAATGCAATTCGGGTTCTTAACTATGATAAATCTGTAGAAGCAATTTTAGAAATTTTAGAAGATTGCTTAGAAGGTGATGCCATTTTTCCAGGTTCTTATGGTAGACGTGAGTTGTTTGACTGGTGGTTGTTCCATGTTGTACCTGCTAGTTATAAGTTATCACCTCCTGAAATATTTTATGTAGTAGAGGGAGTAAAAAATAAAGAAGAAATTAGATTGCGTCAAACTCGGCTGTTAGAAAAAATCAGCAAAGAAATCAGGTCTGCTCTACAAGAGTTAGAATCAAATAAACACAAGGATTATATCTTTCCCAGTCCTAAAAAAATCAATTGTGGTTCATTTACAAAGAGTGCTAAAATACAATATCCGTATAAAAATCCTCAATTAGCTTATACTACTAGATAGAAAGTTAAATAATAATTCGTATGAGTGAAAAAAAAGACAATAACCAAGACTTAATAGGTGCATTGGTACAATCTCTCCAAAATGGTAACTTTGAAGAAGACGAAGAAGAAATTGCCACAGAAAAAGAAAGTTATGGAGAAGAATACATAACTCAATTACAGACAGCTTGCAATAATTTCCTCAAAAAAGATTCTTTTCAAGTAGGACAATTAGTGCAATGGAAAGCAAATCTCAAGAATAGAAAATATCCTTATATAAATCAGCCAGCTATTGTTGTAGAAATACTGGATGAGCCTATCATTAGTAATGACGAAGAATCTGGTAGTCCCTATTTTCGCGAAAACCTCGATATCATCTTAGGGCTGTTGTTTGATGATGATACTTTTCTAACTTTTTACTACGATAGTAGAAGATTTGAGGCTTACTAAATTAAATCAAGATACAAGATAAAATCTGCATCATCATGTAACTTAGATTTAACTGAATCCTAACTATTAGTGCGATGGCTACGCCCGCCGCAGGCATCGCTCACCCCAACTATACTAAACTGCTAATATATGCAGTTTTTATAGCCAGTAACTATGCAAACTAATGAAAAACTCTCCCTTCCTGCTATGGGTTGTGGGACTTGGGCATGGGGAAACCAACTCCTCTGGGGATACAATGAAAGCATGGATGACCAATTGCAACAGGTATTTAACCTGTGTGTGAGTAATGGTGTCACCATGTTTGATACTGGTGATTCTTACGGAACGGGAAGATTAAACGGACGTAGTGAGTTACTTTTAGGGCGTTTTGCAAGCGAATACGACGGGATAAATAAAGACAATATTTGCATTGCCACTAAGCTTGCTGCTTATCCTTGGAGATGGACAAGAAAATCAATTATATCAGCTTGTAATGCTTCTGCAAAACGGTTGGGTAAAAATGTCGATTTAGTGCAAATGCATTGGTCTACAGCTAATTATGCACCTTGGCAAGAAGTTGGTTTATTAGATGGTTTAGCAGATTTGTATGAGCAAGGTTTGGTGAAAGGTGTAGGATTATCTAATTACGGTACAAAACGACTGCAATGGGTACATAAAAGATTTCAGGAACGAGGAATACCAATTAAAACTTTGCAGGTGCAATATTCCCTTTTATCTACTTATCCAGTGACTGAATTAGGGTTAAAAGAAGTTTGTGATGATTTGGGAATTAAATTAATCGCTTATAGTCCCTTAGCATTGGGTTTATTAACAGGTAAGTTTTCCGAAAAAGGTACTTTTCCTAAAGGTATTCGCGGTTTGTTGTGTAGACAATTATTACCAGGAATGAAACCGCTTTTAGGATGTTTGCAGGAAATAGCAAATACTAGAAATAAAACAATGTCTCAAGTTGCTCTTAATTGGTGTATTAGTAAAGGTACAATTCCCATTCCTGGGGCTAAGAATGTGGAACAAGCGAAAGAGAATATGAGCGCTTTGGGTTGGTTTTTAAGTGATGGTGAGATGATAGAGTTGGATAATGCTGCTGATAGGGTGGAGAAGAAAATGGTGCAAAATATTTTTCAGACTAAGTGAAGTAGAATTGACGGGTAAATAAATCTTTCAATTTTTATTCTTCCTTCTTCCTTCTTCCTTTGCTACGCAACGCTAACGCGAACGCGCTCTTTGCGCTCTTCGCGGTTTGTTTCTCTTCCTTATCCGTCAAAATTTATTTAATAGACTACTAGTTATGGCAATTGAGGATTATTAAGGTTTACGAATATATCCCCATTTACCACCCATCAAAGATGCTTTACCTTGTTCCTGATCTTGTTTTAATTCTCCACCACCATTAACTAATGCCATGCCTTCAGAAAAAGGTTTAGCTAAATTAAAATTGGGAGGAATTATAAACTCACCAAACTGATTAATATATCCCCATTTACCTGCTATTTTAGCAGGAGCTAACCCTTCTGAAAAAATATCAGCTTCATCAAATTGTGTCTTGATAATCAATTTTCCTGTTTTATCAATATATCCCCATTTATTACCAATTTTAACTAATGCAAAACCTTCGGAAAAATTGTTAGCATCATCAAATTGAGATTGGATTATAGTTTTTCCTGTTTTATCAATAAATCCCCATTTATTAGCGGTTTTCACAGATGCTATGCCTTCAGAAAATGACTTAGCATCATCAAATTTAGCAGCAACAACAAATTTACCTTTTTTATCAATGTAGCCCCATTTATTAGCGGTTTTGACTGCTGCTATACCTTCAGAAAATGATTTAGCATCATCAAATTGTAATGTAGGTATCAGTTTGGCACTTTTATCAATATAGCCATATTTATTATTAATTTTTATCAAGGCTAATCCTTCTGAAAAAGGTGCAGCAATATCAAACTGAAGCCTGCCAACAAGTTTACCAGTTCTATCAATGTAACCGTATTTGTAACCCATCTTGACGGCTGCCATACCATCAGAAAATGACTCAACCCAATCAAATTTTGCCTTGAGGCTAATTGACTGGGATTTATTTATGTAAGTGTAATTATTATTTATTCGCCGCTGGTTAAAGCTATAATTCTTAATTTCTTTGGGGTCAAATTTTCCAGCGGGTTGAGAGTAAATACTAGATTTTAAAACATTAGCTAAAGCATTATTATCTTCTCGTAAAGCCTCGTAGAAAAAGAAAATTTCTCCTTGAATACCAACAGAACGGTTGTATTTTAGTGCCTGAAATAAGTGTTCTGTATCAATTCGATATGCACTACTTTTTAAAAGAACACCCGGAATTAGTTGGGGCAATTGTTGTTTAGTAAATTGAGTAGTTACGAGTCTATCTATATCTCTTTTATAAAATTCTAATTCTCGGTGATATAACTGTGGATGAACTAAATCAACTAATCCCAGATTAATCCAAGTTTGAGAATCTTGTAGGTAGTTTTCATAACTCCAAGGATAAGGACTCGGAGACATGGAAATAATTAATTCAGGATTTATATTAATTATTTCTTGGTAGAAGCGAATTAAAAAATTTGAAAGAATATCAGCCCGCCACTGTAACCATTGTGGATCTTTAGAATTTTCTGGTGGTAGTCGATTAAATTCTTGACGATAGCGTTCTACAGTTTTTTGATCGTATCCACCTTCACTTGGTAAAGCGGGAAAGCGATCATCTCCTTGAATGCCGGCAATTTCATAGTTTTTAGCAACTTCTATAAATAAACTTAGGAGAAAGTTCTGCACTTCGCTATCAAGAGAATTTAGCCAATCAAAACCATTTTTATTAAGTAAATTTCCAGCATAGTCACGCGCTGCCCATTCTGGTTTTTTAGCGATTATTGCCCCACCATTTTTTTGATAGGAACTAGCAAAGCCATATTCAAACCAAGGGATAACAGCTAAATTAACTCGTTTTGCTTCTTCAATTAATTCTTTTAAAGGATCTCTACCTTGAAAGCGCGGATTGATTTCGATGCCGAAGTTTTCCCGCATAACTTGACTGGGATAAGTTGTTGTGCCGTTATTCCAAACAACAGGAAAGACAACGTTAAATCCAGTTTCGGCAAGAAAGTCCATAGCCTCGGCAATATTTTGTCGGGAGTTAAAGACTTGACTGGCTGTTGTAGTAATCCAAATACCTCGAATTTCCATGAATTAGATTGAGCTTGATTTATTTATGTTTTCTCTTACTAATGCCAATCCTTCGGAAAAAGAATTAGCTTCATCAAATTGTGGCGGAATTACAAATTTTCCGGTTTTGTCGATATAACCCCACAAATTATCTTTTTGTACCCGTGCCAATCCCTCCACAAAAACATCGGCAAACTCAAATTGTGGGGGAATTATAAATAATTCTATACCAGGAAGATATTTGTAAGGTACGGTGGGAATTGCCAAAACTCGACAAATAAATGTGGCTATTTCGCCTCTAGTAGCGTTTGTATTGGGCTGCAAGCGTCGGATGTTCGGGTAGTTAACAACTATGCCCTTTTCAGTTGCGGCTGCGATCGCACTTACAGCGTAACTGGGAATTTGCCCAAAATCATCATAATATTTTTTCAACGTATTGATCGGCTCTTCTGTCGCCTGATAATTTAACCCTGAAGCTAAAGCCGTTAAAGCTTGCACACGGGGGATTGGTTGATTGGGTTGGAAAGAACGATTGGGATATCCAGATAGATAATTTGTCTGATATGCTGAAGCGATCGCTTTAGCTGCCCAATGATTAGCGGGTACATCTGTAAAGGTAATACCCGGACGAGATGATGGCTGTTTCGGTAAGGCTGTGTAAATAATCGCCGCAAATTCAGCACGAGTCACAGGTGCATTTGGGCGAAAAGTACCGTCTGGATAACCTTTTAATATATTTCTCCCAGCAGCCGCAAGAATAGAGGCTTTTGCCCAATGGTTTTGAATATCTGCAAAAATAGACTCGTTCAACATAGATGTCTTTAACTTTCCTAATCTGGATTAACTAGATTCCCTACCTCAGTAGTCATTTTTAGATAAATTGTCTGCTAAATTGACTTAATTTTTGTTAAGTTGTGAAACCTTAAGTAAGTCTGCAAGTTAACAATTCAAAATAGCTCTATCAAGGTTTAAATCCTGGATAGAATTTGGAGCTATTTCAAGAAGCAATTATTGGATGATAGTCTTCAATAGTCAATTTAGCAGTGATTATAGTCATAGCAATTTTGCGGCTGCTATATTATGCTACTTTGATTTTTGACAAAATTGAATGAAAAATTGAATTATTACCTCAATAATTTGCTAAACTCCAAATTCAAGAGTGCAAATCAAAATTTGAGCATCAGGAATTGGGAGAGGTTGGCAGAGTGACTAACAGTGAAGAAATAGTCAATATAGAAAATGTTAATCCCCAGGACTTTTCATGGCGCTTCTGGCCTGTTGTGCCAATTTACCCTTATGGTAAACGTCGGACAATCCGTAAAGAGGTTGTAAAAGATACCATCTGGACTTTTGATCAGTTACAAGGGATTTTCTACGTTGTTGTGCCAATTCGCATGACTGTAGTTAAGCTAGAAAATGGCGGTTTGCTTGTTTATGCACCTGTTGCACCAACAGGAGAATGTGTCCGTTTGGTAAATGAGTTGGTAGCAGAACACGGTGATGTTAAGTATATTATTTTGCCCACCATATCGGGAATAGAACATAAAGTATTTGTTGGCCCCTTTGCGCGATCCTTTACCAATGCACAGGTATTTGTTGCACCCGAACAGTGGAGTTTTCCCCTAAATTTGCCGTTGAGTTGGTTGGGTTTACCTGGAAAACGGACTCAGGTATTACCGGAAAATAGCCAAGAAGCGCCTTTTGCCGATGATTTTGATTATGCCATATTGGGAGCCATTGATTTGGGGCCTGGTAAGTTTGCAGAGGTAGCTTTTTTCCACAAGCGATCACACACTCTCTTACTTACAGATACCATAATTTCTGTGCCAGCAGACCCACCAGCCATAGTCCAACTCGATCCCTATCCGTTGTTGTACCACGCCAAAGACAAAGCCTCGGACATCGTTGCAGATACCCAAGCCAATCGTTGTAAAGGATGGCAGCGTGTGACTTTGTTTGCCTTGTATTTTCAACCGAGTGTGTTAGCAATCCCGACATGGGGTGAAGTGTTCCGGGATGCCCAGAAAGCCCCAGAACGTTCTAGAAAAGCCTATTTTGGAGTTTTTCCTTTCCAATGGCAAGAAAATTGGCAAAATTCATTTGATGTATTGCGTGGAAACGGACGTTTATTCGTTGCACCAATTTTACAAACTTTGATTTTAAATCGCGCACCAAAAGAAACAATAAATTGGGCTGATCAAGTTGTAAATTGGGATTTTAATTGGATTATTTCCTGCCATTTTGATGCCCCAATTAAAGCAAAACCTCAACAGTTTCGGCAAGCATTTTCATTTTTGGAAAAACAACCAATGGGAGGTTTAGTTAGTAGTAATAGTTATCCTTTACCAGAAAATGATTTTAAATTGTTGAGAGATATTGATACAGGGTTAACTAGGTTTGGTATTGTGCCACCAGCCAGAGATAAGGTGTAAACAATTAAAAATAAAAAATTAAAAAATTAAAAAATTAAAAATCTTCTTTCATGAACTTTTTACCTAATTTTCAATGGTAGCTGGATTTCTACCGCAGTGTAATCAATCTTGCTGACTACAACCAACGTTGTCGTTTAGCATAGACAATACTAGAAATCACAATTAATGCCATGACGCTGATAACAGCAGGATAAGCCCAAGGTTGTTCTAATTCCGGCATATATTTGAAGTTCATACCATAGAAGCCAGAAATAAAAGTGAGTGGCAAAAATATGCTTGAGAGAATAGTGAGACGATTAATTCGTTCACTGGTTTTGCTGGCAACATTATCCCGTTGAATTTCCATTAATTCTGACATCCACGCTCTCAAAGCCAGATATTCTTGCCAGAGATTATCAATGTGATGAACCAATTCTTGATTAAATAATGCCTTCACAGGTGGGGTAATCCATTGGAAATCCTCGTAATCCATAATAGCTAAAAGTGACTTGATGCTTTGAAAATTGCGCCTTCCAACACGAGTAGATTGCCTCATCGTGGCAATTTTCTGATAGGTTGAGTCATCACCCAATTTATCTAAAACTTCATCTTCTAAATCATCAAGCTTTCTAGAAATATAGTCAAATACAGTATGGTAATTATTTAAAATATCTTTAAAAATAAAATATAAAATATAGTCAACTCCCCACTTTTGAATATCTAAATTTCGCTTTTGAAGATTGTTGGTGAGGATGCTGAAGATTTTTACTTCCGTGATTTCAAAGGTTATGATAAAATTTGTTCCCACCACAATACTGCCACGGGCTACCTCAAACTCACGATTTTTTATTTGATGAGTCAGAATTTCATAGCTGTTAAATAAACAATCTTCCATATCTTCATCAATTCCTATAGGGGAATGATTGAAAATCATGTCAACACGAGATGGATTAAGTCCAAAATACTTGATAATTCTAGCTGTTCCAGTGCGATCGCGGAAGTTAATACAGCGCAACCAGATATTGCAGGCATTATCAATCTTTGTCAGTACTACATCAACATCCCTCGTGGTAAATAATTCCAGTTTATTCTGAGAAAAGGTGAGGAGAATTAGCATATTGTAATCCTAACAGACTCCAGGTAAGATTTATTTAACTATGTTGCAGACGTGGTTGAGTCCCCAACTCGTAAACCCATAATCATTAAATCCTTTTCTTCTCCATCCAAATCGGCAATTCTAGGCAAAAGTCCCCAAGTCTGAAAACCAAAAGATATAAATAATCCTAAACTCGGTTGATTGTGAGCAAAAATAAAACTTACTAAAGTCTTTAAACCTAAATTTGGACTTTCATGAATTGCTTTCCTTAAAAGTTGCTTTCCCAAACCACATCCCTGAAAGTCTGGGGAAATGTAAATACTAATTTCCGCAGTTGAATGGTAAGCCGGTCTGCCGTAAAATGATTGAAAACTCAACCATCCCGCAATTACATCTTCTGTCTCAATTATCCACAGCGGACGTTGTGAAGGTACTCGTCCTTTAAACCAAGCCAGACGACTTTCCACAGATACAGGTTCTAAATCGGCTGTCGCCATGCGGCTGGGAACCGCAGCGTTGTAAATTCCTACAATGGCAGGTAAATCAGTTTCTCTGGCATGGCGAATAATCATTGCTGCTACTTGGGAAAATTGTTGTTAAAATCTTCACAAATAATACACTGTCACAGGAAGAGTTATCAGCTTTTCTGTTGATTTTATTCAATATAAATGGAGAGAAAATCTTGTTTCGTATCTGGCGATCACTCAGTCTTGTCTTCACAGTCATAATTATCAAATGTCCTGAATTTGATCTCAAAACCGGACTTTGTACAACTCGAATAATTCTCCTAATTGCCGTTTGACTACTTTAGCACCCGCAGCTTTAATTGTTTTTTCCCAGTCTGTCGTAGATTCTAGAAACACTTCAGCACCCAAATAAGTTTCTAGAACAGCCCAATCTTCTGCTAAAGGCTGTTGTGAATTAAGAATATCAAACACAAATTGTCCACCTGGTTTCAATACCCGTTTGACTTCCAACAATACAGCATTCCAATATTCTAGGGGAAAATAGCAACTAAAACCCGTTGCAATTACTAAGTCAAATTGCTCAGAAACATAGTTTAAATGATGAGCCGCTCCTAACTCAACACCTTTGAAAAGTTTTGAGTTTAATTGCGAACCACGAGAATTAAGAGTATCTCTGGCGATATTACTAATTTCTTGCCCATAAAAAAATGCTTGCCAATCTCGCCAAGGATAAATTAAAAAACTGACACCACAGCCAATATCTAGACAATGTTGGTTTTTTTGAGGTTGAGCAATTTCCCAAAAAGGCGATACAATTCTATCGGTTAATATGCCAGTAGTCCATTCCCGAAATATTGGCATTGCTTGTACTTCGTCTGGTACTTCAAATTTTTGATTTTGATATTGTTGATTGAAGCGATATGCTATTTGTGCTACTCTCTCTTGCCATTTATCTGATTGATTAGTATTGGTTGTGTAAGGTTTAGAAGACGGATTTTTAGACATTAATTACTTTGGTGATTGGTAATTGGGAACAGGGAATATCTATCTTTACTTCTGACTCTTGATTATGCTCTTGCTAATAAAGGTGCAGCAGCTAATAGGGTTTGGGTGTAGGGATGTTGAGGATGAGAAAAAATTTGTTTTGTTTGTCCTAGTTCGACAATTTTACCACCATTCATCACTGCTATGCGATCGCACAAAAACCGCGCTAACCATAAATCATGGGTAATGAATAGGTAAGTTAACTCAAATTCTGCCTTTAGTTGCAGCATCAAATCGAGAACTTGTGTTTGTACGCTGGCATCTAACATACTTACCGGTTCATCACATATTACCAGTTTGGGACGAGTAATTAAAGCCCGTGCTATGGCTACCCGTTGTTGTTGTCCCCCAGATAAATCAGAGGGATAACGCTGGTAATAAAGTTCTGCTGGTGTTAAACCCACTTTTTCTAACATCCATAAAACCTGTTCTTTGGCTTGGATGGTATTAGCTAAATTGTGAATTAATAAAGGATCTGCTATACTTTGTCCTACCGTCATTGCCGGATTTAAACAAGCATGGGGATCTTGAAAGATCATTTGGATTTGTCTACGGGAAGAACGAATTTCTTGAGGTGACAAACTGGTTAATTCCTGTCCTAAAAACTCGACTTTTCCAGATGTAGGATGAATTAATTGTAAAATGGTTCTAGAAAGTGTACTTTTCCCGCAACCAGACTCTCCTACTAATCCTAAAATTTCCCCTGGATACAATTCTAAATTAATTCCATCTACAGCTTTAATTGTTTGTCCTTCTCCTTTAAATAAGCGTTCAATAAAATTCGGTTCTATGGTATAATGTTGCTTAAGTTCTGTGATTTTCAGAATTGGTGATTGGCTTGTTTCTGTATTATCAATTACCAATTCTTCATTATCATTGACTGCTTGAATATGCAAAGCCGCTTTTAATAGAGAACGGGTATATTCATGTTGGGGTTCTTTAAATACAGTTTCCGTTTTCCCCATTTCGACCATTTTACCCTGATACATTACCCCAATGCGATCGCAATATTCCCCCACCATTGCTAAATCATGGGAAATCAACAACAATCCCATATTCTCCTCAGCACACAATCGCGTTAACTCTTGCAGGATTTGTGCAGAAACCGTGACATCTAAGCTGGTTGTGGGTTCATCCGCCACAATGAGTTTAGGATTAAGGAGAAGCGCCAGTGCAATAGCTACCCGTTGACGCATTCCCCCGCTAAACTCATGGGGATACTGACTCCAACGACTAGCGGGAATCTTCACTTTCTCCAAAGTCGCTAAAGCCTTTTCTTTCGCTTGTTGTTTTGATAACTCCGGTGAATGGGCTTGTAAAGTTTCAATACAATGATTACCAATCGTCATCAACGGGTCAAGACGCGTCATAGGGTCTTGAAAAATCAAAGCTACTGCTTCACCCCGAAACTTCTGCATCTGAAGCGGTGTTAAATCTAAAACAGGCTGTCCCTGAAAATTTACTTTACCCTCAACGCGACTAGAGGAAGGTAACAAACGCATGATTGCCCTTCCAATAGTAGATTTACCGCAACCAGACTCTCCTACCAAACCCATTCTTTCCCCTGTGTGCAGTGAAAAAGATACATTATCAACCGCCCAGCTTGCTTCTTCTCTGTTGCGTTGGGGATAAGCTACGCAGAGATTTTCAACATTAAATAAGGCTTCACTCATAGTTAATTATTAGCCTGGCGCTACCAGCTTTTATAAAATCGTAAATTTAGGATAGTCTATCAGATTAGCAAAAGTAGTTGTTCTACCAATACAGATATTGCTACTGCGCTTAAGGTAGTTATATTAACGAACCACAGAGACGCAGAGAACGCAGAGGCATATAAACAATAGATATATGCCTACAAATTATTAACGGGACTTAGGAATGATTCGGATTTTGATCAGCACCACAATGATAACAATAAGGCAACTTTTTGTAAGTTAAATTATGGCAATTGTGGCATTCAACATATTGATAATAACCGCAATGAGGACAATGGGCATCATGAGTTTTAATGGTTTTAGCACAGTTAATACATTGTGATTTTTGAACTCTTTTAGCAGCTTGAAACTTAGTGTTAAAAACAAATGTTTGTAAGAATTTTATCAGTCCAAAACCAACCAGAGGAATCAAAAAGATATAAACAAAGTTAAGTAGGAACAGCAACCTACCAACTAAATTACTGATGATATTTAAAATGAACTGTGCAATTGCACCAATTTGCAGAAATTGAAATATTTTAAAAATCAACGGAATTAGAAATATCACCAGTAAATGCCAGCTAATTAAAGCTACGAGTCCATATCCTTTTCTTTGGCTAAATCTATTAACCAATAAAGCAATAATAATTAAAGGGAGGAGAAAAATAGATTGAAATATCAGTTGGATACTGGGATACCAAAATGATGCGCTTTGATAGCCTTTTGCAACTTCCGTAAATTTAGTTTCATCTTTTAGAAAAGATAAAAAATCAATAATTTCTGGTTTCGTCAGCAGTTGGCTTTGCAGACTAGCCATTTTCTGTTTAAATGTAGAAATTTTACGGTTATTATTATCTAATTCTTGTTTAGCTTTTTCTGCTGCAACTTGATTAATAGAATTTCCTGGAGACTGTCCAGCAATTTTTTCTAACAGCGTTGAATCATATTGATTGCGAATATTTAAATTTGCTTGTGCTAATTTATTGATATTATCTTTTGTCTGATTTATAGCTATCAGAGTTTGGCGATTTTCGGAATTATTAGTCTTATCTTTAGCTTCACCATAGTTCAAACATATTTCCGAAACCTTACCCAAATGTCCTAGTTCTTCCTGTTGATAGATTTGCCTAAAATTGGGTTGAGTAGTTGTATTATATGGCAATGAATTCCTAATAAGTTCAAAATCTTTATCCTTAGTAGTTTGTTTTTTGTAACTATTCCATTCTGAATAGCATGGATAAGCTTGATATGGGCTGAGATGCCATCTACTAATATGATCTAAACCAGTAAAAACATTGATTAAAATAAAAATATCAACTAAAATAATCACAATCAAACTTACCTTATTTACAGGTTCATTATTGATTGTTCGAGAATTTTGAAAAAACTGACTTAAAAAAAGACGTATTCTATTAAACATATAAATTTTATACTTACGTAGGTTGAGTCTCTTGATGTCAACCCAACATTTTGAAAATCAAAGTTGTTGTTGGGTTAAGCTGCTGCTGAAATCAACCTACCATTTTCTTGTTACTTTGGTAGCAGTCTCATGTCATTCATAAGTGGCATTATGTAGTTAAATAGAGAAAAAGGAGAGTAATATTTATTTTTCCCCTTTCTCCTCTGGTTGGAGTATGGCATGGCAATATCTAATCAGAGTTATCAAGCGTTCTTCAATGGTTATGAGCCTCGCTTGTGCCGTTGCGGACTGCTTTGCACCTTGGAAAAACATTACATCTATTTCCAAGAGACGCAGTTGCTTACTCATCTCCGTTTGATAAGACTGCTCCCGATATTCTACATCGGCTAAAGGGACAATTTGTTGGATAAACCATTGCTGCAAAGCTGCCAGACGCTGCCGTAGGGTAGGAGCATCTAGTTGATTTTTGGTAACATCAGAGCGTAGATGCTCTAGTAATGTTGCAAATTCCTGATATTTATCAAGATTCAGAGACATCCAGTGCTAGTTAAGATAGTATTAATGTCAAGAAAATTTTCTTCTACAATAAACTTTTTTAAGGACTCAATCAAACTAAAAGCCTCGAATCATACTTTGAGGCTTTGTTTGCCATCTATCGATATTCTGCCTTATGTGCCTCGACACCTGCAATGGATGATGATCACAGGCAATTAGAAAGTCATCCTCACACTGTTTTTTCTACCCGTCTGTAGGGCAACAGCATCTTCTTGGGACGATGCTGTAATTTGCGTCTATATCTCACTTAATCCACCAAAAACTTATAATCTCTCTTGTATGAGCAGCTTACTTCTTAATTCTTCAGTTGATGTCAGTCTTCCGGAATGGCTTAAGAAATGTTTACGAGAAACGTCAGCAAAAAACAGCGAACCGGAAGATGAGCGATCGCATAGCGATATGGCTTTAATTTGTCGTGCATTTCAATTTGCCTATCAACTCCATCAGGGTCAGTACCGTAAATCTGGAGAAGCATATATTGCCCATCCAGTTGCTGTAGCTGGCTTGCTGCACGAGTTGGGCGGCAGTCCTGCTATGATAGCAGCTGGATTTCTTCATGATGTAGTTGAAGATACAGAAGTTACAATTGAAGAAATAGAAGAGCATTTTGGTGCAGAAGTACGCCAATTGGTGGAAGGTGTCACCAAGCTTTCTAAAATCAATTTCACTAGCAAAACCGAAAGCCAAGCTGAGAATTTCCGGCGAATGTTTTTGGCAATGGCTAAAGATATTCGGGTAATTGTGGTGAAGTTGGCAGACCGTTTGCATAATATGCGAACCTTGCAGTATATGTCAGAAGCAAGCCGTCGCCGCAGCGCCCAGGAAACGCGAGATATCTTTGCACCCTTAGCCAATCGCTTGGGTATCTGGCGAATGAAATGGGAATTGGAGGATTTGGCGTTTAAGTATTTGGAACCGGACGCTTTCCGTGAAATTCAGCAGCACGTTTCTGAAAAACGGACTGCGCGGGAAGAAAAATTGGCTAAGGCTACAAATGTTTTGCGGGCGCGTTTGCAACAAGCTGGAGTTCAATGTTTGGATATCAGTGGCCGCCCCAAACATCTTTATAGCATTTATCAAAAAATGCATAAGCAGCAAAAAGAATTTCATGAAATTTATGATTTGGCGGCGCTGCGAATAATTGTGCAAACTAATGAGGAATGCTATCGGGCTTTGGCAGTCGTTCATGATGCTTTTCGCCCCATTCCTGGCAGATTTAAAGACTATATTGGATTGCCTAAACCTAACCGTTACCAGTCGTTGCATACTGGGGTAATTGGTTTGACTGGTCGCCCTTTGGAGGTGCAAATTCGGACTGTTGATATGCATCATGTGGCTGAATATGGGATTGCAGCACATTGGAAGTATAAAGAAACAGGTGGTTCCAGTAATAACCAATTAACGGGTTCAGATGAGAAATTTACTTGGTTGCGGCAATTGCTGGAATGGCAAAGTGATTTAAAAGACGCGCAAGAATATTTAGATAGTGTTAAGGACAATCTATTTGAAGATGATGTTTATGTCTTCACCCCTAAGGGGGATGTGGTTCCTCTAAGTCCCGGTTCTACGAGTATAGATTTTGCTTATCGAATTCATACAGAGGTGGGGAACCATTGTGCAGGTACGCGGGTGAATGGGCGAATGGTGCCATTATCAACGCGATTGCATAATGGGGATATTGTTGATGTTATTACTCAAAAGAATAGTCATCCCAGTTTGGATTGGTTAAATTTTGTCAGGACTTCGGCGGCAAAATATAGAATTAAACAATGGTACAAGCGATCGCGCCGGGAAGAAAATGTGGCGCGGGGACGAGATTTATTAGAAAAGGAACTCGGTAAAACTGGTTTTGATAATTTGCTCAAATCTGACGCAATGCAGACTGTTGCCGAAAAATGTAATTATCACAGTGTGGAAGATTTACTGGCAGGTTTAGGTTACGGAGAGATTACTTTAAACCTGGTATTAAATCGCTGGCGAGATGTGGTGAAAGCTGATCAACCAGTGGCTGATGTGATACCCTTTATACCCAAGGAGCCAACATCAAAATCTTCACGGGATACGCCACCAACTACTTCCCGTGCTAGTGATTCGCCCATTCTTGGCGTAGAAGGCTTGGTTTATCATGTAGCTGGATGTTGCACGCCGATTCCTGGGGAAGGGATTATTGGTGTAGTAACGCGGGGACGAGGTATATCTATCCATCGTCAAGGCTGTCATAATGTGGATAATGTGGAATGTGAACGCTTAATTCCGGTGAGATGGAACTCAGCTTTAGAAAATCACGGCCGTCCTCACACTTACCCAATTGATATTCAAATTGAGACTCTTGATAGAGTGGGAATATTAAAAGATATTTTATCGCGGTTGAGTGACCAAGGTATAAATGTGCGTCATGCTAACGTGAAAACGGCTGTGGGACAACCTGCTTTAATGGATTTGGGCATCGATATCCGCGATCGCTCTCAATTAGAACACTTGTTTGCTCAAATTAAGAAAATGAGTGACATTCTTAACATCCGCCGTCTTGGTCAAGTTGAGGAGTTCCAAGGGTAGTTTTTCTGCGGTTGTGATAGCAATAGCCGGAATTGTGGAGAAGCCTACACTGTATGGTGACGCATACAGTGTAGGAGGATTTCACTTTTGTAAAGGCTCCCAACCGATACCTCTATAACCATATTGAAAAATGTCTGGGTGCAAAATTTCTGCTAAAATTTCCACAGAATCTGCCAGTCGCGGACTAGGACGGTTAAAGTAGGCGTTACCGTCGGTCACAAACACTCTACCTGTTTTAGCAGCGTGCAGTTTTTGCCACTCTGGACGTTGAGTTAACAATTTTGCTTCTTGCTGAGTTCGTCTTAAATCAAAGCCACGAGGCATGAAAATAATGACATCGGGGTTGGTGGTAATCAAAGTTTCCCAGTTCAAATGAGCAGAAGGTTGACCCATAAAGCTAAACAATGTCTGTCCACCTGCCAAATTGATTAATTCAGGAATCCAATTTGCAGCCGTCATCAAAGGCTCAGTCCACTCAATACAAGCGACTGTAGGCATTTCGGTTACAGAAAGTCCTTGAATTTTACTTTGACAAATTTTGACTCGCGCTTCTAAATTCTCCAGTATTTTTACTGAGTCCACCCCAAAGGTTTGACCAACTCGCTCAATATCACCCCACACATCCTGTAGTGTGTTAGGTTGTAAAGAAATAATTTTGGGTGAACTGTGGGTAAGTTCGGTGACAGCCTTTTCAACGTCTGGTAATCTGACACCACAGATATCACACCGATCTTGAGTGAGAATATGCGTTGGCTGCAATCTCTCTAAAACATCAATTTTAATTTTGTAGATACTTAGAGCAGATTGCAATATACTGTTCACTTGCTCATGAATGGCGTTGCTAGGAGCAGTACCGTTCAAGCTTGCTTGAGTACATACGGGGATATTTGCTATTTCTGGAGGATAGTCACATTCATGCGATCGCCCTACAATAGCTTTCGACAACCCCAGTGTGGCGATAATTTCCGTCGCACTGGGAATTAAAGAAACAATTCTTATATTTTTATCTGTCATGGTTCCACCTACATAAAAGGTGTTCCTAATTGTTATTCTTGCACAATATAACTGGTAAATTATCCTTCTTTAGAAGCATACATAATCCAAGTTACTAGTTATCTAAATTTAGGCTAATAATTGGTCAATACACATTACTTCCTACTAAGTAAGTGGGCGTTAAAAAATATAAGATAGACCTAAACCCCCAACCCCCCTTCAATAACAAAAGTTGTTCCTTTTCCCTCCCCTGTAGGGAAGGGTTAGGGAGGGGTAGGGAAGTGGGAGTCTAAGCCTCTCCCCTTGTAGGGGAGAGGAATGGAAGCGAGGTTTTACAGCAGAATTCAGGAGTCAGGAGTCAGGAGTCAGGAGTAAAACTGGCTTGGTGTCTAGGTTTCAATTTAGATTCTGTACCTCATTGATCTGCAATCTGCTGTATATTTAATTGCACCAAGCTACTTAGTACAGGTGAAAAGCTTATGCAATCAGCCTTAGTATAAAACCACCCTAGATTTATCCTGACTCCTAAATTCTGCTTTATTCCTGATATTTTCTATTTATAGTCTCATTTCCAAATCTCATATCCAGTACTCAACAACAATACCTTAAACTATCTCCAAAGAAAGAGCTACTTACACCTTTGATTGTTTAGATTGATATTAGTAATAGTCAAGTTTTAATTGAGGAAAAAGTTATGACTAATAATGATCAAGACAATCAAATTCATCAGCCAGTAAGTAAAGATAGCTTTACGAGAGAAAAACCAAATGTCAAAGAAAGGAAATTAACCGCAAACCCAGGAGATAGAATTGCTGATGAACCACAATCAATTGAAGAGAAAGCCAAACAAGTAGCTGTAGATGTCCCTGACATTACAGGCGATCAAATTACAGTTCCCACCTACTTTGTAGTAGAAACTCCCGAAGGTGAAAAAAAAGCCCTTCATCATGTAAAAGATGCAGAAGAGATTTCTGATGTCATTCGTCAAGCACGAGTTAATGAGAAAGGTGAACGTATTTGGTGGTAAGTAGCCATCATGAACTGCGTACACCAGAACACATGAAAAAAAACTTCTTATTCCCCTCCACGAAACAGCGGGTAGGGGTTAGGGGTGGGGTCTTATTTTCAAGTCAGGTGGGATTAATTAAATGGTAAATCTCTCCCCTGGGAGGGGAGAGGCTTTTAATTTCTCCTTCTTCACTAGGAAAGGGATTGCTGCTTATTCCAATTAAACCTTTTTAATATATCAAAATATACATATATAGAAAACATATCGCAAAAAAGCGAGCATTTACCTTTATCGAAAAGTCTTAGTGACGTACTGAGAGGTAAATCGCCAAATTTAAAGTATATTATATTGCTATTTATTTCTAGTTTACTTTACTTAAGTATCTAATTTAATCTTTGATTATCAAGACTTGTAGATATTTTACTTATTATTATATTCGCAGTTGTAAGTCATTTTTATAGCTAAAACTATTTGCGTACAAAAGTAATTGTGATTTTTATTTTTGACTTTTAAGTGGAAATGCTTAATAATGATTTTTCAAGAAATAAATTTCTTCTCTATCGATTGAGCAGCATCAAAGTACTAATCATGTTTTTATACAAAAAGAATTACTTGTTCAACAACGACAAAAAATCTAAACCTACAGCAAATAATCGTTATTGGACTGTTTATAATATTATGATATACGTGTTTTTACTAAGCATACCTATTGATACTTATGCGTTTTTGCGTCTAGTACTACCTGTTTTCTCTTCTCCTGTATTCACTAATGTGGGAACCTCCTACCACCCTACTTCTATTCCTTGGATAGACAACTCATCGCAATGTGAACATTCTGGTAGAAGTTGGGAAAATAATAAATGCTGGGATAGTGAACACAGTCCTACGTTCTGAATTAAGATATCTGAAGTACTAAAAGTTAATTTATAAAAAACTAGAAATTTCGATATAAATGGATATGTAACCCATTGTTTACTCCACCTTGTCTCAACCCAACGCAGTGAGAAACCTGCAAGAAACTCATTTGAACCGCGCCCGTGCTAGTCTTAGACAGGCTCTATCTTGGTATGGATATCTCCGCAAGTCAGGACAGCTATCATCAAACCCAAAACTGGCAGGTTTGGTAAAACCGGAAATAGAAATTTTAACCGCCACACTCAACAAGCTAGACTCTAACGTGGTGAGAATAGCTGCTTTTGGTTTAGTAAGTCGCGGAAAGTCAGCGGTGTTAAATTCCTTGCTAGGTGAAAAAATTCTCCAAACTGGCCCCCTTAACGGTGTGACTCAATGGCCTCGTTCGGTACGCTGGAAACCAGGAGGAAAGGTATTAGTAGAATTAATTGATACTCCCGGTTTAGACGAAATTGACGGGGAAGCTAGGGCGCAAATGGCGCGAGAAGTAGCTCGTCAAGCCGATTTAATCTTGTTTGTTGTTTCTGGAGATATTACTAGAACTGAGTATCAAGGGTTGTTAGAATTAAGACAATCTCAAAAACCACTGATTTTGGTTTTTAACAAAATCGATTTATACCCAGATACAGACAGAAACACCATTTACAAAAATTTACAACTATTAGGTGCAGGAAATCTTCAAGAAAAACCCTTACTACCTGATGAAATTGTCATGGTAGCAGCTGAACCTGCATCAATGGAAGTTAGAGTAGAATACCCAGATGGAACTGTGAGTTATGAATGGGAAACACCACCACCACAGGTTGAGGAACTGAAGCAAACAATTCTGAATATACTCAATCGGGAAGGGCGATCACTTTTAGCTTTAAATGCACTCATTCAAGCAAGGGAAGCAGAAGCAGTTATAGCTAGTAAAACCATTGATATTCGTCAACAGGAAGCAGAAGATATCATTTGGAAATTTACTAAATATAAAGCCCTCGCTATTGGTTTAAATCCCATTCCTATTTTAGATATTATTGGTGGTTTAATTACCGATTTAGCTTTAATTCGTTCTTTAGCTAGATTATATGGTTTACCCATGACTAGCTATGAAGCTAGTAAATTATTAAAAACCATTTTATTCAGTTCTGGTGGTTTATTGTTAGGAGAAATCAGCAGTAGTTTAATGTTAGGTTTAGGCAGTAGTACCGCTGCTATAGTCAGTGGTGATAGTCCTGTGAATATTACTACTTTTGCGGGGAGTGCGTTAGCAAAGCTCACTGGAGGTATCGCTCAAGGTAGTATTGCTGGTTATGGTGCTTATACTGTCGGTAAAGCCGCACAAATATATCTAGAAAAAGGCTGTACTTGGGGACAATTAGGTGCTGATACAGTCATTCAAGAAATTCTATCACAAGTTGACAAAAATACAATTTTGTATCGTTTACAGCAAGAATTGGGTGGAAATTTTGGGGATTTTGGACATCAGTAACCATACTCTGATGTCCCCAAATACAGACGAAATTTTTAATTTTGAAGTGGTATAAATTAGCCATTGCTCCTTTATCATGGCTAAAAAAGTATATAAATTAACTAAAAATATTTTTTTTAATTGTTACCGTTGAGAATAGTTTCTTAACTGGTTCTCATACTTTCTCTACATTCCTATCTTCCCATACAACAAGAACCAAACAGTGCTGAGTAAAAAATACTTAAGTACCCATTAGACTTTGCAGTAAATCTTGATCTTACTCCACAACAAAGGTGAAAATATCATGACATCTTTTAACGAAATTTTAGCTGCTATTAACTCAGATAAAAATAGCACTAAAACCATTGAGCAAGCAATTCTGGAAGCAATTGTAGAAGCTCGTGTAACCTGCGAGCAAAATGGAAGTCATTCCCCTAATTGTGCTGTAGCTTGGGATATTGTTGAAGAATTGCAAGCAGAAAAAGCGCATCAAAAACAAGCCAAACACCGTAAAACAGCTTTAGAAACCTACTGCGAAATGTATCCAGATGCATTAGAGTGTTTGATTTACGATATTTAAATTTGTGAGGTTGGGTTTAACCCAACCCTACACTGAGCTATTGGGGATAGTTTTGAGATTTTCGCAGTTTTTTGGGTATAGATATCGCTTATATGTATCGGTTCTATATTTTAAATTCAGAAAATTTTAAGCATCTCGAAAATTAGCAATTGCTGATTTAGTCATTTGCAAAATTGCTTCTAAATCTGGTGCTGGTGTCTCACTTTCCATTCCCAACCAGAGCAGAAATTCAATATTTCCCGCAGGGCCAGTTATGGGCGACCAAGTTAAACCTTTATACTTCCAACCTAATTCCAAAGCTGCTTGTAACACTTGGAAAATAGCATCAGCTTGGTCTTTAAAATCGCGGACAACGCCCTTTTTACCCACGCGAGACTTCCCTACCTCAAATTGAGGTTTCACCAGCAATACAGCCTCTCTAGGTGCTTGCGTTAATTGCCATAAAGCAGGCAAAATTTTATTTAAAGAAATAAACGACACATCCACCACAGCTAAATCAGGAAGTATCGCATTTTCAGCATATAAATCTTCTGGTTGGAGTTGACGTAAATTGGTGCGTTCTTTTAAAATTACTCTTTCATCAGTTCTGATTTTCCAATCAACTTGTCCATAGCCAACATCAATACCATAAACTTGAATTGCACCAGATTGTAATAAGCAATCTGTAAAACCACCTGTAGAAATTCCCCCATCTAAACAAATGCGTCCAGCTACAGGAATTGCAAAAAATTCTAAAGCTTTAGCGAGTTTTTCCCCACCACGAGAAACAAAAGGAGGACGTTCTTTAACTTGAATTTGTGCAGTTATATCTACCTCAGTTCCGGCTTTATCAATCATCTGTTGATTTACTGTCACTTCCCCAGCTTGAATTAACCGTTGTGCTTGCTGACGGGAGGGAGATAAACCTAAATCTACTAATAAAGTATCTAATCTTTGTTTAACCAATTAATTTGACTCTCCTGGTGAGATTAAACCTAAAGCATAATGAATAATTTCTTCTTCATTAACCAGCTTTTCTAATTCTTCTGATTCATAACGACCTTCTGCCACTTCCAGCGAAGCTTCATCAATAGCATTTAAATAAGCTTCTTCTAGTACTTCTTCTAATTCTTCTCGCGTGAGATAATAACCGCCAGCTTTACGACGCTTATTTTCTCGTTGAATTTCCCGAATTGAATTCCTAATTGTAACTTCCCAGGAACGAGTTGTGCGATTTTCAGCTTTTTGTTTAATCAAGTGCAACAATAAAATCACTGCATAACTCCGAATTGTCTTGATAATTTCATTTCGGCTCATTTCTTCTAATTCTTCAACTATAACTAATGCTTCTTGGACATTCCCTTGCAGAAGCAAGTTTTTCAGGGTTAATAATTCTTCCATAAATTCATATTTTTTCTAATGTATGAATATTTCTAATATACCGTAATATATAGTTTTAGTTTATTTTATGTAAGTTATGAACTGGCTTAATCAGTAATTATTTATACACATTACTCACCCTCATCATAATTAAACATAAAAACAAATTTTTGTTTAGGTAAAACTAACATAGGTAGATAAATAGGATGATCATCCCAACCATTAATTTTTTCACCTTTTTGATAGCAAATAATTAAAGTTGCGACATCAGGATATTTCTTTTGAGCTTCTATTGACCAACCACCTGATCCAAAGCCAAACATCCATTTAAAAGGATCTTTCCTTAGCAAATCTAATCCTTCTTTATTATTTTTCTTCCCCCTACGAACATTTAAACGTCCTTTGTCCATACCTTTGGATTTCATATTTGTTAAGGCTTTAATGATACGATTATCTTCCCATTCTTCAGATGAAACATAATAACTTTTGGTATGACTGATGATTTTAATAATAAAATCTATATCTACCTCAGCATATTCTTCATCATCTTGATAATTAATTAAAAAATTCTCAATTGCTTTGAAATTAGGCTCTATATCCTCTTTTTTATAAGCTGGATCTTGTGCAAAAATTAATTTCCCTGGTCTTAATACATTAATAACAGAAGGATCTAAAACATTAGATCGAGTTGGTTTAAGATGTCCTCCTATCCAAACAGGTTGAACTTTAATATTGTGAATATCATCTCCTATCGCTTGACGCATTGCTTCATCTGCTTCGTAAATGGAACGAAAAGCATCTAATATATGTTCTGCTAAAAAGAGACGAGTCACATCTTTCAATTGTGGACGATAACCATACATTCGAGCGTGTTGATGAACTGTATCTACTGTCTTTTGTTTTGCATCACGTCCATAATAAGTTACCATTAAACCCTCAATTGTTACACCTCTACCTAATCTATTACCACCGATTAGTATATTCATTCCAGGGTTATAATTAGGTTCTTTATCGGGATTATTTGCATTGATAATTTTAGGAATAGCGTGTCTAAGTTGAATTTTCAACTCGTCTATTAATTTATTCAGTGCTGGTAATTTATCTGCTGTTTTATCTAACTCTTTATATGCTTCTTCTAACCATTTTATGGCTTGTTTATAGTCTGTTCGCGAACTCTTTTCACGAATTGCTTTATCTAAATTAATCACAAAATTACTAATTACTTGTTCTAAGCTTGCATGGATATCTTGCTTGTAACAAATATGAACCAGAAAGGAATAAGTAGCATCTTCATGATCAGATGATAAAATTTTGTAAGTTGCACCTAAAAAGAAACAACATAAAGCTAACCTTATTCCTTCAGGAATTATCCATTTGTTGCCAGGATTAATTGCACCTTTTTGTTTTTTAATTTGATTAATTTCTTCAGCATCAATAATAACACAATGCTTACTCTGTTCTGAGAAAAATAAATCTCCTCCCATATAAGCATCTCCTGGTTCTGGTAACGCTGCACAAAACTTAGGTTTACAAGGATGTGGTAGATTTTGTAATAATAAACTTTGGGGAGTTGCAGTAATTTGAATATAAATGTGATTAGGAATTTCTTGACGAATATTGCTGTGTATTTGCTCAAAAGTTGAGCTATCAGGAATTGTTTCTTTCCCTTGTTTAGATTGTTTAGATTCATTTGTATTTAAACTAGCATTATCAGCTTCATCATCAAAAATTAATGTAGGAAAATTTTTAACTTTAGCTGTTTTTAAAACTATCAATAATCTCTTTAGATGAGAAACATTTTTTGTAGTAACTAAAACCACACCTGTATCTTTTATATAGGGTATAACCTTAGTTTTGGCAAAATAGACAGGATCTTTTTTCCAGGCTTCCCAATCAAAAATAACAGGGCCTCCTTGAATTTGATTATTAAACCGATTAGCAGTTTGTTCTCCTAACCATGTATTATTAGAAGTTAAGACAATAAAACAACGAAAATTATTTTCATGTGCTAGTGCTAAAGTTGCAATAGTTGTATTAGTTTTACCACTTTGAACTCGACCATAAATAAGTCCTGTTGTACCATTAGGAATAGGGTTTATTCCTTTGTAAGGTTGGCTGACTAATCCTGTACTATTTTTTCCTACATCACCATCACCAAAATTTTCCGAATAAACTTTGACACAATTTTGTACAACTTCAATAGCAGTTTCTTTAAGTTGCTTTGCTTCTTTTAGTCCAATTTGTTTCTCTAATCTTTTAATTAATCTATCAATACAGTCGCCATTAATTTCAATAGGAATATGTGTCATAGGTTATTTGATTTTGATAAAATTACGTCAGGCCAGTTATTTTGGGGTATTGTCCGTTCTAAGGGAACTCTCCCTGTACCTTTAACATAATAACTACCTCTTTGTTCCCTTTTTACAGAAACACGCTGATTGGCTAAACCTTCACTGTAATCAAGAATTGTCCCTAGTTGTTCTTGTGATAGACAACAAACACCATCCCGATGACAAATTAATGCTATAAAAAGTCTGATATCTGGATATGTTTGATGAAACTTTGTGAGTGCAATTTCTTCCTGTTCACCGAAACTAAATGACCATGAAGAAGTAGGTTTTTTTGATATTTTAAATAGGATAGCAGATACTGTATTTAAGCTTTTTATAATATAAAGAGATGAATGAATGGAAGATAAATAACTTATAGATACATCAGATGTTCCTTTTAGTAGTCGAAGAAAAGCTGCACCATGTAAAAATTCTAGATCATTAATACTCATGGAAGTATCGCCAAAAATCATCTGTTACGTGATACATTTTACCATTAAAGTATTCAGCATTTTTATATTGGCGAAGGCGTAACTTATTTTTATTTTAAAAAAAAGTAAACGCACCTTGCCAAAAAAGCCAAAGTGCGATCGCTATTAAGTCCGCGTCGGCGGACTTTAGTTGTGTAGCAGCGATTTCTAATCGCCGGGACTTTTATTAAACATCAATCTCACTCAACTCACGAGTGATATAGTCAAAAGGCTCATCCACAAAAGCAGTATTAGCCACACCCGCAGCTGTAACTTGCGCCTTGACAATATCTTTCATAATCTGGATACCCTGAACTGTTGAACCAATAGGTACACCCAAAGAATTGTAGGTTTCCCGTAGTCCTTGCAACACACGTTCATCCAACACATTCATATTGCCAGCAACCAAGGCATAAGTAGCATAGCGCAGGTAATAATCCATATCCCGCAAACAAGCCGCATAACGACGAGTTGTATAAGCATTACCACCAGGACGAATTAATTCAGGTAGTTCTTCAAATAACTTAGAACCAGCCTGTTTAACTATTGCTGCTGCATTAGAATTAATCGCAGCTGCCGCTTGTACTCTTGCTGTACCGGTTTCAAAGTAAGACTTGAGGCTGTCGATCGCATTCCGGTCAAAATAACGGCCGGTTACGTCATAATTCTTAATTAAAGTTGTAACTGCATCGCGCATTCTTTTTTCTCCCAATCATTAACTATCTATGGTTTGATATTTATTTGGCTGCAATTATGCACCAGTAAACTTTTGTGCCATAAACAATAGATGCGGCACAAAAACGATCCATCCGCTATTTAAGGATTCTATGCCAAAGTTGACCCCCATGAGATGATATTTCCAGTTTTGTACAGATGATGAAGAAAGGTTAATATAACCTGTAATCCAGATCATCTGTAACAAACACTACAAAATCACCTCAAGTCAAGTATTTACGATATTCCAGGTGGTGTGTCACAACTTGGGTTAGCATAGCAGGCTGAAGATGCTTTGGCAGATTTTCGTTTTACTTTAGGAAATTGGGTACAGAAGGAGTAACAATGACAACACCAAAAGAAGTCTTGAAGATGATTCAAGACAAAAACATTCAGATGATTGATCTGAAATTCATCGATACACCAGGGACTTGGCAACATTTGACCATGTACCAGGATCAAATTGATGAAAGTTCATTCACTGATGGTGTTCCTTTCGACGGTTCTAGTATTCGGGGCTGGAAAGGTATCGAAGAATCTGACATGACAATGGTACTCGATCCCAACACCGCTTGGATCGACCCTTTCATGCAAGAGCCAACTCTAAGTATCATTTGTAGTATTAAAGAACCCCGCACAGGCGAATGGTATAACCGTTGCCCCCGTGTTATTGCTCAAAAAGCAATAGATTATCTTGCTTCTACAGGACTTGGTGACACTGCTTTCTTTGGTCCTGAAGCTGAATTCTTCATCTTTGATGATGTCCGTTACGACCAAACCGCCAACGAAGGCTACTATCATGTAGATTCCGTTGAAGGTCGTTGGAACACTGGTAGAAAGGGTAAAACTGGTGAAGTAGATGGTCCTAACCTGGGCTACAAAACCCGCTTCAAAGAAGGTTACTTCCCAGTTCCACCAACTGACAGCTTTCAAGATATGCGGACAGAAATGCTGCTAACAATGAAAGAATGTGGCGTACCGATTGAAAAGCAACACCATGAAGTTGCGACAGGTGGTCAGTGCGAACTTGGTTTTAGATTTGGTAAGTTAATCGAAGCTGCTGACTGGCTGATGACTTACAAATATGTGATCAAGAACGTTGCTAGAAAATACGGCAAAACCGTCACCTTCATGCCAAAACCCATTTTTGGCGATAACGGTTCTGGTATGCACTGTCACCAATCTATTTGGAAAGGTGGTCAACCTTTGTTTGCAGGTGACAAGTACGCTGGCATGAGCGAAATGGGACTATACTACATTGGTGGTATTCTTAAGCACGCTCCAGCGTTGTTGGCTATCACTAACCCCACTACAAATTCTTACAAGCGTCTAGTTCCGGGCTATGAAGCACCTGTAAACTTGGCTTATTCCCAAGGTAATCGTTCTGCTTCTGTGCGGATTCCCTTGTCTGGTAATAACCCCAAAGCCAAGCGGTTAGAGTTCCGTTGTCCAGATGCTACTTCTAATCCCTACTTAGCCTTTGCTGCCATGCTTTGCGCTGGTATTGATGGTATTAAGAACAAAATTCATCCTGGTGAACCCTTAGATAAAAATATCTATGAACTTTCTCCAGAAGAATTGGCGAAGATTCCTTCTACTCCAGGTTCTTTAGAACTTGCTTTGGAAGCACTGGAAAATGATCACGCTTTCTTAACAGACACAGGCGTGTTCTCAGAAGACTTCATCCAAAACTGGATTGACTACAAGCTGGCTAACGAAGTTAAGCAGATGCAATTGCGTCCTCATCCTTACGAATTCTTCTTGTACTACGATTGCTAATGGCAATTACGTAAAATTAGTCAATTTTAAAGCCACCTTCAAGGTGGCTTTTTCTGCATATCGTCATTTGGGAATCAGACTAAATGCACAACCTTAGCTCATGGAAGCATGACTGCTGCTATAAAGGCTCTGAGTAGTAGGATCTATCTTCCCTTGGATGGGGTTCCAGTAATGGGATAGTTCTTCGGGAAGACCAAGTTCTTGTGCCGCACGCATCAGCATTGATTGTTGACGGTTCTTAACTTGTTGATGTTGACGCACCATTAACGCGCGGGATTTTTCTTGAATAGACATAACTACACTCCTCTGTATTTTTTATTGATATATGGTTAACTATTCTTTCACTTCCCAATATAGCAAAAATTCTGTAGCTTATGTTACGGAATTTATTTTCTTAATATAAATTCATAATTGAATCGAAATATTGAATCGAAATAGCGATCGCTATTTTCACAACCTAGAGCAAAAAGAAAAGCATAGGGAAAACCCATACTAGTCAAGATGTCCAAACTCTGGAATTATCAACCAAATTTTCAGATTTTTTATCTTAAAATGAGTATTGATTTTGATACAACGCTTTATTTCTGACTTTTATTTACATAAAATAAAAAAGGTTAATAAATCTTAATTCATTGTTTAAGTAAGTCAGCACAATAAAACCAAACTATGTGACGAAAGGAAAACAAGGCTAAAACCCTTTTTCTCCCTGCTAGAAAGCTCCCTGCCTGATGCCAACGATAATTATTTACGCCTACTTATGTCTGACACCTTAACTAAATTGACCTATAAGACTCTTCAACAGAGCAAAAATTACTTTAGTCTGGCGCACAAAATCTTCAGTTTACGCCTCAGAGACCTCATACATCCCACACTTGGGCAAACCAGCCAACCCATATCCAAAGAGCTAATAGTGGGGCTAGAAGACCGATTAAATCAGCTACTAGAAACAGACTGGCAAGATGGAGAAAAAGGAATCTATCCCCACAGCTTATTGTTTGACAACCCGTGGGAAGAATTTTTGCGCTATTATCCGATGCTTTGGTTAGATTTGCCCCTAACCTGGGAGCGGCTCACACAGAATAGATATCAAGATTTTGCACAGGAAATAGAGAAAGATGGTTATCCCAGCTATTATGTGCAGAACTTCCATCATCAAACCAATGGCTATTTAAGCGACCTATCAGCCAATTTATATGACTTGCAGGTGGAAATTCTGTTTGGTGGTGCAGCTGATATTATGCGGAGGCGCATTCTCGCTCCCCTAAAACATGGGTTGGAAATTTTCAATGATCTTCCCCAAAAGCAAACCAAAATTTTAGATATAGCTTGCGGTACTGGGCGGACTTTGAAGTTGATTCGAGCAGCTTTGCCTCAAGCCTCTTTATTTGGTACAGATTTATCACCAGCTTATTTGCGTAAAGCCAATGAGCTACTATCGCAGATTCCGGGAGAATTGCCCCAACTTCTGCAAGCCAATGCCGAAGAATTACCTTATCTCGATCACTATTTTCATGCTGTAACTTCTGTGTTTCTCTTTCATGAGTTACCTGCATCAATACGTCAACCTGTGATAGAGCAATGCTTCCGAGTAACAAAACCAGGGGGAGTCTTTATTATCTGTGACTCGATTCAGATGAGTGATTCACCGGAATTGGCTCCTATAATGAATAACTTCTCCAAAATGTTCCATGAACCTTACTATAACCATTACATCACTGATGACTTGGTAGCGCGTTTAGAGCAAGCAGGATTTGAGAATATCAAAACACAAGTTCACTTTGTAAGCAAGTATTTTATTGCTCATAAGCCAGCTTAAAGTCACGCATAAATACTCATTTATTCAGGCTGATGACTCCTAGCACTCCAACACACTGATATTTACGGGTTAATTACAGAAAGAACAGTCTGATTCTCCCCCTGTTCCTTCTGCTTACCCGTTTTTCCTGCTCAACCTACTTGCCATTGGCCTTCCCAACCTGTAGACGCAAGCCGTGCAAAGCCGAAGTGGTTAAAGAAGGCTGGACTAGCACATATATTATGAGTCACTTATTCACCAATACACGTCAGGTTTACCGCAATTACCAGATGTTTTTAGAAAATACCAAACGGTTGCTGAGTGGTGTAGTTGTGTAGTGGCTTAACTGTCTAAGTCTGTAGTCAGAGAAGATTAAATCTGGAACGGTTGTGTAGTGCTTTAACTGTCTATATCTCTGTCAAAGAAGATGACATTGAAAACGGTTGATTAGCTGTGTAGTGCTTTAACTGTCTATGTCTCTGTTCGACAAATTGTGTCAAGGATGTTAAACATCCATTTATCCGGTAATTTGATTCCCTTGTTGGCAACTAATTTTCCTACAAGCAGTCTGAGGCTGGGGTTTTTAAACAACAGAATAGATATTTCTGGAATATCCCAAGGACTCTTTGCGCCCACTACCGCGATGAGGTGCTGGCGTTTCTGGTTGGTTAGGACTAGTTTGAGGTTTTTCAGCCAGTAGCTGTTGTGAACCAGAAGTAGCAATTAGCAGGTAGGAAAGGCGAGTCAGTACCGCTTCGCAGTTAAAAGCTAAGGAGCCGAATACCAGACTCGATACTAAAAGTGAAATGGCAGCACGCATAGTAGATGTCTATTTTAGAACTCTCCAATTCACTGATACTTAACTTTTATATGATCATCCGGACAATTTATTAAAAAGTATTGTATTTGACTGCAAAAAAATCAATTTGATACTTCGTCGATATATTCAACGAGTAGCCAGTTACCAGATGAATTTGTCCTTCCCCAGAGAGTGAGCTTTTCTTTAGCAGGAAGGGCTTGCAGTTGCTCATCAATATGGGATTGCAAAGTCACAATCTGCCAAATTTTCGGTGAAAATTCAGTTGGGTTTGTGATAGTAAATGTGTAGTGTTGTTGGTCTAGGCGATTAAAAATGCCTATGAAACAATCAAGATTCAAGTAATCATACGGATTAACCAATAAACCAGGACAATTACCACTAGTGGGATATGTTTCTGGGTTGTCCAAATAATGAATTTGCCAGTTGAGCCACTCTGGATGATTGGTTGATAAGTTAAACAGGGGAACAATTGCGGCAGGCGATCGCTCATCAGTTAATAAAGCTGCTTGCAGCGTCCTAACTGGCAAATCCCTGGGTTGACATTCTAACTCACAACATAGAGCAGCTGCCATACCCGCTGCTTGACCTATACCCATCACTACTGGTTGTAGTCTGGTAGCCCCATTAGCGATGTGGGACACAGAAATATTCTTTTCACAGACCAGCAAACCATTCGTAGCAACTGGAATCAGACAACGATAGGGAATAGTGAAGGGCGTTCCAGTCCAACGTCCACCCCAGCGGATAGATTTAGGTTGCAGTGAGAACTTATCACCAGGATAATGGTGGTCGTTGGCGTAGTTACCAATAGCAACCGTATCATCAAATTTAGCTGCGACACTACTACCTGCTAAGGGCAGAATATTCTGCTCACAGACAGTAACAAGTCCCTTTAAACGGCGACTTTCTCGATAATAGGGATGCAGCGCAAAAGCTGGAGAGAGGCTAGGAAAAACACCTTCTGCTAAACCGTAACGCCGACCAAGCTGAGTTTGGATAAAATGGGCAAAGTTTTGACTATGCCAGAAACATTCTTGGACAAACTCACGTCTAGTTAAATCTGACTCTATCAAACGGTTAGCTTTTTGGCCGTAGTCGTTGCCACAAATAGGCCAATTAATCATAAACCGACCTCCTGGTAAGCGACCATAATTTAAAAATTTCTCCGCCCCATAGTCATCCCAAGCGCCTGTAAACAATGATGAATTATAGTTAGGGGCAGGTGGAATTTGTGGGGCGACAGGTTCCCCAAAATCTTGCATTACCACCACCCAAGTTGGCGCTTGTACAGGGTATTTTTCGGTGAGAGAGTTAAAACTTTCTGGGGCGCTAGGTTCTCCCCACTCTGACTTTAGTTCCCAACCCCAACGATAAGGTACTTCCCCTAAAGCTAATAAATCACCCAATTCTGTACCATCGACAATAATTTTGGCGGTGACGGTGAAGTCTGCAAAGCGTACACCTGTAATACAGTCTTCTGTTCGCAAAACTTCTAAAGGGACTTTTCCTGATATCCATTGGAGATTAGGTAATTCCTAGGACTTACGCATTGACAAAAAAGATCATCTATGTATTCTAAATAATGGCATCCTTGCCAATGTTGGCAAAAATATGCTCACGGATAACAGAAGTAAACAGATTCC
>NZ_JACJTQ010000044.1 GCF_014698735.1 Anabaena catenula FACHB-362
GGCATCTCTAACGCTTATTTTAGCGTACCAGCCAGCTACCTTTGCATTGGGGCATCTCACTTTTAAAAGCAGTGGCAGTAACACTTTAGCTATTTCCGGAGATGTCTATTAATCACCTGCTGATGTCTGTTTTAATCTTGCTGACTGCCATCATCGCAGCATTTCCCAAATTAGCAAATAAATTGCTGACCAAATTTGAAAAATTGCAACGCCGTTGGGGGATCAACTTTTATGCCATTTTAGTTGGCATTATCTGTATAATTTTAACTTTTGATTTCACCACAACATCAGCTAATGCCCAATTTTTTAATGGCGCACAAACATGGATGACAGGAGCTTTTGCAGGTATTCCTGCCACTGCTGTTACACTATTTTTTAATGTTCTAAGAGCATTGTTTTTGTTGTATCTTGGTATTTCACTGGTGAGAATTGTCAATGCTGCCAGAAATGATGAAGATTGGCAGAATTTAGCGAGAACTCCTTTAATCATCAGTGTTACTATTGTAGTTGGGGATATTCTCACTGGTTTGATTACTGGTAATGCGGCTTAAATAGCTCAGAGAAAGAGGGGTTGAACTCTTTCTTAAAGAGTAGCTTTTAGAGATTTACAGCAGATTTCAGATAAGTGAGGTACAGAATCTAAGTTAAAAGCCAGACAATAAGACAGTTTTAATTTTGACTCCTGATCCTTGAATTTTTCTGCATAACGAGCGCTCGTTTCTCAACAACTTCTATCACTCTTGGATAAATTAACTATTTTTCGACAATACAACGGACAAAATTTCAGCTTTTCTCTCAGTCTGATAATAGCAGTTTAGGTTAAATTTACATCTTCAAAAACCTCAGATAACTAATAGAGATAATGAAGCGCAAAGAATTTAGAACAGTCAATCGAATTTTGGGGGAACAGCCGAGAATTGGATTATTTCCAGCAGATCAAGTTTTTCCTTGGACAGCTATTGCACTGATTACATACTTAATCTGCAAACAAAGTCTTCAAGCTTCTTGGTTAGTGACTGGATTAGTTATCGCTTGGGGGTGGGGAACTTGGTGGACTCTTACCAGTAATAAAACCTGGTTATCAAAGTTTCTCACAGTACCCAGAGTTACTAGAGGATATAAACGCTTTTATTCCCTGATTCAAGAACCAAAAATACTAACATCAACAGCAAAACAGATGGTCGTGCCAAATTCCAAATAGTGCTAACCATAGGTTAGGTAAAAAATCAAAAGTCGTTGCTCCCGATGCGGGGTAAGTTAGAATCTGAAACTATCGAAATTTCGAGGCTTGCATCCTTTTTAAATTGGTCAAAGTCAGAAAAAACTACATTATTTGAGTACCGAAATCATGACAATAAATTCTTCAGCGAAAGGGAAAATATCTAAAGATAAGGTAGGAAATAAAAATATCTCTGCCCAAGAGATTTCTGTAGCCAAACGCCTGACTCCTTTTGAAGACTTAACCCATATTGGAGCGATCGCTAGTATTTCCATCACCGGCAGAAAAGATGTTGGTGCGATTATCCTCAAGCGTAAAGACGATATCCAAATTAAATTCTGCTTTGATTGCCAAGGTATCCACTCCTCACTGCCAGAAAGTCAAATTTTACCAATTTTTGCAGGTATAGAAGCAGGACTGAAAGAAATACCTTATGGTGAAACTTTAACCTTTCATCTGGGTTCATTTACCGATGACCATAACCGTCAACAGGAACTAAAAGCATTAGAAGAAAATTGTCGCAGTAATGAACTGATGCTATTAATTCGGTCAGAAAGGTTACGAATTAGAGATTTAACAAATCAAGGCAGTCGCAAAAACAAATTTTTGAGAATTTACTGTACCTACACTGTTGCTGAAAATATTGAAACAGCGGACTTTGTAGAGAAATTCATTCTCCAAGCTAAAGAAAGTTGGCATAAATTTACTGGACAAATTCACGAAGTGCGACATCAACGTATTGAATCAATTCTCAAAAATAGCTTTACATCTGGCTTTCAGCTATGGGAACAAACCCTGAATAATAAAATGGGGTTGAATATCAAACCCTTGGGTTCTCAGGAACTGTGGGGAGTAATTTGGGGACAATTTAATACCAGCAACCCTCCAAATATTCCGCACTTGCTGACTTTGGATGATGATGGATTGCGGGAAGAACAAAACAGCGACTTCCATATCCGTCACTTAATTTTAGAAAGAGAAGCATCAGTTCCTTTTTTGGATAGAGCTTGGGTAAATTTACAAGACCATTATATTGGTGCATTAACATTCACAGAAAAACCGATTGGTTGGGTGGATGAATATACTCAATTGCGTTATTTGTGGGAACTAATTGCTAGAGATAAGGTTTCTGATACAGAAATCATTTGTCAACTGACGAGAGCTAACGAGGGGTTAGCTAAAACCGCACTACAACGTCTGACTAAACAATCTATCGTTTCCTCTGCCATGTCTGCTGATAAAAACAGCGTGGATGTAAAAGCCAATTTGAACATGGAAGAAGCGATCGCTGCACAAGAAACTATTTATAAAGGTGCAGTGCCAATTAATACCGCAGTAGTCTTTCTAGTACACCGTCCTTCACGTCAAAAACTAGATGAAGCTTGTCGTTATGTTTCTAGCTGTTTTCTCCGTCCGGCTGTTGTGGTGCGAGAAATGGAATATGCCTGGAAAGTATGGTTACAATGTTTACCAATTGTTTGGCAAAACTTGCTGACTAAACCATTTAATCGCCGGTTGCCTTATTTTAGCAGTGAAGTCCCCGGACTAATGCCAGTAATAAAAACTGCAACTGGAGATAGAACAGGGTTTGAATTAATTGCTGATGAGGGTGGTACTCCTATTCATTTAGATTTATACAACCACCACAAGAATTTAGCAGTATTTGGAACAACTCGTGCAGGTAAATCAGTGTTGGTGGCTGGTTTACTCACCCCGGCTTTAGCTCAGGATATTCCTGTCGTTGCTCTTGATTATCCCAAGCCAGATGGTAGTAGCACTTTTACTGATTATACTAATTTTATGGGGGAAGATGGGGCATATTTTGATATTAGTCGTGAGACAAATAACCTGTTTGAATTACCAGATTTGAGGAGGTTAGAAGTAGAGTTAAGAAAAGAGCGATTAACAGATTTTAAGGATTTCCTTAAATCCACAATCATTACAATGGTGATAGGGACTAATTCTGTTGGTGTTGATGCCACAATGGTGAGTAATATTGAAAGTATTATCACTTTAGCAATTGAAACTTTCTTTGCTGATGATGACATCAAGTTACGTTATAAATTTGCATTAGAAAAAGGTTTGGGGACGGAAGAATGGAATGATACACCGACACTCAATGACTTCTATAAGTATTGCTCTCCTGGTTATATTAAACTAGATTCAATTGCCAGTAATAGTGAGGAGCAATTAAAAGCACTAGACCAAATTAGGCTACGATTAAAATTTTGGCTCAATAGTAGAGTTGGTCAATCTATTAGCAAACCTTCCAGTTTTCGTACTGATGCTAAATTATTAGTATTTGCATTGCGTTCTTTGTCTTCTGAAGCAGATGCAGCTATTTTATCATTAAGTGCTTATGCTGCGGCTTTGCGTCGCGCTCTGAGTTCTAAGGCTTCAATTTTCTTTTTAGATGAAGCACCAATTTTGTTTCAATTTGAGGCAATTGCCGAACTAATTGGCAGATTATGTGCTAATGGTGCTAAAGCTGGAATTCGTGTAATTTTATCAGCACAAGAGCCAGATACTATCTATCAAAGTAAATCATCTGCCAAAATCTTTGCTAACCTGACAACTCGGCTGATTGGTCGGATTCAAAGTAGTGCGATAGAGTCATTTATCAAATATTTTCAATATCCAACAGAGATTATTTCTCGTAATAGTACAGAGTCATTCTTTCCCAAGAAGGAAAGTATTTATTCACAATGGCTATTAGATGATAATGGGAAATTTACATTCTGCCGTTATTATCCTGCTTATTGCCTTTTAGCTGCTGTTGCTAATAATCCCCAAGAGCAGGAACTCAGAACATTATATCTTAGGAAATACCAAGATGATCCTATTACGGGAATAGTCAGGTTTTCTGAAGTGTACATCAAATTGCTTAGAGGTGAAGAACTTACTGAGGAGGCTAATGAAATTTTAGAACAGGTGAAACTGAAATCAAAACAAATTCATATTTCAGAAACTAAGTCTGATAAACCATTGAAAATAGTAGCATAAGAAAAATCTATGCCTCATAAAGAAATGGTATAGGACTTACGCACAAGTCAATTAGGAACGTATCCCTTACGGGAGTCGATAGCTTGCGTGGGGACGCAGGAGCCATAGACATACCACGGAGGCACAGAGGACACGGAGAAATTAGGGTTTAATACCAAATTAATATGAAGCTGCATAGAACGAAATACCAAGAATAATTGAACGCAGATAAACACAGATAAAAATGGGACAATCAATGGATTTCAGAATTCTGTTCAGCCTCACCTAAAATTGGTATATAGCTTTTCTCAGTCTAGTGGGTTACATCTCTTTTTATCTCTTTCTGTTCCCTCCCCATGACTTATGTCAACTTACGTCACGTTACGCTATCACTGATAAGTTCTCAATTCAAATAGGATTGCTATATAAGAATGTGATCGTAATAATTACTCTACTTTAAAAACCATCTTTCGTTATTTTTGGTGTTGTGAATTATGCTACTACAATTTTTTAATTATTAAAACACAAGGTCTAATATTCTGGGCATATCATTCATTTATTGAATTACTCAACAGGTGAAATATCATGAAAAGTAACAAGAAAAAGTTAATTTCAACTGCCATTACATCAGGTTTTATATTAGCAGCAATAACTTTACCAAAAGATGCCTTTGCAATTGACTTGGGAGGACAACTTGACAACTTCTTCAATCAAACATTTGGATACATAAACGGCTATTTTAACGAGGTAGCGAATCAACTCAAGGAAGAAGTAGATAAAAGTTGGGGAAATCTCCAAAAAGATGCTCAAGCAGCAATTGAAGAATCTAAGGGAAATATGGGGATACCAGACCCTACAGCAGCTAGTCAAAAATTAGCTGATAAGTTGCAAGAAAAAGGAGGGATAGCAGCAGAAAGTAGCACTGTTATTGGTGCGGTGGAAGCCGGGAAACAACTAGAAAGAGATAGCACCCGCGCTACAGTAGCTAGTGTTTTAGGGAAAGAAGGACAGCAACGAACTCAATCGGAAATTGATGCTACCAACAAAACTGTTGAAGAAGCACAGCAGTTAGCAGAAGATGCTCAAAATATGGATGCTTCACAAGATGTCCTCAAAGCGATCGCTGCTCAAAATGCTCAAATTGTCTCGATGTTAGGACAGGTACGTACTGATGGTTTACAAGCACGACATGATGCCCAACAAACTAACCTCATGCTCAATCAAATTGCTGAAAGTCAATCAGAACAAAATCGAGCGAGAAGAGTTTTATCTACTGGTATGACTAGTCAATATTTAGAGTTAACTGGTTGGAGTAGATTAGACCCTGCTTATGTCAATAAGTAGGTTGAAAATGAAAAAGTTTTCTAGCTAATAGAGAATA
The DNA here is from genome assembly GCF_014698735.1 of Anabaena catenula FACHB-362. Classification (GTDB taxonomy): domain Bacteria; phylum Cyanobacteriota; class Cyanobacteriia; order Cyanobacteriales; family Nostocaceae; genus Anabaena; species Anabaena variabilis_A. Next base: position 5,583 of record NZ_JACJTQ010000044.1, read on the forward strand.
GTTCTAGAGTGACAGGACTGACGCAAAAATCCTCCAAAACTCTTATTCCTCTGTGTACTCTGCGTCCTCTGCGGTTTGATATTCCGTGATTCGTGCGTAAGTCCTAAGTGATTAACTCTCAATACGGTGCAGTTAACTAAAAATCCCAACGGTGCAGTTAACTAAAAATCCCAATTTTTGAAATCATGAAAAATTGATTATTACATTCCTTTGTTGAGAACAATGTCAATTATTAACCTTATCCAAACCGTATTGGATTAACTCTTTTTTCCCTTTTATTCTACCAGGAATAACATTATGCTTGGTCAAACAATACTAGCAGCAAATAACTTCGGTGCAGGAGATTTAATCGAAAATGCGTCTGCTGGTGCCAGCTTGGTAGCAGAAGGTTTTAATGATCTATGGCAACAAACTCTTACAGGTGGACTATATGCTTCACTGTGTAAAGTTGGAGTATTATTTGCAGTTGCTACCCTCACATTATTCATGGTGCAATGGGGTAAGCAAATGATTAATGACGAAGAACAAAGAGCATTTAGTGAATTAATCTGGCCTTTAATTGTCACTGTTCTTCTTGCTAATAATGGTTCTCTACTAGCGAATAGCACTTTGGCATTGAGGGAATATATTAACAGTGTCAATAACTATATATTAGAGTACACCGCAGCCGATGCTGATTTGAGAGCCGCTTACCAACAAGCATTAGGACAAGCAGCATTAGAAACGGCAGTAGGTAATGCTATTCAAGAATGTCGTTCTTCTCAATTATCAAATGAAGAAGAAATACAGTGTCTCAAACAAGCAAAAGCCGATTTAGAAGCTAAATTTCCTGACACTTTTAAAGATGCAGAAGGTGGTAGCTATTTGGGAGCAGCAGGTAGTTGGGTAACTCAAGGTTTGGACAAAATCAACCAAGCAGCTTCGGAAGCTGAAGGTGATGGTTTAGTGGGAAGTATTACCAGCAAATTGTCTGCGGCTTCTAGTGCGGCAATTGGTGCAGTTGTTACCACTTTTATTACCAGTTTATTATTAGCACTAAATAATGCTTACCAATGGGGGTTGGAACTAGCATTACTTTTAACTGCATTAATTGCTCCTTTAGCAGTTGGAGGTTCTTTAATGCCAATTGGTAATAAAGCAATTTTTGCTTGGTTAACAGGGTTTTTTACTGTTGGTCTTGCTAAACTTTCTTTCAATATTATTTTAGGTTTAGCTGGACAGTTAGTTGCTACAGCCAAAGCTAGTCAACCGATGATTTTTTTGGCATTTATTGGTTTAGTTGCTCCATTTTTAGCCACAGGAATTGCTGCTGGAGGTGGTCTAGCAGTGCTAACTCAGCTTAATAATGGCGCTCAATGGTTGGCTAGTGGTGCTATATCAGCAGGTAATATTGCTCTTTCTGCCAGTGTGTCCCGAATTACAGCCATGATTCGCAAATAAAAAGTTTATCAATCAGAACTTTATCAATTTTGAGAAATTATGCTAAATCACACTAAATCCAAAGTTCCTAAAAGGGAAGCATTACAGTTTCTAAGTTCTGGGCAATCGGTATCTAATCCCATTGCTATTGTTGCTATCATCTCGCTAATTTTTAGTTCTTTATCCTTCTTATTACAAATGCTCAATTATGGTGCAACTTCAACTTTAGCTCGTAAGGAACCACCATCTTTAGTCCAGATTGCTGATGGAAATACAATCAATGTGAAAGCACTCGAACCTGATGACCGTTCAGCAGAAGTGATTAAAAAATTTGTGGTTGATACGTTGGTAAAAATGTTCAATTGGGATGGATTAATCAAATCAACTAAAAATGGAGAAATTATTACTCAACAAGATAATGGCACTGCTATAAAAGTTACAAAAGGGACTGCAAGAGTTATGACAAAAGCTTGGGAAGCTGCTTTTGCATTAAGTGAAGAACAAGACTTTCGAGCCAGTTTTCTCAAAAGATTAGCAGAACTCACACCACCAAGTGTCTTTCAAGGTGGTTTACAAAGTTCTTTAGTTCCAAGATATGTTAGTGAACCACGCAAGATAGGTAAAGGAAAATGGCAAGTAGATGTGATTGCTACTTTGGTGACTTTTAGTAAGGAGGATAATGCTGGTAATGGAATAGCTTTTAACAAAACTGTGACAGTTCAAGTAATACAAACTCCTCAAAAACCTCCAGAAACTACAGAGATTGCTCAGAAAATTTATTCAGTTCGCAAGTCAGGTTTAGAAATTATTGAAATCACGGATTTGAATTTAGGAAAGAACTAAGAGAATACGGTTCAATCAAGGTAAATTACAGCAGATTTCGCTTTTTTGAGGTACAAGCTTAAATAATGAAACTCTTGTGGTGTGGGCATCTTGACGGCTAGAAATGTAACTCATAACACCGGGAAGTGCTGTATCTGTTTAGATAAGCAGAAGGAGAGAAAGAGATTATTTGAACTCAGGACTTACGCACGAGCCACGGAATATCGTATCCCTTACGGGAGTCGGTAGCTTGCGTGGCGACGCAGGAGCCATAGGCATACCACAGAGGACGCAGAGAACACAGAGGAATAGGAGTTTGGGAGAATTTTGCGTAAGTCCTAGAACTGTATTAATACCAAATTAATGTGAGGCTCCACAGAATCATGAAATTCATTGAATATTTCATCTTTATCTGTGTTTATCTGCGTTTATCTGCGGTCAATTATTCTTGATATTTTATTCTATGCAGCTTCATATTAATTTGGTGTGAGAACTGAGAAATTAATCTCATCCAACAGATATTTACTTTATTGATACATAAAAATCAAGAATTCTGGTTGTTTACTGTAAATACAATAGGGATATTTATGAAAACGAATTTAGAAAACAGAACTGAATCTAATAAGATAGATGACTTACTCAATTTCGCTGAAGATAACGCTGAAAATAATCTTGCTGGTACTGAGAATCAAAATATTATTACTGAATCAGATGTGGAATTAGCAGATGAATTGGAATTAGTAGAAACACAACATTCACTTGTAAATTCTCCCTGGTCACGAACAATAGTAGTTGGGGGAGGATTTGGATTAGGATTTCTGCTAATTTTTATGCTCCTCAATCCCATGATGAATGGCAAGATAACTAAGAAAGAAGCAACACCAGAAGTTGCTACTACCTCTCCTCCTGAAGAAGAAGTTCCCAAAAAAGATGGTGATATTTATGCCAAATTAGCATTACAAAAACAAGCTGAAGAACTGGAAGCATTCAAAGAACAAAATAGAATTAGACAAGAATCACCAGTTGAAAAACAAGATAAACAGACAGTTGAAAAACTGCCTAGAACTAAAACTATTCCTAATAAATCTGTTAACAGGGAAACATCGTCAACAGTCACTAGAGAACAACAACCTAGAAGACCGATGAGAATGGAAAGACCTGTTAGAGAAGTGCCAATGGCACGCTCTTCACCCCCAGTACAAACTGTTGCAACTTCAACGATTTTACCCAAACAACAAACCACTTTTAAATCTTCTACAAAACCTTCAGATCCATTAGCAGAATTAGCAAATTTACGTTCTCTAGGTTCTGGTGGTCAAATTTATTATGCAGCAGCAATCACGACCGAAAAACAGGAGGTAGCAAGCACTCAAACTCGAAATATTAGCACATCTGATTATACTCCCAGGCGTAGGTCAAGTTATAATCGTAATTCTCAACTAGAACCACTAGAAACAGTTACTACCAATAACTCATCATCAGATTTAGATAGCACTGTTGATAATAATAATGGGGGAATTGAAGAACTAAAAGCCAAGTGGACTCCGGTAATTAGTGAGAAGACTTTAACTAAAAGTGATAAGGTAACTAATTTCAGTGATAGCAAGAATTATTACCCAGAAGAAGCAGCTATTATTGAGGGCAGAGAAGAACAGTATTTAAGAGTAGGAGAATACACTACTGGCATATTAGAAACACCCGTCGTTTGGTCGGCAAATGTTAATTCTAATAATTCTCACATTCAAACTAAGTTTGTTGTGAAACTCACTCAACCTTTAATGAGCAATATTGGGAAAGAAGCAATTCCTGCTAATACACTTTTGAGTGCAGAAATTCAAGGAGTTGATTCCTCTGGCAGAGTTACTGCTGTAGTTACTGCCATTCTCAAAGATGGCACTGAATATACATTACGACCAGGAACAATTGTCATACAAGGTCAAGGGGGAGAACCTTTAATTGCTAATCAGTATCGGGACAAAGGTAAAGAGATTTTAAGCTTGGATGCAGGACTAGGTTTAATCTCAGGACTGGCCAAGGTGGGGGAGGTAGTTAATCAACCTGATATTCAAAGTAGCATTTCTCAATCCAATGGTGGGTTTAGCAGCATCCAAACCAGTAGAAGTGGCGATCGCTCTTTATTAGGTGCTTTTGCTCAAGGAGCGTTTGGTACAGTTTCCAAGCAGGTAGAGGAACGCAATCAAAAAGCGATCGCAGAAATTATGAAACGACCCAACATTTGGTTTATCCGCCAAAATACCCAAATTACTGTTCAAGTAAATCGCTCTTTGCGACTTTAAACTACCGAATACACATTGGTGAAGGTCTCTTGGAGGGCGAAAATGAACAAGTTTTTCTGGTTATCTCTAGCTATCACAACGTCTTGCTTGGTCAATATTCCATCTCAGGCACTACCGACACCAAGAACACAATCAACTAATACCAAAAGTTCTGTACGTATTATTTCCAGAAGCAAGGCCACCGGCACTCAAGCACAACTGCAAACTGTAGAGGTATGGCCGGGACATGGTGTATCCATCTCGTTTTATGAGACTGGTGAGGTTATTCAACGAGTGTGGTTAGATGATCCTTCCCGCATCCTCATGGATGTAGATGGTTGCTTGCAAGGCTTGTCTGATAGGTCTAATTGTAAAGACTCAGGAGCCGGTTTAATTCACCTCAGACAAATTAACCCGGTTAATATTCCCGGAATGCCTACAGCTAAAAACGGCGCACACTTGACGGTGATCACGCAATCTTCAGCAGGAACGCGCCAAGTTTACAACTTTCGGGTGCTAACAAGCAAAGGCAGTCCACGCTACAGTACCATCTCTATCACTCCTGATGTCACTCGCAAAGAATCACCACCAGCAGATTCTATAATTGTTAAAACTATTACTAAGGGATTACAGGTAGCAGCAGCAAAACGGTGGATAACTCCTAGTAATCCTTTATGGCAGAAACTTCAACAACTAATTCAAGAGTTACAGTCAGGTAAAAATTTGACCAATGCTGCTGAAAGTGTCAAAGTTTCTCCTCAGCTAATTGAGCGTTTATTGCAATTAGGATCTGAATCAACTGCTCCTAATCACGTTCCTAATCAAATTCCTAATCAAAAAGCTAAACCTACAATTCAGAGAAATCAAGATTTTTCAGACGATTCTTCTAGTAATTAATTAAGGTATAAATATGCTGCTAAATCGTCATAATCAAAATAATCAACAACCTGTTGAAAGTACAAAAACTAACCAATTAAATTTCAATTACCATATCAAATACTGGATGTTTTTAGGTTTATGTACAAGTTTATTATTGCATGGCTTAATATCCTTTCGCCATCATAATTTACTTGGTTATATTTTGGGAGTTCAGCCAGCAACAGCAGCTTCAGTGCCAAAAGCTAACATTATCCCTAGCAAATATATAAATAATGCACCAGTTCCTGATTGGCAAAGTATTACATTTAAATCCTTTGTTTTCTCTAATCCTGGCAGTGTTGAACTTCCCAATGTTGAATTTCCTGGATATAAATCAATCAGAAGTTGGCAAGCGGGACAAAGCTTAGATGAAGTGATGGAATTGGGAGATTTTGAAAATGTATTTAATTTAGAAAAATTTAGTTTACAAACAATTGGTCAACTGAGTGGTATTTCTCTGGTAAATATTAAATTATCAGATTTTGATACTGTTAAATGGCAAACTGTGCCTGAATTAACTAAAGCCATTCCCAGTTTAGTTAATGAATATGTAGAAAATGTACCACCCATTAAAGATTTAATCAAAAAGATATTGGGTGTTGCGAATATTAATGGACAAACAATAGGAAAAATTATTAATGATTACCCAAAGCTCAAAGATATAGAGTTAGGAGAAATTGATTTATCAGATTATAATCTGACTTCCATTCCTGGGATAGAAAAAACTGCTTTAAAACAATTTAGTAATTGGCAGAATACTAGCATATCAAAAATCCCTGGACTAAATCAGGTAACATTCACTAATTTTCCTAATGCACCTGTACCGCAAGGAAGTATTGTTGGTAAATTAGATTTGCCATTAAAGGAAGTAGAATCAAACCGACAACGTTCGATTAGTGGTAGTGACCAAGTTGGATTTAATGTTCCATGTACTAACAACTGCGCTCACATAGAATTATCAGGTGCAGGTGGAATCACAGGTAGTCAATGGATGAGTGGTAAATTTCAACAAGTAAAGGGTGGTTTTGGGATATTAGGCAATCTTAATGGTGGAAAAGAACCGACAGGAAGGCATCCTTTTGGCAAGGGTTTTAAACAAGCTGTGTGGGATATTAATGAAGGTGATGGAACTGCATCAACTGCTATTTTCTTCCGCATTTGTCGGCGAGGAGGTTGGTTTGATTTAGGTTGTTCACCTTATTTCATTGGTCCGTTTCCTTTTTTCATATATCAAGAAAAATCACCTATATTTCTTGGTACTCCTTTAACAATTCCCTAGATAATTTAATGTTTTTTGAAGTTGCATTTTAGTGGAGATAGGATATTATGTGTAATGAGAGTTTGTATATGGTGCTGATATCACAATTCTATCTAATTTGTGTTTTTAGAGGATGCGTGAAAAAGCATAAATAGATTTTTTATTTCATGCAGAGGCGCAGAGGCGCAGAGAACACAGAGAAGATATGGAAACAAAAGATAATTTTTTATGCCTGATACAGGACTAATATAGGCATCCTGTTTGATTATTGAAAATATACTGAGACTTTACTCTATGTCCAACAAGGCTTTTATCTTCAAACAAGTTGAGAAATCAAATATGGCACTCCTATTTGATTTGTGAAAAAATCGGGTACACCTTAATTTTCCATAATCCTCTTACCTGCCTAAAAAAACTATCAGCAATCAAATCGTATTCCTATTATATATGTTTTAAAATATTCATCTACAACAACTTTCAAATTTTCAGACAACACTCTTGCGCTCTTCTCTGCGTCTCTGCGTGAGATAAAAAATATAGTTTATCTAGCTTGAAATGACTGTCATACAAAATATCGCAATCTTAAGTCTATATCAATCATTTTGAAATTTATCTAATCACCATGAGTACAAACAACTTTATTTCCGAACTTCAAAATCCCCAAGCACCAATTGGTAAATACACTCATTATCTTTTTTCTGCTAATGGGTTAATGCTGACAGGATTATTGCTAGGATTTCTATTACTACAAATGTTATCTGGGAATAAAAAAGGCAGGTTAGCTACCAGTTATTTTGGCGGCAGCAAGGAGACAGCTAAAGCGAAAAAGAAAGCTATCAAACAAATCGCTAATCCTCAATGTGATAGTGCTACTCTCTATATTGGTAGACACAAATTTACAGGTAAAAAAACTCAAAATAAAGAACCAGGAAGTCCCACACCGTTATACATACCAGATGTACAAAGAGGAACGGCAGTCATTGGTGCGCCTGGTAGCGGTAAATCATTTTCTGCCATTAATCCGATGATTTATAGCGCCATTGACCAAGGTTTTCCGATTGTTTTGTATGACTTTAAATACCCAACTCAAGCTAAAGTTGCCAGTTATGCCAAAAAGATGGGTTATCAAGTCCATATTTTCGCTCCTGGTTTCCCTGAAAGTGAGGTGTGTAATCCCCTTGATTTTCTCCGAGATTCTACAGATGCGGAAACGGCAAGGCAGTTAGCAACTGTGATCAACAAAAACTTAAAAATGATGGCTGCTAGTAATGAGGATGCTTTTTTTGGACCTGCTGGTGATCAGTTGACTGAAGCTATCCTGATGCTGACTAAACAAACTCAGTATGCAGATATTATGACGGCGGCGGCTATTCTCAGTAGCGATCGCATGGTAGAAAGATTAATGGCTGCTAACCTCAATCCCTGGATTAAGATTGCTTTTGGTCAGTTGTTCAGTTCTGCTGGTTCTGAGAAAACGATTGCAGGTATCGCCGGTACTGCCAGTTTGATGTTTACCCGGTTTATGAAAAAGAATACTTTGGGGTGTTTTGTTGGTAAGACGACTCTACCTCTGGAAATCAAGGGTAAGCAGATGATTATCTTTGGGTTGGATAGGGAACGACGGGATGCTGTGGGACCGCTATTATGCAGTATTTTACACATGACCGTTGCTAGAGCGATCGCTAAAAAAAGGCAAGACCCATTAGTTGTTGTCCTGGATGAAGTGCCTTCTTTATACCTACCAGACTTGTTTAGATGGCTGAATGAATCTCGTAGTGAGGGTTTTTGTGGCATTCTGGGATGGCAGAACATGGGACAGTTAGAGAAATACTACGGTAAGGAAGTTGCTAAAACCATGCTGGGTGCTTGCGGTACGAAGTTCATTTTTAATCCGGGTGAGGAAGAATCAGCGCGGTTGTTTAGTGCTTACCTGGGAGATGAAGAAATTAAGTATAAGCAGAAATCTAAAAGCACTGGGGGAGGTAAAAGCAGTACCTCAATCTCTGAACAAGATAAAACACGGAAGTTATTTGAACCAGCACAGTTTTTGAAGTTGCCACCGGGAAAGTGTATATTTATTAATCCGGCTTACTGTAATCAGAATGAAGCTTCTGTGCCTTTATTAAAAACCATTAAAATCCCCAAAGTTTTAATTAATATTGACCAAGAAAATGACTCTAGGTGGACAAGTTTGATTGCTCAGTTGACAGAAAAAAGCACTCAACAACGTCCTACCCAAGAAGATTTAGATAAACGAGTGGCTGAGGTAAATAAATTATTTCCTGTTCCTCAGCAACCTGTACAAGCTGGTGCTGTACCATTACCTATTGATGCTTATAAAGGATTTTTCTAATTATCAATGTTAAAGATATTGCTATATGATAAATCAGCGACTAAAGTTATTAAATGAATCCTAGTAATCCTTTAATCCTGCTCTAAAATGGATATATTAATATGTTTGATGAAAGAGTAACGCAATTAGCAACTGCTTATCAAAAAACTGTTGATCATATAATTGATGAGCTTCAAATTACTGCCTCAGTATTAGCAGAATTAGTCCAGGCTTTAATAGATAAAATCAGAGAAACACTTAAACAAGAACTAGAAAAGATATCTGAAATTGAAGTACAAATAGGAAGTGAGAAATATCGGCTTGTTCCAGATGCGGAATGTCCTGGTGCTTGGAAATGGGAATCTGCCAAAATGTCCGATGTCCAAGTGCAGAATATCGCCAAGCAGTTAATGTTAACAGCAGCAAATAATTCTCAAGACATCACAGATATTGTTCTAGCTAATAATAACTCTTCCTTGGCTATCATTGCCACTATCGAATCAGGTGATAAATTAACTGTTTACCAGCAAGATATTGAAGGTAAATGTCGTCATAACTGGGTGACGGAAAATTTAGACACAGAGGAAATTATCGCTGTAGTCTATGAACCCATAATTCGTTATTTACCTCCTAGTCAAAATTCCACGGATAATACAAGAGAGATAAAGGAAGATTTAACCAAAATTATTGATGAACTGCTAGGTCAACTTTTTGGATTTCAAGATATTGAGAGTGAAGTTGTTGATAATTCTACAGAATCTGAATCTCCAACAACAGCAGTAAGTTCTAGAGAAAACATTGAATTAGAAAATGAATTTACATCAGTTTTAGACTCACCATTTGAAGAGGAGAGTTTCATATTCTGGGATGAAAATACTCCATTACTAGAACCACCAGTAGATGATTCACCAGAATGGGATGATGCCAGGGATATACCTATGGCTGAAATGACATATTCAGAAGAAGAAAATCAGCATAATTTTACTGATAAGCAAGTTTCGACGAATGAAATAAAAACTGAAGAAACAGTCACGGAGACAATACCTGAAGTTGATGCTTTTAGGGAAGAAAAGTCAGCTAAATTTGTTGAAACAATAGAGGAAGAAAGTAAAACACAAAAACGAAAAGTTACTTTTACAGAAAACTACAATGGTGTGGTTTCATCTCCAACAGTAACTTCTCAAAATCAGCAGTGGATACGGGAAGTGGAAGTTCCTATTAAGAAGGATGTTGCAGCCAGTTGGCAAAAGATCCTAAGTTTAAATTGGCTGAAAATGCGGCATAATCTCAAAGTTGAAAATGCCAAAATTGCTCAAACAGCAGTTGAATTTCTCAAGGCTTATGGAGAGACGTTAGCAGATGGTTCTAGAATTTACAGAAGTGATGCTTTTGTAATTAGAAAAGAAGGTGAAAAGTATAGTATCCATCATCGGCGTGATGAATTATCTAATTTTTCTCATTCTCTGATGGAATTTACTGTCAATTCTCGTCAGGATATAAAATTTAAAGTTCCTCCTACACAAATGTTAGCAGTAGAAAGACAGGAGTTTTTGATGGTAGCTGAGAAGATTTCGAGTGAGAAGAAATTACCACAGTTACAAAATGCGGATATCAGAGATATTGCTAATCAACTAGGTTCTTTAGCACCTGCTGGTACTTTTGCAACATTGGAAAGTTTTAGAAAGACTGAGGTTTTGGGTTTACTAAATTCTGCTTTACAACAAGCTAAGACTGATAATTTAACTATAGGAGAATACACTATTTCTAGATCCAGGGATGTAGAAGCTGGGGTGGCACAATTGCAGCTACATAAAACTAATCATCAGGGTGAACAACAAGAAATGGTATCTTTTACTCTCCATAAAACAGCAGAAGGTATTATTAAGCAGGTAGACTATCTTAATATTAGCGATTGGGATTTAACACAGTTGAAGTTTATATCCCGCAATGCTCATTTATTTGATTTGGAGAAGTATGGTTTAGTTGATAAAACCAGGGATGGTAGCAAGGAGGTTAAGAATATTGCTGATATACCAGTTCCTTTACATCCTGCACTTAAAAAGGTATGGCAGCAAGTAGAAAGGGATAATTCTCATATTAATTCTTCTGTCATTAATGCAGAAGAGGTTAAAGTAGGTATTCGAGATAAGGTTGAAAAGTTTCAGGAGATGCTTTCTGTAGGTGAACAGAGAGAATTGTATTTTCAACTTTTGGTTTTACAGAGTTTAAAGGATGATGATTTGCTAAATAAAATGCAACCTTTGAGAGAGATAACTAATGATTTAGAAAGGTGGCGTAAGGAAATTATAGAGAATAAATATACTCCAAAAATGGATATATTGAGAGAGGATATGAATGCAAAGAGGACACCCAGTAAATCTAGTTATACTGATCAGTTGTCACTTTAAACGTTTAATAACGACTAATTTTTTTAATCTTAATGTTTTATTATTAAATTTTAATTAATTTTAAATACAACTTACAATATTCGATTTTAAAAAAATTTTTATATTTAGTAGTCTATCAGATTTATGTTGACAAATTGTAAAAATTGAGAAGCTCTGTAGTTTATGACTTTTGGAAAATTTATATTATCAATGCACCCTTCCTAAATCTATATCTCAATACGCCCCACCCCCTATAGTCGTAACTAGATGTATAAATGGTATAAAGATATTGTCGGGTGTTGGGTAACTGGGATGATAAACGAAATTACTGTAGGTCAAATTATTGGCGGACGTTACCAAATTGTTGAACAACTCGGTAGCGGTGGATTTGGAGTTACCTTCAAAGCGGAGGATACAAAAACACAAGGAAATCCTATATGTGTTGTGAAACATTTTAGACCTGACCACCCAAGTAAATGGGAAAAAGGTTTAGAATTATTTAAACGTGAAGCAGAAAAGCTTCAAAGCTTAGGTAATCATGACCAGATTCCTAAATTTTTCGATTTTTTTACGGAAAATCAAGAGTTTTATTTAGTACAAGAATACATAAAAGGTCACAATCTACGTGAGGAATTAACACAGGGTAAACAACTAAGTGAAACTGAAGTAATTAATCTTCTGCGGGATATTTTAGGAGTTTTAAGTTTTGTTCACCAAAATGATTTAATTCACAGGGATATCAAACCTGAGAATATTCTGAGACGTGAATCTGATGGGAAAATAGTTTTAATTGACTTTGGAGCAGTTAAAGAAATCCCTACACTATTAATTACTCCACCTGCACAACCACGGGTTGTTACTAATATATATAGTGATGGTTATGCACCTAAAGAACAACAACAAGGTAAACCACCACAATTTAGTAGTGATATATATCCAGTCGGTGTAATTGCTATCCAAGCCTTAACAGGGATAAATCCTCGTGTTTCACCATTTCCGACTCACCCCGATACAAAGGAAATTATTTGGCGCGATCGCGCTCCTCATGTTAGCACAGAATTAGCTAAGATTATTGATAAAATGGTGCGCCAGAATCACGAAGAGCGTTATCCATCAGCAAGAGAAGCATTAGCAGCAGTTAACGAACTCCTATTACCACCAAAAACACCACCAATAAACAACACTACAACAACTACAGGAACAACGCAAGTAATACCACCACCAAGAAAAATTCCTCAGAATATATTCCTAGTTGCAGGAGTATTTGGAGTATTTGCGTTTATTACACCTGCGATTTTCTGGTTAAAATCTCAAATAATACATCCTCAACCCAATTTTTTATCTTATCCATATCAGGACACCAATACTCAATATCCTGAGAACTGGACTCCCCAAAAACCACCAGGGCAATTTGGCGGTGAATTAATCAACTTTTTACCCAAAAATATCCATTCTGAAAATTCCTGTTTTCCAGTATTTACAGTTAATAGGGAGGAATTTGGCAAAAAGATTCTCTCTCTCAATGAATTTAAAGCCAAAACTATAACAAAAATCAAAGCTAATAATTCCTATTCAAACCTTAAAGACGAAACTACACCAGAAACAACTTTATCTGAATTTCCCGCCTACAAACTCGCCTATTTTTTTCAAGATAATGAATGTAAATTTCGAGTTTTAGAAATTAGCACAGTCAGAAAAGGTAATGGTTACTATCTTACCTTCAGGGCGACAGAAAAAGAATTTGAGCAATATTTAGGAACGGTAGAAGCAATGATTAAGTTATTTAAAATAATTGACGTTAAATGATATGTTTACACAACCTGGTTAAATCAAATTTAGTCAAAATCACTGTGTATGTTGCCTTTAGAAAAAACCGAAAAAGTACCGTAAATGCTTGATTTAAGGTCTTTAAAAGCAACATAAATTTATTTAATGTATTATTAAATATTGAATAAGCTATGTAAAATCAATGAAAAACAAAGTACATTACTATAATCAAAAGTGATAAACTTAACAAATAATCCCATGTTTACCATCATTAAATTATGCGTACCATTCGTCACCTCACCAAAGTTAGCACTCTCACAGGTGTAGTTTTAACCAGCCTACTCGTTTCTAGTCATCCAGTAGCAGCACAAAGGGCGTGTGTTGTTACCGATAGTGGTAATGTTGTATGCGGCAGACTTCAGCAGAACTCTCAAAAACCTAGCAGTGTCAAAAATCAAACTTTAGAATTTGAACATATTAATGTAACTTTGCAAGGCTGTAAGCGTTCCTCTTCTACCGTGAATTGTTACTTTTTATTAACCGCTAAACAAGATAGTGATGTAGAGTTTAACTGCTATAGAAGTAAGATGTTTGACTTGTATGGCAGTGAGCATTTGTGTCGGCAAGCACAAATAGGCAAAAGTAAAGGAGATAATTCTGCTCAAACAAGGATGCTTAAAGGTATTCCTCTGAAAGCAATAGCTACCTTTAAAGAAGTACCAACACAAGTTAAAGAGATAGCAGCAATTGAAGTGCAAGTTAATCCTTATGTTGATTACTGGAGATCCTACAATGCTGTATTTCGTAACACTCCTATATCAGAGTAACTGAGGTCTTGTATAGGTTTGTCTAAATAATAAATATCTATTTCCAGTGTTGTTTTTACAACTGAAAAAAATTAACAACCTACTTATCCTATCTACTTAGACACCCGCCAAACTTTAATATTACTTTCTCTACTCGCACTAGCCAGAGTTTTACCATCTAAACTAAAAATGACAGAATCAACGGTGTCAGCATAACCTGTCAAAGTGTGGATTTGTGTTCCCGTTGCCACATTCCACAGTTTAATTGTGTTGTCATCACTGCCACTAGCCAAAATTCTCCCTTCAGGACTAAAAGCCACAGAATTAACTCGGTTAGAATGACCTGTGAGAGTGCGGATTTCTGTTCCTGTATCTATATTCCATAGTTTGATTGTATTGTCATCACTGCCACTGGCTAAAATTCTCTCTTTGAGACTAAAAGCCACAGAATTAACTCGGTTAGAATGGCCTGTAAGAGTGCGGATTTCTGTTCCCGTATCTATATTCCATAGTTTGATTGTATTGTCTGAACTACCACTAGCCAAAATTCTCCCATCAGGACTGAAGGCCACAGCATTAACCTTAGTAGTATGCCCTGCTAGGGTGAGTCTTTCGTTGGTTGTGAACACATCCCACAACTTGATAGTCCCATCACTACTGCCACTAGCCAAGGTTTTACCATTTGGACTGAAAGTGACAGAATAAACCGAGAAAAAACTTCCTTGAAGGCTGCCAATTTCCGTTCCTGTAGCGACATTCCACAGTTTAATCGTCTCGTCATTACTGCCACTAGCCAAGGTTTTACCATCTGGACTGAAAGCAAGCGACTCAATTCGGTCGGAGTGTCCTTGAAGAGTGCGGATTTTGCTTCCTGTAGCTATATTCCATAGTTCAATACTTCCATTCTTACTGCCACTAGCGAGAATTTCGCCCTTGGGACTCAACGCAATAGCTGTTACCAGGAAAAAATCTCCAGGTAGGGTTTTCGCTAGGGTGAAAGGAACGCTAGGAACTTTTGTAACTGGTGGACTGGGAATTTTAGTAACTGGTTGAGGAGGATTTTTGGTGGTAGTTCGACTGGGAACTTTTGTAACTGCTGGACTGGGATTTATCCGTGTTCCAGTAAGTTGTAAATAGGTCTTCAACGGAATACCTAACGCAATACCATCAGTATTACGACTATTAATATTTCTGGACGACTGACCGTAAATACCAACTAACTTGCCATTTGCATCAAGTATCGGTCCACCACTTTTGCCCTTGATAACCGCAACCTCTAAGGACAAAGTATAACCGTCTTTATTTGGTTTTTGTGGTGGTCCACTAATAGACCCTGAACCAAAGTGAATTTTGCGTTCAGTCAGTCCAAAAGCTAGTTCTGGAAAACCAATCACATAGATAGTTTCTCCCACAGTCATTTGCTCAGAATTTCCCATTTCTGCTACTTCATAATATTGATTACTGGTAAAGGTAAACTCTGCTAAATCCACATCTCCCAATTGTTTTACTTGCCGATGGCTAAAGGTATACTGTGTATACGGTGTATTTGGTCTACTATTATATATTTGAGCTGTGTACTTACCTTCTAAATTGACAACGTGCCAGTTAGTCAATACTGTATAAGTATAAGTTGAAGCTTGGCTATTAGTTTTGCGCTTGATGATAATACCAGAACCAACCTGAGTACCATCAATACGAACTGTTATTTTTTGGGCAATGAGATAAACTTCTTGACGTGATAATGCTGCTATACCATTCAACGGAAAAATGACAATTGTTGTAGTGAGTAAGACTGATGATAAGATACTGCCAAACCTCATCAGTTATTCTCCAAATGACGTAGTAAAACCTGTTGATTAATAGGTATAGCCATACTAGAATCTATAATCATTTTTTCTACTTGTGGTTCTGGTTGAGAACCATCTTGATATACTTCTGAACTATCCCATAGTGGGTTTTTGTGTAAACTATTGATACCCACAACTTCACCATTTATATTTAACAATGGTGCGCCACTCATGCCTTTACGAACATCATTAGTATAGCCAATCTGATAACCTCCCACTAAGGGCTTAGTCAGTAAAATGGAAACTTCACCAGCAGTAAACACAAACCGATACCAGCTATTTTTGACTGTTTTCACTTCTGACTCAGGAATATCATCAGCAGTTCCTCTGGATATAAATCCTCCCACAAACACCTGCTCCCCAACTTGCAGACTAGAGGTATTTCCTAACCTAGCTCCTGTATAAACTACATTAGGACTGGAAAACTGCAACACAGCTAAATCCTCTTGGGGAAATTTCGCCTTAGTTAAGACAGCAGCATTGTAAATAAATCCATCAACGGTGTGAATTTGATAGGGTGGTTTAGCGGCTCTTAAGACATGAGCATTAGTGATGACTGTATAAATATTGGCTGTTTTTTTTAATAAAGTACCTGAACCTAGTAAGGTTTGTGGTGATTGCTTTGCTGATATTTTTACTGTTATATTTTGTGCTAATTGTTGTATTTGCTCTACAGTTAGGGTAGGTTCAGACTGAGAGGGTGTTGGTATTGGACATTCAGAAATATTGCAATTACTAGAAATGCTTTGCTGTCTTGATATTGCTAAGGAAACACCACCAAGACAGATCACTAATCCTAGAGTATAAATAATTTTACTTCTAAACCAATACCAATTCCTGTTTGACATTAATTCCAAAAATGTTAAATGCTAAACTTTGAATTTTGACAGGAAAATAATCCAATTTCCCAAGGAGAAAATAAATCGTGAATATCAAGGAATTTAATGATTGTCAGTACCTAATTATTAGTACAGGTTTCATTATCTAGCAATTTTTTCACATCTATGTAAATATTACCTTCATCATCGTAGGAGATCAGATTACATCCACTTAAATTAATTGGAGAATCACCTGCACCTCGACGGAAATCGGTCATTCTTACCAGCACTTCTTCAAAATCAGTTCCCGGTTTAAGAGTGACTAATAAATTATCGACTGTACAAGGTGCGCCTTCTTTATTAGCAATACATACAACTGGATAGCCGTTAAACTTCTTTCTGCCAGTAAAAAACAACTTACCTTGATCATAATATCGTTGTAATTTAGCAGTAACAATTTGACAGCGTTTCTGGGGTGGGAAGTTCTTAAAATCTTTGACAACCCAACGCAGAAAAGTCTCAGAACCCCGTGAACCGCGAACCTTGGTAACTGGTACATTTTCCTCTTGGGTACAGAAAAATTTGTTACCTCTGGCATAACTTGGTTCACTTAGAGACATTCCTAAAGTCAAAAGAGAGGATACGGTGACGGCTGCTAGTCCTGGTAAAACTTGAGTCAAGAACCTTTGCTGCATAAATTCAAATATTAGTCATTGAAATCTACGTAAACAACTAAAATACAACATCTAGTTGCTTTTTTCGCTTCTTTGTCAAGTCTTTTCACTGAAAATTAATATTTGATCATTAATTATAAAATTATAGTCTGCTAACGCAGACATAAGTAGTAAATCAAAATTTGATACTAATATGGTTATTGATTTCATACTCTTTGAACAAAGCAAAAATCCTGCAAAAGCAGCGTAGCAATTTATTTTCAGCTTTTTATCCCTTTTATAACCCCAACCAAAATTAAAATCCTATGCTGAAAAAAAACCACAAACCCAAAAACTAATTGACACCCTCAAACTACTCCCCCCACACTGGCCTATCATCCCCACCCAGGGAAAAAGACCATTAGGGTATCAATGGGAACAGCATTCCTGGTCTCCTCAAACATTGCTGAACCAACTCCAGCAATATGAGAAAGTACCAGTCAGAAACCGCCATCACGGTTTTTACAAAGTAACCCCCACAGGTATAGGTGTCCTTTGCGGTCAAAACTCCCAGGAATTTTTAATCGCCATAGACTGTGATGGATACAGCGCCCATGCAGCAATTATCGCTCATCAACCACTCCCCACCACAGTTGCATTTACATCAGGACGACCAGGAAGGGCGCAATATTTACTGAAATTGCCAGGTAACAATCATCCTCAACTCAAATCCCGTAAAATCACCACCGCCCCTGGTGAAGTTTTAGAATTTAGAGGTACTAAACTACCATCAATACTTCCCCCCAGTATTCATCCACAAACAGGGTATTATCGTTGGCTGAGTGGTTGTCGTCCTGACCAAATTGAAGTAGCGATCGCACCATCTTGGATAATTGAACAGATGACCAAACGTGCGAAATCACCAAAAAGAGATTACCACAAAAATAGTAACTTTTTACCAACAAATCCAGAATTTACAGGTGAGGATACAGAAACAGCACTGCTACTACTGGAAATTATTCATCCTCGCTTTGCAGATAAATATGATTCATGGATCAAGGTAGGAATGGCTTTGAAATCAGTCAATCCTACCCTGCTTTCTGCTTGGGAGGAATGGAGTCAGCTATCAGCTAAATACACACCAGGGGAGTGCGAATACAAATGGCAATCTTTCAGAAAATGGGGAATGAATATGCAGATTTTACACCGTTTAGCTAATCTTTCCTAACTACTAATTATGTCAAAAACTGAAACTCAACAAATTGTGGATGCAGATGTTGAAGCTGACGATAACGATGGTGATTTCACCACCGCATTCACAGAAACTGATGTTGTTAACGTAGCATCTGAAAAAGAAAATAGATTTGATTTTGATAGCAACACTATCATCTTAGGCATCCAAATTTTACCAGCAAATCAGCACGATTTACGACAAGTGTTTATCACGGCTGGAATCAAGGGAGAACCACCAGTCATGCAAATTACTACACTAAATGAAATTGAGCAATATCCAGTAATAGCTGAAGTTCTCACGAAACTAAAAGTTATTTTACCACAAATGGCAGAACAAGCCCAACAAAAAGAAGCTCAAAAACAGAAACTATCTGTCAAGCCATCAGAGAATAACAAAATTGTCAATCCTCCTGATTTACCACCAACTAATACTCACAAAGCTAATCCATCTAATCAATTAACACTGTTTTAAGATGCCGTACATTTTGATGATTGAAGGTCAAGAAATACCCATAGCTGATGAAATTGCAGCTACTGACGAAACTCTCCGCAATGCCCTGACACCATTCTACCCAGAAATTGCTCATGCAGAAATTACGCGAACGGATAAAGATGGAATTACCCAAATTCGCATGGTCAAGAAAGCAGGTACTAAAGGTTTAGGTGATATCCTCCAAACTTTAATTACTAGCGAACATCAATTTAACCCAGCTTTACTATTAAGTTGGCAAATCAAAATGTTAGAAATTCAAGGTCATCTGAATATCGAAAATCTGCTGTTATTACAAGATGAAATAGAAACAGCAATTACCACTGGGAGAGAATGGCAAACTGAATTAGACAAGAGTTTAAATATTCTCAAAAAATCTCCTCCTATACCTTCAGAAATACCAATTTCCGGCTTCTAATGCAGTCTCAATATCAATTGGCTGCTGAGTCTTTAAAAAAATACCAGATTCCCCAAACTGTGCAAGAGAGAATTTGGTATTTAGAAGAACTCAGCGAACAAATTAATTACCTCAGTCTCTACAAAGAACTATTCCCCAATGAATGGTCATCTTCAACAACTCCCTTGAGACAACATTCACATCCCAGTGTTTACAGTGACTTAGAAATTGAGTTTTTGGAACTGGTAAATGAGTGGTTATTTCCCATAGATTACCACGAAGACTTTCGGGAATGCACAGAAAGGTACACAGAAATTCCCGTTTACTCCCAAAACATAGATTGGTGGGAAATAAGTTTAGAAGAACTCAGCCTTACAGAACAATTTCTATTATCAATTATAGGTTATGGACATCCTCAAGAAGATTGGAATTCTTGCTTTGGATTCATTCCTCATAAATTGGTAACGGTGGATAAAATCAATTGGGATAAACTTTCATCACTTTGTCAACAAACAACATCACCTTTGTCTCTACTTTATGATGTCATATCTATCATTGACCACAGTACAGAATGTATTTGGTTAAATGTCACCCATGAAGAATATGTCTCATTTGATTGGGAACAAGCAGTGCTGAAATATTTAGCCGAACAATGGCAATTATGCCAAACATATTGCCAGAAAATGACAGAGTTTTCCGAATGGATTGAATCTTCTATTGACCATAGAAAACAGGTAATCAAACTATGGAACAAAGCACGGTATTAACTAACATTTTACCTCAACTCAACATCGGTGATATTTCACATTCAATTATCAACCAAACTACTCATGCAGAAACACTAGCACATCTGTTATTTCTGCCAGGACAATACCTTCTAGTTTATAAAGAAGGAGAAACGACAAATTACAAATTTATCGCTCCTGCTGCGTTGAGAGAAGCTTTTGCTGCTGAACCCATTGACTCAGGTTATTTACCAACAAATACCGTGAGGTGGGGAAGATGTCACAAAGGAGAATGGTTAGTGCAGTTTTATCCACCACAACGTTATTGCATCTCCTTGGAAAATACGACTTTTAAAATACCTATGCCGGGGTTAATATTTGCCGGATGTAATCGTCAATATTGGATTTGGGCTATTAAGAAATTCGAGCAAAATTCTCCCCTATTTTATGCACCATTACCAAACGTGATGGAGAACGGTTCTATCTGTTTCGGTGGAAATTCTGTTCCCCATTGTTCCCCTGAAAATATCATGCAGGTATGGGAATTGTTTTGGCATAGTCCTTTCAATCAAGATTTTGTGCAGGGTAAATCTAAATCATATCCTGAAGATGTGCGTTGCCTTTGGCGGGCGAAGCCATCGCATTTACAGCAACTACACAACAACAAATCTAAAAGATACCCCACGCGGGATTTAGTGCCTTGGGGTAACAAAACCATCACCACTGCAATTGAGCTTATTATCTCATGACCATGCCGACACTCATCAATTATCAATTTGCCACCAACACCGACTTACCACCAATAACAGGCAAAATGATGGAATACTGGGTAGCTGGGAACGGAGTGTTTATCCGTGCTGCACGTCAAGGACTATCTGCGTGCTTTCCTATCAACCAATGCAGTATTCGCGGTTTACCCCATCTCACACCGTACTTTCACCTGCAATATCCTTTGGTTTCCGCTAGGTTAGTGTTGCAAATTTTACAGTTAGCTCAAAATGTGGGACACCAAGAAATACTCTTCTATCTCTGCTTTACGGACGGGGAGTGGTATCTGCACACCCCAGAACAAACTGCCACATCTACCAGTGTAACTCCAGTAGGGGCAACAAGCTTATCATATCAGACTGCGATGATTGAGATACACAGTCACCACAGTATGAGCGCACAATTTTCTGCTACTGACAACGAGGAAGAAGCTGGAAAGTTTAGAATCTTCGCTGTTTTGGGTGAGATTTTCACTAATCCTCATATCTGCGTGCGGTTGGGTACATACAGCCACTTTTGGCAAATCCCTGCTAACTGGGTATTTGATTTACCAAGCTGTCAGCAATTCCAATTCAGTAGCATCTGAATGATTACAGCTATTTTCAGGTAAATGAACCACATTTTTAAATCTCACGCAGAGACGCAGAGAACGCAGAGGTAAAATTCAAGGAATGATACCGCTACAAAACGGATTTGATGTCAGAGATATTACACCATGATGAAATTAGACCTATCTTTTGCTCACTCTGTCCCGCTTATGCTACCTGCACATAATCACGTTGAGTTCATAATTGTGGGTGCTGGTGGGACAGGGGGTTTTTTGATTCCGTCGGTTGCTAGACTGATGCTGGAGATTGAAGCAAACAGCAACAAAACCACTTCTTGTATAGCTGTAGACCCAGATATCATTGAACCTAAAAACATTCCTCGGCAGAATTTTCAACAGTCAGAGATTGGGTTATACAAAGCGGAAGTTCTAGCAGCTAGATACAGTTTAGGATTGGGAGTACAAGTCAGAGCGATCGCTATTCCATTCACTAAAAAGATTATATCAGTCAGATGGCGTAAGTTAACAGTTATTATCGGTTGTGTAGATAATGCTGCTGCGCGTGCTGAAATTAGCAGTTGCTTAGACCAAAATTACTCAGGTTCTCTACCACAAATTTGGTGGTTAGATTGCGGTAATCATGCTGTTTCTAGTTCTGGACAAGTAGTGCTTGGTTCTACTAACCAATTTACCTTAGAAGCTGCTTTTGATAATCGTCAAAAACCGAACTTTTGCATTAATCTTCCTAGTCCTTCTAAGCAACATCCAGAACTGCTCACACCATTACCTGAAGAATTAAATTCAACAAGTTTATCGTGTGCTGAAATTCAAGCACGAAACCGCCAAAGCTTATTTGTTAATCAACAGGTGGCTGTTATTGCTGCGGAGTATTTGCTGGCATTAACATTAACTGGAAGTTTGAGAAAATTTGCAACCTATTTCCATAATACTACAGGTTCTTGTCGTTCACTATATACCTGTGTAGATTCTCTGCAAAAGTTACAAATGACGAAATAATTTCACCAAGTCGTTCAATTTCAGTTTAGCACTACAGGATTAAATCACTTTCGCTGACGCGCTTCTTCCTTGGAGAAATTCAAGGGAGAAGATTATTTATAACACTTACGTAAGAAAATCTTTTAAAATCTCATTTTTTGTCTATTTTAGGTTTTTGTGACTAACCACAGAGGCACAGAGAACACAGAGAATGAGGGTTTTACCAATTTTATGTGAGGCTGCACAGAATACTGAAATCCATTGATTTATCCATCTTTATCTGTGTTTATCTGCGTACCCTTCGGGAAGCAAGCTACATCTGCGGTCAATTATTCTTGTTGTTTTATTCTATGCCGCTTCATATAAATTTAGTATTAAAAGATATTTTCGTAAGTTCTGAGAAATATTTGTAAAACAAAAAAAAGCGACTACCGAATATCTAAAGCCTGTTCCCAAAGTTGAAATTAAACTACCACAAATAAAATCAATGCTCAACATTACTAAAGTACAACTGAGTGCAAGTGGATGGACTCTCAATATCCTTTCAACTAGAGTCGCGACTATTACTAATCCTTTGGGACAAAGAAAAGTCACATACTTCGGTTTTGAAACTGAAGAAAAGGCACTTCAATTTAAAAAATGGCTTCTTGAAAATACAACAAATTTGACTATTTATGTGAGAAAAGCGGAACGATTAAGTCAAAATTGGGAATGTAAATGTTGGAATGTACCAACAGAGGTAATAATTCAAATAGCCGAACTAGATATAAACCAATAAAACCAGATTAAAAATCAACAAAATTAGTTCAAGCAATAAATTATTTGACACCAAAACAACTAATTTATTATGCGCTACGCGCTAAGTATTTGATGATTTTAATCAGAAGGCGTAATCTCTATTTTAGATTAAGTTTCTAATTTTGTAGAGGTGTATATCAACAGAATAATGTATACATAAAACGCCTTCACTGTTAATTAAATCATCATATTTTCTTGCTAAGAATTGTACAATCTCTATCAAACTATGAAACTATCTCATTCATTTACAGCCAATATTACCAAAGACACTTATGTCAGTTCATATAACAATGGTAATAACCAATCCTGTTCATTTTTTGAAGATGGAGAAACCGTAACATTAAATTTTAATACTGATTGTCTTCACCAAGTACGAGAAACCATCAAAGTTCTTCAACAAATTTATCAATCTCTTTCTCAACAACGACAACAGCAAATTACAAATGAGATTGAACAGTTAAATACTCATAGTCTCATCCCAGTTTCTCCAAGTCATAACGGCAAATCTCACACAGTAGAAATAGGTTCATAAACAGACCTTTTTTATTAATTTACTAATTTACACAATGATTTGTAATAAATTACCACTTCAAACTAAGCAGATGATGAAAAATCGTAAAAATTGAGAAAATTTCATCTGTAATAAAACGCTAACAACTTTGATATTGATGGTTTTTAGCGATTAATTGAAACTTGCCAAACATGAATTCCAGAACATAACTACTCTGTATACAAAGTACAGGGTGAATCAAGGTGTTTAGTGATAAACTAAGCACCTCTTATTTCATGGCTTTATTGACATCAAGTAACCCAAAATTATGAAATTCACAATTTCTCAAAAAGACCTGGCTGATACCCTTAACTTGGTTAGTTACGCTGTACCTAACAAACCTCATCACCCTATACTCAACAATATATTGTTGGTTGCGGATAAGCACGAACAAGAAATTTTAATGACTGCTTTTGATTTGAGTTTAGGAATTCGAGTTCAATGCAAATCCAGAATAGAACTAGAAGGTAAAATTGCTTTACCTGCTAAATTATTCACCCAGGTAATTTCAAGTCTTCCCAAACAAGATATTACTTTGGAAATTGTAGATAATGCTGCCATTATTACTCACTCTTGCGGTAAATGTCGGATTCAAACGGTTAGTCCTCAAGAGTTTCCATCTTTACCAGAAATTGAAGGGAAGAATATTATATTACCAGCAATTAAGTTGTTACAAGCATTAGAAGCAACATTATTTGCTGCTAGTCATGATGAAAATAAACAAGTTTTAGCTGGAGTTCATTTTCAATTTACTAATAGTAGTTGGGAAGCAGCAGCAACAGATGGACATCGATTAGCAGTTGTTTCTGGAACGATAGAAACAGATGAACAATTGACAGAAAATGCACAAATTGAAGCTGATTCAAATACAGTAGAAGTCACAATTCCTCAACCTACACTAATAGAATTACAAAAGATTTTAGGTAGTGTAGGAGATAACAGCGAATGTACTATTAACATCGACAATGGAATTGCGGTATTTACATTACCCAATATCCAAATTACCACCAGATTATTAGAAGGAGATTATCCCAAATATTCATCTCTAATTCCCCAGCAATTTCAACATCAATTTATTGTTGATAGGAAATTATTTGATAATGCTTTAAAAAGAGTGGGAATTGTAGCTGACCAAAAGAATAAAATTGTCAAGATTACCTGTGACTATCAGCATCAACAAGCAACTTTATCTACTGAATCTTCAGATATAGGTGGTGCTGTGGAATCTTTGAATATTAAACCTCAAGATGGTTATCAGCAACAATTAGTCATGGGTTTTAATATCAAATATATGGAACAAGCTCTCAAATTCCTACCTACAAATGAGGTCTTGATTCATATCAACCAAACTACAACTCCTGTGGTTATTACTCCTGTTGATGGTATTCTCAATCAATTAATTCTGGTGATGCCGGTTCAACTTATTGGTAATAACAGCACAGCTATGGAAGAAGATACTTCAGATGATGAAGAAGTTATCGTTACAGAAAATATTTCTTCTGTAACTGAAGTAAATGAGGAAATAAATGTAGCTGCTAAAGGTGGGAATACGGAAGAAGATGTCAAGGAGAAGAATAATCTGATGAACACAGATTCTTCT
This sequence comes from Anabaena catenula FACHB-362, assembly GCF_014698735.1. Taxonomy (GTDB): domain Bacteria; phylum Cyanobacteriota; class Cyanobacteriia; order Cyanobacteriales; family Nostocaceae; genus Anabaena; species Anabaena variabilis_A. The sequence continues at coordinate 30,990 of NZ_JACJTQ010000044.1, forward strand.
CGACAGAAAAACACAGCAAACACTAAAACGAATTCTCAAACTTCTGCAAATTCTACTTCTAAACCTAAAGGAAGGAAAAAGAAAGTTGCTGCTGCATAGGATAACTGAATCAAAAATTGTAGTGGTTTAGATTTACTAAGCACATCTCAATACTTGTCAGTCAAAAGTTACAAAAATCTCTCTTAAACTTTCTTGTCTCTGTGTACTCTGTACCTCTGTGGTTCGTTACATCAAATCTGTTTTAACAATCACACCAAAAATTACTCACACCCCAAGCTTGTTACTGATACATAAGCTTGGGGAAATTCAACATATCTACTTTTGAAAAACATGACATATCAACCACTTCACCTGAAATATCGCCCTCAGTCTTTTACTGAACTTGTTGGTCAAAGAGCGATCGCAACTACTCTCACCAATGCTATCACATCCCAAAGAATTGCCCCGGCGTACTTATTCACTGGTCCCAGAGGTACAGGTAAAACTTCCAGCGCACGCATCTTTGCTAAATCTCTCAATTGTCAACATGATAATTCTCCCACTCCCACACCCTGCGGCCAGTGCAATTCATGTACCAGCATCTCCAAAGGTTTGTCTCTGGATGTGGTAGAAATAGATGCTGCTAGTAACTCTGGTGTTGAAAATATCAGACAAATTATTGACCGCACTCACATTATACCTGTCAACAGCCGCTACAAGGTGTTTGTTTTAGATGAAGTGCATAGCCTCAGTTCACAAGGTTTTCAAGCTTTACTCAAAACCTTGGAAGAACCACCAAAGAATGTAGTGTTTATTCTCTGCACCACAGAAATTCACAAAGTTCCTGCAACAATAATTTCTCGTTGTCAAAGGTTCGATTTCAAGAGAATTGGTGTGGAGGATATGATACAACACCTCAACCAAATTGTGAATGAGGAATTAATTGATATTACTCCAGAAGCATTACGTTTGATTGCACAACTCTCTTCTGGTTGTTTGCGCGATAGTCAATGTTTACTGGATCAATTGAGTTTACTAAATATCACCATTGACCAAAATTGGGTATGGGAAATGGTGGGAAATGTGCCTGAATATGAGTTGCTAACAATGGTGGAAAGAATTGTTGAAAATGATAGCGATTCCGTAATTAATATTATTCGGAATTTGTTGGAATGGGGTAAAGAACCTTTAGTAATTCTGCAAAATCTCACCAGCTTTTATCGAGATATGTTGATTGCTAAAACATCTCCTAGCAGTAAAGAAATGGTGATGCTAACTGAAGATACTTGGCAACAATTGTGTCAAATAGCTAAAGATTGGCAGACTACAACTATCTTAGCAGCACAGCAGCACCTGAGACAATGTGAAGTGCAGGTAAAATTATCTACTCAACCACAATTATGGTTAGAAGTTGCTATTTTAGGTTTACTACCTGCTGCTAATTCTACAAATTCGAGTCAATTTATTCCCATTGCTGAAAATCCACCTTGGACGAATTGGAAAACACCTGCTGATGCGATCGCTTGGGGACAACAGAAATTACCAAATATGAGTTTTGAATCCCTGCAAGAACGTTGGAATTCCTTGATTCCAGTCAATGGTAAGAAAGCTCCTGTTTGGGTAGAAACGGTACAACAGTTATCCTCTTCTCGATAACATTCTATGAATTAGTATAGCAATCTTATCTAATTTTTGAAAATTCATTTATGTAAATAGCTTTACCCAGAGGTGGAAAGATAATAAATGTCAATTTTCAGAATAATTTAGGATTGCTATATAACCAACCATTCACGATGAATGGCTTTTAAATTTTCCATCACATACTAATTCCTAAATTAGTTAAGGGACTTCCAGGAAACAAATTATCCCAATAAATCAACAAAAGAACCACAGAGGCACAGAGAACAAAGAGAGAGAAGAAATAGAGAGGGTTTTTGCGTTAGTTTTGGGACATATTTTTATTTGGAAGTCCCTAATTTCTTACACCAATTTTATGTGAGGCTGCACAGAATCATGAATTTCATTATTCCATCTTCATCTGTGTTTATCTGCGTTCATCTGCGTTCTATTATTTCTGATATTTTACTCTATGGAGTTTCATATTAATTTGGAATTACATTATAAAATTACCATAGCGATTATTTTGAAAATCTATTTGTAACAGGCTTTTTTAATATTAGCGGCTAATGCCGTTATAGATGTAAATTCATTCTTTTCAAAATCAAAAGATAAAAACAATTAGTAAATAACTCATAATTACAATGAACATTAATTACAATCATCGTCATTTTATCACCAAAAGCGATAATCAAATTACCGTTGTCGAAGATAAATTAAACATCTTCTACACAGATAATACACTTTATCAATCCTGGCAACCTTTACAGACCATTAAACCTTACAATGCCCTGAAGCAAATGGTTATTGACATTGAAACTTCAGGGCTGATTCCTAGTAAAGATAGAATTTTCGCTATTGGTTGTATGAATGAATTAGGCGAGTATTTTGTATTTATGGATGAAAATGAATCAAAATTACTCTGCCAATTTCTTTCCTATTTTCAGTCTATATCTCCTGATGTAGTTCTCACATACAACGGTACAGAATTTGATTTTCCATTTATCATTACTAGATGTCTAATCAATAACATATCTCATCCATTTAATATTTCTCAGCAATCGAGAATTATCAAAACAGCACAGGTATTTGGCAAGCCTATGAATATTTCCGAAATATTCATCAGCAACAGCCAACATATTGATGTTTATATTTGCGTCCTGAGATGGGATTTTGTCAATAAAGCATTATATCAACATTCCCTAAAAAGTGCAGTCATAGAAATGGGATTGCGAGAATCTGCTAGGTTAGTTTTAACTCCCCAAGAAATTCAACATTGTTGGGGTGAAGGTGCAGGTTCTCAAGGATGGGAAAAAATCAGAAAATACCTAATTTATGACTTGGAAGATACGAAATTAATTGCTGATAAATTAGTTCCTTCCTATTACTATGAATCGCTGATAGTACCAGGGATGAATTTACAACAACTATCGCTCACTGGTAATGGTACTAAATGGCAGCGAGTTTTAGAAAGACAATATCCAGGTTACAAACCAACTGCTGATCTGAAGTTGAAATTTGAGGGAGGACTGGTAATTTCTGTACCAGGTTTACATAAACATATCGCCAAAATTGATGTTTCCAGTCTGTATCCCAGCATTATGCTTAAATATGGTATTTGCTCCCGCAAGGATACGCAACGAGTGGGTTTAAGTATTCTCGATTATCTCACCAGGGAACGACTCAGACTCAAGGAATTAGGAAAAGCTGGAGATTTAGCTGCTAAACAAGCTGAAGCGGCTCTCAAAGTGTTAATCAACTCGTTGTTTGGCTTTTATGGGACTTCTGGTGTTGGTTTTAACGATATGGAAGCTGCTGCACTGGTTACAGCTTATGGTAGACGGATTCTGCGATTCATGATTGATGTGATTGAAAAAGCGGGAGGTATCCAGGTTGAAAGTGATACTGATGGTGTGTTCTTCTCCCACTCTGAACCTCTGCTGATATTTGAAAAGCTGCAAAATGCTTTACCTACGGGTATCAAAATTGAGTTGGAAATTCTTGCTCAAGCGATGTTTGTTCCCTCTAGAGGAGCTAAGAATTATATTATCTGGCATGAAGATGGTAAAATTACTACTAAGGGTTCATGGCGGAAACGCGATCGTTCTCGTCTAGAAAAGGAGTTTCCTTTGAACTACCTGACACAATATCTTCTGTCAAAGGCTAAGGCAGAACAATATTACCAGGAATTAACAAAGGTTATTCGTTTTGGTGATTTTCCTGTGGAACGGTTACAGGTTACTCGGAAAATTAAGAAGGGTGAAAAGGCTCTTTTGGTTCTGGGTAATACTGGGGATGTTGTGACGTTTTATCAAGGAATTATGGGGTTGACTAATTCTGAAGCCTATTCCAGTGGGTATTATTTGGAGTTGATAGCTAAAAAACGGGATGAGTTACTTTCGGTTGTTGAGCCTCAAGGTGATGTGGGAAAGCAGTTGAGTCTGTTTTGAGGGAAGAAGTATGCAGGGTAAATCTTGCCAATTGCACTCATTTTGCCGAATGCAGTATGAGTACATTGATACTTCCCCCAACGACTATATGTGCCTAGTGACTGCTCGCTACAACGATTATGTTGTGCTACTTTCAGAGGCTTCAAGGTTTTGCTTCCATGTAGCACATATCTCATCACTGATGGTTTTGGCAAAGGTTTTGATAACTAAAGTTGCCACAATCGCAGCTACAGCAGGAGCCAAACCCAGATTAGCAACTAAAACAGGAGCAAGAAATCCAGCAGCTTTTGCAGTACTGTCTTTCAAAGCTTCATTCAGTTTTTTTAAGGTTTCTCCATCATCAAATGGATCTTTGCACAAAAGCTCATAAGATGCAGCATTCAGGCGTTTGAATAGCCTTTGTCCAAAGTTCATCGTGTCTACATTGCCTCTGGTGATCTGATAGAGATTGAGATCGATGGAATCAAGAGAAGCGCTTCTTGTTTGACCTTCAATATCTTCACTAATGCCTTCGGCACACATCCCTAGATGTAGCATCAACTGATTATCGTCAAACTCTGCTAGTTTTTCCGTAAGACTATCAATTTGTGACATATAAAATTTACCTGTTTTGAATCTGTAATGTACTTGAATGAAAGTTTAATTTTTTACTCTTCCTTCTGGATCAGCGTAAAGAGTGTAAGCTAACCAAGTTGAATTATAAGGGGCAGCCTGTCGTATTTCTTCCCGTGCTTGACGGAAAGATTCTGCGATTGTCTTATTGTCTTTCAAAAGTGCCGTATAAAAAGACTTAGTAAACTGAAGGGCTAGTTTATCGCTCACTTCCCACATAGCACCAATAAAAGCTCCAGCTTGGGCTTTAAGCACTCTCTCTGCCCATCCACCTAAACCTGTAAAGCTAAACTCTGCACGTCCTCCATGACAAGCATTAATGAAAATTAATGGACGCTGACGCTTTCCTCCAAAACGGACTCGGATATCTGAAGGATACAATGAACCATCGGATAATTTAATTGCAGAATCATTGGGTGAAGTTGAATCAAATAATCCATGACAGGCAAAGTGCATAATTGATAAGTCTTCATTTTTCAGACTATCCAATACCTGAGTTGGAGTGCTGAAAGAGGCTAGAGAAGTAATATTAGGGCTTAGACTAGAAAGCTGTTCTAGAAAAGCAATTTCCTCCTGTAAAGATGGCAAATTTTCTTGTTTTGGAGCTATCGGTCTTGCAGTTTTAATATGAAACTCACCTACTGTTCCTGCTCCTGATAACCATCGGGCAATCGAAAACTGCTGACACCAAAATAGGTCGTCCTCCCGTTCACCCTCATCATTCTCTCGGAAAGGCTTGATCATTTCCCAAGGAATCCACGGTTCATCGGAATTAATTAAAATAGACTTCACACGGGGCTTGAATTTCCAGTATTCCTGTTTGAGTTTTTCTGGGATTAATTCTTCCCATAAATCATTCCCCTCTGCTTCTATACGCTTCTCAGCCAATACCCTATCTTCAGCAGTTGTTGGCATTGTTCTAGCATATTGATTCATCTTTTTATAGACTGCTTGCATTTTCTCTAAAGGTGAACCTTGAAGGGTTACTTTCCCAACCTTAGTACGGCGATAGCCAATTTCTTCTTTCACTGAATGTAAGAAGAAGGAGAGCGTACAGCCATCATCGTCTAGTTCTATAAACAATTCCAAATCTTGGGGAGGAACAGTTAGCGAAGTTTTTAACTCAATATCAATTGGTTTATCAGGTTGACTAACTTCTGTGGTTACAGGCTGTTCTGAGACTAAGATGTTACGAATAGCTTTTCCAATAGGCTTTCCATTTTGATAGAACTGAACTTTGATTTTTTGTTGTCCTAGTTTTCGCGGAATCAGAACAAATCTCACACTTGAGTCATCATCTCGTTCAACCTGCATAATTTGAGTATTATTACCTTCAAGATCGAATCCTGAATAGCTTAATACAACTTCAACTTCTGGCAAGTTGTCAGTTTCAGTTTCCTGAAGAAATAACACACCGTATATAGGTTCGGGTTGGTCTTCAGGCTTATCGAGTAGTAATTCAATGGTTAAACTAAATCTTTGATTAAGGATAGTTTTGTCAGGACAATCAAGGTTTGGATATCTTATGAGGTTCTGAGGAGTAGTATTCACCTGGGTGTTAGGGTCAGGGGAGAATTGAGGGAATTCTGCTATATCTGATCGCGTTAACTGTTCAACATCATATTCTTCAACATCATATTGACGGAATTTTGCTGATCGCGTTAACTTTTCAACATCATATTCTTCAACATCATATTCTTCAACATCATATTCAGGAGAATTCTGTAACTCTTCAAAAACATCTCCAAGAACATCTCCAACACCATATTCAGGAGGAGGTGATGGTATTGGTACTGGCGGTAATCCCTCGATCATATTTGGCTTCCACCATCTATCATCGCCAAACAGGAGTCTCTCAGTACCTTCAAGTATACTTAAGGTTTCGCTTAAAAGAGTTGAGATTGATAGAGTATGAAACTGGCCTTCTAGTTCCTGAATCTTTGCACCATCAATCTGTTCTCTAAACCAATGATTATTAAATTCTTGAATATCTTTACTAATACTAATATCTTCAACAATCTCTTTTACAATCATGAAAGCTCTTTCTGTTACTCTCCTAGCTGAGTTCTTCGGTAGGTATGGAGCTAGAGCCATAAGAGATCTTGCTTTACAAGGTTGAGCAGGAACTTCTTCAATGGTTTCTAGTAGTCTTTCAAAAACTTGAGATTGTTGTTCTCCTTCCAAATAATAGTAAAGTAACACCAGGATCTTAGCCCTAGCACGTGGAACACCACAAAACTGTCTATCTATTTCCTCATTTTTTGTGGCTCGGTGAGGAGCAGCATTATGAGACTTGGAAAACTGTTCTAAAACCTTGTTAAGCTCAGTGAGTGCATGAATACGGTTATTCCTTGCGTCACTATCATTAATTTCATAAGCAATTACCAAAACTTCCTGGAGTAAGTTGGGAGACAATTGTGGGATTATTGCTACTAACAACTTTGTACAGGCATGATAACTTTTGCTAGAAATAAGTTCTTTGGCTATTGCCAAAACTTCCTGGAGTAAGTCGGGAGACAATTGTGGGATTATTGCTACTAAAAACTCTGCACAGGTATCATACCTTTTGGTAGAAATAAGTTCTCTGGCTACTCCTAAAGCTTTCGGCATTAAATCAGGAGTGAGCCGCGAATTGAAGGTAGCCATAGCACTAGCGCGTGACTTCGGTTGACTAATGCTACTAGCTATTTTAAGAGCTTCTAATATCTGATCCGCATTTAAACGAGAACTTAACTTTGATAATGCAAAAGCAGATGCCCCTGAGTTACTAATTTCAGCAACTATTTTTAGTGCTTCTGAGAGTAAATTAGGCGTTGTTAGATCAGGAACTAAATTTACTAGTTTTTGTGCACGTTTAGATGGATTTCCAAGCTGATTAATACTAGCCAGAGCATCAAAAATATCTTCTTCTGAATTCGGCATATAATTTAAATACAAAGTACTAATTTTTGTGGTTTACGTAACTCATTCTTTACCTATTTACTACCACCAGTTCTGTTCTTTATGAGTTTCGATAGTGCAATCCGAGAGAGGGTAAGCTACACACGTCAATACATAACCAGCATCAATCTGCTCATCATCTAAAAAGCTTTGATCCGACTGATCAACTATCCCTTCAACAATCAAACCAGCGCAAGTAGTGCAAGCTCCTGCTCGACAACTATATGGCAGATCCATACCCTTTTCCTCAGCAGCATCAAGTATATACTCATCTTCAGAAACCTCAATAGTTGTGTTCAGTCCTTCGGATTTATTAATCAAAGTAACTTTATAAATCATTTTTGCGGTATCCCCATCCCCATTAGATACGTCCTCAAACAACGTCATTAGCAACATCTCATCTGTATAAATTTTCATGAAAATAGCATAAGTCCTCCCAGAAAGTGACAAAAGAGGGGTAATCTTTACAAAATTACAAAAACTGTTGAGTAAAATCTTCGCATTTTTACCTAAAAAAACTCATTGTTTAAAAAATTTTGATACTGGATACTGTTGGGGAAATATTACTTAACAATATTAATGTTTTTATAAACTTGTCTTCACTGCATTTGAAGTCCCTAAAGCATTGCACAACAGTGCCATTTCGTTAACTTCCTACTTTCCCGTGCAGACAAAATTATAGTGTGTCTAGAGCTTACGCTCATGTACGACAATTGTATTACCGTACTACCATGCCAACATACTTATACTGTGGTGAAAACGAATTCTTTCTAAATCGCACCATCAAACAACTAAAAACCCACACTCTAGATCAACAATGGTCAAACTTCAACTATACAGAATACCCCCCAGAATCTAAAGAAACCATTCCTCAAGCATTATCCGATATCATGACACCACCAGTTGGAAGTGGAAGAAGATTAGTACATTTGCCCAACAGCACATTACTGGGAATTTGTTCAAAAGAAATTTTGTTGCAGTTGGAGTCCATTCTCCCCAAAATTCCCTCAACAAATACCCTCCTGATCACCAACACTCACAAACCTGACGCAAGAAATAAATCAGTTAAACTCCTACTGGAATACTCACAGGTACAGGAATTTTCTCTCATTCCCCAATGGCAAACCCAAGCATTAATAGAGCAAGTTCGTACTTTAGCTGACGAAGTAGGTGTAACACTCACCACTGATGCCTACACAGTATTGATTGATTACACAGGCAATCATACACGACTGATATTCACCGAACTAGAAAAGCTCAAAACTTATGCTTTGGGTAAAACAGTTAATGGGGATATGGTGAAAGAATTAGTCTCAGAAAGTGCTGCTAATAGCTTACAACTAGCCAACGCCATTCGCTTGGGTAACATTGCTCAAGCATTGGAATTTGGCGATCGCTTAATTAACTGTAACGAACCAGCTTTAAAAATTACCGCTACCCTGACTACTACCTTTCGCACTTGGCTAACCGTCAAACAGATGATCATCACCGGGTGTCAAGACGACAATAAAATAGCCCAATTTGCAGACTTGAAAAATCCCAAACGCTTGTATTACATCCGCCAAGAGGTTGCTAATTGTTGTGTAAACAAGCTGAAAAATAGTTTGAAAATGCTGTTGGAACTAGAGCTAATGCTGAAGTCTGGTGTAGATGAAAAACTCGCATTGCAAACTCAAATTATCAAACTTTGCTCGTAGGTACTACTTCTTGCAAATGCAATCAACACCTCGGAAATTTAACCTAAAATGCTCCGGTTGTTGGAAGGCTATTAAATTTCTGGAGATGTCTAATCAACCATTTCAAATACTCAAAAAATGAAACAACTTGATCTACTTCATCTCACAACAGACCTTTCTGTTTGTGAACCTTCTCAAAGTATAGATTCCGAATCTACACAGCCAATTGCAGAAAACTGGCAGTTATCAAAAATCATTGGTCAAAATTTAGCAGTATCTTTACTCAAAGGTGCAATTACACACAACCGAATTGTCCCCGCTTATTTGTTTGCTGGAGCAGAGGGAGTAGGAAAATCATTAGCTGCTAAATGCTTTATCGCTGAAATTTTCAACATCCAAAACCTAGCTAACTGTCCTGATATTTTATGGGTTGAACCAACATACCTACACCAAAAACAGTTATTAAGTGAAAGTGAAATAGCAGCTTCTGGGGTAATGCGAAAATCTCCATCCCAAATTAGAACTGAGCAGATTCGAGAAATCACCCAATTTCTGGCTACCTCTCCTCTAATTGCACCTTACAAAATTGTCGTGGTAGAAAATGCTGAAAGAATGCCACCCACTGCTGCTAATGCACTGCTGAAAACCTTGGAAGAGCCAATATCCGCCACAATTATCCTCATTTCATCCCAACCCCAAAGGTTACTGGCTACAATTACCAGCCGTTGTCAACTGATTCCTTTCCAGCGACTAAACAACGCCCAAATGACCACAGTTTTAGAAAATGTGGGACGTTCTGAAATTCTCAATCACCCAAATGTTATACAGTTTGCGGGTGGTTCTCCAGGGTATGCGATCGCTTACCATGATCAACTCCAATCTATCCCACAATCAATTTTGCAACAACTAATTCAACCACCTAGCAATCTGTTAACAGCGTTAAGTATCGCCAAAGATATTGAAGTGCAATTAGATTTTCATCAACAACTATGGTTGATAGATTACCTGCAACATTGCTGGAAGGAATTTCTCAGTGTTCAAAATTGGCTGTTGAAATTGGAAGATGCCAAAAACTCTCTGTTGAAAATGGCCTCTCCTCGATTGGTATGGGAAGTTTTATTATTTCCTGACTAACACCAAAAACTACATTTTTAACGCAATCTGTCTAAACATCATCAAAGATACCAAACAACATTTTTGGACAAAAGGATTGCGCTATGCGCTCTTGTGGTGAACTAAATCAAACAAAAAACCATGAGTGCCATTATCAATAATTACCGTCAATTGGATGTAGCATTTCTCCTGCTCAACGACTTGACAACAAGACTCCGTACGGCTGGGGCAAGAATCTCAGTTAGAAAAGTGGGAAATTTCCACAGAATCACTGTTTTAAAAGAACCCACTGTAGCCAGTATTGAGCAAATTCTTGGTGACACAAGCGGGGATACAGAAACGCCTAACCTCAGGAGTAGTGATGCAATTACTTCACCCTCTGAAATCACTCCGTCACCAGATGAAACTTTTAGTGAAGCTGGTAGTAATACATTACCTACCGTAAACGAAGATATTGAGGAGAACTCAGTAGTTGAGGCGAACTGCTTGCAGCAGCGCTTCGCTATCGCTCAAACATCATCTGAATCTATTACACCACCAGATGATACTCCTAGTGAAGATGGTGCTAATACAGTACCTACCGTAAACGAAGAGATTGAGGATAATTCAGTAGTGGATGCGTTCGCTCAAACATCACCTGAATTTATTACACCACCAGATGATACTCCTGGTGAAGATAGTGGTAATACAGTACCTACCGTAAACGAAGAGATTGAGGATAATTTAGTAGTTGAGGCGATCACACAAAAGACACTGCCAGAAGAGATCGCTCTACCCGAATCATCTGAATCTATTACACCACCAGATGAAACTCCTAGTGAAGCTAGTAGCGATACTGTAACTGTGGTGAGTGAAGATATTGATCATAGCAGTGACAGCAATGATATTATTCCCTGCGACACAGCAGAACTAATCACCGATTCAACTGATTCTCCTACACCTGATCACTCTTCCTCAGAAGTAACAAATATTCCCGATTCTCCAGAATTAGCAAGTTTGGAAGATTTACAAACCCTAACTTTAAAAAGACTAAGGGAGTTAGCCAAATTGCACAAAATCCCTGGTTTCTCTCGCATGAAAGAAGAGAAATTAGTAACCAAATTGCATGGTTTAGCAACCAAAGAACAAATTTTGTAATAGTCATCAACCTCAAATCTCTAGTAGATTTGGGGTTATTTTTTACGCAGTTTTACCCAATACAACCAGTAATAAATGCGCTAGGCGCAATCAGGTTTGATACTGGGCTGTATCCAATAAAGCCTCAAATCAGCCTGTAGCAAATCATTCGTTTAGTTGCATAACCGAGAATGCGCTATCGCGCTAATACCGTGAAAAACATTGATTACCCAAGGAAAATAATATGACTCAGCAATAC
>NZ_JACJTQ010000045.1 GCF_014698735.1 Anabaena catenula FACHB-362
ATTATTTGGGTTATTAAAAAAATTAAGTTTATTAGCTTCAATTTCAATAGATATACAAAGTCCCTCTCGCTGATCTAATGCACAAAATCCGCTCTTTACTAAAAAGTCAGCAAGTTCGCGTTTTATTTCCTGTAAATTATTTATGTTAGAAAACATAGTTTTAATTTTTATTTATCACTCACCTTCGCATTAGTAATAGCGTAATTTTGCTTTGATAGACCTCAATATTTCTGCATTTTTTCCTTCCTTAAATGCTGCTTCTAATTCATTAAATAGTAGCTTAAGAGAAGTTGTCTTCTCCATTTCAAATAAATGATTAACCAGTAGAAGAGCAAAAGTGCTATTATTTGGGTTATTAAAAAAATTAAGTTTATTAGCTTCAATTTCAATAGATATACAAAGTCCCTCTCGCTGATCTAATGCACAAAATCCGCTCTTTACTAAAAAGTCAGCAAGTTGTTGCATATCTTGCTTTGTTATTTTTTCTTCTGATATTGGTTGCTCTGATATTGGTTGAGCTACTAACCTTCTAATATTAAATTGCGACTGCGAATAGAGTACTGGAATGCACCAAGAAACTTCTTCATACGGTAGGGCATTACGTGCAAATTCCATTGATTTATCAATACCTTCACTTCTTAGAAGTTTATTGTAGAATGATTCTACAAATGTTTTGGCTTCCTCTTGAGGAAAGTTGTATTGCATCGCCACTACAGCCGGAATACCTCTGCCAACTAAACTATGTGCCACGCCGTTAAATGTATTTTCCTGGCTAGTTATTCCTGTTTGGCATGAGCAAAAGAAGGCAAATTTAACCTCGCTATTCCAGAGCCAGTCGCTTAGATCGTTTCCCCTAATAGACTCTGAATTACCTTGTTGGTTTATCACTATAACTTTACCATTATCTTTCGCAAAAGTTCCGTGTCCTACAAAGTGAAACAAGTCATATTTGTTTTCATCCAATATTCTCTGTAAGCCTAGCCTTGTAGCATTTTCTCCCGTCAGAATATCAGGTTGTATCCCATATCCCTTAAATAATGTTTTCACTGGCTCTATGTATTCGTTCTCAATAAAACTGTTATTCTTAGGTGAGGCTGAGACAATAAGTACCTTCATATTTTGAAAATCAAGGTTTACATATTTTTTGGGAGCATTACCAATAAACCGAACAATTGAAACCCCACGACGTACAAGAAACTGCTTGTCATCCCGCAGCAGTTCCCACGGGATAGAAATCAATTCAGGTGCTTGAATATCCAACCGCAGACGAAATCTTTCCCCTTCTGTAAGAGCCTGATACCACGCCTCAAATTTTGACCCCAAATCTTCTCGAAATACAAGATTATAGAGTGCTTTACCAACAATGTCTAAGTCTTCTTCTCTTGCCTTTAGTTCGCCTAATCGCTGAAAGTAATAACTAAAATCGTTGTTGCCACTAATTTTATCAGTGAGAGCAAAATTGAAGGTTACGGGTTGTGGATAGGGTTGGCTATCATGTTCTAATTGAGCTTGATAGTTACTCTCTCCATGCTTTCTGAGAAGGAGCCGTAGGTTAATAAATTGAGTTTCAGTCATCGCTTAATTCCTTTATTTTGTGGATTACTCTAATTTGGCTTACCTACTTACCTATAATTCCAATACAACCTCATCCGGGTGTATTTCTTCAAGTTCTTCAAAGGAAGGAGAGAACGCAAAGGTTGGCTTGTAGCGATCAAGATGTTCAGTCTTTCCCTGATTAATAAGGTCATGGATAGCAGACAACACATCATTATTTTTTTGAATTGAACCATGATCAGCCGTTGTTTCATAGGTTGTTATATCCTTAAGATAAGCCGAGTCAAATGGAACAGTACCATCACCTACTTTTGCTCCCAAGAACCTATAATGCCAGTTATTGCCATCTTGCTCCCGTTCAACACGGGTAATGGTCTTTAATGAACGGTTAGCGATGAGGAACATCTTCTGTGGTAAATGTGCTTGGATAGTTTGGTGGAACTGTTGAGCATCTTGGAGATACTGTACATTGATAGACTCTTCATTCCAATAGTCTGCATTATATATATTAGGTTGTCCAAAAATTTGTGGATTAGGACACAATTGATACAAACCTGGAAAAGATTGAACAACTTTTCGCACTACTTCTGCGCCATAACGAAATCCAGCAATTTTAACAATAGGAAAATTGCCTTTCATTGCCATAAAGGGTAGATAAGACCCTTTATTAGGAGTGCCTAGCATAATTAGCTTATCAAGCCTATCTTCTGCTTGCGCTTCAAAAAGGTCCAGATATCGGCGCACTACCAGTCCCCCCATACTGTGGGCAAGGAAAACAAATTGCTTGTTTCGTTTATTCCCCCCTTTTGCTTCCACAAAATCTCTTAGCTGAGATGCAGTATTGTCAATGGGCTTGCGCCAATCGTAGGCAAAGCTGTGAACGGTGTAGCCTTTGTCCTGTAACCATAGCTTAGTTTTGAGATAAGCCCCTTCATAAAGCCCTATTGGTTGTAGGCTATTGTTGGGCATTGTATCATCAGAGTGGTGAAGGCGGACAAAGTTACCATCTATAATCAAACCTCGTAGATTTACCCAGACTTTATGTCCACTCTCGTCCGCTAATTCAGACCCCATAATTCCTGGTAGCAGGATAATCTCTGTCTCTAATACAGCAAAATGAGGTGGGGCAGTAAGCAGTTCTCTGAGTGATTCATACTCATCTTCCCCAAAATATGCTGTCATCTGCGATGGGTACGACCCATCCTTAATGTACTGTTTTAACTCAGTGTCACTCAGTTCGTTGAACCAACAAAATTCTTCACTTGTTAATGACATAGCTGTTTAACATCTTAATTTTAGAATTACTATCTCACATAAAGCGTATTATGTGTGCGTGTATGCGTGCTTTTAAACTTTAAATTGGCTATATTGATTGGTAATTGCCCAACTGTATCTATTCTTAAATAATGATAAAGCGATGGTTTACCGACAGCATTTTACTGAAAATAATCATTAAAAATGCTACTTGGTTGTTAGGAGGGCGAGTAATCACTGGACTAACCAGTTTAGTTTATTTAGGTATAGTTACTCGTCATCTTGGTGTTACAGGCTTCGGCACGCTGGTTCTCATCCAAACATACATTCAAATAATTGTAGATTTAACTACTTTTCAATCTTCTCAGGCGGTGATTCGTTACGGAACTATCTGTCTGGAACAAAAAAATCAAGTTGCTTTACAAAAACTGCTAAAGTTTACTACCTTACTTGATCTTGTTGGGGTGTTAGTTGGTTTAGCGATCGCTGTGTTCATTGCTCCCTATATAGGTTTCTATATAGGATGGAATCAAATGGTCATTACTCAAGTGCAGTGGTACAGTTTGATTATTCTGTTTACTAGCACAACCACACCTAAAGGTTTATTACAGCTTTACAACCGCTTTGATTTATTAGCCTTCCAGATTACTATTCCTACTATTATTTCTATGTTGGGAGCGATGGTAGCGGCGATGCTTAATGCTCCCTTGTGGGGATATCTTATAGTTTGGTTCATTGCTCAGGCATCTGGAGAGTTACTATTATTCTTAGTTGGTTGGCGAGAAGCTTGGAAACAAGGTTTGCTAAAGAATATAGATTGGTCTTTTATGAACTTAAGTCAAAACCATCCTGGCTTATTGAAGTTTTGCATTGTGTCTAACTTCGATTCTTCTTTACCGATCGTGATGAGGCAAGTTAGTCCCTTAATAATAGGAATTTTTGCCACTCCCTCAGCCACAGGACTGTTCAAGGTAAGCTATGAATTGTCTACCCCACTTAAGGATATAGCTCAAATTTTGACTCAATCAATCTATCCAGAATTGGCTAGGTTAGATAGCCAGAAAAAAAGGCATTTATTTATACCCTTACTGCTGAAATCAACTGCGATCGCCATTAGTATTGGAATAATTATCTGGATAATTAGCGTTTGCTTAGGTCAGATTATACTTAAATATGCCTTTGGCGAGGCATTTATTTCAGCCTATGGAATTTTAGTACTGTTGGTGGCAGCAGAAGTCTTCACAATGGGAAATTGTGCCTTAGAACCAGCCTTTTATGCCATTGGCAAGCCCAGTTTTCCCTTGCGAGTAAATGCGATCGCTATTTTAGGCGTTTATTTACCATTGTTGCTAGTTTTAACTAAAAACTTTGGGATTGTAGGTGCAGGTATCGCCACATTATCATCAACAGCTTTAATATTAATTCTCAATAGCCTACTGATCTGGCCGCAACTGCATCGTAGGTAAGCAAATTAAACCCCACATCCCCTACTAAATGGATGCCTAAGCCAGGAAGTCACCTCCCTGACTCGGCTACAAAACTGTGCATAAAACGTTAATTTCACACAGATCCTCTATTTGGTGGTAGCGTTACCCTTAACCTTGTCGTTAATTTACTAGTTTTACTTATTTAGTTTTGCTCAAGTTTTTTTCAAAAATGTATTTAGGAATACGGTTTTTTGACAATTAGCAGGTTTATAGGTATCCGTCTGTGCGCGATCGCAAAACTTTTCAGTCTACTGACATTGGTCACTCATACTCTATTGTCTCAATCCTGCCCCAGAAAGATACTTCCGGCAATCTGTGGGGGCGGAAACGGTTGTGGTAGCGACACAATTGTTGGATGATCTATTTCAAAGCCTCATTCAACTTGCTGTGAACATCTGCGCGATCACTGACAATTTTAACCCAGAGTCGCTGGCGTTAACCCAACCAGTACCGTTAACTATGCACCCAGATGAAGTGATAAGGCAAATAAAATTATACCGAGACGGATGAGTGAGCAGGGAATGTTGCGAGCATTGCGGTGACGGGGGGAAAAGCTGATGTGGATGCTTTTACACCTCATGATTTTAGAAGAACATTTATCGGTAATCTATTAGATGCAGGTGCAGATATCGTCACGGTAGCGAAACTTGCAGGTCATGCTTTGCCAAAGTACCACAAGTAAGTATGACAGGCGTGGAGAAGCGGCGAAGAAACGAGCAATTGATTTGCTGAGTGTGCCTTACATTAAGCGGAAAAATCGCTAGTTTTCTCAGCCAGTGTTTAGAATACTTCAATTATTTTCGTCTTAAATCACAAAAAGTAGGACATATGAAGATACATTATCAAGCTTTAGTTCAATTACTATCAAAGCTAAATAGAAAGATTAAATACAAATGTAGCAATAAGCTAGTTCTTGTAAAAACAAGCTTATTTATTATAATAATTTGTTTTATTTTTTATAATATTCCACCTGCATTTACTCAAATCCTAAAAAAAACAATACCAATTGACGTAATAAAAATGCAAATACACTCAAAAGAAATCTCTTTTGATAACTGGAGTTTTGAACTGGGATTACAGGGTTGGGAAAAGACAGGAACAGCATTTTATAGTCAGCCTACCCAAGGGGACAATGTTGTTATGTCTAGAGTTGAGTCACTTCCTATAGGAGGTGATTACTGGAAGGATCTTGCTTATCCCATTGGGCATAAGGGTAACTATTGGATTGGTACTTACGAAAAGCATCCCAAAGATTCATATGAACTTATTGGTAGCGTGCAGGGAGATGAACCTACGGGAACTTTAGTTTCTCTACCTTTCATGCTGAACTCTGATTTCATTACATTTCTCATTGGCGGAGGAGATGATATTAGAAACCTCAAAATAGAATTATTGGAAAAAGTAAGTTTAGGAGGAACAGTAACTTTTTCTGATGGTGAATATAAAGAAGTTCTAGATATGGCTACAACTGGAAGAAATTCAGAAGTTATGCGACGAGATTGGTGGAATGCCGTAAATTATAAAGGAAAAACTGTACGTATAAGAATTGTTGATAATTCTAGCAGGCTTGGGGGGCATATTAATATTGATGATATTCAGTTTACAGATATTGAACCTTCTTCAGTTTCCATAGGAACAAGTCTACCTACTCCTATTGTTGAAAAAATTGGTAATGTATATTACGACTGGGATGCTCCTATCTGGGGTTTTGTAGATATGCATACGCATCCAATGGCACATTTAGGCTTTGGGAAAAAACTTTTACATGGTGTTCCTGATGTTGGTTCAATCATTCCGACTGGAACTAGAGATTGCAACCCTGCTGATAGAAAAGCTACAAGTATTCAAGAAGCACTAGGAGATGATAATTCAACACATGGCAAACCACAGGGTTTATTCGATAACCCATGTGGCGATTTTCAAAGAAATTTTGTCATACGAGGGTTAGAAATTGCAAATGAAGCACAAAGTCAACACGGTTCCAACTCTCTAGGTTACTCCGATGACCCTAATAAAGCATTTGTGAGTTGGCCAAAATTTAATGACATAACTCATCAGCAAATGTGGGTTGATTGGATACAAAGAACTTACCAAGGCGGCTTAAGGGTGATGGTTGCCTTGGCTGTCAATAATCACACTTTAGCTGATGCAGTTAATGGTGATTCTCCTACAGATGATAAAGGTTCAGCTGATCTACAAATTCGTGAAATAGAAGAATTTGTGAATAGACATAACGATTTTATGGAAGTAGCTACTAGTCCTCAACAATTGCGAAGCATAGTGAGGAGAAATAAACTAGCAGTCATAATTGGTGTGGAAATAGACAATATAGGTAATTTTAATAAAACCTCTTCTTTAAGTCAGCAAATGATAACCGAGGAAATCCAAAAATTATATAACAATAAAGTTCGGTATATATTTCCCATTCATGTGCTTGACAATAAATTTGGAGGAACAGCAGTTTACCAAGATATTTTTAATTACTCCAACAAGACAGAATATGGAAGTTTTTGGAATTTGAAGTGTGCAGAACCTAGTGACGGAATAACTAAGCAAATTAAGGGAAACATGGCAATTCAATTTGCAGGAGCTTTTATAGGTCAAGACCCATTTGAGAAGCTTCCCATTCCCTCCTGTGCTAATGGAATTGGACATAAAAATCGAAAAGGGTTAACACCAGACGGAAATTTCGCTATTAAAGAAATGATGAAACGAGGGATGTTAATTGATATAGATCATATGTCTGAAGAATCAGCGAACCAAACTCTGACGATTGCTGAGAGTATTCCGGGTGGATACCCTATAAACGCCGGACATAATGGATTTAGAAGTAATGGTCAACAAAATGAATATGAGCGAACAGATGCACAAGTTGCAAAAATATCTACTCTTGGTGGAATGATGGGAGTAGGATGGGGTAACAATGTATCTTGCGAGTTTTTAAATAAATTCCAATACGGATTCGTCAAAATGAATGGAAAGCAGCTTGCTATTGGAACAGATATTAACGGACTTGTGAAAGTGCCAAGACCAAGAAACGCAAGTATTGATTGTTCTGGAAGTCGAGTGATCTATGTAGAAATCTCAGGTAAACCTAATGGACTTCTAACTATGGCGCAAACTGGAGCAAAAAAGTGGAATTATAATACTGAGGGAGTAGCTCATTACGGCCTGATTCCAGATTTTTTACAAGATTTGAAAAATATAGGTATGGCTCCCCAACAGCGTAGTTCTTTCTTCATGTCTGCCGAATACTTTGCTCAAATGTGGGAAAAATCGCTCAAAGTATCAGATAATGTTAAATAAACAGCTCCTAAAAAACGCTTATCTTGAAAAAAATTGTTGAAAACAGAGGAACAGTAGATATTGTCAAGCCTGCTTTAGGTTGACAATATCTAAATTCTACAGTGAGGAAGTTATCATCATGATGGTTAAACAGATTAATATACATCAAGTAGTTTTACAGAGACAACATAAGTTGATTCTTGCTTGGGTAAAAAAAGTTTTACATCAGAGCCGAATAGGAATACTACTTATAATAGTTTTCACTATAATAGCTTTCCCTACAATGCCTGCATTGGGAGCCGAGCGGATTTCTATGTTTTATGGATCCTTGCAGTTTTCACTTCCTGTTTCTGCTCTCGAAAGCTATGCTAAAACAGGCAAAATTAATGACGATTTGGCTTTTTATACCAACTTTTTTAAACCGCAAGATTTAGATATTTTTCGTCAAGCTCTACTGTATCGTGAAGATGTGAGTCCCTTTACTATTTCTCAGTTCCTCTATTCAACTAAGGGAGAAAATGGATTGAAAAAGATAGGAGAACTGATCCAAACAGAGTCAAGACAAAATGGTTTCTATGCAATTCGTGCAGCGGTAATATTAGCTGCCAATGATCCCGAGGGTTTAACAATTTTAAATGTGATGCATTACTATCCAAGTAACAGTATTCACATTAATTTAAGCAAGATTTTTTAGATTTTGGGGTTTTTTGTACAAACCCTCGAAAAGGGGGAATAGGCTAGACTGTGCCAAAACGGGAGAATCGTACGCTAAGGAATTGAGGGAAGTGCTGAAAGTATTGTGATAGTTAGCTTTCAGCCATTGCCAAAAATCAAGTTTTCAAAAAAATTGATGAATATGGGGTTTGGATAACTCAGTTTACAGATCAAGAGTAATAGGAGAGCGAAAAATTTTGGGGGAGATGGGGTACATAACACGGTAAGATGCACAAATGCCCTCTCAAGAACCACTCATTTATCAACTAAAGATAGTGCTGTTAAGCATCAGCCCCATGATATGGCGGCGCATCTTATTGTAAGTTTCATCAAGGGGTAAGTGTAGCGAATTGCAAACACCCAGGATTGTCCTCTGCCCATGCAGTAGCTTCTGCTACTAACACCTCATGACCCGAATCCAGGTAAAATTGCATCTTGAGCGTCATCTCCAAGTGATTGCCTTCGGCACTGCGCTCCGCGCGATCGCGCTCTTGACCACAAATAAGTCGCCCTGAAATCACCCCGTATTCCCGCACCTTTTTCTTAGCATTAACCACTGCCAAGAGCCGCAGCTTTGTTATCCGTTTAATCTCTTCAATTCTTGATTTTTCATCAACCGTAGAATCATCAATCAAACCACTTTGCGACCCATTATTGCCATTTGCGGCTGGTGTTGCTGGAGAAACGACTGATTCTATCAAATCCCCAATCAAGCCACTTTCCTGCTCATTCTTGGCGCTGTAGAGTGAATCTTCTGCTGTTTCTTCTGCCCCCTGCCCCCTGCTCCCGTTCGACTGACGCTCACGGCGGAAGCCTGCTCCCCTGCTTCTTCGGTCATTCCCCGCCATTGATAAGTTTTGATTATCGCTTTTTGGCAAGTCGCCGCCGAGCAAAGACAATAACAAATCCTGATGAGAAGAAGATTGATTTGATTGCCACCCAATCGTTTGAAATGTTGGCTCTAATTGATTGTTGGATTGATTTAAATCAGTTTCAGAACTATTAACAGAATTTATAATTTCCTGATTTTCTGACAGCTGAATTATTTCTAATTCGTTGTCACTCCTCTGAATTTCCAGATCACAATCCTGATTTAACTGCCTTTGTTCATTTACCTGAGCGGCTTCCAGACCCTCAGGGTCTGTCGCCGCTGGCGGTAAGCATAATACCTTCATATAAGGGAAGTGTGTGTAATCGCTCTCTGGGTAAGGGTTTTGAGCTTGTTGTTTTTTCCACGGGTGATTCGGGGGGTCAAAGTGTGTGTAATCGCTCTCTGGGTAAGGGTTGGCGCTATTTTTTGGCTCTTGGCTGTTTCCTAGATTTATGCTTCTTATCAGGATGTTATCTGATGGGTTAATGCTGTTTATTTGATTTCTATTTTGTTGGCTTTTATTTGTTTCGACGCTTTTATCTGTGGTTTTGTTCTCTGTCCAAGGGTCTGGTATGTACCATTGTGGATGCCATAAGTGCTTATATTTGTATAGTGTATTTTGACTCAGGGTTTTGTTGTACAGTAGTTTATATTCTGCACTTATTTGTTTGCTTCTTTCGGTTACTATTTCGCTTAATCCTGTTTCTGTTAGTTCTGTTTGTACTGGTAAGGTATTCTGTACTTCTGTATTTCTGTTTTTCTGTATTCTTTGTTGTATTTCTAATGTTTGTACTATGGCTCTAATGCGTTTTTGCGTTTTTTCGCTGCGTTGCTGGTTTTGGCTTTTTGGTTTTTCAAAGGGAAGTAGGTTGTTTTGGTTTTGTTGTTTTTTCTGTTCTCTTATATCTGCTATGGCTAGGGCAAAGGTGTTGATGTATGTCAAGAGTGGGCGGTTGGGATAGCTGGCGTAGGGGGTATACCATTGGTGTCTGATTGTGCATTTTACCCAATCTCTGACTCTGGTTTCGATGCGTTTTTGGTGTTGACAATATTCTCTGTATCCTGGGGCATTTCTGGCTGTTTCTACGGCGTATTCAATCAGGTGTTCGTGTTGTAGGTCTAAGAAGACTATGCCGTAGCCGACGATTATTTGCAGGAGGGTGTTTGTTTGTCCAAAGCCTGTCCATCCTGTGGCGATGATTTCTTCCCAGTTACTTTGCCATTCTTCGATTTTGATGCTGGCTTTTTGACGATACTGTTCTTTTGTATGCCGCTTTCTGGCTTTTTTGCAGGCGTATCTGAGTTTACTGAGGTCTTGACGACTGGCTGCATGATCACAGTGATCTAGGAAGGTGGCTACTGAGTGGCTGATTGGTTGCAGGTCTTCGTCTAGGAGGTATGCGCCGCTTTCTGGCTGCATGGGGCAGCGGATGGCGTTGTAGTTGGTAATGCTGTCTTTTCCCCAGGGTTTGGGGTTGGGAAATATTTCTATGTGTCCTGGACGGATGTTGAAGCCTGCATCTTTTAGGGTTTGTTCTAGGGCGCAGGCTAGGTTGAATGTGGGTATTTTGGCACTGAAGGGGATGATTAGGTGGTAGCCGCCGCTATGGCTTGATTGGATGGGTACTATTTCGACTATGCCGATGTCTTCTAGGGCGGTTTTGATGGTTTGATAGGCTTCGAGGTTATGGTAGTGGCTGAATGTGTCTATGTCTATTGTGGCGTACCGGGTATAGTCGGCAAAGCGTATTCCTATGAGTTGGTCGCTGTTTTGATGGTTTTTCCACAGTTGGGAGGGCTGGAGGTAATGGTCTATTGTTCTCCAGGCTGGTTTGCTGTGGCTGTTGTTGACTGGGGCTACTATGGCACTCCAAGGATGCCAAAAATATTTGACGTACCGTTTTCCCAACTCGGAGGCTGGTTGGTGGGGTTGGCTTTTTGGGCTGGAACGACGACGGGCTGGTTTGTTGAAATTGTCTGTGTTTTCTGGTAGATACATGACTGGCTTTCCTCGATGTTTTCTGTTTTTTCATCGGGTAGCCGCTAGTTGGCATTTAATCTCGCTAGATGTAAAAAGCTGCTTTTGGGCTTGAATGGTCTGATTTTTCGCTGCTGTTGGCTGTTATTCCAGAAATTAGCTTTCTTTTGAACACTTTGTCGGACAAATTCTAACGGTGTTTAATTCTGTCTAGCTTTGTCCAAGTGTTGTACGGCGGTTTCAGAACCTATTCGCAGATTTTTACTATCTCGGTTTGATGATTAAATGCCTAATTGTTGGTAAACAGGAGACTCATGGACTAGAATTGAGATCAAATTTAAATAAATTTAGCTAGGGTTTGATAGCCCTGCTAGCGCGGCTGAGACGACTGATAATCGTTTCGCGGTTTTCTTGATTCATTCCTAGATTCCTAGCTGGCTTTCTTTCTGGCTTTAAGGCTGGCTTTAAAGCTTTCTGTTAGTGTCCATGAGTCTCTTGTTAACCAAGCACCTAGCGGCTATCCAACTTTTTTTTTGTCAGTTGGGATACTCCACTCTCCGGCTGTGACAGCCTTCAGAGGTGGTGATAAGGATTTATCTTCTATTAAAAATTTAGCAGCATTCGTCTGCTGCTCCCGATACTGGGTATTGGGTATTGGGGATTGGGTACTAGGGATTGGGCTTCCGCCGTGAGCGTCAGCCGAACGGTACTGGGTATTGGGTACTGGGGAGAATTTGCCAATTTTGGTGAGGATTTGCACTGCTGCCAAATATTTATTGCTATTTCCCAATAACGAGTCCTGGAGAAATGACCCGTCAGTTCATCCGTACTCCAGTGAGCTTGATTGTTGCTAGTTCTGGAGAGATGGCTCGTTAGTTCATCTGTACTCCAGTGAGTTTGACTGTTGCTAGTTCTGGAGAGATGATTGGTTAGTTCATCTGTACTGTCTTGAGATTTAAGTCTATATTTATCTTGAATTCTGTACATAATTTCCTCCAATTTTGACTATTTTTGAGGCGATTGGAGGAGGATTTCGCATTTATAGAGGTACATTTAGGTTTATTTACGTCATTTCTCAAAAAAGCAGAGTTTTATGCGATTTTTGAGAATTTCGTAAAAATTGACAAAAAATATCTCCACACTGCACACAATTTATAATAAGATTGTGTACAGTAACAAATACGGATTGTGTCTAACTTCAACTCCAACAGCGAGATCGGTCTGCAAACTTCACTAGCTGTTAAGGATAGTTAAACGCAACTCCTCCTTCAATTCGATTTGCTTAAAAACGGACAAAATGTACTTCTATCTTCCATTTTGTCCTCACCATTTCCATAACTTCATAACCTCCATTAACTCCACGAGACTGAAAGTATTTATTTAAGTGTTAATTGTACTCTAAGACGCTGCGATTAGACTCAAAGCACAAAAAGTTTTGGGTAAACAAAACCGATGCAACTATCATATATCGCTTACGGGACAAAAAGAAGTTTTAGGGGATTTTTGTGAAGTTCTGCAACGCACATCCTCCTGGGAATACAACTGGATGAGGTGTTGGATGTAATTCATCGCCACTAGTGCAAGGAGGCAGAAGCAATCCTACTCAGCAGATTTGAGTAGATATTTTGTTGCAGCTGGACTCCCTTTCAGTTGACAATCAGCCGATATCAAACATAGATATCAAATGCCTGTAAACTCCTCCCATGCTGTGACTTACGCCAAAAGCAGTGGTTTTGCATTCAGCCATCGTAAGGGACATTTAACAACTGCACAGCTTGGCGTTTGGCAACTTCAGGACGCAGATCGTATTTTTGGGTAGTCGCTGGATCGGAATGACCAGCCAGACGACTCACAGTTAAAACATCGACACCAGCTTCCAACAAATTACTAATAAAAGAGCGCCGAAAATCATGGGGGCTAAAAGGTGCCACCCCAGAACTTTTAGCCCGTTTTTGGAGAATTACCATCACCGCCTGGTCAGTCATCCGTAAAATATGTACGTGACCACCACGCCGCACCGGACAAATCAAAGCACCAGCAGCATTACCTCTAATATTTAGCCAAGCATCTAGAGCCGCCACCGCCCCTACTGGCAAATACACAGTCCTGAACTTGCCCCCTTTACCCTTGCGGACTTGCAAAGAACCATCTTCCGGCTGATAGTCCCCCAAATCTAAAGCCACCACCTCAGCCCGACGCAAACCAGAACCGCTGAGAATAGCGATCAACGCCGCATCACGCACACCAATCCAATCTTGATTCTGCTTGCAATCGCTCAAAAGAGCGGCGATTTCACTGGTTTTAAGCAGCCGTCCCCGCAAAGCCGAATCACCCCGCACACACTGAATATCCACCGCATGGGCATAATCATCAGCACTCATCAACCCCAACCGAAAAGCTTCCTTCAGCACCCGCCGTAAAGCACAAAGCATCCGGTTAACGGTTGCTGGGGCATACTGTTCCATTAACACAGCGCGAATTGCCGCCGTGTGCTGATAGCGTAATTTTGACCAATCCAAAGATAGAGCATCGTACTCATCCGCAGTGAGCAGCCGTGCGATCGCATTCAGAGCCTTTTGCATTGTCCGCCTGCTACCAGTAGTTAAACTAGACAAATAGACCGCCGCCGGGTGAAGCGTCAACGGCGTTGGTGTTGCCAATATTAAGTCTGTGTACTGTATTAATTGCTCTGCCATTAAAAGAGCGTGCTTGCGCCTAATTTTCTTGGGTAAACTGAAGTTTTAATAACTTACGATCCATTCTACTCCCACACAGCATCCCCTGCACGCCAATTTCATGACATCAGCACGTACAGAAACCTTATTATTAGAAGTTGTAAGGAGAGAGCCATGACCCAATCAATTCCTTTCTCTGCCGGAGATACTGCACTAACACAATCTGAATCTTCTACAAATGGTGTAATTCAGCACAAACGGTTGATGGAGTTGGTAGAGGCAGAGGATGCTGCTAACGGGGAAGTTGGATGTGGTCGGGATTGGGGAGAGCAGCTTTCAGTTTATTTGCACACATCTGGTATCAATATCTCGGATGAAAATTTCCGAACTCTACTGAGGGAACACTTAGGACATTTATTGATGGAACGGGACTTTGATTCCATTACGACCCAGGTCAGTCGCTTTATTGAGTCAAAGTTGGTGCAGGTGAATTTTCAGCATCAACAACATTTACCCGTAGGGAGAGAGCAAGTTGTCGAATATATCTCTGATGAAGAACTGAGAGGATTTTTCCAAGCAGAGTTGGGTGAGTTTTGTAATGATGCGATACTTGAGCAGATAATCCAGTTTACTCATAACTGTGTTCATAAAGCTGTGCTTCAGCCTCGACATACCTGGCCTAAACCTCTTTGGGTGCTGACAACTGGTGAGAAAATTTACATTGCCCAAGCATCTGATTTGGATGATGCTATAACGAAGGTTAAGGCACAGTATCCTCAAGAAACTGGAACGTTGTCAGTTTTGACTGTTGGTGGGGTGCTAGGACCAGAGCCGGTAATTTGTTTAGAAAGGGCAAACTAAATGCCATCCCTGCAAAGAACTAGGGTCACTCGATTTTGGATTGACGATTTTGGATTTTGGATTGATTCCACCCTAAAGTGTAGAGCTTGAAAATTTTGGATTTGGTCTTGACGTTAGCGAAGCGTACGCAGCGCAGCGAGTATTTTTCCGTCAGTAGAGGACGGGGCTTGTACCAAATTTTTTTAATCTAAAATCTAAAATCTAAAGACTAAGCCTGAGAATCAGCGAAAGAAGAATGCAAATCTTGCAAACTTACGCCGCCACTCAGTAGGAAAAGGGGACGCTTGAGAAGCATTGCATCGTTAGCGAATGCCTCAATCCACTGCTCATCTGTCCAAGTCTTCTTGTTATCACCTAAAGCCCGGTAGGATTGACCGGAGGTATTTCGCATGGCAGCAGAACCCAAAGACTTTACCCAGTTTTGGATCTGGTCACGAGTTGGAGGAGTTTCTTTGGTGTTAATAAACTCATAGTCAATACCGTTGTCTTGAAGCCACTTGAAAGCCTTTTTGCAGGTTCCGCAGTTCGGTATTCCGTAGATTTGAATGGACATAAAAAAGGTTAATCAACATCGTCTTCATTTGATATTACTTGTATATGTGCCATTTATTTTAAATTACAAAACTTTCTTTTTAACATACAATTTTAATTACAAAAATATCCGACTTATTGGCAATAAAATCATAAATTAGTACAACAGATAAACCAGCTACAATTCCAGTTGTTTTTGTTCGCTTCTTTGTTTCTTGATACTGGCTTCGTGTTGTTGTTGCAGTGCTGACTTGACATAGGGTAAAACTTGTTTGACAAAATAATTAGTTGTTCCTTGGGAGAGGCAGGAAATTCTCACATCCCAGGATTTAATTTCTCTATTCCAAGCTGCTTCCATGATGGGAAAATCAGATCCAGTTCTGCCCAAAGTTAAACACTCTCCATCCCACTCCGCAATGTAGTGTTCCCAGGTAAAGCGAGTTGTTTTCTTAAGATTTAAAAGAGCAGCCACTATGGGTGCAACAGTTTCTGCTCGCTGTTGTTGATAGCGATTTTCTGATTGTTTGATTAAATCTTCTTTGAGGGCAATCATAGCATGAACTTCCGAGGGGGTCATTTCGCTTTCGGTGGGTAATGCTTCCCAGTCATCACTATTACGTCTAGCCCGCAGAATTTCGCTTTGGTCTTGTGTACGACGCAAGGAAATTTCAGTGGCAGATATTCGCTCGGCGGTAAAGTGTTTGTCAATGTAGCGATTTGTATTTTCTAAGAGTAACTCGTCAATATCTGCTGCAAACATCGCTGTGCATTTAATCTGCTTGGCACTGATGAAAAGAGATTGGGTACTAGCAGACACAGATGAATTAGGAACAGATGCAGATTTTTTATTAGATAGATGTTGGGTACTAGCAGATACAGATGAATTAGAAACAGATGCAGATTTATTATTAGATAAATGTTGGGTACTGACAGATACAGATGAATTAGAAACAGATGCAGATTTATTATTAGATAAATGTTGGGTACTAGCATATACAGACTGGGTATGATTCTCCAAGTCTTCTGGTAATAGTTGCATTTGTTCACCAGCAGCAATCGCTGCTGGCACAGCGGAGTCGATAGCGATACCTGTAGCGGGCGTAGCGATTGCCTTTGGCACTGCGCTTGGCGCGATGCCGGAGGTGGGCGTAGCCATCGCCTTCTGGTGGGTCTGCTCCGGATTAGCGTAGCCTGTCCGCAGGACATACAGTGGGCGTTTCGCTATCGCTCGTAAAAAAGGTAAATCACGGGTGGGGTTATAATCAACTCCCCGGATTGTTTGCAGTTTTTTCCAGCTACAGTTTTTTAGCTGTGAGCCTCGACACCGAAATCCTTCATACTCAAAAGTCAATCCCTTCATTTCATCACCAATAATGGTAGGGTAAACATCAACACCCTGGTGCTGAAGCCTACCGATGAAGATTTGGATGTGAGGTTGATTTTCAGCGGCGGCAATGACCATACGTTCCAATCGTTGCTTAGTTGGTTCTGCTGGTGGTGTATTCCGCAATCCAGTGTCATATTCTTCTTGTTCTCGCAACATTCGGCGCTTTTGTCCGGTGGTGGGGGCAGAATAATCAATCTCTGCACTCTTAGTCAGTTGATATAGATGCCACCGTTGCTCGATTTCTCGTGTCAGTTCTTCGGCACGGGTTTTGTCTTGCCAGTCGTTGATGCGGGTAAAGTTTTCACATTCAAAGGTGTGAATCATGATATGAACGTGAGGCGGTGCATCTGGGTTGTACTGTAGTTGACTTTCTGTGGGTTTATGCTTAATCATCAGCCACAGGTTGTTGGTGTAGCCTAGTCCGTTGATCATGAAGTTGCCAATTTCTAACCAGTCGTCAGGAGTGAGGCGGTCTGTGTGGTGGGGACTCATGGTGATGTGCTTGGTATCTTTGTCGGTGCGAGGATTTTGCCCTGATATGGCACGCCATTCTTGAATGATTTGGGTGTAAGTCTGCCCTGCTATGTTGCCACCATACAACTCGAATTCTTTGTGTTTATCCATGAGATAACGCAGTAGACCACCGGGGTTATTGCCAGTAGGAACAACTTTGGTCAGCATTTACCATTCTCCGCTTCAACACTGAAAGATAAGAACTTACGCATTGGGTACAAAAGATTTAAGGTAATAACAACGGACAAGATACCAATAGCGCCAAGACATGGCAGATACAGGGTAAGTGATAACGATATCTGCAATCAGAAAAAATGACCGAGATGGGAACGCAGCTATCAATATTAGAGCAGAAGGAATCAGAATGCTAAAGGCGGAAGGTTCAGCCGTCTCTGCTGTAGGAGGGGAGATAAGACCAAAACTAGGACGAAAGTCCAAATTGCGGCACTCCCCCGTGATTACAGAAGCTCCTAGTTCAGCCGTAGGCAACTAGGAGTAGTTCACTCCCAGTCCTCCAAAAACTTACTGCACCACCAGACCTCCCAGAAGCTTGAAAGCCCATAAGTGTAGTGTGTTGTTGACTTCTACATCTAATCCCAGTCTTCGTCGTCAAAGTCATCTGTTGAACTTTCTTCATTTTCCGTGTTGTCATCGACACCAGATAATTGCAATCTCACTTCGCGCAATTCTGAGCGCACTTCTCCTAACAAATTATCCACGTCACCAATTTGCTTAATTAACTGCTGGTATGTTGGTTTTGAGAGAGGTTGTTTTTGGTTGAGGAGAGCGATCGCTGTTTGTAAATCTTTTTCTAAATGTCTTAGTCTCAGGTCAACTTGTCCCATTTGTACACTCGTTTTCACATTAATAGCTGGCACTTTTGGCGGACTAATGGGACGACCTTCTACTCGTCGTCTAATAAATTCAGCTAGGGGTAAAGCATAGAACTCAGCCATTTTATGCCAGCGACTTTTTTCTGCCGGAGTTAAGCGCAGCAAAAAGGTTGAAGTTTTATCCTGTTTACGCTCTGGTGGTGAGGTCATAGCAACGAGTTGAAGGGGTGAAAATTGAGAACGTTTTAGAATAAATAGCAATATGCGATACTAGAGAAGATGTGAGACAATCTGAAAATAATGGGCTTACCGTTGATGTGGATGGCGATTGCACTCTAAGATTTAGGTTGTTATCAATTTTTGTATATACGTCCTCCCTGCTTGCTTCCCTAGTAATGGTGCTGTAACTGTGTGTTTCGTGCAAGATGTGAGATAATGCTGATAATGTGTATGTTGTGATTGAATTCCACATTATGAGTGTGGTCATGCAATCAGCATCCATCAAGAGAAGTATTTTCAATCAATTGAATATTTTTATGTAGAAAATACCGTGTTCATAGAGGGTAATTTTTGCAATAGACTTGTCGTGAAAAGAGGGGCTAGGTACTGGTAATTGGGGATGGGACAAATAAGATATTTATGAGTTTTTGGTGTAATTTCATCTACAAAGCAACAATTGTAATTATCGTATTTCTCCAAATTGCTGGATATATTCTACTAATTGTTTGGTATAACCACCTTCAGAAAGTCTGTCTAAATTCCCCACGAGGATAAACAGTTCTCTGGCTCGGCTGACAGCAACATTGAGTAAATTCGGTTTGCGATTAATAAACCAAAGGCTATCAGCGGGTTCTGATTGGCGAGTTGAGAAGATTATCGCAGATTTTTGACCACCTTGGAAGGTGTGGACTGTGCCAATACTATTTGCTGAAAAGTCGGAAGAGCGTGATTGTAAGCGTTCTTGCAAGGCATTTGCTTGGCGACGATAAGGTGAAATTACGCCTATTGTGTTTTGATTGCTAGTGTTTTGATTGCTAGGAGAATTGAAGCTGTAACCTGCCTCTAGCAATTGGGCAATTAACGTTTCTACCACATCAACTTCTGCCCAATTTATGTGGTTTTCTGGCTTTCCTTCAATATGGTAAGCAATTAGGTTAGCACCTAACAGAGATGGTTTGGCTTCTGTTTTGATGATCATGCCATAATTGCACAGGCGATCGCTAATTTCGGCAATCACTGGCACACAACGATAATGATATTTAAGGATAATGCCGTTACCAATGTCTTCTGGTTGTGCTGAGGCTCCTGCGGCTCGGTGATAAGCTGTGGTAGCGGTGGGACTGTAGCAGTCATAATCTGCATCTGTAAGTCCCCTTTCCAGGAAGGATTTACCGCGATATTCTTCTTTCTTCTGGTCGCTTAAATTAATGACCGGCTCTAGTTGCAATGGGTCGCCGACAATCAAAGCCTGACGACACCGCACTAACACTGGAAAGACCTGATGGGGGGGAATCTGACCGGCTTCATCTACAATGACTTGGTTGATACAACCGCTATCAGGATAGGGTAACAGACGGCGAATGGAGTGCAAGGTACTCAAGAAAACGGGAAACAAAAGGCTGATATCACGATAAATGTTTCTCCAATGCAAGGACATTTGACGAAAAGCGTCCCATTCGTTATTTAACACCCCAATGTAAGTTTTAATAGCAGCCATGACTTCATCTTTTCTGCGTTGTGCTTCCTGTTGTTGAAATTGCCAAGCACACTCAAATAACTGTACTTGCAATGTGTGCAATTCGATGTAGAAACGACTGTAGAAATCTTGGTTAGGATAAGTGGCCAGCCGATTTTGGATTTGTTGTTGCTGGCGTTGTCGGTCAGTGAATTGATGTTGTAAGTCGGTTAATTGGCGTTGTAATAATTCTAGCTGTTGTTGTCTGTAGTTAAGTTGATTTTGTAGTTGTTGCCAATCAGATACTTCTTTCAGTAGCTGGGAAACACTTTGGCAGGCTGCTACTAAAGATTCAATTGTCAGGGGAATTTGAAAGGGAAAGGGTGTAGCTAAGGTTGCCAATACGGGCATTTCTATTTGTTTGTGCAAGCGTTTGAGAATATGGCGTGGGCTGCTTCTGGTTATCTGTTGCCAGAATCGTTTAATCGTTTGCCATAGTTTAATTCTCTGCAATAGTTTGATTGTTTGTAATAGTTTAATTGTTTGCAATAGTCGAATCAACCAGTTGGGGTTTTGACCTAAAAATTGCCTGGTACTTTCATGAGGTAAGGAATGATTTGCTGTGTTCAAGTGTTGCTCTATCTGCTGGTACGCGAATAGTGGAAATTTGGAGTAGTCGCGTGATGAGTTTAATGGTGAGGGCGGCTGGGAGTTAGAGTAATACCGTGAGGGGTTTGAGGATGATGGTTGGAATTCATAATCCGAGTTAGGAGAAACGTTTCTCCTAGATTCTGAGGTAACATCTACGGGGTCTATTGGTAAGGGATATTGAGAGTCAGAATAGTAATTTGGTGATTGGTTGAATGGTAGTGGAGATTGAGGCTCTGGGTCGTTCTGTGAGGAATTTGAGGATGATGGCTGATATTCAAAATCTGAGTTAGGAGAAACGTTTCTCCTAGATTCTGAGGTAACATCTACGGGGTCTATTCGTGAGGTAGGTTGAGAGTCCCAATAGTAGTTTGGTGATTGGTTTAATGGTAGTGGAGATTGAGGCTCTGGGTCGTTCTGTGAGGGGCTTGGGGATGATGGTGGGAATCCAATATCTAAGTTAGGAGAAACGTTTCTCCTAAATTGTGTGGGGTTAATTTCTGTAGAGTTATTTATGGCTTGATGATGAACATGAGAGTTGTTCGGTGATGGGGTAAATGGTAATGGGGAGTGAGCGCGAGAGTTGTTTTGAGAGGAGTCTGTCGGTGATGACGATGGAGGCTGTAACTCAAAATCTGAGTTAGGAGAAACGTTTCTCCTAAATTCTGGATTCACTTCTAGAAAGCTATTTATTGCTTCTTGCAGCCGTTGTACATCTCTATCTAGCTGCTCTAATAACTGCTCATCAGCAATCTTCTGTTGTTGGTAATATTCATCTTGCTTGATGTGAAATTGTAGTTGCTGCACAAGAGCTAACAATTGTTGCTTGGCTGACTCCCATGCAATTGGGTTAAAGGTTTCTCTAGCTAGTGAGTCGAGTGCAGCTTGCAAAGAGGGCAAAACTTGGAGATCAACTAATTCTTTGGAGCCGCCTGATAAGTAGAAGCAGTTTTGTGGAAAGTGGCTCTCTAGCAGTTCTTCAACGTTGTTGACTGCATGGTTGTTGGTACTGGTGACTAAAGTTAGGTTACTTTCATCTTCACCTTCTGTGGCTAATTGCACGGCGCGGTGGACTACTTGTTGCGCTATTTTGTGTAACAGCAATGTGGTTTTACCATTCCCCGGTGGTCCAATTACGGCGGTGAGGGGTTGAGATTGGCAATGTTTGAGAGCCTGGGCTTGATAGTCATCGGGGGGTAAGCTTGGGAAAGCACCGAGAAATAATAGGTTGTGTTGGGATGCTATTGGTTGTCCAAACAGATATTCGTATGCGGGATGTCCAGGGACTGCCCAATTCCATTTTCGCTGTTCGCTGATTTTCTGGAAGTCTTTGTTGAGGTTATGGTTGAAGGCTACGTAGCCAAAGTTCAGGAGGTAGGGAAGCAGTTTTGAGCGCACGGGAAAGGGTGGTAATTCAATCAGGCCGATAAAGTCTTGTAGAGTTTTAAAGGGGCGATTGAAGGTGGTTTCCAGAAAAACTTTGAGTCCTTCTTTGGTGACTAGGGATTCAGCAGTCTCTTCTTCTAGTCCGTACCACTGCATTAAGTTGGGGATAACTGGTTGAAACTCGAATGTAGTTAAGTCCCAGCCGCTTTTACGATAATTGCTATCAAAGATAGGAGAAATGTCGATGGTAAAGAGGGGGCGAAATTGACGGCGATTTCCTGAGATTAAATAAAGCTGGGGGAAGGCTACGGCGATTGATGGTGGGTTGGCTTGAGATTTTGTTTGAGGTTTGGTTTTTGAGGTTTTGAAGGGTTGTTTGAGTTGTTTGAATAAGGATTCGTCTAGCAGTAATCTGTCGCCTACTAAATTTACACCAGAGTCCCAGATATGGGGTTGCTCGTCGTCACCTGCTTCGACTTTGGCATTACTCAAGTTTTCAATGTGGATGTAATGCAGCCAGGTTTGGAGCAAGTCGCGAATCTGTGACTCTTGTGCCATTGTTCGTCTCCTGATACTTTTAACCGAGACATCTTCAGACATTAATAGATATAGCTGTAGCCAGGTTAATTAGGACACTGCTCCAATTACTTTTTGTAGGAAATCATTACTATTAGGTTTAATCATTATAGTTTATGTCCTAATCTTGGTGGCTACAGCGATATCTTGAACATCCAGTACAACTCCTAGAGTTGCCATTGAAACACAAGCTACTAGAATTTACGTACAATGTCATCTAACAAATGACTGAGTTTTTGTCAGGGCTTATACATAAAGGTTGAGTAGCGAGTATATTTTCCTATTTAGGCATCTCGGATCAATGGGAATGCAACAACTAGTACCGCTTCGCGGAATTCGTAATTCGTAATTCCTAATTCGTAATTACTATTCCGTAAGGGTTTCGGACTTTTTGAATGGTTGGTTTATTTACGCCGTGCTGTACTAGTAAAATAAAATTATCCCCCACTTAAACCCCATCATGGTTATCCAAGAACTCGAACAACAACTCCTTCAGCTTTCCCCCAACGAAAAACTGTATATTATCCAACTACTGGCACAAAGCCTGACTACACAAAACACCCACCCAGAGCAGCCCACCACAATCGTAGAGTTTTTTCGTCAATCCCCCCTGGTAGGAATTGCCGAAGAACTGGATTTTAGCCGAGACCGCAGCCTACCCCGTGATGACTTCAACCCATGAACTACCTCCTTGACACTTGCTTGATTTCCGAGATGGTTGCCAAACAACCAAATCAACAAGTTTTAGATTGGCTAGATGCCCAAGTGCCAGAAACACTTTTCATTAGCATGATCACAATTGGCGAAATAGCTAAAGGCATCAGCAAAATGACCGCATCTAAGCGGAAAGAATCTCTAACAAATTGGCTAAATGAAAATCTACCTAATCGCTTTGAACAAAGAATCTTAAGTATAGATTTCTCAACAATGGTGTTGTGGGGAAATTTAGTCGGGCAACTAGAACAGAATGGGCGACCTTTACCCGCTATGGATTCTCTCATTGCAGCCATCGCCCTGCAAAATTCTCTATCACTTGTTACTCGTAACGACAAAGATTTCGCTCTTACAGGGGTTGTAATCGTTAATCCTTGGTCTATTTGAGCTAGTCACCATACCAAGTGCTGATAATGACATTCCACTAACTATGAACCACAACCCCTCTGACTGGCTAGGAAACATCATCTCACAACTTCCCACCCTTGCTCTCTTGCAAAAGATAGGGATGCAGCAAAATCGTAATATCTGCTTTTTTTACCGAAGAAAGGCAGAGGGCTGTCTTGCTGGAGGCAGAAGGTTTTAGAAAATAATTCTTCCCTCTGCCAAAAGGGTTTAATGTGACTTGAATCATAAAATAAGCTTTTAGCTCACTTTATGGGGTCTTGTCAGACTTCTGCCCTCTGCCGTCTGCCTTGTCCCAACCAAGATCACCAAAAGTTGCCAAGACCCCCATATCATATCTTTGAGATTGGCACAAATTGAAGGGGCTATTTCTTTACTTGGACAGCGTTCTGCAACTCCTCAAAGCTGTCAGTTCGCTGATTTTGAGATCCGAAGGGGAATTAAAGCCTTAATGCAAAAGGAAAAGGGTGATTTTTAAGTACCCAATTAATTTTCAGTAAAATTTATAACCATCACATCAGGCTTCCAGAGGTGATTATTTAAGGCACAGGGATACCATAAATCATAAAATGGTAAAAGCTCTATGTGAGATGAAAATGCCTGAATCAATTGAATTGCCTGGATTACAAGCCCTGTAGGGCTTAATTAAATCTTGCAGGTTAAAAATGAGCGAACGTACAGTTAACATTCGGTTTTCGCACTGCTTCCTGCTTTTTTTTGCGTGGTTTCTATAGATGTTTTGTATCTAAACTGAAGACAAACTACTCCCCAGCGTGCTTTGAAACTGTGTACTATTTTGAATAAACTGGAAAATAAAAACGAGCCAATTCACTAAAGCCATCCTACCTTTAGGAACGAAAGCCAGTGTCAAATTCTCAAGATCAGTGTCGCATCATAGCCCTCTTTAACCAAGCAGGTGGTGTCGCCAAATCAACACTCACCCAAAACCTGGGCTACCACCTAGCCCAACAAAAACATCGTGTCCTCCTCATCGACATTGACCCCCAAGCCTCCTTAACCAAATTCATGGGCTTAGTCCCATCCCAATTACAAAAAACCGTAGCCGATGCCATTATTGATGAACAGCCCTTACCCATTCATACTGGCATTCACGGCATGGACATAGTACCAGCTAACCGACTTCTGAGCGGAGCCGAAATGCAGCTAGTCAGTGCCGCCATGCGCGACTTGCGCCTCAAAGAATCCCTAGAACCAGTCCAAGACTCCTACGACTTCATCCTCATCGACTGTCCCCCCAGCTTAGGATTACTTTCTTATATTTCCCTAGTCGCCGCCACCCACGTCCTCGTCCCCATCGAAACCCATCTCAAAGCCTTCGAGGGAACAGACGAACTTTTGCAAACCATCACTCAAGTTAAAAATAAACCCAACCGCAAATTACAAATCGCAGGTTTTGTTCCCACCCGCTATGCTCACCAAAACTCAGCCGATAAACGAGCATTAGCAGCCATACAAGCACAACTTTCAGCATGGGGTCGGATTTTTCCACCCATCCCCAGAGCCACCGCTTTTGTTGATGCCACAGAAGAACGTGCGCCCCTAGCAGTAGTTGACTCCAAACACCCTGCTGTTAGTATTCTTAAAGAAATCGCTTCTGCTTTAGAATCCGCTATATAAGTTACCTGTTTTAATCGCTGAAAGACCTGGTAATTAAGGTTTTTAATTTCTAAAACAGGCAAGTTATTTCTCCGCCTAAACTACAGCAGATGGCTTTAGAGAGCGACGAGAGATTTTCATCAATGATTTAGGATGCCTATATTTCTCTAAATTTAGAGTAGCATTCCGATTTCTGTCCCCCATTCAACTATATTCCCTACACTACAATGGTACGCAAACGCACCGAAAAACCCTTTGCTGGTCAAATTACCACCCCACCCCCAGCCCCTTGGTTATCCCCAGTGGAAGCAGACACCCCACCCGCTGCTGAAAGCAAAGTCAAACTCCAAGACATTCACCTGCCTCCACAGCAACCTAGACACTACTTTGACCCCCAAGCATTAACAGAATTAGTTGCATCAGTTAAACAGCATGGCATCCTTCAACCCCTCTTGGTGCGTCCACTAACAGGAGGGAAATACGAATTAGTAGCAGGAGAACGGCGCTATCGCGCAGCCACAGAAGTAGGACTGGAAGAAGTGCCAGTGGTTGTGCGTAAGTTATCCGATGACCAGGCGTTTCAGTTAGCCTTGATTGAAAACCTACAACGACAAGACCTCAACCCAGTTGAAGAAACAGAAGGCATCTTGCATCTTTTGGCTATTCGGCTAGAGTCGGATGTGGAAGCTGTGAAATCCCTGCTGTACCGGATGAAAAATGCCAGTAGCAAAGGTGAAAAGCAGTTAAAAGACTCTGAAGATCAATTTAGGAGAAACGTTTCTCCTAACTCAGAAACAACTGATGAGACGGAATCTGGTAGCAATGTTTCGACTGACCTGAGTGATTCTGTTTCACCCACCGAAAACGGAGAAACAACTTCAGAATCTCCTAGCAATGTTTCGACTCACTCAGAAATAACTGAAGAAACACAATCTAGGAGAAACGTTTCTCCTAACTCAGAAACAACTAATGAGACGGAATCTGGTAGCAATGTTTCTCCTAAATCTCTTCTAAATAACGAGACAGAATCTGGTAGCGATGTTTCTTCTAACTCGGAAATAATAGATGCTACCGCATCTGGGAAAAACATTTTTCCCAACTCAGGAACAACCACACTTAAGAAATCTAGGAAAAACGTTTCACAAGACGCGAGTACTTCCGTTTCCTCAACTGAGGAGTCAGAATTAAAGGATGAAGCTAGGGAAAATATTGCTCCTGACTCTAGCATCACTGAAGAAACAGAATCTAAGAGCAATGTTTCACAAGATGCGGATACTTCCGTTTCCTTAACTGAGGAGTCAGAACCAAAGGATGAAGCTAGGCAAAATGTTTCTTCTGACTCCGGCATCACTGAGGAAAAAGAATCTAGGAGAAACGTTTCTCCTAACCTAGATGAAGAGAAAGCAAAAAAAGTACAAGAGGTGTTTGAAAGCTTGGGACTGATGAATTGGCTGTCCTTCACCACCAAGCGCCTACCCTTACTCAATCTGCCTCTGGAGATTTTAACAGCATTGCGAGAGGGCAAACTGGAGTATACCAAAGCACAAGCCTTGGCACGGATTAAAGATAATGCTCTCTGTACACAACTCTTAGACCAAGCGATCGCACACAACTGGTCTTTAAGTGAAATCAAAGCACAAATCGCTGCTAATACCCAACCGGCTCAACCCCCATCCGCAAAATCACCCAACCAAATACCAGAGCGTCTCAAAAACATCACCCAGCACATTAGCAAGCGTAAACTCTGGGAACAACCTGCCAAGCAAAAGAAACTAGAAACCCTCCTGAGTAAACTCGAAGCTTTACTGGGGGATGAATCATAGGACTGACCTAGAAACCCCCAACCAATGCTCACCACTTTTGAGGGAGTGAGGTGGTGACAATCTATTTGGATGCCTAAGTGTAGTGACCTGCAATTATAAATGCCCAAACCTGCAATCAAGACCTGAGCAAACCAGGATTATTTGCAACTATAATTTCAGTTGAACCAGGATTAACTGCAACTGAGCCAGGATTAACTGCAACTGAGCCAGGATTAAGGGTCTTGGCAACTTTTGGTGATCCTGGTTGGGGGAAGGCAGAAGAAAGAAAGGAAGAAGTAGTCAATTCAAGCTTTAAGTTTGTTTAAAGTAGCAACTAATATACTTTGCATTTCCTCAACTTCATTTAATAGGGGTCAGGACTTACGCAACTGGCATATCAGTAGGGTGCGTCAGACTTTATAAATCCTGTAAATAAACAGATATTTGATATCTGACGCACCATAAAATAGATCTTTAGTGTGACACTTGCGTAAGTCCTAGGGGTGTAAAAAGATTTTTGTCGGCATTTAATAGTGTATTGCGAGAAACTTTTATCCCCAATTGCTCTGATAGTCTGACCCCTGCTGCACCACCATTAGCTAAACCAATTGCACTGAGTCTTTGAGCTAAACGTAGAGTTCTTCGCGCCCAAGGTGTAGTTACATTAGTCAGCCTTTCTGTAAAAATACGCCGTTTACATCCTGTGTTGATGCAAAAAAACTTTCGCACCCGTAACTGTAAACTAATGCTATAAGCAGAAAGCGGCAAGTCTGCTAACTTACGCTCGTAGCGACTATGAATTTTGTGAGTTGGTTGGTTACAAACTGGACAATTAACTACTCTAGTGATGGCGGAAACAATCAAGTTTATCTGAGTTTTTATCTTGTCAACTTGGCAATTCTCAAGTTTAAGATTGGTTGAATCTGGTAATAGCTGAGTTAGCACCGACATAGGGCTTACTGAGGCTTATTCATCAAATGTTTGATGGAGTGAAGTTTGAAGTATCTCAATTATATCTTTCTGCCTTCTGCCTTCTGCCTTCTGCCCTCTGCCTTCCCCCAACCAGGATCACCAAAAGTTGCCAAGACCCTTAATCCTGGCTGAAACGGATGATTGCAGGCTGGTTGCATTTAATCCTGGCTCAGTTGCAGTTAATCCTGGTTCAACTGAAATTATAGTTGCAAATAATCCTGGTTTGCTCAGGTCTTGATTGCAGGTTTGGGCATTTATAATTGCAGGTCACTACACCTACCTAGATATTTGTAGGCTGCTTGACGGAATTCTTCCAATCTGGCACGTTTCATATTAGCAGGTGAGAGTTGGTAGTACTTCTCTCAGTTTCTGCTACTCGGGGGGCTGTATTCAATCAGACCTCCTTTTTTCTTCAACTTCTCCGATTTAGTCTAAACTCCAGTAAGAATAGAAGACAAATATTATGGGTATAGCATCTACATCCTTGATAGAAATTCTCAACTATAGAGCACAATATCAGCCTGATAAACAAGCTTACATCTGTCTCGAAAACGGAGAAACAGAATCAGCAAGTCTCACCTACGGAGAGTTAGACAGGCAAGCAAGAGCGATCGCAGCCCATCTCCAATCTTGGCAAGGAGAAAGGGCTTTATTGCTATACCCTTCTGGATTGGAGTTTATAACAGCGTTCTTTGGCTGTTTGTATGCTGGGGTAGTGGCGGTTCCGGTTTATCCTCCCAGACGCAATCAAAAGTTGTCTCGGTTGCTTTCTATCATTAATGATGCCCAGGCTAAGGTAGCACTGACAACCTCATTAGTTGACATTGATCAAAGGTGGGAAGAGGAAACAGAGTTATTAACCCAGTTGAAGTGGGTGGCTACCAATACCATCGAAGCTAATCCTCAAGAGTTTTTATTTAAATCAGTCACACTAGAGAGTTTGGCATTTTTGCAATATACTTCCGGTTCTACAGGAACACCCAAAGGGGTGATGGTGACACATGGAAATATCATTCACAACCAGCAGTTGATTCAACAGGCTTTTGGTCATAGTGAGCAGAGTATCGGTGTTAGTTGGTTGCCTTTGTTTCATGATATGGGATTGATTGGTCATGTCCTACAGCCTATTTATCTAGGATCTCTCAATATTTTGATGTCTCCAGTAGCTTTTCTTCAGAAACCGATTCGTTGGTTGCAGGTGATTTCTAAATATAGGGCTACTACCAGTGGCGGACCAAATTTTGCTTATGATTTATGTGTCAAAAAAATTCAATCAGAACAATTAGCTAATCTTGACTTGAGTAGTTGGGATTTGGCTTTCAGTGGGGCAGAACCAGTACAGGCAGAAACTTTGGAGCAATTTGGTCAAAAATTTGCTCTGTGTGGCTTTAACTACAATGCTTTTTATCCTTGCTATGGCATGGCGGAGACTACCTTGTTTACTACAGGTGGGGATAAAAATCAAAAGCCATTAATTCAGGGAGTTAAGGCTAGGGAGTTAGAACAAAATTCGGTAGAGGAGAGTGATATTTTATCGGTAAAAAGTCGTGTGTTTGTGGGATGTGGTCGTCCTTACATAGACACAACAGTTAGGATTGTTAATCCTGAGTCGTTAACTTGCTATGAAAAAGGGCAAGTAGGAGAGATTTGGGTATCCGGTGGGAGTATTGCCTCTGGGTATTGGAATCGTCCTGAAGCCACACAAGAAACGTTTCAAGCTTATCTAAAGGATACAGGAGAGGGACCATTTCTTCGCACAGGGGACTTAGGATTTTTCAGTAATGGAGAACTTTTTATTACAGGAAGACTAAAGGATATAATTATCATTAGAGGTCGCAATTATTATCCTCAAGACATTGAATTGATTGTGGAGAAAAGCCATCCAGCACTGCGAGCCAATTGTGGAGCCGCTTTCTCTGTGGAAGTAGAAGGAAAAGAGCAATTAGTAGTGGTGCAAGAAGTAGAGCGTACTTACTTACGATATCTGAATGTAGATGAGGTGGTCGGGGTGATTCGTCGGGAGGTCTCAGAAGCGCATGAATTACAAGCATATGTAGTAGTTTTACTAAAAACCGGAAGTATTCCCAAGACTTCCAGTGGTAAGATTCAACGTCATGCCTGTCGAAATGCTTTTTTAGCAGGAAATCTCTCTGTTGTCGGTTCTAGCATTTTAGACCAGCCTAAACTCAATTTTACAAGCCGAATTGAGGTAAAAAATTCATTTAAAAGTTCAGTATCGCTAACTGACTTCAAAATACCAAAATTGCCAATGCCCTCATCTATTCAAAGTAGTAAAAAGATATTAACTGAGGAAATGAGTAAACATAAAGCAGATGATGTGATTGACTGGCTGCGTAATTATGCTAGTCATCGGATTAATTCTCGTCTAATAGATGAACGAAGATCCATTCCTCCCCATATTGTTCTTGATTTTGGCAATCGCGGCATTATGGGAATGCAAGTATCTGAGAATTATGGAGGGCTTGCACTCAACAACCGCGATGGGATGCGTGTAATGGAACAAATTGCCGCCATTGATTTAACTCTGGCAACATTTGTTGGTGGGAACAATGCTCTTGGCATTCGTCCAATCGAGCGTTATGCCAAACCAGAATTAAAGGAACAACTATTACCTCTGCTATCTTCTGGTCGTCAAATGGCTGCTCTAGCATTGACAGAACCGAATGCAGGCTCAAATCCCAGAGCTATTTCTTCTCAAGCATTACCAGATGGTTCAGGAATTTGGCGCTTGCAAGGGACTAAAATTTGGAGCGGTTCTGCTGCTTGGGCAAGTGCGATTAATATATTTGTTCAACTCATTGACAACAATGGTCAACCTCAAGGCATTACTGGTTTTGTTGCTCTTCAGGGAACACCAGGTTTACGCCTTGGTAACGAAGCTTTAACAATGGGAATGCGCGGTATGGTACAAAATACTATCCATTTGGAAAGTGTTCCTGTAAAAAAAGAAAATGTGCTGGGTGAACTAGGCGCAGGTATGGAAATTGCCCAAGATACATTTATGTATGCCAGGTTAGGACTGGGGGCTATAAGTGTAGGCGGAATGAAGCGGATAGCACAAATTATGCATCGTTATGCAACACGTCGTACTATTGCTACAGGTTTTCTTTTAGATAATCCAGTTACACTCACCCAGTTTAGTAATTTAGCAGCAGCAATTACTGCAACAGAAACGTTGGTAGCTATGATTGCTGAATTTTTAGATAAGAACTTTTCTGTTCCAGAAGAAGTATTTATTGCCTGTAAGATAGCTGGTTCAGAATTTCTTTGGAAAGCTGCTGATACTTTAGTACAATTACTGGGAGGTCGTGGATACTTAGAAAACAACATTGCACCGCAAATTCTTCGAGATGCAAGATTGTTTCGCATCTTTGAAGGACCGACAGAAACCCTAAATATGTATCTGGGTTCTAACATTATTCATAAGCCGGAAAAACTGATTGAGTTTCTGACTAATACCTTAAAAACACCAGATGTATCAAGCAAATTAACT
Organism: Anabaena catenula FACHB-362; assembly: GCF_014698735.1. Taxonomy (GTDB): domain Bacteria; phylum Cyanobacteriota; class Cyanobacteriia; order Cyanobacteriales; family Nostocaceae; genus Anabaena; species Anabaena variabilis_A. Next base: position 31,253 of record NZ_JACJTQ010000045.1, read on the forward strand.
GATGCTGTAAATGAAATTAATACCCATTGCTTAACAACAACATCGTCTTTTTTAGAGCGATTGCAAGCACAACGTTTAGCATATAGTTTGATTGGGGAAGTAAGTACCCAGGCAATTTTACTAGCAGTGATTCGAGAAGCCTTAAACCGTAATCCCAATCAAGACTCTTTACGTCATGCTGCCTTATGGGTACAAAAACAGTTTGAGATGGCTTTATATCAAGCCTTAAATGGTATGCCAACAAAATCTGAACTGCTTAATATTAATGATTTAGTATCTAGTTATACTGAAACAATCGGTGATATTGAACAAGCCCTTCCTGGTGAAGATAATGATTTAGACCCATTATTACGTCAAGAATTAGTTATAGATTCTCTACATTCAATGACTATTAATAATTTTAATATATTAAATCAAGAAATAAAAAAAGAAACGAATAATTATCCACTAACTAATCAGTTAACTATTAAATATTCCACCTCAACATCCCGTGGCATAAATGAAAAGATACACGAGAAAGATTTCCAGAGCTTGATAGAAGATATTGCACATAGCGACAGTAGTAAGGGAGAGGATGCTGACAGTTATATTAGTAAAAACGAATCAATTAAATGTTGGTTAAAAACATGGTTTGCCAATGAGTTAGGAGTAGAAAACAGAAAGATTGCTTTAAATCAATCATTTTTTACGTATGGTCTTGATTCAGTAACGGCAGTCAGTTTGGCAACAGCTTTAGGAAGTTTCTTGAACTGTGAAATTTCACCAACAATAATTTGGGATTATCCAGATATTCAATCTCTGGCGAAATACTTATCTAATCAATCTAGTCTAGAGTCTATCCCAGAAAAATTGCCGAAGCACCATATACCAGAAATAAAACAGCTAACAACAGAAATATTACCTGAATATTATAATTTTAATCTGCATCCGAATTATCTGAATTTAAAACGAAGGATTCAGGAATTAGAACTAATAGGAGACGGTGCTAATCCATACTTTAAAGTTAATGAAACTGTAAGTAATAACACAACTATTATTGACGGACAAGAATTTATAAATTACTCAAGTTACAATTATTTAGGATTATCAGGTGATGCTAATATTAACTCAATTGTGAAAAAAGCAATTGATTTATATGGTACTTCTGTTTCCGCAAGCCGCTTGGCCTCAGGAGAAAAGCCTATACATCGCCAATTAGAAAGGGAGATAGCTGACTTAATAGAAGTCTCTGACAGTATAGCTTTTGTTGGGGGACATTCAACTAATGTAACTACAATTGGTCATTTGTTTGGTGACAAAGATTTAATTGTACATGATTCGCTAAGTCACAATAGTATTTTAGAAGGTTGCTCCTTATCAGGTGCAAAAATACTTCCTTTTTCTCATAATAACTGGCAGGCATTAGACAATTTATTAGTTACTCAAAGACACAATTTTCAACAAGTATTAATTGTCATTGAGGGGATTTATAGTGTTGATGGTGATATTCCTGATCTGCCCAAATTTATTGAGGTGAAAAAGCGTCATAAAGTATTTTTAATGGTTGATGAAGCACATTCGATAGGTGTTTTAGGAAAACAAGGACGTGGTATTAGCGAATATTATAGAGTAAATCCCAATGATGTGGACATCTGGATGGGAACTCTGAGTAAATCTTTTGCCAGTTGCGGTGGGTATATAGCAGGTAGTAGTGCTTTAATTGAATACCTCAAATATACTGCTCCAGGATTTGTTTATAGTGCCGGTATGTCTCCAGCTAATACAGCAGCAGCTTTAGCAGCTATTCAAGCTCTCAAAGCTCAACCAGAACGCTTGGTAAATTTACATTCCAGAGCAAAGCTATTCCTAGAACTTGCACAAAAATACCAACTAAACACAGGATTTAGTCAAAACACGCCAGTAATTCCTATTATTATAGGTGACTCATTAAAAAGCATAAAACTTTCTCAATCTTTGTTCCAACGTGGTATTAATGTTCAGCCAATGATTTATCCATCAGTTCCAGAAAATATGGCTAGGTTACGCTTTTTCATAACTTCCAGTCATACAGAAGAACAAATTATTTTTACTATAGATGCTATTGTTAAAGAACTAGAAAAATTGCAGAATTAGCTATCTGTTTTGACTCAAAATTTAATCCTTTATTTAACAGATTAATAATCCCCATGCAATTTTATCAACAACATGCAATTATTACTGGTGGTTCTAGCGGGATTGGCAAAGCGATAGCAATTATGTTGGCCCAGCAAGGAGCGCACATATCCATAATTTCTCGCCATCAAGACACACTGGAAACAGCCAAAGCAGAAATAGAAGCAGTAAGAGCAGATTCAGCACAACGCATTCTTTGTATTTCCGCAGATGTAGCACAGCAAGCTCAAATTGAACAAGCAATTACCAAAGCTACTGAGGAAATAGGTACACCAGACTTATTAATTACTTCTGCCGGAATTGCCCACCCAGGTTATTTTCATGAACTTCCCCTGCAAGTATTTGAAGACACGATGGCAATCAATTATTTTGGTACTCTTTATGCCATCAAGTCAGTTTTACCATTGATGATGCAAAAGCAGCAGGGACATATTGTGATCATATCTTCTGGCGCTGGACTAATTGGGATTTATGGCTATACTCCTTACAGTCCATCTAAATTCGCTTTACGGGGGTTAGCTGAGTCATTGCGAGGAGAGTTAAAATGCTTGGGAATTTATGTTTCAATTGTCTATCCTCCCGATACTGATACTCCACAGTTAGCAGCAGAAAACCTGACAAAACCTACTGAAACCAAGTTGATCACAGGTACGGCTAAAACTTGGAGTGCTCAAGGTGTAGCAGAAGTAATTTTATGCGGTATTAAAAGAAAAAAATTTGCAATTACACCTGGACTAGAAATGAAATTATTACAAGTTTGGCATAGTTTGCTGGCTCCAATACTTAATTGGTACTTTGATGGAATTGTCAAGAAAATACGCAGATAATTTTGCAAAAAAAAATTCTATTCAAATATTGTCATGTTAACATTAAACAATCAAAACCTAACAGAACCTATCAGAACTCTAGTCTTAACTTCTAGTAGTGGAAATGGACATAATGCTGCTGCTGCCGCTTTTACTGATTGGGCTAACTATTTATTAGGCTCTCAGATAGAAATTAAGATTGAACATTTACTAGAAAACTCTAGTCCCATATTAGCAAAAGCAGTTGATTTTTATAACTATCTTCAACGAAATGCACCTTGGTTTCATCACGCCTACTATAACATTATCGAACTACAAGAACTAATTAATCCGGGGACAGTTTCTTTAGGTAGAGACTACTATATTCAACTACTTAATGATTTTCAACCTCAAGTTATTATTAGTGTTCATGATGCTCTAAATAAAGGATACTTTGAGTTAGGAAAACAAATTATTGGTTCTCATTTACGTTGTATAACCTATTGCTTAGAATTTCAAGGAGGCTACGGTTTTAGTCGCAATTGGGTCAATCATAATGCAGATTTATTTTGGGCACCCACAGAAGAAACTACACAAGCAGCAATCTCTTTGGGGATGAAACCTGAGAGAGTGAAACTTTTAGGAAATATCTTGCCTCGTAATTTTTATAATCCTCCTCTAGATGAGATAGAAAAAAACAATATTTTAGTTAAGGAATTAGGTTTAAAGACTGAAAAATTTACATTATTGTTAGCCACAGGTGGATCTGGTGCTCAAAACCATCTTGCATTCTTAAAGAATTTGGTTACCTTAAAAAATTATTTGCAAGTTATAGTGCTGTGTGGTCACAATAAAAATGCTATGGAGCAGGTAATAATATGGAATCAACAAAATTCAGATTTAAATTTATGTATTTTACCTTTTACAGATAAAATGTATCAAATTATTCAAATTTGTGATGCGATAGTCACAAGACCTGGAGGTAGAACTTCTTGTGAGGCTCTACATCTTGGGTGTCCTATTATATTTAATGGCTTAGGTGGAATTATGCCCCAGGAATTATTAACAGTAAACTTTTTTAAAAATCGAGGTATATCCGCTACTATTTATAGCTCTAAACAATTATTATCAATTCTTCAAAAATGGATTTTCCAACCAGACAATTATTCAGAAATCCACAATAAAAATTTATTGTCTAAACAAAACTTTAGTCCAGAAACAATTATAAAACAAATTTTTAATCAATAATTTTTTTAGGCTCTTATTTCGGCAAAGGTATTGTTACCACCACTTGATATCGAAATACCCTTTTTCTGGCTGTAACAATTCCTCTTCTAAAGATTCTACAAGCTTGTATTGCTTGTAGGTGCCAAAGACTCGATCCCAGACATCCATCGCCAAACCAAAATTGTGCTGCTCCATATTGTACTTGTGATGTATGTAGTGAGTTTTAGTCCAGAAACACAGACTGGGATTTTCATGCTGCAACTGGTGCGAGTAGGCTGAAAAAGCTGCATAGACCAATATGCCCATAGACCAGATCAAACCTGCTTGTATGGAAATTAAAAATATTGGACACATAAAAATGGAAACCCCTCCTGCATATTGCAGAAACTCCCAAATCACTCCTTGTCCAGTATTGCTATGGTGGTGTTTGTGATGTGCCTTTCCAACCATATGTAATTTATGCATCGAGCGATGCACCCAGTATTCAATTAAACTGCCAAAAATTAAGGCCCCGACAAAGTAGAAAACTACAACCATAAAACTTGCTTTGGATATGGGTTCTGTAAACAATACTGTAGCCAAAAAAAGAGTCTTGATAATTTTTGGCAAAACTGTCCAAAATAAGTATACATAAGCGTTTCGAGCAAAAGGTAGTTTGTCACCTGAAACCCTTATCCTGCTTTCAATACATTAAAAAACCCTAGTGGGAAACCTTAAAGGAATTTTTAGGACTGATTGTTTTTGCCAAGCCTTAGATAAATGGGAGTTAATGGTTAAAGCGTCATCATCTCACCCTCGTAAATTGGCTACAGTATTGGTAAATATAGCAATTTTCAACTAAGTAGTCTATTGACCTGGCACTTTATTAATTTGTGTCAACTTCAAATAATTTATTGAGCATACTATTTTGCTCTGCTTTAAGAAATCGCCATTCACCTATCACATCCAAACTTCCATCTAAAAATCTAGTTCGACAGATATGGCGCTGAATTTTGCCACTGGAAGTTTTGGGAATACTGCCGGTTTTGAGTAGCAACACGGCATATATTTCTGCAACGTGTTCTGTCGCTACTGCCATTCGGATGGCTTCGACTACCTCGTCAACATTTAGATTCCGCAGGTAGCTACGCTCAACTTCTTGAGCAATGACAAGTTGCTCCTCACCGTCAATCTGAACTGCGAATACTGCACCACAACCATGACGCAGTGCAGGATGGCTTTGCTCTACCGTTTGTTCGATGTGCTGGGGATAATGATTATTACCCCAGATTATAATTATGTCCTTTAGCCGACCAGTAACAAACAACTCGCCATCTAGCAAAAAGCCCAAGTCACCAGTGCGTAAAAATGGACCTTCACCGCTATCAGCCAGGTAGGCTTGGAAAGCTTGAACTGTTTCTTCTGGTCGGTTCCAATAAGCTTTGGCTACACCTGGACCTGACACCCAAATCTCTCCCACTTGTCCAGTTGGACATAAAGTTAAAGATTCGGTATCTACAATAACGACTTTTGTACCCAACCAGGGTTTGCCACAGCTGACAATTGCTTGGGTACTCTCTTGCTTTTCGGGAGCGATCGCGACTCGGTGTTGCTCAAGGGCAGCTTTTTCAACGTATTTAACAGTGGGTGGAGATGTTTTCAGCCCTCCAGAAATGAATAAAGTAGTCTCAGCCATCCCGTAGCAAGGGTAGAATGCTTCAAAGCGAAATCCGCATGGCTCAAACTTGGTAGTAAACTGCTTTAGTGTTTCAGCCCGGACAGGTTCAGCACCATTAAAAGCAAGTTCCCAACTACCCAAGTCAAGACTTGCCCGTTGTTCGGGGGTAACTCGATGAATACACAATTCATAAGCAAAATTAGGTCCTCCACTAGTAGTCACTTTATAGCGAGATATAAGCTGTAACCAGCGGAAAGGCTTTTGGATAAATGCTACTGGAGATATAAGGATGGACGGTATACCTAAGTACAATGGCTGTAACACATTCCCAACAAGTCCCATGTCATGATATAAAGGCAACCAACCTCCAAAGATAGTTTTTTCACTATGCTCAAAGGCTTGTTGGATCATTTGCTCATTATGCAGAATATTGTCATGAGTCACCTGCACTCCTTTAAACGTCCCTGTTGAACCGGAGGTGTACTGGAGATATGCTAAGGTGTTGCTACTTACCACTGGTTCCTGCCATGACTCTGCTAAATCAGTGTCAATGCTATCAGTAGCAAGCCAGCGTAACTCTGCTATATCTGAAGTTTGAACTGATTCACGCTCTATGACGCTTAACAAATTTGTAGTGGTGAGTACAAGACTGGCCTCAGTATCTGCTACCATCCATTGTATTTTAGACATTGACTGCTGGGGGCGAGGGGGATAAGTAGTAACAGCTACAACCCCAGCGTAAAGGCATCCTAAGAAACCTGCTATGAACTCTAAACTAGCCGAGAAAGGGTAAAGCAATAAGGCTCGGGTGTCAGTCGCTTTGAGAGTTTGAAGTGTGGCTGCGATCGCTCGTGCTTGTCTGTCTAATTCTTGATAAGTTAGTCTGTTTGACTCTGTTTCTCCATCTAAGAGAAAAGTAAAAGCTATTTTATCAGGTTGATTCTGCGCTCGATAGCGTAGCAGTTCCACTAAAGTTGCTAACTTCTGCATTGATTGTTCAGATCCTGTATAAGTTAGTACAGCGTTTTTAGTGTTGCATAAATGCGGAATGAATTACAAGCTGAAAATATCTAAACTTCGTGCCAAAATACATGAAACCATACCATACTCCAGCAACGCCGCGTTTCTCAATATAGTGAGTTACAATAACAACAATGAATAAAACAGTTACGGATTTAAGCGATTCAAGATACAAGCTGATGTTTTTGTTTTAAAAGCTTATTTCTAAGAATCAAACTGTGATTGTAATGTTTCTACCCTAAAATTAACGTTTTTCTAGCTATCTTGCCCCTCTTTACATCCTAGCAAAATGTTCCAATAGCATTCGGTGGAAAAAGATATAACTACCCCCGATTTGATTCATCAAACGACGAACTGAAACGAAGTTAAGAAATTTTTCATAGTTTTTGGGAATACAACCTTTCTTGTAAAGCATCTGACGCAGGATGAAGTGTTGAAGGCAAACCACACCCGAACTTTCATTAGCTCCTAACCCACCGAGTAATCCTACAGCTAAACCAAGACATATTAAAACTGGGTTGAAATGAAATGAAAAATCCATTCCCCAACCAACAAACATAGCACTAAAAAATAGAGCGCAGAAAGTTATTACCGTGTATCTTAATGACCTTTTAATTCCTTGATTAGGAATTGAATCTTTTAAATCTATGCTATTTTTTCGTACTCTAAAACCACCTATAAATAGGCCAACAATCATGAAGATTATCGTTACATAAATAAAATAATAAAATTTATCAGATAAAAAAGTGTTTGGATTCTCTATGTATAGTCCTAAAAATGAAGTTCCACCACCAAATATGCCAAAAAAACCGACATATTTAATCATTCTCTTTACGTCTAATTCTATACTGTCTACGGGTTCAATGCTTGTATCTATTGAACTAAAAATAGCTCCACCGAATATTGCACTCAGATATATTGGAGTTATTGGAATCGGTTGATGAAGAAAATAACCGATAAAATAAATTGATAATGCAAATATAATTCCTGATATTACCCCCTTTCTTAACCTTTTGGATTGTAAATATCCTGAAGATAAAGAAAGCAGCCCTACAATTACTCCATATATTAGTCCACTTAACAATCCAATCGCTATGAATTGTACTGAAATATTTATTTCTGTAACCTGTTTATTATTCAGAAATGCGGTATAATAATATATGAAATATGTCCCTGCAATAATTCCAAGAATGACGCATAATATTAAGCTTATTGCAATACGATATATATTTATATCGTTTTCTGAAGGCAAGTACTGAGGTTGGATTTGTTCGATCTGAAAAACTGATTGAGACATTTGTTTTGCCAACCAATTTAGCCAATGTAGCACGTCATTTTGGGAGTATTCTGAAGTAGCAGCACCTTTACGTAGCTTCCTATTGATGTAATCATCAAATAGATTTTTATTCCGATCGCTTGTTGATTGCAGTCGTGATATTAAATGTTCAAAAGAATCTCCCTGGTATGCCTCACTCATGAAGTACAAAATCAAAGGAGTTCGAGCAAACTGTTCTAGTTCCGCATTGCTTTTTAATAGCTTATTTAACGCTTCCAAAAGACCACCATATTGGTCTAAATACTGATACACTTGCTCTAATGAGTAAGGTTGTAGGCAAAGGGCACTGCTGATCTTTAAGCGTTGTTGGAGAGCGTCATACTCTTCCAATCTGCTACAAACCGCAACTTCAGTTTGGGGAAAGTTAACAAGAAAATCGTTCAATTTACTGACACAATTGTTACGATGCCTTTTTTCGACTTCATCCAGCCCATCCAGCAATAAGATAAGCTGTTGTCCACGAATCCATTTCTCACTCAAAGACTGGGAAACTTGATATTTGTCTCGTAGTTCATCAATCAACCAATCAAATATATTTTGGTTCTCCGCCCAAGAAGACAGATTAAACATAATAGGCATCGCTGAATACGAATTATTCTTACTGTCTTCGAGCAGACGTTCTGCCAGTTGCAGAAGTGCGATCGTCTTTCCAGATCCTGCCTCTCCCAAAATCAACAGCGTTCGACCTTGTTTTTGCCCAATTTCCTCAAAGGTCTGCGTGTTTTTTAGTGCTTTATAGGACTCATTCAGGTTGAATTCCCGGTTAGGATTAATGATAGGAATATTACCATCCTCTAAATCTAGGGAAGGATAGAGAAATCCCTTGATCCAGGATTCGTTCACTTTTTGCAAAACTCCCTTGCGTTCTTTTTCGTTCAGTTTTTTTTGCTTCAGTTCTTTTGGATTCAATTCTCTTTCATTGATTTTCTTTCTCTGAGCAGCATTTTTTTGAAACGAAAACTGTCCAAAGTTGTCATAAGCATCCCTTGTTTGTTCCTTGTATTCCTTGCACTCGATTTCCTCTTGAACAGAAGTCTTCATTTCCGATAGTCTTTTTTGCTTATTTCCTCCAAATTCATTTTCTAATTTATTAAATAGTAACTTAAGAGAAGTTGTCTTCTCCATTTCAAATAAATGATCAACCAGTTGAAGAGCAAAAGTGTCATTATTTGGGTTATTAAAAAAATTAAGTTTATTAGCTTCAATTTCAATAGATATACAAAGTCCCTCTCGCTGATCTAATGCACAAAATCCGCTCTTTACTAAAAAGTCAGCAAGTTCGCGTTTTATTTCCTGTAAATTATTTATGTTAGAAAACATAGTTTTAATTTTTATTTATCACTCACCTTCGCATTAGTAATAGCGTAATTTTGCTTTGATAGACCTCAATATTTCTGCATTTTTTCCTTCCTTAAATGCTGCTTCTAATTCATTAAATAGTAGCTTAAGAGAAGTTGTCTTCTCCATTTCAAATAAATGATTAACCAGTAGAAGAGCAAAAGTGCTATTATTTGGGTTATTAAAAAAATTAAGTTTATTAGCTTCAATTTCAATAGATATACAAAGTCCCTCTCGCTGATCTAATGCACAAAATCCGCTCTTTACTAAAAAGTCAGCAAGTT
>NZ_JACJTQ010000046.1 GCF_014698735.1 Anabaena catenula FACHB-362
TGCGGCCACGATAGTCTGGGGGTTGCCCCACGCCAAAATAGCTCGATGCCAGGTCTATCACTACCACAAATCCCCCTCCCGCTTCATTCCGGGGGGTTTTTGTTTTTTTGTAAGATACTATTGCTAACAAAAGATATAGCAGAGGACAGGTAATAGAGTGAAAAGTACTTTGGTATCTAGGTTTGATAATAAGTTAGTGTCCTAACAACCTTGGCGATTGCTATAACATGAACAATTCTTAATTAACTTAAGAGAATTCAAGGATGACTTTACGTCCATCTTAGGAGATAATCTTGTGCAAAAGTTGTTCCTAAGATAAACTAACCTATCTGAAATTCATGGATTCTTTATCTATCAATTCCCTACTTGACGACTTGAAAAATCCTGATTCTATAGTCCGTGAGCAAGCGACTCGAAAAATTTGGCGGCTCTGGTTTCAGCAAAAAGGTATATACGGACTAGAAAAAATTGACCACAGTCAAAAGTTGATTGATGCTGGAGAGATTACATCCGCTGAAAAAATACTAACTGAATTAATAAACATACAAGCAGATTTCGCTGAAGCTTGGAATCGACGAGCTTTTCTCTACTATAGTATAGGCAATTATCAAAAATCGCTAGATGACTGCCAGATGGTTGTCGAGTTAAATCCAGTACATTTTGGCGCACTTCACGGCATGGGGTTGTGTTATGCAGCATTGGGAAAGTATAGTGAAGCTATTGAAGCTTTTCAACAAGCATTAAAAATTCAACCCTATTCCTTGGTAAATCAAAAATTGATTCTGGAATGTACACTCAAACTGAGTTAAACAGATTACTGTAATTGTTAAACGCAGGATAATATAGAGTAAGGCGTAAAGGAACGCTGGTAATTGTCACCTATGCATTAACCTCCGCGCCCCTCTGCTTTCAAAAAGTTTCAAAGCAAAGTTTTCTAATTAGACATCTCCAAAATTAAAAATTCAACATTCCATCTGTCAGGACTGATAGTAGTAGGAGAGCATTTTTCTGACTATCGTTGTTAATTTGTACTAACATTCAAAGACCTTCCAAATAGCTCAAAAGGTCTGCCATTTCTTGGGCGCTGGGCTGGAATTTTGGCATAGGAGGTGTTTCACCACTAATCACTTGGTGAATTAACCCATATCGAGATTTACGCTTGGGGACAGCTTGTAAGCTTGGGCCTACTAGTCCATCTGCTTCTAAACCGTGACATCCAGCACAGTTGATTTGAAAGATAGCCTTTCCCTGTACTGGGTTTCCCATTAGCGATAGGACATTCTTGACATATGGATCGGAGGCTTGAGCCATCTGAACACCAAGAATGGCCAAAGGGATTACAATGAGTATCGCTAAAGCCGACAAAACGATCCACTGAAACTTTGATTCAGGTTTGGTAAGCTGGTTATCCAAAAGGGTTGCTGTTACAGTCTAGGTGTACAAAAAACTTTTCATTTCCTACACATAGCTTAAAAGTTCTTGATTGTGTCTGCAAGTACAGATAATGATTTTTATATAGTATTTAGATTCCAAAAACATTATAGGGCGCGGGATTGATGCTGGATTTGGTAAAATCAAAAACAGGAAACGAAGTTGAATAATTGCAAAGAGGAGATTTACAGTGGTTGAACCCCTACTTTCAGGTATTGTCTTGGGTCTGATTTTCGTTACCCTTAGCGGACTATTTTACGCTGCTTATAGGCAATATAAGCGCCCCAACGAGTTGGGAGGCTAAAACTGAGTGCTGAGTGGTGGGGAGTTAGAAAGAATTGGAATCCTATCAACCTAGCACCCCATCACTCCATCTCTTCTAATTCCATAGTTCTGTAAAAAGTTAGCGCTGTATTGCCATAAACTTTTTGATGGGAGATTTCCCAATTAGGGATTTCTGGTGGTTCCCAAGCTTGAGGACTATGTTCAACGGCTATTTCTCCATCAGCATCTAAAATTTGATAATGAGCGATCGCTTCTAAAACTGGCTGATATAACCCACTGGCATAGGGCGGATCAAAATAGATTTTGTCAAATTGCTTACCTGATAAGTTTTTTAACTGCTGGAGTACATTTCCTCGCAATACCTCAAATTTTTGGTTGGTATTAGCTACCAACTGCCAGTTTTGTTTGATCATTGCACAGGCTTTACTAGATTGTTCAATTCCTACGACCAATCTAGCTCCCCTACATAAAGCCTCTGCCCCCATTGAACCACTACCGGCGCACAAATCCAGCCAACAACAACCATCTATTTTCCCTTGCCAAATATTAAAAACTGCCCCCCGTACTCGCGCACTGGTAGGTCTGGTTTCTTGCCCTGGTAAAGTTTTAAGCAGTCGATTCCCGTAAATTCTCAGACTCATTAGCTATTAGTCATTGGTCATTGGTTATGAGTTTTAGACAACTAATAAAATTGCAAATTTTTATTAAGCAGGAATCTTTTCGCGGACTTGAGCCACAAAATTAGATAAAACTTGCAATCCTATATTAGAGGATTTTTCGGGATGGAATTGGACTGCCATGAGGTTTTCATGAGCAATGGCAGCTGTGACAGTTTGATTACCATGAGTAACTGTTGCCGCTTTAATTTGCGGTTCAGTTGGGTCAACATAGTAGGAATGGACAAAATAAACCCAAGGTTGGGAAGGTAAATGTTCCCACAAAAGGTTTTTTGGCTGAGTGAGTTGCAGTTGATTCCAACCCATATGGGGAATAGCAATACTTGGCTCTGAGCGAAATCTCCGCACTTTTCCGCGCAAAATTCCTAGTCCTGGTTGAGTCCCTTCGTCGCTGTATTCAAACAAAATTTGCAGTCCTAGACAAATACCTAAGAAAGGTTTACCAGATGCGATCGCATCTTTAATCGGTTGTTCTAAACTACGCGATCGCAGATGTTGCACTGCGGGATCAAATGCTCCCACTCCTGGCAGAACTATTGCATCTGCTTGTTCTAATTCCTTGGCAGAATAAGTTACTTTAGGAGTTGCCCCAGCTTTTTCTAAACCTTTGCAGACTGAGTGCAAATTTCCCATATCGTAATCTACGACTGCAATTACTGGCATTTACCTGCTCCTTGTAAATTTATTAGGGAGGGCATTTCATTTATATTCTAATTCTAATTAATATTTATTATGCAGAAAAAAATACTATTAACTTCTTTTGACACTTGGCTGAGTGAACAACTGTCAAATTCTTCTGATGATTTGTTACTTGAGTTAGCCAAAATGGCTTGTCTACCTCATGATTTAATTTTTTTGCGCCGACTACCTGTAGATGTTCAGCTTGCTAGTTCTCGCGTCATTGCCAAAATCAATGAACTTAAACCTGATTACGTTATTTGTTGTGGCATGGCAGCAAGTCGTACACAATTAAGTATCGAAGTCGTTGCTCGTATCGTATCTGTACAGTCTACGGATATCTTATCTCTAGATTGTGCAGAAAGTTTTTGGCAAACAACTTTGCAAACTACTGTTGATGTTGAACAATTAGTAGCTGGGACAAAGGCAGTTGAGATTAGCTACGACTGTGGTAAATTTGTGTGCGAAGGTCTTTATCATTCAGTGTTGGACTACCTGAGTCAATCTCAACTCCCCATTCCTTGCATCTTTGTTCATGTTCCGATTTTGAATCAAGAAAATTTGCACAGTATTCTTGCTGACTTTGTTTTAATTCTTAACAAACTGGCACTTATATAAGGTTGTCAGCGTCTCTTTAGAAAAATTTTCCTCTATATTATGTTGCCATTCTTACTCTGTTTAACACTCGCTCAAGCAACTCAAGTCACACCACCAGTGGAAGAAGTGGTACAACCACAAGAAATTCGTCCTTTACCAGGGCAGTTAGATACTGTGCCAGTATTTAATAGCAATAGTCCTGAATTGGTTTTAAAAGAGGGAATTTTACTTTCTACCTTTCCAGGAAATGGGAAAAAAGTACCAACGGCACATTTAAATTTTCCTTTTCGGGGACGGTTTGATATCTTTGCTCATCATGTTGCTAAAGCAGAACCACCAGAAAATTTACGTTCTCTTTACAAGGGGATAATGTTGCATAACCCTGGTGCTAAACCAGTGAAAGTCAATATATTGCAAGCAGCAAGTTATTTAAGTCAACCAGATGCACCATTTATTCCATTACCCTCTTTTCTGCCCAATAATGCGGGTACAGTTTTTGCAGGCCCTGGTAGTCGGGTGATGTCTGATGTGCTAAGAGGAAGAAGACAAGCAATTTTCCCTGCTCAAATTGTCATTGCTCCAGGGGCAAGTCAGATGTTATTAAATCTACCAATTCCCGTGCAAGGATTGACACCGCCACTGAATGGTCGATCTACATTTATGCGCTTGTCGAGTAATGGAACTGTTTACGCAGCTAGTTTAGCTATGTTTGCACAGACAAATGCTGATGGTAGTGAACGTGCGCCAAATTTAGCAGAGTGGCAAAATTTATTAGATAACGGTGAATTATCTACACCAAGAGATAAAGTCCCAACTCCCCTTGAAGAAACTGGTAAACCAAGAATTTATGGAAGGGTAGCAGGTGTAGCGAGTGGTTCTCAATGGCGATCGCTCTTAGTCGATAATTCTAAAGTTAATTATTTGACAATTCCTCAACCCGGTCAAGCTTTTTCTTACCCTTTAAGCACACTGCATGGTGGTACTTTTGGTACTGGTCAAATTCAAAGCGCATCTATGTTAGTCCGCTATCCTGATACGGCTTATCGCGCTCATGGCAATTATGGAATTCAGTATAGTCTCAAGTTGCCTTTATACAATACAACTCAAAAACAGCAAACTGTAGCTGTGTCGGTGCAAACTCCAATCAAAGAAGATCAGTTGAATAAATCAGGACTACGCTTTTTCACCACACCAGCGCGTCAAGTCTTCTTTCGAGGAACAGTGCGAGTACGTTATCAAGATGATCAAGGTAAACCAAAAACTGAATTTGTACATTTAGTGCAAACTAGAGGTGAACAAGGGAAACCGTTGGTGTCATTAAATATGAAGTCAGGCGATCGCTCTGTAGTAGAAGTAGACTTTCTCTATCCTCCAGATGCTTCACCACCACAAGTTTTAACTGTTTCAACTCAAGCTGAAAATAAGTAAAATTATCAGCTTTTAACCGCAGACAATTCCAATTAAAAATTAAAAATTATTAATTAAAAATTGCAAACAGTGGGGCTTGCACCCAAAATTAATTAATTAAAAATTATTATTAATCTTAAATTTTTAATTTTTAATTTTTAACTTTTAATTAAAAAAGGTCAGCCCTAATTATCAGTCTTTAACCGAACACAATGTCATTGCTAATTTAGCTGCACCTGCCATTCCTGCTGAGTTACCCAGTTCTGCGGGCAAAATTTGTAAACCTAGACGCGATGTAGGTAAAACCCGCTTTTCAATTTCTGCCTGCACAGCTGGTAAAAAAAAGTCAAAACTAGCACTGATACCACCACCAATAATAATTGCTTGTGGTGTAAGTACATATATTAAACTCGTTAAACCAATTCCTAAGTCTCTGCCATATTCTTGCCAAAAACTCAAAGCTTCAGCATCTCCGGCTTGAGCAAGTGCGCCTAATTCTGCTGGTTCTTTACCAGTACGGCGACGAATCGCTGTTACGGACGCATACTGTTCTAAAGAACCTTGATTGCCACTATTACACATTGATCCGTTAGGATTTAAGGTAATTAAACCTAATTCTCCGGCTGCGCCTTGATGTCCGACAAACAATTTACCATCGAGAATAATTGCACCACCAACCCCAGTCCCTAAAGTCAGGAGAATCAGATTTTGAAAGTGACGACCGGCACCTAACCAAGCTTCCCCCAACCCTGCACAGTTAGCATCATTAGCGAGGATGGTTGGTTTACCAGTTTTGGCTTCTAACCAATCTGCTAAGGGAACATCATGCCATCCAGAGAGGTTAATGGCAACTTTAGCAATGCGTCCAGTTGCGTCCGCAGGGCCAGGAGTTCCCACACCTATAGCTATAGTTTGATTATCTGGGTCAATTTGAGCGATCACATCTACCATCTGCATCGTTACCGCTGCCGGTGTTGCAGGTTGGGGAGTTGCTACCGTTAAAGATTGTAAACAAGTACCATCTGCTGTAAAACGCCCCAGCTTAATCGCTGTTCCCCCCAAATCAATACCAATTACTTGCTGCACAAGGCTGATTCCCAAATATTTATTTTAGATAAAACCAAAAAATCATACCAATCATATCGTGTCTGGTGGTTAGCTTCGCTGGGTGCTAGAAATATACTTAGGACTAGGGCTGAAGCGGAGAGTTTTTTTGATCAGCAAAGGGAAAGAAGTATACTATAGCAATTCCCATTCAAGTGAGGTACAAGCAGTAATAATTAAACGCAGCGAAAAGTTCCTCGAAGCCGGGTTTCCCGGCGTAGGAAACTTTTCAAGACAGATGGACGCAGATAAACGCAGATAATTTTGTACTTCATTAGACTAGGAAATGCTATAAGTTTTTTCAGCGCAGAGTGCAGGTCACTTTGGTTAACGCCACGCTACGTGAACACAAAAATCAAATATTATTCCTATATAGTTAAATAAATGGATATTAATCATCTTAAACATAATGCTGATTTAAATCTGCAAGAAGGAAATTTTTCAGAAGCTATCAGCCTTTATGAGAAATGTATTGATTTGGCTCCTGATTTACTTTCTTCCTATTGGTTTTTAGGATTATCTTGGTTATTACAAGGAAATGAATCTCAAGCTCAATCAATTTGGTTATCGACTTTGACTAACACAAATTTTGATTTACAAGAACAGGATTGGCAAGAATTCATTGAAATATTAAACAATAAAGCACATAAATATTTATCTAGCCACAAGGCTGAACTAGCTCAACAAATTTATGAAGCGATTGTAGAGTGGGACAACAGTAACGCGGAAATTTACTATAATTTAGGTCATGCTGTGGCAATGCAGGGAGATTTAGACACAGCTATTGAACACTGGGAAACTGTTATTCAAATTCAACCAGATGCGGTTGATGCTTATTTTAATCAAGCCCATATATTGTATAAGCTAGAAAACTTTGAATCGGCGATTAGATGTTATCATAATGTACTTTCATTTGGTCGGGAAAATAATTTAATATATTATCAAATTGGCATTTGTTATACTCACCTTCAAGACTGGAATTTAGCTATTAATTATTTAGAGAAATCAATTCAAATGCAAGCAGACTATGCCCCTGCTTATAGTGATTTAGCTTTAGCATTTATTCAGATAGGAAATTTTGATCAAGGGATTAAATATCTACACAAAGCTATTCAACTTAATCCTCAATTTGCTCAAGATTTAATAAATATTTTAAGATCTAAAAAAATAACATTAAGTAATACTAATATAAATGGAATTGAATTTATAAATTTAATAAATAATCCTCACAATCAGAAAAGTGAATTGTATTTTTATTTAAGTCAAACCATCTCTTTAAAATATCCTGAAATTGCTGATAAACTACTTCAGCAAGCTGTAGAAATAGATCCACAAAATTTAAATATCTCCTTAGCATTAAGCAAAATTCTGTTAGAGCAAAATAAAATTACAGAATCAATGGCTATGTTAAGCAAGATTATGAATATTGATAATCATGAAGACATTTATTATGTAATGAGTCAATCTTGGTTAAAATTAGAGAATTATCAACAAGCGATTTTGTACTTAAAAAAAGTAATTGCAATTAATCCTAATTTCATTGAATCATATTACCTACTAGGAATGGCATTGTTTAGAAGTGGGAATATAGAAGAAGCAATTAGTATTTTAAAACAGCAACTAAAAAAAGAACCAAATTCTCCTTTAACTTTGGCTTATTTAGGTTTTATTTTCGCAAAAAATAGTCAGTTGGAAGAGGGTATTAGTTTTTTTAAACAAGCCATAGAAACTAACTCAGATAGTACTGTTTTAGTGGAAACATTAATCAACATTATTAATCAAGAAAAAGCATTAATTAAAAATTTTGATTTATCCCAACTTCAACCGATTTCTCCTCCTGCTCATTTTTATGAATCGACTCAAGACTGGGTACAAAATAATCTTTTAGGACAATCTAATTATGTAGAAATTTATCCAGAAATTGATGTCAGTTTAAATTATCCAAAATCTTTAGATAATTCTATACATTTTAGTTTTAGATTTGGTAACATAGTTAAACTACCATCTTCATTTGTAGCGACAATTCCTCAAGGCAGATTTTGGTTAAGTTCAGATCAAACTCAATCAGCAATTATGACGGATGAATCCCATTTTTTAGCTGATATTTCTCCAGATTTTCCAATTCTAAGCCCTAATCATCCTGATAAAAATCCGAGTCAACACGCTGTATTTTCTGTTCAAAAACTACCTCCAATTCATTTGCTTGAAGGAACTGTAGCTGTTTTAGCTGGACTTGCAAACAACATTTATTTTCATTGGATGTTAGATGTTTTACCCAGATGGGAATTATTAAGAATAAAAGAAATAAATTTTAGTGAAATTGATTACTTTGTAGTTGATAATAGTTTACCATTTCAAAGAGAAACTTTAAATTTACTAGACATTCCAGAAAATAAACAAATCAATATTAATAAAATTCATCACATTCAAGCAAGTCAGTTAATTGTTCCTTCTTTTCCAGGTTGTGTAGCATGGATGCCAAAGTGGACTTGTGATTTTTTAAAACATCATTTTCTGCAACCCGAATATTTCAAATTTACATCTCCTCAAAAGCGAATTTATATTACTAGAAAACTTGCTAAAAGTCGAAGACTGTTAAATGAAGAGGAAATTTGCGATTTACTTGAAGATTATGGATTTGAAGCAGTAATTTTAGAATCAATGTCGGTATTAGAACAAGCTGCATTATTCTCTCAAGCTGAAGTCATTATTTCTCCTCATGGTAGCGGTTTAACGAATTTGGTCTTTTGCCAACCTGGAACTCAAGTTATTGAGTTATTTTCACCAAATTACGTTTATCATTGCTATTGGTGGATTAGTAATTTAGTAGGTTTAGATTACTATTATTTAACAGGTGAAACTCTCCCCGGTTGGCATCTTCATCATTTTATTTATCCTCAAAACTTTACTGAAGATATATGGATAAATAGTAAAAATTTATTAAACCTGCTGCAACTAGCAGGTATCAATTAAAAAGGGATATTTGAGACAAAATAGTTTACAGTTACGCAGAAAAAAATGTAAATTGGGTTTTGTGGATGCCAATAATCCCTATTCATTTGTGGTTACTAATCATTTGCACATTAGCAACTCGGTAGGAACTATTGCTTACCTGTTCCCACTCGGTGACTGGTGTACCTCTTAAAATCCCAGAAAGGGCAACAGAAAGCATTAACCCACCAGCAGCAGCAGCAATTAAAGAAATGTTATCTTTCACACGAATCTCTCAGTTTGTTAGTTGTCTATTCTGAACATGACTAGCAAGAACCGGGTTTTTCTGCCCCTACTTGCGAATACTATTTTCTCTTCTCAGACGGGGATTGACAAATTCGTTTAACCCTTCACCAAGTAGTGATAACCCTACCACAAGGAATGTCATCGCTGAACCAGGGAAAAGAGTAGTCCACCAAATGCCTGTGGGTAGTGCTTCTAGAGCTTGTTTTAAATCGTATCCCCATTCGGGGACTTCTTCTGGTAATCCTAAACCCAAAAATCCTAAACCGCCTAAAACTAATATGGCATCTGCGGCGTTGAGAGTAAAGAGGACTGGTACGCTTTGAATGACATTAAAAAATAGATAGCGGGATAATATAACCCAGGTAGAAGCGCCCATTGCTTGCGCGGCTTCGATGTAGACTTCGGTTTTGACGCTGACAGTGTGGTTGCGAACAACGCGATAATATTGGGGTATGTAGGCGATACTAATAGCGATCGCAGCATTCAAGATTCCTCTCCCCACTACAAATGCCAGTGTGACGGAAAGTAATAATCCTGGTAGGGTGTAAATGCTATCCATGAGAAACAGCAATATCTTATCTAATCTTCCACCCAGATAGCCGCTCACCATCCCCAATGGTACACCAATCACCATACTCAGCGCCGTTGCCAAAATCACTACTTGCAATGCGGCTTGCACACCAAATACAGTTCGGGAAAATACATCATAACCCAAGCGACTTGTCCCAAACCAATGTTTAGCTGAGGGTGGTTCGTGAATGGGGTTAGAGAGAAATTCTTTAGGATTTTGTAGCCATCCCCAAGCCTGAAATACGGGTGCGAAGAAGGCTAAAAAAATGAAAAACAGAGTAATTCCTAACCCAATCAGCATTAATCTCTGAGAAAGGCTAGGATTTTTGCTGAATTTGAAAAAATTAGGTAATTGGCGTTTTGTAATGGTCACGTCGCTTCCTACTAAAACCAGCCTATCGATTAGCAGATACTTTAGCAGATTTTGACAACGCTACATTAAATAATCAGATACCCGACTTGTCTAAAAATTCGGGTATCTGCTGCTTTGGATGGAGGAGAAATTAGATATTTGCAGTTAAACCCACTCGAAAAGTAAACCCAGGACTATAAATACGATTAACTCGCTCATATTGCTCACCGAGTAAATTTTCCAAATAAATAATCAACCCCAAATTTTTACTGACAGGAATCCGACCACTCAAATCTAAATTCACAAAAGACGCTGAGAAGTCTGTATTTTTATCACCACCAGCAGTATTGGTGAAAACAGAGCGACGGGAACCACTATTATAAGTCACATATATATTAGCCTGCCATCCCGCCTTTTCATAACCAATTCCAGCTTGAAGTAAAGAGTAAGGAATTAATCCTAATTGTAATCCTTTTTCAGTTCCAGTTTTAATTTGGGCATCTGTATAAGTGTAGTTGAGAAAAGTTGACCATTGACGAGCAATTTTTAATTGCAACGCTGCTTCTAAACCATTGGTATCTACTAAGCCGATATTTTCCCATCTTCCACTAATTACTCCTAACCGATTATCTAAACTACTGCCAAAATAGGTAAACTGTCCCAGCAAATTATTAGACAATCTTACATCCACTCCCGCAGTCCAAGCAGAACCAGTTTCTGGTTTTAAATCAGGGTTTGGTTGCCAAGCATGAACCGTATCATAAACATATAACTGATCTAAACCAGGATTGCGCTGCGCTCCGGCCCAAC
The DNA here is from genome assembly GCF_014698735.1 of Anabaena catenula FACHB-362. Taxonomy (GTDB): domain Bacteria; phylum Cyanobacteriota; class Cyanobacteriia; order Cyanobacteriales; family Nostocaceae; genus Anabaena; species Anabaena variabilis_A. The sequence continues at coordinate 11,149 of NZ_JACJTQ010000046.1, forward strand.
TGCCACGCACAGCAACGGCTGGATTCACAGCATAACGTAAGCCAAAACTAGGGTTAAGATAATTGCCAAACTGATCATCAAAGCTTTGTCTTAGCCCTAAATCAACTTGAAAAGCATCGCTAATATTCCAAGTATTGACAGCAAATAAAGCTGTATTTAAGAGGCTGCGATTTTCTTTTTCATTGTTGGCAATTCTATTAGGTGCTGTACTAAAAACATCACCATTTAAGTTAGTATTTTTTAAATCTAAACCCCAACGCAACTGATTATTAGGGCTAAGTTTCCAATCATGATCTACTCTGGCTGTAATTTGTTGAGTATCTAAAATCCCGGTGCGGTAAAATGTACCTGCGGTAGGGCCATAAGTGCTAAAGTAATCTTGGTTATAACCAATAGAAGTTGTTAAATTAGAGTTTTCTCCCTTACCAAGTCGAGTTTTCCAAGATAAACCAATATTTAAACCATCATGATCAAGTCGGTCTTTTTGTAAGGGGAAACCGAAATAAATTAAACCTCGACGACTACTCAGTGCAGTCACATCTAAATTGACCGAATTTTTGGGATCTAAATCTACACCAATGCTGCCAAAATAAGTGCTTGTAGCTGTATCTGCATTGGATAAAAATCCTTCAGCATCACGGTTTGCTGCTCCCACAGGTACACGATAACGGTTATCGATAAAGTATCTTTCAAAGCTAAAGTTGTACTTGACTGCACCAGATGAACCACCATAAGTTATCTGTTGATTATTTAAATTTAATGAGCCAAATTCTGCACTAGCATTTAATTTAGGTTTACCATCACCTTCTTTAGTAATGATATTGACAACTCCCCCAAAAGCTGATGAACCATATAAAGAGGAAGCAGCCCCACTATATAATTCAACTCTTTCTATAGCTTCTATAGGAATACTATTTAAGTCAGTTGCACCATGATAGGTATTGATATTACTATTAATTGGTCTACCATTAATCAGAAATACAGATTGGTTAATTGATGCACCCCGGTAATATGTACCTGTGTGAATATCTGCACCATGTCCGACATCATTGATCGCAAAACCTGGCATTCTTTTCAAAATATCAGCAACGCTGGTTGCACCCTGTTTTTGAATTTCTTCTTTTTCAATTACATAAGTGGGAGTAGATTCAGGTAAAGGGTCTTTTTGTCCAATTGTTTCTATGGATATATCTGCTTCTGGCTGCGTTTCTTCATTAACTTCAGTTGATGCTGGTTGTTGAGTTAATAATTCAGCATTGGTGGCGGGTAGTTCAATTTCACTTAAACTAGGAATATCTGAATTTATTGAGGTTTTTTGATTTTCATTTTCAGAAGCGACAGCAGGAAAGGCTACCAGTAAGCTCAATAAAGAAACTGGCAGTAAAAACAAATTCTTATTCATATTTCTGAACTTACACCCGGTAAAAACAATTACTATGTGAGATTTACCTTATTAATATAAAAAGTGTCAAAAGACAAGCTGTCATACTTGAATTCATCAATACTCAGAACTTTCCTGGGGTATGGGTTCGAGAATTGTCACTTACTCAGTATTAGAGTTAAGCAATTTCCATGACTGATGAGATTTCTTGTTGAACAGTTTTCAGCAAATATAAGGTTTTCTTGTAGGCCAATGTTTGTTTTTGCTGTTCAAAGTATGCTGACGCTTTTTGTAAATCAGCGATCGCTCTTTGATAGTACCCTAAGTTATAGTTGGCTACTCCCCGATTAACGTAAGCTAGTGCATTACTGGGTTTCAGCCTGATAACTTGGGAAAAGTCATGCATTGCGCCTAGGATATCACCGCTACGCTCACAGGCACAAGCTCGGTTAAAATATGCTCTATCATCATCAGCGTTGAAATGAATTGCTAAATTAAAATCCTTCATAGCCGCTGCTAGATTTTGCAACTCTAAATAAGCTAAACCTCTGTCATTGTATATATCTGCTAACAGTAGCGTGTTAGTGGGGGAAATTTGAGTTAATGCCAGGTTATAATCAATGATCGCTTGGGAGTAATTACCTTCTCCAGCAAAAGCTATCCCTCGGTTGTAGTGAGCGCGAAAATTATCCGGTGTTAGCGCAATTACTTGATTGTAATCAGCAATAGCATTGGGATAATTCCCTTGTCTGTATTGTGCTAGTCCCCGGTTGAGATAAGCTTGAGAGTTATCAGGTGCTAAATTTAGTGCTTGGGTACAATCTGCTATCGCAGCATGATAATCTTGTAGCTGTAGATATGCTAAACAGCGATCGCTATAAGCTGCACTCAAGTTACTGTGCATTTGAATCGCCAAAGTCAAATTCTCAATTGCTGATTGGTAATTACCTTGCTGCATTTGGTTTACACCCAATTTAAAAAAATCACTGGCTGGAATTTGGGTGTTAGCAAGAAGTGATGAATTTGCACTTGGGGCTAAAAAAGCTATATAAAAAGCTATAATCATACTGAAAATTAATCGCCAGAAATAAGTCATACACATCTCCTTTGATAATTTCAGAATTACAAAAATTAGCGGGACAAAAAGCCCCGCAAATTATTAGTTAATCACCTTAGATATGGGATTACTTCCAATCTTTATCTGCTTGTTCCAGTACGTAAGCAGCTACATCTGCAATCTGGTCTGATTTTAAACGACCCTTAAAAGCAGGCATAGCATTTTTACCATTTGTAACTTGGGCAATAATTGCCTCTGCTGAGTACATATCGTACTTTACCAAATCCGCCTTCTTGAGGCTTTTAGCAGCGTTAACCAAATTCTTGCCACCTGCGTGACAAGAAGCACAGTTAGCACTAAATACTGTAGCTCCATCTGCCAAAGCTGGACTACTGAAGGCAAAGGTGAAGATAGCTATGCCTAACAGTAATACTGAAATTATCTTTTTCATCTCGTGTTCTCTCTACAACAACGGCTGATTCTGTCAAATCTCCCTTATAATTGTGAGTTGAGCAGTTGCTTGTGTCAAACGACAGGCTGTCAAACTTAGCTCTGACAATTAAGGGTTTGAAATTGACTGAGTTACTAGTAAACTGCGGTGGAAATCCACCTACTATTTAAAATAGGCGAAAAGCTGATCAAACAAGTGTTTTAATGTTTAAATTTTAAGTTTTCAATTTTCAATTTCCGTCCTGAGGTACTAGTTTGAGGATGGATGAAAAATGTAAATTTATGTAAATGGGAATTTAAGACTAGCAAGAATAAATTAATAATGAAGAATAAAAGGAAAAGTGGATCAAAAACTTTATCCTTTATTCTAAACACTTCATCCTTTATCTGCTAACTTTTTTATTGCCTCTTCAGTAACACGACAAATTCGCCAATCATCTAAAATATCTGCTCCCATGCTGCGGTAAAATGCTTGTGCTGAGACATTCCAATCCAAAACACTCCACTCTAAACGCCCACAATCTCTTTCTATAGCTATTTTGGCTAATTTAGCTAGAAGTGCTTTACCAATACCTTGGCGGCGAAATTCTGGTAAAACAAATAAATCTTCTAGATAAATTCCTGGCTTAGTCAGAAATGTAGAATAATTGTGAAAGAATAGGGCAAATCCCACAGCTTGACCCGCAGATTCTACTAAAATTGCCTCTATATATTTTGGTGAACCAAATAAATGCTCCTTGAGTAATAGAGCATTGCCAGTGACAGCATGAGATAATTTTTCGTATTCTGCCAGAGCCTGAATTAATGCAAACAGTGTAGTGCAATCACTGGGTTCAGCAAACCTGACAATCAAATTGCGATGAGAAGTCATTAGTCTTTAGTTCATAGTCGATAGTCCATAGTTTATAGTTAAGTGCGTAAATTTCCTTAACTAATGACTAATGACTAATGACTAATGACTTATATCAACCAACCTTTTAAACGTTTAGCAATGTGGGGACGGCGTAATTTTCGCATGGCTTTACTTTGGATTTGGCGTACTCGTTCACGGGAGAGGTTGAACATATTTCCAACTTCTTCCAAAGTGCAGGGTTCGCTGGTTGTTAGTCCATAGCGCAGAGAAATTACGTCTTTCTCCCGTGGAGTAAGGACATCACCTAAGACTTCCCAAATCTCCTGACGCATCATGTTTTCATTCATTTTGGCTTCTGGAGATTGGTTATCTTCATCTTCCAGCAAGTCCATTAATTCCGTGTCTTCTTCCTTACCGACGCGGTGATTGAGGGATAATGCTTGACGGCGCAGTTGTTGGAGTTGACGCAGTTGTTGAACGCTAATTTCCAAAGATTCTGCCATTTCGGCTTCCGAGGGGTTGCGAGCAAGTTTTTGCTTGAGTTCCCTTTGGGCTTTTTTAAGTTTGTTCAGTTTTTCTACAATATGGATTGGTAGACGGATGGTACGGGCATCATTAGCGATCGCTCGTGTAATCGCCTGTCTAATCCACCAATAAGCATAAGTAGAGAACTTATAGCCTTTATCAGGGTCAAACTTCTCTGCGGCGCGATTTAACCCCATTGCACCTTCCTGAATCAAATCTAGAAAAGGAACTCCCCGGTTGAGATAACGCTTGGCGATAGATACCACTAGCCTCAGATTCGAGCGAATCATTTTCCGCTTCGCTACTCTTCCTTGATACAAGCGACTTTCCAGTTGTTTCTCTGTCATGTCAAACTTGGCGGCTACTTCGCTTTTGCTCGGTTCCTGTCCCAGTTCTAATTCCAAAGCCGCTTGTAAGTCTTTTACTTCTTCTAAAAACCTAACTCGTCGCGCTAACTCTACCTCTTCATCAGGTTTTAAGAGAGGATAACGCGCCATTTCTTTAAAAAACGCGCCTACAGCATCGTCATGTTCGGTTTTATTGTATCCCGAAGGACGAGCGGCTGCCATCTCATCACCATCGCGTTCATCTGACTCCAAATTTTCTACAATTGAAGAGTCTTCAAATACTACTGCCTCTAAACTATCAAGTGATGGTTCTTCATGATCCGCCGCGTTCTCCAGTATTTCCATTGTTCCCAATTCAGCAAGATTCATAGTTTCCTTTAGGGATTGTTGCTTTGTTTGGTACATAAATTAGTGACAGATGCTCGTTTGAGGATTGGTAGTTTTTCTTAAGAGATAAATACATCCATTTACCTAGACAAATACAATCTTCTCAAGAATTCCTGATTTGGAACGAAAATCTGTACCTGTATGTCATGTTTTTCGGTTATGTTTAGATACAACCTATATGGGCTTTGCACCCAAAATACCATCTTCTCTGACTACCAGCAGACATATTCCTCATTTTTTTCTTAATCACCAAATATGTCAAACCCCTCTCAAACATTCTCAACCTTAACAAATATAAAAATTCCATCTAAAGAACCCTATAGCTTAAATTTTCATGTATTTTTCTATATTTTTAGTGGGTTTAAGCGATGGGAGTGTAAGTCTAGCAAATGATACAAATTACGAAAATGGTGGATGAAAATCCGGAAAATATTAATTGTATAAAAGCATCTCATATAGCCAATATATTGAATATCTATCAATGGGCGGAAAAAACCTATTCCCTATTTCGTAGTTAAGCAATTGATTCTTTAATATCTAAGATACTTTCATTTGTGTAGTTAGGATCAAAAATTTATTGCACGTACAGTGGAAATTAAATTGTCTAGTAGATTACATCAGTTAAAACTTATCAAGTATGATTGGTAATAAAAGTATTGCGAAATACCGTTTGCTTGTAGTAATCTAACAAGTTAAAATTAAGTGAAGCTTGGTTAATTTGATCCAGGTATGTGAGCAAATATCTGTCTAAAAAGTCGATAATCATGTATATTAAGAGCGTAAAATTATCTTCTGTAGCCGTAGCTGAACCGGGGGAGTCATACCAGTCAAAAACAACTGTTTATAGATGGATTGAAGTACTCGTAGATTGTCCAGGAAGCTCAGACTTATTTACATACAAAATACCACCCCAGTTAGAAATAAAACCAGGGGATATTTTGACTGTTCCCTTTGGGACACAACAGGTAGGAGCGATCGCAATTCGCTTACTGACACAGCCTAATGTTGATCTACCACCAGACAAAATTCGGGAAGTAGAAGATGTAGTCAGCAAAAGATTTTTCCCAAGCACCTATTGGGAATTACTCAATCGCATCGCCGCTTATTACTATACGCCTCTAATTCAAGTGATTCGGGTGGCTCTACCACCAGGATTATTAGGGCGATCGCAACGTCGTTTGCGTCTGACACCTTTAGGAAAAGAGCAAGATGTCTCTAACAATACTTCTGTTTTCATGTCACCCATAGCGCAACAAGTTTTACAACTCTTACAAAAAACCCCTACAGGTGACTACAGTTATTACTATATTCAACAAAAAGTTAAATCTTCTTATCGGGGAACTCGTGAATTAATCCGCTTGGGATTAGCAGAAAACTACCTAGAACCGCCACGACAAAATCAACCCAAACTGCAAAAAGCCGTAACACTGATAGAAAATAATGACCGAGATTTAACCCCCCGTCAACGAGAAATTGTGGAAGTGCTACGACGACAAGGTGGAGAATTATGGCAAAGTGAATTATTACAAATTTGTAGCGCCAGTACTTCTATCCTCAAAGCTTTGGTAGAAAAAGGCTATATAGTAATTGAAGAACGAGAAATATTACGCAGAGAACAAAGTCCCCTCATGGCTGGGGATCAAGCAAAATCTTTAACAGATGCTCAAAATAGCGCCCTAGAATTAATACAATCTTTAAATGGATTTGCTCAAGTATTGTTGCACGGGGTAACAGGTTCAGGGAAAACAGAAGTATATTTGCAAGCGATCGCACCTCTCCTCAACCAAGGTAAATCCGCTTTGGTATTAGTTCCAGAAATCGGACTCACACCCCAACTCACAGATCGCTTCCGCGCCCGATTTGGAAACAGAGTTCAGGTTTATCACAGCGCCCTCTCTGACGGTGAACGCTACGATACTTGGCGACAAATGTTCACGGGAGAACCTCAAGTAGTGATTGGGACTCGCAGCGCCATTTTTGCGCCATTACCCAACTTGGCTTTAATTATCTTGGATGAAGAACACGACAGCAGCTTTAAACAAGATTCTCCTATTCCCACCTACCACGCCCGCACCGTCGCACAATGGCGTGCTGAATTAGAAAGTTGTCCGTTAATTTTAGGTTCCGCGACTCCTTCTTTGGAAAGTTGGGTGAGTGTGGGAGAACATGGAAACGAAGGAGGTAGAGAAAAAGAGCTTTCCCCCTTGCTCCCTGCTCCCTGCTCCCCTTCCTCTTATTATCTTTCACTTCCTGAACGGATTAACTCGCGTCCGTTACCACCTGTGGAAATCGTGGATATGCGTCGAGAGTTACAGGAGGGAAATCGGTCTATATTTAGTAGGTCTTTACAAGAAGCTTTAGAACAGCTACAAGAAAGGAAAGAACAGGGAATTTTATTTATTCATCGTCGGGGACATAGCACATTTGTTTCTTGTCGCAGTTGTGGTTATGTGCTGGAATGTCCAAATTGTGACGTTTCGCTGGCGTATCACCATGTAGAAGAGGGTGCGCCGCAATTATTAAGGTGTCATTATTGTAATTATGGGCGATCGCACCCCCCACATTGTCCAGAATGCAGTTCTCCCTATTTAAAATTCTTTGGGAGCGGAACTCAGCGAGTAGCGCAGGAATTAAACCGCCAATTTCCCCACCTGAAATTAATTCGCTTTGATAGCGACACCACCCGCAACAAAGGCGCACACCGAAACTTACTCACCCAATTTGCAAACGGTGAAGCAGATTTATTAGTGGGGACGCAAATGCTCACCAAAGGTTTAGACTTACCCCAAGTTACGTTAGTGGGTGTTGTTGCTGCTGATGGGTTATTGCATTTATCAGACTATCGCGCCAATGAACGCACATTTCAAACCTTAACCCAAGTTGCGGGACGTGCAGGAAGAGGAGAAGATCCCGGTAGGGTAATCGTGCAAACCTACACCCCAGAACATCCAGTAATTGAAGCAGTTAAAAGCCATGATTATCAATCTTTCTCTGATGCAGAATTAGAGCAAAGACAAGCACTTAATTATCCCCCTTATGGTAGATTAATTTTATTGCGCTTGAGTAGTCTTGATCCCATTCAAGTCCAAAATACAGCCCAAATTATTGCTACAACTTTCAATGATAAACAAGAATTTGAAATATTGGGGCCAGCACCAGCTAATATTTTACGAGTAGCTAATCGTTATCGCTGGCAGATATTACTAAAATTTGCCCCCGATGCATTACCTAATTTACCAGATTGGCAAGAAATCAGGGTGCTTTGTCCTTCCTCAGTCAGCTTAACAATTGACGTAGATCCAATTAATATTATGTAGGGCTTGCTGAATAAATCTAAAACTTAGATATATCAAGAGTTTGAAGGTTAAAAAGGTGAATCAGGTGCAAGGAATAAGCGTTGGAACTACCAAAAACCTATTACTTGACCAGATTCAAGACTATTCTTCTCTTCTTCTAATTCTTCCTCCTGACTCCTGACTCCTGACTCCTGACTCCTGACTCCTAGCCCTAACCAAAAGACTTTTATGCCTACGGCACGCTACGCGAACAGCAAGTCCTATGTAAACATCAAAAATCATGGTTAACAAAGTTGCAATTATCGGTGCTGGCCCTAGCGGACTTCTTCTAGCTCATTATCTACTACGTCGTCATCACCAATACCAAATTGATATTTATGAACGTCGTAGCGATCCCCGTGGAATTCCCTTTGACAAAACCCGCACCTTTCCCATTTCGCTTGGTGAAAGAGGAATGAATGCTTTACGTCAAATTCCCGGACTAGAGGAAGCAGTTAAAGCCGTAAGCTTAGAAATACAAGGTTCAATTCTGCATGGAAAGAAGGGTAAAACTCAAGTTATCAAAAGAAAAATACCTCTTATTACCCTAGATAGAACTAATTTAGCAACTGTCATTTTAGAGAAATTAGTCGAAAAATATGATAACAGCCGCATTAATATTCACTTTGATTGTCAATGTACAGAAATAGATTCGGCAAACAAAACAATTAAATTTTCCCAAAGTACATCCTCAAATAATATAACAGAATTTACTAGCAATTATGACTTACTAATTGGTGCTGACGGAGCGCGTTCTGTAGTCAGAGAAGCTTTTCTCAATACGGATGATTTTCAATTTGAAAAAAATTACGTTCCCAATGCTTATAAATCTATTTTTCTTCCCAATCCAGATCAAATACCAGGAATTGATTTACCAAAACAGAAAGTTCACGCTTGGCGAATAAATAATGGTATCTCCATACTCATGCTGCATCAAATAGATGGAAACATGAACGGAGTCATCCTTTTTCCATATGCTAATAATCCCATTGAACAACTCGCAAATGCTGAAGAAGTGCAGAAATTCTTTCAAGATAATTTCCCGATTATTGGGCAATTAATGCCAGCATTTGAAGCAGAAGAATTTGCTAAAAGACCGATATCGAGAGTTTTAACAGTGCGCTGTAACCCCTATCATTTAGGAGATAGTGTATTGTTAATTGGTGATGCCGCTCATGCAGTTTCACCTTCCATTGGACAAGGATGCAATTCAGCTTTGGAAGATGTGCTAATTTTTGATAAAATTTTAGATGAATATGCTGATAATTTAGCACAATCATTAACAGAATATAGCTTGCGTCGTCAACCTGATGCTTTTGCTTTAAGAGAGTTAAGCGATTATTCCTTCCCTACTTCCAACCATTTATTTACTGAGTTTATTATTCGCAATACCTTAGCCAAAATTCTCCATCAAATCTTTCCCAAAACTTTCTTACCACCTATATTTGAGTCCGTATTTGCAGACGATATTCCTTACAGAGAAATTTTGCATAAATACCAAGGTTGGATATCCAAAGTCAAAAAAATAATGACAAGGAATAGGGAATAGGAAAATTCCCAACTGCTTAATTCTGTTGTAATTAGTGGGACTTATACCAATTCAGTATGATAGCTTGCGTGGCGTAGCCATAGATGTGCAAAATTAAATATATTATAGCGGTATGCACTTGAATGAGATACATCATAGTCGCCTACTCGCTTGCGGGCTATCCATTACCCGTATCTGTCTTAACAAATAAACAAGAGACTTAACACCAAAGTGAAAGGCTTGATAGGTATAGTTTTCAGAGAAGAAGAACGGGTAATGGCATCATGGAAAAGAGGGCAGAGAAAGAATTGGCACAGATAGACTTAAAGGAAAAACTTTGATTAATTTGTACAAAGGGTAAGTTCTAAATTATTTACCTTGTAAGCATTGTGAATTTTTACTAATGGCGTAAGGATAGTTACAGGTTACTAGTTCTTCATCCCAAACTGTACCCGTCCCACACTCAAAATCATACTTTCTATAGCTACCATCACCGTTATCTACGCAGCGGTAGAATTTTTGGCAGTCATTTGGATTAGGGTGAAATCCCTCACTTTCACATTGTGTCGTCACGAGTGTAAGGCTGTTGCTATCAGTAGTAGTTTCAGTGCTGTTGCTCTCCGCAGCGAGTGCAGGACTGATAGTGATCCACATTCCTAAAATCATTGCACAACAAAATAACAGGATTTTTTTCATGGTTTCTTTATCCCGGCAAATTCTGAATTAGGGTATCAATTTGAATATATTCCCAGTAAAATTATGTGATTATATTTTTGTTATAAAAATTTATATTTTTCGCGTGGGTATTGTCATACAGGAAGTCTCCTCCTGGTGTCTATGGGCAAAAAATTATTTCTCAGTAGCAATAATATGTAAATCTATTTTTTGATCTCTGATTAACTCCATCAATCGTTGCGTAAAAGAACCTTTAAAAAATCTTTTCCATCGAGGCTGCTGGCTTTCACCAATGACTATTTGGGTAATATGATGAGTTGCAGCAACTTGGGCAATTGCTTGAGGAACATTGTTACTTTTAACATGAATAAATTCACCACCAAATTCGTGGCATAGTTTCTCACAAGTATGAATATGTAAACTTTCTTCTTTGGTGAGAAAACGTTCAGGATCGGCAATGAATACAGTATACAACCTGGCATTCATATAACTGGCAATCCGCGCCCCACGACGCAATAATTGAATTGAATTTGGATAAGTAGATACACATACTAAAACTCGTTCATGAACATTACAACTGTGTCCAGTAGAGATAGAAGTATTTGCTTCCTCCTCAACAGTATCAGCTACTTCTCTTAATGCCAATTCCCGCAAAGCAATCAGGTTACGACGCTGAAAAAAGTTTTCTAAAGATTGCTCAATTTTATCATTAGCATAGATTTTACCTTCCCGCAAACGCTCTTCTAAAGTTTCTGGAGTGACATCAATAACAACCACAGCATCAGCTTCATCTAAGAGAATATCGGGAATGCGTTCTCGCACCACAACACCCGTAATTCTTGCTACCAAATCATTCAAACTTTCCAAATGTTGAATATTAACAGTAGAGTAAACATCTATGCCGGCTGCTAAAATTACTTCTACATCCTGATAACGTTTTTCTCTCAGAGAACCAGGTATATTTGTATGAGCCAATTCATCAACTAAAACCAGTTGGGGAGAGCGTGCTAAAATTGCCTCCGTGTCCATTTCTTGGAGGTTGATATTCTTGTGAATAATGGTTTTTTTAGGAATTACCTCCAATCCTATAGCTTTTGCAGCCGTGTCTTTGCGTCCATGAGTTTCCAAAACACCAATAACAACATCAATCCCATCTTGTTTAAGTTGGTGTGCTTCTTCCAGCATTTTGTAAGTTTTCCCCACACCGGGAGCCATACCAATGAATATCTTATGCTTTCCTCGTCGAGCAGGACGGATATAAGAACTGTCAGGGGATAGGTTATTGGGATGAATCATGAACAAGTTCCTACTTATTTATTAATTTTATCCAATGATAGATTTAGCTTGAAAACATTCACACCAGGTTCACCAAATATACCCAAAAAGCGACCATCTGTGTTTTGTAAAATTAAAGTTTCTAGTTGATTTGGTTGAACTCCCCGCGCTTTGGCTACTCTTGCAATTTGCGCCTTTGCACCTTCAGGAGTAATGTGAGGATCAAGACTAGAACCAGAGGTGTAAACTAAATCCGCCGTAGGTTGTATATCCGCTTTTTTAAGTCGCTGAATTTCACCTTCATTCCCGTTAATACGTTCTAGCAATGCTGGATTACTGGGAGCTAAATTACTAGCACCAGATACACCAGTCTTCAAAATACCAGCTTCATCATTTTTTGCATCAGCCGTGCTGTAATTGGTAGTGCTAGGACGACTCCAAAAATACTTTTCACTCGTAAATGGTTGACCAATTAATGCTGAACCAATAATTACACCTTGGGAATTCGTAATTAAACTACCATTCGCTTGATAAGAAAAAGCAACTTGTCCCGAAATCAACATAAATAAAGGATAGATAAAAGCCGTTATCACCCATAAAACCAAAGTCGAACGAATCGCCTTACCAACTTGATATCTCTGACTCATATTCAAATCTCCCTAGTTAAAAACTATTAAAGTTAAAGTTTTTGTTGGGTTACGCTGTTGCTTAACCCAACCTACGAATTACAAATTAGTAATTAAAACCTCTCAGGTTGAAAAATCACAACAAACAAATAAACACAAAGACACAGAGTAACAAGTCCCAACAAAGTAATTGTGTAAGCTGAAAAACGCGATTCTGATATCGGTGTTGCGGCTTGAACTGCTGGTGCGAGTAATACATTAAAGCAAAGTAGTAAAAACAGACCCAGAGGAAGACGATTCCGTTTATAGTTGATGCGTTCTGATAGTTGGTTCATAATTTAAGAGGGTGAAGGAGTTTAAACGCAGAGGTACGCGGAGTTTTGATTAGGCTAGTCCTACAGATGCAATGAAAATGTCAATGATTTTGATAGCAATAAAAGGAGCAATCACGCCACCTAATCCGTAAATAAAGATGTTTCTTTGCAAAAGTTGGTCAGCGGTGAGAGGACGAAATTTCACACCAGTTAATGCTAAAGGAATCAATGCCGGAATAATCAAAGCATTGTAAATCAAAGCTGATAAAACCGCTGATTGGGTACTTACCAAACCCATAATATTTAAACCGCTAACACCAATACCAGGGAAAATTGCCGGAATAATTGCAAAGTATTTGGCGACATCATTAGCAATTGAAAAAGTTGTTAAAGCCCCACGAGTAATTAGTAATTGTTTACCAATAGTGACGATATCAATTAATTTTGTCGGGTCAGAATCCAAGTCCACCATATTTGCAGCTTCTTTCGCTGCTTGTGTACCAGAATTCATTGCCACACCCACGTTTGCTTGAGCTAAAGCCGGAGCATCATTAGTACCATCTCCAGTCATAGCGACTAATTTTCCTTGAGCTTGTTCACTCCGAATTACTTCAATTTTATCCTCTGGAGTTGCTTCCGCAATAAAATCATCTACACCAGCTTCTTGGGCAATTACCGAAGCAGTAAGACGGTTATCTCCTGTCAGCATCACAGTTTTAATTCCCATGCGGCGCATTTGATCAAATCGTTCTTTAATCCCCGGTTTAATAATATCTTTGAGATAAATTACACCGTAAACATCATCATTTTTACAAACCGCTAATGGTGTTCCACCTAATTTAGAAACTCGCTCATAAGCTGCATCAAGTTCTGGTGTTAATTGTCCATTTCGAGAACGCACAAATCCTTTAATTGCATCTACAGCACCTTTACGAATTTCTACTCCATTAGGTAAATCAATCCCACTCATTCGCGTTTTTGCCGAAAATTCAATCCCCTCCGCATTTTTTGAACTAAAATCTAATTTTGCGCCTAATGATTCCGCTAATTTAACAATTGATTTTCCTTCGGGAGTTTCATCAAAAATACTTGATGCTAAAGAAATTTGAGCAACTTCATCAAGGGAATGACCTTTAACAGGAATAAATTCCTCCGCCATGCGGTTTCCTAAAGTAATTGTTCCCGTTTTATCTAAAACCAAGGTGTTAATATCTCCACAGGCTTCTACAGCCCTTCCAGATGTAGCTATGACATTAAATTGGGCGACTCTATCCATACCCGCAATGCCAATTGCACTTAATAATCCGCCAATTGTAGTAGGAATTAACGCCACTAATAAGGCAATTAATACCGCAATACTTACAGGTGATTTAACATAAACTGACACTGTAGGTAGAGTGGCAATTACCACTAAAAAAACTTGAGTTAGCACTGCCAAAAGTACAGTTAAAGCAATTTCATTGGGGGTTTTAGTACGAGAAGCCCCTTCAACTAAAGCAATCATTCTGTCAATAAAACCTTGACCTGGATCTGATGTCACCCTAATTGTTAATTCATCAGAATTAATGCGAGTTCCTCCAGTTACAGAACTAGCAATATCAGTTCCTGGCTGTTTCAATACTGGTGCAGATTCCCCAGTAATAGCAGATTCATCTACAGCAGCCACCCCAACAATTACTTCTCCGTCTGCGGGGATTACATCACCAGCGATAACTTTAATTTGGTCACCACGACGCAAGGTAGTAGAATTAACTTCTTGAATAGAACCGTCAGGAAGAAGTTTCCGGGCTGTGACATCGGATTTTGTCGCCCGTAAAGAGTCAGCTTGAGCTTTTCCTCTTCCTTCAGCAACAGCTTCCGCAAAATTTGCAAAAACAAGAGTAAAGAACAAAATTATCGTAATTAAACCATTAAAAAGTCGCGGATTATTACCAGGAGTAACACCAAAAAGATTCGGTTCAATAGTTACTAAAGCCGTAATAATCGTCCCCACCCACACTAAAAACATAACTGGATTTTTCAGCATATTGCGTGGGTCTAATTTGACAAATGCTTGTTTAAATGCCCTAGAATAAAGTCCAGTCTTTTTGACTTTGGGGGTATGTTTACGTTCTTGTCGAGTTTTTGTAGTTTTCATGAAAATTTAGTTATTTTTCTCTTGGATATGAATTATATTTCGCGCAAAGGTACAATCTCCGTTAGGAGATCCCGCAGGGTAGGAGCAAAGACGCAAAGTTTGAGATTTTCTAATTTCATACTTCAATTCAGCAACTCCTCTTTCTTTGCGCCTCTGCGTCTCTGCGTGAGAAAAGAAAGATATAGTTTATTTAGCAAGTAAAAACCATTCAGCAATAGGACCTAAAACTAATACGGGGAAGAAGGTTAACGCCCCAAGAATTAAAATTACGCCACCTGTAACTCCGGTAAATAAACGAGTATCAGTTCTGAGAGTACCGGCAGTCATGGGAACTGGTTGTTTTCTAGAAATACCATCTGCTAGTAACAATAAAGCGATGATAGGAATGTAACGACCGGCTAAAATGCTGACACTGGTGCTAAGGTTCCACCACAGGGTATTATCTCCCAAACCTTCAAAACCAGAACCGTTATTTGCAGCAGCGGAAGCATATTCATAAACTACTTGAGAAACGCCGTGAAAACCTGGGTTACTAATACCTGAAAGAGTATCGGGAAAGGCAAAAACTATCGCCCAAGGAATTAAAACTGCGAAAGGATGAACTAATAAAACTACGCTGGAAAGAACTATTTCTTGTTTCTCAATTTTGCGTCCTAAAAATTCTGGTGTTCTTCCTACCATTAAACCAGTCAGGAATACTGCCAAAATCAAGTAGATAAATAAATATGCTGTGCCAGTTCCTTGTCCTCCCCAAATAATTTGTAAAAACATATTTGAGAGGGTAGAAAATCCTCCGGGAGGCATTAATGAATCGTGCATTCCATTAACAGCACCACACATTGTTGCTGTTGTCATTACTGCCCAAAGTGCTGTTTGCGCCCAACCAAATCTGACTTCTTTTCCTTCTAAGTTGGGTTGCTGTGATCCTAACAAGGAATTAACAAGTGGATTTCCTTGATATTCACCAATTACTGTAATTACTACCAAGAAAACAAAGATGATAAATACCATCCAAAATACTAGCCAAGCTTGTTTGAGATTATTAGCAAATACTCCATAGGTGTAAATAAAAGCTGAAGGGATAGAAATCATTGCCCAAGTTTCTACTAAATTAGAAAAACCGTTGGGATTTTCAAAGGGGTGAGCTGAGTTAATACCAAAAAAACCGCCGCCATTTTCACCAATTTGTTTGATTATCTCATAATGGGCAACTGGACCACGTGCGATCGCTTGAGTTGCTCCTTCTAATGTTGTCGCTGTGGCTACTCCTGCAAGGGTTTCGGGTACACCAGCCATGATTAATAATAAACCCCCAACAACGGACATAGGTAGTAAAATCCGGGTAATTGATTTAGTTAAATCACCGTAAAAATTACCTAATCCTCTGCCAGTTAAGCCGCGAATAAAGGCAATCCCCACCGCTAAACCTGTGGCGGCTGAAGTAAACATTAAAAAGCCTAAAGCAAAGGTTTGACTGGCATAACTAAAGGTTGTTTCTCCAGAGTAATGCTGTTGATCTGTGTTGGTTAAAAAAGAGAGAGTGGTGTGTAATGCCAAATCCCAACTTGGCGCTTTTAACCCTGTAGGATTTAGCGGTAAAAATCCTTGAGTCATCAATATCAAAAATACTAAAATCGCCATAGCAAGATTACTATAAATCACCGCTTTTGCATATTGCCAACCTGTCATTTCATCTTCTGGGCGAACTCCACTTAATAAGAAAATTATTCTTTCAAAGGGATTTAACACAGAGTCGAGCAGTGTTCTTTCTCTTAGAAAAACACGAGCAATATATTTCCCTAATAAGGGAGTAGTGGCAATGACGATAATTAATGTCAATGCAATTTGCATCCAACCTTGTAACATGAATTATAAAAACTCCTAGCAGTATCAGTAAAATTCAGTAAAACCAATTTTTGAATTATTCAGCCATATCGTAGTCTGGATGAATTTATATCATTGATGATTTTCGGAATAAAAACAAGGAATATAAGGATATAAAAACTGTTTATTTTTTCTATTTATCTATCTACCTAAAGATATATATCAGTGTTTAGTAAAGTTTAGGGTAAAACCTAAACGCTAGTAAACAAGATCCCTAACTTCTTTAAGAAGTCGGGGATCTAAACTTTGATAATTGCTATAGTTATATAAGTTGAGAAAAGGTAACTTAGTAAATGGTATATTTTAAAAATAAATTAATAAACAATAACTTACGCGTTGGTAAAATATTACTGATTGTCACTATATTTATCTTTCTAGGAGTTTTAGAATATTCCACCCCAAATGACTATGTTTTTGGATATCTCTACAGTGGAGCAATTTTATTAGTTAATTCTTGGTTTGGGGGAATGGCAACAAAAAGCGCCACATTTGTAGCTGTTTTTCTAACCATGTTAAATGTGTGGATACCCGTAAGGGAAGTCATTCAGGCTTCTACTATTGCTAGTCGAGTCATTGCAGCAATAGCATTAATAGTCACAGGATTTTTAAGTCAACGATTGCGAAAATCTCAAAAAGCCATTGCCCTCACTCAAACTCAACTAGAAGCCCAAGCCCAATTAGTAAGACTGCGAGAAGATTTTGCTTCCACACTTACCCACGATTTAAAAACACCACTTTTAGGAGCCATTGAAACTATTAAAGCTTTTCAACAAGAAAAATTTGGCGCTGTTTTACCAATGCAGCAGAAAGTTTTGGCAACAATGGCACGTAGCCATGAAACTTCCCTAGATTTATTAGAAACTTTGTTAGATGTCTATCGCAATGATACTGAAGGCTTAAAACTAGATTTAGCTCCTGTGGATTTAAGCATATTAGCAGAAACGGCAGCGGCGACTTTGATTGAATTAGCGGCAAATCGTCGCATTCATCTATCTTTAAACTATGGTAACTCCGATTGGAAGCGATCGCTCTGGGTTAACGGTGATGCTTTGCAACTGCAACGAGTTTTTAGCAATCTCCTCATCAATGCTATCAACCATTCTCGGCGCGGTGATCATGTCGAAGTCGTCTTAGAACCCCAAACCTCCTATCAAGTTGTGAAAATTTTAGATACAGGTGCAGGTATTCAACCCGAACAGTTTCCCCACTTATTTGAACGATTTTACCAAGGAAATAGCGATTCCTACGGAGCGCTTTGCTATCGCGGCGGGCTTTCCCAACGCCAAGCTAAAGGTTCTGGATTAGGACTTTACTTATCTCGGCAAATTATTGAAGCCCATAACGGTATAATATGGGCAGAAAACAGAGTTCCCAATGGTGCCATTTTTGGTTTCAAGCTCCCTGTTTTGCCATTTCAGTCTTAAATACATGAGATGTCTTCTACCCCTATAAAAATCCTCCTAGTTGAGGATGATGAACTTTTCCGCTTAGGCTTGCGTGTGCGATTGCAGCAGGAAACTGGTTTGGAGATTATCGCCGAGGCAGAAGATGGTGAAATAGCCATTGAGTTAGTCAACCAGCATTCTCTCGATGTCGTTCTTTTAGATGTAGGATTACCAGGAATTGGGGGTATTGAAGCCTGTCACCAAATTAAACAAAAATATCCCAATTTGCCAGTTTTAGTCCTCACTTCCCATGCTGAAAAATTCCTAATTGCGCGGTTAATTGCTGCTGGCGCTCAAGGCTATTGTCTCAAAGGAATTGCCGCTGAAAAATTGGTTTTAGCTCTCCGTTCTGTAGCTGCTGGAGCATCTTGGTGGGATGAAACTGCAACTAAAGAAATTCGTTCTTCTTTTGCATTTGATTCATCTCATATCCGTTCAGAAAATATTTTAAAAGCCTCTAATCCTCTTACCCACAGAGAAGAAGAAATTCTCACACTTCTAGCCGCCGGCAAAACCAATCATCAAATAGCTGAAACTCTTTACATTACAGATGGAACTGTCAGAGTTCATGTTCATGCAATCCTGCATAAATTAGGAGTCGGTGATCGTCAAAGTGCTGTTGTTGTTGCTTTACAAAAACAGTTAATTAATCCCTTATAACTGAAATAGTCTTTAATTAAGAATTACGAATTACGAATTACGTATCCCTAGCGGGACCGAAGGAAATATTACGAATTACGACCTGTGGTACTAGACTTTACAGCTTTAATCTGGCAATATGTCCTGGCATAACTAATTATATTCACCAAAACTCGAAAATATAGAATATAATCATCAGCTAATCTCGGTTATGTTTGGCATGAGATATTTTAAAGGGTGTAATCTTATACTAGAAACCAGTAATAGTGTAAAAAAGTTATCATTGGTTTCTATATCTTGAGAGGCAGGAGAGATAATGTGTTGTATAAATATAGGAATCCTATAGATAATGCTAACTAGCGAAAAAATGAATAAGAGTAAGATAGAAATATTTTTAACATCAACTTCAACCAACATCTAGAAAATAGTAAATTCAGATTTACTCTCTTGAGGTGATTAGAGCAATCACCCAATTCTTAACCATCAAATTTACGAGTAATTCATTCATCTGTTATCTCTAAGTATTGACAGGCTAAAACTTCAGTTTAATTGAGTACAAACTAAATGGGACAAGGTTTTTTACAAATTGCGTTAACGCTGTGTATCGTCATATTCATTACTCCCAAATTGGGAAAATACATAGCCAGTGTATTTTTAGGAGAAAGCACAATGCTTGACCCTATCATGAACCCAATAGAGAAAATTCTCTATATACTAGCGGGTGTCCGCAGAAAAGATGAGATGACAGGTTGGCAGTATATTCGGGCAGTAATATGCACCAATCTAGTCATGGGAATTTCTGTATATTTACTAATATCTTTTCAGAGACTTTTACCCTGGAATCCTAACGGCTTTGGGGCGATGAAATGGGATACATTACTGCACACTACAATTTCTTTTCTGACTAATACTGACCAGCAACACTACGTGGGAGAAACAAGCTTAAGCTATTTTAGCCAAACTGCTGCTTTAGGCTTTTTAATGTTCACCTCAGCAGCCACAGGTTTAGCGGTAGGAATTGCTTTTATTCGCGGGTTGACAGGGAGAAAGTTAGGGAACTTTTATGTGGATCTCACTCGTGCAATTACGCGCATTTTACTACCTCTTTCCATTATCGGTGCGATCGCACTCATTATCTTAGGTGTACCGCAAACATTAAAAGAAACTCTAGTTCTCCAAACCTTAGAGGGAGGAACTCAGTATATACCTAGAGGTCCAGTTGCTTCCTTTGAAATCATCAAAATGTTAGGTGACAACGGCGGCGGTTTTTTTGGCGCTAACTCCGCCCACCCCTTTGAAAATCCTAATGGCGCTTCTAACTTAATAGAAATTATCGCCATGATTTCTATCCCCACATCCTTAATTTACACCTACGGCGTATTTGCCAATAACCTCAAACAAGCTTGGTTATTATTTTGGATGGTGTTTATTATCTTTGTAATTCTAATTTGGGTGACTACCGTTGGCGAACTGCAAGGAAATCCCATCATTAACAAAAACCTGGGAGTAGAACTACCGAACTTAGAAGGTAAAGAACTGAGATTTGGCTGGGCGCAAACAGCATTATGGGCAGTTACAACTACTGCTACCATGTGCGGTGCTGTCAACGGGATGCATGATTCCCTCATGCCTCAAGGCATATTTTCCACCTTATTCAACTTATTTCTCCAAATCATTTGGGGAGGACAGGGAATAGGCACAGCATACTTATTTATTTACCTAATTCTTACCATGTTCATCACTGGGTTAATGGTAGGACGCACCCCAGAATTTTTCGGGCGCAAAATAGAAAAACGGGAAATCTTTCTGGCCAGCGTCGTTTTACTGATTCATCCGATGATAGTGTTGATTCCCAGTGCGATCGCTCTAGCCTATCCTATCTCCCTAGCAGGAATCAGCAACCCAGGCTTTCATGGTATTTCTCAAGTAGTTTATGAATACGCCTCAGCCGCAGCAAATAATGGTTCTGGCTTGGAGGGTTTGAAGGACAACAGTCTTTGGTGGAACTTGAGTACCAGTTTCAGCATTTTAGCAGGGCGCTACATTCCCATTATTGCCATCCTCCTCTTTGCTGATAGTATGTCCCGCAAACCGAAACAACCAGAAACCCGTGCTACCCTCAGAACCGATTCTCTCCTATTTACAACTGTCACCGCCGGCGTAACCATCATTTTAGGAGTACTGACTTTCTTCCCAGTTTTAGCTTTAGGCCCCATAGCCGAAGGTTTTAAATTAGCCTCTGGAAGTTAGGGGACACGGAGATGGGGAGACGCGGGGACGCGGAGACGCGGAGATGGGGAGACGCGGAGACACGGTGACACGGTGACACGGAAAACCTTAATCACCAATCACCAATTACCAATCATCAATCACCAATTACCAATCACCAATCACCAATCACCAATCACCAATCACCAATCACCAATCACCAATTACCAATCACCAATTACCAATTACCAATCACCAATCACCAATCACCAATCACCAATCACCAATTACCTAATATATGAATCCAGCTGCAACTACCCCAAAACCTAAATCTTCCCGTCCTCGTCCTAGCGATCGCCGTCAAAAACGCCAAAAAAAGCGGGTAAGTACCCAGGGACTATACACTAGGGCAATTAGAGATACCTTTCTTAAGCTGCATCCCCAATATGTGATCAAAAATCCTGTCATGTTTCTGGTTTGGGTGGGAACCATCATCACCCTAGCTGCAACCATATATCCCCCACTATTTGGGACAGTTAACCAGAAAAACCCGGAACTTTTCAACGGCTTGATCACAGTGATTTTGTTCTTCACCATTTTGTTTGCCAATTTTGCGGAAGCTTTAGCCGAAGGACGCGGTAAAGCCCAAGCTGATGCTTTACGATCAACAAAATCAGAAACCATCGCCAAAAAAATCGTCGTCGATGGCACAATTACGAAAGTCTCTTCTACCAGCCTCAAACAAGGTGATACTGTCTACGTCGTAGCAGGTGATATCATCCCCGCTGATGGTGAAGTGATTTTGGGTGTTGCTTCCGTGGATGAATCAGCAATTACTGGGGAATCTGCACCAGTTCTCAAGGAATCAGGTTCAGATGTTGCCAGTTCCGTTACTGGTGGTACTCGCATCATCTCCGACGAATTAATTATCCGCATCACCGCTGACCCCGGTAAAGGCTTTATTGACCGGATGATTGCCTTAGTCGAAGGTGCAGAACGTCGCAAAACACCCAATGAAGTAGCCTTGACGGTACTACTGGCAGTTCTCAGCCTCGTATTTTTATTTGTGGTCGCGACAATACCTGCCTTCGCTTATTATGTGAACAGTCCAGTCAGTGTACCCACACTAATTGCCCTCTTAGTCGCCCTGATTCCCACTACCATTGGCGGTTTACTCAGCGCTATTGGCATCGCAGGTATGGATCGCGTCGCCCAATTTAACGTTATTGCTACTTCAGGAAGGGCAGTGGAAGCCTGTGGAGATATTAATACTCTTGTATTAGATAAAACAGGTACAATCACTATCGGTAACCGTTTGGCAGAAGCATTTATCCCCATCAACGGTCATACAATGGCCGAAATTGCCAATATCGCCTTAGCCGCTAGTATATTGGACGATACACCTGAAGGTAAATCTATCATCCGACTAGCAGAAAGGTTAGGCGCAAAGTTTGACTTAGACCGCAAAAAATCACAAGGAGTAGAATTTTCCGCCAAAACCCGCATGAGTGGCACTAATTTACCAGGTGGAAGGGAAGTACGGAAAGGCTCAGTTGCGGCAATTAAAGGGTTTGTCGCTTCCCGCAATGGACGCATAGTCCCAGAATTAGATACCGCCTACGAACAAGTTTCCCACCAAGGAGGTACACCCCTAGCCATTTGCCTAGATAATGAAATTTACGGTGTTATTTATCTTAAAGATATTGTCAAACCTGGTATCCGCGAACGGTTTGACCAAGTGCGGCGAATGGGAGTACGTACCGTCATGCTCACTGGAGACAACTACATTACTGCTGCTGTCATTGCCAAAGAGGCTGGAGTAGATGAATTCATAGCCGAAGCCACACCAGAAGAGAAAATCAGCGTCATTCAACGGGAGCAAGCTGAGGGTAAACTGGTGGCGATGACAGGAGACGGGACAAATGATGCTCCCGCCTTAGCACAAGCTAATGTAGGTGTGGCCATGAATACAGGCACTCAAGCCGCCAAAGAAGCAGCTAATATGGTGGATTTGGACTCTGACCCCACAAAATTGATTGATATCATTAGTATTGGTAAACAATTGTTGATTACTCGTGGGGCTTTAACGACATTTTCTATCGCTAATGATATTGCTAAATATTTTGCCATTATTCCAGTGATTTTTACGGCTGCTAATCTAGAAAGCTTGAATATTATGAGGTTAACCAGTGCTAATTCAGCAGTACTGTCGGCACTGATTTATAACGCTTTAATTATTCCGGCTTTGATTCCTTTGGCATTGAAGGGTGTACAATTTAAACCTTTAACAGCTAATCAACTTCTGCAACGCAATATCTTGATTTATGGATTAGGTGGTGTGATTGCCCCATTTATTGCTATTAAATTATTAGATATGCTAATTACATTGGTGGGGTTAGCTTAAATACAGCAGGAATTGAAGAAGTGATAGGAGACACGGAGACGCGGAGAACCTTTTAAATCGCGATTCAAATCTTACTATCCAGATCCCAAATCTAAAATCTAAAATCTAAAATCTAAAATCTAAAATTCAATTATGGTATTTATTCAAGAAGCTATCCGAGCCATACGGATGACTCTATTGCTTTGGTTATTGACAGCAATTATCTATCCTCTGGCAATCCTGGGAATTGGTCAGTTTGCTTTCCCATTTTCAGCCCAAGGTAGCATCATGTTAAACATTGATAATCAACCAATTGGTTCGGCTTTGATTGGTCAACTTTTTACATCAGAACGATATTTTCAGGGTCGTCCAAGTGCAGTGAGATATAGTCAAGGCAGGAAAGCCAAGCCAACGGGTATATCTGGAGCTAGTAATCTCGCTCCTAGTAATCCAGACCTCACTAATAGGATTCGGGAGCAAGCAAATCAATTCCAAGATGACAATATACAACCGCTGGCAGATTTAATTTACACATCTGGTTCTGGTTTAGATCCCCACATTTCCTTGAAAGCAGCGCGACAGCAGTTAGCAAGAGTAGCGCGGGCAAGAGGCATCCAAGATGATGATATAATACCTTTAATTAATAAGTATACTGATGGCAGGTTTTTAGGAATATTTGGTGAACCCGGAGTAAATATTTTACGTTTAAATTATGCTCTTGATTTACAAGATGTGAACCGTAACCAAAATTAATAATTAGTTTTAAGTATGATGTTGCAGGTTTTGACATCGGCCAGAGTATGAATTAAACTACTGTTGCAATCTAAATCAAAATCTCTGCCAATGCACCCAACTCGCGTGATCGGTTTAATGAGTGGTACTTCCGTAGATGGCATAGATGCCGCTTTGGTAGAGATTTGTGGTACGGATTTGGATCTAAAAATTGAATTAGTAGCAGGGGAAACATATTCTTATCCCGCTGAACTACAAGAAAAGATTTTGGCAATTTGCGCTGGTGCAGCCATCTCAATGGCAGAATTAGCAGAACTAGATGATGCGATCGCTCTAGCTTTTTCCCAAGCCGCCCAAAATATTCAAATTGGTCATCCACCAGCTACCTTAATCGGCTCCCACGGTCAAACAGTTTACCATCGACCACCGCAGATAAATGGGGAGAAAACTTCTCTCCCTCTCTCATTGGGCTATAGCTTGCAACTTGGTCGGGGTGATTTAATTTCGCGCCTTACAGGTATTACTACTATCAGTAATTTCCGTGTGGCTGATATTGCCGCTGGTGGTCATGGTGCGCCTCTTGTTCCTAGAGTTGATGCCTATTTGCTCAGTCATCCACAAGAAGGGCGTTGTATTCAAAATATTGGTGGTATTGGTAATGTTGCTTATATACCTGCTCGGTGTGACAACTGGCTCTCTCAAATTCTTGGTTGGGATACAGGCCCTGGCAATAGTTTGTTGGATCTAGCTGTACAACATTTTACAGATGGTGCTAAAAGCTACGATGAAAACGGGACTTGGGCAGCTAGCGGTACTCCCTACCATCCATTGGTAGAAAAATGGCTCAGTCAAGATTATTTTCATTTACCACCACCTAAATCTACCGGGCGTGAGTTATTTGGTGTCACATACTTCAATAATTGTTTACAAGATGCCCAAGTCTACCAACTCAGCCCCGCAGATGTGTTGGCGACAATTACAGAACTGACCGCAGCTTCAATTGTTCACAGTTATCGAACCTTTTTACCACAAATGCCACAAAGAGTATTATTATGTGGCGGTGGTAGTCGAAATCTTTACTTAAAACATCGGTTAGAGTTGTTATTGGCATCAATTCCAGTTTTAACTACAGATGATGTCGGCTTAAGTGCGGCTTTTAAAGAAGCGATCGCCTTCGCCGTCTTAGCATACTGGCGACAACTAGGTATTCCTGGTAACTTACCCGCTGCAACTGGCGCGGAACAAGAAGTCCTTTTAGGAGAAGTTCACAGTAATAGTACTGCATGAACTATATTTTTTGCTGATTTTTCCTTAGTAGACTATGTTAAATATATATCTCTATTTTTACGTATTGGTTCAACACAAGGACTATATTCGGTGACTCACACTTTTTTATTAGAACCAGGACGCTGGATCATGCAAGGAAGTTGGTTGGAACGTAATGGTATGCCAATCAGCTTTAAGGGCATGACTTTAGTAGTTTGGAATCGTGAGAACTGGTTTTCTATGGCAACAAAGTTGGTATTTCCAGGCAGCGATCGCTCAGAAATATCTTGCCAATATAAAGGAAGACTGCATAATGGCGATCGTCAATATACTTTTTTACTCCAGCACAATCTTTTAGGACAGGTTGAAGGTGAAGGTTGGATTTGTCCAGATACCATCGTACAGCGTTACTGGGTATTGGGCGATCGTGAACGTCGTAGCGGTTTTGAAACCTTACACCAGGTGTCAGATGATAATTACTATCTCACTAGCGGTATCCTAGCAGGTCATTTTTTAACCAGTACAATGGAAGCCAGCCTAGCGCGTCAACCCACATAGGGAACCTGATTCTAGAAAAGTGAATCTTGTCTATTTTTAGTTAATTAAAATTAGCTCAAAGGGCTTCAGAATCTACAGTGTTTGAATTTACCCCTAGAAAAGTAAAAAAAGACAATTGCACTAGAGATAAGACACTTACTTTCTATGTAATCAGCTGCTAAAGCAAAAAAATATTGACAATATTCAAAACTGTGTGAGTGAATATACTTAAGCAGCTAGATAATTCCATTAACACCCTACTTGTTTTTTACTAAAAGAAAGAAAAATGCAAAAATTAGACCTCTATCAAGGTTTAATCCACGATTGTTGAACATTGGAGTCGAATTATCTATGTCAGACCCCAACATTGGTCGTTTACTCAGCAAACGCTACCAGCTTCAAGAACTAATTGGGACTGGAGCAATGGGACGGGTGTATCGTGCTAAGGATATTTTGTTGGGAGGTGTACCCGTTGCAATTAAGTTTCTCGCCTTATCCATGCAAAACGAAAAAATGCGTTTGCAAGAACGTTTTGAGCGAGAAGCAAAAACCTGTGCTTTGCTAGGTCAAAAAAGCATTCATATTGTCCGCGTGATGGACTATGGCGTAGATGAAAATAACACTCCATACTACGTGATGGAATACTTGCAAGGACAAAGCCTAAATACTGTAATCCGCAACCAAAATCTACCTATATCTAGATTCCTCAGTATGGCTCGGCAAATTTGTCTGGGCTTACAGTGCGCTCATAATGGTATCCCAGTAGATGGGGTAATCTGCCCAATTATCCATCGTGATATTAAGCCTAGCAATATGCTGGTAATTCAAGATGCCAGTTTTGGGGAATTAGTCAAGGTATTAGACTTTGGCATAGCCAAGTTAATCATGTCGGATAGTGATCAGACGAAATTCTATTTGGGTACTCTCGCTTATTCTTCTCCAGAGCAAATTGAGGGTAAAGAATTAGATAATCGCTCGGATATCTATAGTTTGGGTGTGATGATGTTTGAGATGCTCACAGGTAAAATGCCACTGATGGCGTTGACTCAGACTTTTGGAGCATGGTATCAAACTCATCTGTTTCAAAAACCTCTGTCATTTACTGAAGTTAATCCCACATTACAAATACCAAAGCCAGTCGAAGATTTGGTGATGAGTTGTTTAGCAAAAAAAGCAAGCGATCGCCCTCAAAGTATTAATGATATCCTCGCTGTCTTAGTAGCCGCAGAACAGGAGGACAAGATACGTAAAAAGAATAGTCAAAATATTCCTTTAGTCAATCAAAGTTTCACAACTCATACCAATATTGAAAAACAGACAAAACCTGAAAAGCGCCTAGCCCCAGCAATTGACAAAAAAAACAAAACTGAACTGCGGATATCCCCCATCAGCGATGAGATTGCTCGTCTGGCTTCTTGGCCTTCAAATAAACCAATCGCTGATATTTTTTTTCCCCAAACTATCCATAATCATGGCGAAGCTTTACCAGCCTTGTGGGTAATGCTACCTGAACAAGAAATTCGTAAGCGCTTAGTCTGTACCCGCTACAATCAATTTCTTTTCATTTCCCTTCCTCACCCAATGCTGTTGTGGATTACAGTTATCTATAACCGCAAACATGGAGCTAAATGGTTACCTTACTACATTGATCTCAAAACCACTTTTGGACAGGAGATCGTCCGCTTACTGCAATATACAGGTAATTATCGCTTGCTATTCTTTGCACGAGAGAGACCCAGTCGCTGTACTCATGTTCTACCTTCCAATATTGCCTCCAGTCAATGTGAGCGACTACAAGAGTGGCTGCAAATGAGCAAGATATTGGCATCATCTGGGGACGCACAATACAGTAAGGAGTTACTCAAAAAAGAGTATGAAAAGATTAAACCGCTAATCCTAGCCAAGCTGGAAGCAATGGATACCGATTCACCATTTGACCTGTCTGGTTAAAGTTAATCTCATTATGTATAAGTAGTCATGCAAAATAAATTGCATATTTAGGGGAGGGAATAGGGAACAGTAAAAGAATACAGAGATTTTTAGTTTTTGGCTAAATGTATAATTAGGGCTTGCTGAGGTACTTACAAAAAATATATGTAGTTTTATATAGCTGTAGCCAGGATAATTAGGACATTATTAATCCTTGAAACTTAGATATAATAAGGCTTTCCCTCCTGCCTCCTGCCCTCTGCCTCCTGCCTCCTGCTATAGCACTCAATCCTAAAACGTAAACTTTTATAAACAAAATATCTCTAGATTAGGAAATTATAGTTATATAAAACTTGGAAGCGGAGAATAGTAAATATCTAATCCAGTATAATTCAAGTATAGAAGCTTGAAATTTATACTAGAGATGTACAGGCAGTTAGTGTACAAAAGGTTGTAAAAGTTTATTTAGCCAAATAATATGATCGTGGCTGCGTCAAATGCGTCAATCAAATATAAAGGCTAATTATTGATTTGAGTGAACTACTTACAACCTGCTCTCTATAAAGACTTGTGAAAGTTTGATTAAAATGCGAATTAATTTACTGAGACAAGTTTCTGAATTAAAGGCAGTTGCGATCGCTGATCGAAGTTGACGCCCCAGCATCCCCAGCTGTTTTCCTCCCTGGAACCTAGCAAGAGAAGGAGGTCGCCCACTGCGACACAAGAATATTTACTCTATGCCATAGTGGAGCCTGGATCTAGTCCCCACTGATGCTTGAGAAGTTCTTTATAGGTTGCCTCCCGCACAACCATTTGCTCATAAAGCCTAACCAAAAAGTCTTGGGCTTGTTCATGGCTCATGTGCTGAACTTGTGTAGCAAATGAGCGGATGTTAAATTGCTGTTCTAAGGAAAGCTCAACTGGTTGATTCATAGTTAAAACCAAAAAACAACGCGTAAAAGTGATATTGCTTACATAAGAGCCAAAGGGATCATACTTGGGACAGTATATGCCTTACATTTGTTGATCCGTATTAAGAAAGATAACAATTGTTTGACAAAACGCCTAGTTCCCTAAGATTGGTTTTTCTGCTGAGATGTTTTGCACCTAGAGCTACTAATATACAACTCAAGTCTGATCAGGTATATTTCGGATAAATAAACCGGTGTTGCAACTCAAGTGGGCTTCAGGATGCTTCCTGGGTTGGCTTAATTAACTCAAGTTGCAGTTGAGACTTACAAGGGTGAAAGGTGCAAGATGTCTATTTTCTAGATTATGTAAATTTAGCCTCGTTAGGTAAATTTAGAGGTTAAAGATATTTTTATCAATTTGTAAATAGGAAAAATGCTCAGATTGAACAAAATGCTGAGTATATTTACTGGATTTTTCAAATATTAATGATTGAACCAATGACTGAGAACGAGGAACGGGTATCACTCCCTCATTCCCAATGACTATTGACCGAAAATAATGGGATACAAGCCCCGTCCTTCTAGGACGGCTTTTTATTGATTAATTCATCAATATAGTCCCTAACCTTATCTTGCCATCCTGGGACATCATTG
>NZ_JACJTQ010000047.1 GCF_014698735.1 Anabaena catenula FACHB-362
ATTCCAAGCGTGTCTGGCTACTCCTGCGTGTTGTGCCAGTAGTAGACGTTGTTGCTTGTTTACCTTGAGTTCGGTCTTGAATCCTAGTAGCATGAAGGTATTTTACAGCAAAATCCCAATATAGTCACAATAGCTGATGACTTTGGCTGGGATAATAGTGAGTAATTGGTAGTAATTGTTAGCTTTTGGGCTACTGTTAATTAACCCTAATCATGGCGCGATCGCGTTACGATCTTCTCACAATCTTTTTGGAAAAGTTCTAATTCCACATTTTCCAGCTAAAATAGTATATCTGTTCTACTGAAACTCCCAACGCAACAATCCTTAAATCCATATATTTAGAGGCTCTAATGGCGATCAACACTGAGAATGCAGGCAAGCAAAAAGCGCTGAATATGGTACTCAACCAGATTGAGCGCAGTTTTGGTAAAGGAGCAATCATGCGCCTGGGCGATGCTACCCGAATGCGTGTAGAGACTATTTCCACAGGGGCGCTCACCTTAGATTTAGCATTGGGTGGCGGTTTACCCAAAGGGCGAGTGATAGAGATATATGGTCCGGAAAGTTCTGGTAAAACCACAGTAGCCCTACACGCCCTGGCCGAAGTGCAGAAAAATGGCGGTATCGCTGCCTTTGTTGATGCTGAACACGCCCTTGATCCTACTTACGCTGCTGCATTGGGTGTAGATATAGAAAACTTGTTAGTTTCCCAACCAGACACTGGCGAATCAGCTTTAGAAATAGTCGATCAGTTGGTGCGCTCTGCCGCAGTTGATATTGTAGTTATAGACTCCGTAGCCGCACTAGTACCCCGCGCCGAAATTGAAGGCGATATGGGTGATATCCACGTTGGTCTACAAGCCCGGTTAATGAGCCAGGCTCTGCGTAAAATTACTGGCAACATTGGTAAATCTGGTTGCACAGTCATTTTTATCAACCAGTTGCGACAAAAAATTGGTGTTACATACGGTAGCCCAGAAACCACAACGGGTGGTAATGCATTGAAGTTTTACGCGTCAGTACGTCTCGATATTCGCCGGATTCAAACCTTGAAAAAAGGCACAGATGAATTCGGTAATCGGGTTAAAGTCAAAGTTGCAAAAAATAAAGTAGCACCACCTTTTAGAATTGCCGAATTTGACATCATTTTTGGTAAAGGAGTTTCTACCCTGGGTTGTCTGGTTGACTTAGCAGAAGAAACCGGCGTTCTCCTCCGTAAAGGTGCTTGGTACAGCTACAACGGTGATAACATTTCTCAAGGTCGAGATAACGCTATCAAATATCTAGAAGAGAAGCCAGATTTTGCTAGCAAAATTGAAGAGCAAGTTCGTGAAAAATTAGACAAGGGGGCTGTGGTTTCTGCTAACTCTGTAGCTAAGGTCAGCGAAGAAGAGGAAGAGGAAGAAATCGAATTAGAGGAAGAGTAAACAAGAAACACGGGGACACGGAGAAGGTTTGGGACAAACAAATTCCAAAATCTCAAATCTATTGTCCCCAAGTCCGGTAAAAAAAGTGGTCAATCCAAAATATTTGGACTTTGCTAATATTGGGTTTGTTTCAATAAAAATCTACTAAAATTCTACTACTTCAAACTCAAAAGTTGCAATTAGACGTTCCTCGACATATACCTCTATTTTATGTTGACCAAGAGGATCACCAGGAGCAATCTTCCAAAAATTTTTAATCACACCATTTACAGGTGTTTCTGTGCGCTTGGTGATGGCTGTAGTTCCGTCAGATGATATAGAAAAATTCTCAGATTCCTGTGTAGTCCAAGTTTCCGGTGCTTTGGGTAAAAGTAGAACTTCGCGCCATTTCACTTTACCTCGATAGTTCTGAAGTTTAATCTGCCAACCATAGGCATCACCTTTCTTTAAGGGTACTTTAGTTGTAGGGAAAAAATTAACTTTACCCTCAGCATCAACTATCCTTACCCCAAACTCTGATTTAGTAACAGTAATCTTTTTACGATTAATTGACTGAGAATATTCTAGGGGTGCTTCCGCTAAAAGAATACTAGCATGATTTAAATCCGCAGTTATAGCGCCCAATATCAACCAAAAAGAAGTTAGAAAAAGCCTAGCAGCCCAAATTCTCATCTGCATTATCTTCCTGTTAGATATTAGTATTTAATTCCCTCAATTTTAGCTATGTTCCGGGTTGAGATCCAAAAATCATCAACCGTTGAAAATAAGTAGAAATACCGCCTAGGATATAATTTAGTAAAATGGTGAAAATAGAAAAAAGGATACAAATATATTGCATCCTCTTTTCAAACTGTATTGTTGAGAACAGTTCCGCTTTTTAATCTTCGTCAAGTGCAGGAAAAAATTCTTCAAACCGCCACAGGGTATCTTTATTTTCAATAAACCAAATGCGAGTTTCTGGTGTTAACTGACCCCACACTACTTCAGGGGGAAGATGTGGAGAATCATACTGATATTCCTGACCAAGTATTCTGAGATTATCTAATACATTACCAGGAATACCAAGCTCTTGCCAGTTAACTGTAAAATTTCTACCAGTAACTCCCGCAGTGGGATCAAAAACTAATTGTGCAGTTCTGATTAAATCAGCAAAGTGTTGCGGTTTGAGTCCGATGATATCCTGAATTTCGAGTGATTTCTTAGGCTCTGGAGGCATTGTAACTGAAGTGATGAAGATAGTTGGTTGATGGAACTTACTGCCAGAGATGATGCCCACAAATCTAGTTTAGCGCAGAAAATAAAGGTCAGCGTTACTGACCTAATAATTAGGAAATTGTGAGGTAATTATGCTACTTCCACTAAAACTGTAACCGCTGCAACTGCTATCAACATTTCGTCATTTTTATCGTTGAGAGAAGGTATTGCTAAACCATCAACTACCATTCCTCCAGTTTCTACGGTGAGAGATTTACGACCAAAGGGAAGAACAGCTAATACCTCTGCTTCTCGGACTTGTTCGGGGTATGGTACTGCTACCTTGACTTCCACAATCATGTCATTTGGGTCTTTTAACCCGGCTATTTCCATAATACCAAGTAAGGCATTGTGAGCGATCGCATTCCTGACTGCCCTCGCTGCGGCTACAGTCGGTTCCTGTCCGTGCTGGTCGATGCCCATTCCCATTTCGATGATAAAGCGTTTTAGTGCCATTGGTAGATTCTCTGAATTCTGCACCTTTTACTTTATCGCTGTAGTGGTATTCTGTTATCAATAAATCACCAAGTTATCAGGGAACAGGGAACAGGGAACAGGGAACAGGAAAGAAGGCACTATTACGAATTATTTAATCTGGATGTCGGGAAAGACAAGAGTAAATATTAAAATTATATTCTCCATGAAAATCAACCGCCGTCAATTTATCACCACATTGGGAGTAACTACTTTAGCAACCCAAATCCCTCCAGCTATTGCTAAAAATGCACTTTCACAAAACATAATTATCAAACCGCCATGTTTACAAATTGGTGATACTGTAGGATTAATTTCCCCGGCAGGTATTGTTGAAGCTAAAGATATAGAAGACGCAAAACAAACTTTTATAAACTTAGGATTGAAAGTAAAAACAGGCGTACATATTTTAGATCGAGACGGATATTTAGCAGGAAAAGATGCAGACCGCACCCAAGATATTAATACAATGTTTGCTGATAAATCGGTAAAAGCCATTATTGCCATGCGTGGCGGTTGGGGCTGTAATCGGATTTTACCTTTACTTAATTATCCTCTAATCCGTTCTCATCCCAAAATTATTATAGGGTATAGTGATATTACTTCTTTATTATTAGCTATTAATGCTCGCAGTCGATTAGTTACGTTTCATGGGGCAGTTGCTACATCAACTTGGAATCAATTTACAGTTGATTATTTTAAACGGATCTTATTTAATGCCGAAACTGTAATCATGGAAAATAACCAAAATAGCGCCGGGAAAATAGAAGTAATTGCACCGGGAAAAGCTAGGGGGAAAATTGTTGGTGGTAACTTGTCAGTGATAGCAGCAATGGTGGGTTCAGCTTATTTACCATCTTGGCGAAAAAGTATTTTATTTCTCGAAGATATTGGCGAAGATATTTATCGCATAGACCGAATGCTGACGCAATTAAAAAATGCTGGTATTTTACAGCAACTTACGGGCTTTATTTTTGCACAATGTACTAATTGTCAATTGGGAGATGAACCATCATTTACATTAATGCAAATATTACAACAGCACATTCAGCCTTTAGGTATTCCCGCCTGGTATGGTTCTATGATTGGTCATATTCAAGATAAATTTACAGTACCAATGGGTGTAGAAGTAGAAATAGATGCTGAGAATGGGACAATCAAGATGTTAGAAGCGGCTGTAATACCAATTTAATGTGAAGTTGCACCACAGGAGTTAGTACCCACCGCTTCCGGTGTACTGCTTTAACCCAGATGAGTAACGCGGGTATACCGTTTAGAGTGATTCAGGATCATGTGAAATTACATTGTTTTGTACTATTTTCTTAACTCAGATGTAGTCCACCATCAACAGGTAGTGCTACTCCAGTAATAAATGCTGCTTTAGGAGAGCATAAAAATGCTACTACCTCACCTATCTCTATCGGTGATGCCCAACGTTGCATTGGTGTATTTTTGATTGTATTTTTTATAGTATCACTATCTACTCCACCCCATTTAGCGGCGGCGAAATTCCAGGCTTCGGTCTTAATATAACCAGGAATAACTGTATTGACTGTAATTCGTCGTGGTGCTAATGTCTTGGCGTAGTATCTTGTTAAAAACTCAACAACCGCCTTAGCTTGTCCTGGCATTGCATATGACAACTGTGGCCTTTGGCTACTATTACATCCAGGAGAAGATATTGCTACTATATAACCGTTTTCATCCTCCATGTAATTAAGTGCTTTTTCCACACATCTAATAAAGCACTTAGGATAAACATTCTGATAATAGTCATACTGCTCAAAGCTAGTAAAACTACCATTCCCCAATAACTGAGTCTGAAGATTGCCAGCTAAATTTGCCTCTTTTGATTCAGCAGATGTTGTCACCCCAACATAGAGTCCAGCATTATGAACAAAGGCTGTCAGCTTGCCTTCAAAATTATCTTCCACAGATTGGAATATTCTGTCAATAGTAGACTCTTGAGCTACATCACCTTTAACAATGTCAACTTTTATCTCATAGGTAGATTCAAGAGTAGCTTTTGCAGTTAATGCAGCCTCTTCATTCG
Organism: Anabaena catenula FACHB-362; assembly: GCF_014698735.1. GTDB lineage: Bacteria > Cyanobacteriota > Cyanobacteriia > Cyanobacteriales > Nostocaceae > Anabaena > Anabaena variabilis_A. Next base: position 5,209 of record NZ_JACJTQ010000047.1, read on the forward strand.
CATTAAAGCCAAGTATAAGGTTATGTCCGTTCTTGGCTAGTTGCTGCGATATACCCCAACCAATTCCGCGAGTTCCACCTGTAACGATTGCTAATTTTGATAACATATTTTCCCACTCTTTAATTAATCGATATGATCACGATTGTCATCTGGGCTGTGATTTGTAGATAATAGCAGATTAAATGAATAGTTAATTTTGCTCTCATTCTTGGATACTGTAGTTGATATTTGCTAAGATATTTCTGCTTGATTATCTTTTTTATTAGATTTGATTGCAGATACTTGAGTCTCCTGAATGTGGGTGTTAAGTCTTGAACCGAACAGAATATAACAATTATCGCCACCCTAACCAACGCAAGCAAGGCACAATTAAGTAGTAACTCAACCCTAAGCACAAACTGATCAAAACACCCATCAAACTAAAAAAAACTATGGGTAGGAATAATTCAACCCAGCTAGGTTGACTGGAAAAATGGAAGATTGGCGCTGGAACTCCTGAATGAATCAAGGCTGCGAGGATGTTGGCACTGCCAAAGGAAGCTAGAAAAGCGTAAGCTAGGTAATGGGTGCGAAGACCTAAACCCAATGTGAGTAAGGAAACTGATACCAAAATCCATGCTACCAAACCCTCGGCGCTATTATGTGGTTTGATAAATTGCCAAATTATCCAGCCCGTACTATAACCAATTAAACCCATAAGTGATGCTACTAAAAATCTTCGCTTTTGACCAAAACTCCCAGATAGGGTGAGTCCCCAAGCGGTTCCAAAACCAGCTACAGCAAATACTAAAATTTCTGGGGCTGAAGCAGGTTGATAATTTTGTGTGAGTTCGACTAGTTGACGGGAGATGAATTCCACAACGCCAGCGCCTAATTTTGTCTGATAAGCCAAAATAAAACCGACGATTGTACCTAACATAGCGCCGATACTGCCCAAAATCATCGCCCAAATTGTTCCTAGACAAGCTAGTAAGAATTTAAATATTGTCCTAATGGTGAATGCTGTAGTATTACTTACCGTTTGGGTAAATTTGGTAACTGTTTGGCGGAGAGATTTTCCCAGTCGGGTAAAGAATCCTGGTTGTGATCCAGCGGGGACAATTTTCAGTAACCGTTTTTGAATAATACCTGCATGGGCGGGACGCGATCGCACTTCCTTCTGTACCATTTCATCTAATAAGTCGGCCAGACGGGGGTTAATATTGCATCGATTGCGCCAGCGTAACTCCCCAGTCATGGGATCTTCTAAATCCTGGGGATATCTCCCTGTAAGTAATTCAATTATCGTCCTTCCCAAGGCATAAAAATCCGCAGCAGGTCCGACATTACCGCCAATCACTTGTTCTGGTGGACTGTAACCAGAAGAAAATAACCGCGTGGAAGGGATGTGCGATCGCAATATCGCCCCAGTAAATTGTTTAGCCCCGCCAAAATCAATCAACACCAATTGTTCCGCCTGAAGAGGTGCAGTTGGCGAAGGGTGACGTAGCATTAAATTAGAAGGTTTGATGTCCCGGTGAATAATTTGGCGTTTGTGTAGTTCCTGCAAAATCTTTACCGCTTGGGCGAACCAATTTAGCACCAAATCCTCTGGACATCCTTGAGGATAATTTCTGCGGATTTCTTCTAAATTTTGCCCATCAATTTTTTCCATCACCAGACAAGCCAACTGGTGCGGTTTAGGACTAGTCAAATTGATTTGAAAATACCCGTCAGCATCAACTTTGGGGACACCAGGATGACGAAAATTACTTAAAACTTCCGCTTCTTGGATAAACAATTCCAGCGCCTTGGGGGAATCTTCCACCAAGACTTTCAGCACTTTTTCTGTCTGGTTTTTTTCATCCCAAACAGTGTAAATTTGAGCAAATCCTCCCGATCCTAGGGGTTCGAGTGGGTGATAACGGTCTAACAACTGTAGCGGTGCGCCACAACTGTTACAAAATTTGTTTCCCCAAGGTTGGGGGTAAGGACGTTGACAATGAGGATTTATGCAGTGAACCGCACTCTGATTTATCTGGGACAAAACCACGAAAATACAAAGGCTGGATCGATTTTAGCGCTTCTTTAGGGTTAGGGAAGGAAAAATATCAGAGTTATAGCAGGAGTCAGGAGTCAGGAGTCAGGAGGAGGCAGTGCGGTGGACGGGTTCCCCGGCATAAAGCAACTGCCGTTCAGGAGTAAAACCCTCTTGTCGTGGGAGTTTCATTATCAATTGATGTCCTAACCACCCTGTCCACGGCTATACGATAAAAATCATATCGTGTCTGGTTAAAGACTTATAATTAGGGCTGACTCGGAGAAAGGGGGACACGGGGACGCGAAGACTTTGTTTGATAACTAAATTAAGCGAACATGATATCAGTCTCAACCTTGAAAGTTCTTTTCCCCCACACATTGCCTGATAAATTTATTGATAGTGTAGATATCATGTCGAGTATCTTGGGCTTTGATATAGTCGGTGTGAATGGGAATAATTTTTAGAGATTTCAAAATCAGCACAGGACGACCAACTTGACTCCAGTAGCGATCATAATCTTGTTCGATTTCAGCACGCTGAATATCTGCGAATGAGTACTTTATAACTGTGCTACTGCCTCCTAAATTTTTGTATTCTATAACTACCTGACTCATGCTTTTGTCGAAACTACAAGTCACTTCCGGAGTAGAGACTTCAGAACCGGCTACAGCAATTAAAAAAATCAGAAATGCACCGTAAATTAAAGATGCATCTCCTGTTTGTTGAGTTAGGGAACCTGGTATAAAAAATACCTTATACAGATAAGAAATGAGTTGATAGGCCAGGAAGGCGATTAACAAACCTGCTAAAAACCAGTTCTTAGTAGGTTGGTGTTTCATTACCAATTTCTCGTCAGTTAATATCAAAATTTTCATGATCACCTCTTCATATAAACTTTTAGGTAAGTAGAAAGGTACAAAAAACCGTAGACGCGCAGCGGCTTCTCGAAGAGTACTATGTAACAAAAAGTAAAGTTGCCCAAAAACCTCTTTCCTTCAGCATAGCTGCCTTTTGAAGAAGACACGGGGACACGGGGACACGGGGACACGGGGACACCCCATGTCTAAAGCCAGGGGATTCCAGCAAGGAATGTCTTTTTTCTCCTCCACGACTGTAGTCGGGGGCTTGAAACCATTTGCGTCGAACGTCGGATACAGGCGACTCTCCGCGTCGCCGCGTCTCCCACTCTCCGCGTCCTCTTCGGTCATAACGACAATTTTTAACGCCAACCTACTTATGACTACATAAGTGCTTCCTGATTTTACTGAAGATTAATTATTATCCGCATTGATTTTATACAATTTAAACATCGTGAATCAAAATATCACCACGGACAGAATTTCTATTATTATTCCCACACTTAATGAAGCGAGTAATATCAAAGAAACATTAGCTAGTATTCAACCCAGCACTAATGTAGAAATCATTGTAGTTGATGGCGGTTCCAAGGATAATACACAGAAAATAGCTCAATCATTAGGTATAACAGTTATCTCCTCACCTCCAGGTCGTGCTGTACAAATGAATAGTGGTGCAGCAATTGCTAGTGGAGAAATTGTTTTGTTTCTCCATGCTGATACTCGTTTACCCAATGGTTTTGATGTGATGATTCGCACTACATTACAAAAGCCTAGAGTTGTAGCTGGTGCTTTTGGTTTACGGATAGATGCACCGCATGGGGGACTGCGTTTGGTAGAATGGGGAGTAAAGTGGCGATCGCACTTTTGGCAACTGCCCTACGGCGACCAAGCTATTTTTTTAACCAAAGCCACATTTGAGCAAATTGGTAATTTTCCTGACTTGCCTATTATGGAAGACTTTGAACTTATCCGACGGCTAAAACGCCTGGGTAAAATTGCCATTGTTTCTGTACCTGTAATCACATCTCCACGTAAATGGCTTCAAAAAGGCATTCTCACAATTACTATACTTAATCAAATCATCATTCTTACATATTTACTCGGTGTTTCACCAGAGCGAATTCGCAGTTGGTATCGGTAAGAAAAATTTAGGTAAATTTTAGGTATTTCGCACTAATACCAAATTAATATGAAGCTGCATAGAATAAAATATCAAGAATAATTGAACACAGATGAACGCAGATGAACACAGATAAAGATGCATTAATCAAGGGATTTCAGGATTATGTGCAGCCTCACATAAAATTGGTATAAGATAGTAATTATTAATCGTTAAAAATTTCATAATTACGATTAAATTTCACATTATTAAATACATCAAAATTTTGGGAATTATGAATATTCAACTTTTATTACAAGAATCTATTCATTCATCTAATTTTAATCTTACAGAAATTATAAAAAATGCATTATATTGGATTGATAGCCTGGGTACAATAGGAGCAATAGCTTTTATTGTCATCTATATTATTGCTACTATTGCTTTTTTACCAGCTGCAATTCTCACGTTAGGCGCTGGTGTGGTTTTTGGTGTATTTTGGGGTTCTGTGTATGTGTTTATTGGTGCAACTATCGGTGCTATAGCAGCATTTTTAATAGGACGTTATGTAGCTAGAAATTGGGTGGACAAAAAGATTGCAGATAACAAACAATTTACTGCTATTGACAAAGCCGTGAGTAAGAAAGGCTTCAAAATTGTCTTTTTAACACGACTTTCGCCGCTATTTCCTTTCAACTTATTAAATTACGCCTTGGGAATTACAGGAGTTTCTTTCAAAGACTATTTTTTAGGTTCTGTCGGCATGATTCCGGGAACAATTATGTATGTTTACATTGGTTCCTTCGCTGGAAACATCGCACTGATTGGCACAGAAGCCCAACCTACAAATATGACTCTCACATGGGTGATTAAAATTTTGGGTTTTATAGCCACATTGGCTGTCACCATTTATGTTACCAGTGTAGCCAAAAAAGCTTTAGAGGAAGAAGTTTTATAGATTTTATAGATTTTATAAATATTATTAGTTTATATGGGAATTGTTAAATACAAAACTGACAAAATATTGCTGAGGGTATATTCATGGTAAAGATAACAGCTTAAGTGAAGACTAGAATCAAAAACATAGTTTATAGGGAGTATCCCAATTTGGCAAAAACACAAAATAATCTCTTCTTCCTTCTTCCTTCGCGCTCTTTGCTACGCAACGCTACCACGAACGCGTCTTTGCGGTTCGTTTATTTCATGCCTTATATTAAGTTGGAAGCTTAGATAAAAAATAAACTTACACATTTGGGATGCTCCCAGTTTATACTTCACCCTTTAGAGGTAATACATAATGTCTACTACAGAATTTGAGAGAGTTACAGTTTTGCCAATGGATGAGTATAATCAAAATTTGGTTGCTAATGTTCATCCATCAAATTGGGTTAATCCTCAACCTGCTGATGATTATGATTTGGTAGTAATTGGTGCAGGTACAGCAGGATTAGTTGTGGCTGCGGGTGCTGCGGGTTTAGATTTGGGTTTAAAAATAGCATTAATTGAAAAGAATCTCATGGGTGGAGATTGCTTAAATGTGGGTTGTATACCATCTAAATCTTTAATTCGGTCTTCTCGTACAGTTGGGGAAATGTGGAAATCTAAGGATTTAGGTATTAATATTCCCCAACATATTGAGATTGATTTTGCTACAGTTATGGGAAGAATGCGGCGAATTAGGTCTAGTATTAGTCATCATGATTCAGCAGAACGGTTTAAAAATTTAGGTGTTGATGTCTTTTTCGGTGCAGGTAGGTTTGCGAGTAACAATACCGTGGAGGTTGGTGGCAAAACTCTGAAGTTTAAAAAAGCTGTAATTGCTACTGGTGCAAGAGCCGTTAAACCTGCAATTACTGGCATAGAAACAGTGGGTTATTTAACTAATGAAACAGTTTTTTCCCTAATTCAAAAACCTGAAAAGTTAGCGGTAATTGGTGGCGGACCGATTGGTTGCGAATTGGCGCAGACTTTCCGCCGCTTGGGTTGTGAAGTGACATTATTTCATAGTGGTACTCACATTTTAAATAAAGAAGATGGCGAAGCAGCAGAGATTTTGCAACAGGTTTTGATTGCTGAAGGTATTCGCTTAGTGCTGAATTGTAAGATAGAAGAAGTGGTGACAGTTACGGAAGGAAAACGGCTTTATTTTTCTGTGAATGGACATCGAGATTCTGTCACTGTGAATGAAATTTTAGTAGGTGCTGGACGTGCGCCAAATGTGGAAGGTTTGAATTTAGAAAAGGTGGGTGTGGACTATGACAAACACCAAGGTGTGAAGGTAAATGATTATTTGCAAACTACAAATTCTAAAATTTATGCGGCTGGCGATATCTGCATGGATTGGAAATTTACCCATGCAGCAGATGCTGCGGCGCGAATTGTAATTAAAAATACCCTATTTTCTCCCTTTGGTGTGGGACGCGCTCAACTCAGTAAGCTGGTGATGCCTTGGGTAACATATACTGACCCGGAAATTGCCCATGTGGGGATGTATGCAGATGAAGCGGAAAAAATGGGTATTGAGATCACGACGATTAAGATTCCTTTTAGTAGTGTAGATCGTGCGATCGCAGATAGTGAAGAGTCAGGATTTCTGAAAATCCATCACAAAACGGGTTCAGATCAAATTCTCGGTGCAACTATTGTCGCTAGTCATGCGGGTGAAATGATTTCGGAAATAACCACCGCCATGGTCAATAAAATCGGTCTTAGCAAACTCAGTAGTGTGATTCATCCTTACCCAACTCAAGCCGAAGCGATTAAAAAAGCAGCGGATACTTATCGACGCACACTACTGACACCAAATACTAAAAAAATCTTAGGATTTTTACCCAAATTTTCTTGATTGGGGTATTTTTACGCAAATTGCAAATATTTATCGTAAATTCAAGGGTTTAATACCCCTATGTATACACGTAGTCTCAGTTGAGTTGGGGTAAGTGTCCCCGACTCCAACTGTCTTCAATTTTTAATTTTCAATTTTTAATTTTTAAAGTTCTGAAGCTGTATCAGGAGCAATAATTTCCCCAGTACCCAATTTTAAGATCATGTCTTGGTCGGTAATCAGTTCATTGAGTTCTTTAACTTTTAAATTCATTTTCTCACAAGCTTGACGTAGTTCTTGAGCAAATGTTTTCAGATTATCGCCATAGCCACATTGATAAGCCGCAGTTTCTATTCCCAGATTGGCATTGGCTCTAGCACAATCTACGAGTTCTGTACCATGCAATGGTGTTAAGGATACCATAGACGTAGTTATTACATATAACTATTTACATTGATAAAATAACAGGCATTGAAGATGGATTCATCCCTCTAATTAAATAGATCGTTAAAGAGATGGGGATAAAAATATAAATTTTCCCCTTCTCTTCTATATTATGTCCATATGATGAAAATCATTATTATGTCCATATGATGAAAATCATCCGTTGACTATATCTCCACCGTTGGGATGTAAAACTTGACCAGACATATAAGAAGCGTCATCAGCAGCTAAAAATACAAAACTTGGCGCTATTTCTTCGGGTTGTCCGGCTCTTTGCATTGGTACTTGCTTGCCAAATCTGGCTACTTTTTCTTCGGGGAAGGTTGAGGTAATTAAAGGTGTCCAAATCGGACCCGGTGCTACAGCATTGACACGAATTCCCTTGGATACTAAATTCGCTGATAGGGAACGTGTAAACGCCACAATTGCACCTTTCGTAGAAGAATAATCTAATAACTGTGCATTGCCTTTGTAAGCAGTTACCGAAGTTGTATTAATGATAGAACTGCCTGTTTGTAAATGCTTGATTGCCGCTTTAGTTAGGAAAAACATCGAGAAAATATTAGTCTGAAAAGTTCGTTCTAACTGCTCTTTAGTGATATCTTCAATGCTATCTTGAGGGTGTTGTTCAGCAGCATTATTGACAAGAATATCAAGTTTACCAAACTCATCTACCGTTTGTTGTACAGCCTGCTGGCAAAAACTCTCTTCAGCAATATCGCCTGCAATTGCTACTGCCTTACGTCCATGTTTTTCGACTAAATTTTTTGTTTCCTTAGCGTCTTCATGTTCGTTTAGATAAACTATCGCTACATCTGCGCCTTCTTTAGCAAAGGCAATAGCAACAGCACGACCAATACCACTGTCCCCACCGGTAATTAAAGCGATTTTATTTTCTAATTTTCCACTACCCCGATATCCTTCATCCTCAGCTTTAGGTTTGGGTTTCATTTCTGATTCAATACCAGGTGCTTTCTGTGTTTGTGGCGGTTGTAATTTCTTTTCTTTTGGCATAATTATTTAACCCTAATTTGGTTGTTGAGAACTCACATACTAATCAGTAAAAATCAACCTTGGATCGAAAAATCAACCCAAGGTCTACGTTTTGCTTTCACTTCCACTCCTTTGCAAATTCAGACTTTTTGATTTCAGATATTTGCTAAAGGTATTAATTTGTGGAAATTGTGCATGAATGCATGAATATTTAATCTCTAACCTCACACGTACACACTCGATTTTCATCAAATTCCTGAAAACAAGTACACAACTTTAGAGGAATGGCATATTTACTCTAAAATCTACTTTTAATATATTTGAAATCACATGAAAGTTTATCGTTCGCCAGCAATAATTAAATACTAATTTTTCTCACTCTTAAGGTGTAGATTTTCTGAAAAATAAATCATGTATTTTGTATAAGTAATTAGGCAGAATTTAAATTGGGAATTTGAGAGTAAAAACCTCAGTTTTGGTAAGATTTTGGTAATAGTTTAAATAGCTGATGAAATACCTGACAGCCCAGAGCCTAATCTGGGCTTGTTTGATTAATTTACAAAAAGATACACTCCAAATTAGCATCTCAACTCTTCCTTAGGATATACCTGAGATAATGAGTCAGAATTGGGATCTAGTCAGGGTATGGGTTATGGTAACAATAAATATTTCTGAGTTAGAGCAGGTTGATAAGTTTCGCAATTTACAATTAACTTTACGCGATCGCTGGAAAACAAGCGAGCTATTTGACAACAGCGAAGCGGATATCTTAATTATCCCCTCTTTAAGCATCGACCAACGGGAACTGCAAAAGGTGGAAGGTTGTGAACATTATGAAGAAAGATTGCTATTTTCTCTAATCCGCTTACGAAACCCCCGCACGCGGTTAATTTATATTACCTCTATTCCCCTACATCCCAGTATTATCGATTACTATCTACAACTCCTGCCAGGAATCCCATTTTCCCATGCTCGTAATCGCTTATTACTACTTTCAACGTATGATTCTTCCCTGAAACCTCTAAGTCAAAAGATTTTAGAACGTCCTCGCTTAATAGAACGAATTCGCCAAGCTTTACGTTTAGATAAAGCTTTTATGACTTGTTACAATTCCACATTTTGGGAAGCTGAATTATCACTGCAATTAGGTGTACCCCTTTATGCGGCTGCACCAGATTTGCAGATTTGGGGGACAAAAAGTGGTAGTCGGCAAATTTTTGGACAAAGCGATGTTCCTCATCCAGATGGTAGCGAATTAATTTGCAATTCCCCAGATTTAGCCATAGCAGCGGCTGATTTATGGGAACGTCAACCGACATTAAAACGGATGGTAGTTAAGCTGAATGAGGGGATTTCTGGGGAAGGAAATGCACTATTGGATCTCCGTCCATTGATAGATGTTGCACCCGGTCAAGGTTCTCATGGTGAAAGAGTAGCAGCAATTAGCGAGCGCTTTTCAACTATGCGCTTCCAAGCCGCAAAAGAAACTTGGGCAAATTTCTCTCAACGTATCCCAGAGTTAGGTGCAATAGTTGAAGCATTTGTAGAAGGAGAAATCAAGCGTTCTCCCAGTGTGCAAGGACGCATTACACCAGATGGAGAAGTAGAAATCCTCTCCACCCATGACCAAATTCTCGGTGGCCCAGACGGACAAATTTATCTAGGTTGTCGCTTTCCCGCAGATGCCAGCTATCGATTACAATTGCAAGAATTAGGCTTAAAAGTTGGCAAACAACTGGCACAAAAAGGCACATTAGAAAGATTTGGTGTTGATTTTGTCACAGTTGATCAAGGTAATGGTAAGTGGGATATTCAAGCAATTGAAATTAACCTCCGCAAAGGTGGCACAACTCACCCTTTTATGACTTTGAAATTATTAACTAATGGCAACTATGATCTATCCACTGGCTTATTTTATAGCCAGCAAGGACGAGCTAAATATTACATTGCTACAGACAACTTACAAAAAGACAGTTATCGGGGATTATTACCCAACGATTTAATGGATATCATCGCTTATCACAGATTACATTTTGATAGCGGAACCGAGACAGGTACAGTATTTCATCTGATGGGTTGCCTTTCCCAATTCGGCAAGTTGGGATTAACCAGTATTGCTGATTCTCCCCAACAAGCTGAAGATATATATAACAAAGTTATCGAAGTTCTCGATCAAGAAACTAGCGGCGACAATAATAGTTATAGCCTGTTTTCAGATTTTGCTTTTCCCATTGCTGGGGATGCCTAAGTAATACCAATTCAAAATTAAACATATTCCGAAGGGGTAGATGTTGGTAAGGTTTAATATCGTGTTCGGTTAAAAACCAGGACTTACGCAAAATATCTCTCAAACCCTCTTTTTTTGGGAGCATCCCAATTTTGCAAAAATATACGCAACTAACCCAAAAAACCTGTTAAACCTCTTACCTTCGCGCTCTTTGCTACGCAACGCTACCGCGAACGCGTCTTCGCGGTTCGTTTATTTCATGCTTTGTATTCAGTTGGAAGCTCAGATAAAAAATAAACTTACACATATTTGGGATGCTCCCCTTTTCTTTGTGTCCTTTGCGTCTTTCCTGACGGTTCCGTAAGGGATACGCGGTTCGTTTTTTCCCTTAGTCTTGCGTAAGTTCTAAAAACTTACAATTAGGACTGATAGTTTGAGTTTTTTTGATAAGTAATTAAGTGAACATGATATAAGCTGATAAACGTGCGTTTTTTCAATATCTAATATGGCAACTATTAACGACAACTACCTGAAGCTAAAAGCCGGTTATCTATTTCCGGAAATTGGTCGCCGGGTAAATGCCTTTGCACAAGCCAATCCTGATGCTAAAATCATCCGCTTGGGGATTGGTGATGTCACCGAACCTTTACCAGACGCTTGCCGCACAGCTATGATTAAAGCTGTGGAAGATATGGGCGATCGCACAACTTTCAAAGGCTATGGCCCAGAACAAGGTTATGCTTGGTTACGGGAGAAAATCGCCGCCCATGATTTCCAAGCCAGGGGAGCAGCAATAGAAGCTGATGAAATCTTCATTTCCGACGGTTCCAAGTGCGATAACGGCAATATTCTCGATATTTTTGGTCATGATAACACCATAGCCGTAACTGACCCAGTTTACCCCGTGTATGTCGATACTAACGTCATGGCGGGAAACACCGGGAACGCCAACGATAAAGGCGAATTTGACGGTTTAGTTTATCTCCCTGTCACCGCTGAAAACAACTTTACCGCACAGATTCCTTCTCAAAAAGTTGATTTAATTTATCTCTGCTTCCCCAATAACCCCACCGGCGCTACCGCCACCAAAGAACACCTAAAAGCTTGGGTAGATTACGCAAAAACAAACGGTTCAATCATCTTTTTTGACGCTGCTTACGAAGCTTATATCACCGATTCTTCCCTTCCCCACTCGATTTACGAGATTGAAGGTGCAAGAGATTGTGCAATTGAGTTTCGTTCCTTTTCTAAAAATGCAGGCTTTACCGGCACACGTTGCGCTTTAACCGTCGTTCCCAAAACACTCACAGCTAAAGCCGCTGATGGTTCAAATGTGGAATTGTGGAAGTTGTGGAACCGCCGCCAGTCTACCAAATTTAATGGCGTTTCTTACATTGTCCAACGAGGTGCGGAAGCGGTTTATTCTGAAGAAGGACAAGCACAAATTAAAGCTTTGGTAAGCTTCTATTTAGAAAATGCCAAAATCATTCGGGAGCAATTAACAGCCGCCGGTTTATCAGTTTATGGTGGTGTGAATGCACCTTACGTTTGGGTGAAAACTCCTCATGGTTTATCCAGTTGGGAATTTTTCGATAAGCTACTAGAAACTGTAAATGTTGTGGGAACTCCTGGTTCTGGTTTTGGTGCTGCGGGTGAAGGTTATTTCCGCATTTCCGCATTTAATAGTCGGGAAAATGTCGAAGAAGCAATGAAACGGATCACTGAGAAATTTAAGGTTTAGGTTGAGTAGTTTGTGGTGGGCAATGCCCACCCTAGTTTTTGTTAGACTTGATTTATCAGTAAACTAATTTAGAGGCAAATTTATATGAAATTGATCATCAAAAATTTAGGTTCTATTAAAAATAATACTCAAGCCATTGATTTGTCTAAAGATTTTTTTGTGTTTGTTGGACGCAATAACAGTGGCAAAAGTTATGTAGCTCAATTATTATGGGCAATTTTTAATCAAGAGATAATTCATAAATTTGCACGTAATAATTTAGATATTATTGATAATCAATTTCTTGAAAATGTCAACTATGTAGAAGTGACTTCTGAATTACTGGGACAAATTTTGGATAGATATAGTTTGTTTTTGCAAAAAGAAACGAAAAAAGAGATATTTAATACAGGTAACCAGTCAAAAATATTAAATAATGTTGAGATTAATTTTGATTATGAAATATCTGAATTAAAGGAGCAACCAGTTCAAGTAGTTGTCAAAATAGCACATGATGAAGAGGATACATTAGAGTATATAGAAGTTAAGAAAGATCAAGGTCATTTAATATATAGATTTGAAGAAAAACAATTACCAGAAACTATTAAAGAAATAATTCCTAAAAAATATTTAGACCGAGATTTACTGGATGAAAAGAAATTTCTGCTAATTTCGACAATCATTAGAACAATGTTGAAACATCAGCATGAAACTTTTTTCTTACCTGCTAGTCGAATTTTCTTTCCTACATTCTATCGTTATATTTATGAGATTGATAGAAAGCAACGTGAACAAGATATCAAAAAACTTGTAGATTTACTGGAAAATCGTCGGAAAAAAGGTAAAATTGAATTATCAGATGTTGAAGAATTAGATGTTTTTAAAAGAAAATATACAGAACCGATGAATCAGGTTTTTGAAAAACTTTTTTCTCTAAATATTGAAGAAAGCGTTGAAGAACATTATATCAATCTTGTTCAACAGTTACAAGAGATTATTGGAGGGGAAATAAAACCTATTAGTATGAAAGGAATTAGTCTGATAGAATTTTATTTTAAAATTGATGCTATTGATGAACCTTTGCCTATGCATTTAGCTTCTTCATCTGTCAATCAATTAACACTTCTCTATTTATATTTAAGAGATTGGGCATCAGAAAAAGATAATTTTTTAATGATAGATGAACCGGAGGTGAATTTACATCCTGAGAATCAAATTAAATTACTAAATATATTAATACAGTTTATTCAAAGTCAAACAGGAAATAAAGTATTAATCACAACCCATAGTTCAATTTTAGCCAATGCTATTAATAACTATATATATCTGGATGTTCTGAAAAATCAACATGGTGTTAATGTAGAAAAAATTATTGAAGATAATCAATTAAAATATGTTGATTCATTTGTATCTATAGCAAAAGAAAAGGTGGGTGTTTATTTCTTCACAGGTGATAAAATTATTGACTATGAAAGCAGTGATTATGGAATCTATTTTAGAAACTTTAGAGAAGTTGAAAATAATTTAGATAAATCGCTTCGCATTCTGACAGATTATATTTACCGTCAGGAAGATGAGGTTGAAGATGAGTAAAAGCCAGCAAAATAAGTATTTTTTAAATAATCCCAACAATATAAATGTTCCTTTACTCAGAGATGAATTACACAAAGCTTTATTTCAACAAGAATTTATTATTGAAATTCCTGTGACTGAAAATGAGAATATTGAAATTACTGAAAAAAATGCTAATGCAAAATTGAAAAAGGTATCTATTCAGGAATTAAACTATGTTGACGAGAAGTCCCAAGTAGAAAGAATTTGGAAAATTAACTTAGAAAAAGATATACCCGGTATCTCAACTAGCAGCAAAACTACGGAATGCGCTATTTTAGTTTTACAAAAGTATGAAAGTAGTTATAGGTTAAATATTATTTTAATTGAATTAAAATCTAGCATAGACAACAAAGAATTAGATAAAATTGAAGAAAAGTTTAGTTCTGCAATGTCGAGAGTATGTATGTTACTCGTTCTCAATAATCACTTAAATCTCAAGCAAGGTTATCAAGAAGAAGAAATATATCTAGATTTTAAAGGAATTTTATTTTATAAAACATTCTCTGAAAAAAGGAAGTCCGAAGGTGAGAATGATAGCCAACTATATTCAATTTTACAAACTTATAGGAAATTAGGTATATTAACTTGTCGGACAATTTTAAGAGGACAAGATAAAATCAGAGTTCAGTGTTTTTGTAATCAAGATAATGATTTAGAAACAGAAATCAGGATAAATTTAAAAGACTTGTTATAATCAATTAAGCATTATCGAATAAATTTATTTAGCTTTGAATATCATCAGATTGTTCAGCTTTTACCCGTTTATAAGTAGCCACAGTCCGCCCTTCTTGCAAATGCACAGAAAAATACTTACTCAAACCAATGCGCTGTAGGGGCAATTCATGAATTGCCCCTACGTCAATAAAGCGCAGTCTCACATAGAATTGGTATCACGGTTTTCTAGCAAGATTACAGGTATGGGACTTGCTTCTAATACTGCTTGTGATACTGAACCAATCAGCACTTGTTCCCAAGGTCGATGTCCGCGTTTTCCCATGACAATTGCAGTAACATGATACTCTTGGGCGATGCGAATAATTTCTTCGGGAACTGCGCCGGTAACGGTTAAAAACTCATATTTAATATCTGATAGCAGCTTTTTAGTTTGTTGCTGTAATTGTTGAATAGCTGGCTCGTTTGCGGTGTTAACTACGTGTAAAACGATCGCATCTCCATGACTGCGACGGGCTAAATCTGCTACCTTTGTCAAGACTTCTGGCGCTAAATCTGAGGTATCCACCGCTGCTAGTAACAGAGTATGGGTAGCCACTGTCACCTTTGTGGGATCTACTTCTCCCCTGGTTAATAATTTGGGTGCAAAAGCCATAGTTGCCCAAGCGCCTAAAGGTGCAGTGGTTATAATCGAAAGGGCAGCGATCGCTAAAATGATCTCTCCTCCCGCTATACCTTGGGCTAGGGGAATCGCCCCAATCGCCGCTTGCACTGTGGCTTTTGCGGAGTTTCCCGGTAGCAAAAACAGTCTTTCGCGCCAATTCCAATTACTACCTAAAGTCGAGAGATACCAGCCTACCGTGCGCCCGATAAATAAACCAATGGCCAGAATTAAAATACCGGGTAACAAAATCTTAGATAATACTTGCAGTTGAATACTTGCACCCAACAAGACAAACAGGAAAATCTCCGCTACTATCCATAAGCTATCAAACCCGTTTCGCAATCTTCTAGCTAAGGGTGCATCTAACTCAATTAAGAAAAATCCTAAAGCCATTGTCGCTAAATAACCAGAAAAAAACGGTAACCCATGAGCGACAATTACCAGAAATAAAGCTAACCCAGCGGCGATAATCGTATCTTGAACGGCATTTTGTGTCCAGTTTTGTTTGGTTAAGAGTGAAACCAGCAACCGCGCGGCTAAATAACCAAACAACAGCCCCAAGCATATCTGCATGATAATTTGTAACGGCAGCAGTTGCAAAGCTGTTAAAGTGAATCCGCCAAAAAGAGTAATTTGCTCAACTCCTCCTTTACCCAAGAAACTCAGCAAGAGGCTGAAGACTAGCAATAGCAGCACATCAGATAAAGCGCTACCAGTTAAAATTGCATCGGGTATACCTTTGGTTACACCCCAACCTAAACTTTTAAGTCTCAGCATTCCCGGTACAATCACAGCGGGAGATTCAGCGCCAATTACACAGCCTAACAGCAAGCCGGTGGGAAAGTCTAACTGAAAAATTACCATAGAAGCAAGGCAAATAGCGATCGCTTCCGTAGTCGCCGGCAAAAATCCCAAACGCAGCGCCACAGTTCCCTGTTGAGCCAGTTTTTCTCTATCTAGCCCTAATCCCGCCTTCATCAAAATAATCATCACCGCCAAAGTTCTTAACTCATCGGCAGCATTTAACACATCTGCGCTGATAACATTCCCTACTTGAGAACCAAGCAAAATCCCCACCAAAATCATCCCAATTAAAGGTGGAGCGCCTAACCGACGGGCAATTTGTCCCACAAAGAAGCCCATCAATAAAATCCAAATGATACTCAATAACATTCCTAACTCCTGAAAGTGCGATTTGTAGACAGATACTTTCTACAGGGGAGTTAGGTTTTAGCCATAGCCTACTCTCCCGCAGCAAGTCGGAAAAGTAGGAACTATCAGCCTTTTAAAGGGCGGTTTTGGCGAGTTCCATCGCCGTTAATAGCTTTATCTACACTACATCATTTTGTCTTTGGTTATCCAAATTTATAAAAGAGGCACTCTTTAAGTTTTATATGCCTAATTCGCTGATATTTTCCAATTATCAGCGGGAAAACCGTACTCCAATAACAGGTTTTCATCACTGTACCTCAAAGTTGAACTCGATACAATCAAGGAGTGGCTAAAAAGATGCTGTTGTCCAGAAAAAGTTAAACAAATTAACACAGCATAAGTAGGAGAGTTATCAATATGGGAAATCAACTGAAAACTACGGCTTTGCTGGCAGCATTAAGTGGCTTATTAATTGCAATTAGTTATTGGGTGATTGGTGGTACAGGTGGGTTGATCATAGGCATTGGGTTAGCAGCAGTTACTAACCTGTTTTCTTGGTATCAATCTGATAAAATTGCCTTAGCAGTTTATCATGCCCAACCTGTTAGCGAAGCCCAAGCACCGGGACTTTATCGCATGGTAGAAAGACTATCAGCCCGTGCTAATATCCCCATGCCAGGAGTTTACATTGTTCCTGGACAAACTGCCAACGCTTTCGCCACAGGAAGAGATCCAGAACACGCTGCTGTAGCTGTCACTGAAGGGATTTTAAACATCCTCCCAGAGGAGGAATTAGAAGGTGTGATTGCTCACGAACTCACCCACATTATTAATCGTGATACCTTAACTCAAGCCGTTGCTGCAACTGTCGCCGGTGCGATTTCTTTCCTTGCACAAATGTTGAGTTATAGCCTTTGGTTTGGTGGCGGTTCACGGGATAATGAAAGAGGCGGAAATCCTTTGGGAGTGCTGGCAACAGTCATGCTTGCACCGATAGCGGCGACAATTATTCAGTTGGCAATTTCCCGCACCAGAGAATTTTCTGCTGATGCTGGTGCTGCTAAATTAACAGGTAATCCCCGCGCTTTAGCTAGGGCTTTGCAACGGTTAGAATCTATAGCCAAACAAATGCCTTTGAATGCTAATCCAGCTTTTGAACCATTATTAATTATAAATCCCATTTCTGGGCAGTTTTTGGGGAATCTTTTCTCTAGTCACCCAGCGACTGAAGCGCGTGTAGCAGCTTTGCTTCAATTAGAAGGCCAACTTATTAGTCGTTGATAATCTGTCTTTGGTCATAAGTATCTTGGCAAATCCCCAATTAACTAATGACCAAATTATGATCATTATAGGTGCAATGTTCATCCGCAAGTAAACTTTACCAACAGGATGTGGCAACCATGACTACTAACAACATCGAATCTATAGAAATCGTAGAAATTAGTCTTCAAACCAGGGAAAACGCCAGGGAAAACGGACACACAGATGAAGTTAAGCAGGAAACTACAGCACTATTGGAAGCGATTAAAAAACGCGCCCAAGCTGAAGCTGAATCTGCTGGTACTCTCACCCGTGAAACCTATTTAAATGCTGTGCGTCAAGCACGGGAAGTAATTGAAAGAGACAAACTCATTGAACGTGAGCGCTTAGAATATTCTTGGGCGAGAATTCAAGAAGAATTGGAAAGAAATTGGTACTTAATGTCTAAAGATATCGCAGATTTTAGCGATCGCTTCCAAAATGCCGCAAAAGCCGCCTGGGAAGCCTTTAACGCCCCTCGTTCTCAAGATAAATAATCACAATATGTAGGGATATAGGATGACTGTATCCCTCATCAAAAAATTGGTTGTAAATCTAAAACCAAACCGGGTAATACATCTTCTCCAGATAAACTTGTCGGAGATTGTAAAACTTCTACTTCTTGATTTTGGCGATAAATTTCTACTTGTTTATCTTGAGGATTAATTAGCCAAGTTCCCAGTTCCTCGTTCCCAGTCTCCGACTGGGAATGCCTTCCGGGAGGTTCTACCTCCCATCTTAACGGCATTTTTAACCTAAACCCAGAAAACCAGAAATTAGCGGGAACAGCTTACTACATTCTTCAAGCAATGTGGGTACACTCATGAGAATACCCTTTAACATTGTAATTGCTGTATCTGCTAAATCTTGTTTTTCTTGAGGATTTTGTGCTGCTTCTGCTAAAGCTTTGACTTGCTTGAGTGCCTTTTCTTTATCTTTTGGTGTTAAATCAGAATCAGCTTCAATTGCTGTTTGCAGTTGTGTCAAAATTTCCTTAATTCCCGGTTTCTCAGGTTCGGGTGCAGGTGGTAATTCATTAATAGTATTTGTTACTGTACCGCTAATTTCACCTAAATTTAAAGCTTGTCCACTAGCATTAAAATCTCTACCAACACTACCAATTTCAACTTTACGACTGGAATCATTACTGTTAGTCATATTTTTATTCTCCACTTTGTTATCAATTTGAACATTAATAGGTTTATTGGCTAATGACATAATCATTTCTGGAATTTTTCCACTTTGTTGACGATGGAAAATTATTTCCTCATTTTTTGCTTGTAAAAGTGATTTATATTTTTCTTCTACTGCTGCTAATGCTAATTGATAATTTTGAGTAAAGTCACTGTGAATCTTTTCTTTATCAGCACCTTCAGGTGCATTCACCTTAACAACAACTACGCCATCACCTTTATTTTCAATACTCTGGATAGATAATTCAGTGTCTTCATTTTGGTTCTGCACCTTGCCAGTATTACCTGGTCTAGCAAAATCCTGTCAGGTTTTGACCTTTAAAAGAGCGCCCTCGGAGATTTTTACCGGAGTAGTCTGGCGGCATAATCGCGTCAACAAGAGTTTATTGCTTAGATTCTATACATATTTGCTGGGCATTATTCCTGATTATGGCAAAATTTTGTTAAATTCGGCTTTTGGTACTCGTAGGCAAATATTTTTAAAATATAGCCGTGGACAGGGTGGTTAGGACATCACAAGAGGGTTTTACTCCTGAACGGCAGTTGCTTTATGCCGGGGAACCCGTCCACCGCACTGCCTCCTCCTGACTCCTGACTCCTGACTCCTGCTATAAATTAAAATAAGAGTCTAATTTCCTGGGATTATTATATGAATAATCAACTCTATGAACAAGATTTTAATCTTTGGCGAGAAACGATTATTGAACAAATCAAAGAACAACATTTTCATGATGTTGATTGGGAACATTTGCTTTTAGAATTAGAAGATATGGGTAAATCAGAGAAACGATCATTTTTGAGTAATTTAACAATCTTGATTGCTCATTTACTCAAGTTGACCGTTCAAGCTGATGCTCCAGAAATGATGAAAGGCAGTTGGTATAGTTCTGTGACAGAACATCGCTTTCGAGTCAAAAAAGATTTAGAAGAAAATCCTTCTTTTAAAAATTATCTTCATGAAGTTATTTCTCCTGCTTATGCTGATGCTCGCAAACTGGCAATTAAAGAAAGTAAAAATGCTAAATTAGGAATGAGAAAACCTGATGAATCAGAATATCCCCTCGATTTTCCTTTTACTTTAGAACAGTTATTAGATGAAGATTTTTATGGAGATGTCTATTAACCTGCGTGGGCAAGCTTCCTAAGTATGCATTGGTAAATATAAAAACATGAAATTTCCGAGAGAACGACTGCCAAAGATTCAGTTTGCCAGATTGGCTGATTTTTCTGGGACTAAAACTACTAGAATTAGTATTGATGCTGGATAATGGGAAAGCTTTGACATTTACTAGCCAATCTAGCCCGGAAAAAAAGAACTAATTACTATGCGAACTCACTATTGCGGAGAACTCCGAAAAGAAGATATTGGAGAAACTGTTACTTTATACGGTTGGGTAGACCGTTACCGCGATCATGGAGGAGTGACATTTTTAGATTTGCGCGATCGCTCTGGGCTAGTCCAAATTGTCAGTGATCCTCAACGTACTCCCGATTCTTACTCTGAGGCTAACACCCTACGCAATGAATATGTTGTCGCTATCACTGGCAGAGTCACCCAACGTCCCCCAGAATCCCTAAATCCCCGCATCCCCACCGGCGAAGTCGAAATCTACGCCGATAAAATTGAATTACTGAACTCCATTCGCAAGCAACTACCTTTCCAAGTTGCTAGTGGTAACAACGATCCAGTCCGGGAAGAATTGCGGTTAAAATATCGTTATTTGGACTTGCGACGCGATCGCATGGCGCAAAATATGCAATTGCGTCACCAAGTCATCAAAGCTATGCGACGCTACTTGGAAGATTTAGAAGGTTTTATCGAAGTCGAAACCCCCATTCTCACCCGTTCCACCCCCGAAGGTGCAAGAGATTACATCCTACCCAGTCGCGTTAATCCCAATGAGTGGTTTGCTTTACCCCAATCACCGCAACTATTTAAACAATTATTGATGGTATCCGGTATGGATAGATACTATCAAATTGCGCGATGTTTCCGGGATGAAGATTTACGCGCCGATAGACAACCAGAATTTACACAATTAGACATGGAAATGAGTTTCATGTCTGAAAATGAAATTATTGAACTCAACGAAAAGTTAGTTTGTCATATTTTCAAAACCGTTAAAGGCATCGATTTACCTCATCCTTTCCCTCGTCTCACCTACGCTGATGCGATGAATAAGTATGGAAGCGATAAACCAGACACCCGCTACGGTTTGGAATTAGTTGATGTTTCTGATGTCTTAAAAGATTCTGGTTTTAAAGTTTTTCGAGAAGCTATTGCTAACGGTGGTATCGTCAAAATCCTCCCCATTCCTAACGGTAATGACGCAATTTCTAATGTTCGCATCAAACCAGGTGGCGACATCTTTAAAGAAGCAGCAGAAGCCGGTGCAAAAGGTTTAGCATATATCCGCGTTCGGGAAAATGGCGAAATTGACACTATCGGTGCAATTAAAGATAACCTCACACCCGAACAAAAGCAGGAAATCTTAACCCGCACAGGTGCAAAAGCCGGTCATTTGTTATTATTTGCAGCAGCTGATACCGCAACTGTAAACAAAACTTTAGACAGACTCCGCCAATTTGCAGCCAGGGAATTTAATTTAATTCCAGCAGATAAACTCAATTTACTCTGGATTACAGATTTCCCCATGTTTGAGTGGAATGCTGATGAAAAACGTCTGGAAGCATTAC
Organism: Anabaena catenula FACHB-362; assembly: GCF_014698735.1. Taxonomy (GTDB): domain Bacteria; phylum Cyanobacteriota; class Cyanobacteriia; order Cyanobacteriales; family Nostocaceae; genus Anabaena; species Anabaena variabilis_A. Next base: position 26,687 of record NZ_JACJTQ010000047.1, read on the forward strand.
ACCACCCCTTCACAGCACCTCATCCTGACGATTTGCACGACTTAAAAACTGCCCGCGCTCAAGCCTATGATTTGGTGTTTAATGGTTTTGAAATAGGTGGTGGAAGTCTGCGGATTTATCAACGCGAAATTCAAGAACAGGTGTTTGAAGCGATTGGTTTATCACCAGAAGAAGCACAAAGTAAATTTGGCTTTTTGTTAGAAGCTTTTGAATATGGAACTCCTCCTCATGGTGGCATTGCTTACGGTGTAGACCGTTTGGTAATGTTGTTATCTGGAGAAGAATCAATTCGTGATGTCATTGCTTTTCCAAAAACACAACAAGCACGTTGTTTGTTAACAGATGCACCTTCCAGTGTAGATGCAAAACAATTAAAAGAACTGCACGTTGCTTCGACTTTCAAGCCTAAAGCCTAAGTAATATCGTGTTTGGTTAAAGACTTATCATTAAGGCTGACGCGGTGACGCGGAGACACGGTGAGCTTTTTTGATAAGTAATTAAGCGAACATGATAAGCTGTTGGAAATTTATAGCTGTAGCCAGGATAATTAGCACATTATTAATCCTTGAAACTTAGATATAATAAGGCTTTCCCTCCTGCCTCCTGCCCTCTGCCTCCTGCCTCCTGCTATAACTTGCATATTGCCTAGAACTAAAACTCTTGTGGGGTGGGCATACTTCGACAAGCTCAGTACAAGTCCTGCCCGCCCTAATTATGCAAATTAAAGAATGTTAGTGAAAAATTTTTGCGTCTTCAGCCCAAAATACATAATTTTTCTTTGCGTCTTTGCGCCTTTGCGTGAGATTATCCTCTTGACAAATCTCCAACACCAGCGAATGAAACAGCCCTGCCCACCTCCACATCTCCACTTCCCCGCGTCTGGCTATAGTTGCATTGATTTCAAAACTTCCACCAATTTCTCAATATGCTCTTTTTCATGTGTCGCCATGACTGATATTCTAATCCGACTTGTGGGGACTGTAGGAGGACGAATTGCAGGTGCAAAAATACCCGCTTCTCTTAATTGCTTTCCCGCTTTTAACGCTGTCGCTGCATCAGATAATTGAAAACATAATATTGCAGATTCTGTAGGTAATAATTGTAAATTAGGTAAATACTCTTTGATTAATTGTTTCAAATAATCAACATTCCGCCACAATTGCTGACGGCGTTGGGGTTCTTGTTGTACTATCTTAATTGCGGCTAAAGCTGCTGCTGTGTCTGCTGGTGAAAGCGCAGTGGTGTAAATCCAACTGGGGGCGCGATTTCGCAAAAAGTCAATGAGGGCGTTACTTGCGGCTACATATCCCCCTAAACTACCCAAAGCTTTACTTAAAGTCCCAATTTGAATTAATTCTCTACCTGTACAGCCGAAATGTTCTACACAGCCAGCGCCTGTCTTTCCCATGACTCCAGTAGCGTGCGCCTCATCTAATAAGAGCATACAATTAAATTCTTCAGCTAAATCCAGTAATTCAGGTAAGGGACATAAATCACCGTCCATGCTGAAGACGCTATCTGTAATAAGTAAACAGCGTCTGTAGTTGTGGCGTTGTTCTTGTAAGGTTTTCACTAGTAATGCAGTACTATTATGCGGATATTCAACAATAGTAGCCCCGCTGAGAACTGCCCCACTTTTTAAACTGGAATGATTATATTGATCAGATAAGATTAAATCTCGTTTACCGACTAAGGCTGTAATTGTACCTATATTAGCTAAATAACCAGAACTAAATACTACTGCTTCTTCTGTTTGTTTAGTAGATGCTATCCCTTGTTCTAAATCTCTGTGTAATTCTCTATGTCCACTGAGTAATCGAGAACCTGTGCTACCAGTTCCAAATTCTTGAATCGCAGCAATAGCGGCTGTTTGTAAGCGTTCATCACCTGCCAGTCCCAAGTAGTCATTACTGGCAAAATTAATCACCTCTTGCCCAGATAAAAGCACAGTTGCACCAGGACGACTGTGAATTGTCTGTACTGAACGATACCAGTTAGCCTGATGTATAGTTGCCAGAGATTCCTCTATCCAAGCATAAGGATTATGATTCATTACTCAGAACTTGATGTATTACAGCAGATTGCAAATAAATGAGGTACAGAATCTAAATTCAAAGCTAAAACCATTCGGTACTAGGTACTAGGTACTCGGTACTCACAACTCTTCTGACTCCTACACCCCAGCTTCAGTATTGCTCAGATGTGCGATCGCTTGTTTAATCCAATCTTCCACATAGGCATCTTTGGGTAAACCAATATTTTCGCTGACTACGTGCAGAGCATGACTGACTTCATGGGCAGTATATCCCAAAGCAAAAAGAGTCATTTGCACTTCTTCTAAAATTCCTGGTGCTGGCCCACCTGTAGCGACGAAGAAGCCTGCTGATTTGCGCCACTCAATCAGTTTGCTTTTCAGTTCTAAACAAATGCGTTCAGCGGTTTTTTTGCCCACACCGGGAGCTTGAATTAACATTTGAGTGTTAGCCGCAATAATGGCTTGGACTAACTCTGGTAATTCTAAAGTATCCAACAGCGCGATCGCTAAAGCTGCACCAATACCGGTAACACTGAGCAAATGACGAAATAAATCCCGTTCTGAAGGGGAAGAAAAACCGTAGAGTAAAGGTACTTCTTCCCGAATCTGGTAATGGGTAAAAATTTGTACCACATCCCCAGTTGATGTCAATTGGTTAGCCAGACGTTGGGGAATATATAAATCGTAACCCATGCCATTTACTTCTAACGTCAACATGACGCGATTAGAGCCAACCGTTTGCACACCAGCAACAATACCTTTGAGATAGCTAATCATTCTAGGAAACCAAAATATGTTAGTCCTTCCATAATCCCAGCAGCACAACGGTTTTGTGCGAGGTAACGGTAGTCCGCAGGATTCTGATTATGCCATTGGAGTAACTCTGGACGAGCATTTCCGACAATGATTCCCCGTTCCCTACCTACAGCGAATAAAGCAATATCATTACCCGAATCGCCACAAACAACAGTCTGCTCGGCTGCAAATTTCCACTTCTGACGGAGAAACTGCATTGCTTGACCTTTATCGCTGGTCAGGGGTAAAATGTCAAGGTCTATTCCGCTACTATAAATTAACTTTACATTTAATTTAGTTTTTTGCAACTCAGACTCAAGTTGTGGTAGTATGCCTGACAATTCTTCCTTCAGGAAAAAGCTGACCTTGAAAGGACGTTGTTCTGTATCTGGTTGTAGCACTAATTCTGGGAATTGCTCAGTGATAGATAAGATTTTTTGGCTATCCCACCCTTGAGACAGGATACTTGACCATTGTGGATCAGGATTGTTGCTACCATCTAAATAGATTTCTGTACCCACAGACAGAACCAGAGCATCTGGTGAAAAGAGATTTTTTTCCTGTTGGAGTTCTTGATATAGAGTTGGAGAGCGACCTGTAGAGTAGACTATTTTTGTCCCATGTTTTTCACGGTGTCTTTGCAAGCGATCGCTCAACTCCAATAATGCCTGATCATCGCCTACGAAGGTATGATCTAAATCGGTGACGAATAAAAACTTAGTCACAGCCCACTCCTTTTGTTAGGTTAATCAACAAAAAGTGTATGCTGTTTTTGCAACTTCTATATAGATATGATGGATGAGAAGTATTACAGCGCGTGATCCAGCTGAACTCGTCTATCTCACCCCAAACGTCACCACCGATTTTTGAATCCTTGTCATAGACATCTCCAGAAATGAAATATGCGTTATCCAGAAACGCACATTTAATTTTCACTCCTATGTCTAATAGACTAATCCGCCATTTCGGACAACCTTGAATGGTGCGGCTGTTGGTGTGTACGCAGACATCAGCAACTAAATGGCAATCAGGATTAAAAATCAGCCGCATTACCAAAAAAGTTTACAAATATTAATTTTAATGTTACACTTCTTAACATAAGGAAAAAAAGGATAAACCAATGCGTACAAATACTGCTATTATTGACGACCAAGGTAAACTCAACAACTTTGCGATTGAGCCAAAGGTTTATGTAGACGAACAAGGCGATCGCACTGGTTTCACCTCCTATGCAGAATTGCTCAACGGTCGTTTAGCAATGATTGGGTTTATATCTCTCATAGCCTTAGAAGTAGTGACCGGACACGGTATTTTTGGTATTTTGGCCAATCTATAAGAATCCGTTTTGATTGCTCATAGCTTGCGTGGCGTAGCCATACTTATATTGTGTCCGGTTAAATACTTATCATTAGGGCTAATGCACAGATGGGTCGAGCTTTTTGATAAGCAATTAGCCGGACTTGATACCATAAATGATATTTGATAGCTTGCGTGGCGTAGCCATAAAATTTTAAGTCTCGTAGGGTGGGCATTGCCCACCTTTCGTATATTTTCCAACTCAAAGAAGAGTCCTAAGTTACTTTTAATTGTACGGATTTACCTAACTCCAATACCTGCGTTGATGATCAATGGTGAATTTCTAAATTGAGGATATAGTGTCCTAGTTGGACTTTTTCTGACCACAATTCATACTCCAGTCGCAAATGCTCTGGTAAACTTTTTCCGCCTAGGTGCAAGCTTTTAGTAAAATTGCGGAGACGTATAGGCTTGTGAGGTTGTAATGACTCAGTTGGTAACCAATAACGACTAATGCCATAAACTCCCTCTTCCCAGAAATGACGGTAACTAACTTGACCATTTCCTTGCATAGTCATAGTTACTCGATAAGGGGAAATCTCCAGCCACAAAATTCTGGGACTGCTGGGGGGATAAGGGCTTTGATGATTGTGGCTAGGGCTATCTTCTGGATTCAGAGAACTCCCAACTTCACAACTAATTAAGGGTGGTGCTGTCAATAGTAAATGAAAGCGATCAGTATCTTTTTGATACAACGTTCCGGCAGTTTCAACCACAGACCAAACTGGTAGGTCAGTGGAAATAACCGATAAGCACACGGGTTTGCGGTGATTGGTGAGCATGGGAGCAACAAGGGTGAGGAGCGAATAAAATCAAATCAACACGAGGGGATCTAGAAAATCAGCATTCTTTTTCTGCTGTTTAAGCTAAAACCTGCTTAATATTAACTGAATCTACTGGTTTATTAATCTAGACAAATTCGGATGCAAACAGTTAATATCTCCAGGTAAACACAAAAAAATGATGCTTTTTCTACAAAAAGCGAGTCTGGGAATATTTTTCTCCAAGCCCTGAGAATATCGCCTCAAAATAGAGGGAGTGTTTTTAGATAACGAAAAGCGATAGGATACTAGGCAGGAAGTCCCAAGTGACAGCAAATAAAGTCACTAAAAGATTTTCAGTCTATTTAGAAGCCAGTGTATCCTAATGTCGGCTGCTGTTATAACTTTAGAAACTCAAGAAAACAGTTCTCATAACTTGACTATTCAGCGACCCCCCTCTGGACTGTCTCTACAGGGTCGGCTCCAGGTTCCTGGGGATAAATCTATTTCTCACCGGGCTTTAATGTTGGGTGCGATCGCTGAAGGTGAAACTCAAATTCAAGGACTGCTGTTAGGAGAAGACCCCCGCAGCACTGCTAGCTGTTTTCGATTGCTAGGTGCAGAAATTTCGGAATTAAATACAGAATTTGTGCGGGTTAAAGGAATTGGACTGGGGAATTTCCAAGAACCTGTGGATGTGTTAAACGCGGGTAACTCTGGTACAACCATCAGATTGATGTTAGGGCTGTTAGCTTCCCACCCAGGGCGGTTTTTTACAGTTACAGGTGATGATTCCTTGCGATCGCGTCCCATGTCCCGTGTTGTCAAACCTTTACAACAAATGGCCGCAGAAATCTGGGGACGCAAAGGTAACTCTTTAGCACCTTTAGCGATTCAAGGACAAGCCCTCAAACCCATTCACTATCATTCTCCCATCGCTTCGGCTCAAGTTAAATCCTGTATTCTGCTTGCAGGTTTAAACACCGAGGGTAAAACTACTGTCACCGAACCCGCTTTATCACGGGATCACAGTGAGCGAATGTTAAGAGCTTTTGGGGCAGAATTGACTATAGACCCAGAAACCAACAGTGTTACGGTGACGGGGAATGCTAAACTCTATGGTCAAAAAGTCGTTGTTCCTGGTGATATCAGTTCAGCGGCTTTTTGGTTAGTCGCTGGATCTATTGTTCCCGGTTCTGATTTGGTTGTGGAAAATGTCGGTGTCAATCCTACCCGCACTGGGATTTTAGAAGCTTTGTCAATGATGGGAGCAGATATTCAACTGGAAAATCAGCGGGAAGTAGCTGGGGAACCGGTTGCAGATTTGCGGGTGCGTTCTAGTCAGTTAAAAAGCTGCACCATTGCTGGGGATATTATACCCAGATTAATTGATGAAATTCCTATTTTGGCGGTAGCGGCGGCATTTGCTGAAGGTACTACCATTATTCGGGATGCAGCGGAATTGCGAGTTAAAGAAAGCGATCGCATTACCGTGATGGCACAACAGCTTAATCAAATGGGCGCTAAAATTACCGAATTACCAGATGGGATGGAAATTACTGGTGGTACTCCCCTAGTGGGAACTGACGTAGATAGCCATACAGATCATCGTATAGCTATGAGTTTAGCGATCGCTGCTCTCAATGCTACCGGAACCACAACCATTCACCGCGCCGAAGCTGCGGCTATTTCTTACCCCAACTTCACCAACACTTTAGCAGCAGTTTGTCGTTAACCATTCCAACATAGAGCCGTAAGCATAACTCTCTTCAATTTTTAATTTTCACTTTTCAATTTTTAAGTGTTGAGGATGTTGACTTCCGGCTCTGAATTTGCTATACTCAATCTTGATAAGGAAGAACTATCTTAAAAAAAATATTCAACAAAAAATCCTTAACCGCTGATAAAGCGGTTTTTTAGTATAGCCGTGGACAGGGTGGTTAGGACATCAATTGATAATGAAACTCTCACTACAAGAGGGTTTTACTCCTGACTCCTGAACCGAAGGTCTGCGAAGCGTCTCCTGACTCCTGACTCCTGCTATAGACCCATAACTAGGACTTGCTGTTACGCACAAAGTATTTTTTATCGAGAATCCGAAGAAGATATCATTTCCCGAATGGCTAAAGCTGTTGCCGGTGCGAGTAAAACTCCATTGCGATAATGACCAGTTGCCAAGAGGACATTACTAAAACCAGGTAATTTATCAATTACTGGTGCGGGTCTACCTTCAGGACGGGGACGTAAACCCGACCAAGTGCGAAGAATTTTAGCTGTGGCTAAATCTGGGCAAAATGCGATCGCTTGTGCTTTCACAAATTCTAGCAATTCTTTATTGGGAGGTATCTCATCGCCATCATTGGGGAATTCCACCGTTGCACCCACCCAATAGTCACCACTACCCATAGGTACAAGATGGACATCATTACCAGTAATCACCGGTTGAAAGTCAGCATTGCCTAAAATCCGCCCTACACTGAGGTATAAAGCCTGCCCTAGCACCGGACGGATATTCACCTTTTGATTTAATTGTGCAGTCAGTGGCGTAGAACCCAAGCCAGCAGCAACTATAAACCAGTCAGCAGTAACTTTACCCTCGGAAGTTTCAATAGATTTAAGTTGCTCAATAACTGCCGGCAATAATTGAGATGATGGAGTTGGGCTACTTAGGACACTCACACCAAATTTAAAATTAACCCCATTACGTTGAGCCGCATCCACTAAAGCTAAAGTTAAAGCCGTGGGATTCAGTTGCCGATCTTGAGGAGAATAGACAGCACCAATAATTTTGGGGTGATTGATTTGCGGACAGAATTTCTGGAGTTGTTTATTGTCCCAAACGTCTAACTGCCAACCTTGAGATTTACGAACTTCTCGTAATTGTTCCCATTCTGTCATGACTTCTACCCCACTTTCCAAGGGGTGTTCTGCATCTTCCGATAACAGCATCACAATTCCCTGACGGTTATAAGGGATTTTGCGACCTGTAATAGCTTCTAGTTCAGGAATCAAAGTTTCATAACGTTGGATACTTGATTGGCGCATTTGCCAAGCTTTACCCTTGATTTTGTGGCTGATTACGCCCATCAGTACACCAAGCGCAGCGCTGGTAGAACCTTGTGCTGGTGGGTTTTTATCGAAAACCGTGATATTCAAACCTTTAACTTGGCTCAGTTCGTAGGCGATCGCCGCCCCAACTACACCACAACCGATAATTACTACATTCATGACTTTTGTTAAGAGTGAGGAGTGAAGAGTCAGGAGTTTCTCCCTTAACCCTATCACCCCATCACCCCAGCATTTTGTGACTGAAGACGCTAAGAAAGTCTGAAGAAGACGCTCAAGATGGGGAGATGGGGAGACGCTCAAGATGGGGAGATGGGGAGACGCTCAAGACGCTCAAGATGGGGAGATGGGGAGATGGGGGATTCCGATATAGTGGGGGCTTAAAAGATCCACCAATTGGAAGCTACCAAATATTCGATTTTTCTGGGAGACTCAGATCCCCGTGTCCCCCTGTCCCCCTGTCCCTCTTTCCCCGTGTCCCCCTGTCCCCGTGTCCCCGCGTCTTTTTAGTTACTGCTTTCTGGAACCAGTTGCAGGAACTTATCAATATCTACAATGGTGTCCTTGTAGTTACTTAAAGCTAGACTAGTGTTACCGACGGTAGCAGCTTGGTCAATTTTAACCAAGTGGCTCAATAAATCTCTGGTGATCTGCCGTGCTTTTGGTTGGTCTTGAGGTAGTAGGTTGGGGATAACATAAGTCATATTCAGCCTAGCTTCTGTGATTGGACCGTGGATAAAATTACCTACATTGATCCATTCACCGTTTTGAATCAGGCTTTTTAATTCTTCTGAGCGATCGCGCACTACCTGAATATCTGGAACATATTCCTGGATTTTCGCCACTTGTGCCGATGTATAAGTGGGAGGTGCAGCTGCGACACTAGGTCCGCCACAACTGATTAGGAAAGTTGCCAATAATACTAGAATCAATGAAAAAATAGAGCGTTGAGGCACCATAAATCCCAATAAATTTGCTGTTTGTTTGCCGATTTACAGTGTCATTTTAGATCGCTTGTGTGATTTATCGTTCTGTCAGCAAAGGTTTTTGCAGAAAATTTCCTAACCACACCATAAATTGTTACTCAGCACTTGTTACGGGCTAAACGCCCCGTTCGCGAACGCGAACAGCGTGTCCGCAGGACTCAGCGTCTCGTAGAGAAGAAAGCTAACAGCACTCAGCACTGTTTCGGTGATTGAGAGTTGCGAAATTTCCAAGGGATTGATAAGCTGAAACACTAATAAGATAAGCCTTCTGGCGATTTTTCTGTTTTCATATCCCCCACAAGCTGACCCAAGATTAGGAGTGTTTTGTCGTGAACGCATCTGAACAGGCAACAAACCTTGAACTCGCCAGCAAGATTGCCACGGTAGTTAACTTGTTCAAATTGGAGTTTCCTGATGCCAAATCGGATCTTAAACCTTGGCAGAATGACCCAGAAACAAGGGAATTAGTAGATCCAGATTCCATAGACATCGGGTTTCACTTTCCGGGAATCAGCAAATCTTGGCGCAGTCGCAGTATTTTGATTCAAATCCGTTTTTATCAAGATCCTATCAATCAATCCCAGCGAGCGATCGGTATTGAAGTATCGGGATTTGACCATCGTGGTCAAGTTTGGCGACTTTCAACAATAGAACAATGGAGTTTTGTGGGTGAGTCTGTTCCTTCTCCTGCAATTGGGGAAAAGCTCAAACAGATTTGCCGACAAATATTAGAAATATTTAACCCACATCCTGCGCCCTAAATTAGTTGGAGAGCAAAAAATTTTGGGCGAGAATGACAAGTCTATTGGGGATAATTCAGGTTAACCATCCCAAAGCCACACTTGTATCAAATCACTTAATTAAAGCTGCAAATGAATCTCCGCGTCTCCCCATCTGGAGCGTCTCCCCGTCTGTTCATTTGTATCAATCTTAAAGTGTAATTGTATTACCTGTTCGCGTAGCGTGCCGGAGGCATAAAGAGTGGAGAATGTCACCGCTTGTTAACGTTAGCCTCTAAGGTTTTGACCTGAGTTTGCAGTTCTTCTACTACTTGTATATGCGATCGCTCTACCAAGTAACCTGCCCAAACAAAGCTACCAGCTAACACCGTAACTGCGCCAACTAAAATACCCGTGAGCAATTTTACCTGAGAACGAAGATGTTTCACTTCGTAAATTTGATATTGAGTCGGGGAAAGAGAATTGAGATTGGCATCTTGATTTTCTCTGACTATTTCTACAGTTACATTTTCTACTATTTTGAACTCAATTTTACTTCGCAGCCAATTAGCAATCAAGTTAGGGCAATTCTTCTTAAACCATTGCCAAGCAATCATCCTGAATGCTGGTTTAGACATTTTGGAAATTACTTTCATAGTTCTATTGAGAGTGCGAAACTGAATCTTTTGATTAATAAGATTAGTTGCTCCTACATCGTAGAGACAGTTCAAGATCAACTTAATTGTAATTTCCTCTCTATCAATTAAATTTTCTAACAAGAGGAGAACATCTTGCATAAGTTTTTCTTCTCTTTCCTTTTCTGTAGCCAATTTTGTTAAGTCATTTGATGTTTTTATTGTCTCAGACATACTTTTTGTATAAAAAAGTGTTGGTTTTTAAGTATTTATCTATAATTATATCCACATAAAAAAGTATTGTAAAACTCCGCTGGAAATAGACCCTTTTCTAGCGGAGCGATACCCACGGTAAGCTACGCTAATGCTCGACCTATGTCCAAACCATAAAGTTTCAAAGGTGAGGCTGCGCCTAAGCGCAGCATCTTTGCGAAGAGAAATGACTTTGTTGGTGTGTAACACCAATGTGAAAAATGATTGTGACAGATGGACAGCGCCAAACCACTATCTATGTTTCACAATCCAAAATCTAAAATCCCCAATGGTAACTGCCCTTAAAGTGTCACCATTTATGACTTTGTTTGTGACAAATTGCCAAAAAAGTCATAATAATTCAACGCTTCCAAAATGCCCCAGGCATAATGCCCTTGAGCAAAATAAATCTGTGGACAGCCCCGCAGCTTTTCAAGTTCTTGGCTGTAATTCCCAACCACAACGGCTAATGTATTCCCAGCCAGCATAGATTCATCATTACCTGATGCCCCTGCCACCAAGAACCGTTGAACAGGTAAACCCCATTTCAAAGCCGCATAACGAATCGCATCTCCTTTAGAAGCGCGAATAGGTACTAAATCAAGATACATATTATGGCTATAAATGCCCTTGACAGGAAGCTGATGGCGACGCAGATGACGGATAATTTCCCGGAAGCTAGGCGATTTTTCTTCATCTACAAAATAGCTGATTTTAAACTTGCCTTGAGCTTCTGGTGGCTGTAATTCAACCCCAGGAATATCCTTCATCGCTGCACGAATTATCTTGGATTTCCAATTGTAGCCAATGTGTTTTTGCCAACTTGTATCTAGTACCACTTGGGGACCATAGTAAATTTCACTTCCTGCTGATGTAATTAGCAAATCTGGCATTGGGAATCGCCATTCCTCCAACATACTCAAGGTACTTTCGAGGCTGCGACCAGTCGCAATCCCAACTCCAGTTGTATCCCCCTGATTCCCAATTTGCTCAATCAACTGTTGCAAGGCTTCCTCATCACCTAATAATGTGTTATCTATTTCGCATACGAGGAAACGATCAGCAGTTGGTAGGTGGTTTGTATCAGGTATATTCCAGTCTGGGTGGTCGACTGCTGGAGATTCACTCAGCGGACTCAGCAGAGATTGAACTCTTCGTTGGGGAAATAAATGCACTTGCTCCAGATATTGTTCTACATGACTATGCCAGGAGAAATGTTTGCAGACATTAACCAAGCCATTGTTAGACCAGCGTTGCCATTGTTCAGTATCTGTCAGAGTGGTTCGCAATGCATTTTGTATTTCTTGAATATTCAGAGGATCAATCAGCAGACCATTCTCGCAAGCTGATAGGATATCTCTTGGACCACCGTCAGCAGTAGCAATAATAGGGACACCACAAGCACTGGCCTCAATCAGAGTCAGTCCAAATGGTTCTGTCAATGCGGGATTGATGAAAACTCCTCTTGTCTTAGCCGTCAGCCGATATAAGTCAGGTACATCGTCAGCATTGTGGTGTTTGGGATAAGCGATATGACCATAAAGATCATAGCGATCTATTAATTGCAATATCTCGATAAATACCTGGCGTGGACCTGATTCCATCGTCATGATATCCTCGCGTTTTCCCAGTACAATCACCAGGTTGGCTAAGTTACGCAGTTCCGGATCTTCGCCATAAGCTTTGATGAGACTACGCACATTTTTACGAATAGCCGGACGGGAAATTGCCATGATAATTGGCTTTTGCGGCTCTTTCAGAAAACGCTCTAATTCCTTTTGAATCGGTGGGTTCTGCCAATCATCTCCTACTGGGTAGAAACGCTCCAGAGTCACACCAGGAGGAATTACCACCATTCTTTCTGGTTGATAGTGGTCATAAACGCTGTACTGCTGCTCAACTTCTTGATGAGTACTGGCTATAACTAGGGCTGCACTACCAAGTGTGGTTTCCTCTGCTTCAATTCGCGTACTGATATGAAAATGATCTTCAATGACTTCTTGTTTGGTTCCCTGTTCTAGTAATCGTTGCTGCTTAACACGTCCGAGGGAGTGACCCGTATGTACAAGGGGCGTTCCTAACCAGCCTGCAACCCGACAGCCTACATATCCAGCGTCAGCATAGTGTGTATGAATGACATTTGGTATTCTGCCAACTTTGCGAATGTGTCTGAGCAATTCATCTGCAAAGGTATCTAAATGCTGCCAGAGAACTTCTTTGCGAAGGTAGCGACGGGGACCACAGGCAAGACGAATAATTTGGGCTTTGTCTGACAGAATTTCTATTGGTTGAGCATAGTCAGGACTCACTTTTGGGTCATTCACCAACCGCGTGACTAAATCAACTCTTTCTACTTTGGGGTTTTTGGCTAATGTGCAGGCAAGTTCGACTACATATTTTGTTTGTCCACCAGTATCGGCATCTCTTCCTAATTCTAGATTGTTACCACGAATTAAACCATGAACACTAACGAGTAGAATGTATAACCCTGGATTTTGTGACATCTTGTCTTCCTCCATAATTAACCGTATTGCAGGCTATGTTTAGCCTTTTTATACTGAATGGACTTGACTGTTATATGTGAAACATCCATCATACAGGTAGGTTGAGCAGTTTAACACTTTGTTAAAGCATCTGAATCTATAAAAAATTCGGAAAATTTATGGTTTTTCAGTTCATAGCAATTAACTGAGTTACCAATTTGAAGATAAGTAGGTCAACTTTTTATGTTTAGCAATTGGAAACGCAGATAAGTAGATAATAAAAAAAGCGCCTTCTGCGAACAGAAGACGCTTTTTTATTAATGAGACTTGGTTAACCAAGCCTCTTGTGAAATATTAACCGTTGATTGCAGGAGCGCTCATTGCAACAGGAGCAACATCACCAGCAGCCAAGTCTAGGGGGAAGTTGTGAGCGTTGCGCTCGTGCATTACTTCCATACCCAGGTTAGCGCGGTTGATTACGTCAGCCCATGTACCAATTACACGACCTTGAGAATCAATGATTG
>NZ_JACJTQ010000048.1 GCF_014698735.1 Anabaena catenula FACHB-362
TCTGGTGAAAAACTGCGAGGTTCTGCTAAAGTGGCAGCATCAATATATTCTTGAACCAAACAAAAACCATCAGATGTAGCAAAAGAATTCAAATAACTGGGAATACCTGGATATTCTAATCCTTTGAGTACCTGTATTTCCCGTTCGTGTGCTTCTGAACCAGACCAACTCGAACCCGCTTGAGCAAAACAAAACTGCTTAATTACCTCTTCTTGCCCTGTGTTAATATTTGTAGCTAACCAAGTAATCCTACCACCTTCTCGATTACGTCCTAATTCTCTAATAACGTGATAGCCGTGTTCGCGGAAATCAGGGTAGCTACTCATATTTAGACAGAGGGAAGTGTAATATTTGAGTTTTATTTTAATACCGTAGCATAAGGGAAGGGCTAGAACAAAAAACCAATGGTAAATGATGTATCAAAAACCCTCCTCCTCCTCTCCGCGCCTCCGCGTCTCTGCGTGCAAAAAAACAACTTCCATAACCACACAAATAGCCTTAAAGTAAAAATAAACATCTACCATTAATAGACTATGCTTACCCAAGAAAAAAAACAAATCAACTGGAAACCCATCATCAAAAAATTTATTGCAGTTCTAGGTGAAAAAGGAGTAGTAAAACGCCGGGAAGAACTCCTCACCTACGAATGCGACGGCTTAACCAGCTATCGCCAAACACCTCCAGTTGCAGTTTTACCCCGCACCACAGAACAAGTAGCCGAAGTTGTCAAAATTTGTAATCAACACTCCGTCCCGTTCATTGCCAGAGGTTCTGGAACTGGTTTATCTGGTGGCGCTTTACCGTCTGAAGACTCAGTTTTAATTGTCACATCTTTAATGCGGCAAATCATCAAAATTGATTTAGAAAATCAACTTGCAGTTGTTCAACCTGGAGTCATAAATAGCTGGGTGACACAAGCCGTTAGCGGTGCTGGTTTTTATTATGCACCAGATCCTTCTAGCCAAATTATTTGCTCAATTGGTGGGAATATTGCTGAAAATTCAGGTGGAGTACATTGTTTAAAATATGGTGTCACCACTAACCACGTTTTGGGTTTAAAACTTGTGCTTCCTGACGGTTCAATTGTCGATATCGGGGGACAAATTCCCGAAATGCCAGGTTATGATTTAACAGGTGTATTTGTCGGTTCAGAAGGAACTTTAGGAATTGCGACAGAAATCACTTTGCGAATTCTTAAAAGTGCAGAATCAATTTGTGTGCTTTTGGCAGATTTTACCAGTGTTGAAGATGCAGCCGCAACTGTTTCGGATATCATCAGCGCGGGAATTATTCCTGGTGGTATGGAAATGATGGATAACATTAGTATTAACGCAGTTGAAGACGTTGTCGCTACAAATTGTTATCCTCGTGATGCGACGGCAATTTTGTTAGTAGAAATTGATGGTTTAGAAGTAGAAGTTTCCGAAAATAAACAGAGAGTAGCAGAAATTTGTTTAAAAAATGGAGCGCGGAATATTACTTCTGCTGCTGACCCAGAAACCAGATTAAAATTATGGAAAGGGAGAAAAGCTGCTTTTGCTGCTGCGGGACATATCAGCCCTGATTATTATGTCCAAGATGGGGTAATTCCTCGGACTCAATTACCTTATGTATTGAATGAAATTGAGGCTATAAGCAAAAAATACGGTTATCAAATTGCCAATGTGTTTCACGCTGGCGATGGAAATCTTCATCCTTTGATTTTATTTGATAATTCTATCCCTGGTGAGTTGGAAAAAGTGGAAGAAGCGGGGGGAGAAATTCTCAAGCTATGTGTAAAAGTTGGTGGTAGTATTTCTGGTGAACATGGTATTGGTGCAGACAAAAAATGCTATATGCCAGATATGTTTAGTGATGCTGATTTAGAAACTATGCAATGGGTAAGACAGGTTTTTAATCCTCAAGGTTTAGCAAATCCTGGGAAAATTTTCCCCACTCCTCGTACTTGTGGAGAAGCAGCAAAGGCTTCAATTCAGCAGTTTCCGGAAGTGGAAAGATTTTAATGGATAAGGTATAAGCCAATACAGTCTATTCAAGGAAGCAAAATCAATATTTACGTAGGTTGGGTTAAGCAACAGCGCAACCCAACAAAAGTTTCGATAAAGTTGGGTTTCCTTACGTCAAACGCCATTCGCTACAAGCCGAGAAACCCGTCCACAGCGATGGCTCCCCAACCTACATTTTTTTATTATTTTATCAACAAATCTTGATATCATTACATAATCCTGATAAATATAAGTTAATTTTGTAGTTATATATAGAGGATAAAACTAAGTCTAGTTTCCCAATGAATAGGGTGTTACGCCGTTGTTTTTTATTATTCCTATGTTTAGGATTTGTATTCAGTTTAACCATATTGCCAATTTCTTCAACTCTGGTTTCTTCTCAAAAAACAAGTCTTGTCACTACAGAAATTCGTGGTGTTTGGTTGACTAATGTTGCTAGTGGTGTACTTTTTGTTCCTTGGGGTATTAACCGCGCTATCAATCAATTAGCTGAACTGAATTTTAATACAATTTATCCGGTAGTTTGGAATCGAGGTTACACTTTCTATAAAAGTGATGTTGCTAAAAGTATAACAGGTGAAGATGTTCAACCTTTTCTTAATTTCGTGCATGGGGGAAATGATGTTTTAGCCAAGTTGGTAAGGTTGGCTAAAAATAAAAATTTAAGTGTGATTCCTTGGTTTGAATATGGGTTAATGACTCCACCTAATTCTAAATTAGCAAAGTTAAAACCGGAATGGTTGACAATTGGACAACAAGGTATAAATTCTGTTAATGAAAACCTACCGGAAGAGATTAATGATGGTGTATTTAATCGACAAGCTTGGCTAAATCCTCTTCATCCGCAAGTACAGAAATTTCTTAAAAGTTTAATTTTAGAAGTTGTTAAAAATTACGATGTAGATGGAATTCAACTTGATGATCATTTTGGAATGCCTGTACAATTTGGTTATGATACCTTTACTATCAAACTTTACCAGAAAGAACATCTAGGGAAAAGTCCACCTAAAGATCCTTTTGATGGGGAATGGATGCGCTGGAGGGCGGATAAAATTACCAATTTTATGTTCCAAATTAATAAAGAGGTAAAAGAAATTAAGCCTCATGCTAAAATATCTCTTTCTCCAAATTCACAGTATTTTGCATATAAATACTATTTACAAGATTGGGAAAATTGGGTAAATCAAGGTTTAGTGGATGAATTAATTTTGCAAGTATATCGAGATGATAAAAATTCTTTTATTGCAGAAATTGAAAAACCTGCGGTACAATCAGCTTTGACGAAGATTCCTGTGAGTATTGGGATATCAACGGGAACTTTAATCAGTCCTGTGAATATTAATCGCATTAAAGAAAAAGTACAAATTGTGCGTGAACACAAGTTTTTTGGATTTTCTTTTTTCTATTGGGAAAGTTTGTGGGGTTACATTTCCCCCGAATCACCTCAAAAGCGGAGGAATGCTTTTTTAGAAATGTTTTATAACAAAGCTGTCAAACCTTTAAAACTGAAAAAAGTGTGATGCAATTAGCATTTGAAAAACCTAAATATAGTATTTTAAGTTTTACATCTTTGTGGATTATTGCCACTTTGGGTGGTTTTCTATTAAGTTTGCTGTGGATTGAAATTGGTGAAAAGTCGGATATTAGTTTGCTAGAAGCAGGTATAGGTGGATTAGCGATCGCACTTCCCCAATCTTATATACTCAGACAGAGGATCTTTCCTCTAAGCTGGGTATTATCAACTATTTTCGGTTGGGTGGTAATTGCGGCTACTGGTGTAGGTGCGGTGGGTTGGTATGTACCATCAAGTGAGTTTTTCCCTCTGAGAATTTTCTTAGGGATTATTTCCGGAAGTATAGGCGGTTTAGTGATTGGTCTGGCACAATGGTGGATAGCAATGCCTCAATCAGTTCCTTGGGTATGGTGTTGGATGTTCGTGAGTTCCGCAAGTTGGGCTGTTGCTGTTTCCACTGGTTCGGCTGTAGGGCTATTTCTGCACCGTCTCACACAGTTATTTTTAGGTGAAGTTGTCGGTTTAGCTATTACCTGGTTGATTGTGGGAATCTTGACAGGCATTAGCGCTTATAAATTGCTTAAATACAGCAGAATTCAGGAGTCAGGAGTCAGGAGTCAGGAGTAAAACTGGCGAATGTGTCTAGGTTTCAATTTAGATTCTGTACCCCATTGATCTGCAATCTGCTGTAACTTTTAACTGCTGATGAGGAGATATTCCCACGAAAACATCCTGGCGATAATGTAAAGAATTGTTAAGATTATGAAATTGACCTAAATTCGTAACTCAGTATATGCAATAATAACAAAGCATAATTAAAAATACTTCCAGTATCATTCCCTGACAATACAAATGTATTTTTGCCTGCAACCATCAGGAATGCTTGAGTTTACGCCTATTCAGTGGGTGGGCTTAATTAAATATAATATGTCTCTGCAAACCTCTCCCCGACAAAAGGAGAGGATTTTAATCTCCCCTTCTCTACTAGGGAAGGGGTTGGGGGAGGGGTAAATATCTGTGTTTAATTACGCTATTCTATTTAGCTTACTTACGGCAATTTTGGATTAGAAGTAGAGAAAGATATAAATCCATGAACAACATCTGAACAACACTTAGCTTTAGGCGCTAAGGGGAATTTGTTATCACGATTAATATGTAAGAGAGAGCGCCTAGATAGAGTCAGCAGTCCAAAATAGAGGCTCTCCCATGAAAATCAATCCAGTTGAATCGATCCCAAATTTGACAAACCCAGCACCACCGCAGATTTTTTTCGGCACAGAAGCAGATAAAAAAAGTAGTAGCGAGCAATTTCTACTTAGTATGTACGATTCTGTGCAGACATCTATATTTATCGTCGATGTTCTGGAAGACGGGGATTTTCGCTATTTAGCACTTAATCCTACCCATGAAAGGTGGCTTGGTATTCGCTCTGAAGAACTCCGGGGTAAACAACCAGAGGATATTCTCTCTCCTGTTGATGCTGCTAATGTACGTCAGCGTTATGCTGATTGTGTACGTTTTGGGAAAACGATTTCCTATGAACAATGTTTACAATTTCAGGGAATATTCACTTGGTGGAGTACAACTCTAACGCCATTGCGAGATGCTGACTCTAGAATTTATAGACTGATTGGCACTAGTAGCAATATTACTCCCTCAAAGCTAGCAGAACAAGCTGGAAAAATAGAAGCAGAAAGGGAACGCTTATTAGCATCAACAACGCTGAGAATTCGTCAATGTCAAGACTTAGAAACGATTCTCCAGCAGACAGTTAAAGAAATTCGGCATTTATTAGAGAGCGATCGCATTTTAATTTATCGCTTTGAGCCGGATAATGGGGGAATAATCTTGGCCGAATCCACAATTACCGCTGGTGATTTCCTCCTCGGACGAAAAATCAAAGATCCCTGTTTTGATGCCAAACATCGAGAACGTTACAGACGTGGTTGTATTCACGTGGTTGAAGATATTTATGCCACAGGTTTGCATCCTTGTCAACGAGATTTTCTGGCTTCCATGCAGGTGCAAGCTAATCTAGTTGTACCGATTTTATTAAAACAGAATTTGTGGGGACTTTTGATTGCTCAACATTGCCGAGAAAAGCGACAATGGCAACAAGCCGAAATTGATTTATTCAAACAAATAGCTATTCAACTGGGTATTGCTGCCAAGCAAGCGGAACTACAAAAACAAGTACAATATCTGCAAGAACAACTAGAATTACAAAAACAACAGCATACATCCCAGTTAAATCAGTCCCAGAATTTTCAAGCACTAGTGAGAAGGATGACTGAAAAGATCCGCGATAGTGTGGATGTTCAGGAAGTTCTCCAAACCGCAGTTCAAGAATTAGCGCAATTATTGCAACTGGAACGATGTCAAATCGAACTTTATAATCCTTCCCAAACTTCAGCCACCGTTACCTGTGAGTACAGTACTAGTTCACCTCATTGTCAGGGATTAATTAGAGAAATTGCCGACTTTCCCGAAGTATATCAGCAACTTTTGCAAAAACAAACTTTGCAATCTGTGGAAATTCTGCCCGGAAACTATCTACAAGTACAGGTTGTCTCCCAACTAGCTTGTCCAATTTTTGATTCTCAGGGAATTTTAGGCAATATTTGGTTAATTAAACCAACAGAGGACATATTTGAGCCATTGGAGATATGCTTAGTACAGGAGATAGCTAATGAATGTGCGATCGCAATTCGCCAATCTCAACTACAGGAAAAAACCAAAGCACAGGTAAAAGAACTAGAAAAACGGGAACGTCACAAAAACGAATTCCTAAAAACTCTTTCCCAAGAACTTCGTACACCCGTAACTAGTATTAGTCTTGCTGCTCAAACTCTAGAAGGTCTGCTGACCCCAAGTGGTATTATCGATCTAGAATTAGTACCGCAACTTTTACAGATTTTACATCATGAGTGTGGACGTGAAAGCAAGTTAATTAACGATTTGCTCACCCTTACCTATCTCAAAATCGAACCCGAACCCCCCACATTAATCGCCATTGACTTACAAACCTGGCTAACTCCCATTGTCGAGTCTTTTCGGGATGTTGCCAATTGTCAAAAACAAAACTTAAACTTAAATATTGCCGCGAAACTTCCGTCTTTAGAAACCGATATCACCGATTTTGAGCGAATTATCACCCAACTGCTTAACCAAGCTTGTAAATGCACCCCCGCAGGTGAATCAATCACCGTTTCTGCTGAATTGGGTGTAAACACAGTAGAGTTAAAAATTAGCTATTCCGGTGCAGAGATTCCCAGTCATGAACTAGCAAGGGTTTTTCAGCCATTTTATCGCTTTACTAACAATGCTCCCTGGAAATCCAGCGATTCTGGATTAGAACTGGCTTTGGTGAAAGCAATGGTTAAACGTTTAAGCGGTTCAATTCACGTCGAAAGTGCCGATAATCAAATCACTTTCACAATTAAATTCCCGCTTTAGCCAGTTTTTTAACTGCAACACTAGCGCCAGCGTCAAAAGTCTGATATCATTGGTCTTAGTGTGGGTGAGTAGCTCAACGGTATACACTTATACGCTCTACAAAGGTTTGTGAGTCTGTGTTTCGTTGATTTGACTATCACCTACTATGTAGTTTTCCCTCATCTTTCCCTCATTTAGGGGAAGCATACTACAAAATAAAGTATTTTGGTACATAAAAAAAGAACCCCCTTTAGAGAACAGTCTAAGGGGGTTCGGTGGTTTTAGTATGCAACGGTCTACAATCCTGCCACAGCAGCGGCTACTGGTCATTTAAAGGCGTTAGGTGCAACATCTTTTAAGAACCAATGATCAATGACCATTACTTATATAGAGCAGTAGTTTAGCTCACTTTGTTTTAAAAACAGAGTGAGCCAAACTTAATATTGGGACTTACAACCAACTCTAGTTTTCACAACGTCATGGCTAGACAATACTACCGGCGAAAGAGCAGAAAATATATAACTATTCGTGCTGCAAAATATAGTAAAAAATACTTAAAAACGCTCCCACTTTCTTCTTCAGGGTGCTACAATGGGAATATAAGCAGCATAAATGAGGGGCGGCTCTAACAACCCCACATTCAACAGCTGCTTTAGTAAAACGAACCCAACATTCAACAAGGATTCACATGACTACTTTAGCATTATCTGCCCAAGTCCTACGAGCTGAAAAAGACGGTATTGAGTTTTACACCATTCAAGAGACAGGCGAGTCAGGGATGTCTCAGTCAGGATTAGCTAGAGCCTGTGGCGTTGATGAGAAAACCATACGAAGACTGCTAGAAACACTTCGGACAAAATCACCCTCTGAAATTCTAGAACCCTTTACTGGCAGTAGTTTGGAGGATTTAACACTTCGGACAACTGCCAACTTAAACAATGCCAATATCCTGAGAGACACTTTCTGCGCTAGTGTAATAACTCATTTCGCTCAGTCTGGAAAAGTAGAAGCGGCTCAAAACGTATGTGCTTTTGCGGCTGCTGGAATTAGAACCTTCATCCATAGCTTCACAGGCTGGCAGCCACAGCAAACAGAAGAGACCATTAAACTACCTACAGACCTTCTAGAGTCCTTGAAGCTTTTAGTAGTTATAGAGACGGAAAGGAAAGCTTTAGCCGCTGCTAATGAAGAGCTACAAGCCGCCACTACTGAACTTCAAGCTGTCAACTCTGAATTATTACCAAAAGCAGAAGCGGCTGAAGTATTCCTAGAATCTGGCAGAAATCTAACATTTCAAGAAGCGGCGCAGTTGTTAGCTATTCCTGGAATTGGACGTGACAACCTCTTCAAAGCTCTCATTGAATTAAAGCTACTTATAAATACCGCGCACCCGTATCAGCGTTTTATTGAGCAAGGCATCTTTTTTGTTAAAGAGACATCAACAAGCGTTGGTTTTAGAAGACAAATTTTAATAACTCCAAAAGGGATGGGATACATACTTCCACTACTAAAAGAGCATGGTAAAAAGTCTTCAAAAGTTGCCGACAGCTTCAGACCCACTCCAAAAGCTAACTAGAAGATTAAAGCCAACCATACTCAAAACAACAAAGCCATGACTATCACAACAACAACAACAATCAGACTCCCACAAAAGCTTAAAACTGAACTAGAAGAAACTTGCCGGGAACTAAAGATAGGACAATCGCCCGCCATAAATTTAGCCCTCATAGCCTGGATAGACGCGAATAAAGGCAGAGCAGCGAAAGACTGATGATAGGTTAAAAATAAAGCCCCTGACCGTTTATTGGTCAGGGGTTCTGTTTTGTTTATTACTTCCATTAACCTGGAAACTCTTTTTTGAGAGCTGCTCTCGCCCGCTCCTGCCAATTCTCATTACTTTTTATATTCTCTAACAAGCTAGGCTCCACCCTCATTGAAAGCTTTGCTGTTTTAGGTTCATCTTCAGTTATGAACTTTCCTTTCTCATCTCTGACTCGCTCGTCTGGCATGGGCTTGTTCTTCTATCCTACTATATATCTCTAATATACCACAAACCCATGTCCCCCTGGTATAACTTCTAGTTATTAATATTCAACAACATTCTATGTTTACTAATCTGAAACCCCTATACAATCCATGTCCCCCTGGAGTATAGTTAATTCACGACACTAACAACACTCCAGAAAAAGATGGCAACCGCTACTTCACTTATTCAAACCGCTACTGTTATTAATACCTGCGCCACAGGGATTAACGAACTAGCTAGTTTGGTTGGTAGAGATGAAATTACTGCTCTAGATTATATTCACAAGGTTGTGTTTGAGTCAAGTGGCTGGGAGTTCAACGGCTCTCACCTGCTCAGAGAACAGATGCTGTCTATCTATACCAGAATCTCCTTACTAGGACAAATGCACCCGCAGTTTAATGATTTAGTAGACCAGCTTTACTTGCTAATAGCTGAGGCGACAAAGTTGCTTAACCAAGTGTTTGAAGCTTTGATGCCAACTTCAGGAGTTTAACCACTCCCAAACCCCAGCTAGTCGCCTGGGGTTTCCTTATTTATCCAACCTGCGCTGCACATCTTTAACCAGCTCTTTTGTCTCCTGTAATTTCTCAATTACAGTTTCGACCTTATTAATGATGTTCTCGTGGCTAATAGAGTTGGCGCGGTGAGCTTCAGAGATATCGCAAACAAGCTCTGATAAGCCTTTAGAAACCTCCTTTAGAGATTCAGTGCCTTTCTCAACACGGTCAACAGCCCCAGCAATTAACTCTCCCACCCCTAAATACTTAGCTAAAACAACAGACCCCACCATAGCCATTATTATGCCTATGCTGATGCCACCACTCTGTAGGAGCATCTGTTCAAGGAGACGCTCCTGAAACTGTGGGGACACAGATATAACTGACTGAACCGGCGGGCTATTTGTAGTCTCAATTCTTTGACTAGTCATAAACAATATTTTTTACAAATACTTCTTACTTAAATATACTTATTTTTTTATTTATCGCACAGCTTCCGTATTATAGTGATAACTACTATAATTATAGTAGTAACCTTTTAAAATTAATTTCTATGGGTTTATGGTCAACCACTCGTGAGTTTGTAACCGCCTTCTTCAGACAAGGTAGGAAGGTTAGCAAGCGGTCATACGCTGGTGCTGTTCACAGTCGGTTGACCGCAGACTGGTTCGCATCTGGGACTAGTGCAGATTCTGAGATTAGGGGTAGCTTAACTGCTTTAAGAAACCGTTCCCGACAACTTTGCCGGGACAATGATTATGCCCGGAATGGTCTTAGAACCTTAGTTGTGAACACTGTGGGCAGCGGCGTACCCTTCCAATCTCAGGTAAAGCTGAAAGGTTCTGACAATCTTGATGAGGCTACAAACAGTCTCATTGAACAGACTTGGCAAGGCTGGGGTCATAAAAAATACTGTGATACCGCAGGAAGACTTTCTTGGGCGCAAGTTCAACAAGTAGCTTTGCGAACTGTAGCTGAGTCTGGTGAGGTTCTAATAAGGAAGGTGCGGCAGTCCTTTGGTGGCAGCAAGATACCACTGGCTTTAGAACTAATAGAACCAGACCTACTGGACGAAAACCACTCAGGCAACCACCTCGGAAACGAAATCAGAATGGGGGTTGAGGTTGACCGTTGGAATCGTCCTGTAGCGTACTGGCTGAAGACTCGACATCCCGGCGATTATCAGTTCAATGGAGCTACTGAAGCTGCACGTCTTGAGAGGATACCTGCTGAAGAGATAATTCACTTATTTATTACAGAACGCCCTGGACAAACTCGCGGTGTTCCTTGGCTACACAGCGGCGCTCGTAGACTTAACGATCTAGGCGCTTACGAAACGGCTGAGATCGTATCAGCTCGTGGCAGCGCCTCAATTATGGGTTTCATAGAGTCAGCAGACCCTGACAGTATGGCTGATGACACTGAGAATGGTCAGTCTATCACTGAATTAAGTCCTGGTGCGATCGCTAAACTTTCTCCTGGTGAGCGGTTTAATGGGTTTGCACCATCAAGACCAGCAACAGGTTTTGAAGCGTTTGTCAGACAAGCACTACGCGGCGTTGCTAGTGGATTAGGAATCAGCTATGAAAACCTATCATCTGATTACTCCCAAAGCAATTACAGCAGCAGCCGGCTGGCACTCCTATCTGAGCGTGACAACTATAAGGTCTGTCAGCAGTGGCTAATAGAAGAACTGCACCAATCTGTATTTGAATCCTGGCTAGAACTGGCAGTGATGTCTGGAGTTCTTAACTTTAAGGACTATGAAATCAACCCCACTAAATATAGCAATGTTAAGTGGCAGCCACGCGGTTGGAGTTGGGTTGACCCACAGAAAGAAGTTAACTCAGCGGTTACTTCTATCAACAATGGATTAAGCACAATAACAGACGAACTAGCCAAGCAAGGTCTTGATGTAGAGACAGTTTTTAAAACCCGTAAAAGAGAGTTAGACCTCGCCAAATCAATAGACTTAGTATTATTTTCCCCTGCACAAACGCCCACAGTAACAGATGAGGAATTACTAGCAACTCAAGTGGGAGGGAACCAATAATGTGGACTTCTAAAAGAGAACTTATGAAAACAAAAGGTAAGGGTTTTGCACCTACCAAACAAAAAAGAGAACTCGTTATAGAGAGTGTTGAGACTGTTGAACCCACCCTCATTCCTAATGAGCAGTTAGAAGTAACGGAAGAACCTACTGGTGATGGTGAACAGCGCCCAATAACAGGCGAACACTCAATAGATACAACCTCTGTTAATTATCGGTCTGTCTCCTTTGAAAGAGCAGTTGTTAACCAAACTGACCGCACTATTGAAATCCCTATTTCTAGTGAGTATGAGGTAGACCGAGGCTGGGGTATTGAAGTTCTAGAACACACTCCAGAGGCTATTGATTTAACTAGGTTAAATAATGGGGCAAATTTACTTTTTAATCATGACTCAGACGACTACATTGGTGTAGTAGTGACAAGTTATTTAAAAGGTAAACGTCTCTATGCCAAGTTATATTTTGATGTCCATTCTAAGGCAGAACAAATATGGCAATCAGTTGTAGCAGGCGTACTCAAAAATGTCTCCATTGGCTACCAAATTGAATCTGTTAGAGAGGAAACAAACAAAGGCGTTAGTAAATACTACGCAACCCGCTGGTGTCCCTTAGAAGTAAGCATCGTCACGATACCTGCTGATCCCTCTGTTGGTGTAGGTAGAACCTTAATTGGAGATGCTCAACCTCTAACTCTTAGCACACCCCAAACATTAGAAGTAATAAAGGAAAATCCTATGACTACCGAGACTGTTGATTTAAACGAAGTTCGCCAACAAGAGCGCGATCGCATCACCTCTATAGAAGCTCTTTGTGCCAAGCACAACCAGAGCCGTGAGTTTACCGCCAAGTTGGTTAACGAAGGCGCATCTATTGAACAAGCACGCAGTGAAGTATTAAATATGTTATCTACCGAACAACAATCCCCAGTCCAAGCACCTATCGAAGCTTTAGGTTTGAGCCGTAAGGAAGAAAAGGCTTATTCCATTCGCAAAGCTATTGTGGCATCTCTAGACCGTGACTGGAGCAAAGCTGGTTTTGAACGTGAATGCTCTGAGGCTATTGCTCAGAAGCTCGACAAAGCCACAAACGGGTTCTTCGTCCCTGTCCGTGACCTGCAAGTACCTATGCAACGGGCCACTATAAACACTGGTACTGCTAGTCAAGGTGGAAACCTAGTTGCTACAGACTTAAACTCAGGTCGTCTGATTGAGTTCTTACGCAACCGTTCTATGGTTCTACGTATGGGTGCTGACATTATGTCAGGGCTGGTAGGAAACCTCGATATCCCAACTGAGGATGGCGTTAGCAACATCTACTGGATCTCTGAAAACGGTGCTGTAACCCAGAGTGACGCTACCTTCGGTAAGGTAAGCTTCCGACCAAAAACAATTGGTGTAAAATCAGCGGTCACCAGGCAGATGTTGTTACAAACTTCTGAGGACATTGAAGCACGGATAAGACGTAATCTTAGTCAGTCCATCGCTTCAGGTATTGACATTGCAGCAATCAATGGCACTGGTGGAGCTATGCCCACAGGCATCTTAAATGCTGCTGGTGTACAAACTGTGGCGTTAGGAACAAACGGGGCTGCTCCTACCTGGGCTTCTATCGTCGCTTTAGAAACTGCCTTATCTGGTAGCAACGCTGACGTTGGCTCTCTTGGTTACTTAACCAATGCCAAGGTACGTGGCAAGTTAAAGACCACAATCCGCAACCCATCGGGTACTGATTCTACTTGGATTTGGGAAGACTCCGCTGGCTCTGACTACTTAGTAGGTAAGCTAAACGGCTACATGGCCGGTGTCTCCAACAACGTTCCATCCAACTTAACTAAAGGTTCTTCTGGTACTACCCTATCCTCAATCATCTTTGGTAACTTCCAAGACCTAATGATTGGTGAGTGGGGCATTTTAGAGCTAACTACCAACCCTTACGGTGTTGGTTTTGACGCTGGTACTGTAGAAGTTCGCGCACTGCAAACCATTGACATCCAGCTTGCTAGAGCTACCAGCTTCGCCAAGATCATTGATGCCGTAACTGTGTAGTTAACCAGGGTGTAACTTTTGCTTACACCCCGCTTAGAGGAATAAGAAGAGAGATGAAAAAGTATCAAGTTAAACCAGGTCGGCAAATAGTACATGGCGGGGTTATGTCCCTAGAAGGACAAGTGGTTGAGTTAACCGATGTAGTTGCGGCTGTTCATGCAGAAAACATTGAGCTCTTACCAGAACCTAAAGCTAAAGGTAAACCAGCCGTGAAAGAAGAAGGAGAAGCCACTGATGCTTAATGAGGACTTATCTATTTTCTTTGATGAGGCAGGTTTTGCAGAGTCAGCCACAATAGGCGTTGCGACCTACCCCTGCATCTTTGACGATAGTTATTCCTTGATGGGTATAGGAGCCGATGGCAGGCAGATTACAGCCTGCTTTAAAAGTTCTGATATTGCCTTAGCCAACGTTAAGCACAAGACTTCTCTAATCATCAGAGGCAAGTCCTACACAGTTAAAAGTGTCCAGCCTACTGGTGACGGCAAACTCACAGACTTGGAGCTTATTGAATCATGAAGCGTATAGAAATTGTGGAGGCACTAGGGGGTTTATTAGAGGCAATCACTGTTGCTAATGGCTTTAATACCGATTTAGGTCTAAACCTCCTCTACTGGCAAGATTACGCCACTGAGTATGAAGAAGACGCTCTTATCTACAGAGATGGGGATGAGGACGTTACAGAAGCTGGCAATAACCATGAGTACGTTCTACATACAGAAATAGAGGCTCACAGCTTCAGTGAAACTCCTGGTTTAAGAGCTAATCAATGTTTACAGGACATCATCCTTGCAATAGGAAAGAACATCACCTTCCCTGGCCCAGCCTCAAAAATAACCCTACTAGGTTCTGAGACTGAGGTAGAGACAGATGGTAAGAGCGCCTGCAAGGTTTTAGTCAAATTAGATATCCACTATCGCACACCTAAATTTAATCCATAAGGAAGTATAGAAAATGGCTGAAAGATATTTTGTCGGTAAAGGTAAAGTTCTACTCGCCACCATTAACTCGCTGGGAGTCACCACAGGTTATGAATGGTTAGGAAACTGCCCATCTTTAGTTCTAAACACTGAAGAGACCAGAATCGAGCACAAGGAATCTTGGACAGGTAACAACCTTACAGACAGCATCGTTGGTACTGGAAAGAGTGCCACAGCAAGCTTCACGATCGATGAGTACACCAAAGAGAACCTAGAGAAGTTCTTGTTTGGTTCAACCACCTCAATCGCCTCTGCCACAGTTACCGCTGAGTCTTTAGTTGGATACCCTGGCAAATATAGTCCTTTAGCTAGGATGAACCTTACCAGTTTTACGAGCTTAACAAACGTGGGGGCTACCACAACCTACGTTAATGGTACTGACTACCGAGTTGATTTAGCTGCTGGTTTAATCTACGTCATCCCCGGTGGAGCAATTACTGAAGGGTTGGCACTGAAAGCTAACTACGCCGCAGGTTCTTCTGAACAAATTAGTGCGTTTACCCGCAAGCCCAAGTATTACTCTCTGATGTTTGCAGGTCTAAATCAGGCGGAAGATGAGAAACCTGTAATCGTTGAAGCTTACCGTTTCCGCCCCTCACCTATTGGCAGCATCGAGTTGATCACTGATGAGTTTGGAAACCTCGAAATTGAGGGAATGTTGGCTTACGATTCCACCCGCGATTCTACTACCGTTGATGGCGGTTTCTTCAGAATCAGACAGACCCAACAAGCGTAGGAGTTAAACATGGCGACCTCATTTGATGACAAAGCTAGTAGAGAATTCTTCAAATCACAACTTGGTGATTTATCAGCAGCAACTCGCGCAGTAACTCGTGCGGCTGCCAAACAACTCAAAGAAGAAATGAAGAAACAAGTACGCCAAAACTTCAAGCGAGGTCGCAACTCCAACGGCTCTTTCTTTAATGCTTTCAAGGTGTACAACCTTGATGAGAATGAAAGACAAGGGCCGGCATCTTACGTTCGCTCTGGTGTCAAGTTCCTAGACATCTTTGAGACTGGTGGAGACATTACTCCCAAAAATGGCAAGTATTTGATAACCCTAACCCCTGCTGGTGAAAAGATTGGTTTCAAGAGAATTACTAAAGCTAACACCTGGGATTCAGTCTTTAACAAGTACAAGAAGTTCCTAAAGATTATTCAAACCAACGATGGCATTTTAGTCATCTACGAATTCCAAGGAAGAAGCACTATTGTCTACAGCTTTGTTAAGAAAATCCGTCTCAGGAAAAAGATAGACTTCTACGCTGCTGCTGAGAACATTGCTGAACAACTACCAGACCAGATAAATAAACTACTTAATTAACTAATCGGAGAACCATCATGGCTGCTAACACAAATATTGATAAAGAATTAAAGACTCTAGTTCCTAATGAAGTTGTTGAAACCTCAGCAGGAGATGTCATTGTTAAGCCTTTCAAGTTCACTCAGTTCCCAAGAGTCCTTCAGATATTAACAGAGTACTCCAACGCTTTTCTTAAGAAGCCAAAAGAAGAAGCGCAAGACCAGACTATTGAGAAGCCAGAAGAAGAAGAGCCAGACGTTATGAGGATCGCGCTCGACTTAGCAGCTTATAACCCTGAAGGTGTATTTGAACTTGTAAAACTCTCAACAGGTTTGAACCAAGAGCAACTTGACATATTAGAAGGTGAAGAAGGGTTTGATATTCTCTTCAAAGTTGTTGAGGTAAACCTATCTTTTTTCGTCCAGAAGCTAACACCAAAAGTCCTAGAAGTAGCCGCAAGTCTAACATCAGTAGCGGATGGGGTAAGCAAGTTAGCAAATTAATTAGAGCTGGGCATACTTGGACGGAGATACAGAATTACTCTGAAGGACAAATCTATCTCTTTGTCAAGTATGCCGCCGAGATTGAAAATGAGGAAAGGGCTATTGCTCTTTTTGATAAGACTACAGGGGTAGTAGACGGCTCCTTAGATACTAAAACTATTAATAGCGCCATCAAGAAACTGACAGGCGCTTAATTCTTATGGCAACTCGTAGATTATCAGTTAAATTTGACACCGAGGGTTTTAACCAGGCTGTCTCCCAATTACAGCAAACCGGGAGAGCTTTTGATTCTGCCCTCCAAAGAGCAAGGCAAGCATCTAGAGAAGCTGTGGCTGCCCAAAGAGCCGCTAGTCGCTCTGGTGATGTAGCAGGTGAGGTTGCTGCCCAAAGAAGAATTGAGCAGTCTGCCACCGCCGCTAATAGAGCGATCGCAGCATCTTATAGAGAATTAGGTGTTAGGTCATCTGAGTCCATCAACCAGATGAGAGCGAGAGCTGTTGCTGCTTTTGAAGCTATTAAGAACAGTGGCACAGCGTCGGCAAGAGATATTGCTGCTGCTCAAGATGCCTTAAACAATAAACTCCAAGACCTAGATTCACAACTAGATGATACGGGCAAGACTGCACGAGATGGTGGTGGTGGGTTTGATATCCTAACTGCTGCGATAGGTGCTGCCACTTTAGCATTAGGTGGATTCATCAGAGCAAGCTACCAAGTCGGTAAAGCCTCTGATACTAGCGTGAGGGCATTATCTACTCTTACAGGCGATTCTGCAGGCTTATATAAAGAACTCCAGGCGTTGTCAAAGGAGTTAGGATACCAGGTCACAGCCACAGAGTTAGCCACTACTGGTTATGACGTTCTTTCAGCTGGGTTTAACAAAACTGCTGATGTTATTGAGATTCTTAAAAATTCCCAGAAAGCCGCTGTTGGTGGATTTGCTGAGATAGGTGTTGTGGCTGATGCTGTGACAACAATTCTCAATGCCTATGGTAAAGGTGTTGGTGAAACCGAGAAGGTTACAAGTCAGTTCATACAGACACAGAACGACGGTAAGATTGTTGTTTCGCAGTATGCCCAACAGATAGGTGGTTTAGCCTCAACCGCCGCTGCTAGTAATGTCAGCCTGGAAGAGTTGAACGCAACCGTATCTGTCGCCACAGCTTCTGGGGTACGAGTAGAGTCAGCCTTCACTGGGTTAAGGCAAGCAATTAGCTCAATTGTCAAACCTTCTGCTGAAGCCGAGAAAGTAGCAGAGAAATTAGGTATTAAGTTTGATGCAGCAACACTTAAACAGAAGGGGTTTGCTGCTGTACTAGAGGACGTGAGGAAGAAGGCTGGGGGTAATGCCCAAGCCCTTGGTATTTTGTTCGGCTCTGTTGAAGCTGTGGCAGCAGTCCAACCAGCCCTTAACGACTTTGAGAAGTTCACTGGGTTTATAGAAAGACAGAAGAACGCCGCTGGGGAAGCTGATAAAGCTTTCCAGAAGATGAACGGCAGTATCGTTTCTTCCGAGAAGTCACTATCTGGTGTAGCCAACGCTATCAAGAATAAAGCTTGGGAGTCCTTCGGGCTGATTATCAAACCTATATCTGCTGCGATAGCAGGGATGGGTAACGCTTTTCTTGCTCTCCCCACCCCAATCCAATCCACTATTATTGTCCTAACAAGTTTAACTGTAACCGTTGCTGGAACGGTGGCGGCATTTAAAATACTTAATGCGGCGTTAGCGACTGTAGGTATAACAAACAAATTAAGGTCTCTTGTAGAATTAGAGCTAGTCTTGAGAAACCTTAGAGCAACCGGAATATCTTTTAAGGCGTTTCAGATATCACAGTTTGTAACAAATATTGGGGCATCTTTCAATCTAGCCGCTGGCTTCATTGGGTTTTACACAAAAGCCTTAATAGAAGCAATAAATATCCAAAGAATAGCTGCTGTACAATTCGTCACTAGCGGAGGTTTGTTAACCGCCCTTGGGTCGGCTTTTACATTCCTAATTAGCCCAATTGGGTTAATAATTGTTGGTCTTGCAGCACTAACAGCAGCTTTTGTAGTTCTCTACACTAAGTCTGAGTTATTCCGCAAGGGTGTTAACTTCCTTGGAGAGCTATTAAAGACTATATTCCTGGATGCCGTCAATGTTGTTAAAGAAGCTTTCAACGCACTCGGTAGGGCTATAAGCGCAGTAGGCAAGTCAATAGATTGGTTCGCTACTGGGACTGGTAAGAACTTCGATAAGCTGTTACTGACCCTAGGAAACTTCGGTAAATCAACTTTAGATTATCTTGGCTCCCTTGCAGACTGGCTGGCGAACCTTGATATGTTCAAGCCATTAGTTGACTCAGCCAAGAATGCGGCTGCTGGTATTAAAGGTGCTTTCGGTGGCAATAACAGTCCTGTAAACAACTTCCTATCTGATGGGCCACTTGGGTTGTTAGGAATAAAACCTATGAGTGCTGTTAAAAACTACATTGGTGGTTTATTCGGTCGTACCCAAGAACGAATTGACAAAGAATCCACTGCAGAAAAACCTAATCAAGTTAAGAAAACTCAACTCAGTCCTGCCCCAAAGATACCTACGCTAACTGGAGGAGCAGGAGTTGACGTTAAAGGTGACTCTGGTGGTTCTAGTGGGTCTAGCGGGTCAAATAAAGAGAAAGAGTTCGTAGACTTTGAGCTACTAAGACCTAAAGGTACACAGACCTCCGGCTATGGGATGCGTAAAGGTAGGATGCACAACGGTGTAGACTTTAGCCAAGGCAGAGAGCGTAACAGATATCCAATTGAGGCTCTTCTACCAGGAAAAGTCAGCGAAGTTGGTTTTGATAAAGGGGGTTGGGGCAACTACGTAGTTGTTAAGAGTATAGACAGACTAGGCAAAGTGATAGAAGTTTTACAAGCTCACCTCGACTCAGTGGTGGTCACAAAAGGGGAGGAAGTAAAGCAAGGTCAGCTTCTTGGTAGGGAAGGTAGCACTGGCAGAAGTACAGGTACACACAACCACGTTGAAGTTAAAATTGGTGGTAAAAGAGTCAACCCATCTGATGTATTAGGCAAGAGATTTTCCTTATCCTCTGAGCTTGGTAGTCCTAGCGACATACTAAAAGAAAGAGATGCTAAAGCCCAGGCTCTCACACCTCAGCAGAAGACAGTTGCTGGTGTTATAGCTATGGCTAAACGGCTTGGCATGAACCCAGAGGACTTACTTAGGGTTATGTTGCTGGAAACAGGTGGCACACTGTCTCCTAAAGCTCACGGAAATGGGGCTGTGGGTCTTATTGGCTTTACAAAAGACAACCAGAAGGAACTAGGGGTTACGCTCGGTCAACTAGCTAAGATGACCGCTGAAGAGCAACTCCCTTATGTTGAGAAGTATCTAAAAATCCACGCCAGGGGGCAAAAACTAGACTCACTGGAGAAAGTATCTGCTACTGTCTATGGTGGTAATCCCGGTGTCAAACTAGACTCTAAGCCTGACGGAAGGTTGTCTTTACGTCAATATGTTGGAAGAGCTAAAGACCGTTATTCATCACAAGCTAATAAGTTAATTGGAGAGGTAGACGAAACAACAGGGGATACTCTCGAAGTTAAAGCTGCGATCGCTGAACAAGCCAAAGACGATGCCAAGCTGGCGCGGGACAGAGCTTATGAAGAGAAGAAAACCCAAGCCACTCTTGCTGGTGAACTCAAGCGCCGACAGATAGAAAACAGTTTTGCTGCTGCTAAAAACGATTTAGAGAAGCAGCTTGCTGGTACTAAAGAAGAGCAAGAGAAGACGCTCTTAGAGCGCAGGATTGCTTCGCTAGACTCAGACAAAGAAAGTCTCCAACAGAATAATGAGCTTGCCACAGAGAGAGCGCAGGTTGAGTTTCGTATCAATCAATTAATGGCTGAAAGGGCAACTCTAACCCAAGAGGAGTTAGATGAGCTTAACTCTCTAGAGAACCGTAGACAAGCTATCCACGCCACCAGACAAGACCAACTTGCTCAGGAAGCCCGTGCTGTTGCGCTGAGAGAAGCAGAGAATACTGCTGCTGACCAGGAGGCTGACAGGCAGTATAGACAGGGGTTAGCCGCGATATTTACTCAGGTAACTCTTGCTGAATTAACAGAAGAGCAGCGCCAGAAGTTTGAACAACACCGGACTATAGAAGAAGCTTATAACGAGCGAAGACTGGAGATTGAGAGGCTAATTCAAGAAGCTAAGACGCGTGGTGATCAACAAGCTTTAACCTTGCTTTCACAGATGTCTACTCTCAATGAGTCTCGTAGGCAGAAGGAGTTACAGCAAGTTGCTGACCAATATGACCAGATAAAGCAACTTTACGCAACAGTTAAAGATAGTGCTAGAGATGCCACCCAACAGTTCTTTGAGGATATCTTCACAGGCACAAGAAGCTTAGGAGATGCCTTGAATAGCCTCTTAACATCAATTCTGAAGGCTGTTGCTCAAATGGCGGCTGCCAACATCACCAAGTCAATCTTCAGTAGTTTTGGTGGTGCAGGTTTTGCTAGTGGAGGGTACGTGAGTGGCCCAGGTACAGGCACAAGTGACTCTATAGCAGCACGTCTTTCAAATGGTGAGTTCGTTATGAGAGCCAAAGCGGTTAAACATTGGGGTACTAACTTTCTTGACTCACTCAATACTATGCAAACACCAGCTCTATCTTTAGCTACTGCAGGTGTGGGTAGTTCTGCGGGTGGTTCTAGCAGATCACAAACCATCGTGATGAACGTCTCAACACCTGATGCTAACAGCTTTAGAAAGTCCGGTTCCCAATTGGGTAGAGACGCAGCTGAACAGTTAAGAAGAGGTATGAACCGTAATGGATAAAAGCTACATTAGGAGTATCACTAAGTAATTAAATATATGCCAATTCAAGAAGTATCTGTTAGTCCACTACCGCCCCTCAATAAGTACGTTCTTCAAGATACTGAAGATAGTGCATTAGCTTACTTTGAAGAAGGTGGAACTTCTTACTTTGGGTACGCTGACATCGAGGGTAGGTGGTACATCGAAAGATGTATCTACAAC
Source organism: Anabaena catenula FACHB-362 (assembly GCF_014698735.1). Taxonomy (GTDB): domain Bacteria; phylum Cyanobacteriota; class Cyanobacteriia; order Cyanobacteriales; family Nostocaceae; genus Anabaena; species Anabaena variabilis_A. Next base: position 21,397 of record NZ_JACJTQ010000048.1, read on the forward strand.
CCTACGAGCAACCGCTTTGCAGCCGGTGAAGGTGATTATGCTACTAACTGGGCTAACAGAGCATCTCTTACTTACGACTATATCTACAACGCGCTGTAAAACCATGACAGCAAAATTCGATACCTTATTAAACAAACTAAGAACTGAAGACTCGGCGGGGGAGCAGTATTTAACCCCATTCTTCTCAGACATTGAAACTATATAGTTAGGGGGTTAGTGTGAAAGTATGTCTTTTAATGAAACGAGACTAAATTTGGGTTTTGACTTCGGTACTGTTGGTGGTGCTTCTTTCTCCACCACGGTTCTTACTACCGGAGGCGGCTATGAGCAAAGAAACTCTAATTGGGACGAGCCAAGAGGACGCTGGCAGATAGGAGATAGGCTCTACAACAGAGAAGAATTAGACTATATAATTCGCTTCCACCGCGCTCACAGAGGAAAAGCAGTAGGGTTTAGGTTTAGAGATTGGGCAAACTATCAAGCTGAGAATGAGCTAATAGGTGTAGGAGACGGAGTAACCACACAATTCCAACTCAAGAAGACTTACACCGTTGGCTCTCAATCTACAGTACAAACTATCAAGAAACCTGTTGTTGGTAGCGTCTATTTAACAGTGGCTGGTGAGCCTATAGTTAGTGGTTTTAGTGTTGACTATACCACTGGCTTATGCACATTTACTGCACCTCCCACAGGCAACATTAATGCGACCTTTGACTTTGATATTCCAGTAAGGTTTGAGCAAGACCTTTTTGACCACCGCTACGATGCTGGAACTCAAGAGGAAGTGCTCTTCTATGTAAGTACCTTGGCAGTTCTGGAGATTAAGATATGAAGTCATTAGCAAGCGCACTCTCCAACCACCTACAGCAGGAGAACACCAAGCTAACAACTTGCTGGCGGGTGACTCGTACTGACGGACTAGTCCAAGGTTTTACCAGCGGGGACAGGCTTCTGACAATTGATGGTGTGGACTATTTAGCATCTACTGGGTTTAGTGCCTCAGCCTTTGCTCAAGATAACTCTCTGGCTGTCAGAAACTTAGAGTTGAACTCTGCTTTATCTGATGATTCTATTAGTGAGGCAGACCTGGTAGGTGGACGATATGACTATGCCAAAGTTGACATCTTCCTAGTCAACTGGGAAAACCCACCAACCACTCTCTCGGTAGACCCTCCAAATCACATCTTAATGATCAGTGGGTTTTTAGGTGAAGTAAGTCTCACAGATGTTCGCTATACAGCAGAGATTAGAAGTTTCGCCCAACTGTTACAGCAGAAGATAGGAACACTAACTACTCAAAGTTGCCGCGCAGTATTTGGTGATTCAAAGTGTACAAAAGACCTAACAACGTTGACTGATAACTTAACAGTCATCTCAGTAACTAATAACCGCCAATTCACTGTTAGCTCTAGTAGGGCTGATGGCTTCTTTGAGTTAGGAGAGGTCACATTTACCAGTGGAGAAAACAACGGCTTTAAGTCAATGGTTTTAAGTTTCATTGGCAACCAAATTCAACTGTTTGAGCCAATGCCTTATGACGTACTAGTTGGCACAACTCTCCAGGCAGTTGCTGGGTGCGCTAAGACTGTTGAAGCTTGTAGAAATTACAGCAATATTCTTAACTACCAAGGCGAACCACACATACCTGGTGAAGATAGATTTCTGGGAGGGTTTGAAGGCTGATGACTAAATTAGAGATTGTTACTACTGCAAGAGAGTGGTTGGGCACGCCTTACCATCATCAAGCACGGGCTAAAGGTGTCGGGGTTGATTGCATTGGGTTGGTGTTAGGCGTGCTGAAGGAGTTAGGAGTTTACACCTTTGATTTTACAGACTATGACCGAACTCCTGATAGTACGGTACTCCAGAGCCTGTTAGAGGAGCATTGTACCCAGACAGACAACCCAGAGCCGGGGGACATACATCTATTTCGTATCAAGAGGAACCCACAGCACGTTGGTCTTTGCTCTGACATAGGGTTAATCCATGCCTACCAAGGGGTTGGTAAGGTTGTCGAACACACACTAGATGAGTTCTGGCAACGCAGAATTATTAAATCTTTTATTTTACCCGGTATATAAAATGGCAACCGTCGCGCTTAACCTAGCTATAGGTTTTACCACTAATTATCTACTAGGCTTACTAGCACCAACTCAGAAAGTAGAGGGGTCTAGGCTTAGTGACTTATCAGCACCAAAGTCTAGTTACGGCGCTGCTATACCAAAGGTATATGGGTCTTCCAGGTTGGCAGGAAACCTCATGTGGTCAACTCCAATTACTGAACGAGTGTCTAAAACCCGCTCTGGTGGAAAGGGAGGGGGTGGTGGTGTACAAACCACTAATTATGCTTATAGCTGTAACTTTGCATTCCTTCTGTGTTCTGGTGAGATAACAGGAGTAAGGAAGATATGGCTCAACTCCAAGCTGGTCTATAATGTCAGCCCTGAAGCAGATGTTGATACTATAGCCGCGTCTCTCAAGTTTGCTGAGAAGGTACGTTTTTATAATGGTTCTGCTACTCAAGGGCAAGACTCTTTGATGACTTCCTTCCAAGGTGTAGACGACACTCCAGCTTACAGAGGAAGGGCATATATTTTATTTGATGACTATCCTCTTGAAGACTTTGGGAACCGCCTACCTGCGGTGTCCTGCGAGGTTGTTACCAGCGGCTACTGGAGTGAAGGCAGGTTATACAACACAGATATTTCATTAGGGTCAGTTGTTAAGGACTTGTGCCTCCGAGTAGGTTTTAGCGAATCAGAGGTGGACGTTACAGAGATAGACTCAATCTTGGTTAAAGGGTTTGTAGTTAGTCAATCTCTCAATGCTAGAGATGCGATCGCGCAACTCCAAAGGGCTTACTTCTTTGATGCCCTTGAGTCCAATGGTAAGTTAAAGTTTATCAACCAAGTTCGTGGCGGCTCACCAATAACTATTCCTAGAAATGACTTAGCTAGTGCTGAAGAAGGGCAGGAGCGACCTGACTTATTTAAGGAAACCCGCCAGCAAGATATAGAGCTTCCAGATGAGGTCACAGTCACTTATGTTGATTATGACTTCAGCTACCAACAGAACACACAGACTACTCAACGGCAAAACTCTCCTAATAAGAATAAATTAGAGATTCGTCTTGACCTAGTGTTAACCGCTTCACAGGCATTAACGATTGCTAGGAAGACTATATTCCTTGAGTGGTTGAAGAGAAGAAAGTTCGAGTTTTCTTTGCCTCTGAGATATAGCGTTGTTGAGCCAGGAGATGTGGTGCAGGTTAATCTACACTCTTCAACCCAACAGAACATCTACCTCAGCAAGGTAGATGTAGGTGCTAACTTTCTGTTGCAATGCGAGGGTGTTCCCTACGACCCAACCTTGTTAACACTCACAGCTGTAGCAACTGCTCCAGCGGTCAGCTTGTCACTGGGCAACCCTAGTGATACTGAACTACGAATACTAGACCTTCCTCTACTTAAAGACACAGATGAACCTCAAGGCGTTTATGTAGCTGCTACTGGTAATAGTGCTTGGAGAAATGCTCAGTTGTTTGTAAGCCGTAACAATGGTTCCTCATACGACTCAGCCACAACCATAATCACCAGAACGGTTCTTGGTACTTGTGCCACCACTCTAGAAACAGCTTCTGAGTTTTATGTGGATTACAAGAACACGTTGAGGGTCACAGTTGATGGTGAGCTTGAGTCAGTTAGTGAGTTTGATTTTCTTAACGGTAGAAACATTGCCTTAGTAGGTTCAGAGGTTATCTACTTTAAAGATGCAGTTCTTGTTAGCGGTAACACTTATGACTTATCAACACTTCTAAGGGGCAGGAGAGGCACTGAACAGTCTATTGGTACACACACCAGCGGAGAGGATTTCTACCTGCTTAGTGGGTATCTAACAAGGGTTAAAGGTGAACCATTAGACCTTAATACACAACGTCTCTACAAAGCTCCTATTAACGGTCAAGCCTTAGCAGATATTACTCCTACAGCATTCACTAGTACGGGGAGGTCACTTAAACCTTATGCCCCTTGCCATGTTAAAGGAAGCCGGGATGCCAGCGGTAATTTAACAATCTCTTGGGTTAGGAGAAACAGATTATTTGGCGAACTACTAGATTATCAAGACGTTCCTTTGAGCGAGACTAGCGAGTCCTATGAGGTGGTTATCTTCTCCGCTCCAGGAGTAGTGCTCAGAACCTTCAATACCACTAGTCCCACTGTTGTTTACAACGCAGCCGATCAAACAACAGACTTTGGTAGCTTGCCCGGAAGTGTGGAAGTAGCCGTGGCGCAGTTTAGTAGCTCAGTAGGGCTTGGATATGCAAGCTTAGTTGAACTATAATTATAGTAATAATCACTATAATTATTTTTACAATGCCGACTCCTAGAGGAAAACTACCGCAACTATCTGAAAGTCAAGCCAGCAAAACTGTCACCCTCAATGAAGCTTTTGCAATTCTTGAGGCTCTGACAGTTGGTGGCGTTTTATCAAGAACTTTAACTACTCCCCCGGCTTCTCCTACAGAGGGAGATGTCTATAGTGCCATCTGGAGCAACTGGTGTTTGGGCTGGGAAAGCTACGAATGTAGCTCACTTCAGCAATGGAACTTGGCAGTTCTATGTTCCTAATACTGGCTGGCATCTATTCTCAATTCCCGATGCAAAGTTTTATCACTTCAATGGGAGTGCGTGGGTACTAGTATGATTATTCACAATTTCAGTAATACAGATATCCCCCACTCTGTCAAACACTATGGAGAGATATCTCATGTAGAGCCAACAGAGGAAGGCTACACCATTGAGCAGCAATTGGCGATGGGTAAGGTCACACAGTGGTCTCTGAAGGGTTCTGTGGCAGTTGTAGGTGACAGACAGGTCGTTAATAAGTTCATGCAGTCAGGGGTTATCTATGCCCTCGTTCTACCTGAAGAACTCACTCGCCTTATAAAAGAGAGTGAGCAATTACATGAGTTATTAGCTGTTAAGAAGGCGGAGCAGGTATCAATAGCAGCGTTAGCAGAACCAACATCTCCTGTAGAAGCAGCAGCCTCAGAGAAAGAGCCTTTACCTCCCAACACTTTTAGGAATAGTTCAATTGGCATTCTGCGGAGGTTTGCATAAATGGTAACTTTTAGTCCACAGTTTGATACCCACACCTTAGACCTGGAACTCAAGAAAGGTGAGAGCGCACAGTTTGCTGTGGCTATCTCTGACTATGACTTAGACCTGAGAGGGTGCTTGGTGTTTACAGAGATACGCCGTAGCTCTCCTGGGTACACGCAGATAGCTGGTTTTACTGGTTCTGTTAGTACATCAGGTAACACTATTACGATTAATCAATACCCTAAGACCCTTGACAAAGCCCAACTGCTTAGTCAGTTACCAGTCAGACAAGGTGATTTGATTACTTTGGAGGGCAGTGGTATTAGCGGCTCAAAGGTCGTAGCTGTTACCGACTCCCAGATAATTGCTACAGGAACAGCTACCAGAACTATTAATGAAGGTCGGTTGCTAGTGCGATCGCTCTCACTAGCCAGCTTCACTGCTATACCTTATTCCCCCGTCATCACAGTCACTGCAACTGGTACTGCTGTTGTTGGCCAGGAGACAATCAACGTTTCTGGGGTGAGTAGAGATTTAGCTTCTGGTAGCATCTTAATCTTCAATGACTCTGGAACTCCTAAGATTGCGAGGTTAACAAGGCTGGCGGTTGCTAACGACACGATCATCTATGTCAGCCCACTAGAAGTAGAAATTACTGCAGCTAGTACCGCCGATATTGGGGCTACTACGGTCATTACCACAGCAGGTGCAGCTTTAGAAGCAACATCAATCTCAATAGACAGTCTTGGTGTTCCTATACCAGCAAACAGCTTACTAAGCTTTGCCACTCGCACAGCAGACGGTTGGGTATATGTGGGCAGCGCGGCACTAACTTCTTCTGTTTTGGCAGGAGTAACGAGCCTACCAGTTTCTGCCCTTACTACGGCAATACCAGAAGATGCAATTGCTTGGTTTGGAACACTACCCTTCAACAGTTTTTATCTAGCAATAGATCCAACGGACACGCAGTTTCTGGAGTCTGGAGACTATGGCTACGACGTAGTTGTTAGACAGTCCAACAACTTCACTTTGCGGGTTATGCAAGGAAATATTAAATTAACCGACCATTGGTCAGACGGAGTATAAGAAAATGGCAGATGTAACGATAGGGCGCTCAGTACCTTTAGAACCAGGACAAAGACCAAAAGATTTGTCTCTATCAGTGGCATTAGCTAGTGACCACCCACCAGTGGCTACCTTTGATGCGTTCGCTGGCAGCACAGAAATTGATAAAGATTTACTAGGTAATCCTAGATTTGGTACACCACAGTTGCTTTTTGCATCTGTGCGTCGTTATGGCATCGATAGCAAGCTATGGGCACAACGAGTAGACTCCAACACCCAAGGTAAAATCTCGTTTGACTCTGCAAAGAGCGCGGCTAGACTGACTATTCAGAATGGTAACTTTGACCGCACTTATTCTTCTTTACAAACCAAAACTAACTTTGCTTACCAGCCAGGGCGGTCAATGGATTGCTCTTACGGTGTGCAGTGTAGTCGTGGAGCAGCAAACGATAACGTGGTTATTGAGTTTGGCGCTTTTGACAACTTTGATGGTTATGGGTTCAGAATCTTAAGAGAAGGTGGCAAAGATAAATTATTCGTCTTTCGACGCACCTCAAGTGGTGAGACAGGTGGTCTAACCCAGCGTGACAGCATCCCTTACTTAAATGGTCATAACGACCTTATGGATGCTAACGCCTATGAACAGATCATTGAGGTCGGCAACAGCACTGCCTCTGGTTATTCAGAACCTACCAATGGCAACAGGCTAGATGGCTCTCTGGATGGGGCTGTTGATGTCAACGGAAACCTAACATCGACTGGACATAAGCTTTCTTTGTTTGATGAAGATTTGTCCGCAACTAACCTAACGATGTTCCGTATCCGCTACTCTTGGTACGGTGCTTCAGGTGCGGACTTTTGGGCTTTCGTGCCTTTAGACAAAACTCCTAAACCTGGGATACCTCGTTGGGTAAGAGTACAGAGTATACCTATTGGTGATAACTTACAGTTCCCATTACTTAAGAACCCTGACAAACCTTTAACCTTCAGAATCTACAGACGTGCGGACAGCACGGGTGCAGGTACAATCCCTAGCACATCGGCGTTTTTAAGCACCTTTGGTACTTCCTTCTCTATTGATGCCGGCGATCCGAAGCCAATGGAGATTTATAGTGAAAGCTCTGGTAGCTTGACACTGAACTCTGCTAATAGCACGCCTGCCCTTGCTATACAGATCAAACCTTACATTACATCCTCAGCAGAGACTGTTACAGGAGTTTCAGCGGATACTCCTAACCAACTCAGAGCTTTCCCTCTGACACTCTCAATTAACAGCAGCAGCCCTTGTAGTTTCAGCTTAGTTAAGAATCCTGTTGTAACCGGGGCAACCTTTCCCTTACCAGTGGCTGGAGATTTGAGTGCGGTAGCTAAAGCTTCTGTGCCAGGAACGATAACCCCTAATACAGGTAAAGTTGTTTCCACCTTCTACACTGGTCAAGAAGACGGTCAAAGTATAAAGCTAGATGAGATTTTTGCCTACAACCGGGAGTATTTAGCGCGGGAGGCACAAACAACTGCAGGTGTAGCAGGAGACAGTCTCTATGTTGTGGCTAAGAGTCTCACACCAACCTTGCTAATCAACTCCATAACATCAACCGGCACGGTAGCAACCGCCACAGTAACTAATGGTCACAGCCTAAAAACAGGTAGCGTCGTGACTATCGCTGGAGCGACCCCAAGCGGCTATAACGGCACTTTTACGGTTGATGCCCTTAACGCCACTCAATTCACTTACGCCGTTGCTAGTGGTCTAGCTAGTCCTGCCACTGGTAGTATCTCTGCTGATCTGAATGTAAGGGCAAGCGCTAGTTTAGTGTGGGGGCAGCAATAATGTCCAAGATTCATCTACCAGAAGATGTAGGGGATTTGCCAAGCAAGCTTGGTGTGAAACCCTTAACTGGGAGCTTCAGCACTGCTATCTCGGAGCAGACCGCTGCTCCCACATTCCGTGTTCAAGCCCCGCAAGCTGGTGATACTGAAGTTGTAGTAGCTGACATCTCTGAAATCACTCAGGATGTGTTTGCGCTCAAGCGTAAAGTCAAAGCTGAGATGCTGTTCAGAAATACTTCCCGCTATGACATAGAACCTTCTCAATGGGGCTATGTTGCCTCCGATACAGCCGGGGGTGGGCTTGGGGAACAGTCGGTTATTTGGACTAATAGAAATAATGTTCGTGCGGTTTATCCAGGTAACGAGACTAGCATTCTGTTCTCCCCAGACAATTCAGCTATCGTATGTGAGTGTAAGCCTTTCCTCCCTGAGACTGGTGTACAACAGGCTCTGTTGTTCTCTAAGCGGGTATTCGCTCCTTCTGTAGCCGCACCCATCTTTATCACCGTAGCTGTAAAGATGTCTATTTCATCCAGCATCTATGTGATTAAAGAATGGGGTTGGTTTTCAGGTATAGCTGGCTATTTCTTCAGAATAAAAGCTGACGGGGGTGGAGATAACTTTTCTATTGTTAGGCGCTACAAGTTCGGTGGAGAGGTTATTGAGCAGGAGATACCCCGGTCTCAGTTTAATAGTGACAAACTAGATGGAACAGGGCCAAGCCGACACACCCAGAACTTTACGAATGTGGGGATGTACGGAATTGAAGTTGGGTCAGGCTGCGGCTACTCAACTCGTTTCTGGGCTTACATCATGGAAGAGTGGGTAGTAATTCACTCGTTAGATACTGTGGCTGGTGGGTCACAACTCCCTGCCATTGATGAGCAGGCGCTGCCTCTCACCTTCTTAATCACTAATAGTCGGCAGACCGCTACTAGAGAAACCTTATTCAAATACGGGACTAGCGTAACTAGTATTGGTCAGTATGCTGGTGAGACTAGCCCTAATGAGGTTAGCTCAACTAAGAAGGTAACAACTGCTAGAACTAGTGTTTTGTTGGGTATACGAAGCAAGAGTTTTATTGGAGACGTTATCAATAGCACAACGACTCTGCCTGTTCGCTTACAAGGTGTCTCTGGCAGGCGGATGTCCCTATTCCTTCTGAGAAATCCAGAGCTAGACCCTAGCCTATCATGGACGAGTTTAGGGGATGTTAGCGGGACAGAATATAACCTGTCAAGAGTGCTGCCATTTACTGGTGGGCAGGTGTTGGCGCGAGTAGATTTACCTAGTGGGCAAGGAGGCGCTTTTAACCTCAATGACATATTCAGCCTACAGAGAACCTTTAGCACTACTCGCTACTCCAATGATGCTCAAATCCCAGGGGATTCGGGTCAACAATTCCCTGTTTCTCAGGATGAGATTTGGCTTTGTGCAAGCTTCAATGAATTTACTTCAGGGATGGCAGAGGAGTCGTTACCCTGGGATACTAGCAGCGCCCTAAAAACAACGGTCAGTAGCAACGGCTCTGTCAATAACTTTATCACGTATAAAAACAGCGTACTTATTAACGTAAGCGCGAGTCTAATTATTTTGGAGATTTAAATAAAATGCCAGGTTCCCAACTAACACCTGTTCTAACTGAACCGGTAGCTCCTCTGAGATTTACTAATGTGCCAGCCGCTAGTTTCAATACGACTACCGACACAATAACTTTTAGCGAAAATCACAATTTTGTTACAGGCGGAGATTGCTGGTTTGGAGCTGGGTCAGGGACTTACCCCTTAACAAAAGGTGCGAGGTATTATGCGATTGTGACGGGCGCGACAACTATAAAACTAGCCACAAGCTACGCGAATGCGATCGCAGGAACAGCTATAGATATAGCATCTATTCCTACAAATGATACTTCTAATTTCTATAAATACTATGGGTTTAATGCCACCGCTGGTGGTGTTGGCAATGGGGGAAGTAATAGACTACCCACGCTCTACCCGGCATACTGTCAGAGTCAAGCTATCTTTAACTCGGATTTGCCTACAGAGATAGACCTTACCGTTCCAAGCTACGCCGCAGACTATAGCAAGTTCCCCGCAATTACAGTCTCCCCGCTTTCCATACTTTTGGTAGAGCAAGGCGGTACAAGATGTTGGGGAGTCTCTCACATTGAAATATCAAGTGTCTCTAACGCTGCCTTTGTACTACTGAACGGAACTTTCACATCAGGAACAGAGCCTACAACAGTAGGAACAGCCGGACTTGGGATAGGCAGAAATGGTACTGGGTATAAGATTCGGTACAAAATCACAAACACGCGAGTTATTGAGTGTTATGCAGCTGAGTTGACAGGAAACTACTCTCTAATATTCACAACCTCACAACTTGCTCCTAATGTCAGTATGAGGTTAATTATGGGCAGTACTTTCCCTTTTCTTAGAATTCAAGATTGTGTAATCAGGGCTGTTTAAAATGCAAACTTACGCTTACGCTTTACCTCAATCAGCGCCTTTCCCTTGGTCGGAAAATGATAGTTATCAAGCTCAATTAATAGCTTCCTACAGGGATGATTTTCTCTATGCCATTACTGGATTGGAATCAAGTTTCCTAGCAGATAATCCAGCAGCCACGACTTATTATGAAGCCAACTGGCAGCAGAACTCTTACCCCAATGCACCTGGGGATACACCACTAGAAAAATATCTTAATGGAGCAAGTGGAATTAGTATGAGCGACTCACCTAAATGGAATGACATTTTACCGGCTATCTCTCTAAGTCCTGTATTTGTTAAGTTTTTATCTACTAGCAATAGTAATGCTTTCAGTGCTTTGCAAACGGTGGTGAACTACAGAAACCTAGACTTATTTAAAATGTTGGCTAAAGCTGTAATAGAGGGCATCCCAGGAGGGCTAACAAAAGGAGACATCCAAGAATTAGATTCTATTCTTCTTTCTACTAACTTTCCCCCAACCTCTGACATTTTACTTTAATCTTTTACAGACTAAATAAGGGAGGGGTGGCGAGTTTGCTGCCCCTTCTTTGTCTATTATTTCCAAGTACAATAGAACTAAGTATCAGTAAAGTATTATGCAAACAGATTATATTGTGCCAGTAGAGGTTTTATCTGCGGCTATAGGAATAGATAAAAGTAGAATTTACCAACTGAAGAGAGACGGTATTTTACCAGAGCCTAAGAAAAGTGGTGAGTGGGATTTAATAAGCTGCGTCCAGAATTATCTCGCTTACAAGCTGCAATTCAACCAACAAACAAAGGATTCCTCACAGGCTGACTTGACAGCAGAAAAGACTCGTTTAACAAAAGCTCAAGCCGACGTTCAAGAGTTGTTAATAGCTGAGAAGAATGGAATTTTAATTAATGCAGATGAGGCGAAGCAAGGTTGGTCAAAGTTGGTAATGTCTTGTCGGTCAAAGTTGTTAGGATTGCCAACTCGACTAGCTTTTGAAGTGGCAGCAGAGTCTAACCCAACAGTCGTTCAGGAGTTATTAACAGCGGCTGTCTATGAGGCACTGAGCGAGTTGGGAGGAGAAGATGACTGTATCTAGCGTGCTAGACGAAGTTAGAAAGTTGTTCGCACCACCTCCAAGGTTGAAGGTAAGTGAATGGGCAGATACTTACAGGTTTTTATCACCAGAGAGTAGTGCAGAACCAGGTAGGTGGCGAACAAGCCGTGCTCCTTATCTGAAAGGTATACTTGATGCCTTCAACGAGCCAGCTGCTGAGACTGTAGTTGTGATGTGTTCTTCACAGGTTGGTAAGACAGAAACTCTTGCTAATGTAGTTGGGTATTTTTCTAGTCAAGACCCGTCGCCAATGCTATTTTTAATGCCAACTTTGGAGATGGCTGAGGCATATAGCAAAGACAGGTTAGCTCCAATGATCAGGGATAGCCCAGCTTTATTTGAGATTATGGGCGACCGTCCTCGTGGGGAGAACACGCTTCTTCATAAGCAATTTCCGGGTGGTCACGTATCCTTGGCAGGTGCTAACAGTCCGGCTTCTTTGGCTAGTAGACCTGTTAGGATTCTACTTGCTGATGAGGTAGACAGATTTCCATCTTCAGCAGGTGGTGAGGGCGACCCTGTTGGTTTAGCTAAAAAGCGTACCACTACCTTCTGGAACCGGAAGATCGGACTGGTATCCACACCCACCGTTAAAGACTCCAGCCGGATTGAGAAGGCTTTCCTAGAGTCTGATCAACGCCGTTACTTTGTGCCCTGTCCTCATTGTGGTGAGCATCAAGTATTAGTTTGGTCACAGGTTAAATGGCGACCTGAAGAGCCATCACGAGCTTGGTATGAGTGTGCCAAATGCAGCCGACCGATTGAGAACTCTGCTAAACAAAAGATGCTCAGAGAAGGTGAATGGAGAGCTACTGCGCCTTTCTCTGGTACTGCTGGCTTTCACTTAAGTGAGTTGTATTCGCCTTGGCGAAGTTTTGGTGATGTTGTTGTTGACTTCTTAAAAGCTAAGGATGACCCACAAAGATTACGAGTATGGGTCAACACTTCTCTCGGCGAAACATGGGAAGAGCAGCAAGGTCAAACACTGGACTTTGAACAGTTAGCTGCCCGCGCTGAAGATTACCCCCAATGTTTCATACCTAAAGGTGGTTTATTACTCACAGCAGGCGTTGACGTGCAGCAAGACAGACTGGCAGTAACTATCAAGGCTTGGGGTAGAGCTGAGGAGAGCTGGCTGGTTTATTGGGGTGAGCTCTTTGGTGACACATCCCAACCTGAAGTATGGACACAGTTGGATGATCTACTTTCTTTGAAGTTTGAGCATGAACTTGGCGTAGAGTTGTCAGTCAGTGTCGCTGCTATTGACAGCGGCTTCAGACCACAGAATGTCTACCAGTTCTGTAGAGCACGACACAGCTTCAAGACTCTGGCTTGTAAAGGCAGCGGCACACCTGGTAAAGCTGTACTATCCAGACCAACTCTTCAAGATGTCAACTTTAGAGGCAAGACAATCAAAGGTGGCATCAAGTTGTTCACAGTTGGTACAGATGTTGCGAAGTCACTAATCTACTCAAGATTACAGTTAGTGGAGGGTCAGCAAGGCTATATGCACTTTCCTCAAGGACTAACTGAAGATTACTATGCCCAACTAACTGCTGAGAAATGTGTCACTAAGTTCGTGCAGGGGCAGCCTACCCACCAATGGGTCAAAGTCAGAGCAAGGAACGAGGCTTTGGACTGTGAGGTGCTGAGTTATGCGTCGGCTATAGCTAATGGCTTACCAACAATGAACTGGGACAAGCTTGAACGTCAGCTATTTCCATCAACAACAGTAGAGGAAACCAAACCCAAAGTTACCAAACCCAAAGGTAGTATTAAGGACGCAGGTAGAGGCTTTGCAACCAACTGGTGATGAGAAAGTAAGACAGAGAAGGAGTTTAGGGGGTGGGGGGGTGCAAAGGTACTTAGGAAATACTGGTATAATGCGGGTCGCGTAGCCGCAAGCTATCCCTGAGTCAAAACTTTCACAAACCCATACCTACTACCATACGCTTAAGAGAATTGTACAGAAAAGCTTATACAACAAAGGATTCAGCATATTATGACTCTCAACATTCCAACGAAAATAACCCCAGGAGACACCTTAGTTTGGTTTGACGTATCTTTCGACGGCATAGACCCTTCTAGTGGCTTAACAGTTAAATTTAGCCCCACAGAGTATCTCTTAACTTACTCAATTCGTGGTGCAGTAACAGTAGATTTAGTAGCAGTGGAACAAGATGGTAGTTGGAAAACTACTTTGACAAGTGTTGCTTCATCTGAACTAACAGCTGGCAGTTACTACTGGCAAGCGCATCTGACAAATAATGTTGGCGATCGCACTACAGTTGGTCAAGGTCAGTTATTGGTTGGGGCTAACCTAGCAGCAGTAGCAACTGCCTATGACGGGCGTTCTGAGGCTAAGAAAATGCTTGACGCGGTTACTGCTGCTATTTCAGCCAGGTTAACAGGTGGAGCAGTACTTAAGTACGCCATCAAAGACCGGGACTTGGAGCGTGACCCTTTAGATAGTTTGTATGTACTAAGAGATAAACTTAAATGGGAAGTTGCCCGTGAGGAGAAGGCTGGTAAGAGCTCAATGAACTTTATTAGGTTCAGATAACAATAAAAGGAGGGCGTTAATTAATCTAATTAACACCCTTCTCATTAACTGTATTTATATATTAAAAAGACTTTGGATTCTATTAATAGGGTTTAGACGCAGGATTAAAAGTTTTGTCCACTGACAGTCTACTAGCCTTTTGGATGGGAGGTGGGCGGCTCTCCGTTCAAGTTCCATTCTCATAGTATCAGACATCATAACCCCTTCAGGGATGCGTATTTGGTTTGGTATGATCTGATAACGACAACTTTGATTCTCAAACCTCGGTTTTAGAGGGACAAGGGACGATACCACCAAGTATATTAATACGATTGCACCGAGTGTTTTATTCATTTCTAAGCTGGTAAACTATAGCAGACTAATTATCACACATTCTACTTAACTCACACGCTTCTATTTCTATATGTCTAGCGATTTATCACTACGGGTGGTACAGGGGAAGGTTTTGGTGTGTGAAGAGCTTGAAACAGCGTGTACCCTATTACAAAGCTGGCTAGTAGATTACCAAAGCAGAGTGCCATCGTTACAGAACCTCTGATGACCTCTTTCTTTGCGATCGCTCTTTTAGTTGCGAGTTCTTCTTCTTCTCTCTGCTCTTTAACTAGGTCAGTTACCTTAATAGTTGGGTCATTCCAGATTAGTTCAGCCGTTTCCCTCAATCTTGCTATGGTTTCTTCTGAAAAAACAGATTTAAATTCTTCTGGGTTGGTATTCATAAAAGTATAATAATGCTTACTAATACAATTATACACGTTTTTATAGATAGCAGGAAGCAGCCTAGAAGTTAATCTAAGCTGCGTGTTAGTCATCACGACAAACTGTTCGTTACGCTGCTACAGGTATTTTGATGTGGTGGGGAGTTGGTATTAAAATCTCTTCTACAGTCAGTCTTGCCTCGTTGTATAGGTCATACATCTCACCCCAGAAAAGCTCTGTGTTAAATACTGGCTTTCTTACTTTCTTAACTATTGCGGGCTCTGTTATGGGGCTGACAAAAGGCTTTGTTTCAAGGGAGGCGCTGATGCCGGATAATTTAGTTGCTTCTTCTTCTGCTTCCTTGGGGACAGTTCCTTCAATGACAGCACCGTCGTGAAAGTCTTGCACTGGCTTATAGCCATATTTGGGGGCTAGAGCTATTATCTGACACATAAATGCTGCCTCTGCCCCTTGCAGCAAGTGAGCCATTGCCTTGCTAACAAGCAAATCTGCTCTCATTTCTGTGATGTCAAGAGACATACCAGCAGCATTTTTTACATAAAACTTTCCAGCTATCTGATTTAACCAAGTAGGGGCTGTGGTAATGATGTCTGATTTCTTCTTTCCAACGAGAGTGAGTAACCAAGTGCTGAAGCCTTCTAGCTCCACGATAAGAGACTGACAAGCTGAGAAAAATCTCTGATAAGCAGCGAAAGCCTTTTCTCCATCATAATTAAACTCTTCAAGGAGTAGGTTGTAGTGTGCTGTGGGTGCTGGGCGCTCTAACCTTTGCTTGGAGAATGAACCATCCGGCAGCATCACATAATCTTGACCAGCCGCCTTCTGTTGTTCGTATAGTGCGATCGCTCTACCAAGTTTGATGAAGGTTTCTTTGGTATCGGTGTTAAGCGGGAGAATCTTCGTACCCATCAGAGTTGCAATTAGCAGGTCTTTCCAAGTCTGTACACTTACGCCGATCTTCTCCGAGTAAATGTATTTAGCTTTAGGCGTGTTTATGTAGTCTTTGAGGAAGGAAGCATCAAACCCTGACATCTCTAGTATTTGGATAGCACAGCGTGGTTGGGCGGCAGCCATATCATAGTTGTTATACTCTTCAATACCTGAGAATGCAGCGGCGGTTAGCTCTCTAGAAGCACTCTGGAAGCCACCGCGATGGTGGGTTAATCTACCAGATTTCTGAGCGTGATAAGCGGCTGTGTAGAATGCGTACCCATCTTTGCCGTGAATAGCCCCACCATCCAGAACCACACTGCTGAGAGCCCAATAGTCACTAATATATTGGGCACGGGCTTTCCTGTATGCCCTGCTGTTTATGCCTTGTTCGTCCCGCAATTGTTTGTATGTGGTTACTTTCTGTCTTAGAAACTGCAGGCAGGCTCTGAGATTGAACTTTGTTTTCTGATATCCTTTGATGCGTGCGACTACATTTGGTGGGAGCTTATTTCCATTTTCATCAGTAAGTTTTGACTTTTCAGCAGCTCTTACATTCTTGCCTTTCATAAGGTCAAATCTGTCAATCTCACCAAGCTCTAGACCAAGAAGTTGCGCGTCCACATAAGCATCAAGAATGTCTGGGTTAACCCTGTAATAAAGACACTTCTTTTTAGCCTCTGAGTAAACACCATCTGTCTCAATCAACTTTGCGTCTAGCAGCTTTTGCTTCAGGCAGCCAAGGAACGCATCACGAATGAACCTTGAATCAATAGGTATCCAACCCTCTGCCTCAGTAACTACGCGACCAGAGGAGCGCAAAACGTGGATGAATAACTCCTTTGTTTTTTTATTAAAGCCGACCATGATGTCTTCTAGAAACTTTCTGCAAGTTGGCGTGACTATAAAGGTTGTGCATTTTTTAGCCGTTCCTTGGTAGTTCCAGGTCTTTTGAGTCTCAATTTCTATTTCACTAGCTGTCTTCTTCCTAGCAGGTGGTCGAGCCGGGATTGGTTCTAACTCAATAGCAATATTTGTTTCTTCTACCTGTGCTGGGGTAACAATCTCCGATGTCACTAGTTCTTTGCTGGGTGCGGCTTTAGCTAGTGTTTCGGCTTTGGGTTGGATGTCAATTTCTGCTATACTTGGAGTATAAGGATCAACCACTGCAGCCGCGATACCTTGAGCCTTTTTAAGTAGCAATTCCAATCGCTCGATTAGGTCATCATTATCCGAAATGCCGTCTGTTGATTTCCTGAAAGAAGCTTGAGACTCCTCGGTGACGCGGGGGGTCTCTTTTGATTTGTTCATCTCGGACTCATGAACTTGTTGAGGTTGGTGTGGCAGGACGCAGAAGAAGAGACTGTAGTATTTGTCAATATCTGGTACTCCCTCTTGGGATAGATATTCTTGGTTCAGCTTTCTTTCCGCTGCTGATAGTTTAAATGTGGTTGAAGTTTTCATGGTTAGTATCCTTTGCTGATGAGGTATTCTTCTACTGCTTTACGAACTATGTAGCCCGCGCTTCTTTCTTCTTTCTCTGCCATCTCTGCCAACCTAGCTCGTAGTTCCGGGGGGCATACAAAAGCAAAGTGGTTTTTGTATTCTCTCTTTGGTTTGGTTTTCTCTTCAGTGCCCATAACTCTTTTTTTTACTGGTATACTACCATTGTAACCATGTTGCCAACAGTTGACAACAATCCTGCCTACTATATTATACATATTTCTTATAAATAAGCAGACAATGAGTGATTAAACTTATATAAAATAGAGAAGCCAACAAGTAAGCCTTGTTCTAGCTTATATGTCAGTAGAGGTAAGTGCAAGTATTACCTTCAAGCAACTGAAGACAAATAATCTCACTAGTGGTATTTTATTACCCCTTCTAGGTCGGTTAGAGAAAGTCTATAAGGTTGAAACGGTGAGTCCTTCCAGTTATTCTGCCCGCTTCAGCGGCTCTTTAATATATAATATATAGTTTTCTTTAGTTTATAAACCCTTTGTGGTGGGTTTGTGTTCGTCTTTGTGTTGTTTGGTTTTGGTTCTTGTGGTTTCTTTTCTTTGTGTGGTTGGCTTTGTTGGCTCTTTCTCCCTCTCATGTACCTTGTAAAGCAATACTCTCTAACCTATACCCAGCAAAGGTTTCAGGCGATATCGGTTTTCCTAGCGTAATTCTTAGCTCTATTCTCTATTCTTTTTTCTCGGCTTTAGCTGTGTAAGATCACATCGCTGGTGTGCTGTATTCACTCACGAAGTAATAGTCCTCTGTGGTAGCCTATTGTAACTTCCCAGCCATCTGACTAGAATATCCAGTAAACAAGACACAAATGCAACACACAAAACCGGCTAGAAAAATCCTTGTTATCGGTGGCTCCTCTTATAACAAAAATACGCCTGAGAAAATTGGACAAGCACTAATACATAGTAATTTTATGGATGAGTGGGCGGTAATTATCGCAATTCATAAATTCTTAAGGTTAAATGACAGAGACGAAACTAAGACTGTGGAGAAGATAATAAAGCATAGAGAGCAAGAGCTTTCTCTACCCAATATTTCCTTTATCACTAAGCCAGGACAAACTATAGTAGAAACTGGAAATATTTATGTACTACCACATTCCCTACCTTATCCTCTAACTGTTAAAGTAGATAAACCATTTGTTAATCCAAAACAGAAAAATCTTACTTGTGATCAAAAGTTTCGTCTCCAAACGCCAAGTATTGATGGATACTTGGAGACAAGCTTCATAGATGATAATGACCAATTAAAAATTCATGCCGAAGGTTCAATCAATTCTGAAGAATTAGACATCTCCGAAAAAGAATTAAATTATGGTATAAGAATATAAAAGTGTATTTTTTGGTAAGACGTTATGGGCAGTATATTTGAATATATTCAGAGCAATCCTCAC
>NZ_JACJTQ010000049.1 GCF_014698735.1 Anabaena catenula FACHB-362
GGCATCTCTAACGCTTATTTTAGCGTACCAGCCAGCTACCTTTGCATTGGGGCATCTCACTTTTAAAAGCAGTGGCAGTAACACTTTAGCTATTTCCGGAGATGTCTATTTTGGGTTTTATTTATTGGGTTTATATTTATTTCAATTGTCATTTATGCAATTTCCATTATTTTAACTACTGGAGAATGGACAGAGTTATTAGAAAAGAAGTATGAATATGTGATTAAAGTCTTAACAACTGCTGGCTTAATTTTTGGTGGTATTGTCGGACTTATAAATATTGTCTTTGCAGCCAAGCGTGCATACGCTATGGAAGAAAGTGCTAAGGCTGCTAATGAAAGTGCTAAAGCCGCTAATAAAAATGCTGAGATTGCACAAGATAAGCAAATTACAGAACGCTTTGCGAAAGCAATAGAACAGCTTGCAAGTGAGAAAATTGAAGTCAGATTAGGTGCGATTTATACTTTAGAGAGAATCGCCAAAGATTCAAAACAAGACCAGTGGACAATTATGGAAGTTCTTACAGCCTTTGTGCGTGAGAATGCACCTATAAAAAAAGAAGAGAAGCCACAAAACAAAAAACCTTTAGTGGATGAATGGCGAAATATTCAAAAGGAAAAAGAGATAGAAGAATTACCAAAACTTCGGCTTGATATTCAAGAATGTCTTACTGTAATTGGACGACGAGAACACCCAGATCCACCAGGTAAAAAATTGGATTTAAGTAATGTTAATATCAGCAAAGCCAATCTTCAAGGAGCAAACCTGCTAGGAGCCAACCTCACACGAGCCAACCTCACACGAGCCAACCTCACACGAGCCAACCTCTCAGAAGCCAACCTCTCAGGAAGCAAACTCTATAAAGCCAACCTTATAGAAGCCCACCTCTATAAAGCCAACCTCATAGAAGCCCACCTTATAGAAGCCTATCTCATAGGAGCGAACATTACAGGGGCAAAGCTTTCAGGAGCCTTCCTCATGGGTGCCTTCCTTATAGGAGCCTACCTCACAGGAGCAGACCTCACAGGAGCCTACCTCTCAGAAGCCGACCTCGCACGAGCTAACCTCTTAGGAGCCAACCTCTATAAAGCCAATATCTCAAGAGCCGACCTCACAGAAGCCAATCTCAAATGCGCTACAATGCCAGATGGGTCAATTCATGATTAGGAAGATTTGATTCTTGTAAATTTTTAATAAACAAGGCTTTCTCCCTCACAAAACCGAATATTCAAAACAGTCGCTACCATTTTTAAAACCGAATCATATTGCTACATAATAGAAATAGAAATTCTATCTTTAGGATTGTCAAGAATGTATCAAACAGATCCGCCACTTTCCCCTAAAGAAACATTACCGACAATGTATGATCTTCCTAGCGAAGACCCGGAGGAACCTGGTTTGCCAGATCAATTTCATTTATTCCAACCACAATTGTTATCAGAAACATTTCGTCCACCAAATTATCCTAGTCAAGAGATATTTACAGGAAGTGATCTGAACCTTTACTATGATTTGCGTCATCCTTCGTGGTATAAACGCCCAGATTGGTTTGGAGTTTTAGGTGTTCCCTATCTTTATGAAAATAGAGATTTAAGATTAAGTTATGTAGTGTGGCAAGAAGGAGTAAACCCTCATATTATAGTTGAGTTACTTTCGCCAGGAACCGAAAAAGAAGACTTAGGTCAAACATTGCGAGATGTAGAAAAACCTCCTGGTAAATGGGAAGTTTACGAACAAATTTTAAGAGTACCCTATTACGCCATCTTTGACCGTTATCAATCTGAATTTAGAATGTTTCAGTTAACCGGCGCTCGTTATGCTGAAGTAAATTTATCAGATTTCCGTTTTTGGATTCCCGAAATAGAATTAGGTTTAGGAGTCTGGCAAGGCAGTTATAAAAATGTAGAGATGCCTTGGTTACGTTGGTATGATAAAGATAGTAATTGGGTGTTAACTCCCGCAGAAGAGGAAAGACAAAAGGCAGAACAAGAAAGACAAAAAATAGAAAGATTAATAGCCCAACTGCGATCGCTTGGTGTAGAACCAGATTTAGATTAGATGCTCCCCTCCCATCCTCTCGTTCCCAGTCTCTGACTGGGAATGCAATTTAGAGGCTCTGCCTCCACCTAAATACCAATATAAATCAAAATCTTCGTAGAGAATCATCTTCATCTTATCGCTGATGCTGCAAACTTATCTAAAGAAAGATGAACCATCTCATTGACGTTATTCTAGTTATCAAAATTATATGGAATTACCCAGTTTATTGCAGATTGAGTTGATTTGTGAAGGATGAGGCAGAGCCTCTATGATAGCATTCCTAGTCAGAGACTAGGAACGAAAAACGAGAAATGAGAAAAATCAGCTTGTGCATTTTGAGTCAAAATAACCATTACATTAATAAGTAAGGATATAAAAAATAAACTGATGAATGCGATGTCTAACGAAAAGACACAAAGTGTCTACGCATCTACCCTAACATCTATTATCAACACAGAAAACGCTGTCTTACCTTGGGAAAATCTCGAACCCATTCAGCAACAACGCATCCAGCAAGCGATGGACTCCAAAAGCCATCCCAGTTGTATCGTTTATCCCCACACCCAAGCAGAATTAGCCGCTGTCATCACCACCGCCAATCAGCATAAATGGCGCGTTCTCCCCTGTGGTAGCGCTAGTAAAATCAACTGGGGTGGTTTAGCTAAAAATATTGATATTGTCGTTAGTACGAAACACATTAACAAACTTATAGAACACGCTGTTGGTGATTTAACTGTCACCGTCGAAGCAGGGATGAAATTTGCCCACCTTCAGGAAATTTTAGCAAAATCTCGCCAAACATTAGCCCTAGACCCTGCTTTTCCTGATTCTGCAACTATTGGAGGTATCGTCGCAACTGCTGATACAGGTTCTCTGCGTCAACGATATGGGGGTGTGCGTGATCAACTTTTAGGTATAACTTTTATCCGTGCAGATGGACAAATTGCCAAAGCTGGAGGAAGGGTAGTAAAAAATGTTGCCGGTTACGATTTGATGAAATTGTTCACCGGTGCTTACGGTACATTAGGAATTATCAGCCAAGTCACTTTTCGAGTTTATCCACTACCTGAAACATCAGCAACGGTAATATTAACTGGTAAAGCTGAAGCAATATCCCAAGCTGCGACAATTTTGCAAGGTTCTGAGTTAACACCAACTCAAGCAGATTTATTATCAAGTAAGTTGGTTTCTAATTTAGGTTTAGGGGAAGGATTAGGATTAATTACCCGTTTCCAAAGTATTAGTGAAAGTGTCAAGGAACAGTCAAACAGACTTTTGGCAATTGGGCAACAATTAGGATTATATGGGACAATTTGTTCAGCAGAAAATGAAGCTGATCTATGGCAACGATTACCAGAACAAATACATGATAATGTTACAAATTCTCTAATTACTTGCAAAATAGGACTATTACCAACTACGGCAGTTGAGGTTATTAATCAGATAGAAATGGGTTTGATTCACCTTAGTAGCGGTTTAGGTTTGGTAAGGTTGGAAAGTCAAAATCAAGTTTTGTCGTTGCGTCAGGTATGTCAATCTAATTATGGTTTTTTAAGTGTTTTGGCTGCACCTGTGGCAATAAAGGAAAGGTTAGATGTGTGGGGTTACACTGGGAATGCTTTACAACTGATGCGGGGTATTAAGGAACAGTTTGATGGTAATTATATTTTAAGTCCTGGTCGGTTTGTGGGTGGGATTTAAGGTTTAAGAGAATGAACCGCGAAGGCGCAAAGAACGCGAAGTTAAGAGGGGAAAGAGAAATGCAAGTTTCAGATGGTGCTGTTAATAATGTTGCTAGTATTAAGAATTTAAAGGGGTTTGATGAAAGTCATCCTCCTGATCCAAAGTTGATTGATAGTTGTGTTCATTGTGGTTTTTGTCTCTCTACTTGTCCTAGTTATCGGGTGTTAGGTAAGGAGATGGATTCACCAAGGGGACGCATCTATTTAATGGATGCTATTAATGAGGGTGAAATTGCCTTAAATACGGCAACTGTTGAACATTTTGATTCTTGTTTGGGTTGTCTGGCTTGTGTGTCAACTTGTCCTTCTGGTGTGCAGTATGATAAGTTAATTTCGGCAACTCGGCATCAGGTTGAGAGGAATTATAACCGCAGTTTACCTGATAAGTTAGTGCGTCAATTGATTTTTTCTCTGTTTCCCAACCCTGATCTTTTAAGAATTTTACTTTTTCCATTATTGGTTTATCAAAAGTTGGGAATTTCTAAGTTATTGCAAGCTACTGGGTTAATTAAAGCTATATCTCCCCGGTTAGCTGCAATGGAATCTATTTTACCAGAAATTACTCTCAAATCTTTTCAGGATAATTTACCAGATATCATCCCCGCTAAAGGTGAAAAAAGATATCGTGTTGGGGTGATTTTAGGATGTGTGCAAAGGTTGTTTTTCTCTCCTGTCAATGAAGCCACGGTGAGAGTATTAACTGCGAATGGTTGTGAAGTGATTATTCCTAAATCTCAAGGTTGTTGTGCAGCGCTTCCTGAACATCAAGGACAAACTGAACAAGCGAAAACTTTAGCAAGACAAATGATTGATAGTTTTGCTGATACTAATGTTGATTTTATCATTATCAATGCTGCTGGTTGTGGTCATACTTTAAAAGAATATGGCCACATTTTAGCTGATGATCCAGAGTATGCAGAAAAAGCAAAGGCATTTGCAGCTAAAGTTAAAGATGCACAAGAGTTTTTAATGAATGTGGGTTTAACGGCTAAACTTTCACCTTTAACTGATAAAAACTTAACTTTGGTTTATCAAGATGCTTGTCATTTATTGCATGGACAAAAGATTAGTGTCCAACCTCGTCAGTTATTAAGAAAGATTCCGGGGGTGACTTTAAGGGAACCATTAGATGCAGCTTTGTGTTGTGGTAGTGCAGGTGTTTATAATATGCTGCAACCGGAAATAGCTGAGGAATTAGGTAAACAAAAAGTACAAAATTTATTAAATACAGGTGCTGAGTTAATTGCTTCTGCAAATCCTGGTTGTACGTTGCAAATTAGTAAGTATTTGCCAGATAATAAAATTTCAGTAATGCACCCAATGGAGTTGTTAGATTATTCAATTCAGGGTGTGAAGTTGGAGATTTAGAATCTCACTTTCACCTTTAAAAACCTATGTAGAGACGTTTTCTAATATGTCTCTACACAGCAATTTTAAAATTTCTGGTATTTTTGTAAGTTTTAGGGAACACCAAAAAATAAATTACCCAAAAACTGTAGAGACTGTAGGGTAGGTAAAGGTGGGTTACGTCGCAACGGGAGCAAATCTTGATCTTTATGATCTTATCTTGTGCGCCTAACCCACCCTACAAATTGGAAATTTTTTTGGAAGTCCCTTATTTCATTAAACACCAACAGGAATCTTCACCTGTTCCCGCTTACCAGTAGACACCAACCACTTACCACCAGAAGGCGCTAAAGTTACTCCTCTGCGGATAGGTTTGACAGCAATATTATCAACCAAAGTTAAATCTAAATGTGACATAACTGTAGCTAAAACCAACTTCATTTCAAACATGGCAAACGCCATACCAATACAGGTACGATTACCGCCACCAAAAGGGATATATTCATATTGTGAATACTGCCGTTCTAAAAAGCGTTCTGGTTTAAATTGATCCGGTTCTGGATATAAATCTGGGCGGCGATGAGTTAAATATATACAAGGCGTAAGTAATACTCCTGGCTCAAATTCATGACCCATAATTGTTGTCGGTGTCTTCACCATGCGGGGTAAAGTAATCATCGCAATTGGGTAAAAGCGTAAAGTTTCTTGACAAACAGCAGTCAAATAAGGCAAACGAAAAATTTCATTGAAATCGGCATTTTTACCAAGCGAATTTAACTCAGTTAGTAGAGTTTCCCGGACTTTTGGTAAATGATGAATCCAGTATAATGCCCATGTTAAAGCTGAAGCTGTAGTTTCATGACCTGCAAATAATAAAGTCATTAACTCATCACGTAATTCTACATCTGTCATGGCTTCACCATTCTCATCCCGCGCTGACATCATTAAGGAAAGAATATCGCTACGAGAGGCATCAAAATTATCTCTGCGTTCTTGAATCTCGGTGTAGAGGAGTTGGTAAATTTCTTCTCTGCGACGCAAAAATATTCCCCAAGGACTCCAAGCACCCAAATCTACTTGCAATGCAGGGAAAAATGTGACAGCAGAACGCAATGGAGAACCTGATAAATCTAACAAGGAAGCCGTCAGTTTTTGCAATCTTGTCAAACGTTCTCCCTCACTCAAACCAAACACAGCTTGTAAAATCACTCTCAGGGAAATTTCTTGCATAGAATCCCGCACTGAAAAAGGTTCGCCAATTTGCCAATTACTGATGACTTGTTTAGTCATATCAGTGATAATTTGACCATAGGCTTTCATTCTTTCTCCATGAAAAGGCGGTGTTAATAGCCGTCTTTGGCGTTGGTGAGGTGCGCCATCTAACAATAACAAAGAATTTTCGCCAACTAAAGGTTTGATAAGTTTATTTCCCCTACCCGCATCAAAATGTTCTGGTGGAGTTGTAAAAATTTCCTGAATTGCTTCGGGGTTACTAATAAAAACTAATGGTTGTTCGGTACTCAGTCTCAGGGTAAAAAAGTCACCGTGGATTTTTGCAGATGTTTCCATCAGTTGCAAAGGATTGAAAACCCATTGTAGACGCTGTATAAATCTTGAGGTTTGGGATTCACCAGGTAATTGCATGGCAAAAATTACTATAAATTATTTTCTTACTAGGCTAACAAATCTACCAAAAAATTCCAAATATTTCCACAAAATCTACCTTTGGGTTATTTATACGTAAAAGTAATTTCGACTACATTTGCAAAGGAGAAATTATTTTTTATACAAAAGTTAATGGTAGATAATTATATTCTTGATTTATTGGTAATTGGTCTGCTCTTACTGATTGTTACTTTAGGGTCAGGTTGGATTTCACGTTTACCTCTTTCTTTTGCCATGATCTACCTAATGGTAGGGGTTTTTTTGGGGCCTTATGGCTTAGGACTGATTCAATTACGTCGTGATGAATTCTTCAATGCTGAATTACTGGAAAGACTAACTGAATTTGTCGTTATTGTTTCTGTATTTAGTTGTGGCTTAAAAATAGTTACACTCCTGAAATGGAGGTTGTGGAATATTACGGTGAGACTGATTGCATTATTAATGCCAATTTCCATTTTTTCCCTGGCTGCTGTCGGGAAATTATGGTTGGGCATGAATTGGGGAGAGGCGATTTTATTAGGTGCAATTCTTGCGCCAACTGACCCTGTATTAGCCTCAGAGGTGCAGCTGACAGATACAAATGACGATGATGAGTTACGCTTTGGTTTAACTTCTGAAGGAGGATTAAATGATGCTTTAGCTTTTCCTTTTGTTTATTTTGGTATTTATGCCCTCAAAGATAGTAATTGGCATAATTGGTTGGGAAATTGGGTCGCAGTGGATGTAATTTGGGCGATCGCATCTGGTATCGTTATGGGACTGATTGTTCCCATAGCCATAGTATGGATTGATAAAAAAATTCAAAAACATCGTCCTGCTGATGCTGTGATGGAGGATTTTGTTGCTATTAGCACGATTTTACTAACTTATTCTTTAACAGAAATTGTTAATGGCTATGGATTTCTGGCAGTATTTGTGGCAGGGTTAGCTGTCCAAAGGAGTTATACAAATCCCCACAAGCCACTGGCACAATTAGAATTTATTGAGCGATTAGAAAAGCTGCTAGAAGTTGGTCTAATTTTGCTCTTAGGAACAATATTATTATGGGAGCCAATGTTTAAGTATGCTACCCAATCTTGGTTAGTAATAAGTTTATTATTTTTAGTTATTCGACCTGTGGGCGTATGGGTTAGCACCATTGGTAAACGTCCCCTAAATTCTCACCGGCGAACTTTCAATCCAGTAACCCGCTTGTTATTTGGTTGGTTTGGTATTAGGGGTATAGGTTCTTTATATTATCTTGCCTATAGCTTAAGCAACGGCTTAAAAGGTGAGGCTGCTGAACAAATTGCCTGGATAACTTACACGACTATTGTCGTTTCTGTGATTGTACATGGAATTAGTTCCACTCCCTTAATGAATTGGTATGAAAGCAATATTGCTAATCGCACAAAGCCTAATATTCATGCAACAATTGATGAGTTTGAATAGTTTTGTAAGCCTATGTTTAAGCTTACATTTGGATATTATTTTGATATTATAGTTTCACCCAATGGGAATTAATTTGTATTTGCCGTTCTTGCATAATTTGTGTAAATAAATTTGTAGGTAATGCTGCTTCTACAGGTGAAACTCCGGCGTGTTTGAGTTTGCCTTCTAGTAATAATTTAGCGATACTACCTGTACCTATACCAGAAGCAATAGCAGTATTATTATGCAATAAAGTTGAAGCATAAACTACTGTTTCACCATCTTTTTTTCCTGTTACTTCTGCTCGCACTGCTACCCCAATTCCCGTAAACATATTTGTGAAATCGGTCATGCTATGACTAACATGAGACAAAAATTCAATCATGTAACGGCGCTGCATTAACCATTTAGGAAAAATATGGGCAGCTATCCAAGTTAAGTGATTATAAAAATCAGGAATAGAGCCAAATTTAGTAATTACAGTTTTCACCGTTGGGAAAGAATCAGGTAATGTGATCGTTTCTGGCATATCAAACCAGTAAACTCCACTAACTCCAAAGGGTTGTGGAAAGTTAATATTTTCTCGGTCAGTATAAGGTTGAATTAAACGCCATTCACCATTTATCCAAGCCTCAAAAGGATTCTGCAACCCTAAAAATGTGGTTCGCATCACGGTAACACCAGCACCGCCAGAACCAGAAACTAAATAACTTAAATGTATTTTTTCTGCTACATCAAATTGCTCGATTCCTTGACGGACTAAGCTATTAGAAATACCGGGAAAAATCCCCGTGTTAATAATTGCTGTTACTCCAGCATCCACTGCTTTTTCGTGTAACTTTAATGCTTTATTAGTATAGGAACGATGATCACTAACATCTAGATAATTCACACCTTGTTCAATGCAAATTTCCAGAACTTGAGTATCTCGGTAGTGAAATGGTCCCGCACAGTGGATGACTAAATTAGATTGTGCGATCGCTTCCCGCAACTTGTCAACTTCGGTCAAATCCAAAACTAAAAACTGCTCTCGTCCTCCCGAAGACAAGCTTACAGCCTTTCCCATCTCTGGGGAACGTCCAGTAATGGTAATTTGCGCCTGTGTGTAAGTGAGGATATCATTAGCAACTGCGCTACCAATCCTTCCTCGTCCACCTAGAATTAAAACACGGTCTTTCATGACTTCCGTATAGATAACGTGATTCTTATTTCATCAGCTTTTATTCCTATTTGTCATCAGTGACAAGTATAAATTGCTTATGAAGAAAGAAGGAATTGCAAATTAATTTTATTAAGACTGATAGTTATAGCAACCGCCAAGGTGGTTAGGACGTGAACTAATGATAAAACCTAGACACAAACAGATTTTCAACTCTGTCACCTGTCACCTGCTATATAGGTTTGATTTATCATCAGTTACTAGAAATTCACAAAACTGTAATGTATAAAAATAGGTGCATTAACGCTGTAACGCACCCTACATTCAGTTATAACTAATTGATGCCAAACACCGAACCCACAGTAGACTTAAGCGAATTTCCTGCATCCTTTAAAGTCTGAGTAATGGGGTGCTTATTCTGCAAAAATACTCTCGCACAATTGCGTCCTGGCATACCCGAAATTGAACCACCTGGATGTGTCCCCGCACCAGTTAAAAATAGATTATCAATGGGGGTTTTATAGTTGGCTAATTCTGGTAAAGGTCGGAAAAATATCATTTGATCCATAGTCATATCAATATGATAATAATTCCCCTTGTAAGCACCTAATCTTTCTCCTAATTCTGCTGGACTTTCTACCCTTCTAGCTATAATTGAAGTTTTTAAATTAGGCGAATAACTTGCTAGTTTATCAACTACCCGATCTGCAACTTGATTTTTCAATTCATCAGTCCAACCCGTACCTTTTAAACCTGTTCCTTCTGCACCAGCAATTTGATAAGGAGCAAAGAATTCAATCCAGACTGTATGTTTACCTGGAGGTGCTAAACTAGGGTCAAGAGCGCTAGGCATGACCACATACATTGATGGATCAGAATCGGGAATTTCTCCTAATGTACATTTACTATGAGCCTGTTCGACATGATGCATGGAATCGGCAATTAAGATTGAACCAATGAGATATTCATCTTTGTGGGCATGGTAGGGAAAATGTAGCGGTTCATCTAAAGCTAAATCTATCTTCAAGATGGTTTCATTATTATTAACAATGCGACGTTCTAATCTTTCCCATAGCTCAGAATCAACTGCATCAATATCCCTTTTATCAGTCATTTGCAAAAACAAACGTTGAGCATCAATATTAGAAATCACTCCATATTTAGCTCGATATTCTTTTCCTCCAGCAACCCGCACTCCCACAGCTTTCGCATCATCAATTAAAACTTTTTCTACCTGCTGGTCTGTGAGAATTACCCCACCTTTACTTGTGACTAAATTCACCAATGCTTGCACCAATGCACCTGTGCCGCCACGAGGTCTAGCCATACCAGGATTATGACGCATTGCCATCATCATCACCCCAATTGCCAGGTTTTTTTGTGAAGGTGGCGCACCCAGTTCTGATGCTAATCTAGAAAGTGGTGCTTTCAAAAATTCTTCATCAAACCACTCATTGAGAATATCCTCAGCACTGTTTAGCATAGTGCGGACAAAATCCAGGCTTTTGTTTGGAGAACCAACTACAGAAAATAAATCTTTTAATTTCTGAATATTGTAATTCCCAAAAATATCTACAACTGATTTGGGTGGGGCATTGAACATGGGAATCATAGCATTAATTGCCCGTTGCCAATAATCTGTAAATTCGGCATATTTCCTAGCATCACGCTCATTATAACGAGCGATTTCTGTACAAGTCTTTTCTATGGATTTATGAGCTAAGAAATACTTACCGTCTGGGTGTGGACAAAAAACAACTGGGTCACATTCTAGATATTCCAAGCCATATTTTGTCAGTTCTAACTCTTCAACAACTGGCCCTAAATGAATAAATTCATGGTCAATAGCACACAAGTTAAATTTAAAACCTGGTGCTTGATCTGGGATACATTCTTCAGTTGTGGCTGCACCACCGGGAACAGGACGCTTTTCTAATAGCAGAACGCTATAGCCTGCTTTGAGTAAATAAGCAGCACACACTAAACCATTGTGTCCTGCGCCGATAATTACAACATCATATTCTTGCATAAATGTTAGTTATGTTTTTTTCAAATAAACTCGGTTTTCAAGATGAGGAATATTTTTATAAATTTACAGAATTTGTTATTTATAAAAATTAGTATTTACCAGGGTGGATCTTAATCAGGATACAGCAAAGTGTCCGTTGAAGGAATTTGCTTTATGTGAGCTTTGAGTATCAGGATTAAACTACCCTTTTTTACTTCCATATCTTTGATAGAAAATATCATATTTTCCCACTCAAAGTCAGATAAATTGATTATTTCTTTAACTTTTTGCATAGCAGCTGCTATTAATTCCACTCTTATTCCTTCTCCTTCAGTACAACTAAAACTTGCCAACATGGCGGGTTTTGTATGAGTTCGGGGATGAGCAATGGCATGATAACCTAAGATATGAGTATTATCCTTTTCTTTGAGCCATACCTTACCTTTAAATTCTAGTTTGCCATCACCGGGTAAAAATACCTGCATTTCTTGCGGTTCAAAGCTGACAATTTCGCCATCTACATTCAACTTAAATTGTCTTACCCACCTGTAAATCACCTCAGAAGTCAAGGCATCGTTAATATCTGCTTCCGTGAGAACAAGGCGTATATCAGCATTTACTGGCTCATTGAGTTCTAGTTGTCCAAATATCACACTTAAAGGATTAATAGAAATGCTATCCGTTTGCAGTTTTATATCCTGAACGCGGATTTTATTTTGAACTACCAACCCTTGACCAGCAAGATCAACCTGATTTACCTGTCCACGAAATAATTTCCCAATATCAGTTTTTATCTCTATATCTATTTGTTCTACTTCATCTAACTCCTCAGATATTCTTCTTTCAACTGCTTGAGATAATAATTTTTCCTCAAAGTTTAAGTTTGGCTTTTCAGGCATAAAAAAATTTTACTCTCCTCAGTTTGCACTACTGGCTAATGTATACGCTGAGGGCTAAGAAGAGTATCTATAGAGAGACATAGCCCAATTGGTAGATTATATGTCAATACAGTTCATTCTCTTTCAGAAGAACTGAACTGTATTCAATGATATGATGTCCGATTAAATACTGAGACGAGGGGAAGGGTCAAGTTTTTTTAATAGCAATTAGCCGGACTTAATATGACAACCAACTTAAATCAAGTCAATTAAGCTAATCGGCATTTAAATTGCATATTTTTCATTTTATGAAAAAAGCGTTACGTTAATTATGCTCCCCTGCTTGCCTCAATGTGCAACTCTTATTGGTTTAACAGCTTATTTATTAAATAGGGGTTTAGCATTACACTTTACCCCTAAAAATGAAATTCGGTTTGAGCGCAGAAATAAATTTCTCATTTCTTCGCTGTTAAATCAGCAACGCCAAATAATGCCAAATAACTAAATACTACTAGTGGTTTCTAAGGTGCGAGATTTCACCTGACGCTGACTCTTAATAACCATCTGAATTGGGCGGTCTGGGCCTGTCACCAAACCACGGCGTTGAGCTTGAACTTCACCATTATCAACTAATTCTAATTCACGACTGCTCAGAATTTTAGCTAGTGCCAATTTCATTTCAAACTGAGCAAAAGCTAGACCAATACAGCGTCTTGCACCACCTCCAAAAGGTAGAAATTCATAGGGAGAAAATTGCTTGTCTAAAAAGCGGTCTGGGTTAAACTTTTTGGGTTCAGGATAAATATCTGACCGTTGATGAGTTGAATAAATAGAACCTAAGATGACTGTACCTGGTTCTAAATCATAACCACCTATTGATACAGCAGTTTTTACTCGTCTAGGAAAAGTCAACATGGCGATGGGATAAATCCGCAATGTTTCATTACAAACAGCCGTGAGATAGGGTAATTTAAAGATGGCATTAGAATCTGGATTTTCTCCTAAACTATCCAGTTCTGCTAATAGCTTTTGACGCACTTCTGGTAGTTTATGAATCCAGTATAAAGCCCAGGTAATAGCGGTGGCGGTGGTTTCGTTACCTGCTACCAATAGCGTGATCAATTCATCACGTAATTCTACATCGGTCATGGGTTGACCATTTTCATCTCTGGCCGCCATGAGTAAACTGAGGATATCTGTGCGCGACGGGTCAGGATTTTCTCGCCGTTCCTGAATTTCCTCATAAATGAGTTGGTCGGCTTTGTCTTGCTGACGCTGCTGCTGTTCCCAAAGTTGGGAAATACCAATCACATTTTTTAAAGCGGGAATATACAATAAAGCAACTCTCCAAGGTTCACTACCTACTTCTAAAATTTCACAGAGTAGCTGCTGTAGTTTTTCTGCACGTTCCCCTTCATAGAGTCCAAATACAGCTTGCATCATTACACTTAGAGTAATGTCTTGGCTAATATTTCGGATATTCAAGGGTTGATTTATTTGCTGTTTGCTGAGGACTTTCTCAGTGATATCGTTAATGACTTCAGCATAATTCCGCATTCTTTCACCATGAAACGGAGGCATGATTAATTGACGTTCACGCTGGTGTTGTGTGCCACTCAGTAAAACAACAGAATTCTTGCCCAGTAAGTATTCAAAAATGTCATTTAAATCTCCTGGTGCTTCTAATTCCTTGGTATCACTAGTTAAAATTTGCTGAATGGCTTGGGGGTGACTTACAAAGACGATAGGAGGAGAGTTTATATCTAACTTAAGTGAGAAGCTATCTCCATAGGTTTGGACGCAGGCTTCCATATATGACATGGGAGTGAATACCCAGCGCATGATCTGGAAAAATGCTGGGGTTTTGGGGCCGTTTGGTAGAGGCATAAAATTTTTTTTTGATTGGTGTAAATCTATCTTTCTCTAAAGTAACTGAAAAATTGAGGGTGCGTTAATTACATAGGACAAGCAACGCACCCTCAACTATGCAGATTTGATAACTACTGACTTACCACTTATGTCTTATCCAGTCGTAGATCTCTAGATATTCTGCCCCCGGAACATTCCAAGAGTAGTCATACTGCATACCCTGAATAGCTAGTTTAGTGAACTCTTCAGGTTGCTGATACCACAAATCAATTGCCCGTCCCATTGCTGATTCAAGCGCTTGATTATCCATTTCATAAAATACATAGCCATTGCGTTTTTCTGGGGGTAGATTTTGGTCGTAATCTCGGTCAAATACTGTATTTACAAGTCCCCCAACACCGCGCACAATAGGTACAGTACCGTATTTTAAACCAATCATCTGAGTTAACCCACAGGGTTCATAATTGCTAGGGACGACAATCATGTCTGCCCCTGCATAAATTAGGTGGGATAATTCTTCATTAAATCCCAGTTCTAAATGGACATCTGGGTTACTGTTTAAAAATTGTTTTTCATGTTGGAAATGAGCATTGATTGCTGGTTCTGTGGCTGAACCTAGTAATACAAATTGCGCTCCTTTACTCAGGGCATAATAAATGGCATGATGAACAAGATGTACACCTTTTTGGTTATCTAATCGACCGATATAAGCCACAATTGGTTTATCAGCATGGCCTAGCATCAGCCGTTCTCGCAAAGCTTTTTTGTTATATACTTTTTGTTCAAAATCATCCCATCTGTAATTGGCGGGGATGTATCGGTCAATTTCGGGATTCCAAAAATCATAATCAATCCCGTTGAGAACTCCAGTGAATTTCTCTTTTTGTAAATGCAATGTGTGTCCTAACCCGCAGCCAACATCACTGGTTTGGGCTTCTACAGCGTGGTGAGGTGAAACTGTGGTGACAGCATTGGAGTAAACAATTCCCCCTTTCATATAGTTCAAAGCAAAGGGGTTAAAGTTATCTAGCAGCTTATCGTATTGGAAGTAATAAGATGGTTGATTTAATCCGGTTCCTTGAAGAGTTTTTACCCCACCAATTCCTTGATGTTTAAAGTTATGAATGGTGTAGCAAACCCGTTGATACTCCATGCCATGATATTTATAAATTTCATAAAGCATGACGGGAATTAAGCCTGTTTGCCAGTCATGACAATGGATGATATCTGGTCTTTTATTGCTTCTGAGCAAAAATTCTAAAGCTGCTTTGCTAAAGAATGCAAAACGCATATCATCATCTTCACAACCGTAATAGCAACCGCGATTAAAGAAGTTGTCTTCACTGTGAGGTTCAATGAAAAAACACACTCTTCCATGTACCCAACCGCAGTATACAGAACAGTGAATTGCTGCGCCATACCAGGGAACCCACAGGTTGAGGTAGGCATCATGTAACCCCCAAATATGATCATAGCGCATACAGTCGTACATAGGCAGAATAAGCTCGACTGTATTTCCTCGATTCTCTAATTCTCTACTGAGTCCGTAAACAACATCCCCTAACCCTCCGGCTTTAATCACTGGAGCGCATTCTGAGGCAATCTGTACTATGTACATTCCTAGCCCTCGCTTCACAAAACTTTATGTTTACTATATAGCAGTATATGAAAAATGTACTCATTGACAAGGGATAGATTCTTATGACTTATCAGATATCTAAGGTGTAAGGACGATTCATGAATTGTCTCAAGCTACTTCTAGCGCGATGTTCAATGCATTGTGAATACACATTTTATAGTGAATGTTGAGTTGCGACGCGGTTTGGTGATTTATCTATACCTGTACCGTGAGAGTGATAAGTTAATTACCACATCTAACCCAATCTACAAGATGTTCACAACATCTGCAAGGATTGATATGGCAATCTTATAGTAACTATAAGAATATTCCAGTCTCAGACTAAATTTCTGGAAATATGTCCTAAAATAATGTGCATAAAACTTTTTATAAATAAAAACTTCATATTGTTTTTAATTTAGCTATTTCAAAATCGAGAAATTAACTTTATAGACAAAATACATAGAAATATGTCTTGAGATAATCTGTGTCATGCTTTAGTTTTATCGAGATTTATCGCCCTTTTCAATAGGTTCTGTTGAAAATATAAACTTTGTTTTTTTAGACAAAATGCATTGATTAATGTCCTAAAATAATGTCTAAAAACTTTTATCTACATTGAAACTTCATATTCTTTATAATCTGGTAAGGTAAAAATATAAGTGTAAAGTCAACTCTCGATTTAGAGGATAATTTAATGGCAACGATAGTGATTTCAAACTTAAATAGTCAGGATGAAACAATCCTTTTTCATGATTTATCTCCGGCTGAAACAGAGACTGTATCTGGAGGTAGTGGTGGGAGCGTCAATAATTATTTTATCACGACCAATACTGGAGATGTGAATGGTCCAGCGACTGGTGATATTAAAGGTGTAGATAGTGGTATCCGCGATAATAAGATCGGCACTATAGACTATTCCCGGTCAACATACATTGTGATAAATTCTTGGTAATTAATCATTTGTATGAACGTGCTGATACTACAAATACTTTAGTTAACTTTAGTTATTTGAGGGTAAAACACTGCTTTTTAGGGCATTTTTTGTCAGATATTTTACCCACAATAAATTCGTACAACTGCTCAATTCTTGATTGGAAAATTAAGGCAATGGCTGCGATCATGAATTCTAAGTTACATTCTGTTGAAGTAAATGGGCTTTTTCATAAACTAAATTTACAAGAAATGGAGTCAACTTCAGGAGGTAATACTGTTATACCTTTATGGGATGGTAATTATGAGGATCTCTATTTCAGTCTCTTTCCTAATGAGAGAAATAACTCAACAAGTACATATCCCAGTTCATTCAGTTTCTACAACAATAAGCTTTTTGCAATTGATTTTTCTAACTTAAATATCTATTTGATAGTCTAATAAGTTGTCAACAGTAATTCTGGTTTTAACTGGTTTTAACTTATGGAGACTAAAAGGATGTCTGAAAACTTGTTTGTGGTATTTAACACTTTCTAACACTTAGACATTCCCATAAATCTCGCTTTAAAAGGGGAAAAATAAGTAATTTATCCCCTTTTTATCAGAGGTAAGAGGATATCTGAATAAAGCTTAATACTTTTCCAATATCCTCTAAATCTTTTTGAGGGTATGTATATTACAGGTTTATCAAATTTGTGCAGAACTTTAGCATTGTTAAACCCTTACTTGGTGCAGAAATAAAAATAGATTTCTTCAAAAATTATATCATTTTAGATTTTAGATAGGAAATCCTTTTATGTGTCCGGCTGGGATTAGAAATATTTGTCACTCTCATTTTTTAAATTTTTATCATTGAGGATTGCTATAGATTACCTTAGTTTTTGTTATTAATGCTATAAACTCAGGCTGAGTCATGGTGATAGGGATTCTTTTTTATAGAGAATTGGTATTACAACCTGGAAGATGTAAAATCTTTATTAACTTGAACAAATATCACAAGTTTATTCTGATTTTATTAAGGTACTCAGCATGACAGCTACTACGACAAAGGCATCTTCCGCAGTTCCAAATTTTTGTGAAGGAATACAATATTTTGGGGAAGCATTGCCAGATTTTGAAAAATATGGGGCAACACCAGCGATCGCATCTGGTAATATAGCTATAGCAAATCCCACAGATACAAATGCAGTATATCAAACCTTACTCGCGGCTGATGCCCTGCGCTACCTAACGCTACAAATCACTGGTAGTAAGGCTTCTGGACATCCCGGCGGTTTTGCCAGCCAAGCGGAAGCTTATGCAGCTTTGGTCATGCTGGGACATAAAAACATTATCACGGAAGTGGGACATCACGCCCCCGGTTTTTACAGTGCCATGTTCTTAGATCGTTCCTTAGAAGACATGGGCATTTCTACAGTACAACAATTGCGCGATCGCTTTCGAGAAAAGCATGGATTATTAGGACACCTTTCCGGCTACATTCCCGGTATTCTCGCACCCGCAGGACCCCTGGGACAAGGACAACATTTTGCCATGTCGGCTGCACTGTTGCACCGTGACAAACTCTTCCCCTTCACCCTGGGAGACGGGGGACTGGGTGAACCCTATATCATGAGTTCAATGGCACATTTCAACACCGCTTACCCCACCGTCACCAACTTCTTACCCGTGTTGGTGTGGAACGGTTACAGCCAAGAACACCACAGCATGGTATCTTTGAAAACAAACGCAGAGATGATAGCCTATTGGCAAGGTAACGGTT
This sequence comes from Anabaena catenula FACHB-362, assembly GCF_014698735.1. Lineage (GTDB taxonomy): Bacteria > Cyanobacteriota > Cyanobacteriia > Cyanobacteriales > Nostocaceae > Anabaena > Anabaena variabilis_A. Next base: position 18,432 of record NZ_JACJTQ010000049.1, read on the forward strand.
TTGCCGAAGTTGTGTTAGTCAATGCTAAGGATTTTGACGACCAAAACCAAGCCGGTGAATACGTTGATAGTACCGCATTTTCCTTTGAGAACCGCCTAGAATTTACCAAAGCGGTATTAGTAGGTATGGATAAAGCCGCCCGTTCAGCACTGAGCGGAAAATTGACGGTATTTATTATCAAACAACTCAAAGGTGCAGGGGTTCACGCCTTGGGGGCAAAATCACACAACCTCTATCCTAAAGATACATTAGACGCGCCCCATATTGTCACCGCTTTACAAAAACGGGCATTATCAGCCGCAGCATGGCAAATTGTACGGACAAATGCGGAACGGGCTGGAGGTGGTCCCGCTGCGAAAACTGTGGTGACAGAATTTGAATTACCCTTAGCAGATTTAGGGGAATTACCATTAGAAGAATATAAAGTTGGGGCAGTTCCCCAAGTGGCGACAACCGCAATGGGTAGGTTAGTGGGCATAGTCGGAAATAAAGATAAAAATTTCCTCGTGACTAATGCTGACGGAAACGAAGCATCAGGAATTGCTAACATTAACCAAGCTTTAAAAATCAATCACCCCACCACCGATGATTTATATAATCAAGCCCCAGGAGGTCAAGTTTACGAACCTTTGAGCGAAGATGCTTGTGCAGGATTAGCGGCTGGTTTATCTTTAATGGGGGCGAGAACTTTGTGGTGTTCTTATGAATCTTTTGCTATCAATGGTTTACCAATTTGGCAAACAGTCACCCAAGCAATGGCAGAATTACGCCGACAAACTCCTTCAACAATTACACTATTTACTGCCGGGGCTTTAGAACAAGGACGCAACGGTTGGACTCACCAAAGACCAGAAATTGAAGCTTATTTTGCTTCTTTGATGAGAACAGGAAATGTTTTCCCATTATTTCCCCCAGATGCTAACAGTATTCAAGTCTGTTATAACTGGGCTTTGCAAACAAAAAATAAGGGCATTGTCATTACTGCTAGTAAGTCTCCTTTGCCAATTCGTAGCACCTTTGCCCAAACTGAAAAAGGCTTAAATGATGGTGCGGTGTTATTACATGAAGTGGCTGGTGGGAAGACTGTTGTATTTGCTGTAATTGGCGATTTGACATTAATTCCTGTGTCTGAAGCGGCGGCATTTTTAGAAACAGAAGGTATTGGTGTGAAGATTGTTTCTATTATCAATCCCCGTCGTTTATATCGTCCTCATGATACAGCTTGGGATACTTGTTCTGAACCAGATAACGGTTTTTTAAGTGATGCCGATTTTGAGCAATTGTTTGGTGGAGATGCCTTAATTGGTGTGACAGGTGGGGCTGCGGCGATGTTAGAACCGATCATGTTACGCAGTAATTCTAAGCGTGATTCTTTCGCCTGGAAGCGTGGGGAAACTACCGCAAGTGCCGGTGAGTTGATGGCTTTTAATGGGTTGACTGCGGAGGCGTTGACTAAGCGGGCTATTGAGTTGGTGCATTAATATCATATAGTACCCCATCTAAGTTTTTACTTGGGTGGGGCTAGTTAAGAATAAAGCATTTATGTGCTTACTATAGTTTTATAATCAAGTATTAATACTATTGCTTTTTATGTGATTTCTGTGTTACTTATTCTTTTTAATACCAGTAAGCCACCACTGTAGATTATGACAGAAACAACAAGACCTGCCGTAGGACAAAGACCTACTGGATTAGGAAGACCTACTTCCGTACCTGAAGAAACAACAAGACCTGCCGTAGGACAAAGACCTACTGGATTAGGAAGACCTACTTCCGTACCTGAAGAAACAACAAGACCTCCCGTAGGACAAAGACCTACCGGATCAGGAAGACCTACTTCCGTACCTGAAGAAACAACAAGACCTCCCGTAGGACAAAGACCTACCGGATCAGGAAGACCTACTCCCGTACCTAATGATATAAAAGAATGCTTTGAAAAGTTTGTAAAGCATTTTTATGATAATCATATTGAAACAGATGCTTGGGTAAAAGAAATTCTGAATCAAACAGTTGGATATCATAGAAAAACTATACTAGAAAGGGGTGTGACAGATTTTTGTGTACCTTTCAATGAACTAAATACTGATGATAAAGTCTTACTTTACTGCCATTACTATATGCTAATGCACGTAATGAGTAGTTATGATATTTTTAAAACACATTGGATCTGGTTTAAAAACAAGATATCTCCATCATTCCCTCCATTATTGATTGATTTTGGTTGTGGACCTTTAAGTTCAGGGTTAGCTTTTGCTCACGTACAAGAGCCTAAAATAAATTTCAATTATATTGGTATTGATCGGGCTAAATCTATGAGAATAAAAGCAAAGCAATTTAGTTCAGATCAAAGATTTTCGGGATGCAAATTTGATTTTTTAGAAAGTTATGACAATGACACTCTTTTGTCGTCAATGAGTAAGTACAGATTATTAAATCATCCGAGTCAGTTGGTTATTTTAAATTTTTCCTACTTTTTTGCGAGTAAGTCACTTGATGTAAACGAGTTAGTGATTACAATAAAGAATATACTGACAAAATACAACCGAACTCAAGTGTACATTGTGTTTCAAAATCCAAACACACCAGAACGTGACATTAACAGTAAATGGCATGAATTTATAAAATCTTTACCTGAGTTTAAGACAAAAATAAGTGGTCCATTAACAAAATACAGCAAATTGTGGTTTCCTTTAACGGGGGTAAGTTTATATTATGATTTATTAGAAATAGAAAGAATATCACTATGAATAAAAAGAAAAATAAATTATTCTGTAGCACAAATAGCAAAGAAAGTATTAACCAAGAAGAATCTACTCAGTTAGAGTTATTTTCACAAACTACAGAGAAAAATACTTACTCTGTAGTAAATTTTGGAGAAATAAGCAAGTTAAAGCAAAAACTACAATCAGCAACAGAATCTAATCAAACTTCACTAAATCAACAAACTATTCAACAAATATCAGGACAAGAGATACAAAAATTAGAAATTACCTCATTTTTTCATGATACTAGAAAGGAAAATTCTGACACTGACTGTGAAGTTCACAAAGTAACAGGTCTGAAATATATACCCGAATTTATAGATCAATCAGAGCATAATTACCTAATAAAACAGTTAGATAATCAACCTTGGTTGTCAGATTTGAAAAGAAGAGTACAGCACTATGGCTATAAATATAACTACAAAGCACGAAAGATTGATACTTCTATGCACATAGGTGCATTACCTGATTGGGCATTAGATTTAGCATATAAACTATATAACAATAATTTTATTGATAGTATACCCGACCAAGTTATTATTAATGAATATTTACCTGGACAAGGTATTAGTAGCCATATTGATTGTGTCCCCTGCTTTTCCAACACTATTATTTCATTAAGTCTCGGTTCTGCTTGCATAATGGATTTTACAAATCCATCAACAGATGAAAAAATACCTGTACTGCTAGAACCCAAAAGCATAGTTATTCTCAAAGAAGATGCTAGATATAAATGGAATCATAGTATTGCTGCTAGAAAAACCGATAAATTTCAAGGAACAGTGATTAAACGAGAACGCAGAATTTCTTTAACTTTTAGAAAAGTCATCTTAGCAAGTTCTTAATTTAATAAGACAATAGCGAGTAGGTTAGGTTGACGAAAAAACCAACAATACCCACCATTAATAACGCTAAATTACAAACCAAAAACCCTGTATCTGTTCACATCATCTCACCCAACCATCACCAACTATCATGTAAATAAGAGAAGACAATAGAACCATCACAGATACACCTGGAAATATTCACCTCACCTGAGAATTATTATAAGTATCTTTAGCTACTAAAATTAATTGTCGTAAATACTTATTTTCATGGCAATGGCAGAAAATGACAAAATCTGCCATACTATAAAAAAGTAGATTTAGGAAATCACGTTATGAAAAGTATGAATATTTCCTTACCTGACACCATGCGCGATTATATAGAACAACAGGTAGCGCAAGGAGGTTACAGCAGCGTTAGTGAATATTTTCGGGAATTAGTGCGACAAGACCAAAAACAGAGAGCAAACGAACGACTACAAACCATGCTCTTAGAAGGATTAAATTCAGGAAATGCAACAGAAATGACTGCTCAAGATTGGGAAGATATTCGTCAAGCAGTTCGTGAAAAAACTAACAAACGTCAAAGTGCAATTTAGCCATGATGTTTGCAATTAAAAAAAGACCTCAAGTTATTCGCGACTTGATAGATTTAGCAACCTACATAGCAGAAGATAGTTTAGATGTTTCCGACCGCTTTTTAATAGCAGCAGAAACAACATTTAAACAATTAGCTAAAACTCCAGCTATGGGAAAAATGTGTCAATTTCCCCATCCCAATTTAGCAGATATTCGACAACAATCTATCAAAGGATTTAGAAAATATCTCATTTTTTATCGCATTGGTGAATCAGAAATTGATATTTTGCGAGTTATTCATGGTGCAAGAGACATTGAAACAATATTAGATGAGGATTTAGAAATATGACAGGTATACCAAATAAAGGTTTATAATTTAGATCCCCGACTTCTAAGATTAATTATTAACTTCATAGAAAAATCTTGAAAACAAGTCGGGGATCTTTGGGGCGTAGTTTATAATAGAATCATACCGAAAAATTTTATATAGGATTTAAGGTTATTCATAATGCTGCAAATCATCCAAGCAACCTGTACCAACGGTGAACTTATTTTGAATGAAAAACTAAGTTCTGAATTAGAAGGTAAAACTATACAAATTATGATTCTCGAACCCAGCGAATCTACACAACCAATAGATTCTCAAGAATCGAAAATACAGCAATTCTTAACACGAGTTCATAACTACTCCTTCCCACTTCCTCCAGATTACAAATTTAATCGAGAAGAAATTTATGACAGATAAAATTTTTCTCGATAGTAATCTCTGGATTTATCTCTATGCTAAAAATCCGCCAGAAAAATCCCAGCAAGTTGCAGAAATCATCAAACATAATTCTTCATCCCTGTTAGTTAGCACTCAGGTTTTAGGAGAATTATTTCATGTTTTAACTAGAAAAAAATTCACATCAAAAACAGATGCAATTACAATCATATCAGATATAGTGAATACTTTTCCTGTTCAAGCAATTAACACAACAGAAGTTATACACGCATTAGAAATCAATGCAAAATATAACTACTCTTATTGGGATAGTTTGATTATAGCTACAGCTTTATTAAGTGAATGTTCCATCATTTACTCAGAAGATATGCAACATAATCAACTAATAGAGAATAAACTAAGAATTATAAATCCATTTGTTTGATTTCATATCTTTTTAATTACTGTAGGGTGGGTTATCAACAATATAAGCCACCATTAAAAACCCTGTATCTGTTCACATTATCTCACCCAACCATCACCAACTATCATGTAAAGAAGAGAAGACAATAGAACCATCACAGATACACCTAGAAATATTTACCTCACCTGATTTAGATCCCCGACTTCTAAGATTAATTATTGATATGATAGAAAAATCTTGAAAAGAAGTCGGGGATCTTTAGTGCGTAGTTTATAATAAAATCATACCGAAAAAATTTACTCAATTAAGGAGTTAATCATGGCAATAAAAATTGCAGAAATATCTAAAGATATTGATACCCTACCAGAAGAAGCACAAATCTTACTACTAGATTTTATTCAGTTACTCAAAAAACGTTATCCAAAACCAGAAAATCAACTCATAGAAGAAAATGAGATAACTTTCTCATCTACCCAAAAACCAAAACCACATCCACTAGACACATTTATTGAAAAATATGGTGCTTGGGAAGATGAACGTACAGCAGCAGAAATAGTCAAAGAGATTTATGATAGCCGGACTATTTCTAACTACGATATTAGCTTATGAATTATTTATTAGATACTGACACCTGCATTTACTGGATTAAAAATATTAATTCCGTCCGAGATAAAATTCAACAAATAGGATGGGAGCAAATTTGTATTTGCAACATCACCGTTGCTGAATTGTATTTTGGTGCTTACAATTCTCAAAAAGTAGCAGAAAATTTAACTCGTGCAGAAAAATTCATTCAAGATATCGAAGTTATAAATTTAGATAATAATGCTGTCAAAAAGTTTGGAGAATTAAAAGCCAAACTTCGCAAAATAGGACAACCAACCAGTAGCAGATTTTGATTTATTCATTGCTAGTGTTGCACTAACTAGAAACTATATTTTAGTAACTAACAACACTCGTCATTATAGCCGAATCTCTGAGCTAAAATTAGAAAACTGGATTGCACCTTAAAAAAGTTCTTGAAGGTGGGTGAACAACAACATAACCCACCATTAATAACGCACTTATTACAACCCAAAAACCCTGTAGCTGTTCACATCATCTCACCCAACCATCACCAACTATCATGTAAATAAGAGAAGACAATAGAACCATCACAGATACACAGGGAAACATTCACCTCACCTGATTTAGATCCCCGACTTCTAAGATTAATTATTGATATGATAGAAAAATCTTGAAAAGAAGTCGGGGATCTTTGGTGCGTAGTTTATAATAGGATCATACCGAAAAACTTTACTCAACTTAGGAGTTAATGATGGTAATAAAAATTGCAGAAATATCTAAAGATATTGACACCTTACCAGAAGAAGCTCAAATCTTACTACTTGATTTTATTCAATTACTCAAAAAACGTTATCCAAAACCAGAAAATCATCATCAAGAAAAAAGTATCTATGAAAAATTTGATGAAATTGGATTAATTGGTTGTTGTGCTGTGGAAGAAAATTTATCAATCACATATAAAGAAGTTCTATCTAATACATTATCGAATAAATATGATCATAGTTGATACAGGATTTTGGTTAGCTCTTATTGATCAAAAAGACACCTACCACGAAACAGCAAAACAAGCTTTAAAAAAATACAATGAACCTTTAATTACAACATGGTGTGTTGTTACAGAAACTTGTTATCTTTTGCTAAATCGCAAAGGAGTTCAAGCTCAAGTTACTTTTTTAAATAGTCTGGAACAAGAATTATTTACAGTTTTTAATTTAGAACCTCATCATACTCCGCGAATTATTAAATTAATGGAAAAATATGCTAATCTGCCAATGGATTTAGCTGATGCTTCCCTAGTAATTTTAGCAGAAGATTTAGGACATGGACGCATTTTTTCAGTAGATCAGCGTGACTTTAACACCTATCGTTGGAAGCAAACTTATCCTTTTGAAAATTTGCTATTTTGAATTAATTACCTGTATCTGTTCACATCATCTCACCCAACCATCACCAACTATCATGTAAATAAGAGAAGACAATAGAACCATCACAGATACACCTGAAAACATTCACCTCATCTGAGAATTATCACCTGACCATGAGTTATAATCAAGGTTAAAGTCATAACCATAAAATTACTATGACTATCCAAATCCTAGACAAAACTACCGCAATTTCAGAACAGCGATTTCTTCTACCTGGTTATTATACCTGGAAGGAATTTGAAATAATAGAAACCTTAACCGCAGACGCAGGAAATTTGCGGATAACTTATCTTGATGGGTGCATTGAATTTATGACACTTGGTGAACAACACGAAAATATCAAAAAAATTATCGCTATTTTGATAGAAGCATATCTCTTTGAAAAAGGGATAAACTTTATCCCAGTAGGTAGTGCTACTCGTCGTGCAAAAGAAAAGAGTGCTTCCTTTGAACCTGACGAATCTTATTATATAGCAGAAAAAAAATCAAATCCAGATTTAGCAATTGAAATTAATATTACCAGTGGTAGTTTTGACAAACTAGAAAAATACAAACGTTTTAATATTACTGAAGTCTGGTTTTGGGAAAATAATAAATTGTCTCTATATCATCTCAAAAATGATAACTATGAGCAGATAAATCAAAGTGAATTATTGCCAGATTTAGATATAGAGTTATTAGTGCGTTGTGTTTTAATGCCTTCCATTATTGATGCGAGAACAGAATTTATTAAAGGTATTAAAAAGTAGTAGTTTGTAGGTTGCGTTGACACAAGAAAACCCAACAATACCCACCATTTATAACGCACTTATTACAATCCAAAAACCCTGTATTTGTTCACATCATCTCACCCAACCATCACAAGCTATCATATAAATAAGAGAATACAATAGAACTATGACATATACATCTGGAAAGATTCACTTATGTTAAATTCACTAAACCCAAACTAATCTGAATTGCTGTATCCACCTCTTCCATTGTGACTAATTCCAGAACACCTAACCGTTTAATTAATCTTTGTTTATCAATAGAACGAATTTGATTAAGAAGTGCAACAGAATCAACCTGTAAACCTCCTTCTGGTACTTTAATTAGCACTTCAGTAGGATACAAAGGTTCTGTAAACTGAGAAGTAAGAGCAGCTACAATAGTTATAGGACTATATTGATTAGAAACATCATTCTGCAAAATTAAAGCAGGTCGTGTTTTTTTGATTTCTGAACCGATAGTTGGATCAAAATTAACCAAGTAGATTTCACCACGCTGGGGATAGATAATTTTTCCTTTACTTAACACGCTTCCTCTTCCAAATTAAACCACTCTTCAACTAATCCTAAATCACGTTCTGCTCTTTTAATAGATCCTTGTTTCAACTGTTCTTTGATATTACTAAATTCACTGTAATTACCATTTGCATATTCATCACGCACTAATTGAATTTCTCTTTTAGTAGCTTCATCTTCTCGCCAATTTTCCTCTTCAGCTTGAGCAATAGCTTCATTAAGAAGCTGCGAAATTTGCCGTTTTTCTGATAAACTTAGCGCATTTAAGGAGTTAATCAGTAACTCCATCGGAATGAATAGATTTAATCCTGCCTGTGACATTGCTTTTATCATCATGCTATCGTCTTCTCAATTATATCAAATGATGCTAGATTAGGCTATAAAAACCCTGTATCTGTTCACATCATCTCACCCAACCATCATGTAAATAAGAGAAAACATAGAAATAGTTTGCGTTTTATTGCGTAAATATGAGGTTTATGAAAATAATAATATTATAGAATAATGTAGCTCAAATTATATTACTTATAGGGTAGTAATCAATTATGCAAATTAAAGGAATAAGCATGGCTTTAGTTCTGGGGCTTTCTTTGCCTATCGTCACAGATATTGCCGTCCAGAATCAAGCTGTGGCTAACCTCGCTTTTCCAGAGGGGGAATTTTTTGATGTGGAAGGTCAACCACGCAATTGGAATTTAACTCTTTGGCAAGCCAAAGGTAAGTATTACTACAAAAACTTAAACCTGACAACAGGAAAAAAACTTTGTTTAATTGGTGCTACAGCATCTGGTACTAAAGCCCGTCCTGTTTTCACCTGGACTAATGCCAAATATAAATATCGAGTTTCCTGGCAAACTGTCCAGTCCGATTTGGTTCGATTACAGGTAATAAATCCTTCAGGTCAGATGATTTTAAATGAATTGCTTGTCCGTCAACCTGGTGAATTTGAAGATCCCAATGCAACGAAATGTTAGAATCTATTAACAATGACTGAAAACTATCATTCTAAATTCTGAGGACTTCTGAATTTTTTCGGTATAGAAGCAATTGTTCTAGAATAGTAGATTGGGTTAATGCTGCGGCTACCTAACTATAAAAATTACCAGCATTACCCAATTACTGATTGAAAAATGCACCGTAGCCTTCAGTTCCCTAGGTTTTGTTTGTGTAGCAAAGACTTCAGTCGTTAAAACTTAATTTCAACTAAACTAAAAATAGAAACACCATGATATAAACTCTCTAAATTAACGACACATGACAGAGAAAGACTTGGAAGCTTTAATAGTCAAAATTGTCAAAAAAGTTATCAAAAAAGAAGTTAAAAATCTTAAACAGGATAACTTACCAATTGTATCAACACAGACAAATCATCCTTTAGAAACTTTTGTCCAAACTTTTATCACCGAAGAAGATACACGCAGTACAGCAGAAATTATTGATGATATATATACCAGCCCTACTGTAAATTTCTCTACCAAAGAAGATGTAGAACTTGAGCGTAAGTTGCGGGAACTCAAGTTTAAACAAGAACTGAGGAAAGATTGGATATTATTTATTGTCAAGGATGTAGTAGTATATCCTGCCACTATGCTTTTCATATTTGCTATCATTGGTTATTATGTATTCGTCTTATTTCATAAGTAGTAGGTGATGTAGCCCCTAAAAAATACTCAATTCATTTACTAGTATCTTTCCCAGTAATTCAAGTATAATCAATTCTCTGTGAATGAAATATAAAAATGTATAAAAAAAGCAATTTATTAGCTCAGAAGTGAATTTTTAGCTAGATAAATCTTTGTCTGCCTTTGTCTGCCAAAATGCCTGGTTGATTACTATTCTCTAAATTTGATTGCTATATTAGACTAAATCACTATTATGGCGAGGATTAAGAAGCTGTGCGGGATGATTTACAGGGCTTGGAGATTAGTCAAAAAGAACTTCAGCAATTGACTAATTTACCTGTTAGTGATAAATTGCTCATCATTACTAATCCGCTTAAAAAATGGGGAAAGCAATTAATAGCAAAAATTAAGGGTTCTGAGGGTGCTACCGTAGTTTTTATTGGATTTTCTACCTGTCTTTTTGTCTATTTACTAATTGATATAATCCTTAAATTATTTGCTCCGCAGATAAAAATTGCATCCGGGATATTATTAATCTTACTCAGTCTTTGGCTGGGTGGCGTGACACAAACTATATTATATGTGGTGTGGAAAACTAAAAATAACTTTCTCAAAACCCATATGACCAATTCTCTGCGAATTCTACTCAATGATGTTGAGCGCTATAATGCTGTTATTAAAGCTATCGATATTAATGACCAAATAGAAGCAGCTGGAAACCCAGAAGTAGGAATCAAGCAAAGAGAGAGAGTGATTGAAGCCTTAAATCTCACAAAAAGTGATTTAGTTCGGGCTTTAAAAACAGAAAAGATTTTGCGAGAAAATAAAACTTTTATTCTTAAAAATTCTGAATTATTTGTTAATAACTTGGCTACTTTAACATCAATGCAAGTTACTGAACAAGCCAGTGAGCATGGCAGATTATTAAATGAAGCATTGCAAATCGCTTTAGATGTGCAGTATGAAATGAGAAAATTACAAAGTCATAGATGAGTAAGTAGGTCGGCGTTAAACCAAAGACCTCTATTGATTTATCTGCGTACTCTTCTAGCAGCCACCCTAAGAATATCTATATCTGCGGTCAATTAATCTATGCAGTTTCATCTTCAGAAAGGCATAATCTCCTGTTCGGTTAAAGACTTATAATGAGGGAACCGCGCTCCAGATGAGGAGAGGCGGATAGTTTTTTTTTGATAAGTAATTAAGCGGGCATGAAATAACTCTTTCCCTAGGAGGTAAGGGTAATTTCCCCATCTTCTGGTAAGAAGGGAGTAAAATTAAATAATATGAATTAAGCGTTAGCGTAGCTTACCCTAGGTATCCCATATTGGTATGGACTGGAAAGAAATTAGAGGTAACTGGGTAGTCATTCCCCGAAATCCCATCGGTATAATCCATTTCTTGGGAGGAGCATTTGTCGCCACTGCACCCCATCTGACTTACCGTTGGTTACTAGAACAGTTTGCAGATAAAGGATATGTTGTGATTGCGACTCCCTTTATCAACACATTAGATCATAGTGCGATCGCGCAATCTGTATTACTTAACTTTGAACGCACTCGAGAACGGTTACACGATTCTGGAGAATTACGCAAGCTTTACCTCCCTACCTATGGCGTTGGGCATAGCATGGGTTGTAAACTCCATTTAATCATTGGCAGCCAGTTTAAAGTAGAACGTGCAGGCAATATTCTCATCTCCTTTAACAACTACACTGCCAGAGAAGCTATCCCCTTAGTAGAACAATTAAATTCTACCTTGGCAATCGAGTTTACTCCCACACCCACTGAAACTAACCAGCTTGTACAAGACAGTTATCAAATCCGACGTAATTTAATTATAAAATTTAGCAATGATAATCTCGATCAATCCGCAGCTTTAACAAAAATTTTACAAAATCGCTTTTCAGAAATGGTGACAGTACAAACCTTATCTGGAAATCATACCACACCATTAGGTCAAGATATTAAATGGCAACCTGGAACTTCTTTTACACCCTTTGATGCCTTAGGTCAATGGTTTAAGCAAGAAGTATACCGCGACTTGAACCAGCTAAAAAAATCCCTGCTCTTATGGCTCAACCCTCTTGCACCACCATAATAATATTTGATGAATATCAAAAAAACATAAGGATTCACAATTGAGTTGGTTGAAAATGGATTAATGGTGTTATGAAATTAATAACCTGTCATGCCTGCAAATTGCATCATTATCAGTTTATGTCCTAACATACCTGGCAACGGGTAGATTTTTACTTTCTTTTATTTTCCCATATAGTAGGATTCCTTTTTAATATGTGAAACAACAACCTCAACCTTAATTCTTTAGACTGCCTGTTGCCTGCTGGCAAGAGTCATTTCATGAATCAAAGTAGGACTCCTATAGAATATTTATTGATTGTATACGCTATTTATTATGTTTAAAATTCTAGTAATTGATGATGACTACTCAATACAGATACTCCTGAAAAGGATGTTAGAAAAACAGGGTTATCAAGTAATTACTGCTAATAATGGACAGGAAGGAATTGTACAGGCTCTAGCTTGTCCTCCAGCCCTAATTATTTGTGATTGGATTATGCCAGGTTTAACCGGGCTGGAAGTATGCGATCGCATTAAAAAAGATCCTCAGTTCTCCACCACATTCTTTATTTTATTAACATCCCTGGATTCAGTTGCAGATCGTGTTAAGGGACTAGATACTGGTGCGGATGATTTTATCTCTAAACCTATCGAGCAAAATGAACTCCAAGCCAGAGTGAGAGCAGGATTACGCCTACATCAGTTAAATCGAGATTTACAAACCCAAAAGCTATTATTAGAAACAGAACTAGCAGAAGCAGCAGAATACGTAAAATCGCTTCTACCTGTGCCTATGTCTACACCTCTGGGTATCAATTCTCGATTCCTTCCCTCTCGACAACTGGGTGGTGATTGTTTTGATTATTACTGGCTTGATTCCGACTCTTTAGCAATTTATCTGTTAGATACTGCTGGACATGGACTCAGAGCCACATTACCCTCTGTTTCTGTACTGAATTTACTTCGTTCTCGGGCGCTAAAAGGACTGAATTACTATCAACCTAGTCAGGTATTAGCAGCATTGAATGACACCTTTCAAATGAATTATAAAAATGATAAATACTTTACTATTTGGTATGGAGTTTATAACCGACTCAATCGTCAATTAATTTATGCTAGTGGTGGACATCCACCAGCAATATTAGTATCCAAACAATTTTCTATTAGTCCTGAAGTAAAACTATTAAAAACACCAGGTATGCCAGTTGGGATGTTTCCTGAAGCCAAATATGTTGATAGCACTTGTGATATTGACATATTTAGTAGCCTATATATTTTTAGTGATGGTGCTTATGAGATTACTAAATCAGATGGCACTCTTTGGAGTCTAGATGGATTTATTCAGCTAATACTTAGCTTACAAAACCATGCTTTTGATTATCAACTCGATCATATACTGGATTACTTAATCACTTTAAACTCCAAAGAAGCCTTTGATGATGATTTATCTCTCTTACAAATCAAATTCGATTAATTAATTCTTGGCAATTAAAACCTGATTAAAGGCATCTTGGCTAGGAAATATTTCAAATACCTCATTCATACTAGTCAATTCAAAAATCATCCTCACTTGCTCATTAATCGAACAGAGAACCATTTTAGTGCCAGCATCCCGGAGCATTTTGAAGGCTAACACCAGAGTTCCTAAACCAGAACTATCTAGAAACGTGATATTTTGACAATCAACTAATACAATTTTTGCGCCACTTTCAAGAATTTGGGCAATGTCTTGCTGAAATTCTGATGAGGTGTCGGCGGTTAAATTTTTTTCAATTGTAAGAACTTTCACCTGCTGACTCATAATTAAGTTACTCTGATTGACTCAATGATGTTCTGTTTTAGCTAGTATATACCAATATCGGAATTTAAAAAAATCTAATTTTCTCAACCCTCTAAAATTATTTTAATTATGAAAATTAGACTAAAAAAGTGAGATTCTTTAGCTAAAAAATTATATAAAATTGTTATCTTTGAACTGATAATTAGCAAATTTATGATAGGAATTGATTCATAGCAAATCAATAGTTAACTTTGAACATTTGTGAGCCGATTCACCTTAGCTCGATAAAGCAGCTTTTCACCTTGACTGTATCCAATATAACTCACCTTCACAATTTCGCCAGGTTGGGCGGTTCCCTCCAATAATTGGTGTAATTGGGGATTATAGGGAATTTCTGCGCCCACGGAGGCGATCGCTTCCACTCCCCAAGCCTGCAATAATTTCTCTAGGGACTTCTGCACCAAAGGGACTATTTTGATAGCTTCTAGCTGGGGATTCTCCTTGGCTTTCTGCGCTGCTGTCGGCCAGAACAACAATAAAGACTCCAAAATTTGCAAACTTGACTGCTGAAACTCTTGCTGTAATAACTCTCGCTGTTGTTCGAGTGTCAGCACGATTCGCTCGTACTCTCTTTTTAAATCGGCAATTTCTTGTAATAGCTTTTTTTCAGTATTGGGGTGCTGTGTGTTGACGGTGGAACTCAGCACTTGGTACTCAGAACTCCCATCTGAAAAAGTTGCTACAAATTCACTCAATGATAGCTGTAAGCTATTTGATAGCTTAACCACCACCTCCACTCGCATCTGCTTAAGCTTTCCCCGTCGCAAAGATAAAATTTGCCGCTCGGAAACATTAGCCGCACGACTTAAAGATTTAAAATTAGAAATACCCACAAGTTGCATTAAATTTTGCAACTTTTTGGTGAAATTATCATCCAGCATAAAAAATGGGGTAAAGGCATTGTTACCTATTATACCCCATTTTCTAAATCTCTACTCTTCCAGCAAACTTCTCAACATCCAAGCTGTTTTTTCATGAACCTGCATCCTTTGAGTTAATAAATCTGCACTAGGTTCGTCATTAACTTCATCTACCATTGGGAAGATAGATCGTGCAGTTCTGACTACGGCTTCTTGTCCTTCTACTAATAGCTGAATCATTTCTTTAGCTTTAGGAACTCCAGGAGTTTCGGGAATTGAACTCAGTTGGGCATATTCACTATAAGTTCCCGGTGCGGGATAGCCAAGCGCTCTAATCCTTTCGGCAATTAAATCAACTGCTAAGGCTAGTTCTGTATACTGTGTCTCAAACATCAAATGCAATGTTTGGAACATCGGCCCTGTGACGTTCCAATGAAAATTATGGGTTTTCAGATAAAGTGAATAGGTGTCAGCTAATAAGCGAGACAATCCTTCGGCAATTTTGCCTCTACTAACATCATCAATACCGATATTCACATTTTTGACTTTTGCTGAAGATGACATAATTTTTGGCTCCAAATAACTCTGTTAAAGTGCTAGTTGTTTCTAAGCATTCAGCTGTCAGCTAATAGCTTTTCATGCTAAGTGCATCTTGAGAACACTCTTGGTAGCTTTGCGAACTCTGGCTATAATGGTTTCTTTGCCCAGACGTTGGCAAGCTTCATAACGATGGCAACCAGAAAAGCCATAATAACGTCCATCTACTTCCAGGACATCTATAGGTTCTTGTTGCCCAATTTCCGCAATCGATGCCATTAAGGATTGTACTTTTAAGGGATCGTTCTGACGCGGCAAGGGTCGTTGAATTTGATTTAAGGGAATTTCTTGAATCCTAACCATAAGGAGTTTCGCTGATTAGTTCTGTTTTGTACCTCCAACTAAATCATAGTCGTTATGACTTTAATAAAGCAAGTGTTAGGCGAAAAACGGGTAATGCTATTATGGGAATGAGTATGCGACACAACAAAAACGCTACAAAACCAATTAAAATCAGCCCCAAAGCCTCACTGTGGGAGCCAAATCAAGTTTCCATGAAAATTTTTTTCTGGCGTTCTGCCTACAAAATACTGACGACCTTTTGCTTATTGGGACTAACTGCTGCATCCGAGCCTGTGAACAATAGCCAAGATGTGGAACTAAAAATTGGGATTGTGCAGCGATTTGGAGCGACACCCGCAGCCAAGCTGGAACTAACACCAACAAAAGGCGATCGCATCAAGCTAAAATTTTCAGTAGGTAATCAGCCCCAAACCTTAGTTACATCAAACCCCGTCCCACTGGAAACAGTCATGGAAACCCTACCCGAACCCAAAGTTCAAGAGGTAGTGGTTTTAGGAAACTACCGCACCTTTGAAACAGCCGAAGACAGCGCCAAAAACTGGCGGAATCTGGGACTACAGGTAGAAATAGCCCAGCCAGAACGCTGGCAAGTATGGGCAAAACGTGATGTTTACAGCACTCCGGTACTTCGGCGCTTGCTATTAAAAAGTATTGAAACTTCAGGACAAAAACTTCCCTACCTAGATACCCAAATTCTCAAACAAGTACCGCGAGTGAGTTGGGTAGTCAACGGTAAACGCTACAGCCAGAACTATCTAGAAATTAGCAGTGACAAAAACTTAATTAGGGTAAATAAAGCTGAAAAACCTGGAAATGCGCGTCTTTATGCCGGCAAGATGAACTTGCAACCCAATGCCTACGGTACTTACTCTTTGGTTAATCAAGTCCCCTTAGAAACCTATTTGCGGGGGGTTTTACCCTATGAAATTGGTACGAGTGCGCCCAAGACATCTTTAGAAGCTCAGGCAGTGATTGCTCGCACCTATGCGCTGAGAAATTTACGCAGGTTTGCTGTAGATGACTACCAATTATGTGCAGATACCCACTGCCAAGTTTATGATGGGCTGAATGGAGTGGCTAAAACAACAGATCAAGCGATCGCCGCAACACGGGGAATGGTACTAACTTATAATCAAGAATTAGTAGACGCACTCTATTCTTCGACTACAGGTGGAGTCACTGCCTCATTTAGCGATGTCTGGAATGGTGAAGATCGTCCTTATTTGCGCCCAGTAGTAGATGCAGCCACAAATCTTTGGAGCTTATCCCAGAAGAGTTTAGCAGACGAAAAAAACTTCCAACAGTTTATTAACCTGCAACAAGGATTTAATGAAAGTACCTGGGATGTGTTTCGCTGGAACAAGCAAACCAGCCTAGAGGATATTACCAAAGACTTGCAGAAATTTTTGCGGGTGAAAAAGAGTCCCTATGCCAAATTTAAAACAGTTGAGGCCATAGCCGTAGTCAAACGCAGTCAAAGCGGCAGGATTCTCGATTTGGCAGTAAAAACGGATATCGGTGTGTTTATTCTCCACAAAGATGAAGTTCGCAGTGCCTTTGCCGCTCCCCGCAGTACACTTTTTTATTTGCAACCCCTCAACAAAGGTAAATCAGACTTGTGGGGATACGCCTTTATAGGAGGTGGACTAGGGCATGGAGTAGGATTGAGTCAAACCGGCGCTCAACATTTAGCCAAGCTAGGTTGGTCAAGTAGCAAAATTCTCCAATTCTATTATCCTGGTACACAAATTAAAATCCTTGGCAACGATATTAAGCCTTTCTTGAAAAATTAGAAAATATCACCCAGTGAAAAAACAAAGGGGGCAGAAATGGAATATCCATTTTTACTACCCCTTTTAACTTTTGTCCAAACAATAATGGAAAAAGAAAGTTTGTATGAGACAACCAGAAATAAGAATGAAAAAACTTTTTTTCCTGATTGCTACCTTGTCGATGATTTTCAAGGTGCGTTGATGACAGTAACGCCTAAATCTTAGTAGAGGTCTTCTTCTTTGTGAGTTTGGATGGTTACGTCAGAGGCTGGGTAAGCGACACAAGTTAGTACATATCCAGCTTCGATTTGATCATCATCTAAGAATGATTGGTCAGATTGATCCACAGTACCCGATACAATCTTTCCTGCACAGGTAGAACAAGCACCTGCACGGCAAGAGTAGGGCAAGTCAAGACCAGCTTCTTCAGCTGCATCGAGAATATAGGTATCGTCATCAACGTCAATTGTTGTGTCTACCCCTTCAGCTTCGTGGATAAGTCTGACTTTGTAAGTAGCCATTTAGTATTCCTCTCTTATTACAACGGCAGTATAAGTAATCCTAAAGCAAACAGTGCGGCTACCCCTGTGGGATCAGCCGTTGGTTCAAATTTGCTTCAATTCTGATACTACGGGAAAAATTAAACCTTGTAACCGAAAATTGACCGCGATTAGTAATGAAATTTAGTTAATTATTACTAATAAGTTTTAGTTATATAAAATCTTCGCCTGGATAGATGTGCAAACAATTTAGGACTTACTCCCCAAGAGTATTGCTATCAGCAGGGTGTAGGATGTGGAATACGTCTATATTTCACACATATTTCACAATATGTTCACCAATTTCTGAAAAGCCCTCTTTCTTCCACCCGTCCTTCCACCTTCTGATATCAATTCACTTAATTAAAACTACAAATGAATATCCCTGTCCCCGTGTCTCCGCGTCCCCGTGTCTCCGCGTCCCCGTGTCTCCGCGTCCCCGTGTCCCCGTGTCCCCGTGTCCCCGTGTCCCCGTGTCTCCGCGTCCCCGTGTCTCCATGCCCCCGTGTCTCCGCGTCCCCGTGTCTCCATGTCCCCGTGTCCCCGTGTCTCCGCGTCCCCTTCCGCGTCTGTCCATTTGTATCAATCTGAAAGTGAAACGATATTAAGCTGCTTTAGACTAGCTTTTTGATAGAATGCCTATGGCATTGATAGCACTGTGACCAATTAAGTAGTCAGTAAACAAGAGCGCTGTACAAAAACCAACTTAACTCTGTGCAGCCAAGAAAAACCAACAAACAGAACTGCTGAACATCATGTATAATTCCGATGCATCTTTGGCAAATACAACCATGCGGGTGGGTTTAGTTGGTACTGGGTATGCGGCAAAACTCCGGGCTGAAGCATTGCGGCAAGATCCGCGATCGCATTTAGTTGCGATCGCAGGACATACTCCCAAACAGACAGCAACCTTTGCTCAAGAATATCAAACCCAGGTGATGAATTCTTGGCAACAGCTAGTAGAGCAAGACGATATCGATTTAGTTGTCATCTCTACAATTAATCGAGATCATGGTAAAATCGCTCATGCTGCCCTTACCAACGGCAAACACGTCATTGTCGAGTACCCCCTTTCTGTGGATGTGAAAGAAGCTGAAGAACTAATCGCTTTAGCCAAGTCCAAAAATAAACTGCTGCACGTCGAACATATTGAACTTTTGGGCGGTTGGCATCAAGCTTTAAAACAACATTTAGCCCAACTTGGTGAATTGTTTTATGTCCGCTACAGCACCGTTAACCCCCGGCATCCAGCACCCCGGAAGTGGACTTACAACCATGATTTCTTCGGTTTTCCTTTAATTGGCGCACTCTCTCGCTTACATCGTCTGACTGATTTGTTTGGTGAAGTCTTTACTGTGAATTGTCACCAGCGATATTGGGAAACGGAGACAGATTATTATCAATCCTGTTTATGCGTGGTTCAATTGTGCTTTACCAGTGGGTTGTTAGCTCAAGTGATTTATGGCAAAGGTGAATCCCTATGGCAGTCAGAAAGGAAATTTGAAATTCACGGCGAAAAAGGGGGGTTAATTCTAGATGGAGATACAGGAATGTTGGTGCAAGCTGAGGAAACAACGTTGATTGATTTGGGTACTCGTCGGGGTTTGTTTGCTAAAGATACGAATATGGTGTTAGACCGTCTTTTTCATGGCACTCCCTTGTATGTCACCCCGGAACAAAGCTTGTATACCCTCAAGGTTGCAGATGCTGCCCAGAGGGCTGCGGAAACAGGTTTAACTATATTTTTAACAAAAGAGTCATAAATGAAAACCAAAACTGAACCAATAGTTATTTTATCCCAGCGAGAAATAGAAAAAATGCGTCGGGCTGGACGTTTGGCTGCCCAGCTGTTACAACATCTAGAACCTTTGGTAAAACCAGGGGTTAGTACTCTCCAACTCAATGATGAAGCGGAACGTTGGACAAAAGCCCACGGAGGGAAAAGCGCCCCTCTAGGCTATAGGGGTTTTCCGAAGTCAATTTGTACCAGCGTGAATGAGGTGATCTGTCACGGTATTCCTAATGCTAAACAGATTCTCAAGGAAGGTGACATTATCAATATTGATGTCACACCTATTGTCGATGGTTATCACGGTGATACTTCTAAGACATTTATTGTCGGTGTATCTTCTCCCAAGGTACAAAAGTTGGTAGAAGTGACAGAAGAGTGTCTTCGCTTAGGTATTGCAGAAGTGAAACCAGATGCGAAGATTGGGGATATTGGGGCAGCTATTCAAGAGTATGCCGAGGCTCAAGGCTTTTCTGTGGTGCGGGATTTTGTGGGACATGGGATTAGTAATATTTTCCACACGTCCCCAGATATTCCCCATTATGGCATCAGGGGTAGAGGCAAGCGGCTGAGACCAGGTATGGTGTTTACCATTGAGCCGATGATTAATGAAGGAACCTATGAAGTAGAGATGTTGAATGATGGTTGGACTGCGGTAACGCGCGATCGCAAACTATCGGCTCAATTTGAGCATACATTAGCAGTGACCGAAGATGGGGTTGAAATTCTGACTCTTCTACCATAACTACCAGATATCTCTCCGATACAAAAAAGCTAACTAATGCTAACAATAGCCAGCTTTTTCTTCCTGCTTCTTCAGTTCGACAGTTCGACAGGCTCACTGACCACTGCGCTCACTGACCTCCTAGAAGTGTCGGCACTATCTAGTCCACAGGCTAACACGGTCAATCTGACCGCTTCTTGTTTCAAGTTAATCGCAGCGTTTAAATCTCTGTCACACTCAAAGCCGC
>NZ_JACJTQ010000005.1 GCF_014698735.1 Anabaena catenula FACHB-362
CATCTCCTTGGCTCATAAAACGCTAATTTCTAATCCCCCTGCCCCCTGCTCCCTGCTCCCTGCCCCCTGCCCAAACGAAGCAAGGCATCTCACAAAATCGCATCGCTTCCTGCCTCCTGCTATATTTGTAGGGTGGGAAACGCCCACAAAAACCATGACAAGGTGGGTAATGCCCACCCTACGTATATGTTCTATAATGATTAAGTATTTAACGAACACGATATGAATCCTGAATTCTGCTGTATCAACAGCGCCGCAACTGCGCTAATAAAACTACAATGTCATCCATAGCTTTCCTGACGACACTTGTAGGCTGTTCAGATTGGTTCACCATAATACTGAAAACTAAAGGCTCATAATTAGGTGCATTAATATATCCAGATAAGGAAACTACACCAGTCATTGTCCCTGTTTTTGCTTGGACAATTCCCTCCGCTAATGTGTTACGAAAGCGATTTTTTAAAGTTCCGCTAATGCCTGCAACAGGTAAAGAAGCACGAAAAACTTCAGCTTGGGATGATTTACCCATTAGCTGCAAAAGTTGCACCAAAGCTTCTGGACTAATTAAATTTTTGCGAGATAGTCCAGAACCATCTACTAAAATATAATTTGTTGGCTCAATTCCCAATTCAGTTAAAGTAGTCTTTAAAACTTGTAGCCCTGCATCAGCAGTACGTTGATTTTTTGCTAATGCTTGTTTACTACCTAATATCCTGAGTAAAGCTTCAGCAAACAAATTATTACTATTGACATTTGTCTCTACCATCAAATTAGATAAAGGTGCAGATTCAATTGCTGCTATTTCCTGTTCATTCTTACCACCATTGCTGCTAGATGTTTCTTGTACAGAAATTTTTTCTCTTCTTAAACTTTGCCGAAAATGTCTTAAGAAATTTTCAACGGGATCAAAAATAGCTAAAGCCGTTATTTCTGGTTGAGAATTTACAGCTAATTGTCCTTGAATCCTTAATATTTGACCTTTTAAGTCCCGGTTTACTTCCACAAAACCTGATTCATTTTCTGGAGTAGTTACAGTATTATTTTCAATCTTCCAGCGATATGCTTCTGTAGGTTCAGCCCATTTAAGTTTGAGTGGTTTACCTATAGTTTGCGGCAAAAATGTTAAGACAGAAGCATTTTCATTTAAAATTAAACTATTTACTGGTGCGCCATAATAAGCTTGTACATCTTCCCATTGCCAACTAGAATTTACAACTTCTCCTTGAAAATAACTATCATCAGCAATTAACTGATTTATTTGCCGAATCCCCTGTTGGGATAACTGTTTTGCTAATACTGTTAGTTGAGCATCTTTTAAGCTAGGATCTCCCCTACCAACGACACGCACATTACCATCACCATCTTGATAAACAGAGGTACGAATGCGAAAATTTGCCCCCAATTTCTGTAATGCAGCTGCTGTTGTGAATAGTTTAGTATTAGAAGCAGGAATAAAGTATTTTTCAGCATCTCGATTGTAAAGAGATTGCCCAGATGATAAGGGTTTTACCAAAATTCCCCAGCGCATACGACTGAATTGAGGAAGATTGATAATAGCATCTACAGATGAGGGTAATTGAGCAGGACAAGTTGATTTTGTAGTATTTGCTTGTGCAAATGGTGTTTGTGCTTGCGTTATTTCTTGGATAACACCAACTTGGATACCGAGAAATAGCAAAATCATGCTAATGGAAATTTTTCTGCCAATCATATTAATACCAATTTTAAAAATGATTATGACAGATACAGGCAAATTATTACCTGTATATGCTTCACTATCCAAAATTTAAAATCCCAAATAATATCAGGTTTAATTTTAGCTCTGGAGCGATGCCTGCGGCGAGCGAAGCTATCGCTATTTCATACTATACAATTGCCCGGTATTTACCCAAATTATTTATCCGGTTGTAACATTTAAATGATGCAGATATATCAACTTCTGCATTTGTTTGCATATTAGAATCTGTATATTTTATTTAGGGCTTGCTGAATTGGGATATGAAAATCAAGAATTATATCTCCCAAACTCTTCCTCTCTGGGTGAGCTTACACCAGTTTTAATGTATTTAGACCATACTCTTGATTCCTCTTTGCGCCTCTGCGCTACGCCAGTTGCTTCAAGTCGGCAGAGCCGCCCAACGCACTGGCTCCTCTGCGTGAGACAAAAAAATGTAGTTCATTTACTCGAAAATAGCTGTAATATCAAGTCCGGCTAATTGCTGTTGAAAAACTCTCCACGTAAGAGCTTCCCCCTGCGGTTCCCTCATCATAAGTATTCAACCGGACATCATATAATTGGAATCAGGGTTCAGCATTGCTAAACCCTTAAGAATCTAACTACAACTTGGTTCCACACTCAGAACAGAAATTGTGACTAGGTAGGTTTTCTGTATTACAGTGGCTACAATAAACCGGCTCAACTACAATTTTCGGTTGTTGCTTAGGCAAGCCGATCATTTGCGCGTTACTCTTACCAGGAGCTACCATAGGATAGCAGTTTTCATCTCTAGTAACTTTGACATTGACAATCACTGGCCCGTTGTGTGCCAACATTTCGGCAATTTTATCTTGCAACTCGTCCCCGTTACTAATCACCATCCCCTTGATACCATAGGCTTTAGCCAAAAATTCAATATCTGGCATCCCTACTTCCATATTTGAGCAAGAATAACGCTCACCATAGAAGGCTTCTTGCCATTGACGCACCATTCCCTGCCAGCCATTATTTAAAATCACAGTCTTGACATTTATGCCATACTGTGCTAAGGTTCCCAACTCCTGTAAACACATTTGGAAACTGGCATCACCGCTGATACAGATAACTTCTTCATCAGGGAATGCTACTTTTACACCCATCGCCGCAGGAACACCAAAACCCATTGTTCCCAAACCAGCACTAGAAATCCAGCGTCTAGGGCCATTCTTGAGGAATTGTGCCGCCCACATTTGATGTTGTCCGACATCTGTGGTGTAGAAAGCGTGGGGTGCTTGACGACCAACTTCGACAATTACCTCTTGGGGAGAAATGCTATCAGGATAATGAGGTACAACCAAAGGGTAATCTTGTCGCCAACGGTTAATTAAATTTAACCATTCTTGGTTTTGGTGAGGTGGAGTTTTGTTCGTTGAGTTTTGACATCGACGTAACAAATCCGTTAATACGTTTTTGACATCACCAACAATAGGAACTTCGGGAACACGGTTCTTACCTACTTCGGCTGGGTCAATATCGATATGAATGACTTTAGCATGGGAAGCGAATTCATCTAACTTACCTGTCACCCGGTCATCAAATCTGGCACCAACACAAATCAGCAAATCACAATCTGTCACCGCAAAGTTAGCGTAAGCAGTACCGTGCATTCCCAACATTCCCAAGGAGAGGGGATGATGCTCATCAAATGCACCGATACCCATTAAGGTAGTAGTGACGGGGATATTAAATAATTCAGCTAGTTGTTTGACTTCTGCATGGGCATTGGCTGCGATCGCACCTCCACCAACATACAACAACGGACGGCGACTTTCTCGAATCAACTGAATTGCCGCATTAATTTGTCTGGGATTTCCCTTCACAGTGGGACGATATCCAGGTAATTTGACCGAACCTGGTTCTACAGGTACATAGTCAAATTCTTCTAAAGCCACATCTTTGGGAACATCTATCAAAACGGGGCCCGGTCTACCAGTGCTGGCAATGTGGAACGCTTCCGCCACAATCCGCGCCATATCTTTAGGGTCACGCACTACATAAGAATGCTTGACAATGGGCAAAGTAATACCGTAAATATCTGTTTCTTGGAAGGCATCTGTACCAATCGAAGCCCGTGGTACTTGTCCTGTCACCACAATCATGGGAATAGAATCCATGTAGGCTGTAGCGATACCTGTGACTAAATTCGTTGCCCCTGGGCCAGAAGTCCCAAAGCACACTCCCACCTTACCAGTGGCACGGGCGTAGCCGTCAGCTGCATGGGAAGCGCCTTGTTCGTGTCTAACGAGAATGTGTTTAATTCTGCCAGTTTCTTCTACTTTATACAGGTCATCATAAATCGGCAGAATTGCCCCACCGGGATAACCAAAAATATATTCAACACCATGACGGACGAGACTATCTAACAATGCAAAACCGCCGGATTCACGTTTGGGGGCGACAACTGACGAATTAGAGATAGGGGATTGCTTGTGATTTGCCGATTGTGAGATACTGATTTGAGAAGGGGATTCTCCTGCGGAGACACTTTGTGAACGCACGGTTAACCTCAAAATATAACTAAACTTAAGCCCTAGATTCTGTATTTATAACTTCATTTTAATTGAAAAATTCCAGCAAATGCTTAGATAATTTCCATTTACTAGCATAGACATACAATATCTTTGGGCTATGATTTTACAATTTTTAAATCACATCTTGCAATACCCTCCGGGTATTTTGCCACGCCCAGACACCGACGGCAGCCACAACCAGGCTCATTCCCAACAGTACAGCTGATAAACCAAAGGCATTAACTAGTTTTGTTGTGATCAACAGAGGTGCAGTGAGGGCAATATTGATGGCATGATTTTGAAAGCCAAATACCTTACCATGCATTTCTGGTGGAGTTTCTTGCTGAATTAAAGTTTGCATTGGCACATTCACGAAAGCTGCACCGACACCCAAGAAAATACAGAGTCCTAGGGCTAGGGGCAGGTTTTCAATAAAAGTGAACAACCCTAAAGACATCGCCATAATCAAAAACCCGATTAAGGGTAAGGGTTTGTGATGTAATTTATGACCAAAGTGTCCGAGAATTGCCGCACCTATTACCATCCCGACTCCGGCAGAGGCTACGAAAAAGCTAAAGTCCCTGGCTTCTAAGTGCAACTTTGCTGCCATACCAATCGCTAATTCTATCAGAGCCGCAAACACGCAGTATAAAGTGACAATTTGCAGCATGGAATTCCACACGAGCCGATTTTTTTTGAGATAGCGCAAGCCTTGTAAGAATTCAGCCCAAGGATTAATTTTTACTGTATCTTCGTCAATGTGTCTGTGTTCTTGAAAATGAATAGGCATCATAATCAAAGCAGACAGTAGATATAAGATACCTACTACCATTTCTTTACCAAAACCTTTATTCAAGCTTTCCACCCAATCCAACATTGGACTAGCGACAGCATTACCAATAATTAATGCTGCCATCATCGTGCTGCTAAATAAGGCATTGGCAGCCATTAAACCCTCTTTCTTCACCAAAAGCGGGATAGCAGCTTGTTCTGCTGGGGCAAAAAACTGGGTGACGGTGGAGATAGCAAAGGTGAAGAATAACAGAATTGCAAACTCCCGTGGTAGGAAGGGAATTAACAGCATGAAAAGGCCACGTACCGCATCTGAGCCTACCATAATCAGTTTTTTCGGCACACGGTCAACGATCACACCGCCTGCGGAACCAAATAAAATTGCTGGTACGGTAAATGCCATGTACAAATAGAAACGACCGCTATTGTCTACATCATTAGCAGGTAGGTAGAGCTTCAGTAAGGCAATCATTAATACAAAGAATACCTTATCTGCCAATTGGGAAACCAATTGCCCAATCCACAGGAGCATAAAATTCCTGTTTTTTAGCAGTGCGCCAAAGCCGTGATTAACAGCAGTAGGTTCAGTAGGAAACATTTACTATATTTAGGAATTTTGACTAGGGTAGATGGATGGGAAGAAGCTGGGAGCCATGAGAGGAACATTAGTTATTTAACCGTGTTTATTTCCATTGTCACCCTTATTTTCTCTATTTCTCACTCCTGTTTGGTAACGCTAGTGTCCGGACTATTTTTATAAGTACGACGGGTTCAATCTGAACTAATGCCTCTGGAGAGACTGCTCAAAACTTGGGTGTTACTCTCTTCCCACTAGATGAATACGGATTTAATGTATCCCTTACGGGAGCCGTAGGCATACCGCGAAGACGCGTTCGCGAAGCGTTCCGAAGGAAAGGACGCGAAGAAAGAAGGAAGAAGGAAGAAGGAAGAAGATAAGTAATCTTACACTGGGAAGGGAGTAGCAAAGCGGGGCGCAGCTTGGTAACTCCTTCAAGTACATCAACTCGTGGAAAGAGGAACTCTAATTTGTGATTTCGGGAATCCCCACCCTCCGCGTCACCAAGGTGAAGAGAATGTTAATCATAGCGTTTTAACAACAAATGCAAAAATTCAGCGGCACTTAAGGGTTTTATGGATGGAGGAAACGCCATCGATTGGTCTACCCACTGTCCTTGTACTGTTTGGGGCGATCGCCACATTGCTAAGTGTTCAACGGGTGGCTCGGCGTAAAAATTATCTTGCCCACTACCTAAAACAGCAGAACTCCAATGGGTGAAGTAATCATGACTCAGACGATGAATTGGGAAATTTCCCCATAATGGCATCCCCCAACCATCTATGGCAATAAATGCTTTGACATAACCGCCTAAAAGTTGCCACTTTGTGGCAGCGATAATTGCACCAACCACACCAGCACTAAAGCTAATGAATATAACAGGCGTTTCTAGCTCATTACCCATGCTTTCGCCTGCGGGGCGCTGAAGATGAAGGCGCAAAAACTGTAAAATATGGAATGCGGATAAAGCTAAAATTCCTTCTCCCGGAAAAACCAATATATCTACCAGATTTTTTTGGCTGGATCTGTCATGCTCTAGATTTAACCCTCCGGTGATAAAGCTTGTAGTTAATTCTGGTTCATGGATTCCAGGGCAAATAATTATTTTCATTTCCGGCTAATTGTGACATGGGAGCAATGCAATTTTGTGAGCAGTAGCTACATTCAATTACATATAAGATAGGCGAGCAGGATGCTCACCCCACAAGAGTAATATATTTTATGGTGGGGTGTGGTTTTCTAGCCTGCCCTAAGTGGCTCGGCGTAAATAATTATCGTTAGGATAAAGCAGCGGAAAAAAGGTTTTAGCCTTGTTTACCTTTCTTCACACAGTTTGGTTTTATTGTGCTGACCTACTAAATTGCCGGAGTATTAGATACTACTTTTCTTGCTTTTTCCAGACATTCGTGAGATGCTGTATTTATAAACTACGGTAACTTGACCGATTTATTGTAGTTTAACTAAAATCAAGTCAAGAGTGAATTATGGCAGGTAAACTAGAAGGGAAAGTAGCGATTATTACCGGAGCTTCTTCAGGAATTGGTAAAGCTACAGCGATCGCACTAGCAGCAGAAGGAACAAAAGTGGTAATTGCGGCCAGAAGGGTAGACAAGTTAGAAGCAGTAGCAAAATATATTACTGACAATGGTGGTCAAGCATTACCAATTGTTGCAGATATCACCGACGAAGCTCAAGCTAAGAACCTAGTGCAGAAAGCAAATACAGAATTTGGACAAGTAGACATTTTAGTTAACAATGCAGGTGTAGCATTTCCAGGTAACATTGAAAATGCAGATACCTCAAACTGGCGAAAAATGATTGATGTCAACGTTTTGGGGCTAATGTATACAACTCACACTGTATTACCTATCTTCAAAGCGCAAAAATCAGGACATATCGTTAATATTTCTTCTGTAGCTGGACGAAACGCAAGAGCAGGCATGGGTGGCTACAATGTGACTAAATGGGGTGTCAATGCCTTCTCTGAAGCATTAAGACAAGAAGTACATAAAGATAATATCCGCGTTACCATCATCGAACCTGGTTTAGTAGAGACAGAAATTGATCATCATATTACCGATCCAGTCGCAAAAAAGAAAATTCAAGAACGACGAAAAGCAATTACACCATTAGAAAGTGAAGATATAGCAGCAGCAATAGTTTATGCAGTTACCCAGCCGCAGCGTGTCAATGTCAATGAAATCTTGATTCGTCCAACCTTGCAAGAACATTAGTGTCTTTGCCGCAGTGGTTATTGTAATTCTATTGATGTTGAAATTATACCTTGTACCCAATTCTGAAAAGAGTACAACCATAGATAAATTAGCTAAAGAGTAGGCTCATCTGGTAGAAATAAATGTTGTGTTTATTTATGCCATTGGCACATTATGTCGTGCCTAAAAATAATCCTAAAAATAATAACTTTCAAAAAAGGCAATAGTAATGTTACAAGAAAATAGAAAAACATTGAATAAAAGCAAGCAAATATTTGCTTTTTTGAAAATTCCACCAGCAATTAGATCGCCTAATTTATCTTGTTTTGTCATTGGGGAAAGCTTATCATTTTTCGGCTCTTGGATGACACAAATTGCCTTAGTCTGGATGGTTTATCAATTGACAAATTCAGCTATGTTAGTTGGTATTGCTGGCTTTACAAATCAAGCTATGGGTTTGATTATTACACCATTAGTAGGAGTAATGCTAGATAGATGGAACTTAAGATATGTCTTATTAACTACTCAAGTAGTTTCTATCTTCTTATCTTCATTGCTCACTTTTATTACTGTTAGCGATTATATTAACGTTACATATATTATTATAATTGGTATTCTTCAGGGAATAGTAAAGGCTTTTGATTTACCAGCGCGTCAGGTAATTATCCCTAGATTGGTCGAGAATAGAAGTGATACTTATAGTGCAATTGCTGTTCATTCATTTTTAATCAACACAGCTAAATTTGTCAGTCCCATGATCGGGGGTTTCATAATTGCTAGAAATGGCGCAGCTTCATGCTTTTTAGTAGATGCTATCAGCTATTTGCCTTTTATATCAGCTATGTTGACTGTGCAGATAAAACCAACCATCAATAATTTATCAACATCCAAATCTGCAAAAATTTGGCATAATCTCAAAGAAGGATTTATTTTTGCCTATAACTTTACACCTATAAAATCTATTTTGATATTACAAATTATAGTTTGCTTTATGGCAATGACTTATGTAAATTTAATCCCGGTATTTACCAAAGAAGTGCTAAAAGGCAATGCAGAAACAATGGGTTTTCTCATGACTGCTTCAGCCTTTGGTTCTATCTTTTCTGGTATTTATCTAGTTGCCCGTAATAGGGTAATAGGAATAGAAAAAGTTATGGCAATTTCTACTCTAGTCCTTGGAGTATCGTTAATCCTATTTTCTCGCTCAACACAGATGGAAATTTGCTTATTATTAATCTTTATTGTGGGACTAACTAATACTCTGACTCTAGCTTCAATTAATAATTTTATGCAAGTCATTATTGTTGAAGAAGATAAAAGAGGACGAGTAACCAGTATATTTATGACTACCTTTGTGGGAATACTGCCTTTTGGTAATTTATTTTTTGGAGGATTAGCAAGTCTCATTGGTGTTGCTAATGCCTTATTATTTGGTGGTGTTTGTTGTCTAATTGGAGCCTATTTTTTTCTTAGACAACTGTCCAAGATTAGACAAGCCGTAAACCCCATATATACAGAGATGGGTTTAATTCCTCAATCAAAACAAAATTAAAATAATTTCGTGATTAAGTTTTGTAACGTCTATTTAGCGCGGCGATCTGAACTTTGTAAGGGAGACCCCGCCTAACATACTTGCTGCTTATAGAAGCTCTTTATTTAAACCCCCTTGAATTAGTTAATAAGGGAATTCAAAAAATAAATCCTCCAATTTGGTACAGTGCGTTACAAATTATTTGTAGAAAATAGAGAATTGTCGTCAACAATACTTGTTTTATCAAGACATTTGTGTAAAATCAATATTTATACTACTGCAATTCGATAAATTTAGCGGGGTTTAATAGTTTAACTATAAAGTAAGTAATGCTTTCAGCAAAACTAGCAACACTTTATAGGACTGTTTAGCATTCATAACTCCTCTAGCTGACAACCAGTTTACAGCGTTATTTTTTTATTCAATTCCAAATATTTCCGCTATGCAAATACCATTTATGCCACAACGTCGGACAGTTTTACAACGCATTTTTCAATATTCAGTATTGGGATTATTTGCTCTATCCGCTCCCTTTACAGGTGTGAATATGCAAACAACTCAAGCACAGACTAAATCTGGATTTAGTGCCAAAGTTATCAACTTGGCTTATCAAACCTCTGGGGATATTGTGAAAGTCAAAAAAGTTGTTGAGCCACGTTTTAAAGCCTTGGGTGTAAAGGTGAATTGGGTTGGACCATTTCCTGCTGGGCCACAATTAATAGAAGCCATGAATGCAGGTAAGGTTGATATTGGTACTGTGGGAGAAACACCACCAATATTTTCTCAAGCCGCTGGTATCACAGAAGTCATTTATATTGCCAGTCGTGTACCCAGTAGAGGACTAGGGCAAGGTATTATCGTTAGAGCTAATTCTCCTATTAAGAAATTAGCGGATATTAAGGGTAAGAAAGTTGCTTTTCAACGGGGATCAAATGCACACTATTTATTAGCCAAAGCTTTAAGAGAAGTGGGATTAAAAATTAGCGATGTTCAAGTCGTGGGACTAACTCCATCTGAAGCCCGCGATGCTTTTATTCAAAACAAAGTTGAAGTGTGGGTAGGTGGTGATCCCTTTTTAGCTCTTGTGGAAAAAACCATCCCTATTCGTAATCTTAGAAATGCATCAGGAATTAATACTCTCGGTGGATTTTATTTAGGTAGACGCGAATTTATCACTAAAAATACAGAGTTAGCAAGAGTATTTTTAGAAGAAGCAGACAAGGTTGGAGAATGGGCTGACAAGAACCCAAAAGAAGTTGCTAAAGCTTTTGCACCTGAATTGAAATTAGATTTATCAGTTTTAGAAACTGTGGCACGCCGCCGGACATATCGGTTAAGAAAACTAACATCTTCTATTGTTGCTGAACAACAGCGAGTAGCCGATTTTTATTTTGAAGAAAAAGTTATTCCCCGCAAGATAAATGTCAAAGATGCAACTCTTCCACCTCAACTATCTGAAGCCATTACACCTAAGCGGCTGAAATAGCTCAATCATCTACAAAATTCCCTTCAATATTTCACTTTCTAAATATCAAGAGCATCTTATGCAACTAAATCCTAATTCTCATCAAGACTCACAGCAGCCCCGTGTAGCTAATGCAGGTGATAAACGTTCATCTTCTGGACGTTTTAGTAGACGTTTATTTCTTGGACGTAGTAGTCTGCTGACTGCTGCTGGTTTTGTGGCTGGAGTTACGGGTGTATCTCTTTCTGGGAAGCAGGGAGAAGATATTGTCCAAGCCCAAGATATAGTAGGGCGGGGTAACTACACTAAGTGGCTAGAGAAAGCCTACAAAGTCCGTTTAGCAGCAGCAAAAGCGAATCAGGATATTCCCATTCCTCCCCATCCTACCAACGGCGATGAAGAACGGTATCCCAACAAAATCGGCTCTGACTCTAGGGGATTACCGCACAACAAACTTGGTGAAGTTGATCTCAAAGCCTACGAATCTTTAACGAAGGCGGTGACAACCCATAACCATGATGATTTTGAAAAGGTGATTTTGGGTGGTACTAGAAAACTGGTCAATGCTCAAGGACCCCTAGCTATTAGCCTAGAAGGGTGCAATCCAGTGCAGATATCAGTACCACCACCAGCAACTCTAGCTAGTCCAGAACGGGCTGCTGAAGCTGTTGAAATTTATTGGCAAGCCTTACTGCGGGATGTACCTTTTCACAAATTACAAAACAACACCGAAGATCCTCTTGTTTTGGCTGCTGTGGAAGAACTTAACAAGCTTTCGGCATTCAAAGGACCGAAACAAAATGGGCGTGTGACTCCCCAAAGTTTATTTCGCGGTAGTGTCACTTATGTTGATAAGAATGACAAATCTGGTAGAACAGCAAAACACGTTACTGCACCAGGGGTGTTAGTAGGGCCTCACATCTCCCAGTTTGCATTACAAAATATTCCTTGGGGAGTTCAGTATGTTCCGCCTGTAATTCGGACTGCTCTCCCTGGTAACGACTTTCTGACTGATTACGAAGAATGGCTAAATGTGCAGAATGGCGGTGCGCCTAAATCGCTGAAGTATGACCCAGTGCGCCGTTATATATTCACTATTCGTGATTTATCAGAATTTTCCCATGCGCCAGGGGCTTCGTTTTTTGGTGCTTCTCTCATTCTCGGTACAACTGGCAACGCTAACGATCCTTTTAGTGGGGGGATTGGCGCACCTCTTAATCCAGGTAATCCCTTTGTCAAATCGAAGACTCAACAGGGGGGCAATGGGTCTTTTGCAGTCGGACATTTACAAGCCTTACTGAATTTGGGTACATCCCGTGCAATTAGAGCCGCTTACTGGCATAAGTTTTATGTACACCGCATTCTGCGCCCAGAAGCTTATGGTGGGCTAGTTCACAACAATATTGTTAATAAAACTCAATATCCAGTTCATCAGGATATTTTAAACTCCAAAGCCATAGCTCAGAGTTTTAGTAAATTTGGCTCTTATCTGTTACCGCATGGATACCCGGAAGGATCACCCATTCATTCATCTTATGTTGGTGGTGCGGCTGCGATCGCAGGTGTTAATGCCACACTATTAAAAGCATACTTTGATGAAAATTTTGTTATTCCCAATCCTGTAGTACCTGATCCTAATGATCCTACCAAGGTGATTCCCTATACAGGAGAGCCGTTAACTGTTGGTGGTGAGTTAAATAAGCTGGCAGCTAATTACACCCTTGGTCGCGGTCATGGTGGTATCCATTGGCGCACAGATGGTTCTGCTGGTTTGGCTTTGGGTGAGGAAGTTGCTATTAGTATTCTCAAGGATGAGAGGTTGGGTTATAACGAAAAATTCAACGGCTTTACCTTCACCAAGTTTGATGGTAATAAAATCACCGTTTAACGTCAAAAGGGGGGCAACCCCCGCTACGGATAAATGAGGCAATGTTGCAAGAATTCATGGTTACTTAAAAGTGAATGTTTCTTTATTAGTTCGGTAGTCTGGTATGGGAACACTGAACCACCAGCACTGAGCATACTTGTCTTTTAGATTAATTTGTGGGAAATTACTATTTATAAACTCAATAAAATTTATCGGTTTACCGTAATTTTTTAATAAACCATAAGTCAAATTTTAGAAGAAGTCTTATTGGCTAACCATTTAGGTATCCGAGCAGAAACAAGTTGATATCTTAAACTTAGCAAATAAAAAGCTAGGTAGCGAAGCCTAATAATGTCAGTCCTATAAAGCAGAAGCTATTATATGGGATAGTCCAAATACGCCTATTAGCAATCCAATGATAAATTTGAGGTAACAATATGGGTAAAACTGGGTTCAAACTTGTAATTTTTGATTGCGATGGAGTGTTAGTTGATAGCGAACCAATTATCAATCGCGTTTTTGCAGAAACGCTCACTGAATTTGGTTTTCCTATCACCCATGCAGAAGTAACTCAAAAATTTATCGGCAAGTCTCTGAAAACCTGTTTAGAAATTATCGAGCAATTTTACAATAAACCATTGCCCAAAAACTTTATGGAAATTTGTAAAGAACGAGAATTCCCTGCATTACAGCAAGAATTACAGGCAGTTTCAGGCATTACCGAACTATTGGAGCAAATTACATTACCAAAATGTGTGGCATCAAATAGCAGCCACCGTCATATTCAACTGGTCTTGAAATTAACGGGACTTCTACATCAATTTGAAGGAAAAATATATAGTTGTTATGATGTTCCGCGTCCTAAACCTTTTCCTGATGTGTATCTCTATGCAGCCGAGCAAATGAACACAAATCCAGAACATTGTGTTGTCATTGAAGACTCTGTACCAGGTGTGCAAGCAGGATGTGCGGCAGGAATGACTGTTTTTGGTTATGCCCAACATAGCTATCCCACTGCTCTTACTGCTGCTGGAGCGAAGATAGTTTTTAATGATATGCGGCAGCTTTCTCAACTGCTGTAGCTAAACCAGGTATTTATGAATATTTTGAGTAATGCCATATATGCTTGAGAAGAAACTATTAATCATCAGCCAAATAATTTTATTCCTATCATTACTATTCGGAACCTGAGTTCGACGTAAGAGAATAACCTACAAGTGTGGATTAACAAGAGTTTCAGGCTTAAATTAACCTGACTTCTTACGTTTATTTTACATCCCGCAAAAAAATATTTAAGAAGGTTATATAGAATATAAGTAGCTGTTAATTAACTTCCTGTTTTATATAGGCATTTTCAGTCAATATAGGTACACAATTGCTAACATTATAGGCTGATGCAAGTTCAATATCTGACTCAAATCCTTTAGCAATTAACTCTTTACCAGAACTACATTTTTGCAAGTAACTCAGCAAATCTTTTTGGAAAGCCTGAAATGTTGCTACAGCTATTGCTGCTTCTGGTGATAAGCTACCAGGTAAATAACTGAGAATCGCTCCAGCACTGATTAAATCTTCAAATGCAGGACGTAGACTACCATCTTCTTGCCATTTTTCTCCAGCAGGAATCACGGCAATTTTATTGCCATATTTTTGGGCAAACTGTGCCACAGCTTGGCAATTTCGCAAACAACCAGCTAAAGTGGGTGTTTGTCCAGTTAGTAAAGATAAAGTAGAACCATTGAGTGATGGTAAAACTAGTTTAGTTCCTGGAGCAATCTTTACAAGAGATTGAAGAGAAAGAGAATAAGTATTTTTTGATCTAGCCATAGGTAACGCTATTTCTGCACCTAATTTTTTTCCATAATCAACAACTGATTCACCTGTAGTAGATTCATCTTTAGTAGAAAAAGGAAAAATAATAGCATCATTGTTAGTAGCGAGTTCTACACAAGTAGAAAAAGAAAGCACATCAACAATAATTATGACATCACTAATAGGAGCAAGTTGCTCAACTCCCTTTTTACCCCATTCACAACGCAAATCAAATTCTATTTGATTGTAAATCATATCGTGAGTTTATTAAATTCCTATTCAATAACCAGCAGTTTTATCTACCACATTGTGTAAAGACTTACCTTGAAGATAACGGTTTAAATTGTCAAGAAACAAGGCAAGCGATCGCTCTTTAACTCTAGGAGAATTCCCAGAACAATGTGGTGTAATAAAAACGTTAGGCAATGACCATAAAGGACTCTCCGCTGGTAATGGTTCTGTAAATACTGTATCTAAAGCCGCCCCAGCAATCCATCCTTCCTGTAATGCCTTAGTAAGTGCTGATTCATCGACAATTGCTCCCCGTGCAATATTAATCAAATAGGCATCGGGGCGAAATAAACGCAAGGTTTCTAAATCAATCATTCCCTTTGTTTCCTGTGTCAAAGGTGTAGCAATAACAATAAAATTGGCTTCTGGAAGCAGTTCTTTCCATTCATTTGCACCTACCACTTTGTCAAAATTTGGTAATGGTTTTGGATGACGAGAACTACCAAAAATACGCATTCCAAATGCTTTAGCACGAATAGAAATTTCTTGTCCGATTCCACCTGCACCAATAATTAATAATGTCTTGTCTAGCAATTCTTGGATTGGTAAGCCCCTTTGCCAATTATGTTCAGCTTGTAGCTGATATAAACTTGGTAATTGCTTAGTGTAAGCCAGTAGATAAGTAATCACAAATTCGGCAATGGGAATAGCGTGAATCCCAGCACCGTTAGTCAAAATTAAATCCCGTTCTAAATATTTTGGTGTCAAAATATGATTTACACCCGCATTCGGTGCATGATGCCAACGGAGTGCAGGTGCAGCATCTAAGACTCGATGTAAAGTTGTCGGTTTCAGGTAAAACCAACTATAGTAAACTTCGGCATCTGTCGCATCACCATCTAAATTGCCATCACTATCTACAGGCACTACAACAGTATCTTCAGGTAAATGAGGTTCAAGTTCAATAGCAATTTCTGCTGGTAAAATGAGTTTCACAACTGACAACTCTCCGATTATTTTTGTGGTGTTGACCAAATCCAATCATTTAACTGAAAATCTGACTTTGCTAATTTCTGGGAAACTA
Source organism: Anabaena catenula FACHB-362 (assembly GCF_014698735.1). Lineage (GTDB taxonomy): Bacteria > Cyanobacteriota > Cyanobacteriia > Cyanobacteriales > Nostocaceae > Anabaena > Anabaena variabilis_A. The sequence goes on from NZ_JACJTQ010000005.1 coordinate 15,839, forward strand.
AAAACTTCTTTGTTCCTGCCAATAGTTGGACTCCCTTTGTGGGAATTGCTTCTTCTGGAAACTGTTCTAGCGGGAACGAAGCTTTAACAACATCAAGGGGATATCCAGAAACCTCGGCATGAAATTTATAATAGCCTTCTGAGTTGGCTTTAATATCTTTTACTGATGCTTGTTTAAGCTGATTCCATGTTTGTGGTAAATCGGGATGTTTAGCAAGGAAAGCTTCTGTGGCAACAGTTACACTTGTTCCTGGTAAATCAGGATGTTTGATTGCTTCATCAACAACTGCATACCCTTTTGATTTTAACAGTGGTCCTGTACCAGTTGCCGCAGCTATAGCTGCCACATCACCTCTTTCTAATGCTGATTGGGCTTCATTAGTGAGTAGATGAACGACAGTAACTTGTTTCTCAACCCCAGATTTTTGTAACAACCCAATTAAGTAGCGGTGCATATAAGAACCTTTTGATGTTGCTACCTTTTTTCCCTTTAAATCGGTTACGGAAATCGCTCCGTTTTTCTTTGCTAATAACCAAGCATTCATTCCCACTTGTTCTTGGCTAATTAAGCGGGTGGGAGTACCATTTGCTTTCGCAATTAACGCAGGTGTATCGCCATAAATACCGACATCTATTTCTCCGGCAACTAAGGCTTCATTTAAGTTCGGTCCATTGGGAAATGAGATGGTTTTAACTTCTGTAATTCCCACTTTTTGCAATTCAGGTATAAGTTTACCTTGCTGCATTGCCCAACCTGTCGGTCCTGTGGGAATTTTAGTTTTAGAAGTGCTGATAAAACCCAGACGTAAAGTTGAAGTTGTGGGTTTAGCTTCTGTTTGAATATTTGGAACTGCTTGGGAGATGTTTGGACTAGAACTACAGGCAGTGCTAAGAATTACAAGATAAGATGCAGCCAGTAAAGAAAGTCTGGGGAGAGAAAATTTAATCATAGGAAATAAACCACAGAGGAGGAGAAAGAGAATGTTCTATTTCATCTTTTTCAAGAGTTGATATGTTGAATCTTGTTTAGCTGTATTTGTGAGAGATTTTCCCCAACCGATATTTTTCCGATAGCTGCCTAAAAGTTCTGCTTCTTGCAATGATTGTTCATTTATCGATGCTAACGGTTCTACTTCTGGTGCAACATACAAGGCATCTACTGGACAGTACAATTCACACATGAAGCAGGTTTGACAGTCACTTTGTCTGGCAATTGTTGGAGGTGCATTTGGTACTTTGTCGAACACATTTGTCGGGCAAACTTTGACGCAGATATTACATTCAATGCACCGCGATTCACTCACTAATTCAATCATTTGATTTGGTGGTAATACTTTGATTAAATGTTGAACCTCTCTCCAAACCTCTCTCCTTGTAGGAGAGAGGCTTTGACTCCCCCTTCCCGTATTGGGGGTTGGAGGGTTAAGTTTTTTGTGTTTTCTTACACAGTTAGGAGTTCTTTCGTTTTTATCTCCTGTATAGGTGTAGTTTTCACCCACACTTGATCTAACCCACCACTAATTAAATGGTGTTGCTGGTTGGTATCTAGTTCTGGATAATCTAAATGTTTGTGCATTCCGCGAGTTTCTTTGCGTTCTAAGGCGCTGCTATACATCCATCTGGCTGTCGCTATCATTGCGGCTGCTTCCCTGGTGCGGACTATATTGTTATTATCTGCAACTTGGCTGTTACGAATTTCATCCCAGAGAGAATGTAATCTTTGCAATGATTCGGTCAAACCTTGTTCATTACGGAAATAATTGCGATCGTATGGGAAGACTTCTGCTTGAGTAGCTTTGATGATTTCTTCGCTGTGGATTTGCTTCTGACTACCAGATGTAAATCCTACCCCACCAACAGTTTCAACTCGTCTTTGGTTGGCTTGCGAACCTAAATTATAGGAATATGTAGCCGCCGATTGTCCTGCCCAGTAGCCTGAAGATAGCGCCCAAGCTGCGTTATGACTACCGCCACCGGTAAAGCCACCACAAATTAATTCCCTTGTTGCTGCGTCACCCGCTGCATAAAGTCCACGGACAGAAGTAGCACAAGTATAATCGGTAATTCTAATGCCACCTGTACCACGAACTGTTCCCTCTAAACGGAGAGTGACAGGGAAATGTTGAGTAAAGGGATCAATACCTGCACGATCAAAGGGTAGGAAGAAATTAGGTTGAGATAACCGCATTGTCACCCGCATTTCTTCTGAGGCTTTGTCTAAAATGGCGTAAACTGGTTGAGTTAATAAGGTTTTGGCAATGACTGAACGCCCTCTTTGGGAAGCTGCACCAGGAATTGGCGTTTTATCTGCGTAGGTGAAGGTAGCCCAATTATAGAATAAGCCTTTGGTTACAGAAGAAAAAGCAGGTGCGATCGCATAGGCGTTGGAAAATTCCATGCCCGACATATCTGCACCCGCTTCGGCTGCCATCAGGTATCCATCCCCTGTTAGCACATTGCATCCCAAGGCTTTACTTAAGAAAGCACAGCCTCCGGTGGCAATGATCACTGAATGCGATCGCACAATCCACTTTTTACCAGTCTGACGGTTAACCCCTGTCGCCCCAGCTACAGCACCTTCTGCATCTACCAACAACTGCAAAGCTGGACTGTGGTCTAAAATTTTTACCCCTGCCCGTTTGACTTGTCGCCGCATTAAACGCATATACTCTGGGCCTTGCAGACTGCGCCGATAGGGTCTACCTTCCTCATCTACAGGAAAAGGATAACCCCAATCAGCTAGTTGGTTGACGTTCGCATAAGTCTGATCCAGCACTCGTTGCATCCAATCTCGGCTGGACAAAAATCCTCCCAAAGCTTCCCTAGAAGCCATTGCTGCTTCTCTACTGTCGGGTTCTGGTGGGACATACCACACACCGTTACCTGAAGCTGCTGCACAGCCACTCGTCCCACAATAGCCTTTATCTACCAAAACCACCTTTGCACCAGCATTAGCAGCACTCCACGCTGACCAAGTACCAGCCGATCCACCGCCAATTACCAGCACATCAGCTAATAAGGTTTGGTCAAAATCAGTAGTAGATGAATCTTCTGAAAATAATTGTTTCTGACTCATCGAAATTCCTCTTTGTTTAAGATTAGTATTTGCTTGAAAAACGCAACTTTTGGGATACAGAAAATCCCCGTAGCTTACACTCCAGGTGTACTTCCACCATCAACCTGAATTTCTGCACCAGTAATAGAAGAGGCTAAATCAGAAACTAAAAATAGAGCTAATGCTGCAATTTCTTCAGGCTTGACGATTTTTCCTAGAGGAATTGCTTTGACTGCTTGTGCTTTGTATTCCTCCACACTAATACCCAAACTTTGAGCATTTTGTTCTGCTAAAGTTTTTGCTCTTTCTGTGTCTGTTAAACCTGGAGAAATGGCATTAATTCTAATATTGTCTTGGGCTAATTCTTTAGAAATCCCTCGTGTAAAGTTAAGCAAGGCAGCATTTGTTGTTCCACCTGGGAGGAAGTTAGGACGGGGTGTACGTCCAGCACCACCAATAATGTTAACAATGCGTCCATCTCGCTGATTTTTCAGATGGGGGACAACGGCTCTAACTAAACGAATGTAACCCAATAGTTTTAAATTCCAAGCATCTAAAAATGCTTCGTCACTCAGTTCTAGAAATGATCCAGCTTTTGCAGAACCAGCATTATTAATCAAGATATCAATCTTGCCGAATTGTTCTAATGTTGTAGAGACAACTTTCTCAACATCTTCTGCTTTGGTTAAATCGGCACTAATACCAATAATTTTAGCATTGGTATTAGGTAAGGATTGAATATCAATTACTGCCTGTTCTAATTTTTCTTGATTGCGGGCAGCAACCACTACATTCACACTTTCACTGTATAAAGCTTTGGCTGTAGCTAACCCAATTCCAGCACTACCACCTGTGATAATTGCAGTTTTACCCGATAGATGTAGTTCTAAACTCATAGTAAATTGCACCCAAATAAGTTTTATGGTGGGAAAAAGCGAAAAATAGATTTAAAAACCTAACTTTGCTTGGTAGCAAACTTTTCTAACAGGAATTGTTTGAGGTGTGGTTGCTCTAAATTAATGCCAATCTCAGTAGCTTTTTGGGTGATTTCCTCATAACTCAAACCTTCTTCAATTGCATTAGCAATTAAGGCTATTCCCCCGGCTCTTCCACCAGCAGCACAGTGAATTAAAATGGGCTTGGGTAAATTATCAATTTCTAGAATTGCCTCTGCTATTAGCTGTTGATTTGGTTCTTTAGGATTTAATGGAACATTTGCGTATTCTAGTCCCGCAGCTTCTGCTTGTTGCTGTTCATCATGAAGAAAATCTTTCTCATCAGGAGAACGCAAATTCAGAACCGACTTATACCCCGCAGATGCTAATTCTTGTAGTTGCCCAGAAGAAATTTGTCCAGCAACACTCAAATCATCACTAACCTTTTTTAAATCACTCATTTCTCTGCCTCTAGTTTGATCATTGTTTTAATTTAGGCATTAATAAATAGATGCCAAAACTTTGTCTGCTGCGGCTCGAAATGCAGTAGCAGCACCAGCACTCATATCACGTGGCGCACAAATGCGATTTCTTAAATATGCCAGTGTAATAGCTCCAGTAGCAGCGAAAATAGGATCGATACTTTCATTGCCACCAGTTCTTCCTCCTGGTAATATTTTTCCATTGCCATTGATAAGATAATCAGCTAATAATCGTAAGTGAAAATCAACAGCTTCTTGAATAATTGAGATATCACCTAAAGATTGAACTCCAGAATTTTTGAGAATATCACCAATAGCAAGTTCTCGATTATCACTCAATCTTTCCGCCGCTTCTGCTCGATATTCAATAAATTCACTTTCTGATAAATCTAAAGGTAGTGGATTACCTATAGGTTGTACGCCAAATCTACGTCGTAGCAGTAAATTGTTGGTAATATTGTCTGACTTAACTCTGTTGTAAGCAGGACGTTGTTTGAGTGCGTCCAACCAAGCATTTATGAGAGGAAAACGAGAGTTTCCTTTGATGTGATATCCCCTATACACTGGTAAATTAGCTGCCAATCTATCTAAATGGGGACTATACATAATATCTACCAAACTAAATGTTGAGAGAAAGTAAGCACCTGGATATTTACCCAAAGTTTGCTCAATTTCATCTAATTTAGCTTCAAATTCTGCCTGTAGATTTGCTAATTCATTCGCATCCTCTGGAGGTTGGCGCAAGAATTTATAGGCAATATCTCGAAACCCATTGGTTTCAGCATCCTCTACCCATTGCCTAGCAACAGCATTTTCTTCGGGATTTTCAGGTAATAAAGTTTCGCCAAACTGATCTTCCAATTCTAAGAGAATGTCTTTAGATTCATAAACCAACTTACCTTCAATATATGCTGCGGGAACGAGGGTGGTAGGAACTAAATCGGTGTACCATTTAGGTTTGTTATTTAGATCAATAAACTCAGTTTCAAAGGGAATTTCTTTTTCTTCTAAAGCAAACCAAACCCGTTCGCAAAAAGGACACCAAGAGTTACTATCACGATATAACAAAACTGGTGGCTTAGTATTTGGGGGAAGTTTATGTAAACTGCTAGGAATAGGTACAGTAGAAGGAGCTTGTCCTGGTCTTTTTGAGCGACGTGCGGGGGTATGTTGTCGAGCAGTTTCTAATAGTTGTTCCCAACTAGATATAGTATTTAAGAGTGACATTTTTACCTCGCCTTGTTTGGAACGCCAGAAAACACAAATAATTGTTGTTCTTTGGATACAGCTACGTTTTCACCTAAATAACGATGAATACCTACTCCCATATCTCCTGTAGCTGTGAGTTGAAAATTAACTTCCTTAAACCCGAATTCACGGAAGTATTTACGCACAGTTTCCGAGTAAGCAATACCGTTAGAATGTCCGCGAGTCCAGAGAATAAAAGCACCTTTTTTACTGAGAAAGCTCAGATTTCCTAATAAGCGATTAAGTTCATTTTCATCGGCTAAATTACCAAAAATACCACATACAATTACAATGTCTGCTGGTACTACTCCTACATAGTTAGCAGCAGCAGTTGCATCCCCGTTGATAAACTCAATTTGCTTTGTCAAACCCAATGATTCTATAGTTGCGCGTCCACGTTCAACTAACTGGGGATTGATTTCAACCAATCTTGCATATACATCTTCAGTGCGAGGGTGATTTGCTAATATTCCTAATAAATCTCGTCCATCACCGGCGCACACACTGACTATGCGAATGATGCCTGCGGGGGAGTTATCCAAACTATAGGAAATATATTCCCTCACGATTTTTAAGCGTTGCTGTAGTTTGGCTTCAGTATTATAAAGATCGTGCCATTCCAACCAATCTTTTGGCATAAAAAGAGATTTTTGGTTGCTAAAAACTTGGATTTTAGAGTGTATAATTGATTACTCAGTTATTTAACTACTGTAACTTTATCAAATTACCGTAGATTAATAATAAATACAGATTACCATAGAAACTCTGAGGAAATCAAGTCCTCAATAATTGAAAATTGACATCTGGTAAAAAAGATACTAGAGAAGTTCTATCCAAAGCCTTTACATACCCGTTGCAGAGGAAGAGTCAGACTTCCGGTCTGGTTTGTGGTATCGTATTACTTTCTACAATACCAGATAGACTTAGCTTGTGTAGTAGCGCATTGAATGTGAAGCGTACTGAAGAACCTATGTGTATTCACTCAAATACTGGTGCGTAATTCCTGTCTGATTGAAAATGATGTAAGATTTTGTACTTGATGCATATAGCCGTGGACAGGGTGGTTAGGACATCAATTGATAATGAAACTCTCACTAAAAGAGGGTTTTACTCCTGACTCCTGACTCCTGACTCCTGACTCCTGCTATAAGTCCTCATTGTTTTAATTTCATCGCCAAACTACGCAACTTGGACATTTTCTTCCATCAGGATTGCTTCAAAAGCTATCATTACTCGTGTATGAAAACGTTGGCGGTGTTTGAGTTTCCAAATAGACTGGACAATTTCTAATTTCTTGCCAGATTTTTTGTGTGGGTTGGTAATCTGTACAGCGTGTAATGTCCCTAATTGTATTTCTTTTTTCACCATTGATTCTGGAAGTGCAGCTGCACCAACACCACTTTCTACAACCGCTTTCACCATTTCACTAGTGTTGAGATTAAGCACAACATCTAGATTGCTGGTTTCCAGTTCCCAACTTTGTAAGGCTTGCTCAAACATTTGCTGTGCGCCGGAACCAGACTCACGCATTACCCAACCTGTGTTGAGCAATTCATCTAAATAAATCTCAGTCAGGTGATACCAAGGGTGAGATCTACCCACAACGATTTGCAAGCGATCGCATCCTACTTCGCTTTTTTCTAAAGATTGCTGCAATGATGGTTTAATATCACCTGTTACCAAACCCAAATCATACATACCTAAAGCAGTACCTTCACAAATTTCTTCAGCATTTCCCAACTTACAATTTATAAAAATGCCGGGATATAACTGCTTAAACTGGCTAATTTTTTCGGGTAGCCAATAGTTACCAACTGTGAGACTAGCACCGACCTTCAACTCCCCTCGTTGTAGATTATTTAATTCCTTCAAGCCACGTTCTGTTAGCTCTACATGGTCAAGAATTTTTTGCGCCTCACCCTGTAATAATCTACCAGCGTCTGTAATTTCAATATGACGACCAATACGATGAAATAATCGGACTCCATATCCTGTCTCTAAGCTTTGGATAGCAGCACTGACTGCTGGTTGAGTAATATAAAGTGCTTCGGCTGCACGGGTAAAGTGCAGCATTTCCGCCACGGCTAAAAAAATTCGCAACTGTTCCAGTGTCATTTTGACTATGTACAAGCTTGTATAGTAGTGATCTTAAACACCTGGGGAATATTATACGGTAAATTTAGCGGAAAGCAGTAGATAGTCGTAAATGTTCTTACAGTTATTTTCAGGTAAATAGACCACAAGCAAGCCTCTACGAATTATAAATTAGGAATTATTTGAATTTTTACTTTAATAAATTCATTTTATCGTTTTAATAATAAAGAGTATTTGTTTTTATCTAAGCTAGACCATAATATTGAATTCATAAGCTACTAAGCTTACCTATTGAGGTAATAAATTGCATCTTTAATGAATGGCAATTCTTTCAACTATCTTCTGAAAGAATTTCAATAAATAATTGCGGAGACAGACTATGAGTTGGCTAATTGGTACATTAATTATTGGCATATCTGCGGCTTTTGCAACTACGTTTGATGATAACTTATACTTGACAGCTTTTTTTGGTAAAGTAAATCATATCTTTCGTCCCAAGCATATCATTATTGGCGAATTTATGGGATTCACCACATTAGTAATAGCTAGTCTCCCTGGTTTCTTCGGTGGTTTATTTCTTCCAGAAGCATGGATTGGATTGCTAGGGATTCTGCCAATCATAATTGGTATCAGCCATTTAATGAATCGAGACGAGGAAGAAGATACTTTACAAGCTGTATCAGTTAAATTTGCTCATTCAGTCAAACCTCAGCGTCAGGAAAAAACATTATTAGCAACACTTAAAGATCCCCAAACCTATCGCGTTTCTGCGGTAACGATTGCTAATGGTGGAAACAATATTGGTATCTATATCCCGTTATTTGCCAGCAGTAATGTTCCCAGTCTGGCAGTAATTTTATGTGTTTGCTATTCAAGTGTTGGACTATGGTGCTTTCTTTCTTATAACCTGACTCGAAATCCTCTCATGGCTTCTGTTATGACTCGGTATGGTCGGAAAATCTTTCCATTTGTATTAATATACTTGGGTTTATCTATCATGGTTAAAAGTGGAACTCATGAACTTGTACCTAATTTAGCCATGCTTTTCCAATAAATAATTTATAAATAATTTATAAATTATTTGTCGTAGATAACAGCTTAAATCAAACACATGAAAATTATCAAAATCTCTTTAATGATTTTAATCCTTTTAATAAATTTAGTACTTGCTGCCCCCTCTTGGGCAGATGGAACATCACACTTAAGTTCAAATTCCGACTATTTCATAGGACAAAAAGTTATTTGGCTTTATAAAGCTCGTGCTGATTCTGAAAACACTCAACGAATTCCTGCCGAAGTTATCAAATTAGGTTCTAAGCAAGTACAAGTCAAGGTACAGAAAAATAAAAATGACTTTGTTAATCGTTGGGTAAATCGAGAACGCTTGGAAGTTGACAAAAGTAACCATTAAATTGATTTAAATTAATTAAAAAAAACTAAAAACGTAATTTAATTGATTGAAAGAGTCATTTGATTTTAAACTAATCGATGACTAGATAAGCCTAATTATAGGTTTGCGGTTTTAATAATCAACTAAAAATTAATCATTACTTTTATTTATGGTTATGAATAATAATAGTATTTGATTTCGAGGATGGATTGGTATTAAAGTAGAACTAAAGTGAATTAAACCCAAATTTAAAAACCATATCGAATTCACGAGGAATAAACAAATGAACAAACCCAACTCAAAGAAAGTAAATTCTTGGCTTTTGTCCGCTGTATTTATGGCATTTCTGACAATATTTTCTCTTTTTAATCAGCCCTATGCTTTAGCTCAATCAGAAGTACCATTAGTAGCTACAGAATCCATATCAACTCCAATAGTATCTTCTGAGCCAGTTGCACCTCCAATAAAATTGCCAGTAAATACTGTGGCAGAAAATGTTCAACGTCTATTAACAACTAATGAATGTGTTGGATGTAACCTAGTGGGAGCGCAATTAGATAATGCAAATCTGCAAGCAGCTAATTTGGCAGATGCAAATCTACAAGAAGCAGAATTAGAAAAAGCGAACCTACAAGGAACAATTCTCACAGCAGCTAATTTACAGGGAGTAGATTTAAGCAAAGCAAATATAGCTGGGGCAAATCTGCAAGGGGCAAACTTATTTGATGCAGATTTAGAAGGAGCAAACCTGCAAGGGGCTGATTTGCAAGGAGCAAACTTACAAAAGGCAGATTTACAAAAAACAAATCTCACAAATGCCAACATACAAGGTGCAAACCTGCTAGGGGCTGATTTAGAAAATGCAATAGTACCCGCAGGATTCACGAATCAGTATCAGTAATTCCAAGTGTTTAGCTACATGAATTAACACAAGTAACAAGTGTAATCTCACCGCCACTATTATTAAGTGAGGTGAGAATATCACTTTGTATTTTTTACAAAAAATGATTAAGGTGCTGGATTTGGATAACGAGTATGAATTGCATCCAATTCCGCCAAAACCTCTTTTTCAAGCACTACATTTACACTATTTATATTTTCTTGTAATTGTGCCAAAGTTGTTGCACCAATAATCGTGCTTTTCACAAACCAGCGACTTTTAACAAATGCGATCGCTAATTGGGCTGGTGTGAGATTATACTTTTTAGCTACTTCCACATAAGCTGCTACGGCTTCCTGAACATTGGGTTTTAAATAGCGTTGTCCAAAACCTGGGAATAGAGATATTCTGGTATTTTCTAATTGTTGATTATCTATATATTTACCAGTCAAAAAACCAAAACCAAGCGGACTATAAGCCAATAAACCAACATCTGTATAACGAGAAACTTCCGCTAAACCTGATTCAAAATTACGATTGAGTAAATTGTAAGCATTTTGAGTTGTCAAAACTTTAGGTAATCCCAGTTCATTAGCAATGCGAATAAACTCACTGACTCCCCAAGGAGTTTCATTACTCAAACCAAGATAGCGAATTTTTCCAGATTTAATAACCTCAGCAAATGCCTTTAATTGTTCAGCAATAGACACAGTTTCTCGCTCAAATTCGGGATTATAACTTGTCTGTCCGAAAGTAGGAACATAACGATCTGGCCAATGAATTTGATACAAATCTATATAATCAGTTTGTAATCTCTGCAAACTATCATCAACTGCTTGTATGATATTTTCACGGTCAACTTTATTATTTCCGCCCCTCAACCAGGAAAAAGGACGACCAGGTCCTGCAATTTTAGTAGCAACAATCAATTTATCTCGCTGCTGTTTCTTCAACCATTCACCAATATAAGCCTCTGTCTTTCCTTGGGTTTCACCACGAGGGGGGACTGGATACATTTCAGCAGCATCTAGGAAATTTATTCCTTGGGTAACAGCATAGTCTAGTTGTTGATGTGCTTCTTCAATAGTATTTTGATGCCCATAGGTCATAGTTCCTAGACAAATTTCTGAAACCTTAAGGTCGCTTGCACCAAGTTGGTTGTATTTCATAATGTTTGGATAATTCTCATTAATGACATTTTGCTACAAAAACTAAAGATATGCCTATCTTATGTAACTACTTTAAATCTATTGGCTTACCGGAGTTAAAGTCTGAAACCGTATACTATCATACACTGCTGAGATAGACAACCCTTTGTAACAAATAATGTAAAGTTAGAAAAAATGTATCCATAAATACTCAAATTATACATTTTTTGTGAAATAGTGCTATTTAATCAAATAAACTACAGTAACTCGATCAATTTACCGTATTTATTTTAAATAAGGTAATTTTGTCACTACTATAGGCTTTCATGTCATTACAAATACAAAATTTATCGAGAGTAGACCTTTTATAAAAAAATTCTTTCCGAGAAATTTTGATACTTTCCCTATGTGAAGGCGAAATTGGTTGTGATTTCGTACCGGATTAAATTATGTGTGTGTGGTTATCAAAATGAAAAAACCTATTTGGAAATTATTGTTCACTTTGCCAATTTTTCTGGGAATACTACTCTTGCTAGATAGTAAAAAAACTATTGCTAATGAAAAAGCTACTCTAATATTTGCCCAAAACACATTAGAAACTAACGAATCTTCAATTACATCTGTATCCCAACTTTCCGATATTCAACCCACTGACTGGGCTTTTCAAGCTTTGCAATCTTTAGTAGAAAAATACGGTTGTATTGTTGGTTATCCTGATAGTCAGTATCGAGGGAATCGCTCTCTCTCTCGCTATGAATTTGCAGCAGGGTTAAATGCTTGCTTAGATCAAGTTACCAAACTTATTGCATCATCTACAACTAATATTGCTACCAAGCAAGATTTAGCAACTCTAGAACGATTAAATGAGGAATTTCGTCCAGAAATAGCTCAATTACGGGGAAGATTAGATAGCTTAGAAGCACGAGCAGCAGAGATAGAAGCTAATCAATTCTCAACAACAACCAAATTGATAGGTGAAGTTATATTCTTAACAGCTGATACCTTTGGTGACAGAGCGAATAATACTTCTGCTGATGATACCCAAGATAATACTAATACTTTTTTATCTTACCAAGCTAGGCTTAATTTACAAACTAGCTTTACAGGTAAAGACCAATTAACAACTGGACTCACAGCCAACAATATCCCTAACTTGGCAAGTAGTACGGGAACGCACATGACTCGGTTTTCCGTAGATAAATCAGCTAACTATACAGATGGTAGCTTATATCTTGCCAGCTTATATTATCGTTTCCCAGTCGGCAAAAACGCTACAGTTTGGATAGGACCGAGAACCGTCAATTTTCCGGCGACAACTCCTACATTTAACGCCTTAAATGGTAGTCCCAGTCAAGGTGGTATTTCTCGGTTTGGACAATTTAACCCGACTGTTTATAGACCTGGCTTTGATGGTGCAGGAGCGGCTATTGCCTACAAGTTTAACAGTAAATTACAACTAAATTTAAGTTACATTGCTGATAATTTTCAGGCAAATCAACCTGACAATGGACTTTTCAATGATAGTTCCCAAGCAGCACTGGCTCAACTCACATTCTCTCCTAGTAAGCAATTCGATTTAGGGCTGACTTACACCCGCAAATACTTTCCTACGAATTCTGGAAATAACCTCACTGGTGGTACAGGTAGTGCTTTTGCTAGAGACCCCTTCAGACTAAATTCTACAACTGTCTATGCCACAACATCTGATAACTTTGGTTTGCAATTTAATTGGAAAACCAGTTCTAAGTTTCATTTAGGTGGTTGGTTTGGTTACACCCTTGCTCATCAAGAAGTTGGCGGTGACAATGATGCAACAATTATCAATGGGGCGCTTACTCTTTCATTTCCTGATTTATTTAAACAAGGTAATGTGGGAGGAATTACTGTCGGAGTTCCACCCAAAGTCACAAGTAATAGTTTTCAGGTAGCTGGAGAAAGACGAGAAGATAAAGATACATCTTTACACATCGAAACCTTTTATCGTTTTCGAGTAAATGACAATATTAGTGTCACTCCAATTTTTTATCTGATTACCACGCCAGAACATAATGCTGCCAATGAACCAATTTGGGTAGGCGCTCTCCGTACCAGCTTTACTTTTTAGATGGATTTACATTACAAAATGTTTGTAGAGAATTTAATTTTGATGATGAACAGAATTTTTCAGCAGTTAAAAAGATTAATACTTTTTAGACTTGATGGTCAAAAGCAGTTATTATCTGTCAGACAGATTCGCATTTTTGGCTCTTTTATTACTGGCTTATGCCTCAGCTTTTTATTTGCGGCTTGCACAGCCAATAATGCCAGTAATAGTATTTCTGTATCTTCTAATAATCCAACTCCAGCTAAAGCATCGTTAGTCAGATTTGGCTATCAAAAATCAGCAATTCTTCTTAAAAATAAGGGAGTTTTAGAAAAACGCTTACAACCAGAAGGAGTATCTGTTCAATGGATTGAATTTCCGGCTGGTCCTCAGCTTTTAGAAGCAATGAATGTTGGTAGTATTGATTTTGGACATACTGGAGAATCACCACCAATTTTTGCTCAATCAGCAGGTGCTTCACTCACATATATTGCGGGAATTGCACCAAGTCCCGCAGGTTCAGCAATTTTAGTACCAAAATCATCTTCTATTCAAAAAATAGCTGATTTGAAAGGTAAAAATATTGCTTTTCAAAAAGGATCGAGCGCTCATTACTTATTAGTACAAATCCTTGAGCAAGCTGGTTTAAAGTACAGTGAAATTAAACCTATTTATTTGCCACCATCTGATGCCAGAGCAGCTTTTGTCAAGGGAAGTATCGATGCTTGGGTAATCTGGGACCCCTTTTATGCGGCAGCAGAAAAAAATACAGATGCTCGTGTTTTAATCGATGGTTCAGCTATTACTAAACAAGGTGGTTATTATTTAGCTAGTCGTCAATTTGCTACAGAGCAACCAGTAATTATCAAAGCCATTCTCGAAGAAATTCAAAAATTGGAGGATTGGTCTGATAAAAATCGAGACACTGTAGCAGAAACTCTTTCTCCCATTTTAGGTATTGATTTGGAAACCATGAAAAAATCAACCCAAAGAAAGAAATTTGGTATTGTGCAGATTGATGATGCCTTAATTGCCGAACAGCAAAAAGTTGGAGATAAGTTTTATGAGTTGAAATTGATTCCTAACAAAATTGATGTCAAAGAAGCATTTTTAAACCCAGAACAGTATACAGCTTTTTCGCCTAAAATATAAATTAGGAATGGAAAAGAAGAATTATCAACCACTGACTAATGACTAATTAATTATGAACAATCCTACTGATTCACTCAAGCATCGTTATGGGTTAGAAGCATTTAGTACTAATCTGCCTTGGAATGATACTTTAGCCACGTTGTTATCCCATCGTTCAATTCGTGCATATCTTACAGATGCTTTACCATCAGGAACTTTAGAAATTTTAATTGCTGCTGCACAATCTGCTTCTAGTTCTTCTAATCTCCAAACTTGGAGTGTAGTAGCAGTAGAAGATGAAAATCGCAAAGAAGAATTATCAAAACTAGCTAATAATCAAGCACATATTCGCCAATGTCCCTTGTTTCTTGTGTGGTTAGCAGATTTAGCTAGACTAACTCATATTGCCGAAAGTCGCGGACTACCCCATGAGGGTTTAGATTATTTAGAAATGTTTCTGGTGGCAGCGATAGATGCAGCATTAGCAGCGCAAAATGCTGTAGTAGCAGCAGAATCTCTTGGTTTAGCAACTGTGTATATTGGTGCATTGCGGAATAAACCACAGGAGGTAGCACAGGTACTCAATTTACCTCCTCATGTAGTTGCAGTGTTTGGATTATGTATTGGTTATCCTGATCCCATTGTGAATGTAGGTATTAAACCACGTTTGCCTCAATCGGTAGTCCTACATCGGGAAACTTATCAACTTGCAGAACAAGATCAGGGAATTTCTCTTTACAATCAAATTATGAAAGATTTTTATGCTTCACAGAATATGAATATTCCTGGTGATTGGTCAGAACATTCTAGTAAACGGGTAGCAACTGCTGAGTCTTTATCTGGTCGAGATAGGTTGCAGGAAGTTTTGAAGAATTTGGGTTTTGAATTACGTTAAATGACCAAATAATTCGTAATTCGTAATTCGTAATTCGTAATTCGTAATTATAGCAACTGTCAAGGTGGTTAGGACACCAACTGTAGTGCTAACGCACAGCGTAAGCCATAAGTACCTCGACAGGATTAATTACACGGTTTGTTTTCCTGTTAAGAGTTCCCTCTCTCCACTAATGAATTTAATTTTGTCCGACTACTTATATAAAACCTAGACATCAAAAGACTTCTCAGACTATCACCTATTACTGGCTATAAAGGAGTACAATCTCCTCACTGATTGCAACTACGAATTACTTTGACTCTTCAATAGAAATTATTTAACTTGACGTGAGCAATTAATTAGTTAATGGTCAACATTTTTAATGTTGTAAATCCCCATAGATAAGTGGGGATTTTTTTGTACATTTATTCTAAAAAATACTTGCATTTTTAATCTAATTGTGCAAAACTAAAAAAGCTACGGTATTCCTACCGATTTAACGTAGATTATGCCCAGCACAGAGTTGAATAGCAAGCATATTGGTATCATATCAGTGCCAGATGCTTGTTTACTAAAGCTTTTGCTTAAAAGACGCTCAAGCAAATTGAGAAATCAGTGTTTGTCAACTTACAGGTGTTCTCAAGCTGAAAAATAAATAAACACTAGATAAACATTGTAAAAACTTTGGTTGTAAAGAACATTACACGAGCGCTGCTAATTTTTAGTTAACAGACTTGCTTAACTGACTAGTAAAAAATCTAAAACGAGAGGTTTTGAATATGACTAATAAAATAAAAGGAATGCAACTAAATCTTCAAGGTCTGAGAAAGTCTTTTGGAAACAAAACTGTTTTACAAGGAATTGATTTGGAGATTCAGCCTGGAGAATTTGTAGCCATTGTAGGTCGGAGTGGCTGTGGTAAAAGTACAATGTTGCGCTTAGTTGCTGGGCTAGATGCTCCCAGTGAAGGCAATGTTTTATTGAATGGTCAATATACTGAACAGCGTATTAATCCAACTATCCGCATGATGTTTCAAGATGCGAGATTGTTACCTTGGCAACGAGTTTTGGCAAATGTGGAGCTAGGTTTATTAGGTTCTAACTCTAAAGTTTATGCCAAACAAACAGCCTTAAAAGTGTTAAGAGAAGTGGGCTTAGAAGACCGCGCTCATGAATGGCCTTCCGTCCTTTCTGGTGGACAACGGCAACGGGTAGCTTTAGCTAGGGCGTTGGCTAGTAAACCTTCTTTATTATTGTTAGATGAACCATTGGGCGCATTAGATGCCCTCACCAGAATTGAAATGCAGCAATTATTAGAACGTTTGTGGCAGGAACAGGGATTTACAGCATTGTTAATTACCCATGATGTCGAAGAAGCAGTTGTACTTGCAGACCGAGTAGTTTTGATTGAAAACGGTCAAATCAGTATGAATGTGGAAATTGACCTCCCACGACCACGGGCTAGAGGAAACGCGAAGTTTGCGAAAACTGTGGAGAGTATTTTAGACAGAGTCATGGGTAAGCAAGAATTGACACAAAAAGAATTAGTAGCAGAATCTTCTTATTTCTTAAGTTCAGTTTCTGCATAAATTTCGTTATTAGTTCCTTATTAGAAAGTATTTGGAGACAACATTATGACTATCATCCTATAACGTCTTCAATAAATAAAACTTTCATAAATATGGACAAAATAGTAAAGCATTAATAGAGCAGTTGGCGGATAATTCATTGCCATCTCAATTTCTTAAATAGCTGGCAATTTTGTAACCTACTCCACAAAGAAAAGGTAATTTAATCATGACAAATTGGGAAGATAAATTTGCATCATGGAAAAGCCGACGGATTACTCGTCGTCACGCCGTATTTGCTTTTGGCTATAGCTTAGTCCTATCAACTACACTGTTTAGTTGCAGCACTCCACAAAATAACAATCAGCAACAAGCCAATTCATCTACATCCAACATAACTAATACAGCGAGTACATCTACCTCTAGTGATAGCACTAGTAAAAAAGTAGTCAGAATTGTTCGTTCTAAACAACTCACAGCCTTAGCAGTTTTAGAAAAACAAGGTACTCTTGAAAAACGATTAGAACCTCTAGGTTACAAAGTCGAATGGCCTGAATTTGCCGCTGGACCTCAACAGCTAGAAGCTTTAAATGCAGGTGGACTTGATATTGCTTCCACCGCAGAATCACCCCCTGTGTTTTCTCAAGCTGCTGGAACACCTCTTGTATACTTAGCTGCGAATTCTTCTGATGGTAAGGCAGTTTCTCTTTTAGTTCCTGTCAATTCTCCAGTTAAAAGTTTCAAAGATTTGAAAGGTAAAAAAATTGCTTTCCAAAAAGCATCTATCGGTCATTACTTAACAGTGCGAGCCGTAGAAAAAGAAGGGCTAAAACTTAGTGATGTAGAGTCAGTTTTTCTAGCACCTCCTGATGCTAATGCAGCGTTTAGCCAAGGTAAAGTAGATGCTTGGTTTATCTGGGACCCTTTTGTCACTAGAAATGAACAAAATAAAGTAGGAAGAGTACTAATAGATGGTAGTGGTGGATTGCGAGATACTAACAATTTTTACACTACAAATCGCAAATTCTATGAAGAAAACCCTGAAGTAATTAAAGTATTTTTGGACGAACTAGAGAAAGCACAAGTCTGGTCTAAAAATCACCCCAAAGAAATTGCTCAATTGCTCACCTCCGCAACTCAGCTTGATGTACCAACTTTGGAAAAAATGCACAGTAAATATGATTTTGCATTAGTGCCAATCACCGAAGAAATTATCAAAAAGCAACAACAAGTCGCTGATAAATGGTTAAGTCTAGGATTAATACCCAAAAAAGTAAATGTCAGAGATGGGTTTTTAACTCCTGAGCAATATGCCGAAATTACTCCCAAAGAAGTACTTGCTAAAAAATAGCACTTTTTCCATAACATTTTAAATCTTTAATTTTTGATTATGCCAACACTCACTTTAACCAACTTTGAAATTACTCCCATTAATGCACCATTAGGCGCAATCGTAACTGGATTAGATGCTAGAAACCCTCTTGCACCTGAAGTAATTTTACAGCTTAAACAAGCATTACGTGATTATCATATTCTCATCTTCAAAAATCAAAATCTTAATGATGAGCAATTCTTGAATTTTGCGTTTAACTTTGGTTCACTATTTGTGCCACCTGATGATATTCCAGTTCTAGCTTCTCAGCCAGGAATAACACCAGTTATAATTCCTGTTTCTAACGTTGATGGTGGTTATACAGGCACAGGTGAATTAGCTTTTCATTCTGATCACAAATGGACACCCTATCCTTCTAGTGGTTCTCTACTTTATGCTTTAGAAGTTCCATCTAAAGGTGGAGATACTTCTTGGTTAAATCTGATTTCAGCTTATGAAACTTTGGATGAATTTACAAAGCGCAGAATTGCAGATTTGCAGTTGATTACTTATAATCCATTTTTAAATAAACCAGGTGTGCCACGTTCAAAATATCGTCATGATCAGAGTATTCCCCTAATTAGTCCTGTCTTTCCTCATCCATTAGTAAGAACGCATCCAGAAAGTGGTAAAAAGATTTTATATCTAGATTACACCACTGAAGTTGAAGTTGTCGGTTTAGATCCCCAAGAAGGTTCAGAATTAATTGAACAGTTGAGAGAACATCTTCACCAGCCGCAGTTTTATTATCAACATCAATGGTCTGTAGGCGATATTGTCTACTGGGATAATCAATCTACTTTGCATTACCGCCAAGCTTTTGATCCTAATCAACGTCGAGTGATGAAACGGATTAGTTTAGCGGGTAGTCGCCCATTTTAGATTCTGTGTTTTAGCGACATAATTAGCAACATAATTTATCCACTGACAAATATAAAATCTAAAGAGGAAGCATAATCATGAATTTTCAGCTACCACAAAGCACAATTCTACATAAATTTGTTCAATATTCAGCATTAGCTTTAGTTTTTATTTCTGCTCCAATTGCTAGTAATATAGTTCAAGCTCAAAACACGACTTCTGTTAATAAAACAGGTATTAAAACAAAAATAGTGCGACTTGCTTATCAAACTTCTGGGGATATTGTTAAGATCAAAGGAGTAATAGATAAGCGTCTGAAGCCGTTAGGTGTCAAGATAGAATGGTCTCCATTTCCTGCTGGACCACAACTAATGGAAGCAATGAATGCCAACAGAGTTGATATTGGTTCTGTCGGAGAAACACCGCCTATATTTGCCCAAGCTGCTGGCGCTCAACTTGCTTATATTGCTGGACGTAAACCCAGTAAGGGCGAAGGTAGTGCCATTGTTGTCCAGAAAGATTCTCCTATTAAAACAGTCAAGGATCTGAAAGGGAAGAAAGTTGTTTTTCAAAAGGGATCTGCATCACATTATTTACTACTCAGAGCATTAGCAGAAGTAGGTTTAAAATATAGCGATATTCAAGCAGTTAGTTTAACTCCTGCTGAAGCCCGTGATGCTTTTATTCAAAAGAAAATTGATGCTTGGGTAGCTTGGGACCCTTCTATTGCCTTCGTCCAAAAAACTGCTAATGCTCGTGTTTTGAGAAATGCTTCAGGAATTGCTACTCAGGGTGGTTTTTATATGGCTAGACGTAGTTTTGCCGTTGACAACCCGGAAGTTGTGCGAATAATTTTAGAAGAAGTAGATAAGTTAGGAGAATGGGCAGAATCTAATCCTAATGAGGTTGTGAAAATTCTTGCACCTGAATTAAAACTTGATCCGTCACTATTAGGAGTAGTAGTTCGTAGACGTACATTCCGTATCCGCCCAATTAACTCATCTCTGATTGCTGAACAACAACGTATTGCTGATTTGTTTTATAAAGAAGGAGTTATTCCTAAAAAGATTGCCATTAGAGAATCGGTTTTAACTTCTCAACAGTATGCAGCTATTACACCACAAAGAATTAGTAAAAAATAACCTGTATTTGTTCTAATTCTTCCGTTAGAAGGGTGGCTAAAACCCACCATTAATTATCCTCCTCATTACTTAATAAGTTGTTATGAAACTTTCTTCTTCATCTACAAGTTTTTCATCACGCCATACAACAAGAAAGAAGAAATTCCATTTTAAGTTTATAAAGAATCGCTATTTTCAATCATTCATCCCTTGGGCTGTACCGATAACAATAATTATATTATGGCAATTCTTGTCTGCTATTGGTTTTATTCCCACGAGAATATTACCAGCACCTTTAGCAGTTGTTAGTGCTGCTATTAAATTGGCTCAAACGGGTGAACTTTTCAGAAATATTGGTATTAGTTCTCTACGGGCAATATCTGGTTTTTTACTGGGAGGGAGTATAGGCTTTAGTTTAGGTTTACTTAATGGTATTTCTCCAATTGCTGAAAAGTTGTTAGATACATCCCTGCAAATGCTTCGCAACATTCCTAACTTAGCATTAATTCCCCTGGTAATTTTGTGGTTTGGTATTGGCGATGAGGCGAGATTATTTCTTGTATCTTTGGGTGTAATGTTTCCCATTTATTTAAATACTTTTCATGGTATTCGCAGTGTTGACCACGGATTGATTGAAATGGGTAAAATTTACGGTTTAAATACTTGGGGTTTATTCTGGCGAATTATTCTCCCAGGGGCTATGTCTTCGATTTTGGTGGGTGTGCGCTTTTCTTTAGGGATTATGTGGTTGACACTCATTGTCGCGGAAACAATTGCTGCTGATTCTGGAATTGGTTATATGGCAACGAATGCTAGAGAATTTATGCAAACTGATATTGTAGTCTTGAGCATTTTAATATATGCCTTATTCGGCAAGCTGGCTGATATAGTTGCTAAAGCTTTGGAGAATTACTGGTTGCAGTGGAACCCCAGTTATTTAAAGGGTTAAGGCAATGTCAAATCTAAATCCACATATAACCGATAAAGTTACGGTGCTTTTTTATAAAAGTATTGCTTTTCTGAACTCATCATGTAATAATCTTAAACATCACATACATACTACGGTTAATCGATAGATTTTTTGTAAATAAAGAATTTAAAAGTTTTACAGCCACCTTAAATAAGAACCATGCAAGTACTTTGGTTTATTCCCACTCATGGCGACGGACGCTATTTAGGAACTGCTATAGGCGGAAGATCAGTCAACTTTGATTATTGGCGACAAATCGCCCAAGCAGTTGATCAATTAGGGTATACAGGTGCTTTATTACCTACAGGTCGTTCTTGTGAAGATGCTTGGATTTTGGCATCAAGTTTAGTAACTCATACTAAAAAAATGCGGTTTTTGGTGGCTATACGTCCAGGGTTGATGTCACCAGGAATAGCTGCAAGAATGGCGGCTACTTTTGATAGAATTTCTGGCGGACGGTTATTAATTAATGTAGTTACAGGTGGTGATCCTGTTGAATTAGCTGGTGATGGTTTGCACCTAAATCATGACGATCGCTATAAACTTACAGATGAGTTTTTAACAGTTTGGCGGGAAATAGCTGCGGGTGAAGTTGCCAACTTTGAAGGTGATTACCTCAATATCAAAGAAGGGAAAATACTATTTCCCAATGTGCAGAAACCTTATCCACCTTTGTGGTTTGGTGGTTCTTCTCCTATTGCCCAAGAAATTGCTGCTAAACACGTTGATGTATACTTAACTTGGGGTGAACCTCCTGCACAAGTTGCTGAAAAAATTACTTATTTACAACGATTAGCAGCAGCAGAAGGTAGAACATTACGTTTTGGCATTCGGTTACACGTCATTGTTAGAGAAACAGAGAGTCTAGCTTGGGAAGCAGCCAATGATTTGATTCGTTATGTAGATGAAGATGCGATCGCTAAATCCCAACAAGCTTATGCCCGCATGGATTCCGTCGGACAACAGCGGATGAAGGAATTACATAACGGTAGTCGTGAAGCTTTGGAAATTAGCCCAAATTTATGGGCAGGAATTGGTTTAGTTCGGGGTGGTGCGGGAACTGCATTAGTAGGTGATCCCGATACCGTTGCTAGAAGAATGGAGGAGTATGCAGACTTGGGTATTGATACTTTTATCTTCTCTGGTTATCCTCATTTAGAAGAAGCTTATCGGGTAGCTGAATTGCTTTTTCCTCGTTTACCTTTAGATAATTTACCAACAGTAGAACCACAGCTATTGAGTCCTTTTGGCGAGATTGTTGCTAACCGGGAATTTCCGAAACAGCAAGTTAAAGAAAAAGCTGTTGCCACTGTAGATTAAATCTTTGATAAAAATCAAGCATAGGCAATCCAAAGAGAAAATAATTCAAATTAGAGGTTTTTGTAATATGGCTTATATTTTAGCAATTGCTGGTAGTCCTTCTCATCCTTCTAAAAGCTATGGACTTTTAGAATATGCAACTCAATTTATTTCCCAACAAGGCTTAGAAACAGATATTATTTCTGTGCGAGATTTACCTGCTGAGGATTTAGTTTATGGACGTTACAATAGCGCAGCTTTAGAAAAACCAAAAGCACTGCTAGAACAGGCAAGTGGTGTAATTATTGCCACACCAATTTATAAAGCTGCATATACTGGTGTACTCAAGGCATTTTTAGATTTATTACCACAAAAAGCTTTGACGGGTAAAATTATCCTACCCTTAGCGACTGGTGGGACAATCGCTCATTTATTATCAATAGAATATGCCCTAAAACCAGTTTTAGGTGAATTAGGTGCAAGGCATATTTTAAGTACAGTTTATGCAGTGGATAAGCAAATACAAATTCAAGCTGATGCTAGTTTGCAGTTGGATGAAGAAATTGAACAACGCCTACAAGAAGTTTTAATAGAATTTGTACAAGCTGTTAATAAGTCTCAACCTGATGTCAAAGAATTAGCTTATAGCAACTAAAGGTATCTATGAATCAATACTCTGATTTGCTCTCTGAACTATCTGATTTTCTTTATCCTCGTAGTCCATATCATGGACAGTTGGAATCAGAAAATGTAGCTTTTAATGCTCAACTTCAAGATTTTTCTCAACGCGTAAACTATATTTGCGGTCTACAAACTGGTGGTAAACTTTCCTCTGAAGATGCTTATAAACAAATTCAACTTCTCTGGAAACACTTAAAAATGACCAAGAAAAAAATATGACTTTGCAACTCAAAAAGGAGAATGTTCCTCAAATTTTGGTTGATACTTGTGCTGATCACCATAATTGGGAATCGTCTTAAGTAGCTTGGCACAATTAAATATAAAACCTCTCTCCAAACCTCTCACGCCAGTTGCTACAACGGGGGGAACCCCCGCAACGCACTGGCTCCCCTGGTAGGGCAGAGGCTTTGACTCCCCCTTCCAGCAACAAAAGTTTTTCCGCTTCCCTCTCCTCTTAGGAGAGGGTTAGGGAGAGGTAGGGAAGGGGGTTGGGGGGTTGGGGGGTTAGGTTTATATTATATTTTTTAACGCCCACTTACTTAAACAAACCAAATAGGATACATTCTCCCTAACAAATAAACTCAAATTAATCGAATTACTTTCATTTATTCATTGCCAGTATTGCCGTAGAATTGCAAGCGAGCAGTACCCAAAACTAAATTATTTGTCCTTTCACCAAAAGATAAACTCTGTACTCGGAATTGATAAATACCTTCGTAAGTGGGATTACGAAAAGGCTTTAAACCGATAGTGATTGTTTTACCAGCTGCAACTGGTTGGTCAAAGGTAACAATGAGGGTTTGCGGTTGATTTCCTTTTTTGGCTAGGGTGACACCTAGCTTTTCTCTTTGTCCGTTTGTTTCTACAAAGGCAATACTGTTTTTATCATCGAAGTCAATGGTTTCCAAACCTTCTACTTGTGTAAAAGCTAATTGTTTCAGTGGCACATTAACAGCCGAAGCTGGTAATTTGAGTGTGAAATAATAGGTTGCTCCCCAAGCACTAGCTTGATTATAAGTTGTTTCAGCCGTCAACAATCGTGTTGGTTGTATTCCATAGGTAGCAGGAACAGACAGCAAACAAATTCCTGTGCTAACAAATAGGGTTTTACACAGTCTCACAAAGCTGTTCATGTTTTTTTGGGATTTGATGTTTTAAATTGGCTTTTTCTGTAGACAACTTATCAACAGAAAATGTTGAATTTACCAATGATATATACCTTAAGAATGTTTGTATAGACATGACATTATCGAAGAATCAACTCAATATAAAATATAACTTGAGTTAAATCATCAGCGATTTAGCCAGAATATACAAATAAACTGGAACTACAGGGCATCTATTTGGTTTAATTCAACCCTTTAAGTTTAACAACTCAAAGTCCATATAAATTACATATATTAGTTAATTTTAATCGCCCCGAATCCTATCAGATTCGGTGGATTAAATGAGAAGCGATGCTATTTCTTTGTATCATTTGCCTCCTACGCCAATAGGATTCAGCTAAAGAAAATAGGACTTACGCAAAAAACCTCTCCAACTCTAATTTCTCTGTGTTTTGTGTGGTTAGTTTTGATATTAATTGTGCGTAAGTCCTGGGAAAATTATTTGTTTAGGTAGGGGAGGCTGATCTGAACTGTGTGGCTTTTCCAACCCATCCTACAAAAGCTTTATGGATTTTTTGCTGACTACTTTTGAGCCGCACCAACAGCTAGTGGTTGACCAAGAATCTTGGTGAATCTATCCAAATAGAAGTCTACAGGATTTGCAACAGCTTGGACTGATTTGCGATCGCGCACTACATCCCACCATTTCTGCAAGCGAGGGGTTTCTGCTGGTAATGTGAAATTGCGGAAGTGTTCTAGAACGGGTAAGCGTTCAAACCAAGGATAGAAGCTGATATCAACTAAACTAAATGTCTCCCCTAACCAGTAAGGGCTATTACCGGATAGCTCACCTAATCCTTCTTGCTCTATGTACAATAGGGCTTCTAGAAACTCACCCCGTCCCTGTTCTTGTTCTTGGGTATCTTTACCACGGAGGAATTTGTTAAACGCAGGTACAAGGCGGGTATTAGCGTAATCAATCCAGAGACGTGCGATCGCTTTTTCTCCAGAATCACGAGGTAATAGAGGTGGTTCGGGGAATACCTCATCTAAATATTCATTAATGATCGCAGACTCATAGAGTTCGATATCTCCATGCTTGATTGCAGGGACTTTGCCATATCGTGAAATTAGCGTAAAATTAGCAGGTTTCTGTTGTAAATCAATTTCAGTCGCGGTGAATTCAATCCCTTTTTCCAATAAAACAACACGGGTGCGTTGGGAAAAAGTAGAAGCTTTAGCAAAATAAAGTTGGATATTACTCATGAAATACTGTCCTTGTAATTATTTGGGCGCAGTCTGTTTGGGGCTTGATGAGGGCAATACCTACGGTGAGCGTACCCCTGCGGAGAAGCAAGCTACATGGAGCATCTCGTAATTTATATGAAGTTGCATTTGAAAGAATATGCAGCTTTATCTTAATTTG
The DNA here is from genome assembly GCF_014698735.1 of Anabaena catenula FACHB-362. Classification (GTDB taxonomy): domain Bacteria; phylum Cyanobacteriota; class Cyanobacteriia; order Cyanobacteriales; family Nostocaceae; genus Anabaena; species Anabaena variabilis_A. Next base: position 41,562 of record NZ_JACJTQ010000005.1, read on the forward strand.
TTATCAAACTGCATAAGGTTCTAATTCAGATTCCCATCTTTGGTATTTAGACCTTAACTCCTCAAACACTTCTCTATATTCAACTTGCAAATTAATTTCTTCTTTTTCATCATGAGCGAGATTAAAAAGATATTCTGTTTCTCCAACTTTCAAATATTTCCAATCTCCACTCCGCACTGCACCTTGTAGTACTTTTGGCGGTAAAACAGGTGTATCAATACCTTTATGTCGCCAGAATAATGTCCGAGGCAAAACAGGTATTTCACCTTTAATAACAGGAAGTAAATTTTCACCATCAAGATGATAATTGGGATCAGGATTAGTCTGGGTAGCTGCCAAAATTGTAGCGGTGATGTCCTGTGTGATCATTACTTGCTCATTTATCTGGTTAGGTTGAATCACTCCGGGCCAGCGAATAAAGGTAGGAACTCGAATACCACCTTCATATAAATTGCCCTTTTTCCCTTGAAAAGAACCAAAATTAGAGAACTTGTCCCCTCCATTGTCACTAGCAAAGATGACTATGGTATTTTCAGCAATTCCAGCATCATCCAAGGCTTGTAAAACCTTTCCAATCCCATTATCCAGACTCTTCATCACTGCGGCATAAGATTCTACCGTACCTGTATTAATCCAATTTTGTAGATTATCTCTACCAATCAAGGCTTTACTCAGTTCAATATCATTAGGCCCCTCCCAAGGCCAATGGGGTGCTGTGTAGTGCAAACTGAGGTAAAAAGGATGCTTGTGAGGTTTTTTAATGAAATCTATGGCACGTTCACTAAATAAGTCTGTCACATAGCCTATTTCCTCAACTGGTACTTCAGCTTCCCACAAATCAGGCTTTCCACTAGTATCTACGTGCCTAAAGTAGTCAATTGCACCACTGAAATTACCAAAAAATTCATCAAAACCGCTTTTTAAGGGGCTGTATTTGGGCAAATAACCACAATGCCATTTACCGACTAAGGCTGTTTCATAACCATTTGCTTTTAGTAAAGACGCTACAGTTGGATGTTCTGGAGGTAAGCCAACAGAATCACCTATTTGCTGAAAACTCAATAAAGGTTCTTGATTACCAAGAGGAATTCTTCCCGGATAACGACCTGTAAAAAAGCTAACTCGCGTTGGTGTGCAAACTGGTGAAGCAGAATAAGCCTGGCTGAAGCGTATCCCCTCTTTGGCTAATTTATCTAGATACGGTGTTTGATAATTTTTTTGTCCATCAATACTGAGATCACCCCAACCTAGATCGTCAGTCAAAATGAAAATTACATGAGGACGCTGTGTGGTAGCAGAGTTAGTAGAAACCATTTGTAATTCAATTTCCAAATTTCTCAGTAATTCGAGTAGTAAAACGCTCAAACCCTGGCTCTGAGGGATAATCACTCAGCCTATTAATACTACGGCAGATCGATAGGCTTTAAGTGGTTTATTGTAAATTAGCAGTATTGCACAAACAGTATGATTAAGGCAAGTATTCAATAAAATGTGGTTAGTAGCTATCAGCACAAAACACACACCCTTAAACCCAAGAGACGTAATAGGGCTACTGGATATTTAGAATTTCTAACAATTAGTGTTTAATAAATTTAGGTAGTCATATATTTTGTGAAGAAGTACTTGCTTTTTAGTTACAGTTATGAGATTGTATTATTAATCTACGCTAAATCAATCGGGGATTAGTAGTTTTATCGGCAACCTACTGCTCACGCTAAAAGGATGCCTACAGCTATGGCTAAAGAACTATGTTTAGGAAGCTTTACCAACACCTGAAAAATAGGCAGCAGGAGGAAAAAGAGATTACTCACATCTTGCACAGATACGGAATTTATCACTAATCAACCGGAAAAGAAGATATATGAGCGCAAAACGCAAGTTTCGTTTAGGTGCATTTATTCAAGCAACTGGACATCATGTCTCCGCTTGGCGACACCCCAATACACAAGCAGATGCGGGACTAAATTTCGAGCATTACAAAGAAATTACCCAAACTGCTGAACTTGGCTTATTCGATGCCGTTTTTCTGGCAGATAGCCCCGGAATTTGGGGTGAAACTCCAGGAAATCAGAGTCGCAACGGTAAAATCGCCCATTTCGAGCCAGTCACCCTTTTCTCTGCTTTGTCCTCCGTTACCAAAAACATCGGTTTCGTTGCCACCGCTTCCACCACCTACGAAGATCCCTATACCTTGGCACGGAAGTTTGCTTCCTTAGACTATCTAAGTAATGGACGTGCAGCCTGGAATGTAGTCACTACAGGTAATGAGAATGTGGCTGCTAATTTTGGACTTGAACATCACCCAGAACACAGCCAACGTTATGAACGCGCCCAAGAGTTTGTGGAAGTAGTGCAAGGACTGTGGGATAGTTGGGAAGATGATGCCTTCATCCGCGATAAAGAATCGGGTGTCTATTTCGATCCCAACAAACTGCACACACTGAACCATAAAGGTAAACATTTTTCTGTGAGAGGGCCTTTAAATGTTGGTCGTCCACCCCAAGGCTACCCAGTAATTGTTCAAGCTGGTGCTTCCGAACCAGGCAGAGATTTAGCCGCACGCACTGCTGAGGTAATTTTTACAGCCAATCAAACCTTAGCCGATGCCCAAGAATTCTACGCAGATGTCAAAGGGCGATTGGCAAAATATGGACGCTCTCCCGATGATCTTAAAATCATGCCTGGTGCTTTCCCCATCATAGGGCGTACCGAAGAAGAAGCACAGGAAAAATATGAGTTTCTGCAATCATTGATTCATCCCGATGTGGCTTGGGGAATCCTCAAAAATTATTACAAAGGCGTGGATTTATCACAATACTCTTTTGATGATTTAGCACCGGAACTACCCCGCGACACTAACAATAATAAGAGTCGGTTGAAACTGGTAAGTGACTTAGCCACTCGCGGTACTCTCACACTACGCCAGTTGTATCTATCTTTGGCGACTGCACGGGGTCATCGTACCATCCTCGGTACTCCTGAAACCATCGCTGACCAGCTAGAAGAATGGTTTATCAATGGTGCGGCCGATGGCTTCAATATTATGCCACCTATCTTACCTACAGGGTTGGATGAGTTTGTGAACTTGGTCGTTCCTGTTCTGCAAAAGCGCGGACTTTTTCGCACTGAATATGAAGGTAGCACCTTGCGTGAAAACCTTGGTTTGCGTCGTCCAGTTAATCGTTTTGCTGTTCAACAACAAGAAAAAACATTGGTGTTGGCGTAAATGAACAAATTTTAGATTTTGGATTTTAGATTGAAAATTCCAAATCTCTGATTTAGATCACGTCAGCACAGACGTTAAAAGCCTACCGGGATTTCCCGGAAAGTTACGCTTGTCAAAAATGATTCCGACCGTAATGGCAAAGGTCTTCAGGACAAGAATCTTACAGCCGTTTTCAAGTATTTAGTCAGCACTCTTAATCTCTCCGCGCCTCTGCGTGAAACAAAATCTTGTAACTTTTCTAAGGAAAATATGAGTAAATATAGCAAGTTGAAAAGCTCTCCCTCCGCCGCAGTTAGAGCCAATCTCGATTATCCTGTCATTGATACTGATGTCCACACCAATGATTTTACTCCTGCCCTTGAGGATTATATTGCTCACTACGGCGGTGTGAAACTGGTAGATGAATTACGCAAAGCTGAATCTTCCCGTCTCAATCCCAAGAGTGAAGGTAAAGATTGGTATCAACAAACTCCAGAAGAACGCCAATATAATCGGACATTGCGATCGCCTTGGTGGGCTAGAGTTACCCGTAATACCTTAGATTTAGCTACCTACACTCTGCCCGCATTACTCTATGAACGTCAAGCAGAGCAAGGCTCAGATTATTCGGTATTATTTCCCAATAATGCCTTAGCTGCTGCTGGAGCAAGTAAAGAGAATCGTCAATTATTGCAACGGGCGATCAATCACTATCATGCCGATATTTACCGCAAATATAGCGATCGCTTGACTGTGGTAGCTGGTATCCCCATGACTACTCCCCAAGAAGCGATCGAGGAGTTAGAGTTTGCAGTCAAAACCCTGGGATTGAAAGTGGCAAATATTCCTGGTGGTGTGAAACGTCCAATTAAAGCGATCGCAGATAAATACCCAGCCGATCAATTTCCCGAAATTGGTAAATATGCCTCTTACATTGACTTTTTCGGACTAGATAGTGAATACGACTACGATCCATTCTGGGCTAAAGCCGTCGAATTAGGCGTACCCATTACCACTCATTACGGTAGTCAAGGATGGACTGGACGCTCCTCCATCAGTAACTACATGAATAACCATATCGGACACTTTGCTGATGGTTCACAAGCATTTGCGAAAGCATTGTTCTTTGGTGGTGTAACCAGACGCTTCCCACAATTGCGTGTGGGGATGCTCGAAGGTGGTGCAGACTGGGGCGCTCACGTCTATATTCATTTAGTAGATCGTTTCTCCAAACGGAGTTTAGAAGGGCTGCAAAACTACAACCCAGATTTAGCTAATCCTGATGAGTTGTTTGAGTTGTTTGCACAGTATGGTGGTGACATTACTCAAGGACATTCCCTTAGTAAAGAAGAATTGACTAAGAGTGTATTGGGTTCTTCCTTCAACCGTCATAGTCGTTCACCAGTGGGTAGTGAATTGGAAGATTTTGGTGCAGCAGGGATTAAAACAATTGAAGATATCCGCGATCGCTGGGTGAACAGTTTCTTCTTTGGTTCTGAATCTGATGATCGCACCATTGCGGCAGCATTCAACGACAAAGCCAACCCCTTGGGAGTCAAACTCAACGCCATTTACTCCTCCGATGTTGGTCACTGGGATGTACCCGATCTTACCGCACCTTTAGCTGAAAGCTGGGATTTGGTAAGAGAAAGCGTAATTTCTGAAGATGACTTTAAAGCCTATGTATTCGGCAATCCTTATAAATTCTACACCCAAGCTAACCCCGATTTCTTCAAAGGTACAGCAGTAGAATCCAAACTACCTAAGACCGAATCTCAACCAGTGGATAAAACATTGGTAGGTGTGTAAATCACTTTGCTAGGTAACTAAAGTTATACCCATACAAATTATGTTCGTAGCTGGGCTTCAGTCTTACTACGAACATAATCAACTTTATTAATTGGGTAGAGGTATTATCGAAAGTTGTTGATTTAGGAGAATCACCAGACGAAATTATTAAACGATTGAGAGATGAAGGATTATTAGAGAATAGTCTAGAAATTATTGCTTGCAATGAGGAAGATGCTCTAACTATAGCTAAACTTCGACCATTAACCAAAAGTGCCGGATTATCATTAGGAGATCGTGCTTGTCTTGCTTTAGGTAAACGCTTGAATTTACCTGTATTAACAGCAGATAAAGTCTGGACTAGTTTATCTCTGGGAATTACAATTAATTTGATTCGTTAACGCTTAAACTCATTGATAAATTCGGTGAAATTCGCTAACGCTTCTTCGGCTAATGCTTCTAATTTACCATCTGCAATATCACGTTCTATCTGTTCATCCCACCGTTCATAATCTAGGTTTAAAACCCATTGTCTCAGTTTCTCAAAATCATGAGACGGAAGTGAGAGAATTGCAGTTTCAATTTGTTCAAGCTGTGACATAAATAGTTTTTACCTCTTTATCCTTGAGTACATTATAGCTTTACTGAACAGGTAAGATCGCTTGTAGCATGAAAGGTAAAATTTCTTTACTACAAAAGTTTTGAGGAAGTAATTTATCTATAAGTGCTTGTTTATCTTCCACCTACTACACCCAGTAATCTCTTATTCCTTCAATTCCATATTCACTAGCGTTGCTAATATCATTATGTAACTCAAATGAGCAACATTCACACTTAACACGAATAGGATAAGAAGACTCACTTTCATACTCACCATATTCATCTAGTTCATACTCTACACATTTATGAATTATTAGAGAGTTAAAACCACAGACTGGACATTTGCATATTTCAGAATCATCATTTTCTTTAGAAATAACAATAGCTGTTTTTTCCATTGTTTCTTTTGCATCCTTATATTGCCCATACCAATATAATGGGGCATTATAAGCTGCTCTACCTAACTCTTTTAGAAAAGCAATTTTTTCTATATTATAGGAGTCCTTTCTAAAATGATTAATAATCTCCGTTATTGGATCTATTCCACAATTTAGTGTATTGATTGTATGTAAATTATGTAAATTATGTAAATATTGTGTAACTGACACCACAAATTGAAGTACATACTTTCCAATAAATTTATCTAAATCTTTATAAGGAAGAATGTATAAACCACGATGCCATACTTGATTTCTGAAATCACCTAACTTTTTAAGGATATACTGATTATCAACTAGGAATAATAACTGTTGATAATTTTTTAGACGCTTTGCATTAATAAATTTTACTAATCTGTCTATAGCGTCAGAAAAGTTGACTGTTTGTTTATTATGTATAATATACTCAGATATATCTTCTCTATCAATATATTTTTCCTGTGTAAATTTTTCATTTTTAAATTTACGTATTAATAGTGGATTTTCATTGTGTAAAAAATTTTTACATACTAATTCTGCAAAATGATGAAAGTGAACGATACACTCTGCATATGCTTCACGATATTTTAAATTTTCTTTTTGATTATAATACCTTAACTCATCTGGCCAATCTTTATCATCTTCATCTATTATCTGATATAGTAGACCATTAAAACATTGGTAAGTAGAAAAATAAGCCTTTAAAGCAATTCGTAGAGATAGAAATGCTAAATCAATATCACCATTACCACTTTCTTCAAGATGAAAACCATTGCTTGTTATCTCTTCAAGTTCAGTTTTTTCATTCATATTTATATTTCCTATGCACTAAATAGGTTTAAATTTGCTATCTTAATCAAATAAAATCAAAGGCAGTAATGTAGGAATCTCATTTGGACAATCAGCAATTAAATCAGCTTTGTGGGTTTCCAATTCTTCCCTACTTCCATAACCATAAGTCACACCAATTGAAGCAATATTATTTTTCTTAGCTCCGATGATATCATGTAGGCGATCGCCTACCATAACTACAGTAGAAGCTAAAAGACTTTCCCTCTCTATAATGTAGGAAATTAAATCACCTTTCACACTTCTATTACCATCTAATTCACTACCATAAACACCATCAAACAAAGGTGCTAAATCAAAATATACAATAATGCGTGTAGCATAAATCTGAGGTTTGGAAGTAGCTACAAAAGTTTGATAACCAGCAGCACGAATAATTTTTAGGGTTTCGGGAATTTGCGGATAAAGAGAGTTTTCAAATAACCCAATTGTAGAAAAGCGACTACGATATAGTGAAATTGCCTCCTCCAGCAATGTGTCATCGGAGGTTTGCAATAACTGGGAAAAACTGCTTTTCAGTGGTGGTCCAATACACCAAAGCAATTCATTAGCATCTGGTGGTTTATAACCAAGTTCCGATAAGGCATACTGAATACAACAAGTAATTCCCGGTTTAGGATCAGTGAGAGTTCCATCTAGGTCAAAAAGGACTGTATAAGAAAGCATTTTGGTGAAATTAGATAGTTTTTATAGCAACCACTAAGATGGTTAAGACATCAAATGATAGCGCACGTTGACGTAACGTCGTTGATAAAACTTAGACTCCAAGAAACTTTTAACGCTGTCACCTGTCACCTGTTCCCTGTCACCTGCTATAACCTTTGCAGAAACTCAATATTTAACTGTAGTTTTTCTCCCAACCACAAAGAATTATCGGTATGATCTTTGACATCATCTCCCGTTTCTGGGTGAACCAAAATATCTAAACCTTCTCTATTAAGCATTAACCAGGTCACAACCTCACCAAACTGATGTGGTAAAAATGCTACTTGATACATTGATTTGGGGTGTGGTCTTATAGGCTGTTCATGCCAACGTCCCAATCTTACATCAAATTTAGCACCTAACCCTTCTCTTACACGAGCAGCAGCTTCAAGACTAGCGGTATCAAAATAAATATGTGCATGAAAACCAGTAATATCAGTATTTTCATTCATGGTTCTTGATTTCACCTCTTGCTCATAAGTATAACTCAATAATTATTTAGATATACTAATCATTAGTAAACCATAAATTTAGCTCAACATATATTTTCTTCTCAAACCACTTGAAATTTCTTTCTGGTCATGTAATACTACTAAAACAAGCACCGATAAATCGGTCAACAAACTGTAGTTTATATTTTGTCCCCAGTTGTCACGGGTGATGCACAGATAACTGGCAATAGTTATGTCTGCGCTGGTTTTGGTATTGGAAGTAACTATTGACTATTTACAGCGGTTTTCATGTATTTAGACCACACTCTTGATTTCTCTTTGCGCCTCTGCGCCTCTGCGTGAGACAAAAAAATGTGGTTCATTTACCCGAAAATTGCTGCAAGATTTGGGTTTTTGATGTAAACAAATCCTAATTTACTAAGGACTTTAAATATGGCTGATATTAAGATTTATAGTGCGGTTGTTTGTCCTTATGCTCACCGTACTCGTTTGGTACTTCAAGAAAAGGGTATTGATTTTGATTTGATTGAAATTGATTTGCAGAATAAACCAGAAGGTTTTACAGAAGTTTCTCCTTATGGGAAAGTACCTGCAATTACTCATGGAGAAAATCGAATTTGGGAATCAGCAGTTATTAATGAATATTTGGATGAAGTATTTCCTAACCCACCACTTTTACCTAGTAACCCCATTGCAAAAGCTCAGGCTCGAATTTGGATAGATTTTGCTAATACTAGATTAGTTCCCGCTTTTTCTACTCTATTACGCAGTCCAGATTTCCAAAAACAAGAAGAAGCCAAACAAGAACTCTACAAACATCTAGAATTTATTGAAAATGAAGGTTTAGGAAAACTTTCTGGAGATGGTCCCTACTGGTTTGGTGAATCTATCAGTTTGGTTGATTTTACCTTTTTCCCCTGGTTTGAAAGATGGGCTGCTCTTAAACATTATCGTGGCTTTGGTATACCTGCTGAATTTACTCGTTTGAAACAGTGGAAACACGCGCTTAAAGAACGTGAATCAGTGAAAGCGATCGCACACTCCAAAGAGTTCTATATTGAGCGATATGCTAAATTTGCTGCTCCTGTTCCTGTCGCTGCTTAGTCAAACGCTGCATTCAACTATTCCTAAATTGAGAAGACAAATTTATGAGTTATCAAAACATAGAAATCAAACCAATTGCTGGACGCATCGGTGCAAAAATTAAAGGTGTTAATTTAGCTGAAAACCTCAGTGATGAAATCATCAGCGAAATTAGAAAAGCCTTAGTTCAATATAAAGTCATTTTCTTCCGTGGACAAGAACTTGATGCCGATGGACAAGTAGATTTTGCGCGTCGTTTTGGTGAAATCACTACCGCACATCCCACAGTTCCATCACTTCCTGGACATCCAGAAGTATTAGACTTAGATTACAACCGTACAGTTGCCCGTGCGAATAACTGGCACACCGATGTTACATTTGTAGATCGTCCGCCCCTTGGCTCAGTCTTGAGGGCATTGGTAATTCCGCCGACGGGAGGGGATACTATTTGGGCCAATTCGGTGACTGCATACCAAGATTTACCGGAGCATTTGCGTAATTTAGCTGACAAACTTTGGGCTGTACATAGTAATGCTTATGATTATGCTACAGCCTTTGATATACCGGAAGAAGTGAAATCTTACCGAGATGTGTTTACTTCAACGGTGTATGAAACCTTGCATCCAGTGGTGAGAATTCATCCTGAATCTGGGGAAAAAGGTTTGTTTATAGGTGGTTTTGTGCGTCAGATTCGGGGTTTATCTCCAACTGAATCAGCCGATATTATTCGCTTGTTGCAATCTTATATTACACGACCTGAGAATACAGTGCGTTGGCGTTGGCAAGTTGGTGATGTCGCTTTTTGGGATAATCGTGCTACTCAACATTATGCGATCGCTGATTATGGAGATCAACCCCGTCGTGTGCAGCGTGTAACCATTGCTGGTGATCTTCCTTTAGGTATTGACGGTAAGTATAGTCAAGCCATTAAAGGCGATTCTTCGGCATATATTCCCAATCTTGTAGCAGCTTAACCTAACTCAACTCCATTGTCTCAGAAAAAATGGGGGATAATGTAGAAATGTAGAGACGTTTCATGAAACGTCTCTACACTGTAATTGGAAAATTAAAGGATTTTTATTTTATGGCTTTGACACCTTCGACAATGTTACCCTTGGGGACTTTAGCACCTAATTTTTCTCTCCCAGATGTGGTTTCAGGTAAAACGATTTCATTGGCAAACTTTGCTGATAAAAAAGTATTAGTAGTTATATTTGTTAGTCGTCATTGTCCTTTTGTGCAACATATCAAATTTGAATTAGCAAAGTTAGGACAAGATTACAAAAATAGAAATGTGGGTATTTTAGCAATTAGTTCTAATGATATTAATACTCATCCTGATGATGCACCAGAATTACTTAAATATTTTGCCCAAGAAATAGATTTATCCTATCCTTTGCTTTATGATGAAAGTCAAAAAGCAGCTAAAGATTTTTTTGCAGCTTGCACTCCAGACTTTTTTGTATTTAATGCTAATAGAAAGCTGGCTTATCGGGGACAATTAGATGATAGTCGTCCGAAAAATGGTTTACCTGTAACTGGACAAGATTTACGGAAAGCAATTAATTATGTTTTAGCAGATGAAGTAATTACTTGGCAGCAAAAGCCGAGTATTGGTTGTAATATTAAATGGAAAGCAGGGAATGAGCCTGTTTATTATAAAGTTCCGGTAGCGATTCGGTAGTTAGGGATTTTCTCAAAATTCTCATGTGGGGTGTAGAAAATAGAGGCTACAATCTATATGTATGTAGCTATCAACACCCCTATGAATAATCAGGCTTTCTACATTTGGCTTCAGCAAGGCCAAGACTGATGGGATCAAATCCAGCATTTTATTATTAACAACAAAGATATTTTTATTGTCTCCTTTGGCACTGGTAGCTTACCTCTCATTGTACGCTTTATCTGGTGGGTAGTCCAGCAGAATCGCAAGCGTAAGCTTCTACCTGATACTTTCCCCTTCGAGGTTATTAAACCACAAAGCAACGCCTTACAAATACTTTTGGATGGTAATGAAAATGACCCATTAGGGGATTACAAAATCCCCTATCAGAATCGTGTTCCAGGGCGTAATACTGAAGATGAACTTAAACAGAAATTAGATCAACATCGTTGGTTATTGATTCTCGCACCAACAGGATGGGGTAAAACAAGAGAAGCGGCAAATTTAGCCGATAGACTTAATAAAGAAGGCTGGACAATTCTTAAACTCAAGCGTGGTGAGTGGTTGGAAGCACCACCCATATTCCCAGAAAATAAGATTGGTACAGATTGCAAGTTGCTTTTTTTCCTTGATAATCTGAATAATAAAATGTCTGGTGGACGTATTGAACAATCACCAAAAGCAGATGATCTACTACAACCGTTAAATAAGCCACTACAAGAACGGTTGTTTAATACACTACAAGCTTACGAAAAATTCTGTCGTAAAGAAGATATTCGGATTATTGCTACAGCCAGAAATGAAAAAGAGAGAGAATTTCCTGATGAATCCAGCGAATGGGAAAAAGATGAACCCAGCGAATGGGAAAAACTAGAATTTGATAAATACCCACTTTGGAAACGCTTTGAGATTTATGATTTACCTGAACCTAATGAAGAAGCAATCATTGGAGTTTTGAGAGAAACGATACATCAAGCGAATATCCAAGCTAATCCTGATGATTATTCTCGCATTGCTCAAAGAAATGATCGCACTTTTAGAAACATTGTTGAGAATCTTCGCAGTACAAAAAATTATGGTCGGTTTCTGACAATAGATAACTTTCGCCCCACACTAAAAGGGACTTGGAAGGAACGCTATCAAAAGACTATTAAAAAATATCCTGTTGCAACTTATATTTATGACGCTGTAGAATTGCTGCAAAAAATGGGGATTGATCTTTATCCCTTTACTGTTGAGCCTATAGCGCGAATGATGGTAGATGGAAATCTCCTGAGACAAATTTGGTATTGGTGGCAAATACGCACAACTTTACCCTATCTCATTGATGTTGAAGGTATTCTTGAACCTCGTGATGGGCAAATTGAGGCGAAGGGAAAGGAGGTAGAAGTTGAGGAATATATTTCAAGGTTATTGAATTTGCTGTTAAAATTAGCAAAAAAATATCCTATAGAGATGTTAAATTCATTATTTAAGTTTGGTTATAAGGCTGATTTTTTAAGGCGCGATAAAGAGGCAATTGTCGTTTGTGAAGCTGCTCTCAAAATCAAACCTGACTTGTACGAGCTTTGGTATAACAAAGGGGTGGCACTCTTTAATTTAAAACAATATACAGAAGCTATCGCCGCTTATGAGGCTGGACTTAAAATCAAACCTGACGAGCATGAAGCTTGGCATAATAAGGGCAATACACTGGCTAATTTAGGACAATATGTAGAAGCTATAGCAGCTTATGAAGAAGCAATCAAAATCAAATCTGACGATTATGAATCTTGGAATCACAAAGGCAATGCACTGGCTAATTTAGGAAGAAATGAAGAAGCGATTGCAGCTTGGAATCAGGCACTTAAAATTCAACCTAACGACTATGAAGCTTGGAACAACAAGGGCTGTATGTTGTTTAATTTAGGACAATATGCAGAAGCGATCGCCGCTTATGATGCTGCACTCAACATCAAACCTGACAGGGACAAAACTTGGAATCACAAGGGTGTGGCGCTGGCTAATTTAGGACAATATGCAGAAGCGATCGCCGCTTATGATGCTGCACTCAACATCAAACCTGACAAGGATGGAGTTTGGTGCAATAAGGGCTTGGCACTGGCTAATTTAGGACAATATGCAGAAGCGATCACGGCTTGGGATGCTGCACTCAACATCAAACCTGACAAGGACGGAGTTTGGTACAACAAGGGTGTGACGTTGGCTAAGTTAGGAAACTATGAAGAAGCTATCACAGCTTACGATGCTGCACTCAACATCAAACCTGACGACTACAAAGTTTGGAACAACAAAGCCGTGGCACTCACTAAGTTAGGAAACTATGTGGAAGCGATCGCCGCTTGCGATAAGTCACTCAACATCAAACCTGACCAGGACGGAGTTTGGTACTGTAAAGCTGGCTGTTATGCAATGCTAGAAAATGTTGATCAAGCAATCTATAACTTACAACAAGCTATCCATTTAAATCCTGAAGAATATCGAGAATTGGTGAAAAGTCATTCTGTTTTAGACAACATCCGCAACGATGCACGGTTTCAAGCCTTATTGCAAGAATAAATAATCAGATTATGAGGATAAATTAACATGAAAATTAGAGGAATAAAACGCGGTCAAAATATTGAGCTATTAGAACAACTTAATAACATTCCAGATGGAACAGAAATAATAATAGATTTGAAATTCATTGAGAAGCAAATACCAGAACCAAAAATACATTTAACAGAAGAGGAGAGATTAGCTAAATTAAATAAATTATTTGGCGCGTGGAAAAATCAAGCAGATTTAACAGAAATATTTACAGAAATTGACCAACAACGCCATACTTACCAAGGTAGAGCATAGACTTCCAAAATACTTGGATCAAGTTTCGGATAAAAAGCCCGTATAGTCTCTATTTAGTTTCAGTTTTTACCCAAAATCACGAAACTCCTTACCGTGCCATATTCTTAATACAAAAATCCCATCCTCAAGACGTAAATATCGCACAACATAATCACCAGCTACAAGTTCACGGACATTTTCAAACTCTGGTATAGAACGCCCTATATCGGGATGCAGTACAAGTTTTGCGATCGCTTGTCGCAGCCGCAGAGATATGCGTTCTGCCGCTTTGGGATTGTGAACCGCGATAAACTCCCGTAGCCGAATCAAATCTTGAACTGCACTTTCCGAAAACTCTAATTTCATAGCAAAGGAGCCTTAGTTTCAGCCGCAGTTCCCCAAGTCTCCAACCATTTCATCACCTCTTCTCCTGATACTACACGACTGGCTTCAATATCAGCTAAAGCTTCTTGAGTTTCGTCCAATATCCTTTGTTTAAGTTCTTCCTGCTCAATATACCGACGGAGAGCATCATTTATTATCCAACCTTTAGAACGCTTAGTACGGTTAGCAGTGATCTCAAGTTTCTCTTGTAAGTCATCATCAAGCCGAAAACTCGTGGTACTCATGAAATTACCTCAATAATGCACAATATTATATTGCATTATTTTTAAGATAATTCATTATTCATCAACTTTCAACCAGAGAAGTAATGAAAATGTCAGAATCAGGATGTCCAGGATTAAAGGATTAGCAGGATGAAAAAATACAGACGATCAAATCCTGTAAATCCTCAAATCCTATAAATCCTGTTCGCGCAGCGTGGCGGTAGCCATATCTGACAATTAATCCTCATGCAACGCCCCCAACTTGCGTATCTCCGGCCAAATTGCGGCTGTTGCAACCACCACCAAAATCGTCCCAATTCCCCCACCAACGACAGACAACACTGGCCCAAATAAAGCCGCAGTCAAACCAGATTCAAAACCCCCCAACTCATTAGACGCACTGATAAATACACTATTGATAGCCGCAACACGACCCCGCAAATGGTCAGGAGTGCGAATTTGCACCAAAGTATGACGAATCACCACGCTAATACTATCTAACGCCCCGCTTAATGCCAACATCAACAACGACAACCACACCCAACGAGACAGTCCAAAAATAATTGTCACAATCCCAAACCCGACAACCGACCAAAGAAGGGCCGGCCCGGCTTTGCGGATAGGTGGTAAATATACTAACAATGCTGCCATGCTTAATGCACCTATAGATGGCGCTGCTTGCAAATAACCCAATTCCACAGGCCCCACTTGCAAGATATCCTTAGCAAATACGGGTAATAATGCCACTGCACCACCCAATAAAACTGCAAATAAATCTAGGGTAATGGCTGCGAGAATTAGTTGATTATTCCAAACAAACTCAGCCCCAGCAGCTAGGGTTTTGAGAGATATTGGTTCTTTAGCAAAGTTGGTTTTTTGGGGTTTGATTGTTGCGGTCAGGAAAAAACATGATAGTGCTGCCAAGGCTGCTAATATATATACTGCCGTCGCACTTTTAAAAAGAGCAATGCTAAATCCTCCCAACGCTGGCCCAATTACCGACGCTAATTGAAAGCTACTACTATTCCAAGTCGCGGCATTGGTAAAAGCACTCATCGGTATCAACTGCCACATCAGCGCATCACCCGCAGGTTTGAGAAATGCCCTAGCTACACCTGTTAACAGCAAGCAACCATAAACTAGAAAAACTGCACCTTTGTTAAATGAAATAACAGCCAAAGCTATTGAGCAAAAAGTTAGCAGTAGTATTGAAAATAAAGTAATCTTTTTCCGGTCATTTTTATCAGCAATATGTCCCGTAATCAAAGTCAGCGCAATCATTGGGACAACTTGCGCCAGCCCTATCAAACCCAGCACCATCGCTGAATTTGTCCGTTCATATAGCTCCCAGCCCAGCGCCACGGTCTGCATTTGTCCCCCTGTGAAGAGGAGTACACGCCCAATGCTAAATAGCCGATAATCTCGAAATCTCATAGCTGCAAAAGGATCGTGTTGTGCAGCCTTAGGGTTATGGTCAGTTGGTTTCTGTTTGCTCGAAGACATTTTTTAGTAGAGTCAAGCCTGATTCAATATGTGATACTTGTTCTGGTGTCAAACCCTCCAGAATTTCCGCAATTTCCCCGCGAGTTTTTTCCTGGGATTGCTCTAAAAGCAGTTTTCCCTCTCTCGTCAAATTCAGGACTACTCGTCGTCGTTCTTGAGGATTATCTGTCCGTTGCACCAGATTTCGTTGGACTAATTTTTCTATAGTTGTGGATGCTGTAGCACAGGTGACACCTAAATGATCTGCTACCTCAGACAAGGAAGCACCAGGATTGCGATTGAGAAAAGCGAGCGATCGCAATTGTGGTATAGATAAAAAGTCAGAACTGTGCGATCGCATTTCGGCTCGGATAAACCGCATCAATAAGGGGACTGTTTCCATCACCCTAGCGGCACATTCTTCAGAGGGTTTATCCAAACTCATAAAACTGTTTTCTCCTACATTACATCGCCACCCGTGGATAAAGTCGTCCACAGATGTAAGTCAAACCTATTAATGTTAGCAAGAGAATTGTACAGTCTAACCCGAACCCATAAATACTTGAGCCATTAGCCAGCATCGTACCCCGTAAAGCATCAACTTCATAAGTTAAAGGATTTATACTTGAAAGAATCTGTAACCAACCCGGCATCAACGAGATCGGATAAATCGCATTACTGGCAAAAAACAACGGCATTGTAATCAATTGTCCAATTCCCGTAAACCTTTCCCGCGATTTCACCAAACAGCCGATAATTAAGGAAAAAGTGCAAAAACAACCTGCTCCCAAAAACACAACTAGCACAACTTGCAAAAAAGCCAAGGGATTGAGATTGAGTTTTACACCCAATAACAAAGCTAAAAGATAAATAAACACCACTTGGGAAAAGCAACGTACACCTGAAGCTACACTTTTACCCAATACAATCGCTGCACGGGGTATGGGTGCAACTAAGAATTTCTGCACAATCCCTAAATCACGTTCCCAAATTAACGTCATTCCCCCGCTAAAAATAGCGACGAAAAGCGCACTCTGAGCGAGAATACCAGGAGTCATGAAATCCAAGTAAGGTAAATTACCTGTAGGAATAGCACGAGTCCGAGTAAAAACTTGCCCAAATATCAGCAGCCATAAAGCTGGTTGTACTGCCCGAATCACTAAATCACTAGGATCATGGCGCAGTTTTCGTACTTCTAATTCAGTAATTACCAGGGTTTTAGTAAATAGTTCTTTAATGCCGGAAAAAATGCCTTTGGGGCGAATATTTCTTGGTTCAACCCAACCGTTGAGTGGTACGTCTGGTTCTTGCAGTTTCACGATAACTCACTCCTGATACTAATTGATTCCCTGCGTAATGGATGAAGACATCATCTAAAGTTGCGTCTGGTTTTTCTATGGCTGCTTTTAACTCTGTCGGTGAACCGGTGATAATCTCTTTACCCTGGTTCATAATCACCACTCGATTACACAGACTGTCAGCTTCTTCTAAAAAGTGGGTAGTTAAAAAGATGGTTGTACCGTACTCAATCCGCAATTGTTCCATCAGCTGCCATACTTGCGATCGCGCAACCGGATCTAATCCCACTGTCGGCTCATCCAGAAATAAAATCTGCGGTTGATGTAAGATAGCTTGGGCAATTTCCAGTTTCCGAATCATTCCCCCAGAGTAAGTGCTGACTAAGCGATGTGCAGCATCCTCCAAACCCATAAATTCCAGCACTTCAGCGATTTGCTGTTTTCGTCGTCGAGAGGGAATGTCATATAGTTTAGAGAATATTAAAAGATTTTCATAACCTGTCAAACTCCCATCGGCTGATAAAGCCTGGGGTACATAACCGATAACTCTTCTGACTGATTCCGGTTGACGAGTCACATCATAACCGGCTAAGTATGCTTTCCCGCTACTGGGGGGTAACAGGGTAGTTAACATCTTAATCACCGTGCTTTTACCAGCACCATTTGGCCCTAGTAAACCAAAAACTTCTCCCGATGCAACGGAGATATTCAAAGCATCAACGGCTGTAAATTTATCAAAGCGGCGCGTCAGTTCCAAGGTTTGTAATATTACCGATTTCGGAACCTGTGCAGGTATTTCCGCAAATTCTGTTCTTCCCGTAAGTTTCGTCACGAGTAGGATTTACTTCCTTGTTCAAATAATTAGAGTATCTAAATATTAGTTTGACATATTTCTCCTAAAAGTCAAGACCAAGGATTAATAATGACAACTCCAGTACCAGCAAAATCTTTTTCGTTGCGGGATAGGCTGCGATCTCGGACAAGTTTAATTTATTTTTAGCGTATACTCATCTGGACTTATAGCATTTTTCAATTCAGTGAGGTACAAGAACCCCAACCCCGCAAGCGAGGAGGGGGCTATAATATACTCGATATGATTAGGAAACGCTATAGCGAACACTACAATTTTAAATTGTTTTTAATTTTAGGTTTATTGTTTTACATAAATCTATTTCTTGTATGATAATGAGTTTAGATAAATTTGATTTCTAATAAAGACTAATGCAATATATAAATATAAATTCCAATGATTTACCACTTGTAGATATTTCTCCAGCATCTAGAGGTCAGTTTACGGCAATTGACCTGCTACGTTCTGAAGGACAAATAGGTTTCCAGATACAGTTTAGGCAAGAGCCTCAACGAGATATTTTCACAGTTATTGATCAGGATTTTAACTTCATTGCGAAGATAATAGGATCTGAGTTAATTTTACAAAGAAATAATCAGGTACTTGCCTTAGATATTAGTAAGGTAGTACAAAATCTACTGACAATTTAATTTGTTATCAACTGGTCGCCCCATCACCTTAGATTAGTGTGTGGAAATCCTGGTGGCACTACTGGATATTATGATACAAAAGAAGTATCCACACCAGTTATTATCCCTCCCCCTTCTCTTGTTGAATGGGCTAGAAAACAAAACCTTCTAGAGATAAAGGAGTACCCATCTGAAGAAAAATTTAGAGAGCGTGTATACTCTTCCCTCGTTATTCTCAAAGATAAGGTTGCTGAAGCTAAAGCTATTAATGGTTTTTGGAATATTACCTACGATGGAAGCCAAATTAGTAGTCGATTACCAAAAAGAGAGCCAGATATTCATCCCACAATTCATGCACTTTTATATGATCAGATGATGATGGGAGGTATCAAAATTTTTTCTGAACGTCAAACAGGAGTTGGTAATTTGGACTTTAGCTTTGTTGGAACAGTCCAAGGTAGAGGTATTTGTGAGGTGTTTGCAGAATTCAAGCTTGCTCATTCTAAAGATATATATCATGGCTTAGAGCAACAGTTGCCTAATTATATGAATAATAAGGGTATAAGATACGGTGCTTATTGTGTTTTATGGTTTAAGTGCGAATGGTTTGATGAACCAAAGAATTTATCATTGGTAGATTTAGAATATGATCTTATTTCAAGGCTCCCAAGAATTAATATGCCTGGCATTAGAACTTTTATATATGATCTTGGTAAGATAGATGTTGCTAGCAAATCAAAATAAGTTATTCTCTATTCCTTTTAGCTATACCACTTTTTAGTAGTTGTGATTTCAAAGTAATAAAAACATTTTCTGGTATAATCCATAAAGGTTTAGGTAAATTTAATTAATGGCAAAAAAGAAACGACCTAGAGAACATATAATAGCAGATTTGAGCGTAAATTATGTTGAACGATATATGTTTTTATGGGGTTATTCCGTAGAGAGAGTTGAGTATAATTATGGATTTGATTTAATTCTTTTTACATATAATATAATGAAATTGAAAATGTTCAAATTTACCTGCAATTAAAAGCTCTACATAATAGAAGTCTAAATTATTTACCAGATTTTACTCAAAATTAAAATTTAATGACTAGGTTTATACATGATAAATTCGCAAAAGACTATCTAGAAGAATTATTAAAAGATTACGGAGAAGTCAAAGCATCAGAAAAAGTTTCAGGAGAAATTAAAGAAATAGATGTTTTATTCACACCTGCTAAACAACAAACTTCTAAATTACAAATACTGGGGTTACTAGGAAGACTTGCCGAAAATCCTGCAATAATAGAACCATACCGCAATCCAGCTTCTACCGATGAAATCTGCGACTGTATTCTCAAGTTATTAGAAGTCAAGGCTTTATTGCGACGAGAAGCCAAAGCCAATAAAATCAAACTTCAGGAGTCAGAAATTCCTAAATTGTGGATTTTAACCCCCACTATATCTGAAACTCGTTTATCTAGCTTTGGAACTATCCAAAAAGAAGATTGGTTATCGGGAGTATATTTTTTAGCAGATGCCTTACGGACAGCAATTGTGGCAATACACCAACTACCACAAACACCTGAGACTTTATGGTTGAGGCTTTTGGGTAGGGGAAGCGTACAATCACAAGCAATTATCGAGTTGCAAGCGTTACCATTAGATCACCCATACCAAAAAGCCACCCTGGAATTAGTTTACAACTTGCGCGAAAATTTGAGAGTAAATCAAGAACTAGAAACAGATGATAGGGAGTTAATTATGCGACTAGAACCACTTTATCAAAGAGATAGAGAACAAGCTAAAGAAGAAGGAAGACAAGAAGGAAAACAAGAAGGAGAAAAAGACTTAATACTGCGTCTACTACATCGCCGGATTGGGGAAATTGATGCGTTATTAATTGAGCGAATTACAGGATTATCAATTGAACAGTTAGAAAACTTAGGAGAGGCATTATTAGACTTTTCTAGTGTTGCTGATTTAGAAGCTTGGTTAACCCAACACTCAATCTAATTCATTTTGATTGTTCGGGAGTTAATTATGCGACTAGAACCACTTTTGTCAGGAACTTTGGTTATTTTACCAGCTTACGAACAACAGGCATATATTCAGCCTGTGCATTTGGTAGCTGTACGTCGAGTATTGGTAGAAAATGGGTTAATCAATACCAACTCTTTCGACAGCTTTTTAGGAAAGGTTGCAAGCTAAAATCTCACCTATAATTACACTGTCTAAATATTATTCAAAATCTCCCTCACCCAAGCTTCCTGTTCATGGGAACTTTAACCTTACTAGGTTCAGCGAGTTTTGTAGTATTTAAATCTGCTGTCATGGAAGGCAGAGCCTTCTAGAATTCATTCCCATACAGAGTATGGGAACGAGAAACGAACGAGAAAATCCCCATTACGAATTACGAATTACGAATTACGTTGGCGGTAGCCTGCCGTAGGCACTATTACGAATTTTTTAACTGCCTTTCATCCCCACCCTGTAGAGGGATGGGGTATTACAGCAATCTTGATCAAACTACTATTATGTATCGCTACTTTCTGTATCCGTGCTTTCTTTGACCCGACGGATAGGTAAATTAGCAATCAAAGCGGTTGTGCGTTGGTTGCTTTCTAAGGAAAATTCCAAACCGTCTGTCTCAATTTCTACATAGCGACAGACTATGGCCAATATTTCTTGGCGCATTTTCTCCAAGGTTTGGGGATCTAAATCAGCGCGGTCATGGGCGATAACTAATTGCAGACGGCGTTTAACTTGAGTGCGACTAGTGTCAGGTGTGCGAACAAACAGTTTTTCTAAAAGTTCAAGAATCATTGCGGCTTAGTTTAAGGCGGAGACTGGAAAATGAGTTAAACAATCTTTGTCCACAACAATTTCCGCAAGCGGGAAAAGATGTTGTCGTTGGAGGAGTCAAGCTCAAGAAATTCAACAGTTTCCCCTTCTAATCTACGAGCAATGTTCTCAAAAGCTACGGCAGCGACAGAGGGAGTTTCTGATAATACTAAGGGTTCGCCACGGTTGGTAGAAACAATAACACGCTCATCGTCAGGGATTACCCCGATTAAGGGAATGGCGAGAAGTTCCTGAACATCTTGCACAGACATCATATCATTTGCCCGTACCATTGCAGGTCGGATGCGGTTGATTATTAAATGAATCTTTTTTACTCCTTGTGCTTCTAGTAACCCCACTACCCTGTCAGCATCCCGAACTGCGGAAATTTCTGGAGTGGTGACAATCAAAGCTTCCTTAGCTGGTGCGATCGCATTTTTAAACCCCATTTCAATGCCGGCAGGGCTGTCGATAACCACATACTGGTATTTTTGGGACAGGGCATTTACCAGCAGTTTCATCTGTTCAGGAGTGACTGAATCTTTGGTACGATTTTGGGCAGCTGGTAAAAGTACAAGATTAGGTTGGCGCTTATCTTTGACCAAAGCTTGTTCTAGACGGCACTCTCTGGCTAATACTTCTACAGCGGTATAAACGATCCGGTTTTCTAGTCCTAACAGCAAATCTAAATTTCTCAGACCAAAATCCGCATCAACCAGGGCAACTTGACGACCTATTTTGGCTAAAGCCATACCCAGATTGGCGGAAACTGTGGTTTTACCCACTCCTCCTTTACCGGAGGTAATTACAATAATGCGAGTCATAATAACAAGGGAACGATTAGGCTTTGTGGAAATAAGTAGGTGAACGTAAAAGCGTAAATATTTATCTTTAGGAGCAGGTTAGAGGCAGGGAGCAGAAGGCAAGAGGGCAAAAGGTTTTAGACCAGTATATATTTCGGTGCATAGTTATTTTTATTGGTGTTTTTATTTGTGCTGTTCTGACTAGAAAGAAGGCAAGAAGAAAGAAAATATTTTCATCCGTTTTGGTGTAACCAGTTGATGATGGCTACTTACTCAATCAATAATTGAGGAACTATTGATTAATCTTACTGAACTGACTGCGAGAAAAATCAATGGCTTTAGCAATGCGAATTCCTTCAGGTGTAATATATGCCACTTCTGGGAAAAACTGTGTGAGTGATTTTTCAGGCGCTCTAGCTAAAGCATCAGCGATTCGCAATTGGGTTGGTTCCATTTGTAAAGCCATGATCAGACTCTCTCGATTCCCCAGCGCACCAGCATGAGCAATTCCCCGTAGACGACCCCAGACTAGGATATCTCCATCTGCGACGACGATACCACCGGGATTGATATCTCCGAAGATAATTACCGTGCCGGGATGACGAATTTCTCCACCAGATCGTACAGTCATTTCTAGATAGAGAGCATCTGCTAGAGGTGTGGGAGTAGTTTGGATATCAGAACTCAGGGATGGTTGGGGCTGAATTTGTTCTACAGAATAACCTAATGTACAAGCTGCGATCGCTGTTTGCCTCCGACTAGTGGCAACTGATTTTAGCTGAAGTTGGACTTCTCTTAACGTTTCGGCTAGTTCTTGCAGTTGTCTGCTATCTAATAAACGGTCTTTTGCTACCAGATGCACCGGCGTATTAACTATCCGCAAGCGATCGCCAGCATTTAACCGCTGCTTCATTTGTTCCCACATTTGCGACCAACTGAGTTCCGAAGCTGGTACTTGAGATTCAGTTGGCAAAATTAATAACAGTCTTCCCTCCTCAGTTTTTAACTGGACTTGGATAGAATTATTTGCTTTCTGTTCTGGTAATGCTAACTCAATGCTGTTCAAATCCATGAACACAGAATCAGATTCTACATTTGGTTGAACAGTATTAGATTCTACATCGCCAGCAGGAGAATTAGTTTGTAAATCGAGAGCAACCGAATTTAGCTCTGTATTTGGGATAATAGAATTATCTGCATCAGCAACAGTATTCTCTGCTTCTATCTCGGCAGTTTTATCAATATTTACCTCTACATCAGCTTGTTTAGAGATAGATTCTGCATCAGCAAGTGGAGAACTTGACTCCGTTGTCAATTCCAAATCCTTTGAGAAATTAGTAGAATCAGAATTCATGGGTGATTGGGTACTCGATTTTGGATTTTGGATTTTGGTGAGTCAGCGCGGTCTTGGGGAGCCACTGCGTTGGGCGGCTCTGCCGACTTGAAGCAAGTGGCGTGGTTTCCCCCATGAGCGACTGCGTATCCCTTACGGGAGCCGGAGGCATACCCGAAGGGATTTTGGATTGTATTTAATTAACTCCCATCTAAACTCTAAAATCTATCTCCGCGTCAGAGCATCTCTCCACCTTCCCATCTTCCTAATTTCCCATTCTTTTTGCAGTCAGTCTTTGATAACTTGTAGCCAAGGCATCAGCATTACCGACATTACCGGGAAATAACACCACTGGCAAGTTAGGAAACTGGGGATGATCAGATGGTGTGATTACCATTGAACAACCGGCTAAAATTTGACCAAGTAACCGGGCTGAAGTTAAAGCCAGTCCTGTACTCAAAACATCGTTGGAAGTAATACCACCCTTACTGATTAAAAATCCGATATCAGCTGGTAAACCTTTAACAATATCCATGAGTAAAGCCGAAACTGTAGCCCCAAAATCTAACCTGGTTTTGACATCTTTAAAAGACAATTCCTGACGGCTAGTGTAAACTACTGGTGTTTTACCAGCTGTATGTACTGCTTGGACATTTTCAAGAATCTCGGTTAGCAGTTTAGCAGATTCGTTGACTCCATCATCAAGTAAGCGTCCCACATTCACTTCTATTCCGACTGTCCCCTCTACCTGTAACAGCGATTCTAATTGTTGAGTTGTCTTTTTGACATGAGAACCCACAATCACTGCACCGGGTTTGCCACCACGCACGTATTCTGCCATATTTTCGGCGGCGATGGGTTGGGGGGGTAAGGCAGCTAAAGCTGTTAAAATGCTGGCAGCAGAACGGAATAAAAAGCGTTTTCCCTGACTTGCGGCTGTTAATACATCGACAGCAAAGGTGTTGAGATCTGCTTGAATTTCTCCATCTACCACACCACACTGATTATCATGGAGTTTTAGCAAGCGTTCTAAACTACCAGCACGGATATCTGTAAGTAAAAATCTGGTAACAGTATCTTCTTTGATGCGTCCTTTGGTTTTTTCTTCTACGTACTTAGGAAGATAGCTGTAATTGTAACTAAATACAGAATCACGAGCAAATTCGGTTTCATGTACGGGAGTGGGAACACCATCAACAATTAAATAATGAATGCTGTCGCGGGTAATTCTTCCTCCCTCAAAAAACGCAGGTACGAGAAAATGAGCATCAAAGGAACCGAGTTCTTCAGCAATGACATCAGTTTCTATGGGATAATGTCCGCGCAAGGTGGAGTCAGAACGACTAACTACGAGAAAATCGTCAATTTTTTCTGCTGCTAATGCGAGTTTGAGATTTTGACAAACTTCTCTGGTGACGGCTGCGGCTGATTCTGGGGTAAGCGATCGCGTATTGGTTAAAATAAAGAAAATCGGTGAATCATCTTTTAAGCCCAAACGTAAGGTTTCCACATCCCAACGCATCAGCAATAAGCAACTGTGAACGGTTTGGGAACCGGTGGGATCATCATCAAGGACAATTATTTTGGGTTTGTTATTCATAAATATGTCAATGGTGGCAAATATCTAAAATATTCACTAACTTGTAAAGTTTGCAGATTTGGCTAAATTATTTACCACTAAGTCTTGGTTATTAGCAAACAGTTTTTTATTATCGCGCAAAATCTGTTCACTTTTTAAGGCGTGAAGCAAATCTTCTTGGCGTTGCTGATTAAGAGTATGATTTTGTTTCACGCTCCAGACGCAGAGTCACAGAGAGTAAGAGTTTGAAATCTTTGATTTTTTAATTTCATACTTCAATTCAGCAACGCCATCTTCTTTAATTACTGGCAGTGGGGATATTACTTTTTCTGTGTCGCTAATGTTACTTTGGCACTTGTCAGAGGTAGCGAGAGTTAAGTAAGTATTTTATTCGGGTTTATTGTGATGATTATAGTTATATTCGGGAAACCAGTTTTCATCTAAAATTTGCTCTAAAGAACCAATGGGTATAAGAGGAAATATGTCAATGGCAAGTTGAGAACGATCTGATGCTTCTAATCTAGCATCTTGATAACATTCATCAAATATTTCTGGTTCTTCGGTACTTTTTATGGAGAACCCAGTTCAAAATCATTGAAAGCCTTATTGTGTCGGCATTTCATTCAAAATATGGGCGTTATAGTTTATAATCCTTGCCCCGTAAGGGTTTTGTGATAAACAATCCTCAACCTCCATAAAACAGACACAAGAGCCATATTTCTAAAATGTAAGGTTTTAAACTAGGACTATCTTTGAGTTCATCTTTTATCTCTCTGCGAAATGTCCTAATTTCTCCTTTCCAATGTCCTTGATTACGTTCTCTTTCACTATCCCAATATTTGAGTTTTAGGAGATGTAGAAGAAGGTTAATTAATAAATTTTTAATTATTCGTTTTTGACTTCTACCCATAGTTTCTAATTCTTCTAACAAATTCTCTAAATCAACAGCAGAAAACTGTCCTGTGCGAAGTTGGTTGATGGTTGTTCTCAGCCACAGGTAATAGTCTTGGTCGTATAAGGTTTGAGTGATTGATTCTGTTGATATAACCATATACTGGCGAGGATTTTGCTATTTATTTTATTTTAGCTTAATTTAGTTATAAACCTCATTAATTGAGTTGCTGGTTTTACAAACTTGATTTATGCTGAAAATAAGGGTTTATGAAATCAGCTTATATGTCAAATTTACTGGAAAGAATTACAATTAATCCTAAACAATGTGGTGGTCGTCCCTGTATTCGGGGGATGAGAATTAGGGTATCAGATGTATTAGATTTGTTTGCGTCTGGTTTAACTGCTGAAGAAATTTTAGAGGAAATGCCGGATCTTGAGGCTGATGATCTCAAAGCAGCACTTTTATACGCTTCACGAAAACTCAATCATCCGGTGTTAGTTGCATGATAATCTGGGTTGATGCACACTTATCACCATCTATTGCTACTTGGATTACTCAGACATTCAGTATAACTGCCTTAGCTTTGCGTGATGTGGGACTAAGAGATGCTGAAGATGAGGAAATTTTTGAGGCAGCAAAAGCTCAAGGAGTTATCTTTATAACCAAGGATAGCGACTTTGTTGATTTAGTTGATCGTCTAGGAACACCACCGCAAATCATCTGGTTGACCTGTGGTAATACTTCAAATGCTAGGCTGAGAGAGATTTTGGGTGCAAATTTACTGGAAGCTTTGAAGATTTTATCTTCAGGTGAAGCATTAGTTGAAATCACTTAAGTTAGCTGTTTAGATTAGAGGAATATTATTTTGCTTTCAACAAAACAGATTAGAGGTCTTGTACTTGAAGAAATTATCTTAGTTTTATTGGGTAAAGCAGGTTATCGGATACTAACAAAACAAGACGATCCTTTAATTTTTCGGGATGGAAAAGCAGGGTTAGAAGTTCAAGGACGAGGAGAATGGCATCAGATTGATGCTTTAGTTGGGTATGACCGCACACCTGCCTTCTTATTTCCTATTAGACTTGGTGTAGAAGCTAAAGCTTATTTTCCTAATTCTTCATCCACAGGTAAAGTAGGTATTGAAATAATTCGCAATGCAGTTGGTGTAGTGAAAGATATCAATGAAAACTATTCCTCTTTCTTTAGTAAGCCATCTCAAGAATTAAAGTTGAAAAGATATAACTATGTTTATGCAATTTTTTCACTTTATGGATTTACACAAAATGCTCAACGGTATGCAATAGCTCACCAAATTTATTTAATTCAGTATTATCATAATCACCTCTTCAATGGTATCAAAGATATATTGAGTGAGTTACAGGGTCAATCTGCATTAGAAAAGCAGCAATCAGCAATTAGACAGGCATTAAGAGGTTTTTTTAGGAGTCCTGATAATTATTATTATGAACTGCGAAATATATTTGGCGATGACATTGAGTTTATAGACAAGCTTTTAAAGGAAATTAATCATATTGAAGGCTCATATTTTGGTTTACTCAATGGTGAGTATCCAATCCATATCCTATCCAAAAATCCTATTACGGATATTGCTGATCAGGATGAATATAAAGCTAATATTTTAGTGAATCAAAATGGAGACATGAAAATTGATTTGATGAATAATGAGCTTTGTTTTGATTTACCTGAAGTTATAAGTCAAATATTAAAGGAGGTATGGAGAAATGATGAAAATCTAGCTGAATTCGAGAGAAGAAATAAATATTTCATAAATCTATCTGGAATAATAGGAGGTATGAGACGGGACATTCAAATTAAATTTGAATACCCATTTCCATAGAGAGTGTAGTGGTGAGATAGGGTTTTAAAGATGGTAGTTATGCGATCGCTATATGAGATTAACTCAAAGCATGAAACGATCGCCTACACTAGAAAATATTCCTATTGAAGTTTAGTCAACATGGAAATCCGTGTAACTTTAAATGAAATTAAAGCCCTGAGTATTGCAGATAGAATTCGGATTGTACAAGAGATTTTGGAAAGTATAGCAGCAGAACAGGTTTATCCCGATTTAACAGCAGTGCAAAAACGAGAACTTGATCGACGCATTACTGATTACCAAGCAAATCCAGATGATGTCATGACATGGGAGGAAATTAAAGCTTCAATTAGAGGACAACAATGAATTATGTCTTAGTTTTTTGTCCAGAAGTTCGTGAAGAATTTAATAAGCTTATTTAAGTATAACTGTCTTTAATTGGGAATGATTTTTTGTAATTTCCTACTTACTTGCACATCAGTTTCCAGAAATTCATTAGCTTGAAGAATTTCATACAGATTTACATTTTCTTCTAACAAACAAGCATGACCGCTATCAGGTAATAATACTGTCTTAGTGTTAGGTAAAATATCATCTAATCGTTCTACCTCACTGACAGAAGGTAAAAGACGATCGCTTCCCCCAGCAATTAATAACACTTGTTGCGTTAGCTGTTGCAATTTTTCCTGATCAACATTAAACTCTCGCAATAACCATAACCGCCAGTTAATGGTTTCTGGTGGAACCGAACGCATAGCTTTTAGCAGTTCATGGCGATCGCTACTAGACATCCGTGCTAAAGATGCCAAAAACGGTAACAACCCCAATGCGCCCACATCATAAAACCATGATGGCACTAAGTCAGTTAGTTGAGATAATGAGTTCAACCAAGGACGTAGTTGAAAAGCTGAAGCGGGATTAATTAAAATAATGCGTTTAAATAACTGTGGTGATTGGGTTGCTACTTTCATCGCTAAACAACCCCCAAATGACTCACCACACAGGTAAACTGGTCGGTGGCAGCTTTTTTCTAATTCTGAGTGAATTAAGTCTAAAACATTCTTTGTTAGCACATCCCAGGTGGTGAGGTCTTTCCTGGGGATCGCCAAACATCGGACATCGAAGCCAAGTTCTAATCCAGCAGTTTGCGATCGCAACAATTGACCAGTTCCATCCATCCCTGGTAAATATACAAACAGTGGATACTCTAGTTGTACTCGTTTCGGTGTCAGAAAACAAGGTTTAAGTTCAACGTGTGCCATTTTACAAATGTGTGTGTCTTCATTTATTAACCTTGTTTAACTTTACCGTTTCATTCGCGCTGATGGGGAGATCCGGGGACAAGGGATGTGAGGACGCGGTGATGGGGTGACGCGGTGATGGGGTGACATGGGGACGCGGAGAAAATTACCAATCACCAATCACCAATCATTAATCATCAACCTTTCCAGACAAAAATTAGCCAACTCTGAAATCTTGATTACAGAATTGAGTGCAGATTTTACGATTATATATAAATATATGAAAGCGCTAAAATCACCCTTCACACTTTCATCCAAGGTTGGTAATTGATGATTGAAAATAGATATTTAGAAAAACTGTTCTCTGTTTCCTTGCGAATAAAAAACTTGGTGCAGCTATCTGGCAAACTTGCTTTGGCATTTTTCTGTGATTTCGGAGAGGATAAATAAATCCTCCTGAAATTATACAGAATATTTTTTCTCAAAAAATCGCAGTTTATCTTGATGTAATTTTTACATTTATTTACTCTATTTTAGAGCATCTTCATAGAATGTCTAAATTACAGATTCAACTATATTTTCTGAATTGGGGTTAGTGTTTCGTCTATCAAGACCATTCCATTTGTAAGAATCAGTGCCATAAACTGCTGACACCATGCTTTTTAGCCACTATTATCCCTAATGGGACGATAAATTAGCTAGATTTCTAGATATTACACAACAATTCTTGAGTTGAGGAACTTTGCTAATATTAAATGGTAGTTTGAAAAAATGAGTAGCCATGTTATATAATTACGTGGTTTTACCGCATTAACGAAGAGAGAAAACGGTTTAATAATTTGTTTTTTAATTTTGCATGAATCTAGTGAATAAAACAGAAAAGACCTTTGTACTGACGACACCTCTATACTATGTAAACGATGTTCCTCATATTGGCAGTGCTTACACAACAATGGCTGCGGATGTAGTGGCACGGTTTCAGCGCTTATTGGGACATCGAGTACTGCTAATTACGGGTACAGATGAACATGGACAAAAAATTCAGCGGTCAGCAGCTAGTTCTGGAAAAGCACCACAAGAATTTTGTGATGAAATAGTACCCAGTTTCCTGAACTTGTGGCAGGTTCTCAATATCCAATATGATCGCTTTAGTCGTACCACCGCAGCTAACCATCACGCAATTGTCCAAGAATTTTTCCAACGAGTTTGGGAAAATGGCGATATTTACCAAGGACAACAAAAAGGTTGGTACTGCGTATCCTGTGAAGAATTTAAAGAAGAACGGGAACTGCTTGATGATAAACGCTGCCCCATACATACTACCAAGCAAGTAGAGTGGCGAGACGAGCAGAACTACTTCTTTAGACTATCCAAGTATCAAACCCAATTAGAGGAATTCTATCAGTCTAGACCAGATTTTATCCAACCTGCAAGTCGGCGGAATGAAGTCCTCAACTTTGTCAGTCAAGGTTTACAAGACTTTTCGATTTCGCGGGTAAATCTCGATTGGGGTTTTCCAGTACCTGTAGATTCTAAACATACCCTTTATGTCTGGTTTGATGCGCTGTTAGGTTATGTCACAGCATTGTTAGAACCTGATGCAGAACCGACTTTAGCCAATGCTTTAGAAAAATGGTGGCCAATCAATCTGCACCTCATTGGTAAAGATATATTGCGCTTTCATGCTGTTTACTGGCCAGCAATGCTGATATCAGCAGGTTTACCCTTACCAGAGCGAGTTTTTGGCCATGGATTTTTGACTAAAGATGGTCAAAAAATGGGGAAAACCCTAGGTAATACCCTAGATCCTGTAGCTTTAGTTCAACGTTATGGTAGCGACGCAGTTCGTTATTACTTCCTTAAGGAAATCGAATTTGGTAAAGATGGCGATTTTAATGAAGTTAGATTCATTAATGTTCTGAATGCAGATTTGGCAAATGATTTAGGTAATTTGTTAAATCGCACCTTAAACATGGTGAAGAAATACTGCGCTGGTAAAGTGCCGTCAATTGCCCAGTCAGCTATCCCGGCTGAAAATTCTTTAAAAGCAATTGGCTTAAGTCTAGGAGAGAAGGTGAAACAAGCCTACGAGACACTAGCTTTCAATGAAGCCTGCCATGCTGTTCTGTCGCTGGTACAAGCCAGCAATAAGTTTATTGATGACCAAGCTCCTTGGACATTATATAAACAGGGAAAGCAGGAAGAAGTTGAAGCAGTGCTGTACACGGTTCTTGAATCAGTGAGACTAGCAGCTTATCTCCTCTCCCCGATTATTCCCAATATCAGCAGTGATATTTATCAGCAACTAGGCTGGGGAATAAACTTTAACGATCAAACAGAAAGTTTAATTATTGCGCCTTTTACTACCCATGCAACATGGGGCGTATTATCCGATCAACAACAGTTGGGTACACCTCAACCAGTTTTTAAACGGATAGAAGCTTTAAAAAATGATTAGTACTTTCCATTTTTGATTTACGCAAAATATTTGATCGGGGCTGAATTGATTAGCCCCGGAAAATTATCATAAGCCACTCTAACAAGTATGTAAAAGTTAGCGATTTCTATCAAAAATAACAAGGATAAGAACTGAGGTATGAGAACAATGTTGAATAATTTGGAAAACGACTCAATATTTACGCCAGAACAGGTTTTAGAAAATCGCGGTCGTGTGGCTATATTTATTGATGGCTCCAATCTATTTTATGCGGCGCTGCAACTGGGGATCGAAATTGATTACACGAAGTTGCTGTGTCGTTTAACTGGGGGATCAAGGCTGTTGCGAGCTTTCTTTTATACGGGAGTAGACCGGACAAATGAGAAACAGCAGGGATTTTTGCTGTGGATGCGTCGCAACGGCTATCGAGTCATTGCTAAAGATTTGGTACAGCTGCCAGATGGCTCAAAAAAAGCTAACTTAGATGTAGAAATAGCTGTGGATATGATGGCGCTGGTCGATTCCTATGATACCGCAGTTTTAGTGAGCGGTGACGGCGATTTGGCTTACGCAGTAAATTCCGTCAGCTATCGCGGTGTGCGGGTTGAGGTGGTGAGTTTGCGGTCGATGACTAGTGATAGTTTAATTAATGTGAGCGATCGCTATATCGATCTAGAAGCCATCAAAGAAGATATTCAAAAAACACCCCGTCAAAGCTATCCATATCGACCTTTATCCGGGATGGGTTTTTTGGATGACCATAGAGAAAGTGAAGGACATTTAGAAATTCCAGAATAATGCAATATCAAGAAGGCAGGAAGAATGAGGAAGAAAATTCAACAAAAAGCAGGGAACCAAGAGGTAGTGAGCAGGGAGACAATAAATATGGAGATTTTAACTCCGGCTCATCGTCCTCTTTTTCACCCTTGCTTCTTTGTTCAAAACTTCTGGGGGGAAGTAAAACCAACTCCTCCTGCTTCCATTTATGGGATAATTTACAATGGCCAGTCAATTGGTATTACTTACCTTTAACTTTATTTTTGGTCATTGGATTATTTTCTTGTAGTAATCAATCATCTACTAAATCAAATACTGGTGATTCATCTCCACAAAAAGTAGATAGTAAATTGACTTTTTTTGATGTTGCTTTAGAACAATTTGATGAAGTAGGCAGACCAATTTGGAAAGTCAGAGCTAAACAAGCAAAATATACCAAAGAAAAGGAAATAGGTGAAGCCGAAAATCCTGATGGTGAACTATACCAAGATGGCAAAGTAGTTTATAAAATTAAAGCTGATAAAGCCGACATCCAGCAAGATGGTAAGCAATTATTGCTCAAAGGCAAGATTATTGCTACAGATCCTCTCAATGGTATTGTTTTACAAGGAAATGAATTAGAATGGCGACCAAAAGAAGATTTATTAATTGTTCGTAATCAGCTAAATGGTACTCATAAACAGTTGAAAGCTGTAGCACAGGAAGCAAGAGTTAAAACCCGTGAACAGCGTGTAGAATTTTCGGGAAAAGTCGTAGCGAATTCTACTGAACCACAATTGCAAATGCGAACCGAGTATTTAGTTTGGCAAATCAAAGCCGAAAAATTAATTAGCGATCGCACCATCGAAATTGACCGCTACAAAAATAATCAAATTACCGACCGTGGTAAAGGAAATGCCGCAGAAGTTAACTTAAAAACTAAAATTGCTACTATTCAACCCAAAGCCCAGATACAGTTACTAGATCCACCTATGCAAATAACTAGTAACTCTATCACCTGGAACATAACTCAAGAAATTGTCACTACAAATTCGCCCTTGCGCGTTTTTCACCAAGCTGAAAATGTTACAGTGACCGGTAATCAAGGAAAAATGAATATCCCACAAAAAATAATTAATTTAATCGGCAATGTCAACGCAGTGGGACAACGTCAGCAATCTTTAAAATCTAATACACTAACTTGGGATGTAGACAAAAAACTTCTAGAAGCCCAAGGAAACGTCGTTTACCGCCAAGTTGAGCCAAAATTAACTTTCACAGGTGAAACAGCCGTCGGCAACCTGCAAACAGAAAATATTACCGTTAACGGTGGTACTTCTAAAGACAGAGTGCTAACGGAGATTATTCCCCAGGATGGAGGTTAGGGGCTTCCAAATAAAAAATACCCCATCGTTTTTAGGGCAGGGAGCAGGGGGCAGGGAGCAGGGGGAGGAAAAGTCGTTTTGATTTGGTGAAATTGGATAATTTATTTTTTGGAGTTCCCTTAGAAAGGGATGTAGAGACGCGGAGACGCGGGGATAAATAACCGAATTACGAATTACGAATTACGAATTACGTTGGCGCAGCCTGCCGGAGGCACTATTACGAACTTTTCAACAAGATTTCATTTCGACTCCCTGCACCTAATTGTGGTAAAGAATTTTTAGGAGAGTGGGGAGTGAGGGCATGAGGTATGTCGGCAGATACTTGCAATTGTTTGACGAGATGTTGCAAAAGTTTATCCTGTTCAGCACGGAAAGCTGATACATTACCACCACGATTGATAATCGCAAACCAGACTAAACCGCGATCGCGTGTGGGTACAACTCCTGCTAAAGCACTCACATCATTAAGAGTGCCAGTTTTCATTACAGTCGCAATTGGTAGGTGTCTAGCGTGCAGTGTCCCCCGTTGATCAAACCCAGACATGGGGAATAAGTCACTTAAAGTTAACTGATGGGCTGATGCTTCTCTTTGCAGCGCCATTAACATAGCACAAGCTGCTCTAGGGGAAATACGATTTTCGCGTCCTAGTCCAGAACCATTAATTAACTGAATTTCCGACTGTGGTACTTGAGCAAGATTAGCGGCCGTGGCTTTAACTACAGTTGCTCCCCCCACTGCATCCGCTAACATTTCTGCAATATCGTTATTACTGTAAACATTCATCTCCTTAATCAGTTGCTTTAAGGGTAAAGAGCGATGACGTACCAGTAAGGTTTGTTGGGGTTTGGGCTGTGCTTCTACTTTAACAGTACCAGCAATAACAACTTGGGGCTTGGGTGTTCCCTTAGGCATGATTGAGTATTGGTAAACCACAGAACGATTCCAAGTCTTGTGATTCAGGGCTTGCTTGAGCAATTGACCGGCCAAAAGGGGCTGACGTTGAAAATTCATGGCAAAATTGCCAATAATTACCAAATTTCCCTTTACTTGCTTAATGCCAATTTTATTGAGAGTATTACCAAGAGCGATCGCTTCTTCTCCCACAAACATCGGATCATTACCACCTGTAATCACCAAATCACCCTGTACTACGCCATTGACTACCAGACCCGTTGCACTGATCAAAGTATCAAATTGATGGTCTGGACCCCAAGTTTTAAAAGTGGCTAATGAAGTTGCAATCTTAGTTAAAGATGCAGCTGGTAAAGGTATAGTCCCTTGGTGATTAGCCATCAGCATGAGACCTGACTGTAACCAAATACCCTGATGTGGCATGAGATTCTGGGCTACCAGCTTCGAGGTAATCAAGCCCTTGAGATATTCCTGCACTGTCATAGCACCTGCTGGATTAGGATCAGGAGCAATAACAAAGCCAGGGCTACTTTGCCAAGCCAATGCATCTAAAGCATCTAAAGGCTTAATCTTCACTCCAGCCATGTCTAACCAAAGCGAAACCAAACCTGAACCTAATAATTCCAGCATATTTAATTCCTCTATCTTGTTTCAAATTTTTATATTGTTTACTTTGCTGGGCTATCACGCCTTTGAATTGGAGTTTTTTGCACTGGGAATGCTTTTCAAGTAGAAAAGTAGTCAATAATGGACAGCTTAATATACAAGCTGTATTTATGCTAATCAGCAATAAATAAAGCTTATGCTACGCCGTCTTTTAGAATCAAAAATCTAAAATCTAAAATCCAAAATCGTATCAACATAGTAGTCATAACTAGTCATAGTTTTCACCAGATGCATTTGCTTACCCCCCTTACCCTAATTAACTTCAGCCCGTTTTTTTAATCGAGTAGAACCTACTTCCTTTCTGGGTGTGCTGCTTCCTCCTCCGAAGGAGTACCCATTTGATTAATGGCTGCAATCATCTGATACAAACGCCCTAAGTCTCGCTGATTGAAGTATAAAATTAGGCGAGGTAGCTCAGATGTTTCATCTTGTCCTTCTTGAGGTAATGTCTGACTTTTGGCGATTTTGCCCTTAACAAGAATGTCGTTAAAGTCAGTATTTAGTCGTTCCACGTCAGTATCTGATAAATCTTGTCTCAGACGCATTACTAACTGATCACCTACATAGCGACTAGAGTGATAAACCTGGTAAAACTGGGTAATAGCATTACAAGCAACTTCCAGATTATCTGTGATGGTGTATAAACTAGGATCATCCGGACTAACAAGCCCTGTTTTTACCAATTGCTCATTAATATATTTACTCCAAGAGCGCCAGTAATCACCGCCAGGGGTATCTATTAAAACCAAAGGAACTGGACCAAATTTTCCTGTTTGGCTTAATGTCATACATTCAAAAGCTTCATCTTGAGTGCCAAACCCACCGGGAAATAAAGCCACAGCGTCACTTTCTTTGAGCAGAAATAGCTTGCGAGTAAAGAAATATTTGAAGTGAATCAGTTTCGGATCACCTTCAATAAAAGGGTTGGCCTGTTGTTCAAAAGGTAACTGAATATTTAAGCCAAAAGAATTTTCTCGCCCAGCGCCTTCTTGCCCCGCCTGCATGATACCACCACCACCACCTGTCATGACCATAAATCCCAATTGAGAAACAGCGCGAGCAAACTGAAGCGCTATCTGGTACTCAGGGGTTTCTGGTGCTAAACGGGCAGAACCAAAAATAGTGATTTTGCGAACATGACGGTAGCCATAAAACAGCTGAAAACCGCCTTCCATGTCTGCTAGAG
Source organism: Anabaena catenula FACHB-362 (assembly GCF_014698735.1). Lineage (GTDB taxonomy): Bacteria > Cyanobacteriota > Cyanobacteriia > Cyanobacteriales > Nostocaceae > Anabaena > Anabaena variabilis_A. Next base: position 77,873 of record NZ_JACJTQ010000005.1, read on the forward strand.
CGGCGGATAATATCTTCCAGTCAAGACGCTCAATTTCACTATCAGCTAGACGCACTATGGTAGCAAGTGCCTGTTGGATAAATTGCCGATGTTTTAAAGTCGGTAAACGATCTATCAATTCAGCCATATCGGCTTGGAGAGACTCTAAATAGTCAAACGACGCAGATGAGGTCATGAGAATAGCCGTAATGATGGCATTATATTTTATCTAAATTTTGTGCCTAAATTGTCAGAAAAATACTAAAACCCCCATGCGGTTTAATTTTGAATTTTCAAATTATCATGATGATACAAAATAATCAGTAGTCGTGCAAAATAAATTCTCTAGTTGGGATAGGCAACAGGGAACTCTTCACAGGGATAGAATCAGGGGATTTTATTTTGTGTTTAACAATAGCTAAATATTTCTACGTAGATACTTATGAATTGAGGAGACAAACGTCACTATTGCCCTGTTTCAAAATTCAAACTTAATTAAGTAAAATATTTTTTAATTCCAAAACTTTGAATGATCGGCATCAAGGAATTTGAGATTAAATTGGAGCAACAGTATCTAGTCCACTGCGGCCAAAATCAAGCTACCATTAAAAATTCCTAACAAGTTTGTGTAATTGGCTTTTTTATTTCTTAAGTTTGTTTTTTGAATTATCCCCACATTACCAAATTGCCAGGAATCAATACCAGTATTCCAATAAATAAAGTATGGATGTATCTCGTTAAAGAGACACATCCCTCTTATTTGAAAATAAAGTTGTCCAGAGACACGAATTTTGCGCCTCTAAAACTAGCTGATAAATATTCACCTAACACTAGATCAAATGGACAACTCAATAGCATTTTGTAAACGATTGAGGTTCAAAGATACTTCTCTAAAGTAGTAGCTAATGTAGTTTTCGGCACAGCACCGACAACCATATCTACTTTTTGTCCATCTTTAAAAATCATTAATGTGGGAATGCTGCGGATACCATATTTACCGGCAACTTGAGGATTCTCATCAGTATTGACTTTTACTACCTTGAGTTGACCTTCATACTGCGATGCTATTTCATCGACAACAGGAGCTACCATCCGGCAGGGGCCACACCAGGGGGCCCAAAAGTCAACTAAAACAGGTACATCGCTATTAATTACTTCTTGATCAAAACTGGAGTCTGTAACTTGTGTAGCTGCTGACATGCCTAAAAACCTTTGCCTATTGTATTTGATGAGTTTCGTGAAAATTCTACCATAGCAAAAACGGATGCTCGAAAGCTAAGAATGTACATTTGCAAAGAAGCTATAAAATTTATTCATGATCATAAGGAACCGCCCGAACAGTAGTCCGGGCGGAGTGTGGTGTGAGGAGTGAACGGAAACATGCGTCTCCGCTATTTCTATTGTAGGCGACATATAGGATTTTTCCAGTGATTGTTGAGGGCGCTGGAAAAATTTTTTGGAGGTAGGAGCAGAGGGCAGGGTGCAGGGCGCAGGGTGCGGCATATAATTATTTCTCCGCGTCACCGCGTCAGCCCTAACTATAAGTCTTTAACCGAACACGATATCACCACGTCCCTGGGTCTCTTTACTTACCCATGCCTAATTGTTGGGCTTTTTGATAGACTTTGCCTTCGGTTAATAGAGAAGGAGCAATGACAACTTCAACTTGCTGCATTTCTTTAAGATTTTTGGCTCCTAATGTACCCATGCTAGTTTTTAAGGCTCCGACTAGATTATGAGTACCATCATCTAGTCCAGCAGGACCCGTGAGTATTTGCTCTAGAGTACCAGTAGTACCCACACGAATACGAGTACCACGAGGCAGAACTGGGCTTGGGGTGGCCATGCCCCAATGATAACCCCTTCCTGGGGCTTCAGCGGCTCTAGCAAAGGGAGAACCAATCATGACACCATCAGCACCGCAGGCGATACACTTACAAATGTCACCGCCTGTAATTAAACCACCATCAGCAATTACAGGGATATATTTACCAGTTTCCCGATAATAATCATCTCGGGCTGCGGCACAATCTGCGATCGCTGTTGCTTGCGGTACACCCACACCCAACACCCCACGAGATGTACAAGCAGCACCAGGTCCAATTCCCACCAATACTGCCGCTGCACCGGCTTTCATCAAATCCAATGTGACTTCATAGGTTACACAGTTGCCCAGAGCCACAGGAATGGGCATAGAACGGCAAAATTCAGCTAAATCAAGGGGAATGATCGACTCTGGGGACAAGTGGGCTGTAGAAACTACTGTAGCTTGGATAAAAAATAAATCCGCCCCAGCTTTGGCGACTACTTCACCAAATTTACTAGCACCGGCTGGAGTAGCACTCACTGCCGCAATACCGCCTTGTTGTTTAATTTCCTGAATACGTTTTTCAATTAATTCCGGCTTTATTGGTTCGGCATAGAGTTCTTGCATCAGGGCCACAAATTCCTCTTTACCTACGGAGGCAATCCGATCTAAAATCGGTTCGGGGTCGGTATAGCGAGTTTGGATACCCTCTAAATTGATTACGCCTAAAGCGCCTAACTGGGACAAACGGACAGCCATATTCACATCGACAACACCATCCATTGCACTGGCAATAATGGGGATTTCTCGTTCAATATTGCCAATAGTCCACTTAGTATCTGCCAAACTCGGATCGAGTGTTCTGTTACCGGGGACTAGAGCAATTTCATCAATTCCATAAGCTCTACGAGCTATTTTTCCCCGCCCAAGTTGAATTTCCACGCTTTCACTTTTCTCAAATCTGTTTAAGCTAGGGTATCAAATTGTGGGGATATTGGCAGGGATTTTTTTCTAGGAGATAGGGTATAGGGGACTAGAAATTGGTTTTTCCTGAATTCCGAATCCCCATTTATCGTCTATTTTTAGCTTGATCTGCGCCTGTATAGCCAGTCGCTACCCACAGTATAGCCCTAGCTCCATCACGGATCGATTTTTCAATGGGTTCTGGCGATTTTTGTGAAGGAACTGACACGGCTTTAAAATAAATACCCCGACTACCTAAAATAATTTCACCAATAACACAAGCACGACGCATATGAAAATCAGAAGTAATTAAATAAACTCTTTTAATACCGCGAGATTTCAAATCATCTACCAAGGTAGTAAAGTTAGTAACTGTATCTACGGCTTCATAGTCCAAGTGCAAACGCCGGGGATCAACTCCTGCTTTGGTAAACACTTGTTTAGTATATGTAGGTGGACTACCTCCAGTAATCCATATTGGTATATTGGGATGCTTACGAGCAAAATCTGCTGTAAATTTTTCCCTTTCTAAACGTCTAGTGGAACCACCTAAAACTAACATTGCTTGCGGTTGTACAAATTGGTTTTGTACTTCTTTGTATCCCCACCATAGTAAGAATGGTAGGATAAAAGACATAAGTCGCAAAGATTTACCTGTAAACAGTAGCTTATTCAAGGCTCTATAAAGTAAGTCCGTGAAGACCAGGATTTTCTCTAAAAATTATAAAGTTATGCAGAGTAGGAAGTTTAAGCAAATTATACCCAAATCAAGATTTGGCATATTTTTATGTGGATATGTATTGAACTACACCATAAATATAGTAGTGCTATCTTTGATCAACTATACTAACCCATATTTGACAATATATCATAGGGATGGAAACCCATTTCTTGATTGAATTTTTTTTAGATCATAAAAATAAATAGGATCTATATTGGGAACTATTGGGAACTAATTAGGGCTTGCTGAAAAAGTCTTTTCGTGAGGGCTAGGAGTCAGGAGTCAGGAGTCAGGAGTCAGGAGGAAGAATTAGAAGGAGGTAAGAATAGTATCGAATCTGTAAAAGTGATAGGTAAATGAACGGTTTCAACGCCTATTCCTTGCACCTGATTCATCATTTTCAACCCTGAAAGTGTTAATATATCAAGGTTTTAGGTTTATTCAGCAAGCCCTAATTAATATATTCATTTCACCTTCATGCACTGATGTGAATTGTTACTAGGAGGGTTGTTAAAATTTTAGCCCTCTAATAAATGAAATGTTCATTCACTATAAATTTTATCCGGAAAAAATTGTGGTGAATCATCAAATTTCCCCACTCCAAGACGAATGCAGAGAGGTTTTTGATCACAAAACTGCGCTCAATGCTGCTAAAACATCTAAGCTTGCAGTAAAAACACGGGACTGGTGCGACTTGAACGCACGACCTGACGCTTAGGAGGCGTCCGCTCTATCCAACTGAGCTACAACCCCAACTATGAAGCATTTACAATTATAGCAGTAGTTTTAGGAAGACTGCCAAATATTTTCCCAAATACCGCCACCCACTTCTAAACCACAAAGATGACTTTGTGCCTTGAGAATAATTTTAGATTTGCTGCCATTTAGTTCTCGCAATTCTAAATCTAGTTTTCCTTGCATGGTGTCTCGACAACAATATGCTAACCCATCGGTTGTGGGTGCGCGTAGGGGTGTACCTGGTAAATCCGTAGTTCCTGTCAATTCAACCTCATAGTGAGAGTTTTTGGCTTGCATTTGCCATCTTCCCCAAGGATGAATTTCCCAGTTTACTTGTGAATTCCAGGGAACGAATTCATAAAATTTGCCTTGGTAATGTATCCCAATCATGGCTACAGATTCCATCCACCACAATACACCACGTCTTCCCCCTCCGGCAGTTAATGCTAAGTTTGGTTCGTCGTCAAAATAATTACAATTGAGCCAAAACCATTTTTGGGGAAAAGCACCACCCCAATTTTTTTCTGCGTAAGCTGGGGCGTTGGTGAATTCATAGATTTTACCATTCCAGTCTATGGAACCGGTGGCTAAACCGTGAGCCATTAAAATTTGCCATCCTGGTTCAAATATCTGAGAAAATGATAACCACCCGGCGGTTGATTGCTGAATATTATTTTGATTACCCCAAGCGTATACTGGTTTAATTTCATACTGCCATCGGCAATAATTACCTGTTCCAGGATCTGTAATTATGCCTTGGTTTAAGGTCGCGGTGGCTTGATAGCCTTGTTGAATATGATGCTCAAATTTCGTGGGGACGAGGTAAATGGGGGAAGCTTGTAAGTCTGTTTTTCCCCAATGTCCCAAAGCTAAGACATCCTGACTCGCCCAAAATTTGTTGACATCAGGAAAAGTGCGACAGAGATACTCATCATTTATGCCCAGGATTTGGGCTGCACCGCCGCTGTAAGGCTGATTCCCGATGGGGTCTTCGATGGAGTACATGAAGGCAATGGTTTGCCCAATTTCGGGCAATGTAACGCGATAATACCAGCCTTCAAAGAAGCGGCGACTACTTCCGTCCCAATGGTAGCCGCTGTGGGGTGTTTGGGTTAAGTCTAAGAAGTTTTTAGGAATAGTAATCATCGGTTGTGATTTGTTGCCTATTTTCAGTATGAGTCATGTTTTAGCACAAGACGATGTCTCAAAAATTTTGAGCGACTAAAAGCTGCCACTACACAACCAAAATGTGTCTACGTGTAATCAAAAATAAATATTTTGTTAAGCCGTACAGGCGAAGTTTGCTTGTTTAGCGGCGACTACTAGCCTTATAGGCTACCACTTATAAGTAAGTTAGCAACTTTAAACAATGTGATTGTCTTATGGTAATAGTCCGGATACTCTTTTATGACTTCGTATCTTTTATAAGCTAGAATACAAGTTAATTTAAGTATTATTCCTACAATTACGTACAATAACTAGCATCAGGTAAAATACTTAAAAATTAATGTATCCATTTTTTGACGAGAAAGGAGTATTGGAACTATGAAAGAGCAGGTGAAAATCTTACGGAATGTGGAGAATAAATATGTTGAAGCAACTATTTTACCTATCACTCCGAGGCATATTGAAGAAATAGAATTAATTTGGAAACCCCTACTTAAACATAATAATTGCTGGGATCAAAATTTAGACTTCAGGGACTATTTTCAACAAGGATAATCACATACAAAATTCTATGTTTTGGAATGCAATTGTATAACTCAGGGTGTAATTTGCTTAACTTATAATTATTTGTCAATGTTAGAACCTAGTAAAAATTTGCTTTACTTAAATTTATTAAATGTCGCTCCTTGGAACCGTCTAGATATCCAAGATCCTCCAGATTTTAAAGGTGTAGGCACAACTTTGACTACATTTGCAGTTACACATAGTATCAATTTTGGATTTCAAGGTAGAATAGGTTTACATTCTGTGGAAAAAGCAGAAAAATTCTATGAAAAAATGAATTTTGTTAATTTAGGACATGATATTAGTCACCATAATTTAAAATATTTAGAATTGCCTACAGATGATGCAGAATTAGTAGTTTTAAATTATTTATTGCTCTGTAATTTAAATTAGTAGCATTCATTATATATAGCAATCCTATTAGAGTTGTGAATCTCTTACAGGAGCCGAAGGCATAGCACAGAGGCAAAGACAAAAGAGATAAAAAGTGAAAAAAACATTAAGAAATATTTCGGAAATTATTGCGATACATTAATGAAGTTCAAGTTTAGTAAATATACAGCACAGGTGAAAAAACTCATGCTAAATTAAGAGCAAGGTACGAAAAGGTTAAAAGTCAAACAAAAACTTTTAAGTTAGAGCCTGTACCTCCTGCTCTAATGTCTTCGCAATAACTGTTAGGTTGTGGCTTCCTGTACAATATGTTTTCGCCTTGATTTCATCGAGTTGTGATTGGAGGTGTTTGAATTCATAGCCAGAAATGCCTGCCTAGTTAGAATGAAGGATACACAATCCTGAGTAGTTGATTGCGAATCAAGTCCACATTAGTTGATGTAGTTAATTCGGGTTATCCCATTTTATTAAATTCTTGCTTGATAATGAAGCCGCTGTAAGTTGCTGATGTAGATCGGTCGCAACTGACAGCGGTTTCTGTTGTAAGAAGTACTTGTTGAGTGGGACTAAATCCCTAATAATAGCTGTAATTAAATATGATGGGTTCTTTCGGATATTTTGATATAACTCAATAATCCTAGATGTTATTCACTTTGTAAGGTAATTATAGTCACTTCTGGTGGACAAAATAACCTTCCGGGGAAATAAGTTCCTAAACCACGATTGACATATAGCTGATTTTTTCCTATTTGATGTAAACCTTGTGACCATTCCCAATGGTGAAGAACAGAGTAATTTTTTCGCAAAAATGAGACTTTACGCCGGATTTTGATAGGTATTTTTCGCAATATTTTTTTGTAATAATACACTGCTGGGCCTAGACCGGGAATCACGATTTGTCCACCGTGAGTATGACCAGATAATTGCAAATCTACGCGCCATTTTTGCAATGTTTCTGCTGTATCTGGGTTGTGGGATAGAACTATACGCGGTGTAGTAGGGTCTAGCTGATTCATGACTAGTGTAGGATTGAATTCCTGTGAGTAACGGTCTGCTAGTCCTATTAGTGGTAATTCTTTTCCTAATGGATAAGCGATTTCGTTCCAGAGAACATGAATACCAATGTTTGTCAGTGCTTTTGTAACTTCAGATTTTGAATTGACATAACATATATCATGGTTCCCCAATACAGCATAGACACCACAACGACTTTCCAGATGTTTGAGGTTTTTTGCTAGTTGGTGAATGGGTTCTGGTGTTGTAGTGATGTAGTCACCAGTTAAAAGAACTAAATCTGGTTGTTCTTGGTTGCTGAGTGCGATCGCTCTTTCTAGCATTTTATCTGATAATCGCACACCATCGTAGTGAAAATCTGACATCTGCACCAGCTTTATACCTTGTAATGATGCAGGTAAACCCGCAATCTTAACCGTTAATTTCTCAATACTCAACGGTCCAGATAATAACCTGTGCATAAGGCGTTTAATAATTAATTTTTAATACTAGGGCTTATAGTCTAACTAAAAATTCTCGGTTCGTTTGTATCTATGGAGTAACTTTTTGGAAATTTCATGAAAGTTGGGTATTTTAGCGTATTTATACTTATTTTATCTAATCTAAAGGAAGCTTGAATTTTAGTTTGCTGTATACTGTATTACAGCATTTATTTTTAATCAAGATACCCAAAGTAGTTTATGCCATCATCTTTGCAGTCAGAATACATGAACTATGCAGAATTTTAGCAGCACGTAGCAAAACTTATTCACAAAGCTGGTTGGACAGTTGAAACATAATCCCGACCAACACCAACTAGTGTCTCTACCAAAGTAAAATCTGTTGTCTCAGTTCTTCCATATCTAAATAATCATTAACAAAAGCTTTCCGTAAAAGTTCGTGGGGAATAAATTTATCATACTTTTGCAATTCTGGTGCTTCTGCATGACTAACTAAATGTTCTGCTGTGATGCTTTGTTCACATAAAGAATAAATTGCTGGATAAACAGATGAGAATTTATTTTTCCCTAATTTTAAAGTCAAATAATAAGGATTTATCCCACCAATACTGCTAATTTCCAAAGATTCCCGACAAAAGGAGTTAAGCAATCTTTCTAAAGTGCGATAAGCCACAGTACCCATCCAAGGAAAGATGCAGCATTTATTGTTTTCTAATAGCAGAATATTTTGTTTATCTAATCCAGCATTTTGCGTTAATTGGCGAACTTCCTGTAATCGGCGGATTGCATTTTTTTGTAAATAGCTATATTCTGTATTTTCCAATAAAACCTGGCGCATACGTTGTAAAATTCTAGTATGAATAGTACCACTACCACCACGCCAATAAATAGTAGATTTACCCTCAGCTTGTTTAACGAAAATAGCCTTTTTTTTGAAATCAATTTCTATAACTTCCCAACTTCTTCCAGCTAAAGCAAATTGATTACCAACAGGAGGTGGTGTGACAATACTACCAATTTCTGTTGCTCCTTGTTTAACGACATATTCTTGACTGTCAGCAAAGACAGCATAAAACTGAAATTTATTGACTATTTTTTCTCCTAATAAACCGATAATTAATTTACCTTGTTCAGTTTTTTGAATGTGGTTAATATCAATTAAATACTGTAGTAATAATTTATAATCAGTTTGAGAAATATTAATAAATGGTGGTAAGCTAAAAATTTGTTTAGCCAGAGCAGCGGGTGAAAGCTCCCCAGTTGCTGCTAAAATACTCATGGTTTGATGATAAAGTAAACTTAAAGGATATTTAATCGGTTTAATTGGTTCTAGCCAACGTTCTTCTAAATAAAGTTGAATAATAGCGATACACTGCAAAAGTTGCCAAGGGATTTGTTCAGGTAAAGAAGCTGCTGATAATGGTTGTTCTTCTGCACAAACAAAACGCATATCTGCCGATTCACCTCTTCTGCCACTGCGTCCCAATCTTTGTAAAAAACTGGCAACAGATAAAGGTGATTCTAATTGTATTACTCGTTCTAATTCACCAATATCTATACCTAATTCTAACGTTAATGTCGCAGCAGTTACAGCGGGATTATTTGGTTCACGCATGGCATTTTCCGCAGCTTGTCTTAAACTGGCGGAAATGCTGCCATGATGTACATGATATATGTCTGGAAATCCTTCTTTTTTAGCTATTTGACGTAGAGAAGAAATTATAGATTCTGTTTGGGTACGGTTGTTAGCAAATATTAGACATTTACGAGATTTAGTGGCATTAAAAATATATTGCTCGTATGCTGAATTTTCCGCTTCTTTTTCAAAATAGAAATGTTCTATAGCTAATTTTATTTGGCGTTTACCAGTTTCAATCTTGGGAGTAATGACTGCTGTATCTGTTCCCGAAGCTAACCATTTTTCAGCCATTGAATAATCACCAAGAGTTGCTGATAAACCAATACGGCGTGGTTGTATTTGGGTGATTTTTGCTAAACGCTGCAATTGACAAATAATTTGATACCCACGTTCTGAACCCATAAAAGCGTGAATTTCATCAATGATGATAAAACGCAAATCAGCAAAGAGACGTATTAGTTCATTATTTTTGTTAATCAATAAACTTTCTAGAGATTCTGGTGTAATTTGCAGAATGCCTTGGGGATTTTTTAAAAGTTTGTTTTTGCGACTTTGAGACACATCACCATGCCAAGAACATACTGATATATCTGCGGCTTTTAATAAGTCATTAAGGCGTTCAAATTGGTCATTTATTAAAGCTTTGATAGGACTAATATACAATGCACCTATTGTAGCAGTTGGTTGTTCGTGTAATAAAGTTAAAATTGGTAAAAATGCAGCTTCGGTTTTTCCCGCAGCTGTAGCCGCAGCAACTAGTAAATTAGCATCGGTTTCAAATATCACCTCACAAGCTGCAATTTGCACTGGTCGTAATTCTGTCCAATTGTGAAGATAAATATATTCTTGAATGAAAGGTGCAAGTCTAGAAAAAGTGCTGTTACTCATACTAATTTGGGATTTCAGATGTAATAATAATTCCTGAAATAACACTGAGTCTGATGCTAGTTGGCAGTTTAAGTAAGCTTACAGTAATCTAGTAACAAGGAGTAAACTTCTAAAAATAAAAAAGTTCTAAAAAACTGCCAAATGACAAATCAAGATTTAGGTGATTTTGCCAAAGAGACGCTCTGCGAACGCTACGAAGTACAGCAGCAACTGGGCAAAAAAGCAGGACGGAAGACGCTGTTGACTCGTGATTTGCAAACCCAGGAACTAGTAGTAGTGAAACTACTTTTATTTAATGATGAATTTCAATGGCACGACTTGAAGCTGTTTGAACGTGAAGCCGAAACTCTCAAAACCATCTCGCACCCTGCAATTCCCCGTTACCTAGACTACTTTGAGTTAGATAACCCTGACTACAAAGGATTTGCGCTCGTACAAAGTTATATTCCCGCTGAATCTTTAGAAACACAACTGAAAGCAGGACGTAGTTTTAGTGAGGAAGAAGTCAAACAATTAGCGACAGCGATACTAGACATTCTTCAATATTTACACGGTCGTCAACCACCTGTAATTCACCGCGATATCAAGCCTAGTAATATACTGTTGACAAATCGCTCTGGTAATAGCGTCGGAGAAGTTTATTTAGTAGATTTTGGCTCAGTGCAAACTATTGCTAGAACAAACAGCACAATGACTGTTGTTGGTAGCTATGGGTATATGCCCCCTGAACAATTTAATGGTAAAGCTACTCCTGCTTCTGATCTTTATGGTTTGGGTGCAACTTTAATTTATTTAGTAACAGGTGAACATCCAGCAGATTTACCACAACAAGATTTAGTTATTAAATTTGAAGCAGCGGCTAATATTAGTCCGGGTTTTAGCAGTTGGTTGCGGAAGATGACACAACCTATTTTGAGTAAAAGATTGGCTTCTGCTGAACAGGCTTTACAAGCTTTAGCACTACCGAAAAATAAAACTCAGACTCCAGTCAAGATATCTAATTCAGTTTTAGTAAAACCATTCGGGAGTAAAGTGAGTTTGCATAAAAATGCTGATTTTCTGGAAATTATCATCCCTCCGGTGGGTGGATTTTCAAAAATAGTGATGATGTTTTCTTGGTATTGTAAGGTAGTTTTACCACTTTCATTTTTAATGCTTTTGCCGATGTTTAGAATGATTTCACCTTTGCTGATTCCAATTAGTTTGTTAATATTATTTTTTGTCATATGTATGTGCTTTTTTGGGAATAAAATCCTGCATATCAATAGGACACACATTTCTTCATATTATGAATTGTTTGGAATTGAGCGACATCATCCACTTCCTAGTCTGAAAAAATATATTGTTCGTTTAGAGCTAACTCATACTTACGACAATAATAAACCTCAAGCTTGTTTAATTATCTGGTCAGGAATGCGAAAGTATAAAATTCATACTGGTGAAAATAATACTTTTGCTATCAGTACTCTAGAACTTGATTGGTTAGCTGAAGAAATTAGCAATTGGCTAGAATTACCAATTACTAGAAGTTAAAAAAAATGCTTTAATCACAAACTAAATTCGGCTGCATCTCCATCTGTATTTTCACTATCACCTACAGTAGTAGGTTTAAAGTTAGAACCATGAATCAATTCAGTAAATTTAATTTCTGGATTTTGATGGAGAAGATTCAAGACACTAATAAAATCCCGAATAATTTCTCCTGGTGTTAGTAAAGCTTCTGCACCTAAACGACTGATAAGTTCTTGGACAAATTCCTTTAATTCTCGATTTGTTAAAGTCTTTTCATAAGTAAAATTGAGGGCATGAATTTCTGTTAATCTTTGCAAAAGTGTGAAGATTTCTGTTTCAGTTAAAGGATTGAGTCGAATGACTGGCCCCATATATTCTTGTACGCCAGATTGGGTTGAAAAACGACTTTCTTTTGTCCGTCTACGCCAAGCTTGATCAGCAAACAGTCCCCGATTTGGATCTTCTAAAAATTTAGTTGTTCCCCCAATGAAAATGCCCAGATTTTCGGCTTTACATTGCATGGTGTCGTTGAACATTGATAACAGTCTATTGTAGTTTTTTTCACGAGTAACTGTAGTGGATATTTGATATAAATTGACGGCTTCATCTATTAAAATTAACATTCCTTTATAGCCTATTTCGGCTACAAATTTAGCTAAGAGTTTGATATAATCAAACCAGCTATCATCATCAATAATAACCCTTACTCCTAATGCGGCTTTAGCTTCAGTTTTGGTATTAAATTCTCCCCTCAACCAGCGCAAAGACGCATTTTTTAATTCATCATCATCTAAACGATAACTGCGCCAATAAGCAATAATTACCGTACCAAAATCAAAGCCGTGAACTAAGTCTTCAATATAGTGAACTACTTCTCTAATTTTTGCTTCTACTTGCTGATCAAAACCTTCGTCATTGGGATTTATTCCCTGATCCTTAGCTACTTCTTGCTGGATTTTATTAATCCATCCTTCTAAAATAGAAATTAAAGCACCACCGTCAGGACGAGTTTTTGTGGCGAGACGACTCATTAATTCTCGATAGGTTGCTAAACCTTCATTGTTACTTCCTGCTAGTTTACGTCCAGAGGATAAATCAGCATCAGCCACTACAAATCCTTGCTCCATTGCACGGTTACGAATCATTTGCAACATGAAGCTTTTACCGGAGCCGTAGTTACCAATTATAAACCTAAATGCGGCTACACCTTCGGCAATATCGTTGAGATTGTTTAATAGGCTATTAAGCTCTTTTTCTCGACCTACTGCTATATGTTCAATTCCTATTCTAGGGACTACTCCTGCACCAAGGGAGTTAATTAAAGCGGTGGATACTTTTTTTGAAATTTTTGGTTTTATCATGTAGTTGATTTTAATCAATTTTCAATGCTTATGTAAATAGCCAGTATATAGCAGGTGACAGTCGGAAAAGTCTTTTGGTGTCTAGTTTTTATAATTAGTATTAAATGCAAGATATTTTTTGTCGTGGTGAGCAATTTATCTCTCTCTTGCCAGGTTTAATAGGGCTAAAACTCTGACTACTAACTTTTGCTTGATTCAGTTTTATTATTTAGAGAAAATTATTTAATTGAATAAAATAAATTTAGTTACTAGGCTTTTCATAGATTGCTATTACTTTTTTAACGTTGGGAATATGTTCTTGATAAATCACGGGAATTTCTTGTCCCGTTTCGATAATTAGTTCCCCAATAGTATTATTGGCAATTTCATTGATGGAGTCAATTAATAGATTTGGCATGGTGATGTTTGCTTCGGCAATTTGTTTAATGATAGGCTTGGGATTATCTTGCTCAACTATGGCTTTTAATACCTGAATTTCATATGCTGGGAGATTTTCCATAAAATCAGTCCATTCTGTGGGTAAATTATCTAAGGTGTTGGGTTCATAATCTATAGGTGATAAAGGTTCAAGTAATTGATCAAAAGGAAACAAGTCAATATCATCTTCTTGTGTATTTTCATTTCCTGTTTCTTGATTGATTGTGTCCATTTGTTGGAGTAATTCCCAAACTTGACTTTGTAACGAGTCACGTTCGCTTTGCAATAAGGAAATTTGATTTTGTATTTGGTTGAGTTCTGCTTGTTGCGCTGCTGTCTGGTTCTGTAAAGAAATTAAGTTATTGTCTAAATTTTCTCTAGTTGTTTTTGTATCGATAAGTAAGTTATTTTCTTGGACTATCTGCATTTCTAGTTCTTGCAGTTCAATTCGTAATTCATATAGTTTTTCTTCTAGCTGGGGTTTGAGTCTACCTAAAAGAGTTAAATTACTTTCGATTTCCTGTTTTTCTTCTTGAAAGGCATCTACTTGAGTTTGTAGTTGGGTTATTTCTGCGCGTAAACTATGACAATTCAATTCTAGACGGCGTTTTTCTGCCGATAGGGTAGAACAGTTATTTTTCAATTCTTCTGTACTATTTTCTAGATTATGAAGTTCAGTGTTTAAAATACTAATTTCTGATTCTAATTGCTTTTTTTGTCCTGCAAAAGTCCCTAAATCTCGATGGAGACTATCTCGTTGATTACGACATTCGGCAATTTGATTTTGCAGTTGTTGTGATTCGCTATAGAGAATAGTACGATGCTCTTCTATTTGTTTTATTTCTCTAGCAATACGAGATTTTAATCCTTCACGTTCTCTAATTTTTCTATGGAGAGAACTTAAGACTAACATTTCATAGTTTCTGCGCCGTTTATCAACAAATAAGGCAGATGAATAAGTAGCTAATACAGTAATCATACCTGTGATTAAGGCTTTAGTAAAATCCCAGTTGGGGACGAGGCTTAGACCAAAACTCACACTAAAGGCGGCTATACCTAGAATTAAGCGATTACTTATTATTGCTGATTGCATCTTGCTTGTTCTTAGTGTATTAAAGTTTTCAGAATTATGTTTTACTAATGTCATTACTGCTCAGATTTTATTAACTATATGGTTGGAAGTACAATTTTTTTGCCAAGTCAGATATAAAGTCTGTTTGTCCCCTATCTCCTCCTGTATGTTTGCATAATATTGCTCTGTTAGTAGTTAAAAATTGTTGTCACTAGTGCAAGAAAGCAGAAGACCAGAATATTGACAATAAAAGTTTTTTGGACAGGTTTTTATTGATTAGTTATTTCTGTTAGCCTACACTAGTAAGTTGACTACAGGCTATTGTTATTTTCACCAAACAAAGCTAACTCTGCTTTTAAGAAGTCAATGAATTGACGTGCTGTTCTGCCAGAACGTCCATTATGGCGAGTTGCCCATTGCAAAGCTTGGTATTCTAAATCTGAGGGAGTGAGATTAATGCCTGTTTGTGCTGCTAAATGTTGAACAATTTGTAAATAAGTCTTTTGATCTGCGGCTTCAAAGGTTAAAGTCAGACCAAAGCGATCGCTAAATGACAGCTTTTCCTGCATTGTATCCCAAGCATGGACTTCCTCATTATCCTTGGGGGTAGGTCGATCACTAAAATACTCCCGAATTAAGTGACGACGGTTAGAAGTGGCATAAACAACTGTGTTTTGGGGTCTAGCGGTTAAACTGCCTTCTAAAACTACTTTTAGGGCTTTAAAGGCATCGTCATCTTCTTCAAAGGAAAGATCATCAACGAAGATGATAAATTTCTGTGGTACTCCCCGCAAATGCTCGACTATTTTGGGTAAATTTTGCAGTTCTGATTTGGCAACTTCTATCAAGCGGAGGTTTCTGTGACTATATTCGTTTAACAAAGCTTTGATTAAGGAAGATTTGCCAGAACCACGACTACCGTAAAGTAATACGTGCAGTGCTGCCTCTCCTGACAATAAAAATTCTGTATTTTTTAACAGAGCATCTTTTTGCCACTCATAACCCACCAGTGTAGTTAGCTTTACCGTATCAGCGTAGCGGATACCCACAAACTGCCCTGCTTGCCAGCGAAAAGCGCGGTATTCGGCAAATAAACCTGTTCCATATTGTCGATAATAAGCTGCTAAATCTTCTACAGCATCAGCCCAAGTTTCTAATTGAGGAAGAGAAGCCCGCAAACCCTGATCAAATCCTCCTCTTTCTGGCTCTTGATACCACACGACTGGGGAAACTGGTAAATGAGCGACAATTTGCACCCACTCGCTTAAGATGGCGCTGTTACATTCATAGAGACTTTGCAATATTTGTAAATCATTTTGGGCGGCTGCTACTAAAGCTGGGGGTAAATGAGCAAATTCTCGCTGTTGAGCCAATTTACTAAACGGGTTATCAGCGATGAGAATTTGACTGATTAAGTATTCCTCCCAAGTTTGATTGCTGGCAGCTAATGCTTGGAAATAGCTACCGTAGGCTTTGAGACAGTCTCGCCCATCTGCGTCAGTGTAACGTATCGCTTGTAACAGTTCAAGAAATGCGATCGCTACTTCGCCTTTGAGAACGGATTGGTAAAGTAAAAGAGAGGCAGCTTGACGCTGGAGGAATTGAACTTTGGTATAAGACGAAGTATGTGCCGTAGGCATCGCTTGATTATCCATCAATCAACTGTAATTTTCTGCTGACTCTGAAAGTAAAATCCAAATCTACATAGGTTGTAACAATGAATTTAGGTATAGTTGCCGCTTTTGGCTACGGCATTTTATCGTTAGTAGGTGGCATCATTGGCTACATTCAGGCTAAAAGTAAAGTTTCGTTATTAAGTGGTGGCATTAGCGGTTTGTTACTAATTTTTTCTGCTTACTGTCAACTCCAGGGGCAAACTTGGGGTTTGACTTTAGCATCTGTTATCACTGGTATTTTAGTAGTTTTCTTTGCGTTGCGACTAGCCAAAACACGCAAATTCATGCCGGCGGGATTGATGATTATTTTTGGTATGCTCACATTAGCAGTGATGGTCAATCAAATTATTGTCTCTAAGTAGCCTGTTCCTGTGATCTAGACTTCCTCAAACCCTCATCAACGGCGTTCACAGTAACGCATAAAAAACTTTAGTTCCTCTTACCTCCTGCTATTTTCAGTCCGTAACAGTGTTTAAGTCAAAAGTTACATCTCTCTGATGCCAGTAATTATATGAGTACTTTTGTTTTAGCAGCGGAGAAAATTACTTTTGTTACAAATTACATAGTGATGACATACATGGTAGTTGTAACAAAACTTGCGATCGCTAAAGTATCGGTGTAATATAGTGAGCTTAATCTAGTCACCATACAGATGAATTTTTCATACTATAAACCCTAAGTGTATCTTTTTCTCCGTTGGGATTCCTAACGGCTACACCTTTACCTAGTTTATTTTCTGTTAACAGCCTTAACGAGTAAATATGGCTACACCTAGCCAGCTATCATAAATCAAATAGGATTGTTATGTTTGCTCAACCGAAGTCAACATCCTTAACAGATAAATACTTCCGAGCCAATAACATTAACTACAAAAATATAGGACTCCTATTTGAATTTTGTTGGCGCAGCCTGCGCTTTGCGCTTACAGAACTCCGTATACCTTGATTCCTTCTTCTCTGTTCCCTGTTCCCTGTTCCCTACCTCTACGAGTAAATATGGCTACGCCACGCAAGCTATCAGAAACCAAACCGGATTCCTATATATGTAGCAGTTCTAAATGATATGTGATCAAATCTGCCCGTTGTTGCCTGTCTCCACAAGTCAGTATGGCTTACGCCACGCAAGCTATCACCAATCAGTTAGGAGTACTGCATACCAGATTTAGAATTTTAAATAGTGT
Source organism: Anabaena catenula FACHB-362 (assembly GCF_014698735.1). Taxonomy (GTDB): domain Bacteria; phylum Cyanobacteriota; class Cyanobacteriia; order Cyanobacteriales; family Nostocaceae; genus Anabaena; species Anabaena variabilis_A. Next base: position 95,404 of record NZ_JACJTQ010000005.1, read on the forward strand.
AAAAATTCTATGTTATTTTCACTAGAGTTTAAAGAAAAGATAAAGTATATTTTGCCATTTTGGCAGGTTTGATTAACACAAATAAGATATTAGTAGATATTAGAAATAGTTCTTGATCTTCGTATTTTTTTTGGTATCACTCTTGTACTAATGGCGCTAAGTCAATTTCGGTATAGGTAATTCTCTGATCAATCAATTTAAGAAACTAGGAAATAATAAATGTTATTATCACTGTCTTCTCAAAATGTTATCCAGTATCTGCACAAGGTAGGTCTGTGTAGCGCAGAAGATAGCGCATCATATGCATCTGAGTTACTAGAAATTAACCGAAAAAATCGCAATTTACTGGTAACTTTAACAGATAATCACAAACTTTTAGTGAAACAAAAACGACATATTGATTTGGGTAGTAGTCATGATGAGTTTTATAATGAATGGCTGTTTCACCAATTGTTGCAGAAGTTTCCAGTTCTTGGTAATATTTCCGCGCTCGCTTCATTAGTACTTAATTTTGATGAAGAAAATTCTATCCTTGTCCGTAGCTATTTAAGCGAATATGTGGAACTAGGGAAATTTTATCAAAACAATAGTATTTTCCCTAAAGAAATTGCTACAGCTATTGGTACTTCATTAGCAGGGTTACATCGTACAACTTTTCAACAGCGAGAGTATCGTAATTTTATGGAAACTGCTCCCCAAGGACAGTTTCGCTATAATTTTTACAATCCTGCTCAAGGTATAGGCTTAATTAGCTCAGAGATTTTTGGTACAATTCCCACTGAAGCACTCAAATTTCATGCTCTTTATCAGTGTTACGAAAGTCTAGAATCTGCAATTGCAGACTTGGCCTATGAATGGAATCCTTGTTGTTTGACTCACAACGATTTGCAATTGCATAATATTTTGGTTCACTCTCGTTGGGAGCAGCTAGATAATTGTTTAGTACGGCTGATTGACTGGGAAGCTTGCGCTTGGGGAGATCCAGCTTTTGATTTAGGAACTATACTAGCAAGCTACGTCAAAATTTGGCTTTCGAGTTTGATCGTAGATCCTACTCTAGAATTAGAAGAATCTTTGCATTTAGCGATGATACCGCTGGAAGTTATTCAACCTTCAATATTGGCTATTATTCGCTCTTATCTTCATGGATTCCCCATGATTCTAGACTATAATCACAACTTTATTGTGCGTGTTATTCAATTTACGGGCTTGGCACTAATTCATCAAATTCAAGAAATGATGAACAACCGTAAATATTTTGATAATACCAACCTGTGTATGCTCGAAGTCGCCAAAAGTTTATTAATTATGCCTGAACAAGCTGTGTTGACTATTTTTGGTGCTTCGGAATCAGAAATTCTTCAATCTGTGAGCGGATTTGAAAAACTACCGAAGCCAGAAAAAGGACAGCAATTAGTGCAAATTTTTTACGAAAAAACTCGTCTGCGTGGTTGTTAATATTGTCAATAAATTTTGAGGTGCAAATTAATTAATGCTAGATGATTCTACTAATCAAATCATCAATTCTTTGTTTGATATTGCTACTAATATCCAGATAGAGTCTAACTTTTGTATTCATCATCCCAATTATCAACCGTTTTCTTTGCCAGCTACAGTAGCAAATAGATTTCAACAAAACTCGCCAGCTTTACAACAGAAATATCTGGCTTTACTACTACGTAATTTTCTGCACGGTATTTATTATAATGGTTCGCTACAAACAGTTTTAGCAGTGAATGCTGATGCTATTAATTTCTCAAAGTCGCCCAATTTAGATCAAAATTCCAGTTTGGGAATTGATTGGGATTTTTATGAGCAACTTCACCAGAGTAATCATGGAAATGGTCACTATGACCCTGATTGGCAAGTGTTACGATTAGAACCTGATAGGAGTATAGCTGTAACTAAAGGTGGTTTGACATTGTATGTTGAGCCAGAATGCTATCTCAAATCTCGTCAAAAGTCTCCCAAAGTGGGTGATTCTATTGCTATATGGATGCCCAAAAATCGCTTACAAAATGGCTGTTACATGGCGGTTAGTAATGTCGGACAAGAACGCCCAAAGACACCAAATGCTGATTTAGGAGTAGGACGGATTTATTTTAATTTTACGCCAGCAGGTGCGATCGCTCTCATGGAGAGTTTGACACAACAACTAAATAATACAGAAATTCCCTTTAGCTTTCAGGTTCTCTATAATCCCTCTGCATACGGGCGTTATGATGCAGGTGTACTTCATTTTGAAAGACAAGATTACCCCATAATTCACAAAATTCTTCAAGCCGTTTATAAACAGCATCAAAGTCATTTTCAGCCAGAAATACCCTTATTTACCAAATTTTTAGCTCCCGGATTGAGTTTAGCCGAAGAACCAAGCCACAAATTTGCTGCACAGGAAAGTTTTGGGCTAAACCGTTGTCAAATCGTCGCAAATGCTTTGTTAGAAGCTTGGGAGAAAGGTAAAAATGCCATTGAAGAGCGGATACAGATTATTGACGAACACTTTGCACAGCACCTAGTTGACGTGCATCATCCTTACCTCAATCCTGCTTCTGAAGATATATATCAACCTCTATAGCACTGGGAACTAGTACAAGTTGGCGTAAATAAACCAACTATTCCAAATCTCTAAAAAGCTCATACTGTATTTATTTTGACTTTTGATTTCCACCCTGTGGTACTAGTCTCAACTCTAGTAACAATAAAACATATGCTAATTTATACGGTTAATATTGCTCATCTAAGTAATTTTTCAGTTTGAAAGTTTTGTGTTAATGTTAAGGATATTACTAAAAGATTTATATGCCGCAGCCATCTACTCCTGATGTAGAGTTACCAATTTATATCTCTGCTAAAAAAATTACACAACTTTTAATTATTATAATTTTATGTCTTACCCTAACTGGCGTTATAAGTGCTTATTTCTGGGTTTCCGAGTTCCCATTTCCAAGCTCAAAATGGTTTCACGATCTCTTTAGCCTGGATGCAGAGTTAAATATCCCGGCTTGGTATTCATCGTTCATATTATTATTTTCTTCGGGATTACTAGCAGTAATTACTTCAATTAAAAAGACAGATAAGTATTTTAGTTATTGGAAAAATTTATCTTTAATATTTCTTTTTTTCAGCCTAGATGAAGCCTTTAGCTTCCACGAAATTTTGATTATTCCATCCCTAAGAGAACAATTTAATTTAAGCCCAATATTTTTTCACACCTGGGTTATATTTGGGATTCCTGCGGTTATATTTTTTGGATTTAAATATTTCAAATTTTTCCTAGATTTACCTAAGAAAACTCAATATTTATTCTTCCTTGCCGCAGCTTTTTATGTAAGCGGATCTCTGGGTATGGAAATGGTAAATGGGCTTTTAAGAGAATATTTTGGTAGGCGTGAAATAATAACAACAATTGGCATAGTGATTGAAGAATTGTTGGAAATGATAGGAATTGTAACTTTTATCTATGCACTGCTAACTTACTGTAGCAGTTTGAAAGAAATTATTAATCTAAAAATTTATATATCTGAAAAGTAGGTTTAACGCCAGGGCGAACACATCTACTCCTATATTGCACCATCATCTTCGCCGCGAAAATAAAAGTCTAAAAACCTTTTCCCTCCAGCATAGCTGCCTTGTCATAACAACAATTTTTAACGCCGACCTACTTATGAGATAAATGTCGAATCTGTCGGTTGTCAACGATTTTCTGGATTGTATCCAAATATCATGAAAAGGAGAGAACGCTGCGATGGATACATCTGGGGCGCTTATGTGCAACCAGCTTACCGTCGTCAGGGAATTGCCACTCAATTAACAAAAAAGCGATGGACTTTTAAGCGGACACGATATTACAGGGTTTTGTCCCCAATGTGGTGCTGAATTCGACCGAGATTATGTTTCACGGGTTCACTGGGATTGTGAGTGTGGTTGGATGGATGATACGGTGTAGTGTGAAACCATAAACCAGTCCCATGTCTCTTCTAAAACTCCTACAGCAACTTCTTGTAAGAATAACTTTCGTCATATTCTTAACCCTCTCAATTCCTACGGTTACTTGGGCGACTTCTTGGACAGAAGGTTATCTTACTCCTTGCCCAACTTCCAATAACTGTGTTGTCAGTCAAAACGCTGATGTAAAGCACTCCATTGACCCGATTCCCTATCATGTAGACCGTGATAAAGCACGAGAAACCTTACTAAAGGTTCTCACGGTCGTTCCCCGGACAGAGGTGATAGAACAGACAGATAATTATATCCATGCTCTTTCTAAAAGCCGCATTTTCAAATTTGTTGATGATGTAGAGTTTTATTTACCAGCCCATGAGTCAGTAATTCACATTCGCTCGGCATCTCGCGTGGGAGAGTCAGACCTTGGTGTTAACCGCAGACGTTTGGAGCAAATTCGTCTGGCTTTACGTGATTTAAATATCTGAATAGATGAGGAAAATAATTAGACAATCGCTAATCTTCAATATTCATCATATTCTTAATGAATTCTGCAAATTATTGGTTAATGAAATCAGAACCGGCAGTTTATAGTATTACTGACCTGCAACAACAGCATGAGACTATTTGGGACGGTGTGCGAAATTATCAGGCTCGTAACTTTCTACGTCAGATGAAGTTAGGAGACTTAGCTTTTTTTTACCACTCTAATTCTAACCCTCCCAGTATTGTGGGGTTGATGCGTATAGTCAAAACAGGTATTACTGACCCGACACAATTTGAACCAACGAGTAAATATTATGACCCAAAATCAAATCCTGAATCCCCCCGTTGGCAAACAGTAGCAGTGGAATTTGTGGAAACCTTCTCTCACCCCATCCCACTATCAATACTCAAAGGAAAATTTAGCTCCGATGAGCTACTTTTGGTTAGACCAGGAAATCGGTTATCAGTGATGCCTGTATCGTCAACAGTAGCTAAGAAAATACTATCTGTGTCATAAAAACTGCTTATTTTTCAATAAAGTTAAGTACCTGAGCAAAATTAATTGCATATTTTTGGGGAACACAGAAATCTCTGAATTTCTGATCTGTTAAGAGTTCCCTGTTCCCTCTGATAAATGTGAAATTTATTTTGCATCACTACTTATCAAGTGGACGGATATCGAAGGGTAACTTAATAGTAAAAGTGCTACCTTTACCAAATTCACTTTGCACATCTAAGCTACCTTGGTGTGCCTGGACAATTGCTTGTGCGATCGCTAATCCTAAACCAGAACCACCAGTACGACGAGAGCGATCGCTATTCACTCGATAGAAACGATCAAAAATCCGAGTTAGTTCCTGTTGCGGAATCCCAATACCAGTATCTTGAACCTGAATCACAGCATAATTATCAGCACAGTCTAAGCAAACAGTTACCTTTCCCCCCTGTGGTGTGTATTGAATTGCATTGATAATTAAATTAGAAAACAAGCGATAAAGCTGATCTGCATTACCAATGACATCCACAGGAATTGATAGCCGGACTGAAGAAGTCAGTGTTACACTAGCAGCGATCGCTAATGCTGCAAATTCTTCTATTAAGTCATCAACAACATCATTCAAGCAGCAGATGTCACATTGCATTGGCACAGGTTGACTATCTAAGCGACTCAGCAGTAATAAATCTGTCACAAGCGTTGTGAGTCGCTGATTCTGACGTTGTAGAGTTTGCAGAATGTCCCGCGCCTCTATTTCATCCAATTGCGGCATCAAAAGTGCTGATTCCACCGTCGCTTGTGTTGCTGCTAGAGGTGTCCGCAATTCGTGTGCGGCATCTGCTGTAAATTGTTGAATTTGTCTATATGATTGATAAATCGGTTGCATTGCTAAAAGAGCTAACCACCAACTAGCAACACCAACCAGAAGCATGATGATTGGTAATCCCAATCCTAAAGTGAGTTTTACAGCCACAAGATAGCTATTGACATCTGCCAGACTTCGGCCTACTTGAATGTAACCCCAATCAAGATTTTCTTGGGTGTGCAGAACAAAAGAAATCTGATGGTAGAAGTTTCCTTTACTATCTTTGAGAGTTTGCCAAAGTTCCTTGTTAAAAATCTGAGATAATCCTTCTGGATAAGTTCCTGCTATAGCAATCAAACGTCCGGAGTTATCGAAAAATCGTACATAATAATTACCTTGATTGATGGCGCTTAAAATATGGCGTTTAAAATTTAACTGATCTTGAATGCAGCTTTTATCAACCACACAAATATTAGGTAAAAGCTGCTGGATAACTGGTTCAAATTGACCAGGTTGTTGTAATTTAAGTTCTATACTGTCGTGCAGTGTTCCAGCAACAGACTCCAATTCTCGGTCTAATGTCATCCAATGGGCATGGGAAATTGCTCTGTAGATACCGAAACCGCACAGGCTTAAAATCAAAGCCATAACAAGGGCATACCACAACGCTAAACGCTGACGGGTTTGCTGAAATAGATTATTCTGATTCATGGCGTGAAATTGAAACGATATCCCGTACCATGTAAAGTTTCAATCACATTCTCACAACCGCTACTGGTTAGTTTACGACGCAGCAAACGCATTTGAGCAGCTACCACATTACTAACTGGTTCTGCACTTACTTCCCAAAGCTGATTGCGAATTTGCTCGGTGGTAACAATTTGGTTCGGGTGCTTCATAAAATACTCTAGTAGCTGGAATTCTTTATTAGTCAGAGAAATCTCCTGTTTATTCCCCGCAGTGTTTTGACTCACAACCATATTGTTGCCGTAATCTAGAGTCAGATTGCCAACAGTTAATTCCTGGGGCTGAAATTGGGGCGATCGCCTCTGCAATGCACGCAATCTAGCCAGTAATTCCGCCATACCAAATGGTTTAACCAAATAGTCATCAGCCCCTGCATCCAGCCCGGCAACTTTATCTTCCATTCTGTCTTTAGCTGTTAGCATTAATACAGGTAGGGGGCTTTTGTGAGAACGGAGCATTTTGCACAACTCTAAACCTGAAATTCCCGGTAGCATCCAATCGAAAATAGCTAAGGTGTATTGTGTCCACTTATTTTCTAAATATGCCCACCCATCATTACCATCTAGTACCCAATCAACCAAATACTTCTGCTGGGTAAGAGTTCGTTTAATAGCTGCTCCCAAATCTGGTTCATCTTCGACTAGTAGGATTCTCATACCATTTTGGATTTTGGATTTTGGATTGACCTCATAACTATTCTCTAACTAAAAAATTACAGATTAAAATTAAATCGCCCGTTCACCTTTTCACCTTTAATATCCGCAGTGATTTTCACTTGATACTGACCAGGTATATTTTCAGCTAAATTTGCTTTGTAATGCTTACCACTAGCATCATAGGTTAATAGAATTGACTTTTGTTTTCCATCTGGAAGTTGAATTTGAGCCGTTACTTTGGCATCAGGTACGGCTTCATGATTATCGCTTGTTTGCAAATATAAATCTATATGAGTTTGATTGGCTTCTTTGCCAGCAACAAATTCTAAATGATATTTTCCTGTTTCTACAACTTGACCACCTTTAGATGCCCCATGCTGATTATTTGTTTTAGCCGCTGGTGAAACTGGAGCAGATTTATTTTCACTAGTTGAATAAGTAAAATAGCAAAAATCTGGTATTAATCAATACTTTTGCGAATTTACGAAGGCGAGTTGATGATGCAGAACTCTTGTAGAGATGTTGCATTCAACATCTCTATATTTTTTCCCAAATCTGTCTATTTGTTATACCAAGCTTTGCGCCATTGTTTCATTTGGTTAATCTCTGCATCTTGGGATTTGATAATATTTTCAGCCAAGGTTTTAATTTCAGGACGCTGAGACTTTTGCAAGGCATCTTTTGCCATTACTAAAGCCGCTTCATGGTGCGGAATCATGGCGTTGATAAAGCGCAGGTCAAATTCTGCATCAGCTGCCCCTAAGTCCATGTTCATCATCATGGCTTGCATTTGCTCAGATGACATTTCCATCATGTGACCCATTTTGGCATCATAAGCCATTGGTTTATCTCCCGCTTTGGCATACCAAGCTGTACGCCACTGTTTCATTTGCGTAATTTCTCGGTTTTGTGCTTTGATAATTTCGTCTGCTAGCTTTTTGATTTCAGGGCGTTTCGATTTCTGCTGTGCTTCTTTTGCCATTTCTACTGCCCCTTGATGGTGCGGAATCATCGCATCAATAAAGCGTAAATCATAGTTAGCATCGGCTGGGCCTAAATCCATTGTCATGCTGTGATTCATCATGCCACTACCATGAGTCATCGGTTGCTTGTCATTAGTAACAGTAGCAGTAGTGGCAGGGTTTGATACTTGGTTTTGGGAATCGCTGGTAGAACAGGCTGTTAACAATCCGCTGGGAATAGAAGCGATCGCTACCAAGGTCAATGACAAGAAACTGTTTTTGAGAGTAGAAAGTTGCATAGGGATCATCTAAATATTTCCTGATTTCATTTTAAAATCTCTAGTTAGCTAGAAATTCAACCTTTATGTGATTGATTTTTAGCTTGAGTAATAAAATTGTCCAGATAACTAGTTATTTACAAGGCGATTGTTGCACTTACTTTATAAGTTAACAGCCAAAAATGAAATCAAGATGAAATATTTAGTTCAAATTTGTATCAGTATTTTAAGCAGAACGGGAATCAACATTTGGGCGAAGGTGTACGGCTAATCCATATAACTGCTTGAGTTTAATTTGGTTTGCATAAACACAGATGCTGCATAGTCAATGGCTAGTGCTTAAGCTCAATGCTGAAAGGCTGCCAGCTTGACAAAATTCTGCACATTACTTAAATAGGGCTTGCTGTTCGCGGAGCGTGCCGTTAGGCATATAAATGTAAAACCTAGATAAATCGAGGGATTCAGGGGTAAAAAAAGTTAAGAAGGTGCAAGGAATAGATATTAAACCCATCAAAAACTGATCACTTTTCCCCCAAAGCAACTATTCAAAAGCTGCTTCTAATTCTTCCTCCGGTCACTGAGCGTAGTCGTTCGCGAAGCGTCTCGTTCACGTAGTGTCTCCGACAGGAGAAGAGAAGTGCTGACTCCTAACCCCTAACGAAAAGACTTTTATGCCTACGGCACGCTACGCGAACAGCAAACCCTAAATCGTTACTAGTTGTTACTGGTCTATCCTGCGGGTAATTTCTATCTGTGGGGATATTTATGCCGATCTGACTTGAAAAAAGTGGCAGAAAAGATTTTCATGGGTTTTAGTATCCGCATTTCATGATGGCTACTTAGGCGCATCCAAGGAAATGATCTACAGCATTTTTTAAATCAATAATCCACATAACATCACAGCAGATCTCTTGATTTTTACAAGGTGGTCTATTTAAATAAAATGTGCAGTAAGTAAAGTACAATAAATTATCATAGTAGGCATTTTGCCTGCTTTTTGTTTTGATTTGGGAATCTTGATCTTATGATTTTCAATTATCACCGGGTTGTGCGTTTTCAAGATACTGATGCAGCTGGAGTAGTGTATTTTGCAAATGTTTTGGGAATTTGCCATGAAGCTTATGAGGAATCACTAATAGCTATCGGTATCAATTTGAAAACTTTTTTCACCAATCCATCTGTAGCTTTTCCGATTGTACATACTAATGTAGATTTTTTTCGCCCCATGTATTGTGGTGACAAGCTAGTGATTAGATTATTATCCCAACAAATAGGCGTGAATAAGTTTGAAATTACCTATGAAATTACGGTGGATGAGGTAATAGTTGCTAAAGCTATGACTCGTCATGTTTGTATTGATGTCAATAGCAGAATGAAGCAAGAGTTACCTGATCATATCAGCAATTGGTTGGAAACTCATCGTAAAGACTCAGAGGGGGCTGAGAGAAGAAAGTTGCGGGAAGAAATTGTATAATTTCTAATTCTAATCACTTGGTTGTCAGAAAATTCTCGGCAATTTCTTGAACTTGTTGACGGTTGATTTTACCTTGGGCATTTCGGGGTAAGTTTGGTAGGGAAATCCAATATTTAGGAATTTTGAAGTTACTAATTTGATTTTTGAGTTGGTTTTGAATTTCTAAGGTAGAAGTATTCGAGTCTTTGGGTATATAAATTGCCGTTAATGCTTGTCCCCAATGTTTATCAGGTATGCCAATTACACAAACATCAATAATTAGGTTAGTTTTTCTAATTGCTGTTTCAATTTCTGCTGGGTAAATGTTTTCACCACCTGTAATGATTTTGTCGCTACTACGTCCGCTAATATGTAAATAGCCTTCTTCATCTAAAAAACCAATATCATCTACAGAAAAATCATCTTGATTTTTCCAAAGTTGTGGATAGTAACCTAAAGCCAGGGATTTAGCTTGAATATTGATATTGCCTGTAAGATGATGAATTGTTATTTGGGCATGGGGTAAAATTTTTCCACTACTAATTTTACCTTTGAGAAATTCATCTGGTTTAAGAGTGGCAATTTGAGAAGCGGTTTCTGTCATCCCATAGGTAGGTGCTAGACGAATGTTATGAAATCGCGCTTTTTCTAGCAGTTCCTCCCATGCTGGCGCACCTCCTAAAAGTACTGTTTCAAATTGAGATAACCATTGAGTTAATTGGGGATTTTCTAACAAGCGTTGTAATTGTGTGGGTACTAAAGATATAAAATAATCTGAATAATTCAGATTATTTCTTTGACAAAATGCTACTTCTTTAAATGTGTCAATAACTAAGTTACCGCCAGTCATAAAACTTCGCATAAATTGCATTAAACCACTAACATGATATAATGGTAATACACAAAAAGAATTAACTTTTCTTAGTTGAAAATATGCTGTAAATCCTTGTACAGAAGCTGTTAATGTTTCCCAAGTGTGAATAGCAAATTTAATCTTTCCCGATGAACCACCAGTAGGAATCATAATGGAATCAGTAATTGGTAATTGGTAATTGGTGTTTGGTGATTGTACACAATGATTATCTACTCCCCAAACTATATCTGGTTGGACTAAATTAAAAACTTGTTGCCATTCATCTTTTCCCCAGTCAGGATTACAGAGAAAAACGGGACATTTAGCAGCACAAGCAGCGATAAAGCTGGCTAAAAATCTTACTGGTTCCCGTTCAGCTAAAATAATTTTTGGTGGTGTTTTCTTTATCGATAATTGAGTTAATTCTAAATATAATTCATTTGCTATTTGCTGAAATTCTTGGCTATTATAACCAATTAACCAATCATGATCTGTGCTTTTCTGTAAATAATCTAGAGGTTTTTCCATAGACTTTGAGGAAAGGTTAACTCTTGTTGTGTAAAAAAGTGGTTAATACCAAAACCAACAGCACGATTATTGATAGACAATTCTGCTGCTAATTGCAGTGCGGCTTGTCTACCAATTGGGCTTTCAAATACAGATGAAAATACGGCATCAATATTATGTTGTTGGCAAAATTTTCTCAACCGAGATGGTGAACCAGCTATTCCCGGTTTAATTACAAAAATTCCTCGCCAACCTTGTTGATAATAGTGTTCGAGTTGTTGTAGAGTGGCGACAGATTCATCTAAAGCAATTGCTGTAGAATATAAATTACTCAATTCTAATACTTCTGCAAATTGATTCACAGCTAAAGGTTGTTCGATAAATTCTATTTTTGGTTGGAAATTATCGCAAGTTTGTAGCCATAATTTTGCTTCTTTGTAGTTGAGTCCACCATTAGCATCTAAACGTAGTTTTGCCGAATCGGGTAAGTTTTGAATTAGTAAATTAAAGATTTCTAATTCTTTGGCTATATTATCTACCCCAATTTTCCATTTAAATGTTTTATATCCCTGTTCCCATAAACTTTGCCATTGATGTAAAGCGGCTTCTCCTGCTGATAATAAACCACTATAGGTGAGATTTTGAATATCGATAGATTCAGATTTCTCACCTAATCTTGATAAGGCTGATTCAAAAGCAAATTGACAAGCTGGTAAGTTATCAGGAATCGCCAAAATTATCTCTGATGTAATTTCTTTTGGTAGCTGGTGACAAAAATCTAAAGCTTGTTCAATTGTTTCAGAACCAAACCAACTGATAGGAGAAATTTCTCCCCAACTAACTTTATCTGTAATATCAATCAGACGAATAATTATGCTTTCGCGGATTTCCCAAATTCCATGATTTGTCACTAGAGGACGAGTGAATTTGTGATTAATCGGACGAAAGGAAAATTGATAATTCATTACCCCAGCATAAATCCTACACCCAACAACAAACAACTCCAGAAATGCACAGCGACAGCAATGAATTTACAGTTACTCACTTTGTCTGGTTGGTTGTGATTTTCTAAAACGTGGCGACATAATTTGAATGCAAAGGGTAAACTTACCCAACTTAACAAAGTCCAAACTGGAAAAATTCCCAATCCCACGCACAAAAGATTAAAAGGATAGATACTAGCAGTGAACCAAACTAAGACTTTAGCACCTGTTTTAGTACCTAAGCGAACAATAGGAGAGCGCTTGCCAGCAGCTATGTCATCTTTAACTTGGTGAAAGTGTGAGCAAAATAGAACTAAACTAGTAACAATGCCAACAATCACCGAAACTGCTAAATTATTGATTGACCAAGTTTGAGTTTGACTGTAGTATGCTGCTGACATTCCCAAGGGGCCAAAGGCGAAAAAGCAGATAATTTCCCCCAAACCCTGATATCCTAGACGAAAGGGAGGTCCCTGGTACATATAGCCCAAGCCGCAGCATAGCAGAATGATACCAATTACAGTTGGGTCTTGTTGTAAAAGAGCGATCGCTATTATCCCCAGCAAACCCGAACCTAAACATAAATTTCCTACCCAAAACATTAACTGCTTGTTACCAGTCAAATTTACAAGGGAGTGATGTTTATTTTTATCAATACCTGTTTCAGCATCAAAAACATCATTACTGATATTTTCCCAAGCCAGAATTAAAATTGCGGCTGCAATAAATATTGAAAATATTGTGGGATTAAGAATCTTTGTTTCTGCAAATGCTACCGCTGAACCTACCCATATAGGCATAATAGCAACGCTGTACATCGGCGGTTTGATCGCTGCCAGCCACAATTTATTTTTGGGGATAGAAATCTGATTTTGAGTCATCAGCCGTGATGAGTTAAATTGCTCTAAATTTACTGCTCAGTTTAGATGTTATAATCTTGCGAGACATTTGACGCTGGTAAATTCCCAAAAAATGCTAATTTTGTGATTGCTGGTTAACCTTAAGATCATAAAACTTGGCTTTACATTTTGCAGACAAAAATAGTATCAGTTCTGGGAAACCCCAAAACCCAGCAAGTCAGAGGCTGGTTAATGGTCACTGAATATGCTACCTATAGAAATACGACCATGACTTATTACGCTTTAGGAAGATAACTTAAAAAAAATTAACTTACACATCCATGACAATTTCACCATCTCGCAGCAGTTTCTTTGTAGATGATAAAGATTTGCATCAATTGCTGTTAGCAGTTCAGGAAAAGTGCTGCGAAAATCGTACCCAGCAAATTGTGAGTATTTCTCTAGAGATTGACTTAATTGATCCTTTAGTTGTTTTAGATAAATTTTCCCAATCAAATACCTTAAATTTTTACTTTGAAAACAAAAGTAAAGGTGAAGCTATTGCGGCAATTGATGCTATAGCAAAATTAGAGCTTGGTGGTAAAGAGCGGTTTAATAAAGCTGAGTACTTTATCAAAGATTCTCTAAGCAATGTAATCCATTTTGGCAATACCCGTCAACCCTTTACCGGAATTCATTTCTTTTGTTGCTTCAGTTTTTTTGAACAGCATCACCAACCCAATTATCCATTTCCTGCTGCGACGATTTTCCTCCCAAATTTGCAAGTAGCTATAAAAAATGAATGCTGCACCTTAGTCATAAATAGTATTATTAATTCTGATGTCAATATTCAAACAATATTACAAGAAATAAAAACCAAAATTGACATTATCCAATCTTTAGAAAATCACTCACTTCATAGTGATATCTTTCCTGTCAACTTACTCAAAAAGAATATTACCAATCCAGATAAATTCAAACATTCAGTATTATCGGTTTTAGAAAAAATCCAAGCTAATCATTTAAGAAAAATAGTTTTAGCGGATATTCTCGATGTCAGTTCAAGCAATGCTTTTAATTTATTCAAGTCATTAAATAATCTCCGGCAACTCTATCCTAATTGTTATGTTTTTTCTACAAGTAACGGCAAAGGACAAAATTTTATTGGTGCTAGTCCAGAACGCTTAATTAGTATTCAAAATCAACAATTAATTACTGATGCTTTAGCAGGTTCTGCCCCCAGAGGTAAAACGCCTACAGAAGATGCAGAAAATGCTGATAAATTAATTAATAGTACTAAAGAAAAACATGAACACAAACTAGTACTAGACTTTATTAAACAACGTTTATCACAACTAGGTTTATTTCCTCAAATTCTATCCCCACGTCTGCGACAATTATCAAATATTCAGCATTTATGGACACCCATTAGCGCTGTAGTTCCTGATAATGTTCACCCTTTGAAAATTGTAGCTCAATTACATCCTACACCAGCGGTTGCAGGTGCAGCCAGAGATATTGCTTGTACAGAAATTCGCCGTTATGAAAGTTTTGAAAGAGGTTTATATGCAGCACCTTTGGGTTGGGTAGATGGATCTGGTAATTGTGAGTTTATTGTAGGGATTCGTTCGGCATTAATTGATGGTAATCGCGCTAGACTTTATGCAGGTGCTGGTATAGTCGCTGGTTCTAATCCTGATAAAGAATTTGCTGAAGTACAACTTAAACTGCAAGCATTATTAAAAGCCTTGGTTTAAGGGACTTCCAATTAAAAAAATCCCCAATTTGTAGGGTGGGTAAAGCCCTTGCGGGCCTGGCTTCGCTAGAGCGCAGCGTAACCCACCATTACTATCCCCTAAATTTATGGTGGGTTACGGACTACCTAACCCACCCTACTATTTTTGGGTAATTTATTTTTTGGTTTTCCCTAAAGTGAGGATTTATGGATAATTATAAGCAGCAGATAATAGAACTTTTTAATTCTAGAACTGCCTATGATCAGGAAGAAGGTACTCATCATCCACATGAAGCCAGTCTTCTACTTGAATCTATACCAATTCAGCAAGGACAGAAAATTCTGGATATTGCCACTGGAACTGGTTTAGTTGCCATTCCCGCAGCTTTGAAAGTTGGTTCAGAAGGCTATGTAATTGGTGTAGATATGTCTCCTGGAATGCTACATCAAGCCAGAGAAAAAGTTGCAGCAGCAGGATTAAAAAATATCGAATTTGTTGAAGCAGATGCAGAATATCTAAATTTTAATGATGGTAGTTTTGATGTCATCTTTTGTTGTTCAGCAATCGTATATTTTGCTAATATTCTTGCCAGTTTAAAAAAGTGGCATCGCTTCCTAAAACCAGGAGGATTTGTTGCGTTTACTTGTCCTCCTGAAACTGCCTATATGGCATCTGTTTATGTGAATATCTGTACAAAATTTTTCGGCATACCCTTGACACATATTCTCGCACCACTTGGTAGTTCTGAAAAGTGTCATAAATTCCTAAAACAGGCAGGTTTTAAAGATATTGAGATTAAAATTGAACCACGCGGAAGATATCGCAATTTCAGTAATCAGGAATTATCTAGTCAATTTTTAAATTTAATATTTAAAGGAAATCCACTGTTACTAGAAATATCACCCGAACAATTAAATCAGTTACAAGTTGATTACAAATCAGAAATAGAAAAACGAGTAACTGATCAAGGAGTTTGGGAAGATACTACAACCTTTTTTGTTCGCGCTAGAAAATGAATTTATTACTGTTTTCATCCCCTTGCGGGGAAGTTGGTTTGGAAAGTAGATCCAAATAAAGAATGGACAGAGACTAACAGATACGTTTCCATCCCCTTGCGGGGAAGTTGGTTTGGAAAGTAACCCAAATTCAATTATGATACACAATGCAGCCCTTGTGTTTCCATCCCCTTGCGGGGAAGTTGGTTTGTAAAGGCCGAGAACCTTGCCAAAGCATTTAGAGAAGCGGCAAAAAGTTTCCATCCCCTTGCGGGGAAGTGGGTTTGTAAAGCAGTAGCCCCCGCCACAAATATCAATGTTTCTTCTGGTGTTTCCATCCCCTTGCGGGGAAGTGGGTTTGTAAAGGAGAGTTTGTTTCCCTGAGTGGAGGTAGTGGAGGAGGAACTGCGTTTCCATCCCCTTGCGGGGAAGTGGGTTTGTAAAGATTTTTCCAAGATCTCACCTAAGGATCTTGCCATAATCGTTTCCATCCCCTTGCGGGGAAGTGGGTTTGTAAAGGTAAATGGTGACACCCTCAGCAATGGTTCTGAAAATGTTTCCATCCCCTTGCGGGGAAGTGGGTTTGTAAAGTCAAAACACCTACGTTGCTCCAATCACCGCAAATAGTGAGGTTTCCATCCCCTTGCGGGGAAGTGGGTTTGTAAAGTTAAAGAAAAAATGTCACAGCAAAAGCAAGCTGAAGGTTTCCATCCCCTTGCGGGGAAGTGGGTTTGTAAAGATTCAATTTTGTTCTTATTGGTCAAATTAATCCCATTTATGTTTCCATCCCCTTGCGGGGAAGTGGGTTTGTAAAGTATACACTTTCTAAAATACGTTTGAATATAAATGAAGCGTTTCCATCCCCTTGCGGGGAAGTGGGTTTGTAAAGAGTTCACTTCTATAAACCTTACAGAGCAAGAGTTTCAGATACCCAAATCGACACCACTTTTTTTATTGACAAAAAAGTAGTGCTTATTGATAAAAAACTGCCTATTTCAACAGTCGAAACCCTTACTACAAAAGCAATCGACACCAATCAACGAAGTTATGCGGTTTTCAAGGTTCTGACGAGTGGTGTCGATGACCTCGACACATTTTCTATATGTACAGCAAATAACCATAAATGTCAAGTTTTTTACAGATTACGAGCCACTTTTATCGAAATTTTCTAACCAGCGAATTACATCAGCTTGACTAGAAAAATCTAAAATTGCTTCTGCTTAAGGCGAAAAGTTTTTGTAAGGGGCATAAATCCCCGTTACAAAAACGGCCTCCTGCCTTCGTTAATCCAAATCTCGATGTGTAAATGATTTAGCATTTGCACCCGTGTAACTAGATACAATATGACCATCACCAGACATTTGATATTTATATGTTATCAAACCTTCTAAACCAACTGGGCCGCGAGGTGGCATTTGTTGGGTACTAATTCCCACTTCTGCACCGAAACCATAACGGAAACCATCTGCAAAACGAGTTGAACAATTGTGATAAACTCCCGCTGCATTGACTAAAGCTTGGAATGTTTCCGCCGCTTTTAAGTCTTCTGTAATAATGGCTTCTGTGTGACGAGAACCATATTCGCTAATGTGAGTTATTGCTGCTTCTAAAGAATCAACAATTTTAATGGATAAAATTAAATCGCTGTATTCTGTTTTCCAGTCGGTTTCTGTTGCAACCCCAATATTCTTTAAAATTTCCAAAGTTCTTTCATCACCTCTTAATTCAACATTCTCAGCTTGTAAAGCTGCGGCAACTTGAGGGAGAAATTCGGAAGCAATGCTGCTGTGAACTAGTAAAGTTTCAATAGCATTACAACCTGATGGATATTGGGTTTTGGCATCAACAGTAATATTGATGGCTTTGGCAATATCAACCATTTTATCTACATAAAGATGACAAATTCCATCAGCATGACCTAATACAGGAATTCGCGTATTTTCCTGTACAAACCGGACAAAAGAATTAGAACCTCTGGGAATAATTAAATCTACATATTTATCTAAATGTAAAAGTTCTAAAATCTCTTCTCTGGTGGTTAGCAACTGCACGGCATCGGGGTTAACAGCCGTGTGAGATAATCCTTGTTTAATGGCTTTAACTATGGCTTCACAAGAACGTAAAGCTTCTTTACCACCTTTAAGAATTACACCGTTACCGGATTTAATTGCTAAAGAAACAATTTGAATTGCTGCTTCGGGACGGGCTTCAAAAATGATTCCTAAAACTCCCAAAGGACAAGTAATGCGTTTGAGAATTAAGCCTGTGTCAATTTCGCGGTGAATTTGCACCTTACCCACAGGATCATCTAACTTACCAACATCTCGCACCCCAGCGATCGCATCCCTTAACTTATGTTCATCTAACTGCAACCGTTTATAAAGGGGTTTAGCGATTCCTGCGGTTGTCGCTGCTTGACAATCAGCCACATTTGCTGCCAATATTTCCTCTCGTGCTGATTCTAAAGCCAAAGCGATCGCTTCAATAGCTTGATTTTTGTCCTCAGTTGAAAGAACTCCCAGTTTACTGGCAGCTTGGCGGGTTTTGTGAGCAATTTCAATTAAACCAGAAGCGGTATTCATACGCAAAAATAACAGTAGGCTATCTGAAAAACATTTATTTTTTATCCTATCAATATTTCGTAATCATAAATTTTGCGAAATTCTGATGACAAGTACAGTATTTATTGAGTATTGATAGATAAAAATCTCACCCTTTTGATCACGGAGATTCTATGTCATTACAATCAGGGCTAGATGCTTTTAAGCAAGGGCATCATGAACAAGCAATTTACCTACTAGAAGAATTTTCCCAAAATTCCCTAGAACTCAGTTCTCCAGATTATTTAACTTCCCAAATGTTTCTAGTTAAAGCATATCAAGCCATTGGGGATATAGAAAAAGCTACCATTGTGTGGCAAAAGTTAATTAAGAGTGATAACCCACAAGTACAGAAATGGGCAAGAGATAATCGTCCGACTTCACTATCCCAAACGGAAACCGAATCGAGGACAATGTCCAAAGCTGGAAGGGCTGTCACAACTGGGGTAAGCTTGGCCATGGGGGGCGTAGGTGGGAGTTTAGCCCTAGCATCTGGTGTCACCATAACCTTGCTATTTGGCATGGTTTTTGTTTTAGGTTTAAGCCTAGTATTGATTACCGACAGTAGTGATCCTGGTGCTGGACTAGCGATCGCCATTGGTATTACCTTAATATTTAATCTTGCTGCTTTTTTCTTCTCGCCCTTCCTTATGGACTTAAGCCAAAACTGGCTTTACAAGACTCGTTGGGTAAATTTAGCAGAAATTGAAAACCTTAGCCCAGAAACAGGGAAAATTATTCGCCAAATCTGCCAGCAAAAAAACATCAAAATTCCTAGACTAGGAATAATTGACGACCAAAACCCCACCGCTTTTACCTATGGTTCTTTACCTAACAGCGCCCGGTTAGTCGTCAGCCAAGGACTTTTTACTTACTTAGATGATGATGAAGTTGCTACTGTCTACGCCCACGAACTAGGGCATATAGTCCATTGGGACTTTGCCGTCATGACCGTAGCTTCTACGTTAGTGCAGATTTGCTACCTAATTTACAGCACAGCCAAAAGATTTACCCGTGGTGGTGGCGACAACAAACTCAAAGATGCTTTAGAAACAGCCGGTTTAGTTGCTTACATCTTTTACGTGATTGGTACATACCTGCTGTTATATCTTTCTCGTACCAGAGAATATTTTGCAGATCACTTTGCTGCCGAAACCACAGGAAACCCCAATGGACTATCTCGCGCCCTAGTTAAAATTGCCTATGGGATTGTCGAAGAAGGTTCACGCGCCCAAGAACCCAGCCGTTTAATTGAAGGAACTCGCGCTTTAGGAATTTACGACCACAAAGCCGCAGCTTCCACAGGTACAGCCTACCGCATCTCTTCCGACCCCCAAAAAATCGGTCGCGTTTTTTTATGGGATATGTTTAATCCTTGGGGTTGGTGGATGGAATTAAATTCTACTCATCCCCTGACTGGTAAACGAGTCCGCGCCCTCAGTACATACTCCGAACAACTAGGTTTACAAACTGAGTTTGATATGGGACGAGTCATGGGCGAAGGTAAAACCCTCAACAAGAAAAAACTTTATGGCAATTTCTTCTTAGATATCATCCTTTATGGTGCAGAAACCATTGGTTTTATTGGCGGTTTAATTATCGGTGTATTTTTGGCATCCTCCACTGGCAACCCAGCGATGATGGGAGGAGGAATATTTGTTGGTTTAGGAATGGGAATTTTAATTAAAGCCTTTGTGATGTTCCCCGATTACAGCAAAGCCATAACTACAGATATTCTCACTTTAATGTCAGATCCCTATGCTAGTCCTTTGCGGGGACAACCTGCCAATTTAGAAGGAGAATTAATTGGTCGAGGTGACGCTGGTTATAAATTTGGTTCTGACTTGAAACTCCAAGACTCTAGCGGAATGCTTTATTTACGCTATGCTTCCCGTTTTGGTCCAATTGGTAATTTTCTGTTTGGGATGAAAAGAGTAGAAAGTCTAATTGGTCAAAAAGTAGGAACTATTGGTTGGTTTCGCCGGGGAATCATGCCTTGGATGGATTTAATCCAATTAGAAGGAGAAAATGGCACAGTTGTCAAAAGTTATCACCGCTTCTGGTCATTTCTGATGGGTGGTGGAGTAATTATCCTGGGAATAGTATTAACTGTATTTTTTAGCAGAACCTAATTTGCAAAACAAGCATTAGACACCGCCAATGATGTAGAGACGTTCCATGAAAAGTCTCTACATTGATTCTGGATAACACATATTTACATTCAGTTACTATCTAGGGCTTGCTGAATAAATCTAAAACTTAGATATATCAAGAGTTTGAAGGTTAAAAAGGTGAATCAGGTGCAAGGAATAAGCGTTGGAACTACCAAAAACCTATTACTTGACCAGATTCAAGACTATTCTTCTCTTCTTCTAATTCTTCCTCCTGACTCCTGACTCCTGACTCCTGACTCCTAGCCCTAACCAAAAGACTTTTTCAGCAAGTCCTATCTAATGACCAAGTTGAGCTTTTGCCTGTTGCCAGAGAGCATCTAACTCTTCTAAACTGTAATCTGTAAGCGGACGTTCAATAACGTTTTCCATTTTTTGTAACCGCTGAATAAATCGCTGACTTGTACCTTGCAAACCTGCACTGGGGTCAAGATTATGCCATCTCGCAACTTGAATAATTGCAAATAGTAAATCACCTAATTCTGATTCTTGTCTTGCCGGTGTTTCTTCAGCTAAAGCTTGTTGAAATTCCCCTAACTCTTCGTGAAACTTTTCCCACACCTCATCAACATTATTCCACTCAAAACCAACATTTGCAGCCGTTTGAGAAATCTTCATTGCTGCATTTAATGGCGGAAGACTACGCCGATAACGACTAAGTTTATCACTAAGTTTTTGCGCTTCTGGAGTTTCTCCCTTTTCCGCCGCTTTGATAGTTTCCCAATTTTGGTGTACCTCATCCATACTTTGCACCTTCACATCACCAAAAACATGAGGATGACGACGAATCAACTTTTGAGAAATACCCTTAGCCACATCTTGCAGAGAAAAATCACCAGCTTCACTAGCAATTTGCGCCTGTAGCACCACCTGTAATAATAAATCACCTAACTCTTCAGCGATCGCACTTTTATCTCCAGTTTGAATCGCATCAACCACCTCATAAGCCTCCTCAATCACGTAAGGCGTAAGACTTTCAGGCGTTTGTGCCAAATCCCAAGGACAACCACCATCAGGCGATCTCAATTTCGCCACCACCTCAATTAACTCCTGCAAAGCCACCAAAGACTCATTACCTTCCATAAAACCTCCCCTGCCCTCTGCGTTTACCTCTGCGTACCTCTGCGTTTTTTTACCGCCTTTACACCCCGCGTCGGTTTACGCTTCTTAATTTTGCCATTAGGAAGTAACCCTTGAATCCCTTGTTTCTGAAAACGTTTATAAGCCGAACCAGTCCAATCGCTGAGAGAATGACTCATCGCCCCAATTTCAAAGCCAAGAAACAGAGCAAAAAATTCTCCATAATAGAGAGAGAGCGATCGCCCTACACCACTCCAAACCTCGCCCCAGTTCAAAGCGACATTACCCAACTTCGCAAACACCACCAAAACTATCAGCCCCACAACCACCAGAAAACTCGTCAGATACACCACTCGCAAAGTCGTACCAATAATCGGGCCATGGGATAAAAAAGAGCGATGGCGCAGACTCTTTTGATAAGGTAGCCAAATCCAACGCAAAAACCCCCAACGCTGAAACTGACGCGAGTAAATATCCAAATCGGGGCCAAACATCAGCCCTCCAAACATAAACCCCCCCGCCACCAACAACGTCATATTACTGCTGCGAGTGGAAACCATTGTCACACCCGCCACAAATGGCAAAGACCAGATAGTAATGCGATCGTGCGTCTGACCAGAAGGCATATTCAGTCCTGAGTGCTGTTAGCGGTAGCTGGGCGTTTAGCTCGTACTGAGTAAGTATAGTTCTTAAAAGCATATACAAAAAAATTTTCCCAAACACTTGCAAAATTCCAAATAGCTATGTTATATTAAACAAGTGAGAAAAACGGGCGGTTAGCTCAGTTGGTAGAGCGCCTGCCTTACAAGCAGGATGTCATCAGTTCGAGTCTGGTACTGCCCATTTAAAGTAAAAACAAAATTCTTAAGATAGCAGTTTGCAATTAATTTGTGAACTGCTATATTTTTTATGGCAATAAATTCGTTTCGTCTTGTCAAGACACAACTGCATTATTTAACATACTCTACAAATTCCTTTTATATATTGTTCAACCCGCTTTTGTTACATTTCCTCTGGAAACCAGCACAGGCGGACTTCCTTCCGGGAAGCCACTTCGTATCTTGACTGTATAGCCAAGACTTCCAGTCACCAGTGGTTCCATAACTGATAAGCAAGCCCTATTAACGCCATCTATTATTTTTTGTCAAGTTCTATTGACAGTTCGTAACAAACTTGTTATATTTGTTTACATAAAGTAACAACCCAAAAGAAAAACATTATGTATACCACCATTAACGAAAACGGCATTCTCAATAACTATTCTACTGAGCCAAAACTTTACTACGCAGAATATCCTACTAAAGAGCAACAAAACCGCTACGTCTTCCAAGGTGTAGTTGCAGTTTTATTTGTTTCATCTATAGTTTTAATTGCGTTAGGAGTTAGTTAATATTTTTAGTTTTGGTATTAGTGTCTAAATCGTCATTCTTATTTCTCCTATAAACCTCGGTTAGTTTCGCCGGGGTTTTTTATTGCTTAATTTTCTTTCATCCAATCCGCTGGTTTCTCGAAGAGTATTTTTGAATGTAGCGATCTGCTGAAAGCAGCAGCGCTTCGCTATCGCACTCCCCACATCCTTAAGCAGCGATGCCTGCGGCGAGCGTAGCTATCGCACAAAGAAGTTGTATAAGGTTTAAAAACTTGATATAATGTTAATCAAAACTGTTGAATTTTTGTAGAAAAACTATGTCTCAAGCAATTGATAAACCTATAATTCAAGAAAATATACTGTTAGAGCAATTTAGAAATCTAACTATTGAACAACAACAAACTATATTAGATTTCGTGGAATTTATGAACAGTAAAAAGCCAAAATCACAAGACAATCAAGAAGTTTCAGCTTATGATTTAGCTAAAGAATGGGCTGGTTCTGTAGAAAGTGGGATTGGTGATTTATCTACCAATAAAAAGTATCTTCAAGAATTTGGTAAATAATGAAATCAGAAATTATTATAGATACTTCGCCTTTAGTTGCTTTTATTGATAAAAGTGATAATTTTCATGAATGGACAGTAGAAACATGGAAAAATTTACGTCCTCCTTTATTTACTTGTGAAGCGGTTATTGCGGAATCTTGTTTTTTATTACAAAATGTTCATGGAGGAGAAAGTGCTATTTTATCTTTATTGGAAGCAGAAGTAATTAAAATACCTTTTGATTTAAGTGAAGAAGTAACAATAATTAAGCAATTAATGAAACAATATCAATCTGTTCCCATGTCTTTAGCTGATGCTTGTTTAGTAAGAATGAGTGAATTAATTAGAGGAAGTAGTATTTTCACTTTAGATAGTGATTTTAGGATTTATCGTCAATATAAAAATCAGGTTATTCCTGTTATTAGGCCTGAATAATATCATTAATTACACCACAATCTCCCCTACATCCCCAAACGAGATCGCACCCCAAACATCCCCCAAACAGCGAACTGACAAGTCAGCGCTTGCGCTATCGCACTCTCCATATCCTCAACAGCGAACTGACAAGTCAGCGCTTGCGCTATCGCACTCTCCATATCCTCAACAAGTGATCGCTTATCTATAGTGTATAGTTAAAGTAATAACATCAGCTAAATTGGCTCATGGTAAAAATTATGTTGCAAGCAATTGAAGGAATTTACAAAGATGGTAAAGTAGAACTTAAAGAATTACCATCTGATATTTCAGAAAGTCTGGTTATTGTCACTTTTTTAAAATCGGAAAAAAATCAGCAGAAAAATCAAATGATGAAGTTTGGTATGTTTTCTGGTAACAACCAGTCAACAGAAGCGGATTTTGAAATTGCTGAATTTCATGGGGATAGTGAGGACAGCTTAGATTGGTCGTCATAAATTATGAAATATGTCTTAGATACTCATGCTTTAATCTGGTTTCTGGAAGGTAATTTAAAGTTAGGTGCAAATGCTAAAGCTATCCTTTGTGATCCTGATTCAGAGTTAGTTATTCCTGCAACTACTTTAGCTGAGGCTGTTTGGATTGTAGAAAGAGGTAGAACATCTATTTCTGCTCCTAAAGATGTAATTTTAGCAGTAGAAGCTGATCCTCGTGTGGTAATTTATCCACTTGATCAAGATGTTATTGAAATGACTATGAGCTTATCTGCTATTAATGAAATGCACGATAGACAAATTGCAGCAACTGCGTTAGTTTTAGTAAGTAAAGGTGAAATTGTACGGTTATTGACGTGCGATCAAAATATAACTGCTTCGGCTTTGGTTGCTATTGTTTGGTAGTTTGTAAATGAAGTCTATTTTAGCGATCGCATCCCCACCCACATCCTCAAACAGCGATCGCATTCCCAACATCCCCAAACAGCGAACTGACAAGTCAGCGCTTGCGCTATCGCACTTCCCCACATCCATAAACGCGATCGCTCTCCCACATCTCCAAACAGCGATTGCTCTCCCAACTTATTCCTAAACGGCGATCGCACTATGCCACGATTTACGCGGTTTGGAGTATTATCGACCAGTCGACTCGTTCCGTCGAAAGCTGAGAGTGTCCTGTACGAGAAACCAGTCGCAGTTCCGCATTTTCGTTGTGGTACCCCACCCAGTCGTCATTAAGTTGCCGATCTTCAAAAATGGGAACAGTACCATTTCGTGAGCCGACAGCAACCATTAGCGGATTGATACTCGATTTTAGTGTAAAGTCAAAGAGTAGGCGATCAAATGTAAGTGGTGCCACATGATCAACATCCGAAGTCTCTCGCGTGATATTTATTCCAAGGATCGGGCAAGTCGAGTTGGTAGCAAGACATTTGTCGCGAAATGAACGTATTTCTGTAGTAACTGCTGTGCGCGCCGCATTGCGATAATCGGTCAAACCTTGCGGTAGTAGGTCTTTTTTTCGTGTCGTTGGGATCAGCTTGATTGCGTGCGGAAAGCTAATGTCAATCATAGAACCATCGGTTCGTTGCAGTGCAAAACAACGTGTACCATACTCTGTTGTTTGCGTTGCCACCGATTGAATGCCACATGAGGATTTCGTGTCCCATTCGTCGTGAAATCTAAACAGGGCGAATAGAAACGGTAGATGTATATCCGCAACGCAAGCACCGTTTGGCGTTGACTCAAGGATCTCACGGCAACGTTTCGTCAAAAGCTCCTTGGTTCTGAATTCTTCGTTTGCAATCAGATACGGCATAGTGGCATAGCATAGTTATTATACATGAATTTTCTATATAATTTTTTATATACAACCATATAGTAAGCATTACAGGCAAATCTTGTCAAGTTATGCAGAAATTTCTTGATAATATCTCTATCAGCATCAGCGCATTATACAGAAAAATTGAGTAATCGCGTGATCGCCCAACTCAACACTAAGATATCACAATACTGTCAGCACTAACGTTTTGTTACATAACACCATAGCGATGTCAACAAAATTTAAAATTAGGTGAGAGAACCTGTATTATTTGTTAATATTCATCAATAAATATGTTGTTTTCTATATCATTTTGTGTCAGATATTAGGATAAAATCCCCACAGAATCGGAGTTTTCTGCTAAAAAACTCTTATTGCCGAAAATAATCGAAGTTAAA
The DNA here is from genome assembly GCF_014698735.1 of Anabaena catenula FACHB-362. GTDB lineage: Bacteria > Cyanobacteriota > Cyanobacteriia > Cyanobacteriales > Nostocaceae > Anabaena > Anabaena variabilis_A. The sequence goes on from NZ_JACJTQ010000005.1 coordinate 121,539, forward strand.
AACATTTACCTAGTTAAATAAATACCTATATAATTTTACCAAATCATCCCCAAATTCAAAACAAAACCATTTAAAACATCTTCCCCCGAAACCGTAGCAGGAGATTCCAAAACCTCAACCTCTTTTCCTGGTCTATAAATCTCCACTTGACGAGATTTACGATTAATTAATATACCCAAACGTACACCATTATCTATATATTCCCTCATCTTTTCCTGTGTAGTCTTCAAACTATCACTAGGAGAAAGTAACTCAATGACAAAATCAGGACAAATAGGAGGAAACTTTTGTTTTTCTTCATCAGTTAAAGCATTCCATCTTTCTAACTTTATCCAAGAAGCATCAGGAGAACGGTCTGCACCATTTGGCAATTTAAAACAAGTGGAAGAATCAAAAGCTATCCCACTACCATCAGCATCAGTCCAATTAAATAATTGTTGATTGAGTCTACCATTCCGATTTCCCGTTTCTCCTCCGGTTGGTGGCATAATAATTAAATCCCCATTTGCAGTTCTTTCAAATCTCAATTCCCGGTTATTTTGACATAGCTGAAAAAACTGATCATCAGTCATATCTATCACTGATTTTAAACTCACAGTTAAAGCATTCATAACCATATCCCACAACTACAATAATTATCACTTTACTCAAATCATAAACTAATCTTTCTCTTTCTCCGCGCCTCTGCGCCTCTGCGTGCAAAAAAATCAAAATATCAAAAATAGGCAGGTATAAAACCTGCCCATCTAAACCTATTCTATACCCTCAATCCGGTTTTCCACCTCCTGATACAACTCACGTAACCGGTCTAAATTCTCCTCGCTAGTTTCCCAATAACCGCGTCCATTCATTTCCAACAAAGTAGAAACAATCTTGCGGAAAGAATGAGGATTGAGATTCATCAAACGCTTTTGCATTTCCTCATCTTTGATGAAAGTTTCGTTCGTGTCCTCATAAATCCAATTATCCACAGCCCCAGCAGTCGCACTCCAACCAGTAGTATTGACCAACCGTTTAGAAAGTTCGCGCACACCTTCGTAACCGTGAGATAACATCCCCTCATACCATTTGGGATTTAATAACTTAGTCCGCGCATCTAAACGCACAGTTTCTGATAAAGTTCTGACCTGTGCATTCGCTGTAGTTGTATCTGCAATGTAAGAAGATGGTTTTTTCCCATCTGCACGCAGACTTGCCACTAACTTAGTCGGATCTGAGTCAAAATAGTGGGAAACATCTGTTAAACTAATTTCCGAAGAATCGAGATTTTGGAAAGTTGCATCAGCAGTTTTCAAAGTAGTTTCAAAAATCTCCCGTGACTCATCCATAACCCCAGGATTATCAGAATTGAAAGAGAAAGATTTGCGCTTCAAGTACATTTCTTGCAACTCAGCTTCACTATCCCAAGTGCTATTCTCCACTGCAAGGTTAATATTAGAAGAATAAGAACCAGAAGCATTTGAGAAAACGCGAGTTGCAGCTTGACGCAGATTTATCCCCATTTCCTCAGCTTGTTTCAAAGCGTGCTTGCGAACAAAGTTCATTTCCAAGGGTTCATCAGCTTCAGCAGCCATTTTCACACCTTGGTCAAGCAGGTTCATTTGGTTAATGAACAAGTCGCGGAATACACCAGAACAGTTGATTACAACGTCAATTCTGGGTCTTCCTAACTCCTCTAAAGGTATTAATTCCAACTTGTTCACCCGTCCCAAAGCATCGGGAACTGGACGCACTCCCACCATCCACATAATTTGGGCGAGGGATTCACCGTAGGTTTTGATGTTATCTGTACCCCAGAGGACACAGGCGATGGTTTCTGGCCAGTTGCCATCATTTTCTGACTTATTCCGTTCTAACAACCTATCAACGACGATTTTAGCTGATTGAACTGCGGCGGAAGTGGGGATAGATTGGGGATCTAAGGCGTGTATATTTTTACCTGTGGGTAATACGTCAGGATTACGGATAGGATCTCCACCGGGGCCAGGGAGGATGTATTCACCAGCTAAACCTTGGAGAAGTCCACCGAGTTCGTTATCTGCACAAACTTGTTTTAAGCAGAATTCCAAATATTCAAACAGGGGTTTCAACGCAGAGGTGTCAACGTTGTTAAAACCTGATTGATACAAAGATTCAACCCAAGGTTCTTTTTTACCCATGTTGAAGAAGTTCAACTTGGAAACTAGGGAAACTCTACCTTCTGCGTCAATTTGTTCTTGTACTAATGCAGTTACAGCCGCACGGGTAGCTAGGGTGATATCTTGTAATAGTTGCACATCTGCCAAAATACCGGCATCGTTGTTTTTGTAGATATCTTCAATGTTGCGTCCCAGACTTCTAGCAATAATTCCGGGTAAACCTTGAATTTCTTCCTCTTGCCGATCTAAACTAGCAATGTTGACCAAAGTTGCGATCGCTTCTTCGGCAGTTGGTGGTTTACCAATTACGTGCAGTCCACAAGGTAACAACCGCGATTCAATTTCCATCAACCGACGATAGACGTTACCAACGATCTTATCCCGTTCTTCCGGGGACATATCCTTAGAATCGGTTTCGGGGATGTGAATATCCTTATCTAAGTTGACAATGCGGCATTTATCCATGATGGAATTGACAATGGAAACACCGCGTCCTGTGTCTTTCAAAGTTTGGTAAGAAGCAATTAACTCGCTGAGTTCCTTCAAACCTTTGTATAAACCAGCATTTTCCGCAGGTGGTGTCAGGTAAGAAATTGTTTCTGCATAACTGCGACGTTTAGCAATTGTGGCTTCACTGGGGTTATTGGCTGCGTAATAATACAGATTCGGAATTGAGCCAATTAGTTGATCTGGATAACAGTCACCAGACATCCCCATTTGCTTACCAGGCATGAATTCCAGAGAGCCATGTGTCCCAAAGTGTAACACAGCATCAGCACCCCAAATTTTCTCTAAATAGGTGTAGTAAGCTGCGAAACCGTGGTGAGGACTAGCAGAACGGGAGAATAACAACCGCATGGGGTCGCCTTCATAACCAAATGTTGGTTGCACTCCTATGAAGACGTTACCGAATTGCTTTCCGTAGATTAACAGGTTTTGTCCGTCGCTGTTTAAGTTTCCGGGAGGTGGTCCCCAGTTTTCTTCTAAGCGTTGGGAGTATGGTGTCAGTGCTTCATATTCTGGCACGGACATTTTGTAAGCAATGTTCAGTTCGGGACTGTTGTATTGTGCTTGTGCGTCGTGGATGACTTGTTCTAGCAACTCTTGGGGAGTTTCGGGAATGTCCTGCACGTCGTAACCGTTGTTTCTCAGTCCTTTCATGACTTCATGGATAGAACCGAATACGTCTAAGTATGCGGCTGTTCCCACATTGCCTTTATCGGGAGGGAAACTGAAAACGGTAATGGCAACTTTTTTGGTTAATTTGGGTTTGCTACGCAGGTTTGCCCATTTTAACGCCCGTTGCGCGACGATTTCTACTCGATCTTGGAGTGCGATCGCTCTGCCTGTTGTCCCATCTTTACCTGATAATATGATTGGCTCAATCGCCCCGTCAAGTTCAGGTATAGCAATCTGTAGAGCCACTTGAATGGGATGTAACCCCAAATCGCTATCTAGCCATTCTTCCGTGGTTTGGAAGACCAAAGGCAACGCCACCATGTAAGGGCGATTTAACCGTTTTAATGCTTCAATAGCTTTAGGATGGTCTTGTCTAGCGGGGCCGCCCACCAATGCGAAACCAGTTAAAGATACTACTGCATCTATTAACTGCATTTTTGTTGTCGGTTCATAGAAATAAGCTTCTATGGGTTTAGAGAAATCCAAACCACCTGCAAATACAGGCAGAACTCTTGCCCCTAGTGATTCTAATTCCTGGACAATTGCCACATAATGGGCATCATCGCCAGTAACTAAGTGAGTTCGTTGTAAAACCAAACCTACGCATGGCGCAAGAGGATCTTTGAGGTCTTTGGAAATGTCCTTCCGGGCAGAATACCAGTTCAGATATTCTCGCACATCCTCGAACATACTCGGCGCTAAGGGATGCCAAATCCCCATATCGGGATAAACAACTGGTGCTTCATACTTAGCCGCAGCAAAGTTTTCTTTTTCTACGCCTTTTAATACGTATTTATCAGCCAGCATCAGCAAGAAGTTTTCCAGGTTTTCCGCTGAACCACCTAGCCAATACTGAAAACTGAGCATGAAGTTTCTCGCGTCTTGTGCTTTTTCCATTGGTAGGAATTTCAGCACTTGGGGGAGAGTCCGCAACAGTTTCAGCATTCCATCTTGGAAACCAGCGCCAGATTTTTCTTTGCGCTTCTTCATGAAATTAGCGATAACGCTCTTGGATTGTCCTAATTGCGCCAAAGAGAAACTACCCATTTTATTCAGGCGCATAACTTCGGGCATGGAGGGAAAGACAACCGCTACATCTAGATTATCACGATGGGGTTCAACCGCCGCAACTACTTTTTGTGCTAAGTCTTCAATAAAAATCAGAGAAGCAATGAATATATTAGCACTTGCTATATCGCGCTGAAACTCTATATAGTTTTCAGATCCGCGCAGTTCTTCAATCAAGTATCCACTGATTTCTATGGCTAGACTGGGATGATTGGCGTTGATTTCCCGTACCGCTTGTGATAATGCACTTTGGTATTGGGATTCCAGTACGACATAGACAACCTTGATTAACTTACGTCCCCGTAAATCGTCAGGTGCAATATGTCTAATAGTGGACTTGACTTGGGTAAACATTCAAATAAGCTCCTTTCAGGCGTGTTCTCGCAAAGTTCATCACGGCTGATATGGCCGTTTGTAACTTTAATTATTTTCGGCAATAAGAGTTTTTTATCAGAAAACTCCCATTCTGTGGGGATTTTGTCCTATATCTGACACAAAATGATATAGAAAACGAAATAATTATTTACAAAGCTTAACAAAGAATGAAGATTCTCTCACAGGATTTTAAATTTTGTTTACACAACTAAATGGTTAATTAGTTATATAATAACAGACATATTCAGCAAACTGGACAATCTATAGTTTGGGTTGACAGTATAAAACCCGACATTATGACAAAGTAAAGCTACAAATTGATAGCTAATAATATAGAATGGGGTATGAGATAGTTAAAATTTCTTCCTGAACATTCAATGAGGATATGACAATGAATGCTTTAACTGTCAATTTAAAATCAGTAATAGAAATGACTGATGAGCAGTTTTTTCAGCTATGTCAAAATAACCAGGAATTAAGATTTGAAAGAAATGCCAATGGAGAATTAATAATTATGCCACCAACGGGAGGAGAAACGGGAAATCGTAACGGGAGAATCACTCAACAATTAATGAATTGGACTGATGCTGATGGTACTGGCATCGCTTTTGATTCTTCAACTTGTTTTAAATTACCAAATGGTGCAGATCGTTCTCCTGATGCTTCTTGGATCAAGTTAGAAAGATGGAATGCTTTAACTGATGAGGAAAAACAAAAGTTTCCTCCCATTTGTCCTGATTTTGTGATTGAGTTACTTTCTCCTAGTGATAGTTTGAAGACTACACAGGAAAAGATGAAGGAATATATAGATAATGGTGTGCGTTTGGGTATATTAATTAATCGTAAATCTCGTCAAGTGGAGATTTATAGACCAGGAAAAGAGGTTGAGGTTTTGGAATCTCCTGCTACGGTGTCGGGGGAAGATGTTTTAAATGGTTTTGTATTGAATTTGGGGATGATTTGGTAAAATTATATAGGTATTTATTTAACCTGGTAAAAGCTATTAGGAATTTAATTTAAGTAGATAGGATACATTGAATCTATGAGATCAAATCACAAAAATAATTACAACAAATACTACAACCAATATCCAAATTTTCAGGGTGCAAATCTCAAAGGCGTAATCTTTGTAGATTTTCTAGAAGAGTGTTTAAATTATCAAACAAATTATTCACGTTTTCATGAAGTAGGAGAATTGAGTACAAACCTATATTCTCAGAGATATTATCGAGATGGGAGATTAATATTTCGAGGAGCTAACTGTCAAGGTGCTAAATTTGAAAGAGTAGAAGAATTTGTACTAGAAGAAGCGGAGTTTCAAAGTGCTAAATGTCAAGACGCTGATTTTCAAGGTATAAACTTGCGGATCGCACAATTTCAAGGAGCAGACTTGAGAAACGCAAATTTACAATCTACTAATATTTGTGCGGTAGGATTTGAAGGAGCAGACCTTAGATATGCTAATTTAAAAAATGCAGATGTCAACGACTCTAACTTCAAAGGTGCGAAACTTCAAGGAGCTAATTTAGAAGGATGTCAATATCTCAATGGTGCCATTTGGACTGGGGCTGAATATGATGATGATACCATATTTCCTGATGATTTTATTCTAGAATATTACGGGCTAATTAAAAAACCTACTACCAAGCAGTCTAATAATAAAAATAGACAAGCACATTCAAATAATGTAGAAAATTTACAACAAAAAGAGGAACAATTTTCTAAAAAAGCGTGTATTGAAATTAAAAAATATATTCAAAATCGCCAAGGACAAGCAGAATTTAGGCGAGAATTACTTAAACTTTATGACGGTTGTTGTGCAATCACAGGTTGTAGTATTATTGGCGTGTTAGAAGCAGCCCATGTTAAACCTTATAGTATTTCTCAACAAGAGAATAAATCAGAAAATGGCATTTTATTAAGAGCAGATTTACATACTCTTTTTGACCTTAATATCATCGTTATTCATCCTGCATCTAAAAAAATAGAAATACGTTCTGATTCTCCAGAATTAGATAAAATGCTGCGTATCTCAGAATATCAAGAATTTAACGGTATAGTATTACCATCTTATGAAGAATTTGGGGTATGTCCAGACTATGAATATCTTAAATGGCGATATGACAATTATGGAAAATTTGTAAAAAGATATATTAATGTATAAGACTATTTTACGTTAGAAGATGATGGTTTCATGTTCTAAATTAAATTTTTCACAAGAATTGGTTTGTGGGAAGTTGAGGATTATTTTGTCTGAATCAGGATGTCCACCGATTAAAGGATTTACAGGATGTTATTTAATGATAGTTTGTAGGAAGTTGTGTATTTTTTCGTTTATTATGATTCAGACAATTATAAGATTCTCTACCAACAAATAACTGATAAATTACATCCTGTACATCCTCAAATCCTGGATATCCTGATTCTGACAAAAATTATCCGCGTTCATCTGCGTTCACCTCTTAATCAATAATCAAAAATAGACAATACTAAAAAGTAGGCGATCACCTAAAATTAGTGTAGTTGTGAGCGATAGCGAAGCGCTCCGCAGGAATCGCATTATCAATGAAATCTCTGTTTGGGAATGAGTATTAAAAAATTAATTTATTGAACGATATAATATAAATAAGAATTAGATTTTTCTAACCCACAAACAGAGTAAATATCATGCAAGAACAATTAACAGACTATCAACAGGAACTAACAGAGCGCATTTCTCATGTTGTAGATAAACTAATTCGTGGTAGTAGTTTCTATATGGTGAAATTAGATCAACATGAAATGATCGAAATGTTGGTAGAATTATTTGGGAAATTTTCACCAGAAGAAATGAGAGCAATTAAAGATCATGATTTAACTAGAAGAATTGATAAAATTCTTGTATTAGAAGCTGTTGCAGGAACATTAAACGACTTGTCACCCGAAGAAATAGCGATTTTTGATGCAGCAGTGGAAGGAAAATAAAACAGTGAATTATTTATTAGATTCCAATATAGTTAGTTACATTTTGAAAAAGAATGTCATTGTAGATAATAAACTCCGAGAAGTCAATAGTCAAGGAGGAATGGTGTTTATTAGCTGCATTACTTACTATGAAATCAAAAGAGGACTTTTATCAATTAATGCTGTAAAACAATTGGCTGAATTCCATATCTTTTTTCAAAAATATCAAATATTATTTTTAGATGATTTAGAAATTATTGAAAAATCTTGTGAAATTCATGCAAAATTAAAAGCTAAAGGTACACCCATCCAAGATGCTGATGTTTTAATAGCAGCGACAGCAATTGTCCGCGATTTAATTCTAGTTTCTAATGATTCTGATTTATTAAGAATTGAAGGGGTTAATTTAGAAAATTGGTTATGATTCTAAAATCATAAAGATACACTAACAACAGATAGCTAGAATTTTAATATTTGCTTTAAAAAATCAAATGGAATTATCCATCTATCTACACGGACAATTCCATTAATCTGTTAGAAGTTAAGAGCCTTAAGCCCATTTTGTACGGTACAAGGAATTCTTTTGAATTTACTGTTGATAACAGTTATTTACTTAAACCATCATATCTGTTTGGGTCTTTTTTCTCCTTTTTGTCCTTGGGATCTTTTTTAGGCTTTTTAGCTTCTTTATTACCTTTTTTTTCCTTAGACATCGGTATTACCCAGCTATGTTTACTTGTCAAAGCTTCCATATTCTGCTATCAGTAAATCAAGGTGTAGCTTACTTGGTATACTTTGACAACAGCAAAGAAAGCATTGCACATTTATCGCTACTAACTACTATGATACATCGTTATTTAATTTTATTATTAATTTGATTAACTATGATACAAAACTTTAGATCCTATATTCCTATATCCTATGGAGATTTTGAGAGGATGTTTCCGAATTTTTACGCATTTTTAAATTACATACCTTGATTAAGCAACACCAAAAAACCCCTTACATCACAATCTATTTATTGTCTTCTAAATTAGGTAATAATTAAATGACTCCACCAGTAGATATTCTTATTCTCTCCAATGGCCCAGGAGAAGTTACAACTTGGGTACGTCCCGTTGTCAAAGCACTAAGACAACAACTAGGAAATGACCGTTCACAAGTGAGAATTTCTGTAATATTATCACCTTGTCCCCATGCTAGTGGCAAAGAAGCTGCTATAGCTAAATCTTACCCAGAGGTTGATAGAGTCCAAACAGCAGAACATTTTTGGCAGTTCTTATTATGGGGAAAAACCGCAGAAAATTGGGACTGGAGAAGTAAAGGTGTAGTGGTATTTCTGGGTGGAGATCAAATTTTCCCCGTTATTATTGGCAAAAAATTAGCATATAAAACCGTAGTTTACGCAGAATGGGAAGCACGTTGGCACAATTTAATAGACAGGTTTGGGGTAATGAAAGCGAAAGTTGTAGAAAATGCCTCTCCTAAATATGCTCATAAATTTGCCGTTGTTGGTGATTTAATGTTAGAAGCAGCCGCAGAAGATGAGATAAAATCCAAAATCCAAAATCCAAAATCCAAAATTGAAATAATTGGAATTTTACCAGGTTCAAAAGCCGCAAAATTAACCCAAGGTGTACCGTTAACTTTAGCTATTGCTGAATATATCCACACAAAAAGACCTCAAGCAAAGTTTGTTATTCCTGTTGCACCAACTTTGAATTTGCAAACTTTAGCGAGTTTTGCCGATTCCCAAAAAAACCCTTTTATGCAAACTTTTGGCGCTAATAATGCGTCCTTAATTATCCCAGAAAAAGATAACCCAATATTGAAAACAGAAACAGGATTAACTATCGAATTGTGGCAAGAAAATCCAGCATATGAATTATTATCTCAGTGCAGTATTTGCTTAACTACAGTCGGTGCAAACACCGCTGAACTTGGTGCTTTAGGCGTACCAATGATTGTTTTATTACCTACTCAGCAAATGGATTCTATGCGTTCTTGGGATGGTTTACCAGGGTTGTTAGCTAATTTACCCGGTGTGGGTACAAATTTTGCCAAATTGATTAATTGGTTTTTTATCAAACGGATAGGTTTATTAGCATGGCCAAATATTTGGGCGCAAGAAGAAATAGTACCAGAACTTTTGGGTAAACTCCAACCCTCGGAAGTAGGAGAAAAGGTTTTAGACTTTTTAGAAAATCCCGAAAAATTGGCAGCTATGCGAGATAAACTTCGCAGTGTTAGGGGTGAAAGTGGTGCAGCACAAAAGTTAGCTACTTTGGTAAAAGAAGAAGTAGAAAGTTTTTAAAAATGAAGATATATAAAGCTAATTGCGACTATAAATATGACAACTAGGATGAGTTAATCCCGCATTTTGAAGCGTAACTTTTGGCGCTTCGGCTGTGAGAATTACTTTACCATCAGCAGCAATTATCCAGCCTTGTGCTTGCTGAATAACGTGATTGGGAATATTTCTTTTCTCATTATTTATCCTTTCTAGCGGACGAAAGACAAGAGGTAATGTCTGTTGTTTCTCTGAACGAGTTACCCATTCTACTAACCCAGGTGAATTGCTAATTAACTCATCAGACTCAACAGGTAAACCACCCTTGCCCGTAATTGTAAAAGAACTGCCTCTAGCAATTTGCTCCTCGGAACAAATATCTTTTCCTATTAATGATTCTGCGTCAAGTAAATTATCAGGTAAATCTATTAACCCAGAGAGCGGATCTGCATCAGGTTTAATGATTTGCACTGTACCACTTAACTGAGGATTTGCTCCTGTTGCAGTGATATCGCTTTTGGGAGTAATTGCATCCCGGAACTCTATACCAAATATACCTTGAGCTTTGATTTGTATTTGACCACCGCGAAAGTCTGTAGAATCTGCACGGATATCACTATTGTTAATTGCGGCTAAGACATCGGTTTCAATGTTGATGTTACCACCAATTACACTATTTCCTGTGGCATTGGTAGTGATATTGCTGCCACGACGTAATATTAAATTTTGGGAACGGATGTTAATAGTTGCTTGCGGTTTATTGAAGTCTTGATTAGTGTTACTGGCAAGGGTGTTAGCACTAATGGTGGCGTTGTTGTCTAAGTTGATAGAGCGAGAATTGACTTCCAGATTGCCTGCCTTGCCTTTGCTGATAGCATTTACAGTTACTACAGCGCCATCTTGTAGAAGCAATTTAGGAGTGTTAATTGTCAGGTTTCCCCCGTCTCCTGTGGTGTCGGGATTACTTCCAGTTAGACCAAAGCCCACTCCAGATGCAGCAGACAAGGTACTGTTAATACCAATAACTTGAATAGAATCAGTAGCATTGATAGTCAAATTCCCGCTTTTTCCTGCACTAGTTGTGCCAGTATTAATTTGCGCCCCATCTTGTACAAGTAATTGACGGATGTTAATCGTCAGGTCTCCCCCGCTTCCTGCGCTATTTGTGCCAGTAAGAATTTGCGCCCCATCCTGTACAAGTAATTTAGGAGTGTTAATTATTAGGTTTCCTGCATCTCCTTCACCACCTGCTGTTCCAGCAAGCAAGCCACTGGGAAAACCATTTGCGTTAGTACCAGTACCAATCAGTTGGATAGAATCAGTAGCATTGACAGTTAAATTTCCGCCATTCCCTGACCCAAATGTGCCAACACCAACCTGCGCTCCATCCTGTACAAGCAATTTACTGGTGTTAATCGTCAGGTTTCCTGCATCCCCTTCACCGCCCATAGATGTAGCTAATAAGCCAGTGAAAAAATCACTGGTTTTAGTACCAGCACCAATAAGTTGGATAGAATCAGTAGCATTGATGGTTAAATTTCCTCCCTTTCCTGCACCATATGTAGTGGTATCAACCGAAGCCTCATCCTGTACAAGCAATTTACTAGTGTTAACCGTCAAGTCTCCTGCATCCCCTTTTGCATCCGCGTAAACTTGAGCATACAAGCCGCTTTCATGACCAATTATCTCTATCAATTCAGTAGCATTTACTACCAAATTGCCTCCTTTTGCTGCCCCCAGTGTACTTGTTTCTATCCGTGAACCATTGGTAAGAGTTACACGTTTACCAATGACTTGAATATCACCAGTACCCACACCACTGGCATCTACTGCTGCTTGTTGAGATAATTGGATGTTTTTGAAGTTAGAAGTGCCTTCATATCCTAAAGAAAAGCCTTTATTTATCGGGGTGAGACTAACAAAACTGTTATCCCCCACACTACCCAACTCTATCCTTCCTCCAGCAGTTTTCAGGGTTGCACCTTCTAGGGAAATATCACCACCAACTAAGGCTAAGGTTTGATTTGGTTCTACCCGCAACCCTGCTGTAGTATCAATTAATTGAGATGTAGTCCTGATCCCATTTCCATCACCCTGTACCCGAATTTTCCCTGGATTCACTCCATACTGCAAACCCAGGGGAACACGGATAGTTAACAAGGGTGTGATTTGGCTACCATTGACATTAAATTCAAAACCATCAACAAATTTGATACTACTGGCTGTACTACCAATAAATGAACCGCGAATATCCAAGCTGGCATTTTTTCCAAATACAATACCCTGGGGATTGATTAAAAATAAATTAGCTGTTCCCTCTACTCCTAATTTGCCTAAAATATTGGAGGGATTACCACCGGTTACACGATTTAATATATTTTCAATGCCAGCAGGATTAGCAAAATAAACACTTCTATTTGCACCAACATTAAAATCTTTGAAGCTGTGAAATAAATTCACGCCTCTAGTTGCGCCTTTTTCTATGCGATCGCTAAATGAGTCAATGGGTTTAACAACTGAGCTTTCTGCACCTAATGTATGATCTGGCTTGAGTTGAGCGAAGACGCTTTGCTGGGAATGGATGAGCAGTTCTGTTGTTGCTAACCAGGTGGCTATGATTATTTTATAAAATCGTTGTTGCCATTTACATCTGGTATATGTGCCGTAAATCTGAGATATTTGAATGTTGGATTTCACTTTAGTTTAAATTAAGCTTATGTAGTAGGTATTAATACGATTTTTTCTTGTAATACTCTTAATCTGATGATTCCCCATCTCTGCGTCCTAATTCAAAAATACCTGTACCCATACAAGCAAGTATGCCGATGCTAATTCCCCAGCTATCACCTAAACTGATTTCCAAACCCCAGTTACATAAAGCACCAAATACTATGAAAGGCACAATGCTAAAAAGTGAAGCGTAAAAAGCATTTTGCGATTCTCTGGCTTTACGTGTTTTTTCAAATTCTGATTGACTGGTGTAGAGAAAGCGTTCTGCAAAATTAAACCACCTGTTCAATTGCTCTGTCACCCATTCCCTAGTTGAAGCAAAACCGATATATAGCGCCAAAGACCACACACAGGCTCCTGCGATCGCAATTTTATCTAACTCAAAGCGAAAAGGCAATATATCAAACATGGCGCGATTTAATTCTCTAATGCCTAATTTTACTCTAATTTTACCTTAATTTCTTCTTAAATCGACATATTAGTAAATTTTACCAAGGTTGGCATCTCTAGATGATTAGAAATCATGGCTACAAATAAAAAAGTTCTCAAACAGTCTTTTTAATTTTTTCACTAATCAGAAGAATCAATAGACATGGAAGTGAAAATTAAAAAATTACAGCAGATTTCCGGTTGCAGGAGGTACAAAATTTAAGAACAAAGCCTTATGCTACAAAACTTTCAACCCTATTATCTATTCTCTGTTCCCTGCGGTAAATATGCATTATGCTGAACCCTTGTAGAGACATTGTATACAACGTCTCTACATTCTTTTTCACTCCCATATCTATTTAATAGTCTATTCAACTAGACCATTGACACTTAATGATTACCTAATACGGCACAGCCAACTTTTTATCTGTAACTTGAATCAGCGTATTTTCCCCTACAATCTTGCGGAATAAATCCCCATCAATTGTTTCCTGTTCCGCTAACAAATCGACTAAACGCTCTAAAACAAAGCGATTTTCTTCTAAAATTTCTTTGGCTTTGATGTAGCAATTGTTAACGATTTCCCGGACTTGAGCATCAATTTTAGCGGCAATTTCCTCAGAATATTCTGATTTATTCCCCCAGTCACGCCCCAAGAATACTTCCTGATTTGGACTTTCCAAGGAAACCAGTCCTAATTCCGACATCCCAAACCGTGTCACCATTTGTCTTGCCATGTTTGTGACTTGTTGTAAGTCATTTCCAGCACCTGTGGTTACTTCCGCCTTACCAAAAACAATTTCTTCAGCAGCACGACCACCCAAAGCGGCTAGAATCCGCGCTAGGATTTGAGAACGAGAAATTAGTCCTTGTTCTTCATTCGGCGTAAACCAAGTTAATCCCAGGGCTTGTCCTCTAGGAATGAGTGTAACTTTTTGTACTGGGTCATGGTCTTTAATTAATGTACCTACTAAAGCGTGTCCCACTTCATGGTAAGCAATTAGGCGTTTATTTTTGCTGTCTACCAAGGCTGCACCTTCCATTCCAGCGACAACCCGATCTACGGCATCATCAATTTCTAGAATGGTAATGGCTTCTTTGCGTCTTCTGGCGGTGAGAATAGCGGCTTCGTTGAGGAGGTTAGCTAAGTCTGCGCCGGTGAATCCAGGTGTGCGTCGAGCGATCGCATCTAAGGACACACTAGCATCTAATTTCTTGTTCCTGGCATGAACTTGTAATATCTCCAAACGTCCTTTCATATCAGGTGCGTCAACAGTTACCTGTCTGTCAAAACGACCGGGACGTAAAAGTGCGGAATCTAAAACATCAGGACGGTTGGTAGCAGCAATAATAATAATGCCTGTGTTACCTTCAAAACCATCCATTTCGGTTAATAGCTGGTTGAGGGTTTGTTCTCTCTCATCATTACCACCACCGATACCCGCACCCCGTTGTCTACCTACGGCATCAATTTCATCAATAAAGATGATACAAGGAGCATTGTCTTTGGCTTTCTTGAACAAGTCGCGGACACGGGAAGCACCCACACCCACAAACATTTCCACGAATTCGGAACCGGAAATACTAAAGAATGGTACAGCAGCTTCCCCTGCGATCGCTTTTGCGAGTAAAGTTTTACCAGTCCCCGGAGGTCCAATTAACAGTACACCCTTGGGAATCCGAGCGCCCACAGCAGTAAATTTCTCTGGTTGTTTGAGGAAAGTCACAACTTCTTGCAGTTCTTCTTTCGCTTCTTCAATCCCAGCTACATCGTCAAATTTTACCCCTGTTTTCGCTTCCATTTGGAACCGAGCGCGGGATTTGCCGAAATTCATTGCTTGGTTAGAAGCATTAGTAGAACGACGGAGGAACAAAAGCATTAAAGCTACCAATGGCAAAATCCACATCAGATTGATTAACAACCCCACAGCAGCCCTACTGTTAGCAGAGGAAACCTCACCAAACTCAACGTTTTTTTCTTTGAGTTTGTTAATTAACTCCGAGTTTTGATCTAAAAGTCTTACTGGTATAGGTGGTGCATCTGGTTTTTGATCTGCCAAATAAACTTTCGCTATTTGTTCAGTTTCATCAAGTTCTACTTTTTTAACTTCCCCTTGCTCTGTTTTTTGGAGCAATTGCCCATAACTTAAGGAATTAGCCGCTGATTTTTGTGCCAAGACAGGAGAACCACCAACAATTCCTGGCAACATGATCATACTGGCTGCTAAAGCCCCAGTCCAAGCAATGCCATGTGTTGAGCGCTGTTTCTTCAATGCCTTTTTTCCAACATTTGTCATAATATTTACCCTTTCTCTTTTGGCATAAGCTGATATTTGGTTTTATGCCTATTCTTCTAGCAAAAATTCCAATAACTGGAAATTACGGTTTTCCTATCTAGTCTAACTTCCTGACAAAAACATTCCCACGTATTTACTACTGAACTCATGTAGCTGATCAACTAGGGTAATCTAATCCTCATAACATCAAGTTCTCCTGAAACTAAAATTTGACATATTACGCAATCAATCGCTAAGATAATCATAATCATAATGACTACGCTTTTTAAAATTCTAGTTTGGTGGGTGAACTATGGTAAAAATTGTTGGTATTGGTGGTAGTTTAAGACCCGGCTCCTATACCCAGCTAGGGTTACAAGTAGCAGCCCAACGAGTAGCAGCTTTAGGTGCCGAAGTCGAAATTCTTGATTTACAACAAATGCAGCTACCTTTTTGCAATGGTGCTAAGGAATATCCAGAATATCCAGATGTACAACGGTTGCGCGATACTGTTGCTAATGCAGACGGCTTGATTTTGGCCACACCAGAATATCATGGTAGTGTGAGTGGCGTGATCAAAAACGCTTTAGATTTAATGACTTTTGATCAACTGTCTGGGAAAGTTGCTGGTTTGATTAGTATTTTAGGTGGACAAGTAAATAGTAATGCTCTCAATGACCTGAGAGTAATTCTCCGCTGGGTGCATGGTTGGGTAATTCCCGAACAGATTGCGATTGGCCAAGCTTACAGTGCTTTCAGTCCTGAAGGTAAGCTGCTGGATGAAAAATTATCTCAACGGTTTGATCATTTTGCTCAGAGTTTAGTTGATAATACTCGGAAATTGCGGGGAGTTAATTAGAAATAGGGAGACATGGGGAGGATATTTACCAGCTATTCTCCCTAAATAAATAGATAAGGAAACCTGCAAATGGTACAAACACCTGCTCAAATTATCACCCTAGAAGAATTCCTAAAACTGCCAGAGACAGAACCTCCCAGCGAATATATTGATGGACGCATTATCCAAAAACCAATGCCACAAGGAGAACATAGTGCAATTCAAACTGAGCTACCACCTGCAATTAATCTGATATTAAAACCCCAAAAGATAGCCAGGGCTTTCTCAGAACTTCGTTGTACTTTCGGTGGACGCTCAATTGTACCTGATGTTTCTGTCTTTTGTTGGGATAGGATTCCACGTCAAGAAAATGGTAGAGTTGCCAATGTTTTTGCGATCGCTCCAGATTGGACTATCGAAATTCTCTCACCTGATCAAAGCCAAACTAAAGTTATTAAAAATATTATACACTGTCTCAATTATGGAACTCAGATCGGCTGGCTGATTGACTCAAAAGAAGAATCTGTGTTCGTTTATTTTCCAGATCAAGCAACTGCTTTTTATGAGCTACCAAATGCACCGTTGCCAGTACCAGCATTTGCTAAAAACTTTAATCTTACTGTAGAAGATTTATTTGCTTGGTTATTGGAGTGAGTAGATGATTTTGGTGAATTAAAAAATAGATCCCCGATTTCTCAAAGAAGTCAGGGAAATGGATATTACGTTTTTAGTTGAGGATATTATTTTGGTCTTTAAACATAAACAAAGTAACTAGCCGTCCGGTTTAGTCCTGAAGAACCCTGCACAATACCAACCAATTCGTCTGTAGAGTTGAAAATCCCATTATTATTCGTGTCTAGATAGATAGCAGTTCCAGAAACACCAGAAATAGGCGATGTACCCAAAATATATTTACTCGCAGATCCTTCCAATTGAATCTTATCCTGAGTGGAATTGAAGTCTTTGATCAGAGCATAGTCACCCAAACCTGAACTAGAATTATTGCCATCGTTGTAGAAAGCCGTAGTGCTGCTGCTCAGTATAAAGCGGTCATTTCCGCTGCCACCTGTAAAAGTGTCTATTGAGCCAACTCCATTATCTGTACCAGCACCGGTGAGAGTGTCATTACCAGCGCCACCATTCAAAGAATCTTTGCCACCACCACCATTAAGTACATCATTTCCATTGTCGCCATTCAGAACATTGGCTACAGCATTACCAGTGATTGTGTCATTGAAAATTGAGCCTGTGACGTTCTCAACATTGGAAATAATATCGTTTCCTGCACTACCACTCGCGAGTCCAGTCGCCAGATTGACGACAACTCCTGAACCGACAAAACCGTACTCAACGGTATCAATACCACCTCCACCATTGATGGTATCTGCACCAAATCCCCCTAAGAAAGATTCATTAGCAGCAGAACCAGTCAGCACGTCGTTAAAACGAGATCCGAATACCCGCTCAATGGACACTAAGGTATCATTACCGCTACCACCAGTCACAACTCCGGTGGACAAATTCACATTGACTGCTGAGGTAGCATCAAAATAGACAACAGTATCAAATCCAGCACCGCCATTAATTGTATCAGCGCCGCCAAACCCCTGTATTTGGTTATTTCCAGCGTTTCCAGTCAGTACATCGCCGTATGCTGACCCCTCAATATCCTCTACATTGGAAATAACCGAAGTGCCATAAGAAGTAATTGCTTTCCCTGTTGAGAGATTAACAGTTACTCCCTGGCTAAATTTTTGGAAGGTTAAGACATCAATACCAGCCCCACCATTGATAGTGTCGTTCCCCTTAGAGCCGTAGAAAAGATCATCGCTCGCAGAGCCGAGGAAACTATCATTCCCCCGATAGTAATATTGATAATAGTCGTATGATGACGTGCCGATAGTTAAAAGGCTATTTCTTGTCGCAACGTCAACGTTCAAATTTGTCTCCTGGCTTTTGAGTTGGCCGTTACTTCCGAAGTAATAGACTGAAGTAATAGTTCCAGAATTAAAAAATCCGTTCCAACCATAGGTGAAATTGATGCCTACATTACTCTCCCGCAGAACGCCACTGCTATCTAGCACTTCAAAATTTGTGGACGTTTGCGCCCCATAGTATTGGGCAAGCCAAGTAGTATCCCCCGTGTACCTATTACCTTGAAATAAAACGATATTAGCCATAAAACATTTCCTCCCGATTCAATGTTTGGTGTGAATTTATCTTGAGTGCAGATGTCATTTTTTTCTGAGTTACTCTATCTGTAATTACGGATAAAGAAGTACGAACCTAATCGATATCGACACTCAGCAAAAAACCTGCCAGACTAAAATTAGGCTTAACCGCAGCCATTAAGCAGTTAACTGATGTTGCTACTGTTGAGCTATCAGTTGCCGCGATAGTTAATTTGCTATGACGAGATTAAAACCTACGTTACAAGTATAGTTTATACACAGTTAATTTGTCGATTTAGCTATTAAAGCAAGTAAAATCTAAAATAAATGGGAGTATTTACCTTCTTTATGACCACACCCTCTGCACGGAATAGGCATCAAAAGCCACATCACGACTAATCAAAACTAGAGAATGATTTATGGCTTGTGCCACCAAAATCCGATCAAAAGGATCACGATGATGCAGGGGTAAATAACGGAATTGAACCGTATCAGTAAATGTCACAGAGAGAATCTTGATATCCGCAGCAATGAGTTGAGGTTCAATTTCTTCAAACGTACCCTGTAGGGTTAGTTTGCCAATGTTGAGTTTAATTGCTATTTCCCAAATACTGGCAATACTCAAAAAAACAGCTTCAGCAGATTCAATCTGATTTTTAGTTGCTGCTGGCAAGTTGGCATCATTAGAGACAAACCAGATAAAAGCATGAGTATCTAATAATAATTTATTCATTCCATATATTCTTTCATATCTTCAAGTGGCTCATCAAAGTCATCCGGCAGTGGTAAAACAAACATTCCTTTCATTGTTCCAGCAACACGACGCTTCTTTGTCGGTTCGGCTTGGGCAGAGTCTTTAGCGTGCTTGTCTATCAAAAATTCAATGTAATGAAGTACCTCTGTCTGAAGAGACTCAGGGAGTTCTTCTAATTTTTCTAAAATGATTGGCTGTATCATTATATTCTCAACTCCAAACCTCGGTTAAAGCAACACAAAAAGAGGACAAATAGGCATAAAAATTTACTCATGAGCCTCCATATAGGCTCTTAATAAAGCGTTGATTTGAGTTTGATAACCACGCCCTTGAGACTTAAACCACTCCAAGACATCACTATCAATGCGTAATGTTACTTGTGCTTTGTTTTTAGCAACAGGTAAACCCCTTTTCACCACTGCTTTAGCAAATAATTCAGGTGTAATTTCCGGGCAGTCTGACAAATCAATATCTTCATCAGTCATTGCATCTAAACGCTGCCAATCAGTTTGAGATTTGCTCGAAATAGGTTCGTTGTTCATAGTTGGTTGCTTTTCGTGCAGAAATAAACCGTAAGCTTTAATATTTTTATCTCCAAACCTCGCTTAAATCCAACACAAACCCAGGTAAAACATCTTCCCCAGACAAAGTTACAGGATGATCCAAAACGTCCACATCTTTACCTGGACGATAAATTTCCACTCGTTGATTTTTGCGGTCTATCAACCAACCTAAACTAGCGCCATTTTCTATATATTCTCTCATTTTGGCTTGCAACTTTTCCAGAGAATCAGTTTTAGAACGTAATTCCAAAACAAAATCAGGACAAATAGGTGCAAAACTTTCTTGTTGTTCTAAACTAAGAGCATCCCATCTTTCTTGACGTACCCAAGCAGCATCAGGAGAACGGTCAGCACCATTAGGAAGATGAAAACCTGTTGAAGAGTTAAATGCTTTACCGAGTTTATTTTGACGGTTCCACAGCCACAGTTGTCCAGCTATATCAAAGTTT
Source organism: Anabaena catenula FACHB-362 (assembly GCF_014698735.1). Lineage (GTDB taxonomy): Bacteria > Cyanobacteriota > Cyanobacteriia > Cyanobacteriales > Nostocaceae > Anabaena > Anabaena variabilis_A. Next base: position 141,742 of record NZ_JACJTQ010000005.1, read on the forward strand.
CTTTTTCCGGTATAACTTCCCGTAGGTGGCAGAATAATTAACTCTCCCGTAGCAGTTCGTTCTAGTTGTAAATCTCGATTAGCAAGTGCCAAATCAACAAACTGCTCATGGGAGATTTTCAACGTTATTGTAGTAGGGATATTCACAGCCATAACTGGAGATACATTAGCTTGTGTCATCATTCCCTCCTGAAACTGGTACTTGTTTTGTAGTTATCCCTCTTTTGTCACTTTTCGGGAGGGCAATCTCTGAAAGCCTTATCAACCAATCAATTCAACCTATCCTATTAGAAAAAAATGGGTGTTGTATTTGTTATTAGAAAGAAATTGTGCAATCGCTTGGTATATAAAAGCTCTAGAATTCAGAAATGGCAAATGTTTTCGGAGAGTGACAGAACAGGGTTATACCATTTCTGTATGAAGATGCGCCTAATTAGCAATTAGCCCAGGTCGGTGGGCTTTGTTTGTGTAGCCCCAGAATTCTATTCTAAGGGGAAATATACCGCAACCTCATAGAGAGTTGGTATTAGTTCCAGATTAACATTCAAACTTAAAACAGGAAGCAGGAGTAATTCGTAATTGGGCGGGGAAACCCCGCCCCTACTGTCACTTAATGGTGATGATGATGATGAGTTATCGCTAACTCTCTATTAACTACCATTTCTTCAGCTTGCATTAATTCTGCAATATGAGCATTTGCCCATTCAGCAGCCATATCTAAAAATTGCGGATTGTCATTTACACAAGCCATTTGTAAATAATCAACATCAGAATGCTGTTTCTCTAAATCATGGATGATGTGGTGAACATCCAAAAGAGTTTCGTGGTTTTCTGTCGCAAAACCAATAGGCATAAAGACTATCACTTTTGCACCCAATTGAATTAGATTTTGCGCCGCTTGGGTTGCATTTGGTTGTGTCCATTCAATTAGGGGTGTGTCGTGGTTGAGCCAACCTACAGAAATTAAAGGATAACGGTTAATTAACTCATTTCTGACTAATTCGTAAAGCGCTTGACTTTCATCAATTCCCGAAGTAAATCCCTTGGCTTTGTGGGGACAACCGTGATTCATCAGCACAATACCGATTTGGGAAGGTAAATAAGCTGCGGCTACGTCAGCATTAATTTTCTCTTCCACCAACTGCGCCATCAATTTGATATATCCTGGTTCATTGTAGAACGAAGGAATATAGCGCATAGCCTTAACCCAATGTTCTTCACCATCAGCTAATTCTACAAGAGCATTATTCACTTGCTCAATAGCAATACCACTGGTGAAAATGGAATCTACAACCAAAAGTGGATAAATCAAGATTTTGCTAAAGCCTTGATTTTTAATTTCTGCTAAAACTTGATTTGGCAAAAAAGGAGCGCAAAAGTTAAAAGCTTTGAAAACTTGAACACCACCGCCCCATTTGTGCTGTAATTCGTGTTCAATACCAGCCCTTTGCTTTTCAAAGATGGCATTGTGTGGGGAGATAAAATCGTGGTGTGTGTGTCCCCATTCATGACGGTCAAATAAAGCTAAAAGCTTTGCTAAAGGAGGATAAATCCAAGTAGGAACAGGTGCGAATTTCGCAGTCAGTAGATTTAAAGCTTGTTCGTTATAGTTAGCAAAATCTTCGTAGCTTTCAACTTCGCCGTAGCCCATGAGTAATACGGCTACACGGTCTTGGCTGGGTAGATGCTCGTGGGTATGTTGCAGTTTTTCCGGCGTTGCAACCACAATTAAATCCTCAATATAACCAGAATGCAGAGAGTGTAAACAGGAACAACATCAAGCCCTTTTAAATACTTATCATTAAGACAAACGCGGTTACGCAGTGAGTTTTTTTTGATAAGCAATTAGCCGATCTTGATATAACTGTAAATTCCCTATACTCATTAATTATTATCCCTTCCAGGGGGATAGGATAGACATAAACATAAAAATATACATCTAAAGATATAGTTTTGCTATTTCTTTACATAGAGGCTTGAGTATTTAGCAATGTCTCCGCAGGAATATAGGAGAGCAAATTTCAGTAAAATTTCTCATAGGGGCAGAAATCACCACATAGTTAAAGTTTTATCATGTCCGCCTAATCACTTATCAAAAAAAATCTCCGCGTCTGTGCGTCTCCTTGTCTCCGTGTCAGTCTAAATGATAAGTATTCAACCGGACATGATATTACTCGCTGTCTTGTGACTTCTGCCTTGTATAGCAACGGACAGGGCGGTTAGGACACCAAGTGATTATAAAACCTAGACACCAAAAGACGTTTCAAACTGTTACCTGTCACCTGTCCCCTGTCACCTGCTATAGTACTAATCTTCTAAATCAATTTCTGCGTCGTCATCATCATGATCATAGGGGATATCATCGAGGTCTATGATTTCAGAAATTTCTTCCACTTCATTGAGACGATCTGATTCTATCGGTTCACGCGCTATTAAGCGTCCAGTGGATTTTAGCCATTCCAGAAGCACAAATTCATTACTTGTACGAATTACAGTAGCTCGTTGGTTGCGAGGTTGTTCATGCAAAGGGCCGTTAAGCATAAAAAAATTCTCTTTGAATTGGGGAAAAACTAGATTGACTCAAAAGTTGGACAGAAATGCTTTTTTTAGTTCCGTTAATGGTGTTCTAAACTGGCATCTCTGCATGGAAATAACCTGACAAGTAAATAATACTCTCAGTTTAAACTATCTTGACAAGAAAATACTAACTTTACTATAATAGTTAACTTTTTTATATCGTCCGGTTCCCCAGCCCAGCCAGGGAACATATGACAACTAACTTGCTGCTAATTTCTCCCAACCAATGTAAGGCAATTTCGCTGCGGTGGCCTTTACCTGTTCTGCATTTGCGACTAACTGTCCGCAAGCGTCCCAAGTTCCCGAAATAAAAGTGCTTCTCGTTCCTTCACCAAGGAAAACTGGGGCGGTAAAGTCACCAATCTGCACTTGCAATTTTTCCAAATCTATGATAAGGGATGCTTGGGGATTAGCCGTGACTAATTCTTGCAGTTGTTTGACTGTTTCGCTAGGTGCAGTTACGCATGGTATGCCCATTGCGACGCAGTTACCAAAGAAGATTTCGGCGAAGCTTTCACCAATGACGGCTTTGATTCCCCATTTTGCTAGGGCTTGGGGTGCGTGTTCTCTTGATGAACCACAGCCAAAGTTGCGGTTCGCTATTAATATTTTCGCGCCTCGGTATTGGATTTGGTCAAATGGGTGTTGACCGTTTAAGGCTTTTCTATCGTCGATAAATACCCCTTCTCCTAAACCGTCAAAGGTGACTGCTTTTAGGTAGCGGGCGGGTATGATTCTGTCTGTGTCTATGTCGTTACCGATCAGGGGAACGGCGTTACCGGATATTTGTTTTACTTCACTTACCATAGTTTTGAGTTAATAAGAGGCTCACGCAGAGGCGCAGAGGCGCAAAGAGAGAGGAGGTTACAGTAGTTCGCGCACGTCGGCTACTTCGCCTTTAATGGCTGCTGTGGCTACCATTGCGGGACTCATTAGTAGGGTACGACCGGAGGATGATCCTTGTCTTCCTTTGAAGTTGCGGTTGGAGGAGGAGGCGCTGATTTGTCTTCCTTGGAGTTTGTCGGGGTTCATGGCTAAACACATGGAACAGCCCGGTTCTCTCCACTCGAAACCGGCTGCTTGGAAGATTTTATCTAGTCCTTCGGCTTCGGCTTCTTTTTTGACTCTTTCTGAACCGGGAACTACGAAGGCTTTCACACCCTCTGCTACTTGGCGACCTTGGGCGATTTTGGCGGCTTCTCTTAAGTCGCTAATGCGTCCGTTTGTGCAGCTTCCTATGAAGCAAACATCAATTTTTGTTCCTTGGATGGGTTGACCTGGATATAAGTCCATGTAGCGGTATGCTTCTTCGGCGATGAAGCGGTCTTCTTCTAGGAGTTCTGCGGCTGTGGGGACTTTTTGATCTACGCCAATTCCTTGACCTGGTGTAATTCCCCATGTGACTGTGGGGGGAATATCTTCGGCATTAAATACTACAAGATCATCATATTCTGCATCTGCATTACTACGCAGGGATTCCCACCAAGTCACGGCTTTTTCCCAATCTGCACCTTTGGGGGCGAAGTCTCTATTTTGAAGATAATCGTAGGTGATTTGGTCGGGGTTGACGTATCCGCATCTTGCACCGCCTTCGATGGCCATGTTACAAACGGTCATCCGTTCTTCCATGTTCATCTGTGCAAAGGTTGTACCAGCAAATTCGTAAGCGTAGCCTACGCCACCTTTTACGCCGAGGGTACGGATGATGTGTAATATTACGTCTTTGGCGTAAACTCCGGGTTGGAGGCGGCCGTTAACTTCGATTTTGCGGACTTTTAATTTTGATAATGCTAAGGTTTGGGAGGCGAGAACGTCTCTAACTTGGCTTGTACCGATACCAAATGCGATCGCTCCAAATGCACCATGACTTGATGTATGACTGTCTCCACAAGCGATGGTCATTCCCGGTTGGGTGAGTCCCAGTTCGGGAGCGATGACGTGTACTATACCTTGATTACCTGAACCAATATTGTAAAAAGTTATGTCATTTTCTTGACAACTCTTTTCTAATGCCTGGATCATTTCTTCAGCCATAGTGTCCACAAAGGGACGGGCTTGGTTTTCTGTGGGGACGATATGATCAACTGTGGCTATAGTCCGTTGTGGAAATAATACTTTTAAATCCCGCTCCTTGAGCATAGCAAAGGCTTGGGGACTGGTAACTTCATGAATAAGATGTAGTCCAATAAATAGTTGCGTTAGTCCTGATGGAAGTGTCCCAACGGTGTGTAAGTCCCAAACTTTGTCAAACAGGGTTCCCTTGCTCATACGTCAATCTATGTTAAAGGAGTCGGATTGTTTATGGTATCAGAAAATTGTCCGCTGTGGACAAAAAGCTAAAAGAATTAATCTGTGAACATGAAAAATCCTTTTTGTCTGGGTGTGAAACTAATCTTTAACCGAGTACCGTGGGTTTAAATCCCCCGGTTCAATAATTGGCAAGTTTTGGGTCGGAGTCTAAATCCCCATCACAAAACTTAATTACGTTGGCGTAGCCTGCCGGAGGCACTATTACGAATTACGTTGGCGATAGCCTGCTGTAAGCACTATTACGAATTATTTAATCAACTCCTCCAACATTACCTGCAAATCCTTAGTCAAATCATTAACTCCCTTTCTCAACCCCTGTTTATTCCCCTGACAACTCTCCCACCTTTCACTGACAGAAATTGGCTCACCTACAGTAATCATTGCTTGTTTTAAACCTAAACGCGGTCTTCCTGGTAAAGTAGAATCTTTAACCCGAGACAACATATCAAACATTAATAATGCTGTTTCGGCAAATCTTTCCGCAGTTGGGTTTTCTTGAATATAATTAGCAGTTACAGCCACAAAACTTTCGGCTATTCTCATGTGTTGCATTCTTAAATCAGCTTCTTCTGCTACCCAGTCAGCCAAGCCACGTTTGAAGGGTGGTAAACTTTGAATATCCTCGATATCATCTCGATAAATGTAATTCCAACCTGCTTCTTCTAACCGCCGACATCTATCAATAAAATTACCCTGGGGCTGAATATTAAAATATTGTTCTGTAATTTGTAAAGCTGTATCCATTAATCGGTGTAATCTGGTAATTAACACTTCATTGGCTGGGGATTTTTCTTCAGAGATGATTTTCGGTAAATCTCGATGATAGAAACGACGATAAAATTCTTCCATTTCCCCTATTAAATATTCAGCTAAATGCAAAAAACGTTGATATAAAATTTCTTCTTTTTTCTGTCCCGTTAGATTAATTTCCGCAACGGGTAAACCGCTATCAGTTTCTAATTTAGATAACAGCCAATTTATTTTTTTCCAAGGTGGGTTAACGTAACTATATTTAATGGCAATAGGAATAATAAAAACCGTTTCTTCACGGTTAGCTTTTTGTAAATCTTCCACACACCAAAAACCCAATTGTGCTACACCCGGTTCTAGAGGACTAACTATACCACTATGACCATTTGTACCGCCTTCTGGTGCAATGGCAATGGGCATTTTTGCATTAGCAAATAAATCCCGCGCCATTTGAATAGAGTTTCGGTCTACTCGTCTTCCCCTGCGAACGGGTACACCCCCAAGTCCAGAGAATAACCATCCTAACCACTTTCCCGCCCATAATGTCATTCCCCGTTCATACATAAAATGACTATGTAGTGGATATTGTAGAGTAATTCCTTTTTGATGCGCCACTTTGGGAACGATGCGGGTAAGAAAATATAACATAGTTAGAGGATCTTCTACCTCTGGGTGACGAAATGCGATTAAAAAGCGGATTTTCCCTGCTTGAAATTCCTGGTATAATTTAGCTAAGACTTCGGCATTCTTGGCTTCAATATTGACAATACCCGCAGGTAGCCAAGGTCTAGTTCTCACCTGAAGAACAAAGGGGAGAAACCAAGAGGTAATTTTAACTATTAGGGGGTTATAGCGTTGGGGAATGAAATTGAGTGGTGGTTGAGTAGAATGAATTGATTTAGGCAAGTTGTTCTCCTGAATTTCTGGCTAAAAAATTGAAACAATAGCGATCGCTTGATTGCTTAATTCTGATAATTTAAATTATATGAACACAGCACCAGACAAAAAACAATTTGCACCCGCAACCCAGCGCAACCGAGAAGCCATTTTAGAGGTACTTTTACAAGTATTACCTGCAAATGGGACTATTTTAGAAGTTGCCAGTGGCACAGGTGAACACGCTGTATTTTTTGCACCTAGCCTCAAACCCCGTCAATGGCTACCTTCTGACCCTAACCCCATATTACGCGATAGTATTACCGCTTGGGCAGAAGAATTCAAGAGTGATAATATTTATCAACCTTTAGATTTAGATGTAGAGTTACCAATTTGGCCAGTGGAGAAAGAAACATTACCCGAATTATCCATTGTTGCCATAGTTAACATTAACATGATTCATATTTCCCCTTGGTCAGCCTGTTTAGGACTCATGGCTGGTGCAGGACGGATTCTTCCCCCTGGTGGTATTCTTTATTTATATGGACCCTACAAACAAAACGGTGAACATACCGCACCGAGTAACGAGGCTTTTGATGAGTCTTTACAGCTTCAAAACCCAGAGTGGGGAGTGCGTAATTTAGAGGATGTGATCAAAGCCGCTAACGCGCAAAATTTGATTCTGCACAAAACCTACCAAATGCCAGCAAATAACCTGTCACTCGTATTTCGTCGCAATTAATGGAGATTAGCGGACTCGAACCGCTGACATCCTGCTTGCAAAGCAGGCGCTCTACCAACTGAGCTAAACCCCCGTCTTCAATTCAAAAGTTTTTAAGAATAAAAAAGACTGAATTTTAAATCTTGACAAGATATTATCCCAATATTCATTATTTTGTAAATAGATGAACCAAAAAAATATTTTAGTTGTGGCTGCACTGTATAAATTTATTAGTTTACCGGATTTTGCCGAAATCCAAGAACCCTTGCTGTCTTTTTGTCAGGAACAAGGCATCAAAGGCACGATTTTACTAGCCCCAGAAGGGATTAATGGTACAATTGCTGGTTCCCGTCAAGCAATCGATGCAGTTCTGGGCTTTCTCCGTGATGATACTCGGTTCACAGATTTAGAACATAAAGAATCATACACAGAAACGCCGCCTTTTGAAAGAATGAAAGTGCGGTTAAAACCGGAAATTGTAACTTTGGGAATACCAGAGATTGACCCCAATGAAAAAGTTGGAACTTATATCAGTCCTCAAGAATGGAATGATTTGATATCTGATCCAGAAGTCACAGTAATTGATACCCGTAATAATTATGAAATAAGTATTGGTACTTTCAAAAGGGCTGAAAATCCGCAAACCCAGATATTCCGAGAATTTCCAGAATATGTAAACGAACAACTTGACCCCAGCAAACATAAAAAAGTGGCTTTGTTTTGTACTGGTGGTATTCGTTGTGAAAAAGCCTCATCTTATCTGCTTTCTCAGGGATTCGAGAGAGTATATCACCTCAAAGGCGGCATTCTCAAATATTTAGAAGAAATTCCAGCCGAAGAAAGTTTATGGGAAGGAGAGTGTTTTGTATTTGATGAACGAGTCGCAGTCCGTCACGGATTAGAAGAAGGAAGTTATGAGTTATGCTTTTGCTGTGGACATCCCATTGCAGAAGAAGATAAAACCTCACCTAAATATGAAGAAGGAATTTCCTGTCCTCACTGTTTCGATAGTTTGACTGAAGACAAAAGAACGAGACAACAGCAAAAATGGAAACAGCATAGTAAGCATATCATGTCCGATTGAATACTTTTTATTAGGGCTGACGCGGGGACACAGAGACACGGTGAGTTTTTTTGATCAGCAATTAGCCGGACATGATATAACTTCATCTTTGCGAACCTCCGCGCTTACCTCCGCGTGCCTCTGCGTTTAATTCTTCATTGCTAAAGTCAAACCATCAGCGATAGGAACTAAACTCAGAGTAATTCGTGAGTCTTGATGTAACTTTTGATTCAAAGAGCGAATCTTGTTAGTTTGATTATCCTGAACTTCGGAATCTGCAACTTTACCAGACCAGAGGACGTTATCAATGGCAATTAGTCCACCTGGTCGAATTAATTTGAGCGATCGCTCATAATAGTTTTCATAGTTCCCCTTATCAGCATCAATAAACGCAAAATCAAAACTTTCCGCTTCACCAGATGCCAATAATTTATCTAAAGTTTCCAAAGCTGGAGCGATATGTAAATCGATTTTATCAGCTACCCCGGCACGTTGCCAATAACGCCGAGCAATACTGGTATATTCTTCACTCACATCACAGGCGACAATCTTACCATCTTCGGGTAAAGCCAAGGCAGTTACCAAAGAACTATAACCTGTAAAGACACCTACTTCTAAAGTTTTTTTTGCACCTATCAATTTCACCAACAAAGCCATAAATTGACCCTGTTCTGGGGAAATCTGCATCTGAGCCATAGGCAATTGGGAGGTTTCCTGACGCAGTTGAGTTAATACATCTGGTTCTCGCAGGGAAACAGACAGCAAATAATTATACAGATTTTTTTCTAAGCCAATTGTTTGTTTTGTCATCATTCAAAAATATGCCTGTCATACATAGCACAAACGGATTTTGACACAGATACACAGATAATATCACGTCCGTCATTTGCCTGCCGACTCTACCAAATATCTCCTCAACTCCCTTTATGTAGAGATGTTGCAAAGATGATTTTCGTTGGATTTATTTTCAATTTCCCTTCTAAAATTAGTAAATTAATTAAAATTGTTCTCTGTAAACATTATCACACAACTAGCTTGTGTTAAAGGGGTAAAATGAGCCGTCCAATTATTCTTGGGATTGTTGGTGACAGCGCTGCTGGTAAAACGACATTGACTAGAGGAATTGCTCAGGTACTTGGACCGGAGAATGTTACCCTCATATGTACAGACGATTACCATCGTTACGATCGCACACAACGGGCAGAAATTGGGATTACAGCCCTTCATCCTGACTGCAACTATTTGGATATTATGCAGCAGCATTTATCGCTGCTACGGACTGGACAGCCCATTCTCAAGCCGGTTTACAGCCACAAAACAGGGACATTTGAGCCACCACAATATATTAAACCTAATAAATTTGTAATTATTGAAGGGTTACTAGGTTATTCTACCCGTGCAGCCCGTGATGCTTATGATGTAAAAGTATATCTTGCCCCTCCTGAACCAGTCCGCGCTGCTTGGAAAATTAAGCGGGATACACAAAAGCGTGGTTATACCCCAGAACAAGTATTAGCAGAACTAGAAAAACGTGAACCAGACTCAGAACAGTATATCCGTCCCCAGCGTCAATGGTCGGATATTGTCGTCAGTTTTTATCCCACAAAAGAGGAGGAAAATGAAACTAATGGTCATTTAAATGTGCGTTTGGTGTTGCGTCCCTCTATTCCCCATCCAGATTTTACCCAAATTACGGACTCCGGTAATGGTGATTCTCAATCAGCAGTTCGTCTGGGACTAGACAGAGATATGGGTAAACCAGTGGATGTCTTGGAAGTTGATGGTCACGCTACCTTAGAACAGGTGACTAATATAGAGCATATTATGTGTTCCGATATGCCTTATTTAAAAAATATATGCGATCGCGAAATTAATCCAGAACTAGGTAAAATCGCGGGTACAACCGGAGAAACACTGCAAAGTTATCCCCTCGCACTTACACAGTTAATCATTACTTACCATATGCTCAAAGCTACGCAAATTTATCAATAAGCGATTACCAGTTTCAACTGGGTATAACTAAGTAATACTGAGCAAAATTAAAGATTTTGCAAACAGGGATAATTGGTCAAGCACATAAGAGATAAATAAATATAGCTCTACCCAATTATTCCCAATCTCAAATCCCTAATTGGTATGACTTATTGCCTCAGAATTGCCGACTTACCCGAAAATGAGCGTCCACGTGAGCGATTAATGACACATGGTGCAAAAATCTTAGCCACTGCTGAATTAATCGCTATTTTGCTGGGTACTGGACAAGGGCCGGGTAAACTTTCCGCAGTCGGCTTGGGGCAGTATATACTACAAGAGTTAGGTAAACATCAGCGTGACCCTTTAGCAGCTTTAAGGGAAGTTACACCAGCTGAGTTGATGGCAATTCCTGGTGTGGGGCCGGCAAAAGCCACAACAATTCTCGCAGCAATTGAATTAGGCAAACGTGCTTTTTTATCTCGTCCCTCAGATGGAACAGTAATTGACAGTCCCCTTGCTGCGGCTGCAACGCTTAGTCAAGACTTGATGTGGCAAAATCAAGAACGTTTTGCGGTAGTCTTATTAGATGTGAAAAATAAGTTTCTGGGAACAAAGGTAATTACTATTGGGACTGCGACGGAAACTTTAGCTTCTCCCCGTGACATTTTTCGGGAAGTAATTCGTCATGGTGCAACGCGAGCTATAGTAGCACATAATCACCCTTCTGGTAATTTAGAACCTAGTGAAGCCGATATAGAATTAACCCGGCAATTATTAGCAGGTGCAGAACTTTTAAGTATTCCCTTATTAGACCATTTGATTTTAGGGAATGGTACTCATCAGAGTTTGCGAGAGACTACAACTCTCTGGGATGATTGTCCCCAGGGGGATTGATTCTAGTGAAATTTAACAGCACAGCTATACTAGAAATGGTGGCAAGATGAAATTACACCAATGACTGAACAACCCAACACAGACTCATTGCAGACACCGACTGATGAAATTAAACCCAAGTCGGAAAATGATTCTTGGAAAAACCGCATTTCTGGTGTTGTCAACAAAACCACAGCCAGATTAATCCAACTCCTACCCGTAGACCAAGTAACACAGACCATAGGACAATGGTTTACTGTCAGTGATGCCCAAGTAGCCGAAATTTTAGAGACCATTCGCGCTGAATTACCCACTACAGAAGCGCTGCTGTTAGGAAAACCCCAAGCGGGTAAAAGCTCTATTGTCCGGGGTTTAACGGGAGTTTCTGCGGAAATTATCGGACAGGGTTTTCGTCCTCACACCCAAAATACCCAACGCTATGCTTATCCTTCCAGTGATTTGCCCTTGCTAGTTTTTACGGATACGGTGGGACTAGGAGATGTAAATCAAGATACCGAGACAATTATTCAAGAGTTAATTGGTGATTTACAAACAGAGGCTACAGGGGCTAGAGTCTTAATTCTGACTGTGAAAATTAATGATTTCGCAACTGATACTCTGCGACAAATAGCTCAAAAATTGCGTCAACAATATCCAAATATTCCCTGTTTATTGGTGGTGACTTGCTTACATGAAATTTACCCACCGACAACAGAGGATCATCCTCATTATCCTCCAGATTTTGCAGAATTGAATCGAGCATTTACCCAAATAAAAGAGAATTTTGTAGGTTTATATAATAATGTAGTTTTGATTGATTTTACTTTAGAAGAAGATGGTTATAGTCCTGTATTTTATGGTTTAGAAGGACTGCGAGATAATTTAGCGGAACTCTTACCTGAAGCAGAATCAAAAGCAATTTATCAATTATTAGATAAACAAGCAGGGGAGAAATTAGGTAATATTTATCGGGATGCAGGAAGACGTTATATTTTACCTTTTTCGATTATGGCAGCTACTTTAGCAGCAGTGCCTTTGCCTTTTGCAACCATGCCTGTTTTAACAGCTTTGCAAGTATCAATGGTGGGATTATTGGGTAAATTATATGGGCAAACCTTGACACCATCTCAAGCTGGGGGTATTGTGAGTGCGATCGCTGGTGGTTTTGTAGCTCAAGCCGTAGCAAGAGAGTTAATTAAATTTATCCCTGGTTTTGGCAGCGTAATTGCTGCATCTTGGGCAGGTGCTTATACCTGGGCTTTAGGTGAAGGTGCTTGTGTTTATTTTGGTGATTTAATGGGTGGGAAAAAACCTGATCCCCAGAAGATTCAAGCAGTTATGCAAGATGCATTTGAGGGTGCGAAGGAGCGATTTAAGGGGATTCATTAATTGGCGTTGCTGATTAAGAGTATGATTTTGTTTCACGCAGAGGAGGACACTTGCGTGGGCGGGTTTCCCGACTTGAGCAAAGTGTCCGTCGCGCAGAGAGTAAGAGTTTGAAATCGTTGATTTTTCAATTTCATACTTCAATTCAGCAACGCCCATTAATGTTAAGTAGATTGACTGGAGTTCCAAGATTCAATCTAAATGCATCGTTTCACAAAATATCAACCCACTTTATCTACAGGTAAGACATCATGAAAATGATTGTAGTCAACATAGCGATGTCCATCAGATGTGTGGTGCATAATATCAACAAATCTGTGATTCCATAAAATCTGATTTGCACTATAACTATAACGAGCATGAACAACCTGTGCCACTGTTTCATCAATACCACTAACAGAAACCATCAATAAAGAATTGGTGTGAGTTAGAGATTCTGCTGTCATTCCATAGAGAGGACTAGACTCATCAATAATATGCATTACTAGCCAGGATAAAGAGAAATTAGGTGTCTGATTACGTAAAAGTTTGAGATCATAAATCCGACGGATGGAATATCCTTCTACTGTGATTTCGTCGCGCATTAAATACATCCGCATCTGTGCTTCTAAAATCATGTTCCGGCGCTGGTTAGCGGTACGAAATGTCAGCGTGGGTAATCCTTCATGGGACGTAATAACAGCTACACGGCTAAATATCACACGGGCAGTAGGTCGAGAGAAACGGGCAAAGGCTAATCCTGTCATCACAGCAATTCCCACCACACCAATCATGGCTTCAATGGTGACAATGATATTGGCATAAGTTGTTTTTGGATACATTGCACCATAGCCAATAGATGCCAAAGTTTGCACACTGAAGAAAAAGGCATCTGAAAAAGAACCTGGTTGAGCATTAGCAATACAGTCTCCTCCTAACCAGTAAGCGAAAGCAAAGAAAGCATTAATAGCTACATAAAAAATACAAATTAAGAGCAAAAAACCAAGCCAGGGAATCGTGAGGAGCAAATGGTAAGGATCACGCCAGTAAGAATGCCATGCACCCATACCCATGATCTCAAATTGTCCATTGTGAATCTTGATATGAACTCGGGGAATTATACCTTTTTTTTGCTTCCTGGACTGTCTCTGCAATCGAAATTTCATGGGGAGTAACCAAAAGCATGATGAATGGTAGTATGGCAAAAGATGAATGCAGCTATAAAGCACAAACCTGGTGGTTATTTATTCTTGATGAATCGCAATTTTTGGATTATTGCTTTAATTGCCTTTGTGAACTCCCTGAGTTTTACAATTTTAATTCCCATTATCTATCTTTATGGCAAACAATTTGGTCTGAATGATTTTCAAACCAGTTTATTATTTTCTATCTACTCTATCGCTCAATTTTTTGCAACTCCTGTCATTGGTAAATTATCCGACCGTTTTGGACGTAAGCCTTTACTAATAATCAGTTTAGCGGGAACAGTCATCGCTAACTCCATAGCTGGAACTGCAACAACTGCGGGACTGCTTTTTTTCGCCCGATTTTTAGATGGTATCACCGGCGGGAATGCTTCTGTGGCCCAAGCGGTAATTTCTGATATCACCAGTCCCAAAAATCGCGCTCAAGCCTTTGGAATTTATGGGGCTGCAATGGGTTTAGGCTTTGTCCTAGGGCCAGCTACTAGCTTGTTAGCACAACAGTTTTCTTTGGGGGCTGCTTTTTTAGCTTCTGGTGGAGTGGCGTTTGTAGCTCTGTTAGTGACAATCTTCTTCTTACCAGAAACTCTGCAAAATCAGGCTACCAAATCCAAGAATATTTTTGATTTAGGCTTAGGAAATTTAATTAAAGGTTTGGCAATGCCGGGAGTTGGTATTTTGCTCTTCATTAATTTTTTAACAGGAACAACTTTTACTATGTTTACCTATGCTTTCCAGCCTTACTTTATTCAAGTATTAGGTCAAAATAGTAAGTCTTTAACATTGTTATTTTTATTATTTGGCATCCTAGGTGTGATTATGCAAACCTGGGGAGTGTCTATGATGAGTAAGAAAATTGATGTAGTTAAAATATTATTTTTAGGGTTGTTTTTTCGGAGTTTTTCATTTGCTTTGATGCCAATTTGGCCTAATATTACTTATTTTGTAATTATCAGTATCATGTTTTCAATATTTAATTCTTTAGTCCAACCCATGATTAGCACGTTAATTTCTCTGAATGCCCAACCACAAGATCAGGGAACTGCATTGGGTCTGAATGCTTCTTATTTAAGTATTTCTAATGGTATTGGCCCTGTAATTGCGGGAGTGATTGTCAAACAATCTAATCCTCTAACCTATGGATATCCTTTATATTTGGCAGGATTGTTAACATTTTTGGTTTTAGGTTTTGCCATATATAATCGGAAAAGATATACACCTCGTAATTCGTAGTTCATAAAAAAAGGTGGGAATTACCCACCCTAAAATTAACTACTATGAAAACTTTGGTTGTTGACTTTGAGAACAGCGGTTAAACCATTCTTGATACTTTTGCTGTTGGGACTCATTTTCTAGAATAATTGCCAATTTTATCTTCTGGCATCCATGATTTTGCTCTAGCGCGATCGCATTTAAAAGTAAACTAGCAATTTTTGGGGAACTCAACTCACCACTGACCATGAAATTGCTGTCAAAACTTGTAAATTGCGGTATTTCTCCTATGGTTAACTCCACACCGGAAATTTCCCCTTGACTTAAATCAATTTCTGCTAGTTGTTTATGTTCGGGGCTAACTTGTTCAATAATCAACTTTTCCCGGCGGACAGGAACTTGTATCATGTAAGTTTCAATTTCTTTACGAATAATCACCTCTCCCACTTTCTGCTTGCGGTTATTAACAACCAATTTTTCTTCTAGGAGAGAGATAATTTTTTCCTCAACCACTACTGAATATTCTGAATTGACAGAGGTATTTGTTTCTAGCTTATGGTCGTTTATTGTTTCCGAGCTTAAATATTCAGGCATATACTTTATTTATGATGGTTCTGTGTTAATGTCAGCCGATTTAAGATTTCTTTTTTTTCTTCAATAAAATTAGTTAGCCCGCCTACGCGGGCTAAGTTAGTGTCACCTCAGCCTTACAGATAGACTGAGGGAAATAATTGCCATTTTTTCAAAACCGGTTATCGTTCTTCAATCGGTAGATTAGGAGAACTTACATCTAACTCTTCACGACGCACAGTTTCTTGAGTTTCAACGTTATCTTGTTCTACAACTTTTTTAACTCTAACTTCTTCTCGGACAAATGCTTCTTTGCGAATTTCAGGTGTTTCTTCGTAAATTTCCATGCGAGTAACTTCACCTTCGCGGAAGTCAGCTTCACGAGCAGAAACAGTCCTACCAGCATCGTCCGGTGTTACACGTTCAATAACTACGTGTTCTCTTTGTACTGGTACTGATACTCGTGCCGTGTCAGTTTCTACGTGCTTACCAACTGTGACTTCGCCTGTTTTGCGGCGTTGTTTATTGGCGATGAGCCTTTCTTCATACAATCTCAGAGTCTGATGATCTTGCTCATTTAAATTGAACAAATCAGGCTCATGTTCGTAGCTGTAGGTATCGCGGTTATAAGTTGATGTAGTGGTTGTTGCGACTCCTGGTGATGAATCTACAGGTATTGGTGATTCGACAGGAGATGAAGCTTCTACAGGTGCGGTGCGGTACTGAGGATTGCGATATACTCCACGTACCCGTTCTTCATAGTCATAATCTGTCGTTAGACGTTCGTTGTACTCTGGTAGATTTTCCGCTTGCTCTCTTGTTAAAGCAATGGCGTATACACGATCGGTATTATACTCAATGCGAGTGCGACCAATGGGTAGCAATACTTTCTTACCGAAAATCCAGAACCCTAAGTCAACTACTAAATAGCGAAAATGACCTTCATCGTCAACTAAAACATCATTAACATTACCAATCTTTTCGTCAGTTCCTTCGCTGTAAACTGCGAATCCTTTAATATCTTTACCTTCAAAGGCATCGTGGTAATTAGGATCAAACTCTTGTAATTTGTAAAGACCCATTATATCTTTCCTCAAAAATATTATAGAAATAGAAATTCTTAATTCCTATGACCTATCGTAAAGTTTTATTCAATTTTCCTCCTCTCCCTATCGACTGAATTGAATTAGGCTATTTTTATCAAAAGTGATATATTATTAGGCTAAAAATTTATCTTTAGGAATAATAGAGAGACGCGGGATGAGGTCGATTCTTGTTTGACAAATAATTAGACAAATCTGAGAGTATGTTTGAAAAGTCATGAAGTTTACCTAAAAACCTCTCTCCTGCAAGGGAAGAAGCTTTAAAGTTTTTCGATAAACTTATAACTGCTATACTCTTCTTCTCTGTTCCCTGTTCCCTGCCCACACAAATAAATTCATAAATCAAACCGGATTACTATATTACTATATATGAATTTAACTCCTAAATACTTACCAATAAAAACTAAGAATATTCAAGTTCAAGAAACACCCGCTCAAGGTTCACCACCTCAAGATTCATTAATTGATCGAGGTTTGCAAAAAGAACAATATGTTGGTATCTCTATTCTGTTACTGGGATTAATTGCTGTTGTTGGATTTTTAAATCGTAGATTTGAATATGCGTTAATCTTTGCTCTTACCCTTAGTATTATCTTAATTGTGTTTTTTCTCAATGTTTAGAGGGTTAGTGAGAGGTTTGGAGAGGAGTTAACATAATAAACTTGTATTAAATACTACTTTAGTGTAATATACTTTATTGTTTGTGAAAATGACCTTTTACAGTCTTTTCACCCAATTTTTCAGGGAGTAACAGGCAAAGACCACCGGAAAAATAGCGAATTTTGAGTATCCAAACGGAAATTGCCTGTACGTCTAATCTGTTATCTTAGCCAGGTGAAAAAATGTTGTTGTTCTTAAAGCTGATTGATTATTTATTAGCGGCTGTTTTTATCAGTGCTGCTATCATCATTTATTTCGATTCCAGTAATCATGAATATCTACTAGCTGGTTCAGCAGCTTTAGCTATTGCAATCTTTTTGTTTTTACTCAATAGAAGCTCAGTTAATAATGCCAATAAAGAAGCAAAAAAGATTGATTTTGAAAAAAAAGCGGAAATTTACACCTCTTTATTAACTCATAGTAATTCCTTGGAAAATAATACAATCATTCCTGCTAGAGCCAAGGCTTTAGAGTATTGCCAAGATTTGATTAATGATTATAAAAACATTAGAAATTGGGCAAGAAATCTTTACTACGTTTTGCAAATTTCTACTGTTATTTTGTCCGGTGTCACACCAATTTTAGTGTTGGTAGATAAATTAGAAGCAGGACAAGCTTGGCTGAAGTGGCTACCAGTAATCTGTCCGGCTCTGGCTTCTATTGTCGCCAGTATAGTCACTTCTTTTCCTTTTCAGAAGAATGCGGTTGCTGCTAACACAATTGTTGAGTTGTTAGAAGCAGAACAAGAGAAGTTTATCTTAGGAATTACACCAGCTTATCGTTGTTATGATGTCACGGATGAATCTGAACAACAACAACGGATAAGTCAATCTGTGGAACAATTTATTACCCAAGTAAATAACATTCACCTGCAACAAGTGCAACAAGCTACTGAACAACAAAAAGATAAAAAGGAGCAAGCACCTAGTGAACAATCCAGTTCTGATACAAGCAGAAGCGAACAACCCGCTTAAAATTAGTTTGATTCGGCTAATCTACTGAGGTACAAATTTATCTGCGTCTATCTTCTTCTATCTGCGGTTCCATCTTTCTTGCTGTACATCACAAATCAAGGAATTGTGTAAGCGATTAACGAGGGGCTTTCTATGCCCCCGTTAAAGATTCTATATTGTGATTTATTCAATTATTCGATGATGTTGTTTCTGCCATCATAAAAATCATATCTTCCAAAGTTCTTAACAAATCTTGCTCATTATAAGGTTTAGAAAAATAAGCTCGCGCACCTAATTGCATTGCCATTTTGCGATGTTTATTACTACTACGAGAAGTCAACATAGCCACAGGAATATTTTTTAAATCAGTGTTGGATTTGACACGATCTAAAAAGCTATAACCATCAAGACGCGGCATTTCAATATCACAAATTACAGCTTGGACTTTTAAGCCACTTTCTAACTTTTCCCAAGCATCTTGACCATCTTTAGCTTGTTCAACTTGATACCCTCCTTTTTCTAAAGTTAGAGCTAAATAACGGCGGACATTAATCGAGTCATCGACAATTAAAATCATGCCTTTTTGGTGAGCCGGTCTAGCTATGGGTTTATCTTTTTGTGGTTTGAGAAAAGCCGTTTTTAATCGAGTTGTAGGTAATTTATTACTTCTGTGAGGTCGTTGATTAGTCGTAATCCAAGATACTAATTCGTTGGTATTTACCAGTGGTACTACCCGACCATCACCAAGAATTGTGCAGTTGCTAAAACCGTCGGGTAAAGGTATATTCCCTTCTACTTGGCGAATCGCCACTTCTTGTTCACCCCAGCAACGGTCTACTTGCACAGCTACTGGTTGATGATCGTTTTTGACTATTAATACGCTACTGGCATTAATGCCTGTTGGACTTTCTATGTCTAAACTATTGTAGTGGGAACAATTAAACTCAAAGTAATTACCCAAACGCATTAAAGGTAACATAGTATCTTGCCAGTTGAGAAATTCCCCACCATCCATTGAGAAAACCTGGTCGTTTTGCAGTAAAAATATTTCCGCAACTACATCTGTAGGAACTGCTAAAACCATGCGTTGGTGTCGTCGGCTGCCAGTATCAATCTCTACCAATAATACTCGTGCGACTGACAATGTAAAGGGTACTGATAAAGTAAAGGTCGTACCGATTCCTGGCTGTGTGTCAACTTTAATATCACCCCGCACCATTGTCAGATTATTGCGGACTACATCCATCCCCACACCGCGTCCTGATAAAGTTGTGACTTGATCAGAAGTTGTAAATCCAGGTTCAAAAATCAGTGATAGTAGTTCCTCATCACTAGCACCAGCGATTAAGGCTGTATCCAAACCCATTGTTATAGCGCGCTGGCGGATTTTTTCTAGAGAAATGCCTCTACCATCATCACGCATAGTAATGATAGTGCGATCGCTCCGGTGATAGCCTCTAATTTCAATTAATCCTTGTTCTGGCTTCCCTTGAGCGCGACGGGTAACCGGATCTTCAATTCCATGATCAAAAGCATTACGTAACAAATGCATTAACGGCTCATTCAAAGCCTCTAAAATACTGCGTTCAATTAAAGTTTTCCCACCTTCAATATTTAACTGCACATTTTTGCCATACTCAACATTTAAATCACGAATTGCTCTGGGAAAACGCTCTACCAAATCAGATAAAGGACGCATCCTCACTTGTGTTAACTTTCTCTGGGCTTGCTTGGATGTCTTATTTAGCTTCCGCGCAATTTGATCTGTATCATC
Organism: Anabaena catenula FACHB-362; assembly: GCF_014698735.1. Classification (GTDB taxonomy): domain Bacteria; phylum Cyanobacteriota; class Cyanobacteriia; order Cyanobacteriales; family Nostocaceae; genus Anabaena; species Anabaena variabilis_A. The sequence continues at coordinate 161,724 of NZ_JACJTQ010000005.1, forward strand.
AACACTGAGTTGAATATCACTTGTAACTTCTGCTACCTGAACAATAGTTTCCATCACCTCCTGAGACAGCAGGTTTAATTTCTGATAGTGATCTACCTCCAAACCATTAATACCTGACTCTGTTGTCGGTGTCTGGTGATTAGCTTCTGACTCTTCTGATGCGGATAACCCAGAAGACAAAGTTTGCGTAATAATTTTTTCATATGCTAAACGCACTTCTTGATGTTCTTGGTCAAGAATTTGCACTCTTTGGCTCAGACCAAAAACCAGTTTGCGTAATCTTTCTAGTTGTAAATTTAGTCCATTTCGCTGGATAATTATTTCTCCAAATAAATCGTTAATCTCCTCTAGTTGCTTACTAGGAACTCGCACTGTATTTTCATGAATTTCTTTATCTTTAGAAACAGTGACGATATCACCTTTGCGTTCAATTTGTTGATAATCTGAAGATGGAATTTCTTGAGTAAATGCTATGTTTTGTTCAGGAAACTCCACAGCATTAATTTCTGGAGGTAACTCTATCTCTAATGAGCCAAAATCAGTAGTCAGTCCCTCTGCTACCAATAGATTTTCATTAATTGGGACTATGTCCGAGGTAGAAACCTGCTCTTGAGTATCCCTGACTGCACTCAGATGAATATCTCTTGGTAAGCTATTTCGTTGATTTGTCAACACTAAAGCTTGCGATCGCCGCCATGCTTGCAATGCTAACTGGGAAATTTCTACAACCCGCTCTGGAGCAGTTTCTAAGTGATGATTGACTGATTCACAAAGCTGAGTAAAAGCAGTTAACTGAAGCATTTCTCCCAAACCACCCAACTCCGCAGCCATTAGCCCCACTTCTTGGTGTAACTCCAGTTGAGAACTATTTGCTAACAGAGATTCTAGGCGCTGTAAATACTCTTCTACCTCGGTCTCAAACAATAAAGGGATAATTCCCTGTCCATCTTCTGGGGATAGCATGGTTGTAATATCCTCTGGAGATGGGTCGCCCAAACGCTGATGTAATTCATCAAAAATTGGATAGCAAAAGGTTTTTAACCACTTATCATCTAGAGCTTTTCTCTGTGATAACAAGTCCACAATTTGCCGCAGCCAATCAACACCAGATAACAATAAACTCTGTAAATGAGTGTCAATTTCTAGAGAATTTTTACTAGTTTTTAAAACCTTAAAAGAATCTTCCAACCGATGAGCCAAATCACTCAACACCCGAAACCCCATCATCGCCGCGCCACCTTTAATAGAATGAGCGGCTCGCATTGCAGCATTAATCTTATCTAACTCGATGTGTTTACTAGTGTCGATTTCTAGCAATATACTTTCTAATGTATTGAGATAATCAGTTGCCTCTTCCAAAAACTGCATCTGGATTTCCAGTTCTTTATCATTCGTCATAAATCATTAGTCCTCAGTCATTCAATTTTGGATTTGAAATTGACAATTTAGGAATGGGAGCATCCCAAATGTGTAAGTTTATTTTTTATCTAAGCTTCCAACTTAATACAAGGCATGAAATAAACGAACCGCAAAGACGCGTTCACGAAGTGTCTCGAAGAGAAGAGCGCAAAGGAAGAAGGTAGAAGATATTTTTCAGATGTTTATTTTGTGTGTTTGCAAAATTGGGATACTCCCTTAGGAATTGATACCACTGGTAATTAATGACTGACTTAATTGACTTTAAAAGTCTCGACAGTCTTTTGCAAATGTTGGGAAATCTCCACAGTTTTTTGTAGAGATTCAGAAACTTGGTGAGAAGAATCGCTGGTATGTTGGCAAATAGCAGCAATATCTTTCATCAATCGGCTCACAATTTGCGATGTTTGTACCTGAGAAACAGTAGCTGTAGAAATTGACTGCACCAAAGTATCTATTTGCTGCGACACATCTAAAATTTCACTCAAACTCTGTTTGGCATCTTCGACAATTTGGGTACTTTCAATGACCTGAGTAGTTCCTATCTCCATGGCCTGCACTACTTCGCTGGTTTCTCGTTGAATTTTTTCAACAATTTGCTCGATTTCTTGGGTAGCTGCCGCACTCCGAGCCGCTAATTCCCCGACTTCTTCCGCAACTACAGCAAAACCTTGACCTTCTTCCCCAGCCCGCGCGGCTTCAATACCTGCATTAATTGCCAACAAATTAGTTTGCATGGCAATTTGGTTAATTAAAGACACAACACGGGAAATTTGTTGAGAAGATTCTCCCAAATGCCTGACTTTCTTAGCAGTTTCGCCCACTGTTTCTTGCAAAGACAAAATATTTTTTACTGTCAAATCCATCGCTTTTCCACTTTTGGTAGCGGTGTGGTTAGCATGATTAGTAATGGCAGTAACTTGTTGAGCGTCATCAGCTACAGCTTGCATGGAGCTAGTCATTTGCTCAACTGCTTCTAAGGTGCGATTGATTTCAGAAGCTTGTGTCAGTGCTTCCGTTGCTAAGTGTTGGATAGCATCTTGATTGGAGCCAAGGGTTGTGTTGACTTGCGTAGCAGTCTGTTTGACTTGGGTGACGATATCCCGCAAGCTTTTGACAATTGAGTTGAAAGCATTAGCAACAGTACCAACTTCTCCTGATGTGACATCAGCTTGTACTGTCAAATCTCCCTGAGCAGCACTTTCTACCTCGGTAAGTAACTTCAGAAGTTGTAGGTGTAGTGTGTCTTTTTGTTGCCATTCCGGCTCTGAGATAGATTCTCTATGAGCCTTAATTTCCAACTCTTTGACAGAAACGGGTAATTCATTCTCTCTGGAAATCTCCACAGGAATCTTGATTTCGTCTTCAGCCCGCATTGCGACTACCGCAGATTTATCTAAATTTGGCTTTGTCATTCCCTTGGCTAACCAAGCCACTAGTAATGTCATCAATAATGCTATCAGTGCTGTTCTATTAGCAATAAAAATCAGAAATTGTCTTTGCGGCTCAACAGCTATTTCGGCATCTTCAGCCCTAATTACCTGCCAGTTGAGTTGCGGTAAACCTGCTATTTTTCTCAATGGCAAATAACTGATTATTTCTGGCTTTTGATTAATTGTCTGAACTCCTGTTAAATCATTGACATTTTGCCTAGCCAGCAGGTTCGCTAAACTAGGATATATTACTGTAGCCTCTTGCCCCAATAAATCTGACTTTGGACTGAGAAATACTTTCCCTGAAGTATCAACTAAAGAATAGTTATTACTATTGGTTACGTAATTTTTAATGAATTCTTCTAATTTTTTTAAAGGCATTCGGGTTCGCACTATAGCGATAGTTTTGCCCGTGGCTGCTTCTTTAACTGGTGCAGCTATATAAATTACTAAACCGATATTTTCTAACTTTTCTGGTTGACTAATAACAACAGCGTTTTTTTGCAAAACCTCTTGAAAATATTTTTGGTTTCTTTCCTGTTGTATGAATTTACCTTGATTTTGCAAAATTACTCGCCCATTGAGATCCAATACTGCTACACTGTCATAGGCTTTATAGGCTGTAACGAAGCGGTTGAATAGTGCCTGTTTTTGGGGAATAGCAGTGCTTTTACTCACTAGAGCATTCGTCAAAAATGGCAGATTAGAGAGGATCTGAATATCTCCATACCTTGCCAACATAAAACGATTAATAGTATCGCTGAAACTAATTACTTCATTTTCTTGATTTATGATAATTTGCTTAGTAATTGATTTGCTGCCAAAGCTATAGGCGATTATTCCCATTCCCATGACTGGTAATGTACCAATAGCAAGTGCAAAAAATATTGCTTTTGTGCTTAATTTAAGTTGCTGCAAATATTTAATTGCATAATTGCCAGAATAATTGTGAGTTTTTTGGGCATCAGATTTACTAGCAATTTCGTTTCTAGAATCACTGACTTTTGATGATGCCATTATAGATGCTTTACTTTGAGGATCACCACTTTGAGTAGTCTTGGTTTTATTAAACATGAAATAATTCCCCTGGCGTTATTAAAAATAACAGTAAATAGCGAGTTTTTGTGATTAGTTAATCACTACGATTATTACCATAATTTACAATATTATGTGCGTCCAATACAAGTAAAGTTTCTTCTTTTTGTTCTACACAGCCACATAGATAAGGAACCAAACTAGATGCCACTTGTCCCACAGGAGAATGAATATCATCTGACATCAATTTAGTTGTACCTTTAATTTCTTGCACAACTAAGCCTAAAAGCAATGATTCTACTTTGATAACGATGATATTATACTGTCTGAGCCGATGATCTAGGCATTCTAAGTTAAACATTTTTGGCAGATCAATTACCCAAATAATCCGACTGCGCCAATTCATTAATCCTAAGATACAGGCAGGCATATTAGGCATGGCAGTCACAGATTCAACTGGGATAATAATTGCCTCTTGGGTATGATTAATTGATAAAACTGCCGTAGTTTGTTGATTCAATTGAAATTTAAGATAGCTGTCTCCTGATGAGCTTTGAGTTGGTCGATAATACAGGTTTATTTTTGAATTTGCCATATATTGAATTGGTTAAATATTGAAGATGTTTAGCTTATTGATAGCATCTTGAATTATTAATATCATTTTATTGGTTTGATTCCTATGGCAAATAATCGAAATCATCATTAGTAAATTTAAACTCCATAATTAAAGTTCATGATAAATCCTATCAAACTCTCTATTGCCAGTATTAATAATTTGTCTATTTGACTGGCAATTATTCAATTAGCTGATGTGTTTAGACACCATTTTTAGCAAATCTGCTCTCGTAAAAGGCTTGGTTAAATAGCCGGATGACCTAACGATCTTCGCTTTTGCTTTGTCAATAAAGCCTGTTCTTGCCGTCACCATAATAATGGGTGTATTTTTAAATGCTGAATGCCTCCGTAATAATGAGCAGAGTTCATAACCATCTAAATTTGGCATTTCTACATCTAACAAAATTAAGTCAGGTTTACTCCTGATAATTTGCATTAAAGCTTTAATTGGGTCATTAATCAAGACTACTGCAAATGTTTGTTCATCCAAAAAATGCCTAAGAGAATTCAAAACTGCTTGGCTATCATCTATACAGGCAATTGTATAATAGCTTTTACTAAGAGACGACTGCGTATTTTTGTGATTTTTCTGTTCAGAAAGGGAAATTTTGAGTGATTTCGATGATTTTTCCTCAAGCTGGGTTTCCGGTAATGTCTGAGTTGGTAAACTGCTATTAGATGACATTACTGGTTTGATATTCTGACGGTAGCGTAACTGCTTTTGACAATGTTCTACGATTAATTGCAAATCTAAATGACAGAACTTTGGTAGTTCATCCCAAGAATTATCGGAATTAAGTTTATAGTTACCTTCTTTTAAACAAAGAAATGACTCCAGCACTTCTTTCGCTAATTCTTCTATCAGCATTCCAGCTTGTGCAGAAGTAATATACTCTTGTTGAACTAGCCAGCAAATAGCATGATAATCTGCATTTGCTATGAGCTGAGATTCATTCGGGGCTTGGGAAATCAGCCCCATCTGTTCATAAGTTGCATTGTCAAAAGTAGGAATTTGCTGATTTAAGCGTTGTAGGTGACTTTCAAGACGCTCAAACACTTTAACGGAATAAGTAGCATAAGTTAGTTTACCTTCTTGTAAATAGATTGACCAAGAAACTCTATTGGTGAATACATTTAAGCATCCTGTCACTCGTCGAGTGCTGAGTTGTGCCAACAGGGACAGTGGATGTAGTTTCTGAAACAACCTGTAGCTACCTAGAGAAGTTGTCATCATTTTGCTTTTACTTCAGCTAAATTCAATACTTGTGAGTTGAATTTGCATATAGCAGTCCTATCTGATTTGTGATGTAGGATTTTAGCATTGCTACACTCGTACTGATACAGAAAATAGACAAGCTAGAAATAAGCAACAGATTTGCTCACGAATTATTTAGGATTGCCATAGCATATACTTCACAATTAAAATCAAGTATAAAACATCAAATACTTTGTCATCCTAAATACAAAATTTGATGTTCTGGTTGGTGGTAAAACTCTACAATAACAATATTCTTAACTACTTTTAAGCCCGTAGAGTGTCTGTAACCTTTCTTTACCCCTTGTTTCTACAGCATATTGAACGGCTTTTTTTAATTGTTCCTGGCTTTCTTTGATCTCAACTTGTAATCTCAGCCGGTGCGTTGCAACTTTATAAGAATGCACTATCCCTTGACAATGGTTTAGAGTAGAATTAGCAACTAAGCTAAAAAAAATTGCCAATGGTGTTTGATCCTGACTTTTTGAATGACAACTCTGAGCAACACCCTAATCAGCTTTTGAACGATCAGTTTGGGGAAAATCCGAATCAGTTACTCAAATATTTGCAGCATCAGTCTCCCGAAGTCCTAGCCCGTGTAGCCCAGTCTGTCAGCCCGGAAATTAAACAAATCATTTCCCAAAACGTCCAAGGGCTAGTGGGAATGCTCCCAGGAGAAAGTTTTAATGTACAAATTACTACAGACCGGGATAACCTAGCAGGGCTGTTAGCATCAGCAATGATGACTGGGTATTTCTTGCGCCAAATGGAACAACGAATGCAATTAGAGCATTTGTCTAATCAATAGTCAAGAGTACAGGCGCGATCCATCACGTCTGTACTATTAATTACTGGGGCGGATAAGTTCCTGATAGGACTTTGAAGGTTTGAGTTTTTCCCTTGCGGTTGACTTCGATTTCTAGAATGTCACCCACTGTACTTGACTCAACAATCTTCTGTACTTGGGCTGTAATTTTCACTACTTTACCGTTAATTTTTTGAATCACGTCTCCAGGAAGTAATCCTCCCTTTTCTGCTGGAGAATTTTTCAAAACTTCCTTAATGACAACACCAACATCTGGCTGAATGTTGAGTTTGTTGACTTGATTCAACTGTTGTTTTTTGGCAGGAGAAAGGTCTGTCATTTCCACTCCCAAAAAGGGATGATCTGCTTTTCCTTTGGTAAATAGCTCATTAGCAATCCGGGCGGCGGTTTCTATGGGGATAGCGAAACCAAGTCCTTGAGCGTCGGCGCGGATAGCAGTATTAACGCCGATGACTTCACCTTGGGCATTTAAGAGGGGTCCGCCAGAGTTACCTGGGTTAATGGCGGCATCAGTTTGGATAAAACTAACACGCTTATCGGGAACACCGACTTGGGCGCTGGTGCGATCTGTGGCGCTAATAATGCCGATAGTGACAGTATTATCTAAACCTAAAGGATTACCGATGGCGATCGCCCATTGACCAGGAATTAAGTTTTGTGAATTACCTAACTTCACTGTCGGCAATTTATCAGCCGGAATTTTCACCACTGCTACATCTGTTACAGTATCAACTCCTACCACTTTCCCCTCAAAAGTCCGACCATCTTTGAGGGTAACTTGTACAGTATCTGTCTCTGCTACTACATGAGCATTGGTTAGTAATTCCCCATTTTCGCTCAAAATAAATCCTGAGCCAGTACCTCGCTCAATTCTTTCTTCGGGAATTGGTTTTTCGTCCTCCCCAAAGAAACGCCGCCATACAGGATTTTTTAAAGCTTCAGAAATCGGATTTGCCACTTTGCGAGTCGCATTAATTCGCACAACTGCTGGCCCTACTTTCTGCACAGCAGTGGCAATAAAATTTACATTATTGCTACCAATAGAATTCCCCACTCCTTCGGTAGGATCAGGCATAACGGATTCTGGAGGTAAAGCCGCTGTGACATTGTTTAACTCTAGAAATGAGGGATTGTGTGGCAAAAGATATCGACTACCAAATACACCAAAACCACCGCCCATTACTACTAAAAACAGATAAACGGCTACTTGCTTCACAGATAACTTCATATTAATTAATTAAGAATAATTGCGCTCACAGCAAGACAGTTACTAATTTCTAAGTGTAGTCAAAAAAGAAGAAAGGGGGCAGGGGGCAGAGAGATATTGCGGGGAGATAAGTAGGCTGGCGTAAATATTTTTCGTTGGGATCAGGCAGGGGCAGGGTACAGGGGGAAAGAGGGTTTTAGCCTAGTTCATATTTTTTACATAGTTTGGTTTTTGCGCCGATCTACTTAATTTGGAGTTAAGCAAAAAAATATCCTATCTTTAAGATTCCCCAACTAAAATCTAGAATTAGCGCTCTCTGAACTTGTTGACATGACTTTTCCCTATCGTTCAATGTTTTTGTATAGCTTAGTTAGCGCTTTGGGGTTAATATCCACAATGCCACAACCACAAAGCGCTAATGCTGCACCAAGCTGTTCAACTCCTGCCCTATCTCGCATTCAACGCCATCAAGTGTCTCGTGGTGAGACTTTAGAGGGCATAGCCCAGGGCTACAAGCTCATGCCAGCAACAATTATCGGCATGAATCCATTTATCAACAACGGGACTGTGAGGGTTGGTACTGAACTTCAGATTCCTCCCTTCAATGGGATTGTAGTAGAAATACCCCCCACTCAAACTTGGCGACAAGTTGCGATAAAGTACAAAGTCCGTCCAGATACTCTGTTTGAGATTAATGGTTGTCAACAAAATCCTAGAGTTGTTTTTGTTCCGGTTGTTCCTGGTGTAACTGGGTCTTCTAATCGTATTATTGCTGCTTCCCCTGCACAAACTGCACCATCTGCAACAATAGCTGGCTATCCCTTATCGAGTGCAACAACTGTAGCTTTACCTTATGGCTGGCAAATCAACCCCATAACCAAGGAAGTTTTTTTTCATAGTGGTGTAGACTTGGTAGCGCCAGTGGGTACTCCTGTGCAAGCGATCGCACCAGGTATTGTAGTATTTGCTAAAGACCAAAATAGTTATGGCAAGTTGGTAATTATTAATCACCTTGGTGGATATCAAAGCCGTTACGCCCAACTTGAGACGATAAATGTCACTTTGGGTCAAAATGTCAAAAAAGGTGACTTACTGGGAACTGTAGGAGCTACAGGACAACCGACTTCTAGAGAACCTCATCTACATTTTGAAATGCGTTCAAATGGTTCTCTGGGTTGGGAAGCAAAAGATCCAAAAGATTATTTGAGGATTTTTAACAACGCAGAGGGACGCTGAGGTCAACGCTGAGATTCGCTGAGATTGGCTCAGTAAATTTTGTGTTTTTCTGCGTTAAATAAAAATATGCTCGGTAGATTTAATGATGTGCATTCCCGCTTCTGCAAATCTGGCAAATGTCGCGTTAGCTTGTTCTGTGTAGTCAACTACTCCCGGAACTACAACAGGAGAGGTGCAATCTTCAAGTAGATAGATTTTATTTGTCAGGGTAGGGTCTACCTGTTTTATTTCTGTTAATAAATCATCAATTGTCCAAGCAACACAATGACTTTTAGCTTGTCCACCAATAATCACTGCATCAAATTCTAAAAGTTGTTTAATTAAATTTGTGTTTTTTTCAGCAATTGGCTTTTCGTCAAAACCTACTAATACTTCTGGACGTAAGATAGAATAATTTTCTGTTAAAGGATTTTCACCTTTTAATTCAAATTGGGTTTGACTTTGACGCGCAATACTATGAAAAAATATCGCTTCTTCTACAGATGAAACTAAAGCATGACCAATTCCGCCTAACATGGAATGATAAGGCCAAACTGTAAGCGGGTATTTACCATTTTGACTGAGTTGTTTCACATAATGAAAAGCTTGTTTTTTTAATAATTCATAATCCCCATTTGTCACACTATTGGCAACTGCTGGGTTAACTTGCCAAATTCCTTTTTCTATATCTGCGGCTGTAATGTTGGTTGCTGCTGGTATGGGGTGTTCTCCATCTGCATTTATCCAAAAAATAGGATGGAATATTTGCATTGCTGTATGAGTATCTAGGGTGGGAATAATTTTTGTAATTATGCCCAAGTTGCGATAAATAAATTCACACAATCTTGTATTATCATCAACTGCACCAGTTCCAGTTTCTCCACCTACATATAATTCAAAGTCGGGAATGCAAAATGTGTTTTGGACATCTATTAATAATAGACAAATGCGAGTTTTATCTAATGTTGCTGGTTGGATGTTTTGTTGTTTTGCAAATGTTTCTGCTTCGGCTGCGCGTTGTTGGTAAGGTACGCGCCAGACTTCACCGACTTTTACGGGTTTGAAGTGTGTGGGAATGGGGAGTTGGGTTGTATTTTGGGTATTCATGATTTAGTTTCAATCTTAGTTTTTATAGCTGTTATAGATATTGCGATTCTTGAGCAAATTTTAATAATTTAATAATTTAATAATTTAATAATTTATAAATATCAACTGTAATTTTTCAACAATGTTCAACATTTTTTTGAATTTTTCTCTCATCAAAACAACTAAACTCACCAACGGACAAGTTAACTTTATCACGAAGAAGCTGAAGTTAGTATCTGTCCGTCTGGTGAAGTGGCGTGTTAGGTTAAACTAAGTCTGAAATTTAATTGCGCTACAAATTCAACTATTCAATATTTTGCACGAGTTCTTTTATATTTGGCACTTGTTTGTCTAGTTGAGATTGATTAACTGTAATTCTTTTTCCAGCTACTTCCTTTTGTCCAGCCATCAAGAATGAAATAGGAATACCTAATGCGCCAGAAACAACTGAGGCCGTATTTGCATCATTAACTTCGTACTGAAACATTTCCTTAAATGCTTTTTGACTAATTGGTGTTGGAGAGCCGTTAGGATGAATACAAAAAGATTGAGGAGTTGATTTCCACACATTCCATATCTCTTCACCAATTTCGTTAACAATAGTTCTAAAGGCAGAAGCAGATGAACTATTCATTTGTGTAAGTCTGTTACCAATATACATATATATCTGAGGCAGAGCCATTCGAGACTTATTAGATTCAAGGTAAAATTCCGATTGAGGATCGCCAAGATGTCTTTGGATGCCGTATACTAACGCTAAAACTGCTTTTACCGCTCTCTTTGAAGCACCGTCAGCAGAAAAGGGAATCAACAGTCTCTCACCGGCTGTTAGGGCTAGTTCTGTATATATTGAAAAACTTGGATTACAGTCAATAAAAACACAGTTGTCTTCATTATTCCAAGAGTTTTGAATATCCGTGATTAGATTTCTTATCCACAGGTGAACAATTCTCCAAGCATCTTCTGGTCCTGGATTTGTTGCACCTGACACTCTAGAAGACTGCATTTCGAGCTGCTCATCTCCAACAACTAGATATACATTGCTTGGTACTTTGTCGTTGTACTGTGAAACCTGTGTAATGTACTTTGCACCGGAGTTTGGAGAAATGTATGGACTGCGAATGCGCTCTTCAATGTATCCAGCAATTGTACGCTTTTGTTGTTGTGTGTGAATTTGGGTAAGTCTTCGTTCTCCTTCTTCCATACCACCGAGAAGCATAGACGATGAGTTTGCTTGGGGACATAGATCAACTACTAAGACTTTCTTGTGAGGATTTTGATGTGCATATTCTGATGCTAGTTGGAAAGTTAGATAACTCTTACCAACACCACCTTTATTATTCCATATTGCGTAGATTGCCATTTGCTTTGAAGGTCTCCTATCAGTTCATAGGGATTCTAACTAAAAATCGTCTATTACTGGTAATAATCTCCCCATATACAATGCTGGAGCATCTCTAGGCGACAGCAGTACTACAAAATCTATCAGTTTTGAAGCCGTCCTAAATTCTATATGTAGAGAGAGAGATTGCACTTTCTCCCCTTTTTAACCACATCATCCCCCAAAACAGCCCCAACTATGGCAATCTGAGAAGCAGAACCCCTTGCAATCTGATATTTTAGCTACAGAAAATCTACCTGTTAAGGTTATGCAAACTCTGCCGACTCTTGAAACTACCAACACTACATCTAGCCAATCTGCCTTTGACACCACTATCAAACGCCGCAAAACCCGTCCTGTAAAAGTGGGAGATGTCACCATTGGGGGAGGCTACCCCGTCGTGGTGCAGTCGATGATTAATGAAGACACCCTAGATATTGACGGTTCTGTAGCGGGTATTCGTCGTCTCCATGAAATAGGCTGCGAAATAGTCCGCGTTACAGTTCCCAGTCTAGGACACGCCAAAGCCTTGGCGGAAATTAAACAGAAATTAATTAAAACTTACCGTGATGTGCCAATTGTTGCCGACGTGCATCACAACGGTATGAAAATCGCCTTAGAAGTCGCCAAACATATTGAAAAAGTGCGAATTAATCCAGGGTTATATGTATTTGAAAAGCCAAACACCAATCGCACTGAATATACCCAAAACGAATTTGATGAAATTGGCGAAAAAATCCGCGAAACCTTATCACCTCTAGTAATTTCCTTGCGTGATCAAGGTAAGGCGATGAGAATTGGGGTAAATCACGGTTCTCTAGCCGAAAGAATGCTATTTACCTATGGTGACACCCCAGAAGGCATGGTGGAATCTGCCATAGAATTTATTCGCATTTGTGAATCTTTGGACTTTCATAATTTGGTAATTTCCATGAAAGCGTCACGGGTTCCTGTGATGGTAGCTGCTTATCGGTTAATGGCCAAGCGCATGGATGATTTGGGTATGGATTATCCTTTACACCTTGGCGTGACAGAAGCCGGTGATGGTGAATATGGCAGAATTAAATCTACAGCTGGCATTGCCACATTACTGGCTGATGGTATTGGTGACACAATTCGTGTATCTCTAACCGAAGCACCTGAAAAAGAAATTCCTGTCTGTTACAGCATTCTGCAAGCGTTAGGTTTGCGGAAAACAATGGTTGAGTATGTCGCTTGTCCTTCTTGCGGACGGACTTTATTTAATTTAGAAGAAGTGCTGCACACAGTCCGGGAAGCCACCAAACACTTAACAGGGTTAGATATTGCCGTCATGGGTTGTATTGTGAATGGCCCTGGAGAAATGGCAGATGCTGACTATGGCTATGTCGGCAAAACCCCTGGTTACATTTCTTTATACCGTGGCCGAGAAGAAATTAAAAAAGTCCCAGAAATACAAGGTGTAGAGGAATTAATCAACCTCATTAAGGCTGATGGCCGTTGGGTAGACCCTTAATTTTCAAATTGGCGACCATCAAGGTCGCCTGATCTTTGTCATACTAAATCTTCATTTTGAATATTGAATTGCTGACCCTGTGTTAGATTGGGCATACTGACTATAAATTTTCCCTCTGACACAACTGTCATTATGGTGATTACAAAAAGTAGACTTGTTTTAGGTGCTACGGCAGTAACGCTCTCTACAATTGCTGTTACTAGTCTTGGCATTCACTCCCGTGGTCAGGCTTTATTTAAAGCAAGTCCCAAGGAATTGGTAGATGAAGTTTGGAACATCGTTTACCGTCAATATGTAGACGGCACTTTCAATCAGGTAGATTGGCAGGCTGTTCGTAAGGAATACTTAAGCAAGTCCTACAGTAATCAGCAGGAAGCTTATAAGTCCATTCGGGAAATGCTCAAAAAGCTAGAAGACCCATACACCCGGTTTATGGACCCAGAGGAATTCAAGAGTATGCAAGTAGATACTTCTGGAGAACTCACGGGTATTGGTATTACTATCAGTCAGGATGAAAAAACCAAGAAATTGGTTGTGATTGCCCCAATTGAGGATACACCTGCCTTTAAAATGGGGGTTCTGGCTAAGGATATCATTTTAGAAATTGATGGCAAAAGCACTGAAGGGATGGACACTAATCAGGCTGTATCTCTGATTCGTGGTGAAGCAGGAACCGCCGTCAAGCTGAAAATTCTGCGGAATGGTCAGACAAAACAATTTAATATCACAAGGGCGCGGATTGAAATCCATCCAGTTAAGTATTCCCAGAAGCAAACACCAGCCGGTAATATTGGCTACATTCGTCTGAACCAGTTTAGTGCCAATGCTGGCAAGGAAATGAAAGATGCTATTAACAAGTTAGAAGACAAAAAAGTATCTGGTTATATTTTAGATTTACGTGGCAACCCTGGTGGTTTACTATTTTCCAGTGTGGACATTGCCCGGATGTGGCTAGATAAAGGTATCATTGTTTCCACTATTGACCGTCAAGGTGAGCAAGAACGGGAAATAGCTAGGGGACGAGCTTTGACTACTAAACCTTTGGTAGTGTTGGTAGATAAAGGTTCCGCTAGTGCCAGTGAAATTCTTTCAGGGGCTTTGCAAGATAACAAACGCGCTGTTTTAGTGGGTACGCAAACTTTTGGTAAGGGCTTGGTACAATCGGTGCGTCCTCTAGAAGATGGCTCAGGGTTAGCGGTGACAATTGCCAAATACCATACCCCCAGCGGTAAAGATATTAACAAACATGGTGTTGATCCAGATGTAAAAGTGGAATTGACAGATGCACAAAGACAAGATTTATGGCTACGTGAGCGTGATAAACTCGCTACTCTAGAAGATCCTCAATTTGCCAAAGCTGTGGAAGTTTTAGGTAAGCAAGTTTCTCAAAATACTACGACCATAAATAAGAATTAAATCCAAAATCTAAAATCCAAAATCCAAAATCTAAAATTAAATGGGTTGGCATTTTCCAGCCCTAATTAATCCAATACGCCGAGAAATTGCTTCTTGTGGACTACTAAAACTTCCCCATTTTTCAAGAATGTCTGGGTTGTTGTCCTCAATTTGTTGGCTTGGGACTATTTCGCATTTTTCAGATTTATGCTTGACAATATACCAAGTTTGTGTTTTTTCTTCGGTCATTTCAAAAATTTGATTTGTGGTTGACTTACGATAAACGCAATATAACAATGCAATTATTACATCAAACAATTGAATTAGTTACATAAATAACAGATGATAAGAATGACATTGTTTGTTACTGCTATCACCCACTACAAAACACACTATGTAGTGGGCTTTATCATCCCTTCAAGATGTAGCAACTCAAAGCTTTTTTGAGCCAGTTTCTCTAACCACAACCAAAACAGTTGATCCTCTTATTCCTAACTTCCTCGATTTAGTCAGTCCCAAACATCTAGAAAATTGGTTTGCTAACTGCTGCTACTGGACTTTATAAACTTGCAATCTGCTGTAATTAATATTACTAATAATTCTATTATGAAGACACGCCAAGGAATTCTAATTTTAACCTTAGTGATCCCTGGTTTATTAGTATTGCTAATATCGCTTTATTATTTTGGCACAGATTATGCAGCACTAATTAAAGCTGAAAGTTATGCCGAACAACTGGTAAAGGATGAAAAAGCTAATGATAGAAATCTCCAATTTGCCTATCATCGAGCTTTAGCCCATCGGATTAATGTCTTTGCAGATGCTACGTGGGGATTGTTAGGAGGTGTGATTACAGGAATAGGAATACATGGTTTAGTGACATTGAAGGAGAAAGATTGAAATAATTCGTAATTCGTAATTCGTAATTCGTAATTCGTAATTAAAATACTTTCTCCCTATTAACTTAAACAGCTAAATTTTCCGTTTTCCAACTGGCTAAATCTGCCAAAGATCGATCACGATAACGTCCATATTTTTCCGGTTTACTTTTGATTTTCACACCCAAATCAGGCACAATGCCAAAATTAGGAGCCATCGGTTGAAAATGCTTAGGTGCAGCGGATCTGATAAACTCAAATAATGCCCCCATCATCGTTGTTACAGGCAAAATTAGCGGTTCTTTTCCTAAAGCTAACCGTGCAGCATTTGTTCCCGCTAACCAACCTCCAGCAGATGCAGCGGTGTAACCTTCTGTGCCTATTAATTGTCCTGCTGCTAATAAAGTTGGACGTTCTTTAAATTGCAAACTTGCAGACATCAACTGTGGTGCATTTAAAAAAGTATTACGGTGCATGACTCCTAATCTGACAAACTCGGCTTTTTCTAAACCAGGAATCATTTGAAAAACTCGTTTTTGTTCACCCCAACGCAAATTAGTTTGAAATCCTACCATATTCCAAAGTTGACCGGCTTTATCTTCTTGTCGTAATTGAATCACCGCATAGTTACGTTCTCCGGTGCGAGGATCAGATAAACCCACAGGTTTCAGGGGACCATATCGCATGGTATCTTCTCCCCGTCGCGCCATTTCTTCAATTGGTAAACAAGCTTCAAAAAATTTCGCCGTTTCCTTTTCAAAGTCTTTTAATTCTGTTTGTTCAGCTTTACGTAATTCTTCCCAAAAATGTAAATACTGCTCTTTATTCATGGGACAATTGAGATATGCCGCTTCACCTTTGTCATAGCGAGAAGCCATAAAAGCAATATCTTTATTAATAGAATCTCCTAGAATAATAGGACTTGCAGCATCAAAGAAATTGAGATATTCCATCCCGGTAAATCGTTGTAAATCTGCCGATAAATCAGGACTTGTTAATGGGCCAGAAGCTAAAACAACAATACCTTCGGGAATTGCTGTAACTTCCCCCCGACGGAAATCAATTAAAGGATGATTTGCTAAAGTTTGGGTTAAATCTTCCCCAAATTGTCCTCTGTCTACCGCTAAAGCCCCACCAGCGGGGACTGCGTGTTCATCTGCCTTGGCAATAATAATAGAACCGAGTTGACGTAATTCTTCGTGTAATAGACCAGCTGCGCGATCGCTTGCCATTGCCCCGAAGGAGTTACTACAGACCAATTCTGCCAAATTTTCAGTATGATGGGCAGGGCTGAAGCGTTTAGGGCGCATCTCGTGGAGAATTACAGGAACGCCGGCTTGGGCTATTTGCCATGCTGCTTCTGTTCCTGCGAGTCCACCGCCAATTACTTGTATTGGTTGTTGTGTCATAGTTTTTTTTTATACTATTACTCATTAGTAGGAGGATGCCAACCACTTATTACCCAGCGTTTACGAGCAACTGTAATAACTGGGTTATTCATGCGTAGCCTAGTTATTGTAGCGCGACCTATAGCAGTTATCCCTTCCACTCTTGTACCGTCAGGACTCCAGACAAAATGTTCTGACCATTTCTGTTTACGAGGGTTAAAAAGTGATATTGTTTCGCCCGTTAAAGGATCTATAGACTCGGTTAAGTTACTCTTATATTCATTACAAGAACGACAGGCTAAACAAAGATTTTCAAAATTTGTATCTCCACCTTGTGAAACTGGTTGAATGTGATCATAAGTCATGGGAATACCGCTATTTGCTTCGGATGTTAAGCAATAGCAGCAACGCGATTCATCACTATCTATAATTTGTTTTCTTAAACTTTCGGAAATATATGTAGACACAAGAATTTAAGGAGTTGATACACTATATCCTCGCCAACGAAGTAAAACTGCGGCTTGGGCTTTACGTAACATAAAGAGATCAGATTCGTGTCGGAGAGATATTAAATTTAATCTTTCTATTTCTGTCAATGTACCACTAGAATTTTTCTCTAGTAAGTTATTATATTCTTCCATATCTACTGCTGTTTTATGACTATGGAAAATTTGCCAGAGAGTATTATCATTTAATTTATCTAAAGCTGCAAGTTCGGCTTGAAATTCCTCTGGTACATCATCCCATGCTGGTGGACTACCCATTTGTAAAGCATGAAGCATAACTTCCTCTAAAGGACGTTGAGTAGCATGGGCGGTATTGACTAACCGTTGATAGATAATTTCGGGTATTTGCAGTGTAACAGTTTCAGTAGGCATATTTAATTACTACTTAAATTTTCAATAGGAAAACTATTGATAATCCCAGTATATCCTGTTGTTATAGGTCTTTCAATTCAGTATAACGGCAATACAAGTACAGCATTTAATATTTACACTTTCATTAATTTGTGCTATACAATACTTGGTATTTTTTCAGTATTGATTCAAAATTGATGAAAAGCAAAATAATTAATGTGGTCTTTTTTAGCCTTGTGAGTATCAGCAGTCTGTTTGTGTGCAGTATTATTTTTAGTATCAGTAATACAGTCATAGCACAAACAGCAAAGCAAGATTCAGGTCAAAAACCTTGTGTACGACAAGAATTACCCAAGCTTAAACAGAATATGCCTTATTCAAAAGCTAGAGAAATGTTATTAGAAGCAGGTTGGCAAGCAATATTTAACCGAGACCAATTAATGAATTCTGAAAGAAGCGCCCCTGTGAATTACTTTTTTACTCAAAAAGGTTATACAGAAATTGTAGATTGTGCAGGTTCAGGTTTAGGTCTTTGTCTTTTTCAATTTGAAAGTGCTTATGGAGAAATTTTGTCTGTTACAACTGCAAATAATGGAGCAAATCAAGAAACTGTTTCTCGCTGGCATATTGAACAAAAAGAAACAGAAAAATAATGTGGATGGTAGATTACGTAATTTAATATATAACAACAATTGATTATGGCAAATTCAGAACACTTGGACATTTTACAGCAGGGTTTAGAAGCTTGGAATAATTGGAGAGATGAAAATCCAGATACAGTACCTGATTTCAGTAATTTTAATTTCTTCGAGGCTAATTTACGTTATGCTAACTTTAGTAGAGCTAACTTTAGTGGAGCTAATCTCGGTGATGCCATTCTAAATTATACTAATTTTAGTGAAGCTGATCTCACTGGATGTAATCTCAGTCATGCTAACTTTAATGGTGCTGATCTAAGTAGAGCTAATCTCAACCATACTGCATTTTACATTACCAGTCTCTGTGATGCTGATTTAAGTGGGGCTAACCTCAGTCATGCTACATTTTACAACACTGATCTCAGTGGAGCTAATCTCAGTCATAGTAATCTCACTGATGCTGATCTAAGTAAATGTCATTTTGAGGATACTAACCTGAGTGGCGCTGACCTAAGTGGAGCTAATCTCAGTCAGGCTGATTTTTATAATACTAACTTTAGTGGTGCTAATCTTAGAGGGGCTAATCTAGTTAGATCTAATCTATGGGTTGATTTCACTGATGCTGACTTGTATGATGTTGAATCTTATGGTTTTACTTTTGATGAGACTAATTTCAATGGGGCTAATCTGAGTGGGACTAACCTGAGTTATGCTTTTTTCAGTAGGGCTAATCTAAGTGGAGTTAACCTCAGTGATGCTAATCTCAGTTATGCTGTTATAAGTGGAGCTAATCTCAGGTATGCTAACTTAAATAATGCAAATTTAAGTTTCTCACAGGTAATAGCTACTAACTTTAATCATGCTAACATAACAGGTGCTTGTATAAAAAATTGGAATATTAACCATAAAACAAAATTGAATGGTGTAATTTGTGATTATATTTATCTGGATGTAAATGAAAAAGAAAGACGACCCATAAAGGGTAATTTTGAACCTGGAAAATTTGATATTTTCTGCAAAAAAATTATAGACAGTAAAAATTTAATTGTCAGTAAAATTTTTGAAGATGATGAAGTAAATAATCAAGGACTTGAGCTTTATTTAAACCAAAAATCATGCTATTGGGAAAATTTACGGTTTCATTCGGAAGCAGAGATAAAAATTGCTCAAGCATTAGACCGTGCTGGAGTTCTATATTTACCAAACTGTTTAGCTAGACTCAATACAAACAATGGCAGAGCAAATAAAGAAGCAAATTTTTTAGTGCGTTATAAGGGTAATTGGGGTATTTTAGAAGTTGATGAAATTTACTATACACCAGAACGTAGAACAGAAGAACAAGAAAGAGAACGTATGTTTAAAAGAAATGGTATCAAAGTAGTAGAAAGGTTTGATCCTAAAAGTTGTTACGACAATCCTGATATGGTGGTAAAAGAATTTTTAGAAGTAATAGAAAATATCTATTCATAAAAAATACATCATTCTTCCATATTCAATATCCCAAATTCTTTTATCACAATCAACTAGATTTTCCCTAACTAAAATTTCACCTTCCCATTTTCCAGAAGTTTTATCAAAAAAATCAGCAGCATATCCTAATTCTTCTGGTGTCGGTATTTTTTCTTCAGAAATATCACTAATAATAATTACTAATTCTTGATTAGCTAAATGTTGAGGAAGTTGTAACAATAACTTGCAATCTGCATAAACTTTTGATTTGATTTTTAATTTCATAAAATCATCTCCTAAATATCTCTAATCATTATACTCTTATTTTAAATAAGAATAAATTTCACTCTAACAACCAAGCAAACAACTCTCCAAGTGTCAGTTGTAAATCACTGGCAAAAGACGGTACAGTAATTAACATATCTGATTCATCAAATACCTCAATTTGTTGCTGCGGACGATAAACAAAAATAGTCCGCTCACTTGGATCAATCAACCAACCCATTTGAGTACCATAATTTAAACAATGCAAAATATTTTTAGTTACCTTTGTCTGATTTTGATCAGGTGATAAAATTTTAATTGTCCAATCTGGAGAAATTGCAAATGTGTTAGAAACTTCTCCATTTTCATCACGGGGAATTCTATTCCACACAAAAACTGCAATATCAGGTACTATTGAACGTCCACCAAAGGTACAACGCAATTCAGGAAATGCACGAGCAATCTGTTTAGGTTTAACGATAAAATTAATCGCAGGTACAAGTTCACCTTGAACTATACTATGTTTTCCCTGTGGCATTGGTTTTTGAATAATTTGAGCATCAATATACTCACTAGCAGGTTTCGTTTCTGGTAGTTGCAGAAACTCCTCTAATGTTAGAGTTTTTGGGATTGCTTGTACCATTTTAGTTAACTTCTAGAAAATATTTATCTTTCAATGTTAGATTTAAGGATTTTTCTACTTAAACAAACTATCCACAACACAACTAAATCCAGGCAACAAAGGCGATATTAACTCATCATTAGCAAACAGAGTTTCTACTAATACTAAAATCGCCCTTTCTCTTCGATAAACTTCTATTTGTTGTAACCGCCAATTCATTATCCAATATTCTTGCACACCTCTAGAAGCATAAAGCTTTAATTTGACTTCTTTGTCTCGGCGTTCATTTTCCACACCAGCAGAAAGCACTTCAATTACTAATTCTGGCGCACCTGTTAAATGTCCATCATCATCTAATAAAGTTGCTAATCTTTCATTACTTGCCCAAACTACATCAGGAATGACGTTATCAGCATCAGTAAAAATAATACCGGGAGCAGTTACAGCTTCTCCTAAACTGGTTTTTCTAGACCAAAGTGTGAGTTCTGTACAAACATTGTTGCAAGCTTTTTGATGTTTCCAATGTGGCGCTCTTGTCACAAATAATTCTCCATTAATTATCTCATAACGGTTGCCGTTATCTGGCAAGAGTTCAAGGTCTGAGCTTGTCCAGCGTACTCCCTCATATATCTGGGTCATACGGACTCCTGTAGTGGTGATAATTATATTATAGAATTTGTAGCAATATTGTTGTTATCCCAAGTTGAAAAATTTTAGATATTAAAAATTGCTTTGTTATGGGTAGGTAAAATACCTACCCTACAAATTAAATCTCTAAACGCAAAGAGCTAAAATCTTCTCAACAACTTGCGGGTTAACATCTTTATTTTCCCCCAAAGCTGTCATCCCATGCTTTTCTAAATTCTTGATTACTACTGGAATCGTTTCTACTCCCACACCATAATCAGATAAACGAGTGCGAACACCAACTGATTCAAAGAAATCACGAGTTTTAGTAATTGCTGCATCTATCCGTTCATCTTCAGAACCACCGACAATTTCCCAAACTCTATCTGCATATTGTAGAAGTTTTTGTGATTTGCGATCGCGTCTAATTGTCAAAGTGCTGGGTAACACAACCGCCAAAGTTTGAGCATGATCCATACCATGCAACGCTGTCAACTCATGACCAATCATGTGGGTTGTCCAATCTTGGGGAACACCAACAGCAATTAACCCATTTAACGCCATTGTCGCAGCCCAAACTAAATTCGCCCGTGCATCATAATCTGTAGGATTTGCTAAGGTTTTTGGCCCCTCTTCAATCAGCGTTTTCAGAATTGACTCAGCCATGCGATCTTGCAATGGTGCATTCACTGAATAAGTTAAATACTGCTCCATCACATGAGTAAAAGCATCTACAATACCATTGCTAATTTGCCTCGTAGGCAGGGAGAAAGTAGTTTCTGGGTCAAGAACAGAAAATTTAGAAAACACCAGGGGATTAGCGAAATATAACTTTTCTTGAGTTTCCGACTTAGTAATCACCGAAGTTGGGTTCATTTCCGAACCAGTTGCTGGTAAAGTCAAGACCACACCAAAGGGAACAGCCGCAGTTATCGGTGCGCCTTTTGCTAAAATATCCCAAGGGTCGCCGACAAAAGGAACAGCAGCAGCAATAAATTTAGTCCCGTCAACAACTGAACCACCACCCACAGCTAAAATAAAATCAATACCTTCTTGGCGGATTAATTCAACCGCTTTCATCAAAGTTTCCAGGTGGGGGTTGGGTTCAATTCCCCCAAACTCAAATACATTCCGTCCAGGTAATGCCGATTTTACTTGATCATAAACACCATTGGCTTTAATGCTACCACCGCCGTAGGTGATGAGAATTTTAGCATCGGCGGGGATTTCTTGAGCAATATTGGCGATTTGACCTTTGCCAAATAGGATTTTAACAGGATTGTAAAAAACGAAGTTTTCCATGATTAATCACACAAGGGAATTAGATTTCACCTTGAGTATTGTAATCAGTTTCTTGATTTTTTCGCCTGTACCTAGAGAATACTCTTTCCCAAAAAAGAAGGCGGAGTTATTGGAGAAGTGGAGAATTTTATGTTTACCTAACTAACACACTTGGTTGTTTTCAATTCCATTGCATCAGAAATAAAACAACTCCCACCAAACTTATTTAAAGTTTTTCTAATCTGCACCTCCACCAGCGGCAATTTTTCAGGAGGAAAGAAAGCAATAATATAAATGTTATCTAGCAATGTCATTGCTAAATCATCACTGTCTGTTCCTCCTCTACCTTTGCCCGCAACATTCTTAATAACAGTATGTCCAGGGACACCAGCTTTTTCTAAAGCTTCTAAAATCTTGCCGACTTCGACGTAATTAGCAAAAATTTCTATCCGTTTAACTAACTCCATAATCTCAACTCCAAAAGATATTAATTGCGTATAAATAAAAGGGTATGCCGATGATGATGTTAAAAGGAAATGTCACAGCTAAAGCAGTGGAAACGTATAGACTAGGATTAGCTTCTGGAACTGTTAGTCGCATAGCTGCTGGAACTGCAATGTAAGAAGCACTAGCGCACAACACGGAAAATAACAGAGCATCTCCTTGTGGCATACCGATTAGTTTAGCAATAATTAAACCAACTCCAGCATTAACTATGGGTATTAATATGGCAAATAAGATTAAGAAAACGCCAGTTTTTTGTAAATCTTTGATTCTTTTTGCCGCCAGAAGTCCCATATCTAACAAGAAGAAGGTGAGGACTCCGTAAAACATATCCTGTGTAAAAGGTTTTAATGTCGTCCAACCATGTTCACCCGTGAGTAAACCCATAATCAAGCTACCCACCAGGAGGAATACGGAACTATTTAGGAATGCTTCTTGTAATACTTCCGTCCAATTAAACTCCCTGTCACTTTCATCAGCAGTAAATAATTTTACTAATATCAAACCAACAACAATCGCTGGAGATTCCATCAAAGCCAGGGCTGCAACCATATAACCATCAAAGCTGATACCCAGTTGAGTGAGAAAAGAACTAGCCGTGATAAAGGTGACAGCACTAATTGAACCATAGGTAGCAGCGATCGCAGCAGCGTTGTAAGAGTCCAGTTTCACCTTGAGAATAAAAAAAGTATAAATCGGAACCACACAAGCCATTAAAATCGCAGCCAGCATAGTGAAAATCACCTCCTGACTGATACCACTTTTTACTAGTTCCACACCACCCTTAAACCCAATGGAAAATAGCAAATAAAGGGAAAACAGCTTGGGAATAGGTGCAGGAATTTCCAAATCTGACTTCAGGAAAACCGCCAACATCCCCATAAAGAAAGCCAACACAGGTGGATTCAAGATGTTGGACACAATCAAGCTGACATCCATTTCCACCACTCCTATAATTTCGTGATTAAGATTCCTTCATCAGTTTGACACGAGAGTGGCAATTAGAACATTTCATCGCCGTTCGATTTTACTTATGACATTTTGCGTAATCGTAGCAAAAAATACTTAAGTACGTAAATAATTACAAGTTTGTAGTCAGGGCTACAGCCCTATTATCAATGCCAGATATGAGCTAAGAAAGTTCATTAATAAATGGAGATATAGCCGCCACAAATTCAACGGTAGATTCATATGGTAAAACATTTCTCCCGTTGATTTTCATTCCTCTACCTTGAGGTAAACAAGCTAGATAATCTGCTAAACGCTCATCTGGGGTTTCTTTTTTACCTTCTTTGCTAATCGCTGATGCTTTATTTCCCAAAACTATTAATGTTGGTTGCACAATCGCAGCAATATCACCACTATAATCTCGCTGCCAAAATCTAGCTAAAAAAGAAAATACTGCATAGCGTCCACCCATATTTTTAGCATCTGCTATTAAGGTATTTAACCATTCCTCATCAACGGCATCACTAGATTCAAAAAGTCTTTCTATTGAGAAAGAAACTAAAAACTTGCGGGTGCGTGCATAGCGAAAAAAAGCATTTCCTATAGGTGAATCAAAGATATTCCACAGCAGTTTTTGTCGCCATTTAGCGGCATTTTTAGTAGTCACACTCCAAGCCGTTGGACCAGAAAGTATAATTCCAGCAATTAAATTTGGTTCCAGTTTAACTAATTCAATTGCTACTGGTGATAAAGCACCCTGAGCTATTAAAATCACAGGTTTTTTTACTACTGTTTGTAAAAAATGTTGTAACTGTTTTGCCCAATCAATAGGTGTATAAGCTTTACGTGGCATATCACTTTCACCACATCCCAATAAATCAATATTGTAAATAGAGTTCTGGTGATTTGTCTGATACCATTCACGGACAAATCTCTGCCAAAATTGCCGTGATAATCCTACTCCAATGGGATGAATTAATAGTAAAGGAAGACCGGCTGGAGTTAAATTTGTCGGTTGATGAACTTCATAAGCACAGCGATAAGTCTGCCAAGTATAAAACTCAGAGATAGGTGGTGTTACAGCAAATGTATTAGCTACGGATGATGGTTGCATGATTTCAAATTTAAGAGCCGCTAAAAAATTATCTGGGGATGAATCAAATTGTAGCCTGCGTCTTTTAGCTTTTGATTCGACACCCAGGTATTATATTGGCGGGTACTCTTGTTTGCTGCATCCCATATAACATTAGGTAAATTATGTTTTGTCAAGACATTACCAATTAATTCTCGACTAGTAAGATGTGCATCATCCACAAGATTATATATACCTTGTAAGCGGTGATTGCGAGCAAATTCTATAGCACCAACAATATCATCAAGGTGAATCCAATTGGTTATATCTTCGCCATTACCAGGACGAGTTGTCCCCGCAACTCGTCCAAATATTTTCACCAATTCTCTACCAGGGCCATAAATTCCCCCCAAACGCAAGATACAAACACGGAGGTTTTCATTCTCTGCTGATAGTAAAACATCCTCAGTTTTGCGAAGAATCTGAGCATTAAGATTAGCTGGTGCTGGTGGAGTTTCTTCATCTACCCAGACACCATTTCTATCACCGTAAATTGAATAACTTCCTGTATATATCAATTGGCGAATATTGGGACAATTTCGTAGTACTGAAACTAAGGTTTTAGCCGTTTGCAGATAAGTTTCTTCATAGGAATTTGCACTTTTCGCCGCCACAGCCAACAAAACAACATCTTGATTTTTTAATGCAGCTTTTAGAGTTTCTGTATCATTTCCTTGGGTGACTATAACTTTTTGAGATACTGCTTGTAATCCCGGAACACGCTCAGGATTAGTTGTGGTTGCAGTGATCCCAAAATTATTATTTCGTTGCCAATATTGAGCAACTGCATAGCCAACATAACCACAACCAATTATTACAATATTCATGACAATTCAACACCAATTAATTAAAAAGTGTTTTTTCCCAAGTCAATAATCAATAGTACAAGACTTTTTATGTCATCACTAATGACCAAGGACTATTTTGCTAATTCTCTTTCAATTATGGCAATTAATTCTGGTGAATCTGGTTTGACACTACTATTAAATCTAGCGACTACTTCCCCCTGCTTACTGACTATAAATTTTTCAAAGTTCCAAGCTACTGCTCCCTTTGGCTCAACTGCATTGGTGAGTTGAGCATAAAGGGGATGCTGCTGAGAACCTTTAGCATGAACTTTATCAAATAGTTCAAAGGAAACCCCAAACTTGCTTGTGCAGAATTGCGCGATTTCGGCATTGGTTCCTGGTTCTTGCGCTCCAAAATCGTTGCAGGGGAATCCTAAAATCTCCAAACCTGCTGCTCCATACTTCTGGTTTAACTTTTCCAGTCCCGCATATTGAGGAGTGTAACCGCAGTAGGAAGCCACATTGACTATTAATAGTACTTTGCCTGTGTAGACGTTGAGTTGCTTATCTTCTCCATTGATTGTCTTCACTGAAATGTCATATATGATACCATTCATGGGCAATCTGATTCATAAGGAATATTACTAAGTTTCCCATATAGTAGGTAATGTTAACCAGGTTTTTTAGCTTTTTGTACACGATGAGAATCTTATTTGATTTTTACCGCTGTTCAGAGTTCCCTATCTGAAAGACTTGGTTAGTGTCAGCTATGAATTACCCCATCGGGCATAATAGCTCCAGCTAAGTTGGCACCAATCAGTTTCACCAATAACCGTTCGCCTGAGCGAATTCTAGCACCTGTCAAATCTGCACCCCGCAAGTCTGCACCACTGAGATCCGCACCAATCAAATTAGTATTGCGTAAATTGGCTTCTCTCAAATCGGCTAACAGTAGGTTAGCTCTAAACAAATTGGCTTCCGACAAATCCGCCCCTCTCAGATTAACTTTGTGCATAAAAGTATCACTGAGATTAGAACCGCTCAAATTGGCATAACTCAGGTTTCTACCGGATAAGTCTCTGTTACTCAAGTTGGCTCGACTGAAATCTTTTCCACTCAAGTCTGGATTTTGATTTGGTGGTTGATAATTTGTTGTTGGTGGTTTTTTTGGCGAAGTTGTTCTATAGTTATGTGCAGTTTGAGGCTTATCTTTTAAAGAACGCAATTGGTCACGAGCTTCATTAAAGGCTTTGAGCTTGTCTTGAGCTTTTTTTTGTAAGCGGTGGTTGTCTTTAGGGAGGCGATCAGGATGCCAAACAAACACTAAATCTTTATAAGCCTGGTTTACTTCTTCTAGTGTTGCTCCAGGCTCCAATTCTAAGACTCTGTAATACCGCTCCAGTTCGCTCATACAATGTGTTGGTGGACAATTCAGATAATCATTAAATTAATTATGAGTGATGCCGTCATTTGACAGTACAAATATTGATTGAGGCTTTCCCTGGATTCATACAGGGGATTTTAGATTCTGAATCAGTTTAGCTTTTTACCGTAATTTCCAATTCTCAGTCTTTGCCATTAAATAATTTTTTTGTTAGTTATCCCTAAAATACTACTACAGTTCCTTGCCCTAAAGCGCCTAATGCATAAACAAATACAAGTAAAAAGCCGTAAATAAACATAACAATGTAAACATATAGCAGGTGACAGGTGACAGGTGACAGGTGACAGAGTTGAAAATCTGTTTGTGTCTAGGTTTTATCATTAGTTCACTTTCTAACCACCTTGGCGGTTGCTATAGCTAAAACCCTGTTTCCTGCTGCCTGATAACAAAGTTAAATATTTACACCAAATTTACACCGTCATACTTAGAGAATTGTTTAAACGTATTGGGTGGGCGAATATAATATTGCTAATGCCGACTGCACGCGATGGCAACACCCATATCAAAACGGTAAAAGTCCAATACCCGTACTCTATCAGAACGCTAAATACATACGGCGTAGCTTAGATTATCCATACAAGCAAGCTCTAGTCGGCGTTTAAATCTCCTTATTTAACAGTTGGCAATTTTGTATCCCTTACGGCAGCGGTCGGCTCTATTTTAAATTTTGAATTGTTTAAGATTCACCTGATTAATCCATTTCTCCAGCGAGTTATAGCTCGAAAATATGCCATGATTGGGATTTGATAAACTTCAATGAAAATCCAAATTATGATTGCTAAATGTGATAAAAAAGTTAGTGCTGTCCAGATAGAAGGTACCCAGGTAAGAGGATCATTAATTTGTGGGGGAAAATGATAAGCTCCTATAGCAATTAAAGTAGTAGGAAAAAATACAAAAGCAATTGCGGCGACCACATAACCCCAACCCAATTCTACACCTTCTAACTGGGCTTCTGTCCACTTATAACCATTCCACCGCCAAACCAATGGAGGTTCTCTAGAAGGCATTTTGATTTGTTGTAGTTCTAAGTTAACGGTAAAAATTTCTTGGCAAAAGTCACAAGACATCGCCTCCATTAATGGCATATGGGAAATTTTACCGATGCGACAAACAGGGCAAGGGTAATCTTCTTGAAAATTTAAAGATGTGGAAAAAATTTTTGAATTAGGCATAATCAAATTCTATTTGTCACAAACTTAATCTGGTTAATAATAAATCAAATAAAAATCATAAATTGTCAGATTTTTCACTATTTATCTGGATATCTTTCTTAAAATCTGATACTTAACAATAAATGTAAAGTTATCTGACCACAGCAGAATCTAGGAGTTGCAGGAGTGAAAGAGGGTGAACTTATTTACTCTTTGCTTAATTTAGTAAGCAGGCGAAAAGAAATCAAACTATGTTAAGTAAGGTAACAGATTTTAAAATTGGCTCATAGTTAGGGCTTCATACCTCAAATAAGGGCTATAGCCCTCACTACAAACCTTTAATTATTTACGTCACTCTACTTAGTATGTAGATGCAGGTTACGGTTTTGATTTTCTAGGGATTCCCACATTCGTAAACTACAGCTTTTAAAGATTTAACCCCAGATAGAAGAGGATTGACGCAGATGGACGCAGATAAATTTGTACCTCAGCCGACTAGGAAACGCTATATGCACACCAGCAAATATTTTGAATTCTCGTAGTTGTAATGAGTCTATCGTTTTTTTTGTCTGATGGGTATGTCAAACAGCAGACTCTTTATTAGCCTTGCGTTAGCACTCTACTGTGTTCCACTTAACTTACGATTTTTCTTAACTCAACTGTCTTGAGAGGCAATAGTAGATGTCTAGAGCCAAGATAAGTGATGCAATTACGTATTCCTGAGTTAAACTTGCAAGCAAGTTAATGCAAAATATTAATCGGCGACTCTTCGGTTTGGGCATTACTCACAATGGAACACTGGCAATTTCTGATACAGAAACAGGGCGATCGCACTTGGCAAACCCTGGAATCGCCAACTCTAAAAATTTTGGCAGGTAAGTATAGGGTTTTGGCTCGTTCTCACCTTGCTAATACAGATGTAGAAGTGCGGGTAACTCATTCGTCAATCCAGGAAGTTCTCCCCAAACGGAGAATTTTTAAGCGTTTGCGTCGCACCAATACAGATGGACTTATGGCTGTAATTCCCTTTATTGATCTCAAACCGGGAATTTGGGAGTTACGATGCTCTGGCGACTTGATGACGCATATGCTGGGTAAATCCTGGCAGTACACGCTTACTATCAAAGTTTTACCCCTAGAATTAAGTGAGCAACCAAAGCTAGGTATTCTCGATCAGGAATTAGATGGAGAAAATCTATCTGGGATTACTCCAAACGAGAATTTGGACATCCAGGATGTTTTCACAGAAACTGAAGAAGATATAATTATTAATCAGCCTGTTAGCCCAGTCTGGGTTAAAGGCGAGACAGCAGAACAGATTTTACAAAGCTTAATAGATTTGGCTTTACCCACCTCGGAATCCTTGGAAGAGGAGCAATTATCTGAGGATTTTCGCTCAATATCACCACTTTCACCAATCAAACTATCTTTAGAACGGGATAGCTACATTGCTAGTTGGGGAAAACCCATAACGGTAAATGGGGACGTGGAATTGGCAGAAACGGGGAATCTGGAAGCGGAAATATTATCTACACCAACCCTTGATCAGCTGCAACTAGTTATCGAACTGCGATCGCCTTTAGAGTCAAAAATCTTAACTCAAGTCAAGCAGCCTTTAACAGCTAAAACGCTGCCTTTTAAATTTAGTACCGCCATTGATATTCCGACTGAGTGTGAATCGAAGTTGATTTTGGCAGATATGAGTTTATATGGCGCAATTACGAATGGTGGTGAAGTCATCCTCTTAGGCAGCAGTGCTTTTACAATTACAGCAGATGTAACAGAATTACTGACAGTTAGAAGCAAAAAATCAATCACACCAGACTTATTAACTGACAGCAATCAGCCATCAACCCAGGTGGAAGCCAGCAAGCCAGAACAACCTGTCAGTATCGGTTTAGAACTTTTCAATTTGGGCAAGAAGCCAAAACTAGCCCAGTTTCACATCTTGAAACCATCTCCAAGTAAACCTCTACCACCGCAAATTAAACCTACAGTTTTTTTGGATAGGCTTTCACCACAACTACCGAAGCTGCCTAGGAGTCAAAAAGATGCCATTGCTACTAATTCTGTAGTTGCAGATTCTCTGACACCGGAAGGAACTGTCAAGATAGCGCGGAAGATAGCTCCAATTAATCTGGACAAGTTGGTGATCAAACAGATAAAAACTGCTTTACCTTACTTAAAACGATTAAAAACACCCGCCCCAGAAGAAGTCAAAAGCAATACCCCAGATAGCTTAGAACCTCAGATCTCAGATGAGTCTCAGCCAATGGTAGCCATACCTTCCGTAGAAGACGCTACCCATAGGGATACGCTCAATGAAGCGATGCCTACGGCGTACCCCTCCGGGGAAGCAAGCTACGCGGAGCGTCTCGTTGGCGAAGCCTCTGTCTACGACACGCTCCGCGAACGTATAGAAGAGAGCGAAGCTATCGCACCTGAAGAAGAAAATCCACTGTCTTCAGATGAGTCTGATGTCGAATTGAGCGAAAATGCTGCGGCTCAAGTTCCTACTCTAGACAGCGAAGAATTAATCACAGCAAATACTCCAGATACATCACCTTTAATTAAAAAGTGGATGCAGAGCCAAGGATACTTTTTACCAGAAGGTATGGAGTTAGTATACGAAGATGATCATACTCATGAGTCAAATGAAGAGCAGCCTTTAACTCTCAATGAAGACAATTCGGCAGTTGAGGAGCTAAATGTAGATAATACTGAAGAAAATCTTTATTTAGATACTGGGGAATCACTACCAGAAGAAGAACAAACACTACCTCCTAGTCCACTCCAGAGTAATAATGCTAGGTTATCCCAAGAAATCGTTTTAGACGATATCTATACTCCACTGACAAATGATAACAACAATCAGTCTCCTGAAACACAAGAACAACCACTAGTAGATATATTTAGTCCTTTGCTGGCATCGTTACCAACACCTCAACTGTTTATGCCCAATGGTGAATTGCTGGCTGGAAAGTCTGTGAAAGTGCGTTTAGAACTGTCTGAGGTATGGTCAGGGATGGCAGTTAAGTTATGGGTTGAAGATTATCAAACTCGCGGTTTGCTAGATGGACCTCATCTGCTTAAAGATTTGCGACCTACTCCCTGGGGAAATTGGGAAGCGGTAACTCAGTTAGTTGTGCCTTTCGGCTGTGTGGAAATTCGTGTGGAAGCGATCGCGCTTGATCTAACTACCCAACAGGAAAGTCGCAAAGTTACATTAGTCAAAACTGTGATTCCTCCCGATTTACCGAGTATGGAACTCGATCAACTGCTGGGTATGTAAACGTCTGTGTTAAAAATCTTGAGAATTTGCAAAAATAGGCAGAATTTTACAGTAAGCTCCTAACAGAATTGTAGTGTGACTTAAGAGGACTTTTACTATGTCAGGTTCATTTTTGCCCTCTATTTTGGCCTATTCTTCATTTTTGCCTTCCATTTTCGTACCTCTGACTGGTCTAGTTTTGCCAGCAGTAGTCTTCGCATTTCTATTTTCATATATTGAAAGCGAAGATATCGCCTAATTAGGGACTGGGAGATGGGGAGATGGGGAGAAATTATTACCTACTGCCCCCTGCTGCCCCCTGCCCCAATTTTTAATGGCAAAACCGCCTATCTAAAACAGACAGGCGGTTTTTTTTGTTGTTTTTTAAACAAAAATTCGGATCAGCTTATCATTACAATGAAGAACCGATTCCAGCGTAGGCTCCATAAAAGAAAATACCTACAACAGTAATTACACCTAAACCTGCGACCGTAGCGACGACCCACAGGGGAATTCTTCCACTTCCAGACACTGTTTTCTCCTCCCTTAAGAACAAATCAACAGAAATTAGCAAAGACAGTTCCAGTTAGTTAAAGAAGTAACTGGAGAATAGAATCCCTAGAACAAAAACTAATAGCAGTCCTAGGTACAGAGAGGTACGGTTTAATTCAACTGGTTGTTGATTAGGATTAGGCGATCTTTCCATGAGTTGCTCCTAGCGTTGAATAAACTGCATTGCGGCGATCGCTCCTAAAAAGAAGACAGTTGGCACACCTAATGTGTGAACTGCGAGCCATCTAACCGTAAAAATTGGATAGGTAACTGGTTGATTGATGTTATTGCCGCTAGTCATGATTTCAAATTACTTTCCGATAAATGTTTCTACTTGCTTTTTAGCTTCAAAACGGTTTTTCACAATTGGCACTTCTTGACGAACCTGTGTGAAATACTCATTAGGACGGGGTGTGCCAAACACATCATAAGCCAGTCCGGTGCTGACAAATAGCCAACCAGCAACAAATAAAGCTGGAATGGTGATGCTGTGAATTACCCAGTAACGAATGCTGGTAATAATGTCCGAAAACGGACGCTCTCCAGTGGTACCTGCCATTTAAATCACTACCTTCACGAAAACTAGTATTGAGTTTATTATCCTACAAAGTTTAGAAAGAGTTACAACTTGCAACGTTCTTCTCAGAAAAGGGTATCATCACTTAACCCTGGGTGTAACTAAGCAGCCTCTGGTTGGTCGGCTGGTTCTGCATTGGGGTTATATTTGAGCAAAATACCGCGATCGCCAATGATAAAACCTTGGTCTGGCTTAAAAAATACAATTTTGTAAAAATTAGCGGCCACTCCTTCCACTTCCCGGTCTTTTTCCCAGGTTTTGCCGCCGTCGGTACTGCGTAATAGATTACCACTACCGCCACCAATCCAAATTTCATTGGGTGTGCGATAGGCTAAATCTAGTAAACCCCAGCTTGTGGCCAATTCTGGATATTCTACATCTAGCCATTCATCTGGTTTAGTCAAATCGCTAAATTGAACTTGACCTCCCCGTGCTAACAGCCATAACTGGCCATTTTCAGCAAAACCCATATTTTCTACCCGTCGAGAACTCAGACGGTTATGGGGTTCCCAAGCGGCTTGTCCTGGTTCCCAGACAGAGTAGAAGCTACCTTTGGCAGAAACAGCAATATACTTGCCATCGGGCGATCGCTCTAAGTTCCGCACCACACCAACAGCAGCTTCGACTTGTGCTTTCCAGTTTTTACCACCATCTGTAGTTTGATAGATAGCACCCACGTCAGTAGCCATTTCGGCTGTATTGTCAGCCAAGGCTGTGATCGCAATTGGGCTACCTGGTAACTTCTCGTTTAAAGGAATACGTGACCAAGACTTGCCTTCATCAGTAGTATGTAGCAGCAACGAAGGCTCTCCAGCAATCCAGCCTTCATTCCCACTAAAACTGACTGAGTTAAAGCGATACCTTTCATCATCCAGTTCTAGTTTGAGAGGCTGCCAAGTATTTCCACCATCTTTGGTTTCCAATAAGGTAGCATTACTACCAACTAAATAACCGTGCTGGGAATTACCAGTAAAGCCTATATCGAATAGTTTCGCCTCTGTTGGCACATTAATAACTTGCCAGGGATTGTAGCTGATAGAGGCAACTTTGCTACAACCTATACAAGCTATAACTACTATTAACGCGGCAAAAATTCCTTGCCACTTTTTTACAATTGAGTGCATCAGTATTTCTTAGTCTTTTCTAAATTTGTGTAAGGTATTTGTGAAAACCGGTTCTTATTGTAAGCCGTAAAGACTGATAAAGAACAAGAAACCAAGGGCTAAAGCACCGAAGATCAGGATGTTCTTTTGGGTTGGTGTCAGCGTATTAACGCCTAAGCCGTAACCTAAATTTTCTTTGAAACCAGATGCTGTACCCGCAGGACCAATGTTGGCAAAAGCTACCTTGTTAGCAGTACAAACTGGACAACGCCAACTGACAGGTAGTTCTGCAAACAGTGTCCCAGCGGTAATATCATTTTTGTCGTCTCCTTTCTCCGGTTCATAAACGTAACCGCAAGAGCGACATTCATACCTATCTAAAACTGGAGTTTCAATAGCTTGTTCAGCTTGTTCAGCTTGTTCGCTCATGGCTAAAGCCTCCCAGAGGGCAAATCTTAAAGATACGTTACAAATTATGACATATTTGTTAGGCTTTTCTATTTAGTAATTTTATATGTCCACTCTCATTCATGATCGAGTTGAGGCCGCACGTCAGGGAACTAATTCAACGGTAATTTGCCGTGTAGGATCAGGTTGGGTAGTA
Organism: Anabaena catenula FACHB-362; assembly: GCF_014698735.1. GTDB lineage: Bacteria > Cyanobacteriota > Cyanobacteriia > Cyanobacteriales > Nostocaceae > Anabaena > Anabaena variabilis_A. The sequence goes on from NZ_JACJTQ010000005.1 coordinate 196,164, forward strand.
CTTGGGGATGTGCAGTTTTTGCGGGGTTACTCTCTCTTGCTACCCGATCCTGTCGTTCCAGACCTAAATGCTTTAACAATGGATCAGCGTCTAAACTTCTTGCGAGACATGACATTATTGGGAGATGCACTGCTGGAAGTCACTGGTGCTACCCGCATCAATTACGAAATCTTAGGTAACAGTGAGGCAGCACTACACGCCCATGTTTTTCCAAGATATGCGATCGAGCCAGAGGAGAAGCGACGAAAGCCAGTATGGTTTTATGATTGGAAAAATGCGACTCCATTCAATTTAGAACGGGATAGTCCATTGATGTTTGAAATAGCTGAGTCCATCAAACGTCATCAGAAAATTGTGGTAGGCAATTATACGGTTTAACTTAGCTGATTTCGACTGGCTTCCCATCCGAGAAGGACAGTCTTACGTTCTAATCCCCACCGATAACCACCCATCTCACCCGATTCTCGAATCACCCGATGACAGGGAATTAAGTAGGCAACTGGATTACTTCCAATTGCGTTACCTAAGGCTCTAGCAGCGGTTGGACGACCCATTGATGCTGCTAAACCCTTATAGGTGGTAATCCCTCCCCAGGGAACTCTCAGCAGCGATCGCCAAACTTGAATCTGGAAGTTAGTTCCTTTCACGTGAACACTTAATGGAGGACTATTTTCTGCAACTGGCTGGAAAATTCTATCGCTTGTTTCTTTTGTCACTTGCTGATTGTGAATGATTTCCGCATTTTTCCATTCTTTCCGCAGGGTATGTTCAGCAGTTTCTTCATCCCCTGCATTCAGGAAATGAAGATTGCAGATGCCACGCGCTGTTTTGGCAATGAGACAATCACCAAAAGGGGTTTCATGAATACCATACCAAATCTTCAACCCAGCACCCCCGGATTTAAATTCACCGGGTGACATGGCTTCTAGCTTCACAAATAAGTCGTGTAAACGTCCTGGACTTGATAACCCCACATCCATAGTCAGAGATAAAAGGCTCTTAGTCTCAATGATTTTGGATTTTGCATATTCAACCGTAAGATATTGCAAGAAACGTTTGGGACTGATTCCTGCCCATTTCGTAAATAAGCGCTGAAAGTGATATTCACTCAGTTGTACGTGTTGAGCTACCGTTTGCAAGTCAGGCTGGTGCAGATGATTTTTCTGCATGAATGCGATCGCTTTGGCAATGCATTCATAGGTTTCTCTATTGTAAGTATTAGCTTTTATGGAGGAATTCATATTGTCAATTTATTCACCCAGCCCTCAATTTATCGATAGCAGTGGTTCAATACCACCCAGTTCTTGCTATTCATAAAAACTGCATGAGCATTTTTAAATTTATTGGCGACTAATTGGCGAGCAAATCAACACCATACGCTCAGTGTGTCAATTTCCACGATTTCAGAAAGCCTGAAAAGATATAATGTAAAAGAACAATATCCATTTCAATTGCACCATCAGCGGTAGATATCCATTGTGTTTGTCCTTAGCGGTTACGAATATCTTCTAGGCTTCTTCCTCCTCTGTAGCCTAGTACCTGCCCTGGCGCTCTCAGCGTCCAAGCTCCTCAGACCTAGTAGCTTCAGCCCGGAACGGCGCACCACTTATGAATCTGGAATGGAACCCATTGGCGGAGCCTGGATTCAATTCAACATTCGCTACTATATGTTCGCACTAGTTTTTGTCGTTTTTGACGTAGAAACTGTGTTTTTGTACCCTTGGGCGGTTGCTTTCCACCATTTGGGTTTATTGGCGTTTATTGAAGCGCTGATTTTTATTGCGATTCTCGTAATCGCCTTAGTTTACGCATGGCGTAAAGGAGCTTTGGAATGGTCTTGAATTCTAACATAACCACCCAGGACAAAGAGCGCATCATCAACCCTGTTGAGCGCCCTACTGTCACTCAAGAACTGTCAGAAAACGTCATCTTAACCACCGTTGATGACCTCTACAACTGGGCGCGGCTTTCTAGTTTGTGGCCTTTGCTGTTTGGTACAGCTTGCTGCTTCATCGAATTTGCGGCTTTAATTGGCTCTCGATTCGACTTTGACCGTTTTGGTCTAATTCCCCGTTCTAGCCCTCGCCAAGCCGATTTAATTATCACTGCGGGAACAATTACCATGAAGATGGCTCCTCAATTGGTGCGTCTTTATGAACAAATGCCCGAACCCAAGTATGTAATTGCTATGGGTGCTTGTACAATTACTGGCGGAATGTTCAGCGTTGATTCTCCTAGTGCTGTGCGCGGAGTTGATAAGCTGATTCCTGTAGATGTGTATTTACCTGGTTGTCCTCCCCGTCCGGAAGCGATTATTGACGCAATTATTAAGTTGCGGAAGAAAATTGCCAATGATTCCATGCAAGAACGGGGTCAAATTAAGCAAACTCACCGCTATTACAGCACGACTCATAACTTGAAACCAGTACCAATGATTTTAACTGGTAAGTATATGCAGTCAGATACCCGCTTTACTCCACCGAAGGAATTGACGGAAGCAATAGGTATGCCCATACCACCTGCGCTACTGACAGCAAAGACAAAGGAGGAAGAAAAGCGTGGCTGAAGAAGAATCTAATTTAGTTCCAGCAGCAGAAGAGTCGATAGTTGCAGCTGGTCAGGTTTCTCAGTGGTTGACAGAAAATGGTTTTGACCATGAATCCTTAGCCCCAGACGTGAATGGGGTAGAGATTATTAAGGTAGCAGCAGATTTCTTACTTCCTACCGCTACAGCTTTGTACGCCTACGGGTTTAATTATCTCCAGTTTCAAGGAGGTATTGACTTGGGGCCAGGACAAGAATTGGTGAGTGTTTATCACTTGGTGAAGGTAAGTGATAATGCTGATAAGCCAGAAGAAGTTCGGGTGAAGGTGTTCTTACCTAGAGAAAATCCCTCTGTGCCTTCAGTTTACTGGATTTGGAAGACTGCGGACTGGCAAGAGCGTGAGTCCTACGATATGTATGGCATTATCTATGAAGGTCATCCCAATTTGAAGCGGATTTTGATGCCGGAAGATTGGGTGGGTTGGCCTTTACGTAAGGATTACATTTCGCCTGATTTCTATGAGTTGCAAGATGCTTATTAGGTAGTGCTGAGTTTTCATCTGTGATTTACCCCTTTCCGGTGGCGGAGAGGGGTATTGTTTTAGGATAACAGCTTAAATTTTTCTATTTTAAGGGAATGGCAATTACAAATTCTGTTCCTATACCTGGGGCAGAAATACATTTTAAAGTTCCTTTATGTTTTTCTGTAATAATCCGGTAGCTAATAGATAAACCTAACCCTGTGCCTTTACCCACGGGTTTTGTCGTAAAAAATGGTTCAAACAAGCGCTTATGCACATTTTCAGAAATTCCAAAAGCATTATCTATAATCCGAATTATTACCTGTTGGTTGTTATTTATTTCTGTATGGATATGAATCTGTGGCTGATCAATTTTTGACAACTTACTAGTAGTAATTGATTCTTCCAAAGCATCAATAGCATTGGCTAAAATATTCATAAATACCTGATTGAGTTGTCCTGCATAACACTCTACTGCTGGTAGATTACCATAATTTTTAATTACCTCAATTGCTGACCGATGAGATGTAGCCTTGAGACGATTTTGTAAAATCATTATTGTACTATCAATTCCATCATGGATATTCACAGCTTTCATTTCTGCTTCATCCAATCGAGAAAAATTTCGCAAAGATAGAACTATTTCTTTAATTCTTTGACTACCAATTTTCATAGAACTTAGTAGTTTAAATAAATCCGCTATGAGAAAATCTAAATCTATGGCTTCTATTTCATCTTGAATTTCTGGAATAGGTTCGGGATAATGTTTTTTATAAAGCTCTATAAGTCTGATTAAATCTTGGATGTATTCATTAGCTGGAGTTAAGTTACCATAAATAAAGTTGACGGGATTATTGATTTCATGAGCAACCCCAGCAACAAGATTACCTAATGCAGACATTTTTTCACTTTGTACAAGCTGCAAATGCACTTCTTTTAGTTCTTCTAAAGAATTTTTGAGTTTTTGAGCATATTCTTGAGACTGCTGATAAAGACGAGCATTTTCTAAAGAAATAGCAGCTTGGGAACATAATAGTTGAATTACTTGGAGTCTATCACTTGTAAATGCCCTAGTTGTGAGATTATTTTCTAAGTAAAGAATAGCGATTATTTTTCCTTGATTGATAATAGGAGTACACAATAAACTTTTAGGTTTCTGGCTAATAATATAAGGATCTGATGCAAATTTATTTTCGATAGTTGCGTCATCTATTACCAAAGTTTCTTGAGTATGAAATACATAGTTAAGTAAAGTAATAGGAATATCTTGGCTATCTTCAATAGAGATAGAGTCAAGAACAGTTACTTCGCCCATTTTGGCAACGGCTTCTATAATTAAAGTGTCATTTTTTAGTAAACTTAAAGTACATTTTTCAGCACCAGCATTCTCAATTAAAACTTGGAGTATTTTGGAAAGTAATTTATCTAATTCTATTTCACTAGTTAGGGCTTGATATGCCTTCATTACTGTTGTTAACTCCAGGGTTTCTACAACATTAATACTGCTAGAAACTGGATTTTGTATGGTGTTATAAATAGATATATAATTGCTATGAACTGGAGGAATTTTTTCGATTCCCAGAATTAGACTTAGTAAATCTGGATAGCGTTTTTCTAAATCATTAACTTTTGCTAAACTACCCCAACGAGCATAACTATAGTAAGCATCTTTTAAATAAATTTGAGCAATTTTTTCTTTTCCCCACTCTAGATAAAATTTAGCCGTAAGTTCATTAGCTAAAGCTTCTTCATTGAGGTACTCATTTTCTTTAGCTGTAGCAATAGCACGATCATAATAATCCATTGCTTCTACATTTTCTCCAAGTACCCGATAACGCTCTGCTTCTACTAAATAAAATTTATGTAAATGATTCATTGGCGCATAATGCGCCCATATTTGCAGTTTTTCTTGATTATGTTTAACTTTATTTAAAATTTGTTTCTGCTCGGTTATTTCTGTGTGGTGATACACAGCTAAACGTGCTAGAGAATCATAAAAAGGTAAAAGAACAGTAATATATGTGCCTATAACTCCTTCTATATATTGTGCAGCAGTATCGGCATTTTTTATACTTTGATGATATTCACAAAAAAGATAAGAAAGAATAACTTTATTGATATATAAGTGATATATTGCTGAACGATCATTTGCTTGCTGATGAACAGGAAGCATTACATCTTCATTATAGATTTCACCTTTTAATTCGATGGGATTTTCAGAGTTTATTAATAGATTTGTAACTGTTTGATGATAGGTTTGTAAATAATATAAAGGTGTAGTTTGTTTCATTTCAGAAAGTGCTTTAGTATAAACTGTCATTTCTTTGTCGATAGTCAGTAGTTCTTTACTAGAAAAATAGGAATAGAAACAATATACAAAAACACACCAAGCTGCACCAGTTAAATCTCCATTTTCTAAGCCACTTTGATATCCTGTTAGTAAAGGTTGTAAAGTAAATTTCAAGTGTTCTTTCCAATGTGTAATAAAAGAATTAACAGGAGAAATGGTTCTAGCTTGAAGTTCTTTAGCATTTAGTCGATATAACAGATTTAACGCTAGTTGACCAAATTTATATCCAGTATTAATATCTCCTGTTAAATTAATAAGAGTTGTCCCATAAGTAGCATAAGCAAGACAAGAAAAAGAGGCATTACCATACTTAACTGATAACTGCACCTGCTCAAATATAATTAATGGAGACATTGCTGGACAAGCACCACGAACAGCTGAAAACATACTTGATAAAATTGACAAAGCTGCTATATATTGGGGATTGCTCATTTCGGGTAAATTTATGAGATCATAAGTTTCCATTCCCATCAAAGTTAACTCTGTCGCTTTTAACCTCAGCTTAGTATCTTCTAAGGTGGGATTTTCAGGTAAATTTATATCTAATAATTTCAGAATATGTAGAGCAGTTTTTACTCCTAATAAAAGTTGGTTTTGTGCAATATATGCCTGAATTTTAACTACGTATACGTTCACTATATCTAGGACTATTTTGGCATTTTTCAAGACTATATCAGCCCAATATTCCATCAGGGTAAAATTTGTGCTGAGATAAGCTGTTTCCACTGCTTCTACATACAGTGACAGGGTTAAATCATAATGACTGTTCCAACTATCAACAGGTAGTAGTTCTATACCTGTGTTTAAATATTTAATTGTAGCTGAATATGCAGTAGCAGACTTAGCTTTTTTAGCAGCGATTAAATTTAATTGTGCTAATTCATCTCGTTCTGTTTCTGCGGTAATTAAATCTACTCCAATATTTAATTGATTAACAATTTCAAAAATATATTCTTTCCTGACTTGCTCAGGAGTATTATTTAACAATAGGTTACCAATTTTTAAGTGAGTCGATTTTTTTTCATTTTCAGGAATTAGAAAATACGCGGCTTGTTGTACTCGATCATGTAAAAATCTGTAAGTAAATGTTAATTCTTCATAGTTAGTCTTTCCTGTCCATTGACTACTAAGTTCGGAATCATATTGAAAAAATTTATAAATTTCATCTTTAGGAATTATGAGTCCTTCTAGTAAAGCTTGCCATAAATCTATTGCTGTATCGGCTTGAGATTTTTGATTAACTATTGCCAATGTAGCTAAATCAAATTGGTTGCCAATACAAGCAGCTAATTTTAAGGCTGACTGTGTTGCTTGTGGTAATTTCTTTATTTGTAGTGCCATGAATTCTACTACATCATCGGTGAGAGCTAAAGCTTTAACTTGAGCAAGATCGCACTGCCAATAGCCACTGTTCAAGTTAAAAGTAATCAGACTTTCTTCATATAGAGATTTGAGAAACTGATTGCTAAAGAAAGGATTTCCTTGTGTTTTTTGATAAATTAATTGGGTTAATGGTAGGGATAATGTGATTGGACAGTTTAAAGTATCAACAATTAAATTATTTAAGTCAGATTGATTGAGAGGAGTTAGGGTAATAGTATTTATTATTGTTTTATGTTTGCGGATATCATCTAAAGTCAATATCAATGGATGTGCAGTTGAAGTTTCATTATCTCGATAAGCACCAATCAATAATAGATAGCTAGTACCTGTTTGACTCATCAACAATTGCATTAATCTTAAAGAAGCTGAGTCTGCCCATTGTAGGTCATCTAGAAATATCACCAAAGGATGCTCTTTAGTAGTGAAAACTTGAATCAATTTTTCCCATAGCAAATTGAAGCGATTTTCAGATGCATTACCTGATATTTTGGGTGCTGGAGGCTGTTTACCAATAATTTGTTCTAGTTCAGGAATTACAGAGATGAGTACCTGAGCATTTTCTCCCAAAGCAGAAAGGATATTGATTTTCCAAAGTTGTAATTGAGCATAACTTTCAGTTAACAGTTGCCCCATTAAATCTCGAAAGGCTTGTACAAATGCCCAAAAGGGAATATTGCGCTGAAATTGGTCAAATTTCCCTTTGATAAAGTAACCTCTAGCTCGAACTATAGGTTTATGAACTTCATTGACTAAAGCCGTTTTGCCAATTCCAGAAAATCCAGTTACAAGTATGATTTCTTTGTTTCCTAGGCACATACGCTCAAAGGCGGTGAGTAATAATTCTACTTCTGCTTGACGACCATAGAGTTTTTCGGGAATAATTAAGCGATCGCAAATGTCCCTTTGTCCTAATTCAAAAGCATCAATGTTTCCTATTTCTTCCCAATCATCTAAGCATCTTTTTAAGTCATATCTAAGTCCATAAGCCGTCTGATAACGATCTTCGGCATTTTTTGCCATCAGTTTACTAATAATTTCCGACAGAACTAGAGGAATATTTTGATTAAGACTATGTACAGAAGGTGGATACTTGGCAATATGATGGTGTATTAACTCCATCGGATCATCACTAATAAAGGGAAGTTGTCCCGTGAGAAGTTCAAAAAAAGTGACTCCCAAAGAATAGAAATCGGTGCGATAGTCAAGCAAACGGTTAATCCGTCCAGTCTGTTCTGGAGACAGATAAGCCAGAGTTCCTTCTAAAACGTTGGGACTGGTGAGAGTTTGAGTTTCTTTTTTAAGCAAGGAAGCAATACTAAAGTCGATTAATTTGACTTCTAAGGTGCTGGGGTTAATCAAAATATTGGCAGGTTTAATATCTTTATGAATTATTCGATGGTGATACAGTTCTTCCAAAATGGAGACAATTTGAATAGCAATGACGAAAAATTTGCTCAATCCCTCCTTAATTCCGCCCATTCCCTTATCCCCCCATTTTTTCATATCTTCTTTGAGGGAAATACCACCAAAGTCTTCCATGACTAGGGCGTAGCCGTTTTGGTAGTTTTCTAGGCTGTACGTTTTAACGATACCGGGAATATTGAGATCTTTGGTAATGGTATATTGATTGCGGAACTGCACTAATTCATTAAAGTTGGGATACTCACGCCGCAATAGTTTGATCACTACGGGTTTTTGGTTTTCTTCCTTCATCCCCCGATACACCAAAGTTCTACTCCCAAGGTAGATTTCCTCACCTATTTGATAACCAGCTAATTTCATCATTACCTCTGACTCCCTGCAAGATAGATGATTCTCCTTTTTTCGCTCATGGTCAGAACGACTGCACTTCGTGGGAATGGGTGTGCTGGAGAAACCCCTGTATTTGGCTGCCAATACTATGTTTTAATACAATTTCGGATATTATACCACTGTAAATCTATCGATATACCGTATTTTTGAAGTAAATCAAGTTTTGTAGCTTCGCAGCTTGCAGTCAGGGACTTGCGAACAATAGACATCTCCGGAAATAGCTAAAGTGTTACTGCCACTGCTTTTAAAAGTGAGATGCCCCAATGCAAAGGTAGCTGGCTGGTACGCTAAAATAAGCGTTAGAGATGCC
>NZ_JACJTQ010000050.1 GCF_014698735.1 Anabaena catenula FACHB-362
GGCATCTCTAACGCTTATTTTAGCGTACCAGCCAGCTACCTTTGCATTGGGGCATCTCACTTTTAAAAGCAGTGGCAGTAACACTTTAGCTATTTCCGGAGATGTCTATTGTATATAAATCCCCAAAATTGGCAATTTTCAAGTATTCATAGATTTATCAAGCAAGGAATTTATCCTCCAAATTGGGGTGTTGATGTAATTCTCCATATCCCATCCAGTGATTTGTATGATTAACGTAGGGTGTGTTAGCGTCAGCGTAACGCACCGATTAAATATCAATAAAAAACGGTGCGTTAATGAAATGTAACGCACCCTACAAGATTAGCGATCGCACTCAAGTACGGTTAGGTTTACTGATGTGACTAGCTTGCATCTGTGACACGGAAGATTCAGCCATATACTTATCAAAATCGCTAATAAACAAACCTAAAATCTTACCTTGAGATAAGCCTTTATTACTATGGCCAAGATCCTTACGTATAGCTAGTAGTAAATCTTCTATAAGTAAGGCGATCTCTCTACCATCACCAGTATCATTATTGTTCTTAAATTTATAAAATTTTTGCAAAATATCATCCGATCCCCAAACTATAATTTTCTCAGTAAAGCTAAACATAAAGTTTTCCATTTCGTCTTCTGGAAGTTGCTCACCTTTTTTTACTGACTTCACAATCTTAAAAACAAAATTAATTAGTTCTTCGTAGACTGGAATTTTCTTATCACGGTTATCCTGGATAATTTTTACCCTCTGTTCTAAAAACTTGGAAATAAGAACTGAAAATACAGATACAAGAACAGTCGCTGTAGCTGCGACTATTGCAGCAGCAACTCGAGGATCAAGTTCAAGAAGTAAATCTACGAGAATTTTGATAATTGTGTAAATAAAAGCACAGATCAAAGCCAGAAGTAAAAATCCCAACAGATTTTGTATCGCAGATTGTTGTTTTTGCTGCATTGTATCTACTTGCATAATTAAGAATAGACATATTATAGGGTTTTAAATTTGAGTTTTGCCAAACTAATTGTATCTTCAACCCATATCGGAGCATAAGCCTCTATATATTTTGAAAAAATAAATATCGTTTATCAAAACACTTGTAGAGACGCACCCAAAAAACGCCTCTACAAAAACCTAAACTACAAAACCTCCCTCCCTAAAAACGATCGCAAAACCTCCGGTACTTTAATCGTCCCATCTGGTTGCTGATAATTCTCCAAAATCGCCGCCATAGTCCTTCCCACAGCCAAACCAGAACCATTCAACGTATGCACAAATTGCGTCCCTTTCTTACCAGCTTCCTTAAAGCGAATATCCGCCCGTCGTGCTTGAAAATCAACACAATTAGAACAACTAGAAATCTCTCGATACTTCCCAGAAGAAGGCAACCAAACCTCTAAATCATAGGTCTTTGTTGCCCCAAAACCTAAATCAGCAGTACATAAATTAATCACTCGATAAGGCAATTTTAAAGCTTGTAAAATACTCTCTGCACTTCCAACTAACTTCTCTAATTCATCAAAGGAATTTTCCGGCTTTACTAATTTCACCAACTCAACTTTATTGAATTGATGCAACCGAATTAAACCCCGCATATCTCTGCCATAACTTCCTGCTTCTCGACGAAAACATGGCGTATATGCACAGTGATAAATGGGTAATTCTTCCGCGTTGATAATTTCGCCCCGATAAAAGTTAGTAACCGGAACTTCCGCAGTTGGGATTAACCACAATTCATCATCTGCACATTTAAAACTTTCTTCTGCAAACTTCGGTAATTGTCCAGTTCCCGTTAAAGAATCTGTATTTACTAACAACGGTGGACTAACTTCTACATACCCATTTTCAATATGCTTAGAAAGCATAAATTGAATTAACGCTCTTTCTAAAGCAGCACCCGCACCGATAAGACTCACAAACCGACTTTGGGCAATTTTTACGGCTCTTTCAAAATTGAGAATACCCAGCTTTTCGCCAATTTCCCAATGTGGGAGAATATTTGGGTTTTGAGGCAGATATTCATCACCCCAACGGCGTACTTCTTGGTTATCATCTTCGCTCTTACCAATGGGTGTAGAATCACTGGGTAAGTTGGGAAGCGCCAAAACCAGTTGATCAATTTGGGCTTTTAGTTCTTTTTCTTGGGGTTCTAGTTCGCTTAATGTAGCTTTGAGAGAGTTACCTTCATCCTTTAAAGCTTGAATTTCTGGGTCTTGAGGATTAACACCAGATTTCACCTTTTGGCCAACTAGTTTACCAATTTCGTTGCTGCGGGCTTGGAGTTGATTCCGTTTTCCCTCCAGTTCCCGTTGCTTTTGATCTGACTCTAGTATGGGTTGGATGTCGTACTTACCACTACGACTGCTCAACCGTTCTTGAATCGATTGCGGATTTTCCCGTATTTGCTTAATATCCAGCACAATTTTTCTCAATCTTTTGTGAGTGGTTAGTTGTCAGTTGTGAGGAGAAAATATGAATATTATTATGCTCAATCCATACTTTTCATGGTTTAGTAATGCGATTCAGTAAAAACAGGGACACAACCAGTCCTGCAAAATGGGCTGAGACAGTGTTTGTGTTTGCCTGCACTACCAGCATATCTAAACCGCTAATAATCCGGGTGGGGTCAAATAGTTGGGTAGTTACAGCTTGGGGAGATATCGACCTCGCTACCAGTGTACCGACTATTGCTTGCGCCCCCAACAAAGTCACTAGTATCCCTCCTAAATTCACCCATAGTCCCAAGCGGATTACCTGCATAGTTTCAAGTTTACGCGGGCGATTGCTAGGATTGGGGGATTCTAGTTGTTTGCCAATTCTAGTGTAACGATAGGCTAAGTAAATACCCCCACCTAACACCACTATTCCACAAATTGCCAGAAATACACCAAATCCAGTTCCTGGATTATTATTGGGACTACCTGCTCTTTGACTAAATATGGCGAATAATAAAACTATAATCCCAGAGATAACACCCAGTACTAGTTGAATCCAAAAACTAATCCAACCTGCCAAGCGAAACGTTTGGGCAATGATCCGGAGATTAGAGGATGGAGCTTCGGAGTTTTGTGACATAAGGGACTGGGGATAAATTAAAAATTAAAAATTAAAAATTAAAAATTCCCGAAAATTTCTATTTGCGGATTTTTTTCTGTTGTCCGTAAATTCCAGAATAATTGATAATAGATAAATCTGAACAGTCAAAAATTAAGAATTATTTATGGATACTGCTATTGTGCAATCTACGCTGCTGCTAACTTTATTATTATCGATTGGATTGTTTTTCTTTATTCGTGCTGCTACCAAAGACCGAACCGAAAGAGCGCAATTAGTTTCTGAGCAAGATGAAACGACTCTGATGAACCAATTAAAGGAGTATTTTCGCTCCCGTTCTTACCAAGTAACAGCGGTGGACAGAGAAAAGAACCAAGTGACTTTTGAAGGTTTTGTCAGACCTAGCTGGTTTTTAGCTATATTTTTGACATTACTGGCTGCGGTGGGTCTTGTTTGCTTATCACTGGTTTTGTCGTTTCTTTTTTCTAGCCAAAGTAAATTTTTGTTGGTACTAGTCCTACTTTCACCTTTGAGCGGGTTATTTTATTGGCGAAAAGCTGGAAGAATTGAGAAAGTGTCACTCAAATTGGAAACAATCCAGGGCGAACAACACTCCTCAACTAAAATCACTGTTATTGCCCATCGAGATGAACTTGCTGAGTTACAAAGGGCTTTACAGTTAAAGACGGATGACTGAAGGTTGGGTTTTCAGATCATCACTCAATTAATGATGAGAGAGACTTCTGACTGACTTTTGAGGACATGAAATAGTAGGGAGGAGGCAAAACAAATCGGGGATTGCCAGTTTGCCTGACGAGTAGTTTCGTAAGGAAAATTGAGATTCGTTGGTAGAGTGTGTGGGCGATTGAAGCTCTGAGAGTACCACTCTACGCTTCGCTTTTCAATGCCTTTGACTCTGTCGCTACTCCCCGCTGCATCAGCATACTAGATAGATATCAACTCCCCCAACTAAGCAGGCTGAAAAGGAGTTGATCATCTAATGTGGAGAAGCTCGACTGGCGGTTTTTCAGCTACAAACTTAAAAAAAATGGAATTTTTGCATAAACTGATCAATTTGGCCAGTTAATTATTGTCAGAGTCAGAAGTTAGAAGTCAGAAGTCACATTCAAGACGGTAAATAACCATTTACAGGTTATCGACTAGCTACAGCAACTAGTTCTTGTCCAGTCGGAGGTTCTAGAACTCGCAGGCTGGGAAACAAGAAATGATTCTCTTCTACGTATTGAGCGCCAAACAGTCCTTTTTCTGCCCAGAAATAACGGTCTGTTGTGTGTTCGTTGCGTTTTACAAGTAGCAAGGCCGGTGGCAAAATACCTTCAGCTTGAATGAACTTTCTTGCTGCTGTCACAGGTTTATCTTCGCCGCTTTCGATGCTATATTGAGGCACATGCTCCAGAATTCGCCGTCCTTCCTGGCGACGACGACTCTTCCTTTTACGTCTCCTTGCCAACCTATTGTCCTCCTCTTTCAAGCTATAAGATTGTAGTGATAGCTACAAAACCCGTCGTAATTATATAAGTTATAGTTTAAAAAATCAATGGTTTTTAATGTTTTGATACAAGGAATGTAATATGGTTGAATTTAGAGTAATTCTCAGTACCTATTACACCTGCTCAAAGAAAAACTATAGCAATCCTCAATTATCTGCCTTTCAGGCACGCTATCCAAACGTGAGAAAGTTGGAAACAATTGGGCGAATAGAATATATCATCCGGCAAGCTAAGAACGTTAGCGTTCACTTCGGGTGCCGTAGGCATAAGATAATGTGCCTTGAAGTTGCCAAATCCTCAGCCTTGGAAAGACCCTCTTAGGCTCTGATGTAGTTTAAATGATAATCAGCATAGTTCCTCGGAAAAAACCAGCTTTTTTCTCTTTTGCTGATAAATTTTAGTGGTAATATCATTCCCCAGAATAAAGCATGAGAGAGAAGATTTAGTTAAGCTGTATTAAATGAGGTCGGAAAAAACATAGCATCTTTTTTAATTTTCCCGGCAAGTCTGTAACCCTGAGCAAGAGCTAAAAAATGTTAATGTCTGCCAGTTCGGATTTTATTGCTCTGTGTCGAGAGCAAATATCATTGCTAACTCAAGGGCTGGGAGCTTCTTTGAGTGTTGTCTATTTAACACAAGAATTGGTAGAAACGTCCACAGGTGAGGCGCAATTAATTCCCGTGGTTGTCTATCCAGAGACGGGAGTATTAAGGCAGGGGGATGAATCGGCTGAGGGGAATCTAAACAAGCACATACCAACTGGCAATGTTTTGGCATTACCGAATCGCCGAAAATTACTGACCGCAGGAGGATTTTCTCCTCATCCATCACAGGAGTCTGGTACGAGGAATACAGATGAAAGCAATTTCCAGGAGGAATATCTACTCACTGGCAATCAAATTGTTTTACCTTTGATTTATGAAGGTGTGATGATGGGGTTATTGGTGACTGGTAGGGAAGATAGAGCCTGGAATGAACGAGAGGAAAGTCAAATCCAGCGGATAGCTCAGACTATGGCGATCGCTTGTATTTTAGATCAACGTCGAGCTTGGTTGCAGCAGCAGCTACATCAACAACAGATTCTGCAAGAACAGCAACGGGATTTATTAGATAACCTTTTGCACCAGTTCCGTAACCCTTTAACAGCTATCAGAACTTTTGGTAAACTGCTATTTAAGCGACTGCGACAGGTAGATCCTAACCGAGATGTAGCGACTAGTATAGTGCGAGAGAGCGATCGCCTCCAAGAGTTGCTGCAACAGTTTGATCAAGTCATTGATTTAACAGAAGCAGATTTAACTGCAATTTCTCTGCCTGAATCTGAGTTTGTTGTTGAGGCATCTGTGCAAAAATCTCCCCAGCAGGTACTACTATTGCCTGGTACGGGAGAAAAGATGACTGATTGTTCATTAGCAGAGTTGTTAACACCATTATTAGTATCGGCTCAAGCCATTGCCCAAGAGCGAAATCTGCAATTGCTCACAGATATTCCTCACAACTTACCATTTGTACAAGCTAATATCAAAGCATTACGAGAAGTTTTGAGTAATATTATTGATAATGCTTTAAAATATACTCCGGCTGGCGGCAAGATTAGGATTCAAGCCGGACAAAAAAGAGGAAATTTTCAAGGTATAGCTATTAGTGATAATGGGCCTGGGATTCCCCCTGAAGATTTAGAGCATTTGGGGGAAAGACATTACCGAGGTGTACAGGCGCAAACAGAAATTCCTGGTACGGGTTTAGGGATAGCGATCGCTAAACAATTAATAGAGCAAATGCAGGGCAAAATAGAGGTTTTTAGCCCTGCACTCCAATCAGATTTGACTACATCCTCAACCCCAGGAACCACAGTTATTATTTGGTTACTTGAAGTTATTAATTAGATATTTCCAAGAAAGAATAGAAACCCGGAAAAAGCGCATTTTCTCTGCATTTATCTGCGGTTAATTATTCTTTTTTTGGTATTTCTCACTCTTCTATATATTCGTTATTGGTCATGAATTATGGGACATGAGCAAATAACCAATCACTATTGAAGAGAGATTACGAGGTTTTGATCGACTCTCATATCTAAATCGGTGTTAGGTTCAATGGCGATTAAATCAATACTAGTTTTCCCAAAGAACAAACCAATTAACGCCCCAATACCAGCACCACCTAAAACTTCTTCAGTGGCAATAGCGCGATCGCCTGTAACCGCAGATACACCTGCTGCTGCTGCTGCTCCCAATACGGTATTTTTGAGAATTGAACTAATATTACTGCCTTTTTTGACAGTTTCAGTTTTGGTAATCACATCAGAAGAAGCACTAATGTTATATTCTTTACCTGTTGTCAAAATTAATTTTTCAGCAACAAATTGAGAACCACCTTGAGCCGGTTTGAGTTTACCAATAACTTGACTACCCGCGGGTATCACCACTGTTCCATCTTGGGTAATTACGTTTTGTGATGTTATCAGAGTTAAAGGTGCAGTTTCGTCTTTAGTGACGAGAATTTTTTCTGCCTGTTCATACTTCACAGGGATAGTAGTTCCTTGAGGAATGGTGACAGATGTGAGTGGGGGTGGGGTAACTTGAAGAGAGACAACATAAGGTGAGTTAATTACTGTGGCTTGATTAGAACTAACCAAGGCTTGGTAAATAAACGCGGCTACTTGCGCCCTAGAAGCTGTAATAGTAGGATTGAGGAACTTGACATTAGGATAGTTGACGACAATTTGCTTTTGAGTAGCCGCAGCTATGGGACTACGAGCATAGCCAGAGATATTAGAGGCATCGTTGAAATATTGCAGAGTTGCTTCAACATTGCCAGTGGTAACATATTCTAAACCATTGGCAAGGGAAACTAGAACCTGTTCACGGGGAATAGCTTGGTTAGGTCTGAATTGGTTGCCAGGATATCCAGATAAGAAACCGATGGTGTAGGCTTGCCGAATGGCGTTGTATGCCCAGTAGTTGCTGGGTACGTCATTAAAATTAATTGCCGGTCGTTGTGCTGATCTGTTAAAAGCTTTATTGATCATCGCGGCAAATTGAGCGCGTGTGACCGGCTCTTCTGGACGGAATGTACCATCAGGAAATCCGGCAATTACACCTCGCTGGGATAATTGCTGAATAAACTGTGATGCCCAGTAGTTAGAGGAAACATCCGAAAAACTAGTTTGAGCGTATGTGGGTGTAGCTGTAAATAAAGGTGCTACTGAACCTGCTGTAACACTCAAAGCCATGATGAGGGCTGTTTTTGATTGCCATTGATTTAAAGTAAACATTGGTATTACTCCTCTAAAATTATTTGTTCTTTCTGTTAACTACATCTGTTAACTACTTAGACCATTTTGACAATAAACGGTTCCCACCAGTTTATATATTTGGTAACTACTTTTACTTATAGCTTCTGTACCATTGGTTATAGTATCATGTTTGGTTGAATACTTAATCATTGAATTTGACACAGGAACTTGGAAGGAAATGCGGAAATTATGGTGTGAGTTTTGGGCTGTTGGTCTTTAGCAATAAGGTAAGTAGACATGACTGAGTATACAAAATCAAGCGATCGCACACAATATTTACAGTGGCGATCGCTATTTAAGAGTTATTAGAGTCACGACTTCAGTTAAGTCTAGTTACGAGGTATCACCAAATTTGACTGAAGTGTGATAGATAAATCATCTTCTGGCCGGAGAACGAAGACATCAACAGATTTTTTCCGCAACAGCACACTGGCTAAAGCACCAGCCGCACCACCAGCAATAGGTTCTAACACTTCAATCTTTTTGTTACCTGTCAACAATGAAATGACGGTAGCAGCACCTGCACCAATAGCTGCATCAGTTAATATTTGTCCAGTATCGCTGCCTTTGGAGATTCTTTCAGTTTGGGAGATTGTTTGAGAATTAGCATTAATCTGTAACCTCCGCCCTGAGGAGAATACCAATTCTTTGGCTACAAAACGCACACCTTTATTATTATTGCTGCGGCTCGGATAATTATTGTATAGGTTAACAGGTTCTAGCTGTCCAACAACTTCTGTATTAGCAGGAATTAAAACATTTCTATTACCGTCGATAATGTCGTTGCGTATTCTCAATGTTAGGGACGAAGTTTCCCCTGGAGTGACAATTACTTTCTCTTTTTCGTAAGTCACAGGAAAGGTGACTCTGGCCGGAATAGTAGTTATTCTGGATTGATTCAGATTGAATCTTTGTGCTTGAACAGGCTCAAAGGTAAATAAGGGCGTAGCTGCACCAGTTGTAATTGCTATTGCCATGAGTGCAGCGGTGCTAGATTTCCAACGATGAAGACGACTCATAAAGTGGGTTCCAATAATGTCTGATTGATATCTGTTGTGACGTGGATTTATGGGGATAGTTTCTGATATTTTTTCAACTTTAGATTCCACTTTTTCCCCAGTGGATAAGTCTGAATTATGTGGTTAATATATGATTGTTACACTAACTTTTGAGCTTACTAATGTGGGTGCAGCAATGGCTGATTAGAGTATTCTATGACGTAAGTTTGCAGAGATTGTTCCTGAAGTTTTTTCTATGGCTTATGCATATACGATCGCAATTTTCATAGATATCTATAGGACTCCAGTTTGACTTATGATAGCTTGCGTGGCGTAACCATACTTACTCGTAGAGGCAGGGAACTCCTAACGGGGAACAGGAAAGAAGGTAGATGAGTAGGGGTAAAGCACTGTGCTAAATCCCTACATAAATCAAATCGGACTGCTGTAATCCAAAATCAGATGACGCTGTCTCTTAACCCAACCGACAATTTTCTTGATTAATTTCTCATCGAACCATCAAATAGGAAAAAATAAGTCTATGTATTGTAAATTTTTGTAAAATAGATGTCTTCAAGACTAGAAACCTGTTGTTTGAATCGCTAAACTAACAAAGAAGTGCATCTGTACTGTTAATTATTAAAATTGTAAATGTGGCGCTATAGCCTGAATGATCCCAGTACAACTTATCCTCAAAAACTTTCTTAGTTACCGTGATGCAACTTTAGATTTTGGCGGTTTGCATACGGCTTGTATTTGCGGTTCCAATGGTGCGGGTAAATCTTCTCTTCTTGAAGCTATCACTTGGGCAATTTGGGGTGAAAGCCGTGCCACGGTGGAAGATGATGTGATTTATTCTGGAGCAAAAGAAGTCAGAGTTGATTTTACTTTCCATAATAACCAACAACAATATCGGGTGATTCGTACCCGTCTGCGAGGTGGAAATAGCGTCCTAGAATTTCAAATTGAAACTCCTGCGGGCTTTCGTCCCCTAACTGGTAAAGGGGTAAGAGCAACTCAGGATGTGATTATACAACATATCAAGCTCGATTACGATACTTTTATTAATTCGGCTTACTTACGTCAAGGACGAGCCGATGAATTCATGCTCAAACGTCCCAATGAGCGCAAGGAAATTTTAGCGGAGTTATTAAAACTCAATCAATATGATGAATTAGAAGAACGAGCAAAGGATAGTTTTAAAAAGTACAAATTCCGAATAGAGGATTTGGAGCGTTCTTTGGAGGGAATTAAAACCCAACTCCAACAACGGGAGATCACAAAGACGCAAAGAGCAGAGTTAGAAGCCCAACTGAATAACCTGCAACAGATGCAAGCTTTGGACAATATTCAATTACAAAGTTTGCAAGTTGTCCAACACCAACACCAAAACTGGGAACAACAACTGAGTTTTGTGCGGCAACAATATCAAAATCTTAGCCAAGATTGCGATCGCTTGCATCAAGACCAATTAGCTGCAAAATCCCAACTTGCAGATTTACAAGCAATTCTCAGTCAAACAGCCGAAATTCAAGCTGGATACAGCCAATATCAAAGTCTGCGCTCTCAAGAAGAAGTTTTTGCTGCTAAATTTGAACAACATACCCGCGCTACAGGCTTACAACAACAACAGCAAAAACAGCTTAATAAACAAATTCAAGAAATTGAACGTCAACTGCAACAAGCCGAAGCTCAACTAGAAGCTTTAGAACAACAAGAGCGAGAAATTCAGCAAACTCTCACCAAATCCTCGGAAGTAGAAGCAGCTTTAGCGCAATTAGCTACCGCACGCAATCATTTGACTAATTTGGATCAATTGCAAATGCAAGTGAATCCTTTATTACAACAACGAGCCACTTTACAAAGTCAATTAGATCGCACTCATGCTGGATTATTAGCGCGACTAGAACAACTGCAAAATACAGAAAACCAACTCCAAAACCAACATCGTCGTCAACCCCAGCTACAACAAGCAGTAATGGATGTGGGTGTCCAAATTGAAGCATTAGAGAAAAAACGCGTTTATTTACAGAGAGTCCAAGAAAAGGGACAGGAACGCAGACACTTTATCGAACGTTTGCAAGCTCACCAACGGGACTACGAAAAATTACTTTCAGAACTAGAGCAAAAATTACAAATGCTCCAAAATCCCAATGCACTGTGTCCATTGTGCGAACGTCCTTTAGATGAACATCACTGGAATCGAGTCATCGAAAAAACTCAACTTGAATACGACGATACCCAAGGACAATTTTGGGTAGTGCGAGAACAAATGGCGGTTTCAGATAAAGAAATTCAGGTATTAAGACAAGAATATCGAGATATATCTCAGCAATTATCAGCTTATGATGCTTTAAGAGAAAAACGGGGACAATTGGCGGCACAGTTGCAAGCGACAACGGATATCCAAACACAGTTACAACAAATTGCGTTAGAAAAAGAACATTTAGAGCGTTCTTTACAAGGTAATTACGCCCCTGACAAACAAGCTGAACTTAAACAGTTAGACGAATATCTGCAACAACTTAATTATAGTGAACAAGATCATGCTTTAGCTCGAAGTGAAGTTGAGCGTTGGCGGTGGGCAGAAATTAAACAAGGTCAAATTAAAGAAGCAATTAAGCGTCAAACCAAATTAGCTGCTAGGAAACCGGAACTGCAAACTAATATTGCCCAACTGAAAACTAGAATTCAAGAAGAACAAACAGATTCTGATATTGCTAGACAGATAGAAGCTTTAACTGAGCAAATTGCGGAACTTAATTACAGTGCTGAAGAACATAATCGCCTGCGTCAAGCTGTTCGTGAGCTTCAATCTTGGCATTTGCGTTATCAACAATTATTATCTGCTCAGGAGCAATATCCTCAATTGCAAACGAAATTGCAAGATTTGGCAACTTCTCAAAATAGCAGATTAGCAGAACGGCAAAATTTCGCCGAACAAATTGACGCTATTGTTGAACAGTTAAAAGCAACAGCTAATCCCGTCGCCCAAATTCAGGCTTTAGAGCAGCAATTAGCAATTCGTAGGCGCGAACTTGATGAAAAAATCGCTAAGTTGGGGCGTTTAGAACAAATGGCGCACCAATTGGAAATGCTGCAAAGTCAGTATGAGCAAGAGCAGGAACAACTGCAAGCTTGTAAGCAGCAACAGCGTGTTTATCAGGAATTAGCCCAAGCTTTTGGGAAAAATGGTATCCAAGCTTTGATGATTGAAAATGTGTTACCTCAACTTGAAGCTGAGACAAATCAACTACTTTCGCGATTGAGTGCAAATCAGTTGCACGTCCAATTTGTGACGCAGAAGGCAGGAAGGAGTGGGAAGTCTAGTAAGAAAAATGCCAAGTTGATAGATACATTAGATATTTTAATTGCTGATGCTAGGGGGACACGAGCTTATGAAACTTATTCTGGTGGAGAAGCTTTTAGAATTAACTTTGCGATTCGGTTAGCGTTGGCGAAATTATTGGCGCAGCGTGCGGGTGCGGCGTTACAGTTGTTGATTATTGACGAAGGGTTTGGAACTCAGGATGGGGAAGGGTGCGATCGCTTGATTGCGGCGATTAATGCGATCGCTACTGATTTCGCCTGTATCCTCACTGTAACCCATATGCCCCACCTCAAAGAAGCCTTTCAAGCCCGGATTGAAGTGAATAAGACTCAGCAAGGTTCACAGCTATCTTTACTCGTTTAATCTACTAAATCACAACTCGGCTTTGATGTTCGTTTAAAGACTTATAATTAGGGCTGACACTCTGACGTGGTGACACTCTGACGCAGTGAGCGTGTTTGATCAACAATTTAGTCGGATTTGTTATAACTTGACATTGTGTAAGTTTATTAGTAATAATACGGGTGCTAGAGTTAAACGTCCACTAATACCGTTTCACTTTAAGGTTGATACAAATGGACAGACGCGGGGACGCGGGGACGCGGTGACGGGGACATTCATTTGTAGCTTTAATTAAGTGAATTGATATAACCAGCATTCAATATTGCAGATTACGCTGCAATAATATCGTACAGACTGTAGATTACTGCAAGCCTGTGATGCTCTTCCCTATTTATGATAGTGTTCCCTAAAAAACAACTGTTTGAGAAACTGATTGTATATGCAATCTAGCTTATCAATAAATCACCTGAAGCATCTGAATAGGGTCAAATAATCTTGTTGCATTTTATACAATAAGTTTAAATTACAAAAAACATATTAATCTGTTTACAGAGTGTGTAATTGAACTCATCTCTGCTAGGAGATAAAAGCTGCAATTAAAATACATATTACTATGGGAAAGTCACCCACCAAAGAGACAAAAAGCTGATAAAATTTGCTTTTTGCATATTGAATTGTGTAGACATACAGTAGATTATTTTAACTTTTAGAATGCTGTACTAGGTTATAAATCAGGGTTATTCATGCAGAATCAAAAATAAATAATAAAAAAACATAAGCATTCTACTAGAGCAAAGGCTAATATGATGATTGTAATATTCGGGGTGTTAATCTGCTTGGGAATTCAATTAATTGTTTTAGGCATCTTAAATTTTGTATTATCTAACTTCCGTAATCAAAGATTATTAAATAATAATTTATTTAATAAACCTGAAGATTATTTATTAAAGAAAATGCAATTGGAAATTGCTGAACGCCAGCGCATTCAACTAGAATTAGAAAAAATATTAGCTTTACAACAAGCGACACTCAACTCAACTGCGGACGGTATTTTAATAGTAGATAATCTAGGTAAAATTATAGCCTATAATCAAACTTTTCTGCAAATGTGGCAAATTCCCGAATTATTAATTAAGTCGGAAAATTACAGCCAAGTACTAAGATTAGCCATCAAACAACTCAAAAATCCCAGACATTATTTGGAGATATTCAAAAAAATCAGTCAAAATCCAGATACACAAATCACTGAGTCTATTTTTTTTCAAGATGGAAAAGTATTTGAACCTTATTCTCAATGGACTTATATTAGTGAAAAAAAAATTGGAAGAGTTTGGAGCTTTCGCAATATCACAGCCGAAAAATTAGTATCAGAAACAGTGAATTATCAAAATTTATATGATTCTTTGACGAATTTGCCAAACCGAGAATTATTCAAAAATACGCTCATCGCTTCTTTAGAAAAAGTCCGTAAAAATGGTAAATTAGCTGTGTGCTTTTTGGACTTAGATCGCTTTAAAAAAATCAATGAAACTTTAGGTTATGCTATTGGTGATCAACTGTTACAAATGGTTGCCCAACGCTTAACTGAATGTTTACGTGAGGGTGACATTGTTGCCCGTTGGGGAGGTGATGAGTTTACTATTCTGTTGCCAGGAATTAGTGATATCAAGGATGTAAATTTAATTCAAGATCAGATATTTGCAGCTTTTAAACAAGGATTTCAGATTGAAAATCACCACTTAAACATCAGCCTCAGTATTGGAATTGCTATCTATCCTTTGCATGGAAAAGATGCAGAAACATTGATGAAGAATGCTGATGCAGCTTTATATGGTGTACAATTACAAGGACGCAATAACTACGGACTATATCACACAGGTATTAATTCACAAGCTTCTGAATTGTTCATGTTAGAAAATAGCTTGCATAATGCCTTAGAGCGACAAGAACTTGAAGTTTATTACCAACCCCAGATCAATAGTTCTACGGGTGAAATTATAAAAATGGAAGCTCTGTTGCGTTGGCAACATCCAGAAATAGGTTTAATTTCACCAGCAAATTTTATCCCTATTGCTGAAGAAACTGGATTAATTTTACCAATTTCTGAATGGGTTTTAAAAACCGCCTGTTTACAAACTAAAGCATGGCAAAATGATTTGAATTTGCCATCTCTATCAATTGCTGTCAATCTATCAACTAGACAGTTCCAGCAACCAAACTTAGTTTGTATGATTAAAGAAATATTATCGGAAACTAAATTAAAAACAAAATATTTGGAGCTAGAACTTACAGAAACTGCTGCCATGCAGGACGTTGAATTAACTAAAAAAATTTTAAGTGAATTAGGTGATATAGGAATTACTATCTCGATAGATGACTTTGGTACAGGATATTCTTCGTTAAGTTATTTGAAAGATTTTCCTATTCATGCATTAAAAATTGACCGTTCTTTTATCTGCAATCTAGCCAATAGCAATAGCGATACAGCAATTATAACAGCGATAATTGCCTTAGCTAATGAACTGAATTTAGCAGTCGTTGCCGAAGGAGTAGAAACTCAAGAACAATTTGATTTATTACGACTTCTCGATTGTGAAGTTATGCAAGGGTATCTCTTTAGTTATCCCTTATCAGCAGATGATGCTACAATTATGCTAAAAGAATATCAACCAAAAAGAGTTAGGAACTCTTTTTTAGTTGGATAAAATTAGGTTCTGATTTATTTATTGTTGTTCTTCAGATCGTTTAATATTAGCTGCTTTTACCCAACCTTCTTGATTAGTACCTTCAACGCGAATTTTTTGCCAAACTTTATCCGAACTTTCTTCTAAAACGATGATTTTTTGATTAAAACCAACACCACCATTGCGTTCAGCATCTTGTTTGGGTTCGGTTCGCAAACGTAAACCTTGAGACCAAGTAACAATCCCTCGGTAAGCCCCTGGTGGTAATGAATCAGGTGATTCTGTGGGGGTAGGAGTGGGACTGGGAGTAGCTTCTGTCTTAGGTGTAGGCTTGGGAGTGGATGTGGTTTTTGCTGGAGTTATTTTTGGTTTGTCAGGTTTGGGTTTGGGATTATCGTTAGCAAATTTGGGTCTTTCTGGGGGTACAGAGGTGCGATTGACAAAATAGAGGGCTACTGTCAGTCCGCTACCCAATAAGACTGCGATCGCTAGGACAACACCCAGTATAAATTTAAGTAAGCCAGAAAGCATAGTTATAACCTCTAGTCATTTATTAGTTATTAGTTAACAGTTATCAGTTGTCTCCTGTTAGCTGTTGCCTTTTTTAATCAATAGTCCATATTAATTCATGATTAACTACGAACTATTGATTAAGTAGGATTGACTAAATTATTATTGCAGCAGGGCGAAAATCACTATCCACTTAAAAAAGGTTTACTCAGATGAGTAATACCGTTTCACTTTAAGGTTGATACAAATGGACAGACGCGGAAGGAGACGCGGAGATTCATTTGTAGCTTTAATTAAGTGAATTGATATAAACAAGCGTTATTCCCTGCTGCATTGCTGTCTTCAGCCTCCAGCCAGACTGCCTTTTTACATGATGGCATTTGGCATTGAATGCTTTTAAGGCGCTGAAGAAGAAATTAGCGTCTCGAAGAGAAGGTATCATTTAAAGGATTTTGCTTGGAAGCCAGACGCGCTCTCCCCGCAGCAGCCCATTCTTGCAGTTTTTGAATTTGCTCCACCGCAGTTCTTGCCAAAGGTATAATTTGACTAGCAGATTCTAAAACATCATCGGTGGTAAAGTCACGATTTTGGCTAAATCCGATATGCATCGCTTCAATTAAGGTTTGCTCAATCTCTGCGCCCGAAAAATCAGGGGTTTCGTAAGCTAACCTATCAATGTCATAGCCTTTCAAGTTATGAGGACGCAATCGGGATAAATGGACGTTAAAAATGGCTTTTCTCTCTTCTTGGCTGGGTAAACCGACAAAGAAAATTTCATCAAATCTCCCTTTCCGCAACATTTCTGGGGGTAAGGCTTGGATATCGTTAGCAGTGGAGACGACAAATACGGGGGAGGTTTTTTCGGCTAACCAGGTGATAAAAGTACCAAATACCCGGCTGGTTGTTCCCGCATCACCTTTACTACCCAACCCGGAAAAGGCTTTATCGATTTCATCAATCCACAACACGCAGGGAGCGAGGGCTTCAGCTACTTGAATCATTTGACGAGTGCGGGATTCTGATTCACCGACTAAACCACCAAATAACCGCCCTACATCTAAGCGTAACAGGGGTAAATGCCAATTATGTGCGATCGCTTTGGCTGTTAATGATTTACCTGTTCCCTGAATTCCCACCAACATTAATCCACGGGGGTGCGGTAATCCGTACTGTCGAGCTTTTTCTGTGAATGCACCACCGCGACGAATTAACCAGTCTTTAAGGTTATCAAGTCCTCCTATATCAGAAATCTGCTCAGTGGCTGGGTAAAAGTCCAGGATTTGGGTTTGGCGGATAGTTTGGCGTTTTTCCTCCAAAACTAAATCAACGTCTTCTGGTTGTAATTGTCCGTGGGATGCTACAGCCCTGGCTAAAACTCGGCGTATCCTTTCCATAGATAAACCTTGACAAGAACGCACCAAGTCATCGAGAAATTTACCAGAAGGTGAGTTACCAGTGGCTTGTAATAATCGTTCTACCTCGGTTTTAATTTCCGGTGCTGCGGGTAAGGGAAATTCAACCACCGTCAACACTTCCGTTAAATCGTCAGGAATAGCAATGCGTGGCGATAATAAAACAATATTTTTCGGTTGAGATTTGAGAAGTCGGGCTAAGTTGCGGAGTTTGCGAGAAATAGCCACATCATCTAAAAAGCGGTGATAATCCCGGAGAATCAATACTGCTGGGGCGGAAGCTGGTAATTTTTCGATAAATTCTAATGCTTGTAAGGGGTTGCGCTTCCCAAATCCCGCATCGTTGGGGTTTCCTTGATAACCATCGACAAAATCCCAAGTATAAACGGGGCGATTTCCTTGGTTTGTGGCTTCTTCGCGGATAGCGGCTTCTACCCGTTCTTCTTCGTAGGTGGGGATATAAATCAGCGGGTAGCGGGCGCGGAGGAGCAGTTTAAATTCGTCACGGAAGTTCATAAGGTAGTTGTTGGTGGTGATTTGTTATTCTCCTATTGTTAAGGGTTGTATTGTGTCTAACAACTGGAAGAATATGGATTTAATGAACCGCGAAGAAGCGAAGAGCGCGAAGGAAGAAGGGAAGAAGAGAGAGTTTTGTTTCACGCAAAGACGCAAAGGTGCAAAGGCGCAAAGGAGGAGGAGAGAATAA
The DNA here is from genome assembly GCF_014698735.1 of Anabaena catenula FACHB-362. GTDB lineage: Bacteria > Cyanobacteriota > Cyanobacteriia > Cyanobacteriales > Nostocaceae > Anabaena > Anabaena variabilis_A. Next base: position 17,842 of record NZ_JACJTQ010000050.1, read on the forward strand.
GGGGTAGTATCGTTATTATCGTTTAGTAGTCTTATCCGCTTGGGAATTAATTCCCAGTCTCATAGCGGAAGTCGGTTTTAACCGACTAAATAATTATCAAAAATTCAATATTTTCTCAGTCGTCTTTAGACGACTTTTGCTATTAGCCTGAGATTTCAATCTCAGGCGGATGTGGGCGATAGTCGATAATTATGGTTGTCGGTGCGATCGCTCCTCATAATTAAGCATATTTGCAATTTCTTCAGCAAGTCCAGACAGGAATCCAGGTTTGTTTTCAACTAGCCATTTTGTCAGTTTGTAAGAATGGTTATAAGGTTCTCTTGTTTTATGAAACGTTAATTTTGACCCAGATAGTTCTCTGAATAATTCTGTAAGAAGTTGAGAACCATCAACTGTAGATAACCACTCTGTTTCTGAGAGTTCTTGTTCTTGCTTTTTCTGATTTAGCCATTCTTCAACTTCAACACTTGTAAGATTTATTGGCAATGGTTCTGGTCGAGATTGATTATCTTCATTGAAAACTGCTGCAATTGCTTCTGAATCAAGTAAATAATTTTCATACATCCGTCGAGACAAAAATTCAACAGGTTTTCCACTTTGCCTCTGCCACTTATCCTTTTCTTCTTCTGTTCTATTTTCACTATCAAACAGAAAGCCAATTGCAGGAGGAAATAAGTCTGTTCCACCACTCAATTTTTGATAAATATCAAATATAAGACTAGCGCGTTTACCTTGAAAGTCAGCAGTATTCATCACACCGAGGATTTTAGTACCTCTCAACTGCTTTTTTAATACCTTTTCAAGTATTTTTGGAAAACATATCTGTTCAGTTTTTCCTTCTACCCAAAGGATATTATCAGCACCAAAAACATCAGATAGCCTCACTCCAAGCTCTTCTAATAATTCATTTTGTGATTTTATCTCTTTTGCGTTTATAACTGATGCAGTTGTTTCACAATTTTCATATTTCAGCTTGATAATATTAGAAGGATCAGCCGTTGTGATAATATCTGGTGAATGAGTAGCAATAAAATATTGATGTTGGGGAAATTGTTTAATAGTCTCTATGAGCTTTTTAGCTGCACCTGGATGTAAAAATGATTGTGGTTCATCAATAATTAATGTTCTAGGTTCTTCAGAACAAACTAGAATATATACAATTGCTAAAACTTGACCAATTCCACTTCCACATGAAGATAGAGGAAGTGATAAATCATCTCTATTAAGTTGAGTATCTAGCGTCCAAACCTTAATTTCAACATCTGAATTATCTCTCGGTAATACAGAAATCCACTTAATCTCAGGCAAAACAGTTGAAACTAAGTTATTAAAATTTGCAAACATACCTGGATTTTTGCCTTGCAATATACATATTGATTCAGCTAGATTAGAAGCATCTGATTTTAGTTGATCATTATTTTCAAATTTACAAACACCAATATTTAGGCGTTCGGCTTTAAATCTATAAATACGACTTACAAATATATCAAATATACTGTAACCTATACTTTCTTGAAAGTTATCATTCTCATCTTGATTTTCTTTTGAAAGATGAAATTCTTTATCTTGAGTATTATATGCAACTTGCAAAAACTTTTTACTATTAACAACTTCATATGTGTCGAAGTTAACTAATTTAGTTAAACTCATATCATCCATTTGTTTATTAGTATAAAGAGATATCTTTGTTTCCTGATTATTATCATCTAATGAACTTTGAAGTTTTATAAGGTGTTCTATACAAAATTCTCTGTGGATTTTGGATTTATCTTTTTCAATCAAATCATGGTTACTTCCAAGTCCGATGTATGGCTCTCTATATTTATTATCAATAAGGTTTAAAGATTTTCTATATTCTTCAGTCTCACTAGGAATAGGAATACCAATATTAGGAGACATATATTGGATAAAACTTCGCCATTCTCCTTTTCCAAGATGCAAAGTAATTTCTATTCTCGATTTTTTTTCTATCGTCGAAGTCTTATTTGGTAATGTCTTTAAACTTCTATGCGGTTGATTTTCAAAATCCAGCGTCAGCACTTCAAGTAAAGATGTTTTACCCGCATTATTTTTTCCAACAATAATATTGATACCTGGTGAAAATTCCATTTCCCCAGAGCCAGAGTTGGAATAAGACTTATAATTAAATACTTGCAGCTTCTTGATATACATCTTGTATCATTTATTTACTCAGTTAATTATATTATTGGCGATTTCACTTAATTTGCCAAGTAAAATTAAATAAAGTCAGTATGGCAGTGTGTTAGACGCTTGACAGATGTTAATGACGAATAGAGTTAGCCTAGCTTACCGTAGATATCGCTGATATCAAAAATGCTAAAATACAGAAAATATGGAGATAAAAATTATGTCAACTAAGGAATTACTTATACAAGAAATTAGCTCAATGTCAGAAACAGAGCTTATAGAAACGCTTAATCTTATACAATCAATAAAAAACAAACAGTCTACCAAATTCTCAAAACCTCAACCACCTCATCGTCAAGGATCAGGTAAATCAATTCTACGCCATGCTGGAAGGTGGGTTGGCGATGATCTTAAAGAATGTTTAGAAATAGTACAATCTTCCCGTGGCTTGGCTGAATTTTAATGGTGCTAAAATACAGAAAAACAAGGAGCTAACACAATGACATTAGGACATTTAGCAATTGTTAAAGACGGGAAAATAGAATTACTCGATCCCGTATCTATCCCAGAAGGAACGAAAGTATTTATTATTCCTATTGTTTTAGAACCCGATACAGAAGCAAGAGAAGATTGGGAAAATTTTTCTTTAAATAACTTAAATCAATGTTATGCAGAAAATGAACCAGAATATACTCTAGAATCAATACAAGAATATAATCCTAATTATGAAAGAAGGTAATATTATATTAACTCCTATTCCGCAAGCAAATGGAGAAATAAAAAACCGTCCTGCGCTGATTTTGAAAGAAATGCCAAAATATCAAGACTTTTTGGTTTGTGGAATCAGTACCCAATTAAAACAATATATTTCTAATTTTGATGAAATCGTCTCACCTAATGATGATGATTTTCAATCCAGTGGCTTAGTTAGTCAATCTGTGATTAGATTAAGTTTCTTAACTGTCATCACTCGTAACAGTATAATTGGCTCAATTGGCGTAATTTCAACAGAAAGGCATCAGAGATTATTAAATAATCTAAGTCAATATTTAGTTCAATCAAGAGAATAAGCTGTAAAAAACTGAATATATAATTTATAAAATTAGCCAGTAATAATTTGTCACCCTGAAAAACTGATAGAGAGGTAAAATTTATGTGGGAAGATCAAATTATACAAGAAATTTATCAAATTAGAGAAGCCCATTCTAGTCGATTTAATAATGACTTACAGGCAATTTATCAAGATTTAAAAGAACAAGAAAAAAAGAGCAATAGAAAATTCGTTTCCTATGCTCCAAAGTTGTTAAAGGATGTTTATTGGCTGGATAAAATTTAGGGCTATGGCTCTAATTTCTTTAGGGATAGTTACTTGTCCTTGAGTCGTGATGGTTTCACTCGACATAACTCAAATTCCTTACTTGAGTTTATTTTACTATTCTGGAAGTTGCTTTTTCAAGCTTTGCAAAGAAGCCCAACGGCTATCAATAATCTCCTCAGAACTAGCAACAGCATCCAAAATACCTGGACATTTGCGATCGCACAACTGACGATGAGGAATTGCTAAACACATCTGCTCATACAGCCATTCTGTGGGGTAAAAATGACCATCAGGTGATAGAGTTTCCACTAAATCTTCTACAGCCACTTCCATCTCTAAAGGTAACTGTTCTGCTTGATTAGCATTTTCCTCTAACCAAATTATTTCTTTAGTATTAACAGCCAAACGTTGATTATATTGCTGCAAGCAGCGGTTACAGGTACAAGTAATAATTGCTTCTGCCTGACCGGAAACTTCTAAGTAAGTACCTAGATGTTGCACACGGATAGTGCCACGCACCGGGGTTAAAGTTTCCAAACCAGGCAGAGACTCATTAACTTGAATTTCCTCTGTTCGCTCCGGGGCTTTAGTTAGCTGCGGAATAAAAATAGCGTCCATAGGACTTGTGAGACATCCTCACGAAAAAGTAGGGTTGATGATCAGCAATTGTGCTGATACTACATCTTTGATTTTAGCTCTAATAGCCCGGATCTGTTGGTGATTCCGTCGCCGGACGAACAACCAACAGCCGATGAGGTTCTTTACCCCGACTAAAGGTTTCTAAATCAGGAAAATCCTGGAAAAACGTGTGCATTTGTCGCCGTTCAGCCGAACTAAGCGATTTAATTTCCACCTCTTTACCAGTTAAACGCACCTCTTGGGCAGCCGCTTCAGCTAAAGTGCGAATTTCCGCTTCTCGTCTGACACGATAGCCATTCAACTCAATGGTATAAGATGCCTGCTGCTCCTCTGGTTGGTTCAAGTTAAGAACCGAATTGGCTAAATACTGAATCGCATCTAGCACAGAACCATCAGCACCAATTAAAATTCTGATTTGTTCTGACATCAAGCTGGTTTGATCAATTGTCAACCAATAGCTATCAGATTGCGGAGACTCTGCGTCTAACAACGTAGCAGTTTCTAAATTACACTTGACTTCGGTAGATATATTAGTGAAATGCAGCAGTGTTTTTAACCACTGCTCACCCCGCTGCATGGGAATATTAGTCATGATCAGCCTGTAGCTTTTTTCTTAGAACTTTTTGGTTCAAACGGCAACTTCTTTGGTTCGGCGCTGGCTGCTTCTTTTTCTTTCTCTTGTGTTTCCACCAGCTTTTGTAATTCTTCTGGTAGCGGTTCGCGGGAAAGAATGTAAGTTTGCAGGGTTTGGAAAACGTTACCAATCACCATATACATCAGCACACCAGCTGGCAGGGGAAAGAACAAAAACATCCCAGAAAAAATAACTGGTGTGATTTTATTCACTGTATCCTGTTGTGGGTTGCCACCGCTGGAATTCTGCCCAGAAAGCAATTGGCTAACGTAAAGACTGATACCAAAGAAGACAATCATCGCCACAATATCCCAGTGGATCGTGCCATCTGGATCTTGTGCGCCTACCCTACCTAAAGCATCAATAAACAGAAATCCTTTATCTGCGGCCAGTCCAGGAATTGAGCCTTGAATTGTCACTTCTCCTGGCTGTAAGGCTTCTACATTACCTTCTGCATCAATTTTAACTCTATCTTCCCCTTTGATGATTTTCCATTCAGGGGTCAACTTAGTTTCTGGATGTTCTGCTAAGAGCAAATCAAATGGTTTGCCCTCCATTGTCTGATATTGGATTTTAGTCTTTTCTCCGACCGCCAACTTGTTGCCACCAGGTAAAATCGCAGTGATTTTTGTGTGTTCCCCATCGGCAATGTAAATGTTTTGTGGGGCAGTGGCAAAGGCTTGGGGTTGAATGCGTTCAATTTGTTCAGAGGGAAAGACTTCTAGGTTAACTGAGTAGTTAACACCAGCAAAAGGCGAACCCCGTAAAGTCGCAAACAGTGCTAGTAGTACTGGCATCTGTAGCAGCAGAGGCAAACAGCCTGCTAATGGGTTGCCAAATTCTTTTTGGACATTAACCATTTCCTCCTGCTGCTTTTGCGGATCATCCTTATAGCGCTCTTTGATTTCCGCCATCCGCTTTTGCATGACAGGCTGGACAACCCGCATTCGTCGCATACTGCGAATGGAGCCAGCACTCAGGGGATAGAGCGCAAAGCGGATTATCAATGTCAAGGCAACGATCGCTAATCCATAGCTGGGGAAAAAACCATAGAAAAAGTCTATGATTGGCAGCATCACGTTGTTCGAGAGAAACCCGATACCAAAATCCATTATTCTGAATTCAACCTGAGGTACTGTAAACTGAACTGAATCTAATTTATCTAAATCGTGATTTAGGCGCGACTATCACAAGCTACGGATAGCCGCACATGATTTGAAAAAAAGAATGCTAAATGAGCGTAATGAGTGCTGACTCAGTAAGTAGTGAAAGAGTAAAAAAGCCGCAGATGAGAAAGCTTTTAACTCAGGACTCATCACTGGAAAATCAGCACTTTTACTAATTGGCACTGCTATATTCGGGGTTTTTAGCAGCGATTCTTTCGTTAATGTAGTCATAGACTTCCAGAAACTTGGGAACAGCCCGCATCTCCAACCGAGTTCCATTTTTGAGGGTAAGTACCATGTCTCCCCACAGGCCAATGCCACGAGGGACTTTCACCACTTTGACAATTTCTGAATAAATTACGTCAGTGCGATCGCCTCCCATCCAACCACCAATCACAGAAATTCGCCGATCGGTGATGCGGAAGCGCAGCCACAATGCCCTCACGATAGCCCCAACCGTCAATGGTATACCAATGAGGGTTAGCCCTATGAGCAGGTTGAGAATTAAATCGCCTATATGGGGACCACCCTCATAATAAATTTCTTCACGAATGCCCATGAAAGACCTCAGCTTTTGCCAACAACTGCTCTAATTCTTGCAGAAATTGTTGGCTTACGCACTCAGATTCTGCTGTTGTTGGCTTAACAATTAGCACTAACCGCCATCCTGGGGATAATCTAGGCAACAATTTATACAAAGCTGCTGTAATTTGCCGTTTAATTCGGTTGCGAATTACTGCTCGTTTACTAACTTTGGTGCTAATGGAAATTCCAATTTGCGTGCTGGCTAAACTTTCACAGCCAGTTGGTTGTGGAGTTTTGGGGGCAGTATCCAAAGAAGGCTCTTTTGAACGCGACGGACTTAAGGCTCTCAACGTAAAATGAGAACTATGTCGCCGAATTCCTTCTCGGAAAACTGCCTGGAAATCCTTGCGGGATTTTAATCTATGTGCTTTGGGTAAAGGCACAGTTGCTATGTTTGCTAAATTTACCCTAAACGCTCAGACGATGACGACCCTTTCTTCTCCTAGCGCTGATCACGTTTCTGCCATCTGGTGTCCGCATTCTGGCGCGAAATCCAGAGGTTCTCTTTCTCTTACGGCAAGTGCCGCCCAGGGTTCTTTGCATACCTTTCTCCTCTTAGACGATTTTTATAAAAAGTCACAATCTGCAATATTACCACTTTACAGGCAATATAAACATATTTCTGGATAGAGTTTTCATGTGACAGGTGACAGAGAAAGTATTAGGCATATTTAAATCTAGAAGCTTGTATTTCCCTGTTCCCTATTCACTATTCCCTTCTTAAGAGATACTGATAATCCACGAGCCGAGGTAACGCAGTAATGGCACCTCACCTGGGGAAAGAACTTGACAGTTGAAATAGTAAATTCCCCCAAAGTATGGATTTTGGACGTTGGATAAGACTAACTCCACAGCACTCCCAGCTGGGACTGGTTCTTCGGGAAATATCTCCAACACCCGGCCTTCCTTGTCCCATTTCACTTCAGACAGGGGAACTTTTTTACCTCTGATTCTGACTTCAACCTTTTTGGGATCAAAACTTCCTTTGTAATAATTAGGATAGGTAATGGCAAATTGAGCCACTGCCAACTTCATTTTTTTGGCTGGAAGTCTTAATATATATCTATCCCAGCTATTAGTTTGTCCGCCAAAATCTAACCGAAACGGCAGCTGATTTTCGCTTTTAACACCGCTAAATAATGTCAAACCAGGTAGGCTCTGCGCCCAAGTCGTAGCCGAAAAACTAGTCAACAAACAGCTAGTTACGGCTAAGGCAGAAAATACGCGTCTCATAGTTGGGCTTCCTTTAGTGGATAGTAGATTTATCAGCTTACGTAACAAAGAGTTTAGTATTCGTAAATAAACTTTACTACTGTATGAGTGAAAATAGACGTTAAATCGCAGCCAAAAGTGCCGAAATAAGTGTACTTAAATTTATTTTTTCCATAAAAATTGGACTATACCTTTAGCTATATCGGCAGACAGGGGCATTGCGATCGCTAGTTAAATGGCGATAGAGTGGTCAAATTCCAACTCTCCAGGTGTCACTAAACTCACGATATCCTGTCTTGAGTCATTGCTCCCTTTCAAGAAACAGTACCGAGTACCGAGTACTGAGTAACGAGTGTGGGGTGTAAAGTTGGGAGTAAAGTACTCAAGAAAATTTTGTTTCTTTCATTCATAGCGGGTCGCCGCCTGTGCAGTTGCTCCTAAGTTGCTCTAAACGGTAGGCTCTCTCTCCTCCGGCTTCCCCTAACCGCCAAAACTAACAAGTTTGGACGCAACGTTAGTATAAACATCCTTGTTTATAATGCGTAAACCACCTAAGAGCTTCCCCAGGTCTTTGATCCAAATATAAATTGTCAGTATTTGTGGACTTTGTAAAGTTTTTAACAACAGGAAAGCAAGTCTCAATAATTAAGAATTAATTGAAAAAATATCAATCTGGCAAAATTTGATGAATACTGCAAGATGCCAGAAACCAATACCAGAAATTATCAATCCCGAAAATAATCTGAAGACATAGATATAACATCAGGAAATCACCATAAGATGTGCAGTAAGTAAAATAGTTTGTGTGCAAATATCTGGAATTGTGACTTATGTAAGCGGCAGAGTAAAACTTTGCTTGGAAAAAATAAGAGTGAGAAAGACAAAGTTCAAGGTTAAATCTACCAGAAAAACTCAGGGCTGAGATTACTCACCTATGCTCTATAAGTGCGGTGAATCCTTCATCAACAGAGAAATTCCATAGTTAGTAGATATTTAGGTATTTATCTTCAGGAGATTGCATGAAAATAGCAGTTGCTAAAGAAATTGAAGTTTGTGAACGTCGTGTAGCCTTAATTCCCGACACCGTAGCCAGATTGGTAAAACAAGGCTTAGAGGTTTTTGTAGAAACAGGTGCGGGAGAAAAAGCATTTTTCAGTGATGCTGCTTATGAAGCCGCAGGAGCCAAAATTATCAGCGATACAGCCCAATTATGGGGAGAAGCAGATGTTTTGCTCAAAGTTAGTCCTCCTCAAGAAAGAGAAGATGGACGCTCAGAAATTGATTTACTCAAATCAGGATCTGTATTAATTAGCTTTCTCAATCCCTTGGGTAATCCCGTCGTAGCGCAAAAATTGGCAAATCGCCAAATTACAGCTTTGAGTATGGAATTAATCCCCCGTACCACCAGAGCGCAAAGCATGGATGCTTTATCATCCCAAGCCTCACTAGCGGGTTATAAAGCCGTATTGATTGCGGCTGCGGCATTACCAAAATATTTTCCCATGTTAACCACTGCGGCGGGTACTATTGCCCCAGCCAAAGTATTTATTATGGGAGCAGGTGTAGCCGGATTGCAAGCGATCGCCACAGCAAGAAGACTAGGCGCAGTAGTAGAAGCCTTTGACATTCGCCCAGCCGTTAAAGAAGAAGTACAAAGCTTAGGGGCGAAATTCGTCGAAGTCAAACTCGAAGAAGAAACCGTCGCTGCGGGTGGTTACGCCAAAGAAATCTCCGAAGATAGTAAAAAACGCACCCAGGAACTAGTCGCCGAACACGTCAAAAACTCCGACGTAGTAATTACTACCGCCCAAGTACCAGGAAGAAAAGCGCCACAACTTGTTACCCAAGAAATGGTGGCACAAATGAAACCAGGTTCAGTCATAGTAGACTTAGCCGCAGAACAGGGTGGTAACTGCGCTTGCACAGAAGCAGGTAAAGACATTGTTTGGAATGGTGTAACCATAATTGGCCCCATCAATTTACCATCATCAATGCCAGTACACGCCAGCCAACTGTATGCAAAGAACGTCACATCATTAATGCAACTGTTGATTAAAGACAAAGCCTTAGAAATCAACTTTAGTGACGACATCGTTGACGCAGCTTGTGTTACCCACGCTGGAGAAATTAGAAACCAACGAGTAAAAGACGCTTTGCAAGCAGTAGCAGTTTAGCCCAAACGATTGAAATCGCGGATACACAGGTAAAGTTCGCCTACGCAGACTCATAGATTGCTCTTACTCTCTGTGTCTCTGCGCCTCTGCGTGAGGTAAAAATCCAAAATCCAAAATCCAAAATCTAAAATCCAAAATCGAAATGACAGAAGCATTACTTGCGGCCTTATTCGTACTTGTCTTAGCCTCCTTCATAGGCTTTGAAGTCATCAACAAAGTCCCCCCCACATTACACACCCCCTTAATGTCCGGTTCTAACGCTATTTCCGGCATTTCCGTAATTGGGGCAATATTAGCTGCTGGGGAGAGAAACACCAATTTATCAGTAATTCTCGGTTTAATTGCCGTGATTTTAGCAATGGTTAACGTTGTTGGTGGTTTCCTCGTCACAGACAGAATGTTGCAAATGTTCAAGAAAAAGGAAGTTAAAGCATGAGCGACTTTTTACCAACTGGGATTCAGCTGACGTATTTAGTCGCTGCATCATTATTTATTCTCGGTTTGAAAAAACTGGGTTCTCCGGCTACAGCAAGAAACGGTAATCTTGTGGCTGCGGTGGGAATGCTGTTAGCAATTATCGCCACAATGCTAGATCAGCAAGTCTTAAATTACGAGATGATTTTGGTAGGCTTGGCTATTGGTTCGGTAATTGGCGCTGTTGTGGCTTACACAGTGCAAATGACAGATATGCCCCAAATGGTGGGCTTACTCAACGGTTTGGGTGGTGCATCTTCCGCACTTATCGCTGTGGCTGAATTTTGGCGGTTGTTAGATAGTTCTCAACCTATCCCCCTCGATGTCAACATTTCCATGTTATTGGATGTGTTAATTGGTGGTGTTACCTTAACAGGTAGTTTTCTGGCTTTTGCCAAATTGCAAGGTTTAATTAGCGGTACACCAATTACCTTTCCTTTGCAACAACCTTTTAACCTCTTGCTTTTGGGTTCTTATTTAGCTGGAAGTGCCTATTTAATCATCACACCAGATAGCCTCCCCGTATTTTTGGGAGTGGTGGCTGTTTCTTTGGTGTTGGGTGTCATGTTTGTACTGCCCATTGGTGGCGGCGATATGCCCGTTGTCATCTCCCTGTTAAACTCCCTCTCAGGTGTAGCTGCGGCTGCGGCTGGGTTTGTGGTGATGAACAATATGTTAATCATCGCCGGTGCTTTGGTAGGTGCTTCTGGTTTAATCCTTACCGAAATTATGTGTAAGGCTATGAACCGTTCTTTGTTCAGTGTCTTATTTAGTGCCTTTGGTTCAGTTTCTACTGCTACTGGTGGTGCTGCTGCTGGTGCAAGTAATCAAACTGTCCGCAGTATCGATCCCGAAGAAGGGGCGATGATGTTGGGTTATGCCCGTTCTGTGGTGATTGTCCCAGGATACGGTATGGCAGTTGCTCAAGCACAGCATAGCGTCCGCGAGTTGGCAGATCAACTAGAACGCATGGGTGTAGATGTAAAATATGCGATACATCCTGTTGCGGGGAGAATGCCAGGACACATGAACGTATTATTGGCTGAAGCTAATGTGGCTTATACGCAGTTGTATGACATGGAGGATATTAATCCCCAGTTTGAACAAGCTGATGTGGCGTTAGTGATTGGTGCTAATGATGTTGTGAATCCGGCGGCGCGTAGTGATGTGAATAGTCCTATTTATGGGATGCCGATTTTGGAAGTTGATCGGGCAAAGCAGACTATTGTGATTAAGCGCGGTATGAGTGCCGGTTTTGCTGGTGTTGATAATGAGTTGTTTTATAAGGATAAGACAACGATGTTGTTTGGTAGTGCTAAGGATATGGTGGCTAAGTTGGTTTCGGAAGTGAAGCAGCTTTAAGAGAAACGAACCACGTTCACGCAGTGTCCCGTAGGGATAGACGCGAAGAACACGAAGAGAAGAAATTTAATTATTTTGTAGGGTGTGTCTTATTAATACACCCTTTCTTTTTTCTCACGCAGAGACGCAGAGGCACGGAGAGGTTTGTTTCGCGCAATCGCTCTTAGCGATCTCGAAGAGTAGACGCTAAGGAGCAAAGGCGCAAATATGAAGAGAGTTTATTTACTGTAATTTGGATAATTTAGGAAAATTTTCAGGAAGTTTAAATACAAAATCCTCTCTCTCAACATCGGCTGGAAAAGAATTCCACTTATTTATATTGTCAAAACAATCTTGTAATACATTATCTTGATTATCACTATATAATTCTCCTATTTTTTCGGCAACTTGAAAAGTAATTACTTTATTACCATAATTATTAATCGCCCAATCATCAAATCCACCTGCTTTAGCTTTGCAAACAGCAGCATAAAGATTTGGCATATTCTCTTTATATCTTTCTATGTCAATTGGAATATTCCATATATCAGCCATATCAAATATACGAACTAAATCATCTGTTATTAAATCATCTGCTGTTTTTGAAATATCTTCATTTTTCCACCATAACATACGGGCATATTTATAACAACCTTCATACCAATTTCCATCAATTTGAGCTATACCTTCAGGTTTAATCCAAGTTGATGAAAAATAATATTCTTGTCCCTGACATGGGCTAACAAATTCAAAACAAATTAAAGCTCCTGAATATGATTCCAATAGTTTTTCAAATAAAACAGGAAGATCATTAAAAGGAGGATTAGGATTATAATTTTCACCTTTTACGCCAAAACAACCATAGCCATCTGAATCGAAAAAAATTGAATTGCCTTTTATTTTTAAATTACGCACTGGTGGTATACCTTTTCTACGTGCAATTTTCTTAATTATTTTTTTGACTGTTTCTGGTTCAGTTGTTACCACTTCAGCTTCAGAATACCAAAATACACCCATATTAACTCCTGATTATTTATCTTTAATTGGAAATACTAGAACATTAGACTGTAGCTGTTTTTACTTGTCAAGTGTCATAATCTAAGTAATATTAAATAGTTATAATAAGTTTTTTGCTTGACAATATAAAACATTTGTACTATAATCTGTTTTACTTATTAAGTATCCTTATTTAATCAGAATCACGTAATTATGGACAGTCAGCAATTTTTCAATAATGAGCTTTTAGAAAAAAGAATTGAGACATTTTATGGATATGGTAATTATGAGGGAAAATATTGGTTTATTGGTATGGAAGAAGCAGGAGGAGAAGATTTTGAAGACATTAATTTTAGAATCAATACATGGGAAAAAAGAGGTAAAAATGAAATAGATGATGTTGCAGAATATCATGAATATATGGGATGGTGGGATGAGAAAATACAGAATACATGGAAGGGATTAATTCGTATTACATTAAGTGCTAACGGAAAAGATAATATTGATGTAGAAGATATTCGTAAATATCAATTAGACCAATTAGGTAGGAAAGATAAAGAAACTTGTTTATTAGAATTATTGCCTTTACCTTCACCATCTATTGATAATTGGATATATGCTAGACATTCTCAACTTCCTTTTTTATCTGATAGAGAAATTTATAGAAATTATTGTATTGAGAAGCGAATTAATCATATTAGTCAAAGAATCAAAGAACATAAACCTAAAGCCGTTGTTTTCTACGGTATGGGATATGAATATTATTGGCGAAAAATAGCAGATATTGAGTTTACAAAAATTGAGGTTGCAAAAACAGAAGATTCAAAAAAGCACTATTTCTTTATTGGTGAAAATAATCAGACTGTATTTGTCATGGCTAAACATTCTGTAGCTTTTGGTGTAACCAGTGACTACTTTCATTATATTGGTAAATCAATTACTACTAAACTAACGGAATAATGTTTTTAGCTCTCTTCTTCCTTCGTGTTCTTCGTGTCTATCCCTACGGGACACTGCGTGAACGTGGTTCGTTAAAAAAGGATGTTGGGAAGTTGGAGGGAGTGCGATAGCGTATCCCTGACGGGACTCGAAGAGATAGCTGACCGAAGGTATCGCTGTTTGGGAAGTGGAGGAAGTGCGATTCCTACGGAGTGCGATCGCTCTTTCTTCTCTTCTTCCTTCGTGTTCTTCGCTTCTATCCCTACGGGACACTGCGTGAACGTGGTTCGTTAAAAAAGGATGTTGGGGAGTTGAAGGGATGCGATAGCGTATCCCTGACGGGACTCGAAGAGATAGCTGACCGTATCCCTTACGGGAGCCGTAGGCATAGGTATCGCTGTTAGGAAGTTGAGGGAGTGCGATTCCTACGAAGTGCTTTGCGATCGCTCAAAAACTTAAATTTTCTACAATTTGCAAAGTGCGATATTCCTCTGTGTTCTCTGCGTCTCTGCGTGAGGTAAAAAAGCTATCTCCTCTTCCTTTGCAACTAACGTACTTCCTACTTTGCTTCGCTAATGCGCGAAAAAAAGAATGTCCACTCACTCGTGAAAATCTGATTACCATAACTACATGAGAACATTGAGATGAAGTTGAGACAGAACCAACACAGCCAGCGGGGTTTGTCTGACCGTTCCCAAGCAAACTACAATAAGAATATATATTTCAATATGTTTGACTAATTTGCTCTATGTCAGTTTTAGCAGCGATCGCAGTCTTGGCTATTTTGATTTTGGTACACGAAGCTGGACACTTTATAGCCGCTCGTTCTCAAGGTATTTACGTTAACCGCTTTTCCCTGGGTTTTGGCCCCGTGATTTTCAAGTACCAAGGATCACAAACGGAATATGCTATCCGCGCTTTCCCCTTGGGTGGCTTTGTCGGCTTTCCTGATGATGACCCAGATAGTGAAGTTCCCCCCAATGACCCAAATCTGCTGCGGAACCGTCCAGTTTTAGATCGAGCGATTGTCATTAGTGCCGGAGTTGTCGCCAATTTAATTTTCGCCTATTTGATGTTGGCGTTGCAACTTGGTATCGTCGGTATCCCCCAGGAATTCCAATATCAACCAGGTGTAATTGTTAAACCTGTGAATGAACAATCTGTTTCCTACCAAGCAGGGCTTAGAGAAGGAGACATTATTCTGGCTGTTAATGGTCAAGAACTCGCTGCTGGTAGCAATTCCACCTTATTGCTAACCAAAGAAATCCAAACTCATCCCAATCAGCAAATCAACCTAAAAGTTCAACATCAAAACGAACAAAGAACCTTGACATTAACTCCCCAACAGGGTGCAGATGGTAAAGGTTTAGTTGGGATTGAACTTGGGCCTAATGGTAAAGCAGTTTATCGTCGTCCCCAAAATATTGGTGAGATTTTCAGCGTTGCAGCTAATCGGTTTGAACAGCTAATCGTCGGCACAGTCAAAGGTTTTGGACAGTTAGCTACCAACTTTCAACAAACTGTCGGACAAGTTTCAGGCCCGGTTAATATTGTCAAAATTGGGGCAAAATTAGCATCTGATAATATTGCTAATTTATTCTCTTTTGCCGCAATTATTAGCATTAACTTGGCAGTTATCAATATTTTGCCTTTACCAGCCTTAGATGGTGGTCAACTGGCTTTTCTTCTCATTGAAGGTTTATTTGGTAAACCTTTACCGACCAAGATTCAAGAAGGCGTAATGCAGACTGGTTTGGTCTTACTCTTAGGATTAGGAATTTTCCTGATAGTTAAAGAAACCACTCAGTTAACCTTCCAGTTAGATTGGGTGCAAAAACTGTTACAGTAATCATAACGTAATTTTAGATTGAGGATTGGAGATGAGATTAAATCATTAAAATCCCCAATCTAAAAATATCTAGCAATCTAGTTTAAACTAGAAAAAAAATCAAAATCGTAAATCCAAAATCTAAAATTGATTGACTCGTAAATCATTATCTAAAAAACAACGCGCTATAGAAATACTTTCGCGTCTCCAGTCTCTTTATCCAGATGCTACTTGTTCTTTGGACTATTCAACTCCTGTACAACTGCTAGTAGCAACTATTCTTTCTGCACAATGTACAGATGAGCGCGTGAATAAGGTGACACCAGGATTATTTGGTAAGTTTCCTGATGCTGAAAGTTTAGCAAATGCTGATTTAACAGAGTTAGAAGAATTGGTGCGTTCGACTGGTTTCTATCGCAACAAAGCCAAGAATATTCAAGGCGCTTGTCGAATGATTATCAATGATTTTAATTCTCTGGTTCCTAATCAAATGGAAGAACTTTTAAAGCTTCCAGGAGTAGCGAGGAAAACTGCAAATGTGGTTTTAGCTCATGCTTATGGTATCAATGCGGGAGTAACTGTAGATACTCACGTTAAACGATTGAGTCAGCGTTTGGGGTTGACGAAAAATACTGAACCTGTAGGGATTGAAAAAGATTTAATGAAGTTATTACCCCAACCCGATTGGGAGAATTGGTCAATTCGTCTAATTTATCACGGACGGGCTGTGTGTAAAGCTCGTTCTCCTGGTTGTAATGTTTGTGAATTGGCTGATTTGTGTGCGATGAAATTATAATAGCCCGCAGTGGTACAGAGTTTATAGAGTGTAATATTTGAGAGTATTTGGTTTGGGAAATATATCTTTATATTCAACTATCAAGCTAAGGATTCAAATAAATTTACAAGTCCTTTCCAAAATTTTTTTCTCCAAAGTACTGCTCAATTTGACTACAATTCTTTTATAGAATCCAGCATCATCATCATTAATTTATTGCCAACAAGCCTTTCACAAAAAGGATTCCATTGAATCAAATGCACCACTTGATATAACCCCTTTACTGCATTGGGAAGAGATAATTTCAAACAATCTTTGTTTGCAGGAGAGAGGTTAAAAGTGTACTTTACCAACTGCAAACCGCTAAATCTGGTGAAAAAAATAGAAAGGATAGCATAACTGTTAATTATTCTTTTTTTACATAAATGCAGCTATTAGACATCTCGCAGTAGCCCTACTGTAAAAAACTCTCATGTCTGCGTTTCCGACTGATTCCTACACATTTTTAAATCAATGCTCAATCAAAAACATAATCTATTTGTCTGCACAACTTGTGGTGGTAAGTGGCAAAACTGACTGGTGGGGAAAGTTAACATCTGAAGATGAAGATATAATTAAGAAATCGAGAATCTTTTCACATCCCTAAGGATTTATGCCCATTTTTCACTTTCCATCTTTTCGTAATTTATTGTTTATGCAAAGGCATTAACCGCACATATCCGCAAGTCAAAACTAACCCAGAACACAACCATTCTCAAACTCTTACTATCTGTGTTTGGAGCATCTGGAGCGTGAGATAAAATCATATTTTCACTTAGCAACAACTTAATTTTGAATCCCGCGAATTATTCCCCCCTGATATTCACACTGAAAACCTCTCTGTTCCCAAGCTTGCATATCGACATCAACCAGTTTTGTAATTTGCGAACATTGGGGCTGAATGATTTGACTTAAAATCGCCCACAATAAGCTGCGGATAACGTCTAAGAAAGTTTTTAGCCAAGACTCATGATTACCCGGAATACCATTTTCCTTAACAACATCAGGCTCTACCCAGATACCATGAGCGCTTAAGATGATTTGTGCCATCAACTTAGCTCGGAATACATGAGTTCCCGAAGTAATTAATTTTACCTTATGCACACCCCAACCCCGCAAAATTGGTATTCCATAACAAAAATTTTCAAAGGTAGAATTAGCGCAATTCTCTAACCAGATATTTTGCAAATCGGCTGCTTCTCGCTGAAAAATTAGCCAAATACAGGGTTCTGGGGAACCATGAGAAATTAAAATTGGGGTTTGTGGGTATTGTTTTGCTAGTTGGGCTACATAAATTTCTCTGCGAATGCTACCTCCAAGCACAAATAAGGCATTTACCTGCTGTGAGGAAGCAGAAACTAAGGTTATAGTGGTGAAGGTTAACCAACTAATGAGGATAAAACACAAAGCCAAAACAATGTATTTTGACAAACTCCAGAATTTTCTAAATCTACGCCTCAAGGAAATTAATAAATTAATGTTAAATTTGTGCTTCATAACATAGAAAATTAAAGCTTTATTGTCTAATTTTGAAAAATTCTGCCATCAAGTCAACAAAGTGCTATCTTAGTAAAAGAATTTAGGGTGTAAAGATGAAACAGTGACACGTGTCACAAGAGTGCTGTGTTTATTTTTACTGTAAAACAGAAAATAACAAGCAATTATTGCTAATAACATAGACAGTGATATCCACATCATTTACAAAGGAAAAAATGATGAATTAAGCATAGCTGAAATTGAGGGTATAAAAACTTGAAAATCTCAGGAAAGCCTGATTGTTAAACTGTCAACAATACAACTATTCTCATACATGAACCAATCTGCGAAACGTCACTCACCGCTCCAAGCAGCCTTGATTGGTGGAGCGATCGCTACAACTGCTACTCTATCTGTATGTGGTCAAGCTTTGACTCGCTCCGTTCACGCTGCTCTACAAGATAGTCCCAAAGCGTTAGTTGACCAAGTATGGCAACTTGTGAATCGTGAATATGTTGATGGCAAATTTAATCAACAAGATTGGCAAGCAACTAGGCAGAGCCTGTTAAGCAAAAACTATACTTCTAACGAACAAGCTTATGTAGCTATCCGCGAAGCCCTACAAAAATTGGGAGATCCATACACAAGGTTTATGGACCCTAAACAGTTTGAAACCCTAACCAGCCAAACATCTGGGGAAGTTTCAGGAATTGGCATTCGCATGGAAATAAATGAAAAAACCAAGCGTTTAACTGTCATCGAAGCTATCGAAAATTCCCCCGCGCTAAAAGCAGGTATTCAAGCCGGTGATGAGATTTTGGCAATTGACGGTAAACCTACTCTCAAAATGAAAGTAGATGATGCTTCTAGTCTTATTCGCGGTAAAGTCGGTAGCCTCGTCACATTGAAACTGGGAAGAACCGGAAAAAATGCCTTTGATTTGAAACTGACAAGGGCAACAATTGAAGTCCCCACAGTCCGTTATACCCTCAAGCAAGAAGGTGGTCGTCGGATTGGCTATATTCGCTTAAGAGAATTTAGCGCCCACGCAGCTGATCAAATGCGACGGGCTATTCGCAACTTGGACAATCAAAAAGCCGATTCCTATGTTTTAGATTTGCGAGGAAATCCAGGAGGTTTACTGCAAGCAAGTATAGAAATTGCGCGGATGTGGTATGACAATGGTGGAATTGTCAAGACTGTAGACCGTGTAGGAAGTAGTGAAGAAACAAAAGCCAATCGCACAGCCTTAACAAATCGCCCTTTGGCAGTTTTAGTTGATGGTAACTCCGCTAGTGCGAGTGAGATTTTGACCGGCGCACTCAAGGATAACAAACGCGCAGTAGTTGTAGGTAGTCAAACTTTTGGTAAAGCTTTAGTCCAATCAGTGCATGAACTGGCTGATGGTTCTGGGTTAGCAGTCACTATTGCCCACTATTACACCCCCAAAGGCACAGATATCAACCATAAGGGAATTACCCCCGATATCAAACTAGAGTTGACAGAAGCACAAGAACGTCAATTGGCTTCTAATCCAGATTTAATCGGGACTCAGAGTGATCCTCAGTATGCCCGCGCTATTGCTGCTCTTTCTTCTAATAGCAAATTTGCTCAACCTGTGACAGTTCCTAACTCACAACCTCTGAGTAGTCGTGCTGAAGATTTGAAATTCTAAGCGTTGTGATCAGGTGTTCATGTATTTTTGTGCTTAATTAGCTCCCACTCTTAGAATCAAGGGTGGGATTTTATTGGGAATTCTAGATTTTGAAAAAAACCAAATACAGATTTTTAAGTAGGTTGGGGTTAAAAATTGTCGTTATGACAAGGGAACAGAGAAAAGGTTTTGGGCAACTTTACTTTTCGTGACATATTACTCACTGATATATATTTATAAATATAGCAACTGCCAAGGTGGTTAGGACGTGAACTAATGATAAAACCTAGACACAAACAGACTTTCAACTCTGTCACCTGTCACCTGTTAAGAGTCACCTGCTATAAAATACGCGTAAGTCCTGAGATAGAAAGATATCAGTAAGTTTTTTACAATCCAAAATCCAAACTCCAAAATCCAAAATGCTATTAGTCAGATAATTTCAGATTATGAATAATCAGTCAGTTGATGCAAATACCTATCAAAGCTTTCTCCCCAAAGTCTCGGTGGTGATTCCTATTTATAATGGTGAAGCAGAGTTACCAGATTTACTAAGTTGTCTTTTAGGGCAAACTTATCCCCAAGACCGGGTAGAGTATTTACTGATAGATAATAACAGTAGCGATCGCACTCTCTCCATTCTCAACACAACCGCTGAAAATTCGCCCATCACTATCCGTCCCTTAAGTGAAAATAATATTCAAAGTTCCTACGCTGCCCGCAATACAGGTATTAAAGCCGCCACTGGTGAAATTATTGCTTTTACCGATGCTGATTGTCGTCCCCAACCGCAATGGCTAAACACATTAATTCAGCCTTTTATTAACTCAGAAGTAGTAATTGTCGCTGGTGAAATTGAGGCGTTGCCAGGAAAAAACATCCTGGAAAAATTCGCAGATAAACAAGAAACTTTATCCCAAAAACATACCCTTGCTCATAAATTTTGTCCCTATGGACAAACTGCAAATTTAGCAATTCGTCGTTGCATCTTTAACACTTCAGGATTATTTCGTCCCTATCTTACTACAGGAGGAGATGCAGATATTTGTTGGCGTATTCTCAAAGCTAATCTGGGTAAATTAGAATTTGCGCCAAATGCTATTGTTCAACACCGTCACCGAGTGACAATGAAAGAATTAGCCAGTCAATGGCGACGTTATGGACGTTCTAATCGTTATTTACATGAATTGCATGGTGTAGATTTAATGCGAGAGATGACACCAGGAGAATATCGTTATCGCGTCTTACGTTGGATATTGAAAGAATTACCAAAAGCAATTATTAAAAATATTATTGGTAAAGCTGGTATTGTAGACTTATTAGATACTCCCATTGGGTTATTTACTGCTAATGCGCGTTCTCAGGGACAACGAGATGCGAAATTACCAGAAAATGCCAAAATAATTCAAGGCTTCAATGACTATAGTTAGTAATTAATGACTGTATGTTGAAGCGATTACAAATCATCACAGAATAATTATTGATTAGACATCTCCGAAAAAGAATTAAATTATGGTATAAGAATATAAAAGTGTATTTTTTGGTAAGACGTTATGGGCAGTATATTTGAATATATTCAGAGCAATCCTCAC
>NZ_JACJTQ010000051.1 GCF_014698735.1 Anabaena catenula FACHB-362
TTTCATTAGATAGGTCTTATTGACAATAACTGACCTATTTTTTTTTACCATAAATCGTTGCATTCTTTACACCGTCTTGTTCTCAGCCTTGTTTGTCGCCCCGTCAGCTTTTGATAAGCATTTTATTCAAGCTGGTTTTCAAGCATTAATGAGATAATTAGGTATAGCTTCATTTACATTTTCCTAGAGAAAATATTATGTTATCAACTGACTCATGGTTTTAAAATAGCTTAATAATGACAGCATCAAAGTTTGGCAGTAATAATATATAGGTTGGTGAATAATTACACATTAACTAAAAGCAACTAATGAAACGTCGTGAGTTTATAAACTGGGTGGGTTTAGGTTGTTTAGCTAGTTCTTTACCTGTCGCCCTTGCTGCTTGTTCTCCCGAAACTAGCACATCTGCTACTTCTGGATCTAATGATGCTAATAAGGGCTGGCAAAAGGTGGGTACTATTGCAGAATTAGACAAAACTGGTCAATTATTGGCAGAGAATTCGCCAGTTGGGGCAGTGTTGGTGGTGGGGACATCGAAAACCGCACAAAAATTGATTGCTGTTAACCCTACTTGCACTCACAAAGGTTGCACAGTTGCGTGGAAAGCAAATAAAAATCAATTTGTTTGTCCCTGTCATGATGCAGAATTTGGTGGTGATGGCAAGGTAAAAGCAGGGCCAGCAGAAAAACCACTGAAAACTTACCAGGCTAAGATTGAAGCTGGTTCTGTCTTAGTTAAAGCAAGTTAAGATAGCAAAACTTGGTAAATTGGAGTTAATTCATCTCGTCCTTTTAACTGACTGCTGCCGATAAATTTGGTAGGAAACTTATCTTTAATATGTTGATAAGTTTCTTCACTAATTAGAATTCGGCAAAGTCCACAATTCAAAGATTTATCATAACTTTCTAGTCGAGCGGCTACGTTTACTGTGTCTCCTAGGGCTGTATATTCTGCTCTTTGGGCATTGCCTAACATACCTGTAACTACCGTTCCTGTGGCAATACCAATACGAATAGCAACGGTGGGATTACCTGATAACTGCCATTGTTGATTGAGCGATCGCAATTTATCGGCCATTGCTAAAGCGCAACCTACTGCATTTTCGGCATCAACGGCGATTTCTGCCAATCTTGTGCGTTCAATTGGCACACCAAAAAGCGCCATTACCGCATCACCGATAAATTTATTCACCATACCGTTATATTCCAGGACGATATCAGCCATTGCTTGCATATATTCATTCAGCCAAGACATTAAAGCGGTAGGCGTTATGGTTGTAGCAATAGAGGTAAAACCCTCTAAATCTGAAAATAGTACGGTTGCAGTCATTTCTCGACCGACAATTGACCCTTTTTGTAGTAAATTGTGGCGAGATGTCCAGATTTGATCGGCGACTTGAGAGGTAACTTGCTGTTTAAACAGTGCCATGAGAGTGTATCGGTCTTGACGTTCTAAACGGGTAGTGTAGATAGCAATAGCGATCGCAGATCCCCCTAAACCTAACATTGCTGGGACAACAGGAATCCACCAACCTTGCAGAAAAACGAGGTAAGAACCAAAAATCAAACTACTTCCAGCCACTATTAAACTTAATATTGTTTCTCTATAGGAAATATTCTTATAAATAAATTTTTGAGAACGCAATGTCCAACCAAGAATAGCACCAACAAAAGACCATAAAATAATCCATAGCCATTGTATTTCTTGGGAACTACCCCGCATCATCGGCCTACCGTCCAGTGCAGCACTCAAAATTTGGCTGATAACATTAGCATGAATAACTACCCCAGGCATTCTTTCTGGAAAAGCACTAACAGAAGTACTATAAGGGGTGAAAAAATCATCATGTAGACTGGCCGCAGTTGCACCAACTAAAACAATGCGATCACGTCCCCAATTTGGTGGTACTTGGCCATTGACAACTTGCATGATTGAATATTTTTGAAAGTTGTCTTGCGTGCCTCTAAAATTGAGTAAAATCTGGTAGCCTCGATCATCGGCGCGAATATAACCACCATCATTTTTTTCAAAAGGGATAAATGTAGCTTTTCCTAATTGATAATGACGTTTTTCTGCATCTAGTTCTTTTAACTCAATACCCTTTTTTTCTAAATACATTAAAGATAGTTGTGTCCCCAAACTCACAACTTCCTCTCCTGATTTAGACTCAAGAGAAATTAGACCCCGACGGACTTTACCATCAGCATCTAATAACAAATCGGAAGCTGCTATTTGATCACGTTTACTTAAAATAGGATGGGGATTTACTTCCGGGCCATATCCATCTCCCACCACCTTTTTCACCCCAATCAAGTTGGGTGTAGATTTGAGGATCTGAATTAGTTTTTCATTACCAGGTTGTACAGGTAAATCTCGATATAAATCCAAACCAATAGCTACAGGTTTTTGTTGGCGGATTTTATCCAGCATTTTCGCAAGCACAGCATCAGGGATAGGCCATGTTCCAACTTTTCTAATTGTGTCTTCATCAATAGTGACTATCACAATGCGGGAGTCTTGCGGTTCTGGGGGACGCAGTTTAAAAAACTGGTCGAGTGCTGCCCAATCTATCATCTGAAACAGCCCCAGAACACGCATGAGAATGATGAAACCCGCTACTGATGGAGTCACTATCAATACTGCTCGCCAGCTATTGAGGAACTGTTTGAGTTTAATCACATCAGCGGACTTTTAATTTTTGGGTTGCTGACAACAATCAACAACAGGGACTTGGCTAAGTTCAGTTAAGCCAACAGACTGAAGAAGTTCGTGCCATTCAGCGCCAATTTGAGTATTTTGGGGAAGCGATCGCTTCAAATCAGCTAATGTGGCTACAGTGTCATACCAAAGCCCATTCTGAGCATAGAGTTTAGCTTTTTCTAGAGGGCTGGCAGTTGCGAGACTACTGTTGAGAGCAGAACTGAGTTCGACACGTTCCAATCTTCCTTCCAGAACTATATCCCGTTGTCGTTCTTCTGGATCACAAATCAAAGCCAGATTCCATTTATACTGCTTACCAACTGCCAAAGGTGCAGCTGCTTGAGGAATTTTAAAGCTAGTAATCCCGGAGGTAGCATTCAAATCAACGATAGTTTGGTAAATTCCGTTTCCTTCTTCATCCCACAAAGTTAACTCAGCTTTTCGAGTTGCAGGTTCAGATATCTTCACCAAGACGGTAGGATAAGCCGCAGCGGTTAATTCCCTTTCTGTTGCTGGAATCAATGCAGTCAAAATTGGTTGTGGGGATGAAGTCCCAACGTGCTGACAAACTCCCCTAGTTGCGCCCCCTGCGGTTTTCTGGGGACTACCTTTAGCGCGAAAGGTGACACTGTAGGCTGGTGCTAAGGGTAATAGTACCAGTCCGGTAAAGAGCATGGATAACACAGAACGAGATAATTTTTGCATATTCATAATTTAAGATTGAAAGTTATCTAGTTAGGACTTACGCAAAATCAGGAAGAAACGAACCGCGTTCGCGTAGCGTCCCGTAGGGATAGGCGCGTATCCCTTACGGGACCGAAGGAAAGGACACGAAGAAATAAGGGTTTGAGAGAGTTCTTGCGTAAGTCCTGCTAGTTATATAAACAAGGAATATTTACTGTATTTCTGTTGTTGCGATTTCTAAGTTTCTAAGTATTTATCCAAAACAGGATATTAGTGGTATTTACTGAGAAATATGCCATTAGCCGAGAATTCCAGAGTTATAATTAACTTTTTTGTTACCTTATACAGTTTACCGATATGAATTAATTGTAAATTTTATAAGAACTAATGTGATTATACTGAAAAGACCTGAAAAATAAAATACCCTCTGGTAAAAATTCACAATACCTTTAAACTAATAAACATCTGGTAAAAAATAATTAGGGCTTGCCCAAAACCCTTTGTAGAACAATGTCCTTCGGTAAGCCTACGGCTATATGAGTTGTGCCTATGCCTTTTCCGAATATCTCCAATTCTTATCGCCAATTTCCTATCAACACAAAGGCTGACCAAAAATAGGGATTCTGGAATTTGCGATTTTTTAGTAGTAATAGTTGAGCATTGCGGAGGGCTTCGGCTTTACTAACTTTTGACTTGGCCAATTGCCGATAAAACTCACTAATCAGGATAGAAGTTGATTCGTCATTAACTTGCCAGAGAGTACCGACAGTACTACGAGCGCCGGAACGAATGGCGATACCTGCCAAGCCTAAAGCCGCACGTTCATCACCAGAAGCAGTTTCACAGGCACTGAGAACTAACAGTTCAATAGGGAGTTTTTGGACATCATTGCGGGATTCTCGCAATAATTGGTCTAATTCTTTCACATTGATCCGCTGATTCCAAGTCAAAATAAAGGTATCTGCGGCATTAGAGCTAAATTGACCATGTGTAGCTAAATGAACAATAGGAAAAGACACGGCTTTGATTTGCTTTTGTAGCGATTCAACTATAAACTGCTGATTTAAAAGTGTATGTGTTGGTATCTCCGATGAAATCTGTTGGACTTCAGTAGCCACATCTGGTAAAGCTGGAAAACCCTGACGCGCTTCTGTCAGTGCAGCAATTAAGGCTTTTAGTTTTACTTGAGTGAGGGGTTTAGGTTCGAGGAGTTGGAGTCCGGGAGTCAGAGCAATGTTATATTTTTCGAGGAGATATTGTTGGCCATCATGGAGCGTGGCCATTGGTAAACTTTGCAAAGACCCATCGAGAACAAATACCAAGGTTTTGATGCCATTGGCGGTTAAATCAGCTTCTGCGGGACGAATTAGCCAATCGTAAAGTTTTTGAACTATCGGTAATCTCTCTTGCGTAAAAGCCGTCCGTCTGAGGGAAATTCGGGCTTGTTTAATGGTAGTTTTTAATTCTGTTTGGGGTTTATTAGTAGTGTATTTACGTAAGTTTTTTCCGGGGATAGAGAGAATAACTTCTAGACGGTCATTTAAAATAATTGGATAAATAACAGCCGCTGTGGGATCAATTTGATCAATTTGTTTCGGTTTCGCATCTGCACAAGCATCACGGAAAAAGTTATCTAATTCTGCTAATTGTAAAGATTCGATTATCTGACGGGCTTGCTGGAGTTTAAGCTGACTAGGATATTCTTCTTGCAGCAGCAACCCGACTAACTCCCGATAAATAGGTTCTACACTTTCCCGAAAAGAAAATTGGACATCAGGGTTAACTGTCACTAAATCGCCGCGTAAAGAAGCCAGGATTTTGATAGATTGAGTATATTGAGAAATTGCTCCTTCAGTATTTCTCTGTAGTTTTTGAATGCGTCCTAATTGCCAGAATAATTGATATGCAATATCAGGATATTCAAAAGACGGTGCTAATTTCAACGCTTGAGTTGTATAAATTTCTGCTTTTGTCCATTGTTTTTGTAGTTCAGATAGTCTACCTTGAGTGAGTAAAATATAAGCTTGGGTGCGGGGAGTCCCTAAATTCTGGGCTTGTTGATAAGCACGATTAAGGATTTTCTCTACTTCTGTAAATGATTCAGAAGAATGTATTGCCAATTTGATTAAACTTTCGGCTAGATTAATTTGGGCATAGATTCCCGTTTGATTAGTAGAAATCTGGCTAATTTGCGGTTTTAATGTTAACCATACGGTTTTTGCTTCTTGCCAGTTTTGCGAATCTGTGAATAAACTAAGACGATTCAATAAAGCTTGGATTTGAGTATTTTGACGAGTTGCTAATTGAGCAGAACTGACATAAGCCGAAAGTGCAGTTTCTTGATATTGGTTTTTTTGTTGTTTGTTGAAAGCAGGTTGATTAGCAAAAGCACGGGCTGTATTGCCGATATTTAAATAAACCTCAGCTTGTATTTGAGGAAGACTTAATTTTTGAGATGCTTGTAAACCCAAAGCTAAAATTTGCTGAGACTCATTCAACTGTCCTAAAATCCGGAGAACTTGACCTAGAGCATTCATAACTTGGATATTCTGCAAAGAGACTGATTGGTTTTTCCAAGTTTCTAATATTGCCGAGGAAACTTCACAGGTTGATGTTTCTAAATTTAAAGATAGTAATAGTGTTTGGCAAGCTCTGGGATATAATCCTAATGATTGTAGCGCTAAACTTTGGTTAATTTGACTTTGGATAAGTCGGTCTTTTGTTCCTAGATGTTTGTAGATTTTAGCTGATAAAATCCAAGTATCTAAAGCATCTTGAATTTTACCCCGTTCAAGTTGTAATTGTCCTTGGATATCGAGAGTTTGGGCAAGTATTCGCTGTTGTTCAGAAGTTGGAGATTGAGATTTGAGGAGGGAAAGACTAGAATTGATATTTTCTTCCGCTTGTTCCCATTGTCCTAATTGTCCGAAAGTTGCAGCCAGATTACTTAAAACCATACCTTGATTTAAGAAGTCTTCTTGAGTCTTAAATTCGGTTGCAGCTTGTTGTAATAAAGGGACAACTTCTGGAAACTTTCCCGCATCAAAAAGAATCCGAGCTTGTTGAATAATTGTTTGTGATTGTTGCATTTGAGCGATTACAGGAGTAATGCCCATTGTCAATAATAAGGAAAGGAAAAACAATAAAATAGATTTTAGAAGCGATTGGATAAATTTCATCATTTTTCTTCCCTTAACCCGCTTCACAATTATCATTTACATTTATATGCGGTTAATTAATTATTTTTTAGGCATCAATTCACTTAATTAAAGCTACAAATAAATCTCCGCGTTCCTGCATCTGTCCATTTGTATCAACCTTAAAGTGAAGTGGTATCACCTGCTATACTTTTGAGTTTGTCTCTCTTGACAAAAATGCTATCCTTCCCACCCATTAAAAAATCCCCCACCTTGCGGCAGGGGATTGATTACCTAAAACCAGTAGTCAGGATCAACCAAACTTACCAGCAGTAGAGGCAATGAGGAACGCTGCGTAGGTGACGATGTAGCCAACAGTGAAGTGAGCTAAACCAACCACACGGGCTTGAACAATGGAGAGAGCAACGGGCTTATCTTTCCAGCGAACCAAGTTAGCTAGAGGAGTACGCTCATGCGCCCAAACCAAGGTTTCAATTAACTCTTGCCAGTAACCTCTCCAAGAGATGAGGAACATGAAACCGGTTGCCCAGATTAGGTGTCCGAAGAGGAACATCCAAGCCCAAACAGACAGGTTGTTCATGCCGTAGGCGTTGTAACCGTTAATCAACTGAGCAGAGTTAGCCCAGAGGTAATCACGGAACCAGCCCATCAAGTAGGTAGAGTTTTCGTTGAACTGAGCAACGTTACCTTGCCAAATACCTAGATGTTTCCAGTGCCAGTAGAAGGTTACCCAACCAATGGTGTTCAACATCCAGAACATAGACAGGTAGAAAGCGTCCCAAGCGGAGATATCGCAAGTACCGCCACGGCCGGGACCGTCGCAGGGGAACGCATAGCCGAAGTCCTTTTTATCGGGCATCAGCTTAGAACCACGAGCATCCAAAGCACCTTTAACAAGTACTAGGGTGGTGGTGTGAATAGCCAAAGCGAATGCGTGGTGAACCAAGAAGTCGCCAGGGCCAATTGTTAAGAAGAGGGAGTTAGTACCAGAGTTAATGGCATCTAACCAGCCAGACAACCAAACGTTACCGTAGTTGGGGTAGGCTGTGTAAGCGATGCTATCGGGGTTAGACAACAATGTGTCTAAACCGTAGAGTACTTTACCGTGAGCAGCTTGAATGAACTGAGCAAATACTGGCTCAATCAAGATTTGCTTTTCAGGAGTACCGAAAGCAACTACTACGTCGTTGTGAACGTACAAGCCCAAGGTGTGGAAGCCTAAGAAGAGAGATACCCAGCTGAGGTGGGAAATGATCGCTTCTTTGTGCTGCAAAATCCGGTCTAATACGTTGCCCTTGTTTTGTTCGGGGTCGTAGTCACGTACCCAGAAGATAGCGGCGTGGGCAAAAGCACCAACCATCAAGAAACCAGCTATGTACTGGTGGTGTGTGTACAGTGCTGCCTGTGTTGTGTAGTCCCTAGCAATGAATGCGTAGGGAGGCAGGGCGTACATATGCTGCGCCACCAAAGAAGTGATGGTTCCCAGTGCTGCCAATGCCAAAGACAGTTGGAAGTGCAGGGAGTTGTTGATGGTGTCGTACAGACCTTGGTGAGGCAGGTTAAACTGACCTTCACTCTTGCTACCGGGAACTAAACCGGATTTGGAGTTCAGCATTTCTTTGATGCTGTGACCAATTCCGAAGTTAGTGCGGTACATATGACCAGCGATGATGAAGATAACAGCGATCGCCAAGTGGTGGTGAGCCATGTCGGTCAACCACAAGGATTCTGTTTGGGGGTGGAAACCGCCCAAGAAGGTGAGAATCGCTGTACCAGCACCAGTGGAAGTACCAAACAGATGACCGGCAGTATCAGGGTTCTGAGCGTAAACACCCCAGTTACCAGTGAAGAAGGGGGTTAAGCCTTCTGGATGGGGAGCTACAGTTAAGAAGTTATCCCAACCTACGTGAATACCACGAGATTCAGGAATAGCAACGTGAACCAAGTGACCAGTCCAAGCCAAGGAGCTAACACCGAACAAACCAGCTAAGTGGTGGTTCAGGCGGGGTTCAGCACTCTTGAACCAAGAAAGACTAGGACGAAACTTGGGTTGCAAATGCAACCAACCTGCAAACAAGAATACTGCTGACAATAGGAGCAGACCTAAAGAACCTGTGTAAAGTTCAGTGTTTGTCCGCATCCCGATTGTGTACCACCAGTGGTAAACACCAGAGTAGGCAATGTTTACGGGGTTGCTTGCGCCAGCTTGGGTGAAAGCTTCAATCGCAGGCGCACCGAAGTGAGGGTCCCAAATCGCGTGAGCGATAGGACGGACGTGAAGGGGATCTTTAATCCACTGTTCAAAGTTACCTTGCCAGGCTACGTGAAACAGGAGGCTGGATGCCCACAGGAAGATGATTGCCAAGTGACCGAAGTGCGTAGCGAAAATCTTTTGGTAAAGATTTTCCTCCGTCATGCCATCGTGGCTTTCAAAGTCGTTGCCTGTAGCGATCGCATACCAAATCCGACGAGTAGTCGGGTCCTGTGCGAGATCCTGGCTAAATTTTGGAAATTTTGTTGCCATAGGTTTGATATGTCCTCTGACCTTTAGCCATCAGGTATCAGTAAAATTTTAGATTCTAGATTTTGGATTTTGGATTAAATCTAAAATCTAAAATCCAAAATCCAAAATTCAACTGATTACTACCCTACTGAAAGGATGTGTGCGTGGAAGAATGCCCAGGTGGTGGCAATTCCTCCTAATAGATAGTGAGCTACACCTACAGCCCGACCTTGAGTGATGCTCAAAGCGCGAGGTTGTATTGTTGGTGCTACTTTCAGTTTATTGTGCGCCCAAACAATGGACTCAATTAGTTCTTGCCAGTAGCCACGACCACTGAACAGGAACATTAAGCTGAATGCCCAAACAAAGTGAGCGCCTAGGAACATGAGTCCATAAGCAGAAAATTCACTTCCGTAGGAGTTGATGACCTGTGTAGCTTGCGCCCACAGGAAGTCACGCAACCAGCCGTTAATAGTGATGGCACTTTCTGCAAAGTTGCCACCAGTGATGTGATTTACCACACCATCTGCATCTACAGTTCCCCAAACATCAGATTGCATCTTCCAGCTGAAGTGGAAAATTACGATTGACAGGGAGTTATACATCCAGAACAGTCCTAGGAACACATGATCCCAACCAGAAACTTGACAGGTACCGCCACGACCTGGACCATCGCAAGGGAAGCGGAAACCCAAGTTTGCCTTGTCTGGAATCAGACGAGAACTGCGGGCGTACAGTACACCTTTGAGCAGAATCAGAACGGTGACGTGAATGGTGAAGGCGTGAATGTGGTGAATTAGGAAGTCTGCTGTACCCAAAGCTATGGGCATCATTGCGACTTTGCCGCCTACTGCCAACACACCACCACCAAAAGCATAGCTAACTGGTGCTAACGCATTGGGTGCTGTGCCACCTGGAGCCAGTGTGTGCAGGTTTTGTACCCACTGAGCAAACACAGGTTGCAACTGAATTGCTGCGTCGGAGAACATATCTTGAGGACGACCCAATGCACGCATTGTGTCGTTGTGGATGTACAGTCCAAAGCTGTGGAAGCCCAGGAAAATACATACCCAGTTCAGGTGAGAGATGATAGCGTCACGGTGACGAATCACCCGATCTAACACGTTGTTTTGGTTAACTACGGGATCGTAATCCCGCACCATGAATATCGCTGCGTGAGCAGCACCACCAACAATCAAGAAGCCACCGATCCAAATATGGTGAGTGAAAATGCACAACTGTGTAGCGTAATCAGTTGCCAAGTATGGATAGGGAGGCATCGCGTACATATGATGCGCGATGATGATTGTCAAGGAACCCAAGAAAGCCAGGTTAGTAGCTAACTGAGCGTGCCAAGAAGTGGTGAGGTTTTCGTAAAGACCTTTGTGACCTTCGCCAGTAAAAGGACCTTTGTGGTTTTCTAGGATATCTTTGATGCTGTGACCGATACCCCAGTTAGTGCGGTACATATGACCGGCAATGATGAACAGTACAGCGATCGCTAAGTGGTGATGAGAAATATCACTCATCCACAAGCCACCTGTGACCGGGTTCAAACCGCCTTTAAAGGTCAGAATGTCAGCATAAGTTCCCCAGTTCAAAGTGAAGAAAGGTGTTAAACCGCTGGCAAAGCTGGGATACAACTCTGTCAACAAATCTTTGTTCAAAATGAACTCATGGGGCAAGGGGATGTCCTTAATGGCAACGCCTGCATCCAATAGCTTGTTGATTGGTGCTGACACATGGATTAAGTGACCAGCCCATCCCAAAGAACCACAGCCTAGCAATACTGATAAGTGATGATTCAGCATTGACTCCACATTCTGGAACCATTCCAGTTTGGGAGCGCGTTTGTGGTAATGGAACCAACCTGCAAATAGGAACAAGCCTGCTAGTACCAAGCCGCCAATCGCAGTTACATATAACTGGAAGGAGCTAGTGATACCCCAGCCTCGCCATACTTGGAACAAGCCAGAGGTGATTTGAATGCCGTGGAAGCCACCGCCTACATCACCGTTTAAAATGTCTTGTCCAACAATAGGCCAAACTACTTGAGCGCTAGGCTTAACGCCTAATGGATCGCTCAACCAAGCTTCGTAATTGGAGAACTTAGCGCCATGGAATAACATCCCGCTCAACCAGATTGTCACTACAGCCAGGTGGCCAAAGTGAGCGGCGAATATCTTGCGGGATATGTCTTCTAGATCGCTTGTATGAGTGTCAAAATCGTGGGCGAGGGCGTGCAGGTTCCAAATCCAAGTGGTGGTTTTTGGACCTTTAGCTAAGGATCTGTCGAAATGTCCAGGTTGCGCCCATTTTTGAAATGAGGTAGGTACCGGATCATTGTCAACGATGACTCTTGCTTTCTTTTCCTCTCGCTCCGGAGGACTAATCGTCATTCGACCTCCTCTCTAAATAAGGAATGAGGACTCAGGAATACCACAGAGTTAGCTTTACTCGCAATTCCAGAGATTTTCTGGAGCCGCGATGACCGCGCTGTGTGGATAGTTGTTTCTGTTGAATTATAGAGTCTATACTTGTACTTTGTTAGAGACATTTTAACAATAATTAAAAATAGCCAGATTTCTTGTCTTATCTGGCTTTTAACGTAAAACAAATTGTTAAAATGTCAATAGCTTATCCATTTAATTTACAAAGAATAACAATTCTTAAAACTTATAGGTACTACTGAGGGTAGCAAATTTGATCTTTTAGGCTATAGTTCCCTAGGCACAGTTTGCGCCACAATAATTTGTTAACCGTTGAAGACTATCACAGGGCGAAAGAAATGAACTCTAGGCGTAAAATAGCTTTAGAGAAACTCGTCTTTAGGAGTTTCCCGATCCTCAAATGGCTAATAACATTGGTGTTGGTCTTAAGTCTATGCAGTTGTGTTGAGAAAGCGGGAAGTCAAGAAGTCTCTATTGACAATCGGACAAAAGCGCCACCAGTATCCCCAATTTCTGGGCAATTTGCAGAAACTACCCCTCCAGATGTTATCCAAGAACTGCGCCCCAGCTTGGAAGGTTATCAGCCACAAGTGACAATTCTCAGTCCCCAAGGGGATGAAGTCTTACAAGACGATACGGTTAAAGTCAGCTTGCAGGTTAAGGATCTACCAATATTCAAAGATCCACAATGGCAATTAGGCCCTCATCTGCACGTTATTCTCGATAACCAGCCTTATATAGCGGTTTACGACCTCAGTCAGCCTCTTATTTTGCCCAACTTGTCCCCAGGTAGTCATACCTTACGTGTATTTGCATCTCGTCCTTGGCATGAAAGCTTTAAAAATGAGGGCGCTTATGCCCAAACAACATTTCACATTTTTACTAAAACTGACGATAACAACCCTGAACCTAATTTACCAGTATTAACTTACAGTCGTCCCAATGCCAGTTACGGTGCAGAACCGATTATGCTGGATTTTTATCTTACTAACGCGCCTTTACACATTGCTTCTGAAGATAATGTGGAAGACACAATGAGTGATTGGCGCATTCGCTGCACGATTAACGGTGAAAATTTCGTTCTTGACCGTTGGCAAACAGTATATCTTAAAGGCTTTAAGCCAGGTAAGTCTTGGGTAAAACTAGAATTTCTCGATAATCAGGGAAACCCAGTCAAAAATGCCTTTAACAGTACAGTCAGATTAATTAACTACCAACCCAACGGTCAAGACACGCTTTCGAGAATTGTCAGAGGAGAACTAACCGCTGATGAAGTGCGGGGTATCGTAGATCAGAATTATACGCCACCAGTTCCCGAAACCGAAACTACACCAATTCCTAAAGTTGAAAAAACACCCGAACCTCAACCTGAGATAGAAACGCCACCAGTTCCCGAAACCGAAACTACACCAATTCCTAAAGTTGACAAAACACCCGCACCGCAACCTGAGATAGAAACGCCACCAGTTCCCGAAACGGAAACTACACCAATTCCTAAAGTTGAAAAAGCACCCGCACCGCAACCTGAGATAGAAACGCCACCAGTTCCCGAAACCGAAACGACAGCAACTCCCAAAGTTGACAAAAAACCGGAACTTCAACCGGAGATAGAAACGCCACCAGTTCCCGAAACCGAAACTACACCAATTCCTAAAGTTGAAATAATACCCAAACCTCAACCTGAAATTACACCCACACCTCCTGCTATTAAATTTGCAGCACCAGAACTACAGCCGAAATTCATACCAACACCTTCCAAAAAACAGCTAAACCCTCCCATAGCTGTGTAAGAAGAGTCTGAAACTCTTTTGAATTTTGAATTTTGAATTTTTGTCTGCGGTTAATGATTCATATTTAATTTCAACCCTGAGGATAAAGCTTCAATAAATGCCAGACCTGCCACAGGATTGCTTATACTATCCAAGGCAGGACTGTAGCAAGCGATAGCTCCCTGATTTGGTACTATTGCTAATAAACCCCCACTAATACCCGATTTCATGGGTAAACCAATTTTGATAGCATACTGAGCAGAAGCCTCATATAATCCACAAGTTAACATCACATTATTCACGATGTTGCGGTTTAGTGAGTTTATAAAACTGCTGTTACAAGCTAATGAATTTCCTAATAAGGCTAAGTCCTGGACATTTCCAGAAATACAGCATATTTGTTCATAAGTGTCAAGAGCAATTTCCAGATTTTGGATATGTCCAGTTTTGATAAGATGGTGAGCGATCGCTAGATTTGCTGGTGAACGAGTAGCGCGAACTGAATTCAGCAACTCTTCATCTAACTGCAATTGACACCCTGCTAATTCATTCAACCATTGACAGAATAAATGCGTGCGAGTATTCCCATCCTTTCCTGGTAACTTATCAGCTAAGGTAATAGCACCACTATTAATCATTGGATTACGTGGATACCCATTATCAGCAATTAACTGTTCTAAAGAATTGAAAGGTGCTGCGGAGGGTTCAAACCCAACCCATTCTGATACCTTTTCTCCTCCGAAATGTTCCAGAAGATATAGTAGGGAGAATGGCTTAATTACACTCATTAAAGGAAATACACAACCTGTATCTCCTAAACTGTAATTTACACCTGATTCACAGCAGATATGAACAGCAAACCAGCTAGGGTTAGCTATAGCTAAAGGTGGAATACGTTCAATAACTCGTCCCTGTACAGCTTGGTTTTTAGCTTGTTGTACCCAAAGAGATAAATTATTTATATTGATTTTTTCTAGTTCTATCAAAACCGATTTCAACCTAAAATCTACAATCTTAAAATACTATGATTCCCCGTGTTAGATCACCAGAATTACCACAAAATTATCCTTGGCTGAATACTGATAAACCTTTATCACTAAAAGCACTCAAAGGTAGAGTCATAATTTTAGACTTTTGGACATACTGTTGTATCAACTGTTTACACATATTACCAGACTTGAAATATTTAGAACGTAAATATCAAGATAGCCTGACAATTATCGGCGTTCACTCTGCGAAATTTGACAACGAAAAAGAAATCGAAAACATTCGTCAAGCCGTTCTGCGCTACGACATTGAACATCCAGTTTTAGTGGATATTGGTTTTCGAGTTTGGGATGAGTATACTGTTCGTGCTTGGCCTACCTTAATAATTATAGATCCACAAGGTTATGTAATTAGTCAAGTTTCTGGTGAAGGAAATTTACAACTTATTGAAAACATCATTATTCAATCTATTAATCAAAATCAAGATAAAATTAATTTTCAACAACTCGAATTCAATTTAGAAAAACAGCATAATCCATTAATTACACCCTTCGCTTTTCCCAGTAAAATTTTAGCTACACCTGCGGGTTTATTTATTGCTGATTCTGGACATCATCGTTTAGTAATGAGTAGCTTAGAAGGTGAAGTTATTCATATCATTGGTACAGGAAAGCCAGGTTTAAATGATGGGAAATTTGACGAAGTACAGTTTTCTGCACCACAAGGAATGAGTTATGATCTAGAAAATCAAATTCTTTATGTTGCTGATACAGAAAATCATGTTGTACAGCGTGTTGATTTGCAAAAACTAGTAGTTGAAACAATTGCGGGAACTGGTAAACAAAGTTATATTATTCATCCTCATGGTGGTGCTGCATTAGCAACAGCATTAAATTCACCTTGGGATTTAGTGAAAGTTGGTAATTTACTGTTTATCACAATGGCAGGTTCTCATCAAATTTGGCAAATGAATTTAGAAACAGGTAATATTACAACTTATGCGGGAACAGGTGCAGAAGGTTGTGTTGATGGTAATTTTTCAGAATGTGCATTTGCTCAACCTAGCGGAATTACTACAAATGGAAAAGAGTTATTTATTGCTGATAGTGAAGTTAGTTCGATTCGGGCTGTGGAAATAGCAGAAAATGGCAAAGTAAGAACCGTTTGTGGTAGTGGTTTTTTATTTGAATTTGGTGATAAAGATGGTACGGGTGATGATGTGCGTTTACAGCATTGTTTAGATATAGATTATTTCGATAATTACCTTTGGGTTGCAGATACATATAATCATAAACTAAAAGTAGTTAATCCTATTAATGGTGAATGTAAAACTATTTTGTTCAATAGCGAAAATTCTCTTTTATCTGAACCTTCAGGTTTGAGTTGTCTGGGTTCATCTCTATATATTAGTGATACCAATAATCATGTAATTCGGCGTGTTAATTTGGAAAGTTTAGAAATAACAACTTTGGAATTTTCTGGTTTATGTGCGCCTAGTATGTGTTTGCCTGAAAATGTTTAAATTGCATAACTTTACGGATCAAAAAATACCCTGAAATGGTATATTTATTATTGCTTGTTTTAATTGAGTAGTATAGATATGAGTGATAAATTTATTTTGTTAGATTGTGATGATGATGTCATACAGATTTCTAATGATAGTTTTACGGTAAGTAGATTAAAAGAGTTGGTAATCAACGGAATTCTAGAAAAGAAGCCTTTATCTGTAGGCAATAATGTTAATATTCATATCGGGATCTGTCTTGACTATTTAGGCAATTTTAAAATTTATGATCAAGATATTCATGTAGATGATCTACAATTACAAATAACAAAAGATTGTCAGCTTTTAAAAATTGGTAATAAAGGTTGGCAGACGGGAAAGATTAAAATAAAGATGTCAATTTCACCACTGAATAAATATTCAGATTATGTTGATTTAGAATTTTATCCTGATGAACCTGAAATACCAGAATCACCGTTAGATGATCTGAGAAAAAGCTTAAACAATAGGTAGGGTGGGCAATGCCCACCAAATAAATAGAAAAATGCTCAATAATATGTAGGATATACAACACCCACCATCAATTATCTTTATCCAAAAAAATGAATCAAATGGTGAATATTAATATTCGATGTAATGATATATTATTGGTGGGCAATGCCCACCCTACTAAGATGGAAAATCAAGATTTTAATGTTCAAGAATATGTTAAACAAATGTCGATTTTATTGAAGTTAGAAATAAATGATGAATATCAAGATGGTGTAATTGCCAACTTTGAGAGAATTAAAGATATAGCCGAAATTGTCAATAACTTTCCTTTACCAGAATCAATAGAAATTGCACCCACTTTTGAACCATAAATAAACCATGAATGATGCTGTATCTATAACCGAAAATGTTTTATCAGGTAAGGTTAGCGCAGTGGATATTACCCAAGCTGCATTAACCATAATTGCTGCTAGGAATGATGATCTAAATTGCTTTACAACTATTACCGCAGAAACAGCTTTACAAGATGCAGCACGTATTGATAGAGAAATTGCTGAAGGTAAAAATCCCGGTGTTTTAGCTGGTGTACCTTTTGCAGTTAAAAACCTTTTTGATATTGCTGATTTAACAACATTAGCAGGTGCAAAAATCAACGCCGAAAATGCGACTGCTACCCAAGACGCAACTGCAATTACTAAATTAAAACAAGCTGGTGCGTTGCTAATTGGTGCGCTAAATATGGATGAATATGCTTATGGATTTGTGACAGAAAATGCCCATTATGGTGCAACTCACAACCCCCATGATTTAAATCGTGTTGCGGGGGGTTCTTCCGGTGGTTCTGCTGCTGTGGTTGCTGCGGGTTTAGTTCCTTTTTCTTTGGGTTCAGATACTAACGGTTCCATTCGTGTTCCTGCGGCTTTGTGTGGTGTATTTGGGTTTAAACCCACTTATGGAAGGTTGTCTCGTGCAGGTGTAAAATTATTTTCTAGTAGTTTAGATCATATCGGTCATTTTGCAAATTCAGTTAGAGATATTGCAACAATTTTTGATGTTTTACAAGGGGAGGATGAAAAAGATCCAATTTGTACAAAACGTCCGATTGAAAAATCTTTACTACAACTAAATAATGATATATATAATATTAAAATTGCCATTGCAGATGATTATTTTACCCAAAATGCAGAACCAGCAGCTTTAGCAGCAGTCCAAAAAGTAGCTGAAGCGTTAAATGTCACAGAATATGTCACAATACCGGAAGCAAAAATTGCCAGGGCTGCGGCTTTTATAATTACAGCTTGTGAAGGTGCAAATTTACATTTAGATAAATTAAAAAATCGTCCCCAAGACTTTGATTTTGCTACGCGAGATCGATTTTTGGCAGGTGCATTAATTCCTAATCATTGGTATATCCAAGCCCAACGATTTAGAAGCTGGTATAGAGATAAAGTCAGAGAAATATTTAAAAATGTAGATATAATTATTGCCCCTACAACACCAATTCCAGCGCCATTAATTGGTCAACAAACTATGATTTTAAACAATGAAGAAATTCTCGTTCGTCCGCATTTGGGTTTATTCACTCAACCATTATCTTTTATTGGTTTACCCGTTTTATCAGTTCCCATTAATCAAGAAAATTCTTTACCTTTAGGAGTACAGTTGATAGCTGCACCCTATAATGAAGCATTAATTCTACGAGTTGCAGCAGTATTAGAAAAACAGGGTATAAGTTGCAGTAACGTGATTAGTTTAATTTGAATATCAAACCCCGTTAAAGGCAGGTGGATAAACAACTTTACCCTTATATTTTTTCTCATAACTTGATAATGTTTTCACCATAAAAACATCATCCGGTACTGGAAAAGGAGATTCTATTTGATAATCAACTGATGGCTGAAAACCAAAACGGCTATAGAAAGCAGGATGACCAAGTACAATAACTATAGCGTCTCCTCTGGTATCTGCTATTTCTAAACTGGCTTTTACTAATGTGCTACCAATTCCCTGTTTTTGAAATTCTGGATGAACTGCTAGAGGTGCTAAACCAAGAACTGGTAGAATTTTTTCACTCACTAAATTAATATAGCTGTAAAGAATATGACCGACTATCTTACCTTGAATTTCTATAACTAACGATAATTCTGGAATATATCTGTCGGAAGAACGAATTTTTTCAATAAGTTTAGCTTCAGTTTCACCCTGGAAAGCTAGGGTATTTACCTCAGCTATTGCTGAATAATCTAACAGAGTTTCACAACGGATGTTCATAACATAATTCCCACTGTTCAAATATTAGATTTAAATATTAGAGTCAAAAACCTATGAAAACTTACGATTGGATTGTTGTTGGTGCGGGAATTACAGGTGCTGCACTTGCTTATGAATTAGCGAAAACAGGCTTTTCTGTACTTTTACTAGAACAACAGACAACACCACAGAACGCAACTCGCTATAGTTATGGTGGCATTTCTTATTGGGCAGCAACTACACCCATTACACACCAACTATATCAAGAAAGTATAGCCCGTCACCGTATTTTATCTCAAGAATTAGATGCTGATACTGAATTTAAGGAATTAGATTTACTACTAACTATTGCTACTAATGCAAACCCAGAAGCAACAGCTACATCCTATGCACAGGTTGCCATTCCACCACGTTTACTCAGTATTAAAGAAGCTTGTGAATTAGAACCATTGCTAAATAAAGATGCAATATCTGGCGCTTTAACTGTTAAACACGGACATATCCATCCCGAAAAAACAGCACAAGCATACATTCAAGCTATGTTGCGTCTTGGGGGAGAAATGGAGATTTCCCAAGTATTAGGATTTCTAACTACAAATACAGGAAAATTTACAGGTGTAAAGACAACTACTGGAATCTTCCAAAGTGCTAATATTGCTATCTGTGCTGGTGGAATTAGTCGAAAATTACTAAAATCATCTGGGATTTCTATCAAGCTGTATTTTTCTCATGCAGAAATCATTGAAATACCACCTATAGAACTACGGTTGAATACTTTAGTAATGCCAGCTAATCTGCAAAGATTTAAATTGGATACCGAATCAACTCAAGTTGATGAATTATGGGATGAAGTTGGTAACGAGATAGTAGCACCTATTTTAGATGCGGGTGCAGTGCAGTTTCTTGATGGTAGTTTGCGATTAGGTCAAATTAGTCGTGTTCTCACAGATCCTGATGCTCAAGTTAACTCAGAAGCAAGTGAAAGATGGTTGAGAACAAGTATCACACAAATATTACCAGCTTTGGGAAGCTTACCAGGAATTTGGCATCATTGTTTAGTGGCATTTAGTAAGGATAAATTGCCCTTGATTGGTGCTATTCCCGAATTTGAGGGAATTCATATTTTCTCAGGTTTCAGTAGTCCCTTAGTTCTTGTACTGCCATTAGCAGAACGTTTTGCTAAATTTGTATCTGGACAGGAAGATGATATTATTAGCCAGTTATCTCCGACTCGCTGGAATTAGCAATGATTTGATTTAATTGTAATTCTTTGATTTTGATCCCCATTGTTTCTGTAGCAATTAGTTCTGCTGCTTCTTGCAATAGTTGCTGTTGTTCTTCTTGAATTGTTTCTAGACGACGACGAATTTCTGTTAATCTTTTTTGCTTATCTTGATGAATTGCTATGGAATTTGCAGCAATTAATTCTGAATTATCATTATTACCTTTAAAACTATTAAAGGTAAAATAACTAATCTTAATCAAAAATTGAATTAACTTTAATGGAAATTTCAATATTGACCAACTAGCTGTTTCAATTAAACGCACAATTGCTTTGATGATAATCCAAAGGATAGCCATCATAAAAAGCAGTATTACTAAACTGACAAGGGGATGATTAACCCCCCAACCCAGTATTTGTAAAAGTTTTAAAAATATTGGTTCTTCTGTAACAAACTTATGTAAGTAAGAGGTAATTGTATTTTGAATATGTTCACCAGTTAGCCAACTATACATACAGAGATTAGATGTAGATTTTATCAGGCTTTGAGGCTTAATCTACTATTATTGGGGATAATAGGTACTAAAGAAACACTGAATTCTCTTGTGGTTCTTTGAAGCCAGTCCTTGACTAGAGATGCTGGCATAGGTTTAGAGAATAAATAGCCTTGTCCATAATTGCAGCCTAGCGATCGCAATTTATCACGTTGTTCAACTGTCTCTATCCCTTCGGCAACTATATCTAAGTTTAGAGTGTGGGCTAAGGTAATTATCGCTTGCAATATTCCCAAGTTTCGCTCATTTTTCTGGATACGAGATACAAAAGAGCGATCGATTTTTACGGTATCGATGGGCAAACCGTGCAAATAAGATAAGGAAGAATAACCAGTACCAAAATCATCAAGGCTAATCTGAATACCCGCTGCTCGAAATGCTTCCAAACTGGAAATGATTGTTTGTGTATTATGCATCAGCGTACTTTCTGTAATTTCCAGTTTCAGCTTTAACTGATCCAAATTCAGCGATTCATATTGATGGATAATTTTTGGTACTAATTCTGGTTCATTTAATTGAACTCCTGATAAATTTACTGCCACACTCAAAGGTAGATAATCTGCTAACTGACTTTTCCAGATAGTTAATTGTTGGCAAGCTGCTTCTAAAATCCAATCACCAAGGGGAATAATCAGCCCCGTTTGTTCCGCTAAGGGAATAAATTCATCGGGTGATATCCATCCTTGTTCAGGATGTTTCCAGCGTATTAGTGCTTCAAAACCGACTACTCGGTTAGGATTTAGGGAAAAGATTGGCTGATAGAAAAGTTGTAACTCCTGATTGCTAATCGCTTTTCTCAAATCAGTTTCCATCTGTAACCGATTTGATG
Source organism: Anabaena catenula FACHB-362 (assembly GCF_014698735.1). Taxonomy (GTDB): domain Bacteria; phylum Cyanobacteriota; class Cyanobacteriia; order Cyanobacteriales; family Nostocaceae; genus Anabaena; species Anabaena variabilis_A. The sequence continues at coordinate 21,104 of NZ_JACJTQ010000051.1, forward strand.
CTTCCGTTTGCATACTGCGATTGTACACAACTGTGGGATATTTTAATCCCTGTTCCTTTGCAGTGTAATTGGCAATTTCTGCTGCCCGCAAAAACTCTTCTGCTTCTTTAAAATCCATTGAAGAATGGACTATACCAATAGTAATTGACGCATAAATTAAGAAGCCTTCCAAATCGAAAGGAGGATCAAGTACTTGATGCACCTTGTTGCCTATGGCTTCTGCCTCACTGACATGACAGAAATTTTTTAGCAGTAGTGCAAATTCATCTTTTCCTATTCGTGCTAAATAATCACCAGGACGTAAAGTGTCTTGCAGACGTTTTCCTACTTCAATAAGTAGTTGTTCACTTTTATTATGCCCAAAGCCATATTTAATCTTTCGATATTGGTCAATATCTAAAAAAACTACTGCAAATATATGGTCATCCTGAAGATATTCCTGTAATATATTTAAGAAAGCATGACGATTAGGTAAGTTAGTTAATTCATCATAAAAAGCTAAAAATTTAACTCTTTCCAATGCTTGCTTGTGTTCACTTCGCATCTGGGCTTCTCGCAATTCACGAGTAATAGCTGGAATCAGTCGAGTGAGATTTTGCTTGAGTAAATAATCGTGCGCTCCAGATATCATTAAATCAATGGCTGTTTCCTCACCAATGGAACCAGAAACTACAATAAAAGGAATATCAAGTTGACGCTGCTTGACTAGTTCAAGTGCCTTGTTCGCACTAAACAGAGGCATGGAATAATCTGTGAGAATGACATCCCATTCATGAGTATCAAGAGCTTCTGCCATTGCTTCATATGTGTCAACCTGTTGATAAACTACTTCGTAATTTGCACGTTCTAACTCTAATACAAGCAGTTCGGCATCATCTCGGTTGTCTTCAACAATCAGAGCTTTGATTTTATTATTCATAATAATTAGGTTTATTAGGTATTGGGAGGAGGACTGTTTAAAACTAACCAGTACTTTCCTAGCTGTTGTATGACATTTACAAATTCATCATAATCAACAGGTTTGCGGATATAACTGTTGCAACCCAAACCATAGCCTTGAAGCCGATCACTCTCTTCATGAGAGGTCGTCAAAATCACAATAGGTAACAATCGAGTTCGAGAATTAGATCGAATTTGCCGGAGAACTTCCAAGCCATTGATTCGAGGTAGCTGCAAATCTAGCAAAATCAAATCCGGTAAGGGATCTGAACTTGAATTATTTGAAAATAAATAGTTGATGGCTTCAACCCCATCTCTAGCGATGACAATATTTTCTTGCAGTACTGATTTTTCAAATGCTAGTAGTGTTAACTCTACATCATCAGGGTTGTCCTCAACAATAAGTAGTGTATTTGTTGCTCTCATGTTCTTTTGGATTATACCTTATGTTTTCTATTAATTGTAGAATTCACTCATTATTTTTACTCGGAGAACTACAACTGATGATTGGGAAAAAAGATTAATTGCAGTTCTATAAGCCATAAATTCGCTCAATTGAAAGGCATTAATTGAAAAAATTTCTCCAGTTTATAACTGTGATCAGGATTTTAAAACATTAAGGTTAAGGATGTAGTGTAAAGTAAAAAGTTGCTCCTTCCCCAACCAAACTTTCTGCCCATACATCACCTCCGTGACGGTGAATAATTCTTTGCACAGTTGCTAAACCAATACCTGTGCCAGGAAATTCTTCCACCGTATGGAGGCGTTGAAATGGTTGAAATAGCTTATTAGCATAAGCAGCATCAAAGCCAACTCCATTATCACGTACAAAATAGGCTAATAAAGAAGTATTGTTTCTTTGACAGTTCATACAACTTAGCTCAATGTTTGACTGAATTTTGACTGAGGTAAATTTCCAGGCATTGTTGAGGAGGTTTTCCAGAATAATCCGTAAAAGTTGATGATCGCCGCTGACAATCAAATCGGGGGAAATGAGCCAATTTACTTGGCGTTCTGGATTGCTTTCACTGAGTTCTTGGGCGATTTCGTGAGCGATCGCACTCAGATTAACTTGAGTAGGTCGCATCTGACTACGAGTTACCCGTGAGAGTTGCAGCAAATTATCAATCAGTTCTCCCATTCGCTGTGTTCCACTACGGATACGAGTTAGATAATGCTTGCCTTTCTCATCTAATTGATCTTCATATCGCTCTAGTAATGCTTTGCTAAAGCCATCAATACCGCGTAGAGGAGAACGTAAATCATGGGAAACAGAGTAAGAAAATGATTCTAGTTCTTTGTTAGCAGCGGTAAGTTCTGCGGTGCGTTGCTGGACTCGCATCTCTAATTGCTGATTGAGTTCCCAAATTTTCTGTTCTGCTTGTTTACGTTCGGTGATATTTGCCGCAATACCCACATGGCGTAATATTTCCCCAGATAGGCTGTAAATAGGAAAAACACGTGCAAAAATCCAAAAAATTTCCCCACTGGGACGAATAATCCGATATTCCTGCTGTAGTGGTTCACCTTGAATCAGACGGGCGCAAGCTGCCAAAATGCGATCGCCATCTTCTGGGTGGATAGACTCATGCCAAGATTCTGGGTTTCGGTATAAGCTTTCACAACTCTGCCCCCAAACTTCCTCATAGCCAGGGCTGACATATAAAATCTCACTTAAGTCTGCTGAGTTGATATGAAAAACCTCATGAATATTTTCCGCTAATTCCCGAAACTTCGACTCACTCTCACGCAGAGCTTCTTCTGTCTGCTTGCGTTCAGTAATATCTGCAATTGACCCTATCATGCGAATCGGATTACCTTGTTCATCCCACTGAGCAATTGCTTGAGATGCAACCCATTTATAGCTACCATCTTGATGACGAACCCGATATTCACTGTGATATTTGGGAGTTTTGTTGAGCAAATGATTTTCCACAGACTTGATTACCCGTTCGTAGTCATCGGGATGAAGACGATTAGCCCATTCTGATCTAGTTATGGTGAAACTTTGGGGTTTTTCTCCTAATAAGCTAAACCAACGTTCAGAGAATGTGGTCATATTGCTGGCAGCATCCCATTCCCATATAGCATCTAGGGCGGCACTTGTTGCCAATCGCCAGCGTTCTTCACTGTTGCTCAGAGCTTCTTGTGTTTGTTTGAGGGATGTGATCTCAGTGATAAAGCCTTGAATGGTTTGTAATTGCCCATCAACGGCGGTGGCGATGCCTTTTTCCCATAACCATTTCTCTTCACCTAATTTGCTATGAATGCGATACTCGACTTGGTAGAAAATATTGTCAGCGATAGCGTTCACGTAGTGTTCCGCAGGAAAGCGCGACCTAGGAATCGCTGTTTGAATCGCCGCTGCAATTTTAGGTAAATCCTCCACCACAATCAAATTTTGAAACTTGCAATCCTCAAGACCACATAATTCTTCTTTGCTATAGCCTGTGACGGCTAAACAACCATCACTCACATCCTGAACTGCCCAATTTACATTTTCATGACGACAAAAAACAATTCCTGGCAAGGTATTGATTAGATTACTTAATTTAAAACGGCTTTCATTCAAAGCATTATTTGCAGCCTCTAATTGGGCTGTGCGCTTCTGAACTCGTACTTCTAAATTTTCATTACTTTCTTTCAGTGCCTGTTGATATTCCTGTTGTTTTTGATCAATTGCATTAAGATATTTAGCATTCCACCAAACTACTCCACCTAGCATAAAGATATTCACAATTGCTCTGATTACAAATCCAGCTTCTGGTGGAAGTAGATTGTTTCGATGGGCTAACATAAATAATGCTGTATTCAAAACAGGAGTGCCAATAATCACTGGTAAGAGGCTACGAATAATGACTCCACCCAAGTAAGGACTCATCACCACCTTCATCCAACCCCCTTCAGGACAAGCCAATAAAACCCCTAGCCCCAGCAATATCAAACCTACACTTGTATGTAGTGCCATAGCCGTAACCGGCATCAAGTAATAAAATACACTAATTCTAAATACGTAGCCTAACAATCCCAACAGGGCTATTAAAAAGCTTCCTAAAGCTAACCCTTGGGCAATGCTAATCATTCGTTTTGACAAAAAAATTAGGGCTAACCCTATCCAAAACAAGCAAAGGGCTGTACTTAATGCCATCCTTCCTGGACTAAAAGTGGCAACAGCATTTATCGATTCCTTAATCAGTAATTCATCAATTCTTAAATTAATGTTGAAGCCATACTGAATGAGTGTCAATAAACCAATCAACGTGACAATAACTGCCAAAAATTGGGATAGTAATTGAGGTGGAAATAGTTTCTGTTGACGAGGCTGATGCCAAAACCAAAGGGAAGTTCCACTGAAAATAAACCCTAAAGCAGAGTTAACTTTCATTGTCACTAGTCCTGGCAGCACACTCTTGAGGACTGGCAGATTAAAGATCCATGCTATTAAAACAGAAAAACCAATAAAAGCAGTGATAATTCCCAGTTTCACTGAGAGTTGACGAGCGAATAAATTAAGCTTTATATCTGAACCAATCACGTCAATCTAATCCTGCTGAGGAAATGGTCATATCCGCAAATTTTAATAAGTTTGTTATTTTTTACTATACAATGATTGCTTATATTTCTTTGTTTACTGTTATAGCAAATATAGCCTGAGCTTAAGCTTAACCTGCAATCTATCTTTAGATATATCTTGGGAAAATAAACAAATTTATACCATGCGGTTTGGACACTCTTGGTTTTTTATATATCCTCTTGGAGGAAGTTTGCAAAATAATAAAGTTTACCTAAAAACCCCTCTCCCAACCTCTCCCCCACAGGGAGAGAGGCTTTGAAAAGTCTATTTTTTATTCTCCTATGTCTAATTAGGGTTTGCGGAAAAAGTCTTTTCGTGAAGACAGGGAATAGGGAATAGGGAATAGGGAATAGTTTCAACCATTTGCTATCGGTAAATTTTCCTCCCAGTCCGCTAAAAATGCTTTCTTTTTGAAACTCCTCCTGGAAAAAGTGCCAGGTTTTTCACATCAAAGAGTCTGAAAGCCTTATCTATTAGTATTTTTGCGTTTATTCAGCCAGCCCTAATTAGCAAATAAGTCCAAATCTGTGACTGCACCGACACTACTAGAAGCTACTAATTTGGCATATTTTGCCAAAACGCCTTGAGTATAACGGGGTGCGGGAGGTTTCCAGTTGGCACGACGACTAGCTAGTTCTACGTCTGATACATTCACTTGCAACAGGCGAGCATTAGCGTCAATTGTGATACTATCACCTTCTTCTACTAGGGCGATATTTCCTCCCACTGCTGCTTCTGGGGCTACGTGTCCAACTACCATCCCGTAAGTACCACCCGAAAAGCGTCCGTCGGTAATTAAGCCCACTGCATCTCCTAAACCAGCACCGATAATTGCTGAGGTGGGAGCCAGCATTTCTCGCATTCCGGGTCCGCCTTTGGGGCCTTCGTAACGAATAATAATCACGTCACCGGCTTTGATTTTACCTGCCAAAATCGCATCTAAGCAAGATTCCTCAGATTCAAATACCCTAGCTGGCCCGGTAATGATGGGCTTTTTCACGCCTGTAATTTTGGCAACTGCACCTTCTGTGGCTAAGTTGCCTTTGAGAATGGCTAGGTGTCCTTGGGCATACATTGGGTTATCCCAAGGACGAATTACATCTTGATCGCTGCGTGGTTCTACTGGTATGTCTGCTAAAACTTCGGCTATGGTTTCACCACTAATTGTTATACAGTCACCATGTAATAAGTCATGGGCTAATAGCATTTTCATGACTTGGGGAATACCACCAGCTTTGTGTAAGTCCGTGGCGACATATTTACCGCTAGGTTTTAAATCACACAATACAGGCACACGTCCGCGAATAGTTTCAAAGTCGTCTAAATTTAGTTCTACACCAGCTGCGCGAGCGATCGCTAGAAAATGTAAAACTGCATTGGTGGAACCACCAACAGCCATAATTACCGAAATAGCATTTTCGATAGATTTGCGGGTGATAATTTGCCGGGGTAATATCTGCTTACGAATGGCTTCGACTAAGACAAAGGCAGATTTTTCAGTGCTATCTGCTTTTTCCGCATCTTCGGCGGCCATTGTCGAGGAATAAGGTAAACTCATGCCCAATGCTTCAAATGCTGAAGACATGGTATTGGCTGTGAACATTCCCCCACATGAACCAGCACCAGGACAAGCGCGAGTTTCGACTGCTAATAGTTCTGCTTCGTCAATTTTACCAGCGCTGTATTGACCAACGGCTTCAAAGGAACTGACAACGGTTAAATCTTTACCGTTATAATGTCCGGGTTTGATTGTGCCACCATAAACAAAGATAGCTGGGATATTCATGCGGGCGATCGCTAACATTGCCCCTGGCATATTTTTATCACAACCACCTATAGCCAGGACACCATCCATACTTTGCCCTGTACAGGCAGTTTCAATGGAATCCGCAATTACTTCCCGCGACACGAGGGAATATTTCATCCCTTCGGTTCCCATTGAAATCCCATCACTAATCGTAATAGTACCGAAGATTTGGGGCATTGCACCGGCATTTTTGACGCTACTTTCTGCCCTTTGTGCCAGTTGATTAATCCCCATGTTACAGGGGGTGATGGTGCTGTAACCGTTGGCAATACCGACAATAGCTTTGTTGAAATCTTCATCTTTGAAACCAACTGCTCGCAGCATAGCCCGATTTGGCGATCGCTGCACACCTTGCGTAACAACTTTACTCTTTAAATTTTCTGGCATTGTTTTTTCACTCATTACTCTTATCTCAATTAAATCTCTGTACGAGTATGATATGTATACTTTTTTGAGATGTCCAATATATATTTATTGGAAATTGAGACTTATAAAGTATCATAAATATGGAACTACGACACCTACGCTACTTTATCGCTGTAGCTTGTTATTAGGTACAATAGTGCAGCTCTTTCACTTATTTAAGCTATAATTATCACGGTTATACTCTGTTTTGCTTCTATAAGCTGCTGATTATTACTTATTATATTTTACACTTAAATACGTCAGTATTTATTACGTTAGTTTTGATGAAACTTCAATGTGAAGATAAAATGTATGCGAGCCGATGAAAATTCTATTTTAAAAGTCGCTATTGAACGTTATAATAAGGCTTTAACAACAATTGAGACAGCTAATAATCCTTCTCAATCAGAAATTCTAGAATTACTAAAAGCGCGTGATGAAATTCATATATTAATTAGTGATAAAACTCAGAATTATCAAAGCTCTCATCTGATAGAACTCTTCATATTAGATGAACGTTTGAAGAAACAAACTGAAGTAATCACCACATCAGTTCAATTATCCGATTGGCGTGTTAGTCTATGTCCTTCGACTGATGCTTGGTGGTGGCTTCTTGAACCACCACCACATAAACACGACAGAAGGGATTGGGTTTATAGTGCTGGCAGTATCATATGCCTAACTGCAAGCGTTAGCTTGGTGGTTGATATTTCTTCTCGCATTCTGACTGGTGTTCCAGACACATTCGGAGCTTTTACAATTACAACTCAAAGCATATTGACTTTAATAGCAGCTGGAGGCGCATTAACTAAAGCAGGACAAGAAGCAGTTGAACGCATTCTTATAAGGCTGAAGATACCTAAACACTTTCAAGTTGAATTTAAATTTGGGATTGCTGCATTACTTTTTCTCTCTTTAATCGTCTTCCGCGTCTCTCTACCTACGATTGGTCATTATTACAGAGGAGAAGCAGATGAACAACGTGGTAAAAGAAATCTAGCCAAAGCTCAAATATACTATAACAGAGCTATAAAATTAAATTCTGAAGATTGGAGTTCTCACTATAAGCTTGGACAAATTTATGAGAAATTACAAGATTTTGAACGCGCTCGTACAGAATATAGTTTAGCGATGCAAGGAGATTATATAAACGCGTATAACAGTCTATCGCGTTTATATATTTTAGATAAAGATTATGATAAAGCTATTGGATTATTAGATGAAGCTTTAAATAGAAAAATTGAAGATCGAGACTTAAAATATGCACTAAATAAAAATCTCGGCTGGGCTTATCTAGAACAAAAGCGTTATTTAGAGGCTGAAAGGTATTTAAATGAGGCCATAGCTATAGATAAACAACGTGCTTCTCCTTATTGTTTAATGGGACAAGTAAAGGAGTACCAAGCCAATGAAAAATCTACAGATAAATCTATTAACTCTATAAAAAAGGACGGAACAACCGGATATTGGCACCACTCTTGCATTAAATATCGTGACGAAAGTAATAGTAGTAAGCTAGATGCAGAGAGATGGAAATTTTTAGCTGAAAAATGTTTAAATTGGTTAAGGTTGAAAAAACTAGGTTGTTTATCAAAGGAAGAAGAGAAAAAATGATAGTACAAAAGAAAATTAATTCCATTAGTTTAGCGATAGTTACATTATTTTTTAACATAGTAGCTATTTTTATTCAGGATTCATATAAAATGAAAGCCTATGCCCAGGCTTGTGCAAAGCCAGTAGGAATTATTAACAGTGAGAATATATATAAACATATATACACTATTAATATGAAGAATGAGGAAAAAATTTTAACTAAATTAGGAGATAAAATATGCGAATACGACGTGCTGAAAACTGACTCTAAAAAAGCACAAATAAAGTGCCTAATTGAAAGTAAAAACAAAGTTGAAGAACATTTAGTTAAATTATTTCCTAAGTATAGGATAGTTAAATTACATCATGACATGAGAATTGGAGCAAATGAATTATGCTCAGATAGAGGTAAAATAAACAAGAAGGAATGGATACCTAGTCATAATCCTCAACATATCATGTTAATCTCGTATATTCTTAAGAATAAGCCACAAAATAAATGATCCTGTTTTGTCATGCTGAGTGTAGCAAAGCGAAACGTATCCCTTACGGGAGCCGGAGGCTCTAGCATCTCGGAGGATTCTTCACTACACTTCGTTTCGTATGGCTTACGCCACGCTGCGCTATCAGAATGACATCGAGCATTTCTTTTTGTGGAGTTCTCTAAATAAAATGGTTTTAATAGGATAACAACGCACAGACTCAAATCATCTACTTGGATGCATAAGCTCCAGGAAGGGTATCCACTCAGATGGCAATCACTCCTATAACAAAAAAGTGCCAAGTAGGTGTTACTGCTTACAATGATAAACACTCCAGTTTGTAAACAAGAGAATTTTTGGCTTAAATAGGTGTACAGCCGGGAGGTAGAGTCGAGGGGAAGCATCACCAGATGACGTTCAAACCTTACCCAACTATTCCCCTTCGACTCAACCTAAGTCAGCCTAAGAAAGTCTTTTTATGGACTCTTCGGAAATCCCCGCGTCTTCAGACCGGGGAAGCTTAACCCTAAAAAGGAAGAAACTGGAGTAATACTGAACCTACACTACCGGCAAAATCCATAAAGCTGGGTTTACTAGGTTTGACGTTTTCTGTGTAAGGTGTTTTCAGTTCCAAAATAAAAGCTTGTGCTGTTAGCGCTCCCTCAGCATTTTTTTGCTCTTCAAATAGCTTGGCTGCGGTTGTAGCATCTTCTAAGGCGCTTTTTCGGTCTAAGCCTTGGTAACTAGCTACACCACGAGATAAATATGCACCTGCGTAGTCTGGTTTAAGTGCGATCGCTTGGCTAAAATAATCAATAGCCGGTTTAAGGTTGCCTTTTTCTGCTGCTGCTACACCCCAAGCATAAAATTCTTCTGGTTTAGCAATTTGTGAAGGTATACCAACTGCACCTTGGAAGTTAGTACCTTGGAGATTAGCATCATTCAATTCTGCATTCACTAAATAGGTATTTCCCAAATTAGCACCCGTGAGATTCGCACCGCTGAGTTTAGCCTCACTTAAGTTCACACCAAATAAACTAGCCCCAGTCAAGTTTGCACCCCGCAAATCAGCCCCACTCAAGTTTGCTCGGCTGAGGTTTGCACCCCGCAAATCTGCACCGTTTAAATTAGCTTCTGATAAGTCAGACATGGCTAAACCTGCATTGCGGAGGTTACAGTTTTGACATTGTTTAGTTGCTAATAACTGTTTTATAGCTTCATAATTTGATGTTTGGGCAGTTGCGGGTAAGCTGATTGTTAACAAAAATGCTGCTGTATATAGAATTTGGCTTTTCATACTCAGTGTCAAAATATATCTTATGAGAACTTAATCGTAATACATTGATATTTATACTTCTATGATGATATTAGTAATCTGAATCAATCGACTACCGTATCTGCCTCTAATACAGATTTATCATTGGTTTGGCGACGTTGAGTCAGAGTAAAAGCCTCTTGGTGGTGTGAAGTAGTTTTAGCGAGCTTATATGTGGAACTATACAACCCCATATCAGTAAATAAGCTAAAACTAAACGTTAAAATAGATGCTAATAATAATTTTTCTATCATTGTCAGTCTAATTCCCCCTCAATCAGTCAATCATTACTTAAATGTTGATGTTTTATTGAAATATAGCTTACTCTTCTACTTAAAATATAGATGATAATTTTATTATTTATCAATGATTCAAAACCAAGGCTATTGTGATCTACATCACTTAAATTTATCTAATGATTTATTAGTTAGGATTAGTTAACAGTCAGATAAAAGCTGAGAATTACTACTTTTTGTCTAAAAATATGGCTAGATTATTATCTTGAGGATTTACGCACAAGACACAGAGAAAAGGTCTAAATAAAAAGAAAGAGAAAGTTTTTACGTAAGTTATAATCTTGCTATTAATGCATAATTGAGAGTTTATCTATACCTAATGATAGAACTGTAACTTCCTCCAATAGATTGATGAAAACCTAATTAAACCATGTAGTAATAGAGTTATTGCCTGGAATAAATTCGGGAATAATTCTTTTATATTTCTGGAGGAATATTAAGTATGGTTATAGGTGTACATAGACGTGCTATAGGCGTATTCTCCCATCGTCGTGATGCTGAACAAGCATTGCATGAATTGAAAAATTCAGGCTTTGCAATGGATAGAGTTTCTATTATCGCCAAAGATAGAGATGACAGAGACGAGATTGCTGGTACACAAGTCACAGAGAAAGTTGGAGATAAGTCTGACGAAGGCGCAAAAGTAGGGGGGATTTCTGGTGGTGCAGTGGGTGGATTGACTGGCTTATTAATTGGTCTTGGGACTTTAGCAATTCCCGGAATTGGGCCAATCATGCTGGCTGGAGGAATAGCAACCACCTTAGCCACAACTCTCGCTGGTGCTGGTATTGGTGCAGTAGCAGGTAGCTTAATTGGGGGTTTAATTGGTTTAGGAATTCCCGAAGAACGAGCCAGAGCTTATCACCAAAGAGTCGAAGAAGGAGCTTATTTAGTTATCATCGATGGTACAGATGCAGAACTTTCTAGAGCAAGAGAGATTCTTCATCGTCGGGGAATTGAAGACTTTGAAGTTTATGATCAGCCGAATAGGGAACAGCCAACTACAGGTGTTGCTCATCACGATGTAAATGTACCTGTTGTACCTGTGCAAACTACCAGAAGAGCAATAGGGGTATTTTCTCATCAGCGAGATGCGGAATCAGCACTAAGAGAATTACGAAATGCTGGTTTTCCAATGACCCAAGTGTCTTTAATTGCTAAAGATGGCAATATCCGTGAGAAATCCGGGATAGGTAATAAAGCAGACGAAGGGTTAAAAGCTGGAGCAGCTACAGGTGGTGCCTTAGGTGGATTAGGTGGGTTATTAGTTGGCCTTGGGGCTTTAGCAATTCCCGGAGTAGGACCCGTAATCGCAGGTGGTGCTGTAGCTACAGCTTTGGCCACAACCCTAACTGGTGGTGCTGTAGGTGCAGCAGTTGGGGGTATTGCTGGGGGACTTGTTGGTTTAGGAATTCCGGAAGAACGGGCGCGAATTTATAGCGATCGCTTTCAAAGAGGTGATTACTTATTAATTGTTGATGGTACAGAAGCCCAAATACACCAAGCTCAAAGTATTCTCCAACGGCTAGGAATTGAAGAATTTGCCATTTATGATGCCCGCGATGTCGGCAAATATCAACCTAGTGTCGAGCCAGTAAAACACACTGAAACTCTTCCTAGTCATCACCCTGGAGAACCGCCCGTAATTGTAGTTGATCATCGGACAAAAGCGGTTTAATTCCGATTCTATTCAGGAGCAAGATCATGAAAATTTTGCTCTTATTTCCTTTCTAGTTCACTCCAAGAATTCACGTTTTCACCCTTATATCAAGACCTAAACACATGAAAAGGCTAACTTCATTCTTAATTGGTTCAGTTTTACTTTTTAGTGTTGCTTGTGATAATACTTCCAAGACAAGTGTCACTGCACCTGATGCTGGAGAAGTTCCAGCAAGTCCGGCTGCACAAACCACACAAGATGCTCAAGAAGATGCCCAAAGTGAACTCCGCAGAAGACAACTCAATTCTGATATCCGCGCTCGTGAAGAGCGAAATCTAGCTACTGGTGGTGATACTGATAGAGCCGCTGCCGACTTGGCAAGTGAAGTCCGTTCTAAATTAGAGGCTAATATTCCTGGTGGTGCATTAACAGTTAATGCGACCAAAGAGGGTACAGTTACAGTAGCGGGAACTGTGAGCAAGCAAGAGCAGTTAGCCAAGATTGAACCTTTGGCAAAAGAAATTAAGGGAGTGAAAAATGTAGTTGTCAAAGCTAATGTTATACAACCAACAAACTGAAGCCGTTAACAGTTAGCATCACTAATTCTCCTGATATCTGACACCATTCTCTGATTGCGAAAATAAAAGTCTTTAATCATTATTTCGTAGTGCGGGCAAGAGAATTGCCCTAATTGAGAAGGTGCAAGATGTGAGTCAGAGAGCTTAACTAAAGTTCTCTGTCCAAAGAGAAATATTTTCGACTTGGGTATTGTGAGTCTAGACTGGTATATTAATGTAAGTCCAGTTACTTATCAAAACTGTTGTGGCCGCCAAATGGCAAACATTATGGAAACTCAACAACAGCAACCAGGATCAGCTAATTCAGTTTCTTCTCAAGATTTGTTAGCTCTTGAGGGTGTAGAAACGACAAATTTGCCAAAGCTTCCTCCCGCTAAGGAACCTGAAGCCCAATGGCAGCGAGTTAGCAGACAAATGTTCGAGTTTTTAGAGCAACTACCTGATTATTTAGGTAGTGTTTTGAACAACAACAAGCAGGCTCTATTCACCCTTGTTTTAATCTTATCTGCCCTTGTGACAGTCAAAGTAGCCCTAGCAATGCTAGATGCTATTGATGATGTACCCTTGTTAGCACCCATTTTTGAGATAGTTGGTTTAGGTTATACCATCTGGTTTACTTTCCGTTATCTCATCAAATCTGAAACACGGCAAGAATTATCTCAGAAAGTTAGTTCACTGAAACAACAACTTTTAGGTTAATATTTTTTATAACCCTGAAGATAAATCTATTAGCTAATTTAAGCTAGGGTAGGCATTGTCTACCCTATATTTTTTACCCTATAATTTTTATAATTAAAAGGAACAAAATGATTGAATCAGATTATTAAATCTAGCTCTTTTAAGTTGGTGAAATACTAAACGAAAACAGGAGATTTTTAATTCTTATTTCCATCAAAATCTGATGATATCGATTGATATTTATATTCCAATCCCCTTGGTATTAAGAATAATTGTAGGTTGGGTAGAAGGATAGAGAAACCCAACATTTTCTGGATTTTGTTGGGTTGTCTTCCATTGCTACGCAACTCAGACGCGAATAAACCTACCTAATTTAAGGGTTTTGGCTCTAAAAGTATGAAATAGGCTACAGATGCTCTAGCATCAATTGCAAAAAGCTGTTACTGTGGATTCTCGATTCTACTTTTGAGCAATCAAAAAAGCGACCAATCAGTCAATGACAATCACAATCAGCCTCAATAACGACTCTATTAACAATCTGGATTTGTCACCTGCATTAACGGTCATTGAACCACTACTGGAAGACAAAGCCATTCCCTCTAACGAACAGCTACTTTCCTTTGAAATTAACTATACACGGGAAAAAAATGATCCACGGGAGCTTTCAGAAATTCCAGAAGTGCGCTTGTGGTTTGTGCGGCTCGATGCCAAGTATCCCTGGTTACCATTTTTATTAGATTGGAAAGGGGGAGAATTAGCTCGTTACGCGGCGATGTTAGTACCCCATCAGTTTAGTTCTAAAGAGGGCATACAGTACAATCCTGAAGCTTTAGAAATTTTTTTGATGCACAAAATTTTTATTTTAAGTGATTGGCTGAAAGGGCAAGGTATCCCCACCCAATTTCGGCTCAAGTCTCTAGCACAAATTCTGGGTTATGAGTTAGATGATGCTTTCTTTGAGATGATTGAAAAAATTAATTTTTAATAGTGCCAACCTCAGGTGATGCCAAAGTAAATAATTCGGAGTAGGAAATGGATTATGAAAAGTTTGGATTTTAGATCTTTGATTGAATCCAAAATCCAAAATCTAAAATCTAAAATCTAAAATGGGTAGTCAACCACCCCAGATTTTTTCTAAAACGGTTGCAGGTGAAATATCGGCTGTTTTACCAGTAGGGGATTTAATCGCCAGAAATTTATCACTTTTTGGTAACAACTCTGTTGGATTGATAGAACCCAGTAAAGCGATAGTATAAGTTTGAACAGCTACACTTAGCTGTAGTGGTGTGCTGTCGATAGACATCATTAAACTCGCTCCGCCAATTATGGCAGTCAACTTGCCAATATTATCGGGGGAAGTAACCTTGATATCTGGACAAGATTCTAGAAGGGATGGCGTTACGCCCAACTTCGGTGAACGCACAAATTTATCATCGTCAGCCTCTTTAATCACCACTACTGGTAACTGTGGCTGCTTTTGTTGGCAATCTTGAATAATTTGCTGCCAACTTGCTACAGGATAGCTTGTATCTGAATTATCAATTTGGGATAACTGGCCAGAACCACCATAGATTAGGATGTAACCTGTTTCATGTACCCCTAGCCGTTTTTGCTCTTGTTGCGCCCATTCAATATCTGATTTGGGTACATTTACTGCTAACTCTGGGCAAGGTGTGTCAATTCCCAAAGGTTGCAACAGGTCATGATACATCGCTGCCACATACTGAGATGTGTTCATTGATATCGTGTTGGTGAGAAAACCAGCACCTTTGCCTTTGTAACCAATACGTGTGGGAATTCCCGTTAACCAGAGAAACAAACTTACTAACCAGCTTTGTCCAACAGCAATGGCGACATCATATTCGCGATCGCGTATCGTGCCAACCAAGTTACCCCAATCTGCTAGACTGTTACGGTCTTTGTAATCAAAGGTCAATACCTCGTGAACTGACTTGCTCACTCGGTAGGCAGCCTTTGACCGGGGTTCCACAATGACATCTATCTGAGCGTTCGGGTAATAACGCTTCAGGTCATCTAAAGTGGCAAAAAAAAGAATCTGGTTGCCAATTGAGCCAGGTACAAGGGCTACTACACGCATAATATTTATGGAAGCTTACTCGCTCCTTATTTTAGGGGAATATAGGTAATGGGTAGTTGATAATTCGTAATTCATAATTCGTAATTGGTTAATCCGTTAGCAAAAGGAGTCCCCATGAGGCAGAAGTTCCGTTTAATTTTGAAATTTGAAATTTGAAATTTGAATTGATTTGTCCCTAGTCCCCAGTTTTAAAATTGAGGAAAGTTGTGTATTTACTAATTCCATCTGCTGGCACCGGCAAACGAATGGGTGCTGATCGCAATAAACTTTTACTACATTTACGCTCACAACCGATTATTGCCTGGACAATGCTGGCCGCAGAAGCAGCAAGCTCTATTAGTTGGATAGGAATTATTTCCCAACCTCATGACTGGGAAGACTTAAAAGCAATTATGGCTGATTTAAAACTAACTAAACCCATAAAATTAATTGCTGGTGGTTCCACTCGGCAGGAGTCAGTATACAATGGTTTGCAGGCATTACCAGCAGATGCTAAACAAGTATTAATTCATGATGGCGCTCGTTGTCTAGCTACACCCGATTTACTCAATGCTTGTGCTGAAGCTATTCGCCATTGTCCTGGGTTAATTGCTGCTGTACCTGTAAAAGACACAATTAAAGTTGTGGATGAAAGTGGCATAATTCAAAGTACACCAGAGCGAAGTCAACTTTGGGCGGCTCAAACTCCCCAAGGTTTTGATGTTGATTTGTTAAAACAATGTCATGCTGAGGGTGTACGTCAAGGTTGGGAAGTCACGGATGATGCGGCTTTGTTTGAAAAATGTGGTATTGAAGTGCATATAGTGCCAGGGGAGGAGACTAATTTGAAAGTTACCACTCCCCAAGATTTAGCGATCGCAGAATTTATCCTCAGTAATAGGTAATAGAGGAGGATTGAGGAGATGGGGAGACGCACAGACGCACAGATGGGGAGAAACAATTTCCCCCTGCTCCGCCCCCTGCCCCCCTGCTCCCTGCCCACTAGCTCTTGATTAAAAATGCCTAAAAATATATCTATAGCCATCAAAATAGAAGCTATTCTTTATCTAAAGGGTAAACCTTTGTCCTTGAGTGAAATTGCCGAGTATGCCGCGTGCGATCGCTCTACAGCCGAAGAAGGCATAATTGAACTCATGGATAATTATGCCCGTCGAGATAGTGCTTTGGAAGTTGTAGAAACCTCCGATGGTTACAGTTTGCAAGTGCGGTCAGATTTTCATGATTTAGTACAAACTTTGATACCTGTAGAATTAGGTGTAGGAGCTTTACGGACTTTAGCTGCGATCGCTCTCCATAGTCCTATACTCCAAACTGACTTAATTAACCTACGCGGTTCAGGAGTATATCAACACGTTCCCGAACTTGTGGAATTGGGTTTCATTCGCAAACGTAGAGACAGTGATTCTCGTTCATACTCATTACAAGTCACACCCAAATTTCACCAGTACTTCCAAATTGATCAACTTCCCCAAATCTTCCCCACGCCAGAGAACGAACAACAACTAGAACTAGAACTATGATGTTGAATTAAGTTAATCTATTTATTCTGTTTCCGATACAAAAAAGCTAACTAATGCTAACAAGAGCCAGCTTTTTCTTCCTGCTTCATCCTATCCGTGTCGGCACGATCTAGTCCACAGGCTAATACGGTCAACCTGACCGCTTCTTGACTCAAGTTACGAGCAGCATTTACATCTCTATCACAATCAAACCCACAGTAAT
>NZ_JACJTQ010000052.1 GCF_014698735.1 Anabaena catenula FACHB-362
AATTTATTATTGCCATCCCACTATAAATATTTCTTCTTGTTTAAAGCAGGAAATGGAATATCAACTTTGTTCCACTGGATATGGAGTAACTTGATTAGGTTATATCAGAGGCAATATCACAGTAACAGTTGTACCATTACCGGACTCGCTGACAATTTTCAAACTACCTCCGTGTAAATCTACGCATTTTTTCACCACCACCAAACCTAATCCTGTTCCGGGAATATTACGGACATTTTTACCTCGATGAAATGGTTCAAATAATTCATTTAGGTCATTTGTAGGAATGCCAATTCCTTGATCACAAATTTTAATTATCACTTCCCTTTCCTCAAAGATGAGATAAAAATCAACTTGTGTATTTTCTGGTGAATATTTAATTGCATTTGATAACAGATTTCCTAAAATTGAACGCAATAATTTTTCATCTAAATATGCTTGTTCCCAGCTGCCTTCACAAATAAAAGTGAGTGTATGTCGAGAGGTATCACTAAGACGGATTTCTTCCACAAACTGACGACAAAATTGTTCTAAATCTAGCCATTTGGGGTTAAATTCCAAGTTACCAGTTTCTGCTCGATTGATAGTTAAAATATCATCGAGAAGCTGTACCATATTTTTTACAGAATCTTGAATGCGGTGTAAATTGCGAGTTCTTTTTTGGTCATCTTGCCAAGCATGGGGAGAATTTTCTAGTAATTGGGCAGCAGCTAAAGTAACACTTAATGGTGTCCGAAATTCATGGGATGCCATTGAGAAAAACCGAATTTTCATGGCGCTTAATTCCTTTTCTCGCTCCAATGCTATCCGCACTTCTTCTAATCGTTTGCGTTCGGTAATATCACGAGAATTGACAACAATGCGCGTCAGTTCAGAATCATCGACAAATTTCTGACTAATGGCTTCTAAAGTTCGCCAAGAACCATCTTGGTGACAGTAGCGAAATTCTACAGGTAGGGGGATATCTGGATTTTTAATTGCATTGGTAATGTGATAACAAGTTGTCACAAAATCATCAGGATGAATAGATGCAAAAAAATTTTGATTAATCAAATTAGCAGATTGATAACCTAAAACTTTTTCTACCGATGGACTAATATATTGAATAGTTCCATCTGTATCTAGAATAGTAATCACATCCAGAGCATTTTCGATTAGTGAGCGAAATCTTTCTTCACTACGTCGCAAAGCCTGTCCAATTCTTTTCCGTTCAGTAATGTCTGCGACAACTGCTACTATACCACTAATTATTCCCATGCTGTTGCGGAGGGGAGCAGCTGAGAAAACAATATCAATTAATGAACCGTCTTTTTTATAGCGACTTACTTCCAAGCTAGGAGGTGTGATACCTGCTGCCACATTTTGTTTAATTTGTTTATATTCCTCCAAGTCTTCAGACATGATGGGGTTAGGCTGATCTAATATTTCTATTTCAGTCCAACCAAACATCCTTTCGGCTGCTGGATTCCAGATTTTAACATTGTTGTTTAAATCTAAAGTAAAAATAGCACGGGGTGAAGCGGCAATGAGAGATTGAAGGGTTTGATTGGTGTGATTTAAAGCAACTTCGGTACGTTTGCGCTCAACAATTTCTGCTCGTAAAGAATTATTGGTTTTAGCTAGTTCTTCTGTGCGTTGTTGGACTCGGTTTTCTAGTTCTATATTCAGTTCTTGTAACTGTGCGTAGAGTTCTGACTGTTGAATTGCGATCGCAACTTGATTGGCTAATTGTACCATCAATTCTACTTCCCAAGGTTGCCATTCACGGATATTACTGCATTGGTGAGCAATCAACAAACCCCAAAGATAAGGTTGAGAATGGGGGAGAATTTCCCGAACTTCTTGCAATATCGGAACTACTAATTTAGCTTTGACACCAAACTGGTTCACAAATTCTGCCAAACACTGCTCAATATCACCGTTATTAATATCGGTAATAGTGCTAGTTTTTCCTTGAGTGTAGGCGTGATGATATTCTCTAGGAAAGACTTCTGGTGGAAATGTTTCTCCCAAAATACAAGGATAATCAGGTGATACGGTTTCGGTAATTGCACTACCAGTTCCGTCTTCCCAAAGTCGATAAATCAGCACTCTGTCAGCTTGGAGAAACTGTTTTACCTCTGCTACTGTGGTGACTAGCACTTCATCTAAATTCAGAGATTTACGAATTTGGTGAGCTATTTGACTAACTAGACGTTCTCTTTCTGTTTGCTGTCGGAGGATATTTTCTGCTTGTTGTCGTTGAGTTATTTGTCGTTGCAGAAGGTAGTAAGTTGTGAACAGGGTAATGATAAATAATCCAATTGCAACACCTAATGGATTGAGCATATTTTTATATTATACTTATACGTAAGAAACTCTTTACTAAAACCTAAAATTTATGTCTTTTCAGAATAACTCAGCAGCTATAGAGTTTGAACTGAATTTGATTAAAAGTGATGTTCATTTCTACCATGACTTCATGCCAAAATTCTTGAAACAACAATCAGCAGGTACTCTGATTTTTGGATTGATGCCCTATTTATCACTTTTTACGGTTGAGTCATATAATTATCTTCAAAAAACATTTCCAGACTATACAAAAACAATGTCATTTGAATATGAACAAATAATACGTAATTCCAGAATGCGCGTGAAATTTTTTGATGACACTATTAATAAAGTTAGTGGTACGTTTGAATTATTAGATTGGATTTCTGAATTCTATGAAGAGTGGTTTATTAATAGTCATAAAGGTTGTTTATCTTCACTAAAAAGATATTTACAACCAGATTTAGGTATTTTCGCTTATGACGGTCATATTATTGGTTCAACACATACAGGATTTCTTTTTACAGGTTTAGGAAAAGAAAACCTTTCTAAAAATGGTGAAGATATGACAGCGATTATTGGGAATGTACTATATTCGGTTGCTCAAGAACTTGGAGCATATTTAGCACAGTTATGTACATGGACTGAATTCGTACCTATAAAAACTAATAGCTTCTCGTACATAATTCAAGACGATAAACTAGGTTATAAAGATGTGAAATCTGTAGATTTTTTCCCCTCGGTATTTAACAGATATGATACCACATCAATTAATTTTAGTCTTTTGTTATTTCTTTCGACAATAAATTTTATTCGCCATATTCTTACTAGACTCATGGCAAATTATCCTGAAATTTTCTTTAAGCTAAAGTTCATTACTCTTTATCATTTAGCTTCAAGTCTAGAAAGGCTACAGAACTATTGCTATCCCCAAAATTTGCTTACTGAAATCTCCAAGCACTATTTTAAGAATATACTCAACGATAAAGAGTTGAAAAAAATCCGATCAAAAATAGAATTAAGAAATATTTTAGTACATTATCAACTTGCAAAAATACCAAATTCCTTGCTCTCTCCTAGCTTTAATTTAAAATATTTAGTGGAATACTTTTTCAGTGGTGAGAGCTTTGAAGAAATTGACAAAAAAGTAGATGATCAAATTAGCCGGATATCCGATATTTTAGAGCAATGGTTAAATTGGTCTATAAAGCCAAATGAGTTTTTAAGATGGTAAATTGAAACAAGTAGTGCGATAGCGCAAGCGCTGACTTGTCAGTTCGCTAATCTCGTAGCATCAGCTAATGAATTTTACCCTTTACTCAGATGTAATCTTATTGCGTGATTTTCCCGAAGAAAATGTATATGCTGGAGATATTGGCACAGTAGTTGAACAACATGATGTTCCCGGACTAGAAACAGGCTACAGCGTTGAGTTTTTCGATATGCTTGGCAATACTGTGGCGATTGTCACATTACCAATGAGTTGTTTCCGCTTGCCAACTCGTGCCGATAGACCCGCAGTCAGGTTAATGGCGAATATTGCCTAGTTTACACATTCAATATCATCCGAATCCGTTCTTTAACCACTCTGTCTGATTCTTGCATCATAGCGTGGTAAAGAATAGTATTGATTTCAACTGTAGCAATTCCTCCCAAAGATACCGCCGCAGCATAACGGAGCGCCCAATCTTCAGCGTTTAATAATGCCCAAGAAAGCTTATCAATTGCCTTTGTCTTCTTTTCCGGGTCGGTAGTGGAAATAACCATCTGTTCTAAGCCCCTAGCTGCCACCCGACGCACATTTCCTTGACAGTGATTGGCAACTTCTACACCTACTACATCTACCAGCAAATCTAAAGCGAGATCATCACCAAGCTCGGCGAGAATGCGGATAATCCGTGCCTGTATATTCTGATTTGGGCAAGTGTGATAAGCCTCAATCAAAGACTCCACACTTAGGAATACAAGTTGGTCTAATGTTATGTCTGTTTGTACATTTATCATAATTGGTAATCACAGGTATTTTTAACTAATTTTTTTCTCACGCAGAGACGCAGAGGCGCAAAGAAAGAGAGAAACAAGAGTGTTTGGTTTACAGCAGATTGCAGATCAATGAGGTACAGAATCTAAATTGAAACCTATACACAAAGCCAGTTTTACTCCTGACTCCTGACTCCTGACTCCTGACTCCTGCTGTATGTGTTATTAAAGTTGTATTAATAGTTCATCAATTATTTGAAATAGGGTTTGTGTTGCTTGTTGTTTTTCCAACTCTGATTTATCGCTTTCTAATACTGTTTCTAAAATACGTTTTAGGTTTAACAGTTTGAGACTATTACCAACTTTTGCTTGCACAATTGCTTCAGCCGCTTCTATGTGACCAATTGCCCCTAAATCAAAGGCAGCAGCCCAGCGCAAATAGGGATTTTCATGGTTAAGATTTTCAATGATGCGTTCTAGATATTCTGGTTGTTGGGTGATGAGATAAAGATAACGCGCCGCAGCACATTGAACTCGTTCTGAGGAATGCTGTAAAAATGGCTCAACTAAAGGACGTGCTTCTAATACACGCAATTCTCCTAAGGCTTCAATTAAAGCTTCGTAGGGTTGGGATTTACCAGATTGTAAAAGTTTAAATAGGGGAGAAGCAGCGGTGGAATCTCCAATTTTTCCTAAAGCCTCAATCACAACTTCCCGAAATTGCTCATCTTCATCACAGTTTAGGGCATCTAGTAATGCGGGTACTGCTTGAATATTTTTGAGTTGTCCTAAAGCGCGAGCAACCTGACGGCGTAAGGGATAGCCTCCCTGAACTGTGCGATAGCGGACATCTTGGAGTTGGTGACAAAGTGCTGCACAGGCTGATTGAATTTGATGTTTTCCTAACCACCAAGCAGCATAATATCTAATTTGATTATCCTCTGCATCTAGGGCAGAAATGGCACTTTCAGCAGAGAGAATGGGTTCAGGAGGAGAAGTAGTAACAACCATGTCAGATATGGCTAACGCCAAGCTATGCGAACAGGATTTACAGGATTAAAGGATGAACAGGATGAATTTGAAGATGATTTAATTTATCCTGTTCATCTAAATAAACAACGACCGAATTTCAATATGCATTATTCAGAATCCTTTTAGAGACGTTCTTGTAGAGACGTTCCATGGAACGTCTCTACATTCTTTCTCACCAGATTTATAATTGGTAATTTCACCAATCACCAATCACTTTTAAACAGGATTTATGCTGATAATTTTGCCGCCCCGTTTGTGAATTTCTTGATACTTCTGGGAAAGTTGATCAAACGGCACGGTGTAAGACTGTCGGCTGCGACGGACTGCCACTTTTGTTCCAACACCACCGGCGATGACTTCGATGACATACATCCGATTATCTCCGCGAGCAGGAGAACTATTTAATTGTCCCACACCAAGAGCAGATGCAAATCGGATAGATGTGGTGGGAGAAATGATAGTATTAGGCAGATTCATTGCCAGTTGTTGCCGTAACCGGGGGCTTTTTGAGCCGGCATTATCGCTATTACCATTACCTCGATACAGTGTAAACAAGCGGTTGAATCCTACTTGTTTCATGCCAGGAATTGACTTGAACCCCCGGAAGTAGGGAACTGTGTTATCACCAAAGGCGTTATTATACTCTTGGCTGTCAATGTAAGAATCTATTTCCGCATCGTAGCCACTAGAAGCATAGATATCGGTATGATAAGCGATTTCTGACTGATCGTAGGGAGCGCGTCCCAAGAGATGTTTGTAGTTTAGTTCAATGAAGCGAATTTGAGAGTTGTTATAAAAAAATCGCTCTTTGTAAAATTCGGATTTTGCTAATGTTTGCACAAATTGGCGCACACTAATTTGACCATTACGAAGCATGGATTCCTGATTAGCAAAAATTCCGCCAACATAAACACGCTCACGTCCAAAAATGTGTTCGTAAGCGGCTCGAAATACTTGTTGCAATCTGTCTTCACTCCAGTTAGGGCGCAGTTCCAATTTCTGGTCTACAACCGCACTGATGCCTAACCGCTCTTCCATTGAAAGGGTCATGGTTTCAACTCCGTTAAACAACTTCGGGCAGGGGAAAAAGAAAAAGGGGAAAAGGACAAATCATCAATTTTCCCCTTTCCCCTTGCATCGGTTAATAATTTTTAGCTCAATGCGTTGATGGCATAGTTGAGGTAAATATTGGCTTCTCCAGCGACATCACCTGATAGGCCGTTGTTGTCGCGGACAAATTCCAATGCTGCTACATACCAACTGGGAGATAAACCCAAAGCAGCATTAAATTCTTTTACACCTGCAACTACATACTCATCTAGTGGGCCTGTGCCACCAACCACACAGCAATAGCTGATGGTGCGGAGATAATGGCTGATGTCACGAACACACTTAGATTTACCTTCTGGGGTAGAAGCGTATTGAGGACCCTGCATTTGAGTGGTGTAGGGGAATTTCTTATAAACGTGATTAGCCGCAGCTTCTGCCCATTTTTGACCGTTTTGGTTAAAGGCTTTAGCAGCTTCTAGTCCAGCTTGAGCGCGGCTGAAACGACCAAAGATAGCTTGCATTTCGGTGTTGCTTAGGTAAGCACCACGAGAATCAGCAGCAGCAATTGCCTCGGTTAGAGGGGTTTTCATGGCTAAAATTTCTCCCTAAAATATGTATCGACTCAAGCAAAATGAATTTAAAACTTGATGTTATTAAGCAACGGCTGCTGCTGCACGATCAAAGTAACTAGCTAGTTCAGATATTAAGTTGCTGCAATCACCACGGGTAATGCCATTGCTGTCGTTAGCAATTGCGATCGCTGCATCTTTCATTTTACCAATGCCGGAAGCAACGGTACTACCTGGTGTTCCTAATGCTTGGTAGGTTTCGCGCAAACCATTTAAGCAACGATCATCCATTGTGCTGGCATCTCCTGTCAATACAGAGTAGGTGACATAACGCAAAATGAAGCCTAAGTCACGAATGCAAGCTGCTTGGTTACGGTGGTGGAAACACGCACCGCCAGGTCCGAATACATTGGGTTGTTCAGCTACTAATGCCCGATAAGCATTGGCTGTAATTGCTGAAGCATTGCTGGTTAAACGATTTACTACATCTAACCGTTTGTTGCTGTCTCCAACTATTGCAGAGAGAGCGTTAATTTGATCATCGCTCAAATATGCACCTTGGCGATCGCTTTGTTCAACCACTCTAGAAAAAGCATCAAGCATCTTCAATTTCTCCTAAATTTTTTAGGTTTTGACTGGGTTTTGGTAAGGAATTACCTTGACCCGCCTTGATTTAGAAGATTAGTGGGTCGGGTGTAAATAAATAGGTAAGAAAATTGTAAATAAATCGGAAAGATTAGTATAAAAACCGAAATCGTTACAATTCGCAATTGGATTTGTAAAGAAGTATTGCAGATTTAGAAGAAGTATTTTGTTTCTCTCATGGAAAAAGTTCGGGTTTTTGCCGATTTTATGGCTAAAATACGCCTATTTTATCGCTAAGAAACCTTGTTCTTTTCCTGTAAGGTATGACTAAGATTTGCTCTCTAGTCATCTACTTCTGATGAGAATTCTTTTAGTTGAAGACGATATTCGTTTGGCAGAAACCCTGGCAGAGGCACTCACAGACCAGCTTTATGTTGTTGATATTGCCACAGATGGAGAAGCAGGTTGGGATTGTACCAAAGCTCTAAACTATGACCTGCTGCTGTTGGATTTGATGTTACCGGAAATTGATGGTATTACTCTGTGCCATCGGTTGCGATCGCACGGTTACAAAATGCCTGTCCTGATGATCACCGCCTGTGATACAATCAGCGACAAAATCACTGGCTTAGATGCCGGAGGAGACGATTACATCATTAAACCTGTTGACTTGGGCGAATTGTTTGCTCGGATTCGCGCTTTGTTGCGCCGAGGGAACACAGTTTCCCCTCCGATTCTAGAATGGGGACATCTGCAACTCAACCCCAGTACTTATGAGGTAAGTTACGATGGTAATCCTGTTCATTTCACACCCAAAGAATACAGTTTAATGGAATTGCTGCTGCGAAATGGTAGACGAGTCCTGAGTCGCAGCCTGATAATTGAACATATTTGGAGAACGGAAACATCTCCTGATGAACATACTGTAAAAGTTCATCTCAGAAGTGTACGACAGAAACTCAAAGCAGCTGGCGCACCTGAAGATTTTATTGAAACCATGCACGGTATGGGCTATCGTCTTAAATCTTGGACTGAAAAGCCATTTATTAAGCAGTGTTGATTTAAGAAAGGTTAATCAACGGAAAATTGATTTTAGATCCAATCTCAAATTTAAAATCCCCAATCTAAAATCATCATGTCTCAACTCCAACGCATCACTATTAATCCTTCCCAACTTCAAGAAACCCAGCTTTTATTAACACCCCAACAACAACACTATTTATTGCGGGTATTGCGCTTACGTGATGGGGATAAATTTATTGCTATGGATGGAATCGGGAAATGGTGGTTAGCGCAGTTAACAGGAGAACAAGGACAGGTTTTAGAATTACTGGAAGTGAAAACAGAGTTACCTGTATCTATAACTTTGATGTTGGCTTTACCGAAAGGAAATGGCTTTGATGATGTTGTCAGATGTTGTACAGAGTTAGGAGTAACTTGTATTGTACCGATTTTGAGCGATCGCACTTTACTCAATCCCAGTCCGCAAAAACTAGAACGCTGGCGGCGCATTGCCGCAGAAGCCGCTGAACAATCAGAACGGGCTTTTGTCCCCACGATTTTAGAACCTCTAGCTTTTAGCACCGCTATGAGTGAATCTCTAGCGGAACATCGTTATATTTGTGAAGCACGTGGAGATTATCCACATCTCAAAAATGTGATTTCTCATACCTCTTCTGAAATAATTATCGCTATTGGTCCAGAGGGAGGATGGACAGAAAAAGAATTAGAACTAGCGATAGATAAAGGTTTTCAACCCATGTCTCTAGGCCGTCGTATTCTCCGCGCAGTCACAGCGCCAGTTGTTGCATTATCCTTGATTGCTGCTACTTGTGAAGTATAAATGATATATCTCACGCACAACAATAACGCTTCTTTTGCGTCTTTGCGTCTTGGCGCGAGACATTCATTCAAGTTCATTAAAAGTCATGCTGGAAGAAGTTATCGCCGCCTTTGAACGCAAAGACTATAATACAGCCGCTAAATTAATTAAACATCTACTTAAAGAATCGCCAGAAAATCCTTGGGTACAATTCTATCTAGGACGCTTACATGAAGTTTCTGGAGAACGTCAGCGCGCAGAAAAAATTTACCGCCAACTACTACGGCTAACAACCCATAACAAAATTTTGTCACAAGCACGCCAAGGTTTACAGCGGTTAGAAGAAATTAAGCAAGAAGAAAAACAAAGAGCTATTTCTCAAGCTACAGAAAAACCCACTAACACCGAACCAGGAATATTAGTTTTAGAGCCAATTAGTAACGAACTAAAAGTTAAAGCCGCCCCAAAATTTGCCCAAATTATGCAGGTAGATTCCTACACAGCCAGACTAATACTACCAAGTCGCAATTGGAGAATATACCGCACAGGAAAAGTGGGCGAACTTGAATTTTATGGAACACAACTACAACAGGCTGGAATTCCTTGCTTCTGGTTGAGAATCCCACAAATTCAACAAATTCAAGTATTTCAAGTTAAATATTTCTCAGAATCTCAACCGAAACCCACCGTCGTTTGTCGCAATACAGAAAATCAAATTGGTTCTCTCAGCTTTGATTGGTCAGAAGTTACAGCCAGGGTTGTAGGACTATTGCCAATTTTTGAACAGGTTGTAGATGTTAACGCCCGTCGTCAACTAGAACGCAAAATCCAAACTCAAGATTATGCCCAATTTTGTGATTTACACTTGCCTGGAAGACGTAGCATTTTAAGAATTTATGACCAAGGTTATGAATTTCAGCAAGGTTTAGAAATTACTCCCCAACCCAGTCAAAATACAGTTAGAATTAATTGGAATGGTTTAATAAATTGGCTTGAGCAACAAATACCATCAGTCAAGGCTTGGTCAGATTTTAAGCCTTTTGCGGAAAAAATTTTAGATCAAACAGAGGTGCTGAATCAAATTCCCTCTCAAGTTGACCTATTTCAGAGAGAAAAGAGCAATTGGGATTCAGCATTTCAGTTATACAGTGGAATTATTTTTCTAAAAAATGGGGTGAAACAATAAATAATTCAGGAGTCAGGAGTCAGGAGTCAGGAGTCAGGAGTCAGGAGTAAAACTGGCGAATGTGTCTAGGTTTCAATTTTGATTCTGTACCGTATGGCTACGCCACGCAAGCTATCGGCTGACGCTCACGGCGAAGCCTCATTGATCTGCAATCTGCTGTAATAAATTTGGTAGAGACGTTGTATGTAACATCTCTACATTCTTTTCCGTAGATATCTAATGCTCCATTAATTTACCCAGGAGTTTTCACCTGAGTGGCCATATCTAGGAAGACATTCATATTTGCTCCTGGACGACGACGAACATTAGTAGCTGTAGGAACTAGATACTTAGGTGCAAAAGTAGTTTCAGTTGGTACTGCTGGTTTAGCGGGTTCGGCTTTGGGGGCTGGTGTTTTCGCGGGTTCTGTTTTGGTTGCTTTAGCAGATTTTGCTTTAGCAGGTTTTGCTTTAGCAGGTTTTTCTGTCGCTGCTGGTGCGGAGGTTGTTACAGTTGCGGCTACTGGCTTAACTGGTGCTGGTTTGGTTTCAGTCGCTTCTTCTTTTAGTTCTAAGTAGTAACTGTTATCTTTTTTGCGAAACAGTCCAGTGATGAAGCCCAGAATTCCACCGATTAAATTTTTGATAAACCCAAACATGACAATTTCTCCTGTTTTTAATATCTTCCAATATCACCGTAATTATTAATTATTACAGCATAGTGTTACATTTTGTTGAGCTAGTTGTTTCTGGTCATAACCACTAGGGGTTTCTACTCATGACAACTACTGACAATCTTTGAAGACTGCGAACTAATTATTAAATTTTACTGTCACTAGGAGCAAGATTCTGAGACTTCACTTAACAAAAATTTACAATAACTAGTGAGCTAAAAAAACTGTCATAGCCTGGTTGCTGCTGAAAATGATACTCAGTTAGATTTTCTACAGAGTTAATACATCAGAGCATCCATGAATACTGAACAGCTACAACGCAATCCCGTTTTATTAGTACATGGTCTTAATGACACCGGCGCAGTTTTCAATAAAATGGCGCTTTACCTCAGACAACGGGATTGGTCTGTACATACCCTAGATTTATCACCTAATAATGGTGCTGGAGTTTTGGATAAATTAGCACAGCAAGTAGCTGATTATGTGGCTGCAACCTTTGAACCAGAACAAGCATTAGATGTGGTGGGATTTAGCATGGGTGGAATTGTCAGCCGTTATTATATTCAAAGATTGGGGGGAATCAATAATGTGAAGCGGTTTATCACCATTTCATCACCTCATCAAGGAACTGTTGTAGCTTATGGTTCTTGGCTTCCTGGTGCTGTGCAAATGCGTCCTAACAGTGCTTTGCTTCAGGATTTGAATTCTGATGTTCAGATGTTGCAACAGTTGAATTTTACATCTATTTGGACACCTTATGATTTGATGATTGTACCGCCTCGGAGTTCACAAATGCCTGTCGGTAAGGAATTTACTTTACCAGTTGCACTCCACCCTTGGATGTTGACAGATTCTCGGACTTTGGCAATAGTAGCAGATGCTTTAGCCGCAGCGATTACACCCTATCCCCAATCTGGGTATGTTCAGAATTCTCAAAAATCGCCTCTGAATGTCGATAATACTTAAATTCCATTAAGTTATAAAAAGGATCTTCTAAAAAGAAAGTGTGATGTTCGAGGGGAGAACCAACAAAGCGGCTTTTCGGTTCTTCTCTAAAATTTAGCTGTTTGTTTTTTGCTTTTTCTAGTAATTCTTGCCAATCTTGTTCATAGGTAAAAATTAGCCCAAAATGTCGAGGATAAATATTTTTCTGGGGTGTTAGGATGTCTTTCGTTGTATGTGCTACTAATTGATGTCCGTAAAGATTGAGAATCAAAGCGTGGGGGTTTTCTCGTCCGGGAATGCAACCTAAGCCATCAACATAAAAGGCTTTGGTTTGGGGGATATTGGTGACGGGGAAAGCAAGGTGAAATAAGGTTTTGTTCATGGTGGAGGTGGGTTAGAGAATAAAAGTAGGATTTTGTAACTGGTTATGGAATTAGTATCAGTTATTTACAAAGATTGAACTTCAATTTCTGTTTGGACTTCTGTTTGAACTTCTGTTTCAATTTGAGCCTCAACCATTGGGGTATAAATGGAAATATCAGCTTGTATTGCTTCAAAACTCACAACTAAAGAGTATGGAACACTAGCTTCTGGATCATTGTTCCAACCTTCATGTCCAACTACTGCAATAGAAAAAAATTCTGTGAGTTCAAATGAATTTACAACAACCCAATCTTTTTGAAGAGTTCCTGAGCTTCTAGAAACACCATCTATTTTTCCGTAGTTTTTTGACCTTTTACCAAGAGTCCATTGAAAACCTTTGTCTCCCTTTTCAGAATCTTTTGGAGTATCATCCTCTTTCAAAATTCTTTCTAGAAACTTCTCTGTATCTTCTCCTTTTTTACTACAGTCCCAATCCAGCCAAGTTGAAAGATATTTTCGGCGATTTCTGCGGGTTCGGCGTGGTTGTGCTTTGTACGATAAAGTAACTTCTACAAGAATCTTAAAATTCTCTCCTGGAGAACGTAATTTTTCTGGCAGTTTTACTTGGTAAACATGAGCTTGTTTAGCTACAATTCGGCGTTCTCCTATTGTCATTAAAGTAATACGATTGGGAGCATTACCTAAAGCGCGATCAACATTAGGAAGACCATAACCAATTTGACGAACAACATGAAGTTTATTAACTTCATCAGCCATTGTCCATTCTGGCCATCTTGCGGATTGTACTATTAATGCACGGTAAAGAAGGCAACTTTCATTAGGTAATTCAGCAGCTAGACGGGCAGCAATATGACTTACTTTTGGTGCTGCAAAGGAAGTACCAACTTTATCATATCCAACTGCTGGACCGCCATACAAAGTTGAACGTACTAATTCGGGAGCTACATCTTTATGGAGAATAATATTAGGTGGTGTACCTTCATCTTTTACTAAATCACCACCATATTCAACTACTTCTGGTTTAATAGTATTCCAAATTCCAAAACCAGAACATGAAAAGGCTGAAGGTTGCTCCCTTTGTGCAATAGAAGAATAAGGTGGTACATGATAAGAATTTAAGGCAATTGAACCAACTGTTAAAGCTTGAAAACTTTGTGCAGGGTTAGCAATTCTACACGAATTTTCTAGCAGATAATCTGGGTATAGCCTATTTGCTGAAAGATGCTCTCGTATAGACAATCTTGTAATAGGTTTCTTAGGATAAGGAACTTTAGGTAAATTACCTGCTGCTACAATTACAAGGATATCTTTTTGCCATGTTAAATTATCAATGGTTGATGCCCATGCACTCATATATCTAGTAAGACATGGAGATTGTCCAGTTATAGAGTGATTAAAAATTCTCGTTGATGTTAAATCATGATAAAACTCCACGATATCTTTCAATAGCTGAGGTGGAAATACTTGAATAGGTAGGTAGCAATCAGCATCAAGCACTCTAGCATTTTGTATCCAGCAAATAGCTTTTTCTTTACCACTACGAGGTATTTTTCTCGGATAAAGCAATGCACCAGCAACCATCGTTCCATGTCCGCCATTTTTTACATAATCAGGAGTTTTACCAGTTTCACCGGGAACCCAAGAAGTTGAATTTTGTGAATCAATTGCTACCTTTAATAAAGAATGCATTTCTTGAATACCACTATCTATAATGCATACTTTTGGAGCATTATAATCTGCTGCTTCCAGTTGAAAATTTGGAGTGCTAGAATCAGGTAATTCTTCCTGATTTAGCATTTCGGAAAACTGATCTGGTGAACTAATTTCAAAAATGTAGGGGAAGTTTTCTACTAAATCTTTTAGACCTTTACCTGAAATTTGAATTCGACAAGAAAAACTGTCAGGTAAACGAACTGTACCAAGTTCACCCCCATCATCTTGAAAACCTTTAATAATATTGCCTTTATAAAATTCAATAATCTCTTCAAATTCATCTTGCCTTTCCCATGATAGTTTCTCCCATTCATTTTCTGTTAACTGACGTTTTGGAATCCAATTATTAACTTTTTTTGTAAAACTCTCATCAGTATCATGAGATTGTCGTTTGGGATAATTAGGTAACTTTGTTGCAGTTCCTACACAAGCAACACCTACATCAACAGTATAAATTTGTTCTTCTTTTATTGGAAGCCAATTTTCATATAATTCAGCAAATAAAGTAGGAGAAAGAATTAATTCGGGCTTTTTTTTACCATCTATTATTTCCCAAATTTCGGCAACTTTATTACCACCATATTCCTCATTTATAAATTTTTCTATTTTTTTCTGGAGTTCACTAAGTTCTATATCTGCCGATGCACCAATAATATATCCATCTTCTGTATCAGCAATCAATTCAATGCCATAAGCTTTCAAACCATCTGGATCAAAAGAACCAGGATCAATTTGTAAGATAATACGTCGAGATTTAAATTGGGGATGTTCTTCTTCTGGTTTTTCTTGAGTATCCTGCTGCCAATCAAAAATCACAGATTCAAGCGAACCCTTTAATTTACTTCCATGTCCCTGCCGATTACTAAGATTAGTAATTGTTTGAAGACTCTTTGTGCTGCGACCTCGCAGTACAGCACGTCCTTCAGTTGTTAACTTAAGCTGAATATGCGGAAAACCCTGAGAACTTTGAACCATTTTTTTCTCCAGACACCAAAAATTAATACTAGGAAACCTTAATTTCTGTGATCGCTTCTTCTAAGTGTTCCTGAATCACTAACTCCTCTCGCTCCAAAATCGCTCGTTTAGCCGCATCCTGAGCAACTCTGACAGCTTGAGCCGCAGAAAAATCTCTCATCTGTTCAATAATCCTTGGCCAGTTGATAGATCCCACTTCAATAGCAGATAGTGTTTCCTTTAGTATAAATTCTAGCTCTTGTTCTCCCGGTTTGGGTACTGCAATCAAATCATCAAATCTTCTCCAAAGGGCAGTATCCAAAGATTTATTCAAGTTTGTAGCCGCTACTAAAAGACCGGAAGAGGGTTGATATTCATCCAGAATTTGCAAAAATGTATTTACAACTCGCTTAATTTCTCCTACTTCTTGATTGTCCTCTCTTGATTTAGCAATCGAGTCACATTCATCAAGAAACAACAAACATGGATTTTTTGAAGCATCCTCAAATACAAGTCTTAAATTACTGGCAGTCTCCCCTAAAAAAGACGACACCATTGCATCAAAACGTACTTTTAAAAGCGGTAAACCTGTATTCCAAGCTAAACGTTCTGCTCCTAATGTTTTTCCACAACCAGGAGGTCCATAAAGGAGAATTTTTTGTCTGTAACGCAGTCCATGATGAGCTAGTCTATCTCTTGCTGCATATTCACGCTCAATTCTTTGGAAACGCTTCTCAATCTTTTCCGGCAATACCATGTAATGACGTAGTTTATCCCTTGGTATACTTGTTACCAGAGGAAGATTAAAACGCTTACTGCTTGGTAATTCACTTAAACCCTGTAAGTTTTCTGGTGCTGTTCGCGTAGCGTCTCGAAGAGAGGGAACAGGTTTAATAAAGTCGGGAGATTGCTCCTTGGATTTCTTTTTAGTAATATTCTCTAACTGGTCAGCAAGAAGAGTATGTCCTTTGCTGCGTTCTTCTTCTATAACTAGATATGTGAGTTTATCAATCGCTTCTTGATCTGAACTAGCGATCGCCCTAAAAAACCTTTTGAGAAGCTCTCCTTTCATATTGCCTCTCTCCGCAAAAATAGCAATTTCTTATTTATATAGTACAAGTATACTATTAAACGTAGTGCATTACAAATTATAACGTGATCACGAGATCTATAGTGATTATATTAAGTTTTACAAATTGCATTTTGTCGATCTGACCAAATAATGAAGACAGACACCATATTTTACACTCTCCTACAAAATCTCCCCAGCGTCTTATTTGAACTGCTGGAAAAACCACCCCAACTAGCTGTACACTACGAATTTTCATCAGTAGAAATCAAAGAACTAGCACGTCGCATAGATGGTGTATTTCTACCTAAAGCCGAGTACCCAGAAGATCCGATTTATTTTGTTGAAGTCCAATTTCAGCCCGATGAAGATTTATACTGGCGGTTAATTACAGAAGTATTTCTTTACTTAAACCAATATAAGCCTGATAAATCATGGCAAGCTGTAGTATTGTGGGCAAAACGTAGTCTTGATCCTGGAATACCTTTTGCATATCAAACTTCGCTTGCTGCTGGACAAATTCATGTAGTTTATTTAGATGAATTAACTGATACATCATCTTCAATTGGTTTAGGAATTATTAAATTAGTAGTTGCGCCTGAAGATGAAGCAGTACAAACAGCAAGAAGTTTAATTAATTTAGTACAACAAGCAGATGCGGCCAACAGTCGTTATCTTTTAGAATTAGTAGAAAGAATGCTAATTTACAAGTTTTCCACCTATAGCCGTCAGGAGTTAGAAGCGATGTTTGGATTAACAGAATGGCGACAAACCAGATTTTATCAAGAAGTTAAGGAAGAAGTTCAGGAAGAAACTCAGCTAAAAACTAAGCTAGAAACAATTCCTCGTCTTTTGAAAATGGGGTTGAGTGTAGAACAAATTGCCGAAGCACTAGAATTAAACATTGAAGTTGTACAACAAGTAATGAAACAGCAAAGTAAAAAAGAATCTGAATAACTTTATATTAACTGCAAATCTAAACTATTCCAGCTT
Source organism: Anabaena catenula FACHB-362 (assembly GCF_014698735.1). Lineage (GTDB taxonomy): Bacteria > Cyanobacteriota > Cyanobacteriia > Cyanobacteriales > Nostocaceae > Anabaena > Anabaena variabilis_A. The sequence continues at coordinate 17,245 of NZ_JACJTQ010000052.1, forward strand.
GAAAAATCTGATTTGCAGTTAAATTTAATTCTGTAAAAGTTTGAGAAATAATCCTGTCATTTTCTCTAAACTTACTAATCTGATATTCTCCATCAACCAAGTTACAAACAGAGATTGTTGGTTGTTTAGGATTACCAATAAAATTACGTCCACCCAACGCGGCATAATCTATAATCCAATATTCAGAAATTCCCATCTCTTCTCTTCGAGACGCTACGCGAACATAATCAGCATATTTCAAATAATAATCATCACGCCAGTTAATTGATACAATTTCAATTACCAAAGGTATGGATGCACCTAAACTGATAGTTGATTGTTTTTTCCATAATTGTTCGTTGGCTAAATTTGCACGGTTTAGCACCAACAAATCGGGGAAATAACCAGAATCTTTGCCTTCAGGTCTAACTATAACTTGATTGGGGATACCGTAGGGTAATCCAAGACGTTTGATTTCAAAAGGAATTTCCACACCCAGAAACCCTTTAACTTCTTCATGATCACCTACTGGTTGTGCCATTTCAACAATATTCCCATTATGTAGTTCATAACGTACCCCGGAATTTTCAGGTAGCCAATCAATAAATTCCTCGAAGGTAACAAGTTTAGTTAATGCTTGGGTCATGGCTTTTGAGAATTACTGATTATAAATATTTTATATGTAAATTAAGAGATTTGACAAATAACAATGGAGAGGTAAAATTACGATAAATCTGTGGTAAATGAGTATAAAATCATCTTATTACCATAAAAACCCTAAAAACACTCACAATTTATCACCAATGTTATCTTTAATTGAGTCTTTAAATCCCTGGTTAGTAGGTGTAGGTTTAAATGCGATTTTGTTGGGGATAGTGGCGATTATTCCTAAGAAATTGCTCACTCCGGCGGGTATCTTCCATGCTTGGTTATTGGGTGTAATTATTTGGGGAACACTAGGTTGGCCAGGATATCTAGTGGTAGTGTTTTATTTTATTGTCGGTTCTGGGGTGACGCGTATTGGCATGGCGCAAAAGGAAGCAGCAGGAATTGCAGAAAAGCGTTCTGGTGCTAGGGGACCAGAAAATGTTTGGGGTTCGGCGTTAATTGCGGCGCTGTGTGCTGTGGGAGTGTTGCTTGTACCTGATTTGAAGTTTTTACTATGTTTGGGCTATGTAGCGAGTTTCAGCACTAAGCTATCGGACACGACAGCGAGTGAAGTGGGTAAAGCTTATGGTAAGAGTACCTTTTTGATTACGACGCTGCAACCTGTAGCTAGAGGTACAGAAGGGGCGGTAAGCTTAGAAGGAACTTTAGCGGGTGTTGTCGGCTCAGTGGCGATCGCACTTGTGGCTTGGGGTGTTAATTTAATTGATATCTTAGGAATTGCTTGGTGTGTATTAGCGGCATTTATTGCTACAAACCTAGAAAGTGTCATTGGTGCAACATTGCAATCTAAATATACTTGGCTTACCAATGAAGTCGTAAACATCATCAACACATTTATCGGTGCGGTTTCTGCTATTAGCCTCGCCTTGATTTGGAAAAGTATATTTGTTTGAATTGTTACTAAAACCTAGTAAAACATTTACAGCATATTTGCTGTTTTTTTTATATTTACTGCCTCAAAACATACTAAATATTATGTCCATGATTACCTTTACTATTGAGAGAATTCTCGGTAAGTTGGGTTAATTTTATAATTATTTATTTTTTACCTATCTAATTCACAGAATCTTTATCATTATGAACCGTAATTTCCTACGGTTTTATCTATTATTCAATAGAAAAGTTGTATAGATTTTTAGTGGTTTCCTCATATTTATTTCATGAAATCTTCATCATTTTTTACTGTTAATGACGAGCAGATTGACCTTTCTCAAGTAATCAAGTACTTACAAGTCTCTGGTAAACTGAATCAGTTTATTAGTGATGTAATCCGTCAATATGTCATCGAACAAGAACTACAGACACGAACAGATATTGATATCAGTCCGGCATTAATTGAACAAACAATTATTGATTTTCGACTGAAAAATCAACTAACTGATCCTCAAAATTTTCAAGACTGGTTAAGAAATAATGGTAGTGACTACACCACATTTCATGAGTCAGTTATTTTTAGTTTCCAATTAGAAAAACTGAAAGCTTTAGTTGCAGAAGAAAAACTGCCAGAACACTTTATTGAACACAAGATTTATTTAGATCGAGTTGTACTCTCTCGGATTATGGTTGATAGCCGAGAACTAGCTGAAGAACTACAAACTCAAATTGAAGAAGGAAGTAGTTTTGAACAATTAGCAAAAGAGTATTCATTGGCAGATGAACGAATTTTCAACGGGATGATGGGACCAATTAGTCGGGGGAGTTTACCCGATGTTTTGCGGGCGGCTATAGATGCTGCAAATCCTGGACAAATGACAGGAGTGATAGAACTTGAAGGGCGTTTCAGTTTGTTTAGAGTAGAACAATTTCTGCCCGCATCTTTAGAAGATACTCAACTAAAAAAATCACTCGAAAATGAGTTATTTGATAAATGGCTAGGGTCGAAAATTCAAAATCTGACAGTAAAATTACAAGTGAGCTAAAAATTCTGGATAATAACTCTTTACAAGCAAATGTGGTAGATTCTTTACCCTGGAATCAACCACCACTATCCTGGCTTACAGATGTACAAAAAACCCAATTAAAAAATCAGTCAGAAATCCGTGAATACAAACTTGGGGAGAAAATTTGGTCACAAGAATTAGGAGGTTATCAGTTTTTTATTGTTACTGGTAAAGTCCGCTTACGCACCGAAGATGTCAGCCAACCTGTAGCAATTTTACAGAAAGGAGATTGGTTTGGCGATTGTCAAAAGATATTCGCTGATTGTAAAGCTGTAGCTGCTAGTAAGGAAGTGGTAATTGTGTGTTGGAATTCAGCACTGTGGGCAAAGTTTTCCACTTCTCAAATTGATGAATTTTGGAATTTGACAGGTGATATAAAAGGTGACAGGGAACAGGTAATAGGTGACAGAGGAGAGGAAGCAAATTATTATCCTTCTTCTTCACCTTCTTCACCTTCTTTACTGTCACCTGTCACCTGTCACCTGTCACCTTCTTATCCTTTTGTCGCGAGTGGGAATACTGGTGCGGCTTGTTTAACAATGGTGGCGCAACATTTAAATAATGCTGTACAACTGGAATGGGTGCAACGTCAACTCCGAGGACAACGCCCCAAAAATCTAGTTGAAGCAGCAGAAAAAGTAGGGTTAGTTTTGCGCCGCGTGCAGGTAAGTTGGGGTGAATTACGACAGTTATCATTTCCAGCTTTGTTGGAGTGGAAATCTGAATCTATCAGTAGTTGGGTTGTAGCTTATGGGATGAAAGGTAATTGTTTAATTATTGCCAATCCTCTCAATTTTGAATGTGAATATTTAACCCAATCAGTAGTAGAATCCTGCTGGGATGGTAAATTATGGCAAGCAGAACTGGTTTCCAAACAAGAAAAATTTAACCTTTCTTGGTTCACTCCCGCAGTTTGGAAATATCGAGTTTTGTTAGGTGAAGTATTGCTGGCTTCCTTTACTTTGCAATTGTTGGGGTTAACGACACCGTTAATTACCCAAGTCATCATTGATAAAGTGATGGTACAGGAGAGTTTAGCCACTCTCGACGTAATGGCGATCGCACTTTTGTTGGTTGCTATATTTGAATCTATCCTGGGTATGCTGCGGCTATTCATCTTTACGCACACAGCACGGCGTTTAGATTTGAGTTTATCGGCTCAACTTTTTCGCCATTTGATGCGTTTACCCTTGGCTTATTTTGAGTCAAGGAGAGTGGGAGATACAATCGCTAGAGTTCAGGAATTAGAACAAATTCGCCAATTCCTGACAGGTACAGCTTTAACAGTTATTCTCGATAGCATCTTTGCGGTGGTGTACTTGGGATTGATGTTTTATTACAACATTCCCCTTACCTTTGTGGCGTTAGCAGTATTACCCTTATTTGCGACTTTGACAATTGTCGCTACACCGATTTTGCGGAATTGGTTAAATGAAACTTTCAACCGCAGTGCTGACAGTCAATCATTTTTGGTAGAGACAGTCACGGGTATACATTCAGTTAAAGCCCACGCCGCAGAACCAGTAGCTAGAGAACGTTGGGAAGGCTTATTTGCTCGCTTTATTCGCACCAGTTTTAAAGCTTCCACAACATCTAATATTAGCAGTAATATTGGTGACTTTCTCACTAATTTTTCTACATTGCTAATCCTTTGGTTTGGGGCAAAATTAGTAATTGATCATCAACTCACAGTTGGTCAATTAATCGCCTTTCAAATGTTATCAGGTAGAGTTACTGGACCACTTTTACGCCTAGTGCAATTGTGGCAAAATCTCCAACAAGTTCTACTATCTGTAGACCGCATTGGTGATATTCTCAACGCCGCCCCAGAAACCGAAGCGGGAACAGGTTTAGTATTACCACCACTTAAAGGTGAAGTTAGTTTTGAGCAAGTATTTTTCCGCTACAATTCTAATACAGAACCGGTATTAAAAGGAATTTCTTTTAATGTCGAACCTGGACAATTTGTAGGAATTGTCGGACGTAGCGGTTCTGGAAAAAGTACCCTTTCCAAAATTTTGCAACGCCTTTATCAAATTGAATCAGGCCGCATTCTCATTGATGGTTTTGATATCAAAAGTGCTGATTTAGCATCTTTGCGACAACAAATCGGCGTAGTTCTCCAAGAAGACTTTTTATTTAATGGTTCTATCTTGGAAAACATCAGTTTAGGAAATCCAGATATTACTGCTGAACAAGTTGTAGAAGCTGCGAGATTAGCCGTAGCCCATGATTTCATCAGTCAATTACCTTACGGTTATGAAAATAATGTTGGTGAAAGAGGTACTGCTTTATCTGGTGGACAAAGACAACGTATAGCTTTAGCCCGATTGTTTCTTTCTGCTGCACCAATTTTGATTTTAGATGAAGCTACCAGCGCTTTAGATAGTGAAACCGAACAGCAAGTATTACAAAACCTGCAAAAAGTTTCTGCTAACCGCACTGTGTTTTTAATTGCTCACCGTTTCGCACCTTTGAAACGTGCTGATTTAATATTAGTAATGGAAAAAGGTGTAATTGCAGAACAGGGTACACACGCGGAGTTATTAAAACAAAAGGGTTTGTACTGGTCACTTTATCAACGACAGCAGGCGAATATTTAAGAGGATGTTTTAAAGATTGATGCTATTGCTCAAAAACTTTTATATCCCCTAAATTCACGCCAGTTTGAAGGCGGGAAAAACCCGCCTCTACAGAGTTATGAAAACCACTATCATTCAATCACTTAACTTCTGAATTCATGGATTTCATCATTCTGTGCAACTCCACATAAAATTGCTATTTCTTAGGTTCTTAAATTGCTGATAAAAATCAGACAGTGGGTTCCTGGTATTCGACTCCTCGTTTACTATGACGGGAATCAGCAACAATAGGATAAACAATGCTGCGTAACCGATTAATCGCACCGATAGGACGATGCACTGCTAGACCATTCCCTGGAGAAAAACTGAGATTTTCCCCAAAGTCATTTTCTAGGGGAGAATCAACCTGCTGATGCTTAACTGTCAGACGACCAATTGTAAAGAAGGGTGATTCTTCTTCATTCCAAGGAATGGTGGTATCATCAATGGACATTTCTGGTTTAGTTTGAAATTGGATTTGAAAATCCCAAGTATACTCAGCATCAGGCTTTGCTAAAGCTTGAATGATATCCTCCCGGTAGTAGTTATCCTCTGAACCTAAAGCTTTGGCTTTTCTTAGTTCACTTTCTGGTCTGGACTCAAGAGGAAGTGGTTGATGAGGTGGTTGACTGGAAACTGGAGTAAATGCATATTTAATCACAACTGGATATTCCACAGGAACTCGACCTGGTTTGTAGGGATCAAAATCAGATTTGAGTCCTATGGAATACGCCGAAGCACTCCAATAGCGTTCTATCAGCAAAGTCTTGGGAAACCGTTTGAAACTAGTTTTTAAAAGATTGAATTCGTAGGGATGCAAGTTTAGCCATAAAAGCACTAGCAACTTAAAAAGTGGAAACAACCCTGCTCGATAAATCGCCAAGAAAAAGCCGTAGAAGTCTTTAATGGTTCTCACAAAAAAGAGTTCTGTATTGTGGACAATAATATCTTGGGTTTTTAACTCGTGACTTTGTGGTAGTCGTTCTCCTTCTACCCCTATGACTTTGACAGCCATAGAGCGCGTATCTCCTTCATAATCACCCTTGACTGAGAACGCACCACTTGCAAATCGTAGCCAAACTGGATATTGTTTCGGTTGGGCAAATAAACCTTGTTTTAGGGAAATTGCTTGCAGTTGAGCTTCAGTTAATGAGGCGTGTTTGCTCAATTCTTGCTTAATTGCTGCTTCATTAAAGTCAAAGATTTCTAGAGTACCTTGAACAGCCGCGTGGGTTTTTGAGTGAGTATCTCTCTTGGCAATTTTTTTCTTTTCACCTCCGTAGAGGTTGTCCATGTTCTTTTTGACTAGCTCACTCATGAGAGCGCAATATTTTGCTTCGTCTTTTTCTGGGTATTCGGTAAATAGTTTCATGTTTTCACCAGTAAATGTCAGAATTGTGGCGATCGCTTGTTTGCAAGAGCGATCGCACTAAAAGCGGATACGGAATATCTCCTAGAGATCAAAAGTAACTTTGTACTTCTTGTCTGATGGAGGAACGTTACGATTCACTAAATCTGAGACAGTGTTGGTATTTTGAAGAATTTCCCAACCCACAGGAGAAAAAGTCTCTTTATTGAAAATATTGGGTGATAGTAAAGGATTCGTTAGTGCCTGAGAGAAGGCATCAATCCCAATTAAGCGGGCAACTAAGGAAGGGATAGTTGAATTTTGCCGCCCATCCTCAGCGTAGAGTCCCACAAAGAACTCAATCTTATCAACATGACCATATAATTCTTTGAGTTTCTCTTGAGCAAATTCATTACCAGTAATTTGCTCAAACCTCGTCACTCTAGGGAAACCACACATTTGGCGATAATCATTGTAGCTTGCTAATTGCAGTTGCCGTCCCAGTTTAATTGAGGGTAACTCGGTTAACTCAACCAATATATCAGGGGTATTGAATAAACCAATTTTTGTCCCTGGTTGAGAACAAGTTTCTTCCATCAATGCCCCTAAACCTTTGTCAATAAACAGCTTATTGTTCCAGAGAGATTTAGCAATATGCATTGGTTGACCATCATAGTTAAAGGTTTCTGGAATCGCACTATGCCAGCGATAAACAAAGTCAAACTCAATCGCCATATGATTGGGACGGTGCCAACTTTCTTTAGTAAAAGCTTCAGGATCAGCAAATAACTTAAAGTGATAAGGAGTGATGTGGTTAATGTACTCTTCCATGATGATTTTGAGAATTATCGCCATGAGAATATTTCTCGATGTTTGGAAGAGGCGTTCATCATCCCAATCTGGATAATTGCTGGCTAAGACATCACAAAGACGATTATGTTCCCGAAGACAGAGAGTATTGAGCATGACATAGCCAATTTGCACATTGGCTCGTTCTACTCCCATCGCAAACATATATTGTTTTTTATCTACGGGCTGTCTTTTCTCATCATTGATAGGTTCATAAAGTCCTTCAAATTGAGGGTCAGCTATACCTTGTTCTGCATCAGCATAATAAAATAAGGGATAATCTTCTTCTACCCCATCTTGGCGTTTAAGTTTTTGAGTTTTTAATTTACCTCCTTGAAAACTTCTTAAAAGATGTGTTTGTTTCCTGGTTAAACCATAGACATTACACAAATCAATTTCATGGTTGGAAGTATTTTTTAATTTGTTGTGGTGATCAAGACGGAGAAAACTATCAGTAAACCACTGCACCCAATAGGGAAACAGCATAGTTGATTTGTTAGAATAAATTGTTTTACCATCTCTTTTACGGAACAAAACAGCCAAGTCTTCAACTTTAGGTAAATTACCTTCAGAGTTTAACTTTGGATCGGGTGGTAGATGTCTTCCTGTATAAGTGCGATCATTGAGGGATTCCCAGGAAGTATAAGTATCGGTTTTTTTAGGAATGTTAGTACCAGGAATATGCTCATCTAAGGTCATCGTACTGTAGGGATTAGGACGAGTAGGAATTTTGTAGATGAGACTATTAAGCAGAGCTTTGTTAACTTTACGTTTTAGAGATTCATTGCTTTGAAGAAGTTCCCAAATGCCTTTAAAGTTTGTTAAAACAAATGTCTGAAGCTTGTTATTCAACCCATCTTTAGATGTGTCTCTTTTTGCAGTCATAATTATTTTTACCTTTTTTTAAAACTGACGTATTCAATTTACACTGAATTCTCTGATTTTAGGAAGTCGGCGTTAAAAAATCCACCTATGTGAGACAATGTAAATTCCTCGAATGCCTTATAAATAAGTCATTTCAGAGTTTTTACAAAACTAAACATACATTGGTTTTATCGTGCCGACTTACTTACTTACCTAAGTTCATTCAACTTAATCTAGTTTGGAGATAATCTTTTGTAGATTCTTGGGTCGATAGTCCTTGCGCTTTTGCAGACGGTTGATCGCGCTTTCATGAATATCTTCAATCACATCGCTGACCTCACGAAGCTTGATTCCTGCAAATTTAAAGAATCCAACATTGTTATTAAAGTCACATTCATAATTGGGGTTAATGCCTGTGGGAATCACACTTGGATCGAGGTCAAGTCCCAATCCTAGATTCTCGATGGAATCAATCATCCACTGTAAGGCAGTATCTGATAATCCACTGTGTTCTTCCGTTCCACCACCGACGCAACCGTGTTCTCCTGGAAACCACTTTTGAATTACCCGCTGGTTTTCAGCCTCAGGATGTTTTTTCATGGGAGTGACATCAAAGATTTCCCGGATTTCGTCGATTGCCATTGCGTGCAGTGCATTCTCAACCAATTTGTTTAAAGTAGTGTCATGGAATCTGTACCGCTGATTCAGAAGCTCGTGCAACGTCTTAAAGGCAGGCATTCCAGGAATACCAAGAGCGCCAACGGTGTCAAAACAACCAAGCAAGGTGATAGGGACACGATCACCATAAGTTTGACGGTATTCCGTTGCTACCTTATCCTTGGGTTTAATACCTCGGTTACGGTAAAGCTCGTAAGCTTCATGTGCTTTTGTGACATGGGGGCGCTCTAGGAGACCGGAGCAATAGATCATCCCCGCTAAACTCCTAACTGTGTAAGCACCGCGACTAAAGCCGAAAAGATAAATTTCGTCACCAGGAACATAGTTGAGGCTAAGAAATCGGTAGCCATCTTCTATATTTCTATCGATTCCTAATCCGGTAGCTCCACCTAAAATTCTTTGACTTTCGGTGCCAATGCCCTCATCATAGAACACGATTTGTGCAACCCCGTCACTGGCAATTGGTTTCACAGATTGAGCCAGCTTAACCACATTGCTTGGGTAAGGACTCGTTAACTGTTGCCAAGTTCCATCACAACAAATAACTAGACGTTTCATAGTACTCTTTCAAAGCCTTTGATTAATTAAATGGGTGTTTCATCAAAATGCGGGTTCTTCATCCTCTAACAGGATTTTAGATTTTGGATTGACCTCACGGATAAATCCGGGGGCTTGAGGATTTTGGATGCAAGGATTTCGGATTGATTCCCCGGATAACTCCCCTTGCTCTGTACCATCAAGTATTGGTCATAGAGTCATAATAATGGTTTTTAAGGCTATTTTCCTAAGAATACTCAGTTTATTAACTTGTGTGATGGTGCAAGAAATACTATATGGTAAAGAAATGATGCCATTGTCACGCGATCGCATTTGAGATAGTTTAATGAGTTTGGTACTCGCTCATACAACTAAATGAGGCAAATATCCCTTGACCAGAAAAATTTTAACTGGACTTAATTCACAAACCTACGAACACCCCTTTGACCGGCAAGCTTTAGCTTCTTTACAAAAAATGCCGGGAATTTCTCCCCTACTCAAAAAAATTAACGAATATAGTATTGATCGTTTACTAAGATTACAAAGCCTTGGTAGTGAAATTAGAGTCACAAATCGTAATTTTCCTAAATTATATGCAGCATTGGTAGAAACTTGCCAAATTCTTGATGTTGCTCCATTGCCTGAATTGTATCTATTTCGAGGTACAGGTTACATTCAAACTTACGTTATTGGTGTAGAAAAACCCTTGATTGGCATTAATTTAGAGGCAATGGAATGGTTAAATGCAGATGAATTACTTTATGTTTTAGGATACGAAGTTGCTCGGATTAAGAGTCAACATATGATATATTATCAAATGGCAATTGTGATGCCAATTTTAAAAAATTTATTGAGTAGCACTACATTAGGGATTGGTGGCTTAGTTGCCAGTGGAGTCGAACTAGCTTTATATAATTGGGTGATGATGGCCAAGTTAACTGCTGATCGCGCTGGTTTATTAGCGTGTCAAGATATTAATATAGCCACAACTGCATTGATGAAACTTGCAGGTTTACCCAATGAATACTTGACGGATAATGTCATTGAAGATTTTATCATTCAGTCGCGTGAATTTGGAACTCATAGCTTTGATAGCTTGGATAATGTGACAAAAATATTAAGCTATACAGAACATAAACTTTCTTGGATAGTGATGCGAACTGGGGAATTATTAAAATGGGTTGATTCTGGTGAATATGATCAATTGATTCAGGAAGATTCAAAATCAAAAGCGCCCGAAGAAGATAATCCACAAAAAGAGGGTTGGAATTTTTTATCTTCTTGGTAAGAAGATACCCGACTTTTTAGAGAAGTCGGATATATGAGCCTTTTGATTTGGGAAAATCAAATAGAACTTTTATATAGTGATCAAAATGTAGGATTATGTTGATAATCCCAACATTTATCATCACGCCAAACTTTTCCAGTAGACAGACATTTGTCTTGTTTAATACCAGGAATTGAGGTAGGGTGAATAGTGTTTAAGCTGGATGTAACATACGAGATCATGAAAGAACCTGTATAGAAACCACCACAGATTAAAGTTCCAAAAAAAAATGTAAAGCTGACAAATTTAACAGCAGCGATAAGAGAATATTTGCCTTGTCTTCCATAGGAACGATAGCGCATAAATTTCCTTTGTGTGGTGTTTGTGGCAGATAACACCTTGGGAATGCTTAGGCGCGGATAATTAGGACTTACAAAATTATTTATGGCAGAAAATTGCAGATATTTCTGTTAGCTGCTAACTACGTATAGCGGGCATTGGTGACAAGTTGAGGAAAAGGAGAAATTGTCAAGCGAGGAATTTGCGAGGATCAAAAATCAGCCAAAACCAAACGTTAAGTTAATTATCGAGGGTCTGACCAGTTTTTTTCTTTAATTCTCTGAAAGCCTCTTGACAAAAGACTTACAGGCTTAACTTATCACCAATAGACATCTCCGAAAAAGATGGTAGAGACGTTCCATGGAACGTCTCTACAAGGGTTTCAGGCTACGCATATTTAATTTCTGGAGATGTCTAATGCATCTAACCTAAAAAAAATCGCTCTCCAAACTTGGGGAAATTCATAATGAAATGAGTATAGGAGGCATTGATTAGGGTAATGCCTCCAAAATAAACCAGTATTTCAGTTTTATGAAAAATTATGAAAAATCAGAATGTGGATGCTAACTCAGGAGTAAAAAGACAAGGTGAAACTTTTTGAAGCAGATGGCAAAGTATCTTTGTATATCTCACTCTCAAGCATCAATTAGTAAGTTACAGGAGATTACGGCTGCACGAAGATGAAGTCTTGCTGCATATTTATTTGACTCTTACCAACATCTTGGATAACAGCAATTAGATCATTGTTATATAAAATACTTGTATCCTTAATGTTGGTACTACCTAATCCAAAATAGCTTTCTATGAGCGTATAGTTACCAGCTTGAACCTGAATTTTATCTACACCCACTTGCCAATCAGAAATAATGCCGTAGCTGTTACCAGTGTTGTAATAAAATACTTTATTTTCGTTGCCTAAGACGAATGTGTCGCTGCCAGTACCACCGAGGAGGGTGTCTTTTTCGTTCGATGAACCCCCATAACCTATTAGAACATCACTACCCCCTCCACCGATGAGGGTATCATTACCTCCATAACCATATAAAGTGTTGTTAACGCTGTTACCTGCGATTTTGTTGTTCAGTTCGTTACCAGCACCCGCCGTGACAGTGCCTAATAATTCCAGGTTTTCTACATGGGCTGATAATTGATAAGTATTAAATAATGGTCCACCACCGACTGACAACCTAACTGTATCAATTCCTTGATTCGCCAGTTCGGTAACGGTGTCATAAGATTTTATGAAATCGTCAGCACTCGCGTATTCAAATGTGTCTACATAATAGATGTCATTACCAGTGCCGCCAACTAAGGTATCTAAACCCCCTCCACCAATGAGAGTATCATTACCTCCATTACCATATAAAGTATTTTTAACGCTGTTGCCTGTGATTTTGTTGTTCAGTTCGTTACCAGCACCCGCCGTGACAGTGCCGAATAATTCCAGGTTTTCTACATGGGCTGATAATTGATAAGTATTAAATAATGGGCCACCACCGACTGACAACCTAACTGTATCAATTCCTTGATTCGCCAGTTCGGTAACGGTGTCATAAGATTTCATGAAATCGTCAGGATTGGCGTATTCAAATGTGTCTACATAATAGATGTCATTACCAGTGCCGCCAACTAAGGTATCTAAACCCCCTCCACCGATGAGAGTATCATTACCTCCATTACCATATAAAGTATTTTTAACGCTGTTGCCTGTGATTTTGTTGTTCAGTTCGTTACCAGCACCCGCCGTGACAGTGCCGAATAATTCCAGGTTTTCTACATGGGCTGATAATTGATAAGTATTAAATAATGGGCCACCACCGACTGACAACCTAACTGTATCAATTCCTTGATTCGCCAGTTCGGTAACGGTGTCATAAGATTTCATGAAATCGTCAGGATTGGCGTATTCAAATGTGTCTACATAATAGATGTCATCACCAGTGCCGCCAATTAGGGTATCTAAACCCCCTCCACCGATGAGGGTATCATTATTAGCACCACCGTAGATAGTATCTTTACCACCCTCTCCATAGAGGGTATCGTTACCCAATCCTCCATAAATGGTGTCATTTCCCCCTCGACCGTACACAACATCGTTTCCGCCCAAAGCATCAATAATGTCATTACCAGAAGTAAGAATAATTAAATCGTTTCCATTTGTAGGTGCCATGTCTGTATTCTCCTGTTGAGATTTTTGTGAGTTAATTGTGAGAGCAACTATTGTTGGGTTGGCGCTTTTAGGTTTTCCCTAGTGTTGTGCCGTCCCTTTGCTCGATAGTTATAAGTTACTTGAAAGAAGCATTGGCACACATCGTATAAATGTCACGATACATCCATTACATTTGTCATGACAGTTAGGTGAAATTAAAACAGTTGATAACTTGCTTTCCGGTTCTCTCTATCTGGACTATGAATCTACATCTTCATGGGGAGAAGAAGATGCTCTTAAAAAAGGTAGAGATGTCGTTAATAAAGGTGGTGTCGCTTTTTTACTGGTTGATGCCAGTATTATAAAGTCTCAATCTTCCATTATTAACTATCCAGATCACTGGGTTAGCTTACTCGGTAATGTCAGCATTAGGAGTGATAACTTTAAATTCAATATCTATACTTGGGGAGAAGAGCGTACTTTTGACAAGAACGAAGAGGCCTTTGAAGATTTAATGTGGGGTGTAGTCACCGCTTACTAGGGGTTTAAAAATTTAGGTTCTACCGCTCCCCTTATGATGGTTTCAGCAATTAAAGAGCCAAAAACCGTTACTCTGCCTGGATTTGAGGTTTAAATATTTTAGAGACACAGCGATTGCCTCTGGCACTGCGCTCCGCGCAATCGCTATATTTTGTTGCTCAAATCCAGGTACAGTAATGGTTATGGCTGCAAAAGGGGGATGTTTTAGCGTCAAGGGAGCGGTAGAGCCATAAAATACAGAGATTAATAGTAAAACTATTGTGGGGCGGGCATCCTGCCCGCCATTATGTATCTCACTCAGATGAAATGTGCTGTAATTAACTAAAAAACCTTTCCACACATCTGACAAACATCTCCACACCCATGACTAAAGCTGTTTCATCAAAATCAAACCGGGGATGATGATGAGGATAATTTAATTTTTTCTCGGCATTTGCAGAACCTAAAAAGAAATAACAACCAGGAACTTCTTGCAGAAAAAATGACATATCTTCACCACCCATGGTTTGGCATTCGGGAACAATACCAAGGGGAGTTTCTATGACTTCTGCGGCTACAGAACGGACTAATTCTGCTATTTGTGGATGATTAATTACAGGTGGATAAAGATGGATATAATCAAATTCATAACTTGCACCATGACTTTGGCAAATTCCCGCAATAATCTGCTCAATTCTTTGTTTAAAAAAGTCTGCTAAATCAGGATTAAAATATCTGACAGTACCACCCATTCTGGCAGTATCAGCAATGACATTTACAGCCGAGCCGGCATGAAGTTCCCCAATTGTCACTACGGCTGAATCAATGGGGTTAACGTTGCGTGAGACAATCGTTTGCAAAGCGTTGACTATTTGGGCAGCTACTACAATAGAATCAATGGTTTGTTGAGGTATTGCACCATGTCCACCTTTGCCGAAAATGGTGCAACGAAATAATTCTACAGCTGCCATTAAAGCACCTGCACGGACTCCCACTGTTCCCAAGGGTAAATTATTCCATAGATGTAAACCGATAATGGCATCAACATCAGGATTTTTGAGTACCCCTGCTTCTATCATCGGTTTTGCACCACCTGGCCCTTCTTCTGCGGGTTGGAAGATGATTTTTACGGTTCCTGAGAAGTCTTGACGATGGTGGTGGAGGTAGTATGCTGTTCCTAGAGCGATCGCAGTATGTCCGTCATGTCCACAAGCGTGCATCACCCCATCATGCTGGGAACAATAGGGAACTTCATTCTCTTCTAGAATTGGTAAAGCATCCATATCAGCTCGAATCGCTAAAACTTTACCATTCCCAGATTTTGCACCTTTAATAATAGCAACAATGCCAGTTTCAGCAATCTCGGTTTGATGTTCAATTCCCCAACTTTGCAGCTTTTGGGAAATAAACTCAGCCGTGATTTTTTCTTGAAAACCTAACTCTGGCTTTTGATGTATGCGTCGTCGCCATTCTACCAATTGCGGTTGTAATGAGCGAATTTCTAACCGCACATTAGTTAAATTTACAGTGGATGAATTAGGAAAGGTAGAAACCATAATTGCTAATGGGTAATGGGTGATTAGTGATTGGGAAATATCTTTCTACAACCCCAAAGTTTCCCAATCTAAATTAGATGCAATTTGAGCGAGTTGATCCAAATCAGAGGGATTCTCTAAATAGGGTAAACAACCCAAAACAGGTATATATGTAAATGAGCGAATTAAATCGGGTGGTGTTAAGTCAGCAATTTCTTGTTCAGTTCTGGATTGTGTACAATTAAGAACAATACCTTGTAAATTAATCTTTTTTTCTCTAGCTAATGCTACATTAGCCACGGCTTGTGCGATCGCTCCCAATCTCACAGGTACAACCAACAGCGTTGGTAATCGCCATTCACCCGCTAAATCAGCTACTGTCAATTCATCAGTAATCGGTGAACCTAAACCACCTAAAGCTTCAACCAACACAAAATCCCGCCGCTTTTGTAAATCTAGCAAAGCCTTCCAAACAATTCCTAAATCAACAAAGCGATTTTCCTTAGCCGCAGCGATGGGTGGGGCTAAAGGTGCTTGAAAATACAAAGGAGTAATTTCTTCTGGAGACTGTTCTAGTGTAAACAGACTTTGGTATAGTTCTCTGTCTCCCTCCCCCGATTGAATCGGTTTCATGATCCCCAAGCTGCGGTGGGGGTAATATTTCTGCAAATAAGCAGCTAAGGCTGTTGTCAAAACAGTTTTACCAGCCTCAGTATCAGTTCCTGTAATTAGTAGTGTGTTTAACAATTTTTTTGCGAATAATTACTGTTTATAATTGACGTTGATCCTGGCAATTTTTCCAAAAAGAACCTTTGACATCAATTCACTTAATTAAAGCTACAAATGAATCTCCTTCCGCAGCAGAGCGTCCGAGCGTCTGTCCTCCAGTTGTATCAATTTTAAAGTGAAACGGTAAGCTAATAATCATTCAAATTGCATCCCTGTGTCTCCCCTTCTGGAGCGTAAGAGCGTCTTTCTTAGGCTAGGGATTATGCAACTTAAAGACGGATTAGCTGATGACGGGGAGAGGGCTATAAAACCCTGACTGCATCTCTCATTGAGTTGCACAGGTTTCAGATGGAATTTCAAACAAGAAACGCTTTCCGCGTCCCCGTGTCTTTTCTTCATTTAATGCCGGGACTATCCATAATTTAGCCTAAAATCCAGGTGTGGGAGTTTCCGTGGGTGTGGGAGTTTCCGTGGGTGTGGGAGTTTCTGTGGGTGTGGGAGTTTCTGTGGGTGTGGGAGTTTCTGTGGGTGTGGGAGTTTCTGTGGGTGTGGGAGTTTCTGTGGGTGTGGGAGTTTCTGTGGGTGTTGGTGTAGGATTAATGGCGTTTTCTAAAGCAACAATCAAAGTATAGTCACTGAAAGTAACTCCCTCAGCCAGACTTAACTGAATAGTATATCTACCATTATTCTGCAATACTTCTTGAGATAGATTATTAAGGGGTTGACCATTGGGTGCTAATACAGATAGCACAATGCTACTTTCTTGATCAACAGTAACACTTAATATTTGCCCAGCCTTACCCACAAAACTATACTTAAGAATTTGATTTTCTTGGATAGAATCTTCTACTTTAGCTGGATTAGATGGGTCTAATTGGAGACGTTTATTCAATACAACAGGTTTAGTAATGGTAGGTGTAGGTGTAGGTGCAAAAATTGTACCACCAGTAATCACCGGGGAAGGAAAATCTTGTGGCGTTTTGATTGCTTCCGGTGGTGTCTTAGACTGATTGCGGAAGGAATTTACCACTGCCCAAGAACCGAATCCCGCTAAAATAACTACAGCACTACCGATAGCCCCAATTGCCAATGGACTATCTAAGATAGAACTAGTTTGCTTAGGTGAAATTACAGGCTCAGGTTTCTTAGATGGTTGTAATATGGGGTCAGGACGACGACCAACAGCGACAGTCTGCACATAGGATAAATTGGGCTGAGGGATATGGGGCTGATTTAGCGATTGCAATGCTGATCGTACTTCCGCCGCACTTTGATAGCGATCGCCTGGAATATAACTCAACATTCGTTGCAAAACCTCAGCAAATCGGGGCTGAACTTGTACCCACTTTTGCCAATTCCAAGTTAGTTGTGTTTCGTCAAATAAATCTGCTGGTTCTTTCCCAGTCAGTAAAACTATCGCCGTCACTGCCAGTGCATACAGGTCACTATTAGGATAAGCTCGTCCTGATTGCATTTGCTCACTAGGAGAATAGCCTAATTTACCCACAGTAGTCGCTGGAGTCTTAGTTGGGGAGTGTAGCGTTGCTAGTTCTTTCACTACCCCAAAATCAATTAATACAGGTTTGGTGTCACTATCCCGTAAAATCAAATTATCAGGCGAAATATCTCGGTGAATAATTCCCAAACCGTGCAGATGCTCTAATACTGGCAACAAAGCCTGTAGTAACTCTAACACTTCTGCCTCTGTGAAAGTTTTACCTACAGCTTGGCGTTCAGCTAACAGCATTTGGTAAGTTTTACCTGAAACGTAATCCTGTACCAAAAAAAAGCGTTGGTCTTGTTCAAATTTTTCCCTAAACTTGGGGATTTGAGGATGCTCGATTTGATATAGGGTCGCTGCTTCTCGCTGAAACAGTTCCTGCGCTTTCTGTCCTGCGTAAACTCCCGTAGCCGTGAGCATCAATTCCTTAATGGCGCACAGTTCGTTAAAACGCCTATGGTCTTCTGCAAGATAGGTTCTACCAAATCCCCCCTGTCCCAGGACGTGAATTATCCGGTAACGATTTTGCAGGATAGTACCAACTGTAATGGGTGCTTGCATGATCGATATATGAATATATTGAATTTAAAAGCAACTGAGCTATAGCAATCCTAATTTGATTTGTGAGAAATGTTTTCTTCAGGAGTCTGCAATTATCTGAACTATAATCAACATTCAGAAACTTCCTCTGTCAGGATGCGTCAAAAATAGGGGACGCTCTCATTTAGGGTACTGTGCCTTAAGAAATATCAGCAACCTCAGCCAGATTTTCTGCTCTGACTCGCGCCACAGGCCACATCTGTAGTTATGTCCACGATATCTCAATACAAATTCTCAAACTTTATCAATTTGGCGCTAGTATCATAAGATAGTGAATTGCAACGTTGATTTTTACTCAAAGGTGTTCTACTGCCTGAGAGCAAATTTAAATATGATTTTATATTCTGTAAATAATTTTTTTCTCAGTTATAAAAGAAGCAGGTAGAATAAGTAATCTACCATACCAAATTTTCAAATATTGGGCGGTCTACCTCCTCCCAAAAAAACTTGGAACTCTGAAGCTATTGGCAAGAATGGAGATCAGTAAAATCCTCAGTGGTGCTTTTCCCAGAAGAACTAGAAAATTAGTGAATGTAATTCTATGGAGAAATATTGCTTTCTTTGTATGAAAGCTTCAACAAAACTTACGTATGTTTTGTTTAGTCTTATGTCGGTTAAATCTGCTAAATTTCTGATGATAATATTGCCATGAATGCACATCGAGGATCTGCTGTGCTTACTTCCGCAAGTTTAAAAATGGAACCAGCCGCAACAGGAATGACTGAAAATCATCGTCTGCGTCTGTTTTCTGGGTCTGCCAATTTACAACTATCTCAAGAAGTTTCTCGTTACCTGGGAATGGAATTGGGACCAATGATTCGCAAAAGATTTGCGGACGGGGAACTTTATGTTCAAATCCAAGAATCGATTCGCGGTTGTGATGTCTATTTAGTCCAGCCAAGCTGTCAACCAGTTAACGACCACTTGATGGAATTACTGATTATGATTGATGCCTGTCGTCGGGCTTCCGCACGACAGATCACAGCAGTACTTCCATACTATGGTTATGCTCGTGCCGACCGCAAAACCGCCGGACGAGAATCAATCACTGCCAAGCTAGTTGCTAACTTAATCACTGAAGCAGGTGCTAACCGCATTCTGGCCATGGATTTGCACGCAGCGCAAATTCAGGGCTATTTTGATATTCCTTTTGATCATGTTTATGGTTCCCCCGTTTTACTAGATTATTTAGCGAGTAAAGCACTACACGATATTGTAGTTGTTTCCCCGGATGTTGGTGGTGTAGCACGGGCTAGGGCATTTGCCAAAAAGCTGAATGATGCACCATTGGCAATTATTGACAAACGTCGTCAGGCTCACAATGTGGCTGAAGTTTTGAACGTCATCGGTGATGTCAGAGGCAAAACAGCCGTGTTGGTAGATGACATGATTGATACTGGTGGCACAATTGCCGAAGGGGCTAGGTTGCTGCGGGCTGAAGGTGCAAGTCAGGTATATGCCTGTGCAACTCATGCAGTATTCTCTCCACCTGCAATTGAGCGATTGTCAAGTGGGTTGTTTGAAGAAGTGATAGTCACCAATACCATTCCCATCCCAGAAAAAAATCGTTTTCCGCAACTTGTAGTGCTTTCAGTTGCGAATCTGCTTGGAGAAGCCATCTGGCGAATTCACGAAGATAGCTCATTAAGTAGTTTATTTCGTTAATCTACAAAAAACATCCTCTTTAAGGAGTAAATATGAAGGATGAAATTTTCTAATTTTTATCCTTCATTTTTTATATGCTGCCAAAATTTCTAACTCTGTCACTACTCGTTCTAATTCTTCCACCAAGGAAGTCGCTTTGGTCTGCTTAAAGGCATCCACTAACGCGCGATAATACCAAAGTGTACCTTGTCTTCCACCTTGAAACCTTTCCCAAAGTGATTCACCTACCACTCGATAGTCTTTAAGAATGGATTGGGCATTATAAAGTTTATCCGACGTAGAAACAAGCAACACTGAGGGGGAAGCGGAGGAAATATGGGCAATGTATGTTTCTTTACGTTGTTTCCAAGGGGGTTTGGGTATAGTGTCTGCGTCTGTACAACCATCAACAATAGCTGTGACATTATCTCCAAAGCGACGATTAATTTCTGCTCTGGTGGCTGCACCGCCTTGGTCTTCTATGGCATCATGTAATAAGGCTGCGATCGCTTCGTCTTCGTTTGCACCATGTTCTAAGGCTATGCTGGCTACTCCTAGTAAATGGGCAATATAGGGAACTCCTGAACCTTTTCTCACTTGTTTACCGTGGAGTTCGTGTGCGTAGGTAAGGGCTTGGGTAAAGCGTTCTGATAGCATTTTTAGTTAGAGGAGGGAATTATCTGGAATTACCAAGTTTATTGTCTGTTGAGTTGGTTGATTTGTAAGAAATGAGGCAGAGCCTCTGGATAGCATTCCTAGTCAGAGACTAGGAACGAGGGTTAATTAACAGTAGCCAAAAAGCTAACAATTACTAACAATTATCTACTTATGCTTGCAGCCAATGTCATATTGTCTGTAACAATGTTGGGTTGTTCGGTGTAAAATATAATCATGCTACTAGGATTCAAGACTCAATTGAAGGTCAACAA
>NZ_JACJTQ010000053.1 GCF_014698735.1 Anabaena catenula FACHB-362
TTACAGCCAAATCCCAAGATAGTCACTCATAGCAGATGACTTAGCATGGAAGCATAAGTGAGTAATTGGTAGTAATTGTTAGTTTTTTAGCTACTGTTAATTAACCCTCAGCTTGGGATTGGAAGCATCATACTTTGCTGACCGTTACACCGCAAATCCTTTGACATTATTTCGTATTTTCAATTATCCTCCTGATTGGGCTGTATTAAATAGTGAATCCACATGGGGTGTTGGTGAACACACAGACTATGGAATTTTGACGATTCTCAAACAGGATAACTCAGGTGGGTTACAAATTAAATCTAAATCACGCTGGATTGATGCACCTCCTCTTTCTGGTTCATTTATATGCAATATTGGCGATATGCTGGAACTGATGACGGGAGGTTTATATAAGTCTACACCCCATAGAGTCAAGAATATTTCTGCCAAGAATCGCCTTTCATTTCCGTTCTTTTTTGATCCTAATTTTGATGTTGAGGTGAAACTAATTAAATCGGGTGCAGTGGTAAATACTGATAATGAGGAACGCTGGGATAAAGCTAGTGTTCACGATTTTCGTGGTACTTATGGCGATTATGTATTGAGTAAAGTGTCTAAGGTTTTTCCACAGTTGCGAAGAGTTGTTTTGTAGGGATATTGGAAATAAGGAGGATGTATGACCCAGGTCAAGATTTATGGAATAAAGGATTATTTGAACCCGATTAAACAGCAGCTTTCAGATGCTATTCATGCCTGTGTTATAGAGGCGTTGCAATACCCAATAGATAAACGAGCGCATCGCTTTTTTCCCTTAGATAAATCTGACTTTTACTACCCATCAGGACGTAGTGATTGCTATACTAAGTAAGTCGGCGGGAAAATTTATAACCATGTAACAAAATGTAAATTCAATCAATGCCTTATCAATAGGTCATTTCACGGTTTTTACAAAACTTAACATACATCGGTTTTATCGTGCCGACTTACTTATTATCGAGTTTAGTATGTTTGAAGGGCGGAGTGTGGAAGCGAAGAAAAAGGCTAACTTGGAGTTTTCATCTCATAATTAGTAAGAGAAGTTAAAATATGATCTTGCCAGCGACCTGCTATAAATAAGTAGTCACGCGAGTATCCATCAGTCAAAAAGTTTAATCGTCTCAGGAGCTTTGCACTTCTTCCATTAGTTGGTATGTAATTAGCCATAATTCGATGAAGTTTTAACTCATTGAATACATATCCAATTGCTCCTTTTAGAGCCTCAAACATATAACCATGTCCAACCGCTCGATAATCAAGATTGTAACCCAGATAACACGCCTGAAATGGTCCCCGCATAATTCTTGTAAAGTTGCACTGACCAACAACAGAACCTGATGGATCTTCTTTTGAAAAAATTACTAATTCTAAAGCTTTACCTTGTCGAAAATCGTTTTGAGATGCTGATAGTTTTTCCTTCCACAAACCCTCAGTGTAATATTTCTCACTTCTCGGAGGAGACCAAGGTGCAAAATGCTCTACATTATCCTGTACATAGGTTAACAAATGCGGAGCAGCATCAGCGGAAGGTAATTTCAACACCAACCGTTCTGTTTCAATTATTGGATATTTGAATATTTCATTTTCCATGTTTAGGTATTTGATAAATACAAATGACGGCAATTATTCAATAAAAAATTGAATTCTTGTGCAACTTGAAACGGATTTTTTCCTTTAAAAATAGCAGCAATTACAGCTTCATAAGGATTTCTCCCTGTTCTTTTCACAGCAGAAATTGCATCTTTGTTAGAAAATCCCCGTACACTAACTAACCAAGCGGCTAATATATGTCCAGTCCGTCCAATTCCACCAGCACAATGCACAACTACTTTTTCATTTTGTTTATCTGCTGTGATCAAAAAAGGCAGTATTTTCTGTGTGAGTGTTTCTAAATCAGATAAATGAAAATCTTCAATTGGTGTCCAACAGACTTGTTGATGACCAAATTCTTGCCGATATGTATCTAAAAGATGGGCATAATTAGCTAGTTGTTGATTACTAAGCAAACAGCAAACTCGCTTGATGTCTTGGGATTTCATAAACTTAATCCAATCATGCACCTGATTATCAGCATATCCAGGACGAGAAGCACCAAAAACTATTGTTTCTTTTTCCCAAGCCGCAGCAAATTTGTACATCTTCAACTAGCTAAATTATTAATCTTATTAATTGCCCTTTCCGCGTAAATACAAACATCTCTATCAGGATCATCTAGTGCTTGTTGGAGAGCATTAATAGAATCAGATTTAGCTAAATGACCAAGTGCTATAGCTGCCTCTTTTCTGACATCAGAATATTCGTCTGTTAACGCTTTAATTAAATCAGGTAATAAATTTTCATCTGGCGTTTTGTGTAATACCTGAAGGACAAACTTTCTTACTTGCCAATGCTCATCTTTTAGAGCAATTTTCAAAGCCGGAATCGCTTCTGAATTAGCATGAATTGCTAAAGATTTCGCTGCATTTCTTCGCACTTGCCAATCAGCATCAGATATGAGAGATTGAGTTAATAATTCTACAATTTCTTTATCTGCTAAATGTCCTAAAGTTAATGCTGCTGCACGACGGACGTTATCATCAGCATCCTTCATCAAAGATAAAGCTGGTGGACATATTTGCACTTGGTTTAAATAGCGCAGAGTTGTAATAGCAGTTTCTCGCAGTTCTGGGTATTGAGATTGAAAAAAGGATAACACCGCAGGTAGAGATTGAGCATCATGAATTTTCCGCAGCAAAATTAGTACGTTAAGCTGAAGATTGATATCTTCTTGGTGCAGTGCATCTAGTAATAACAAAAGATGATCTGCGGTGACAAGTTCACCTAAAGCTGATAATGCTTCAGTGCGAACTTTTATATCTGGGGAAGCGAGAGTTTTGATTAAAGCGGGTACAGCAACAGGATTAGCTAATTCCCAAAGTGCGGATACTGCGATTTTCTGTACTGCGGTGCTTTCGTCTTCGAGTGCGATAATTAAAGCGTCAACTGCTGCGTCTTCTCCCAGGTGCTGTAGAGATTTTACCGCAACTAGGCGATCACTCTCGTTAAGTGATCGCAACATTTCCAACCATTGATTTAACTCAGAATCTGTATCTGTAAACATTTTTGCACCTCTACCGCAACAAGAAAGGAATTTGTACTGTAATCGCGTTTGTTGGACATTCCTTCTCACAGGGTAAACAAAACCAACATTCATCATATTTCATATAGGCTTTTCCCGTCTCTGGATTTTTTGCTAACACATCCAGAGGACAAACTTCAATACAAGCTACACATTTCTCTAAACATTTAGATTCATCAACAATTACTGGGACATCAACTCTTTGTGTGATTAAAGCCATAATTTCATTACTCCATTAATTAGTAAAATTTAAACAAAAAATTCCAATCCTTCCCAAGGAGATTCTTTTGCAGTTTTGATTCTAGTTTCTAAATCAGAAGCGTGAATTTCTAGTTTATGATCATTTGGATCAAGGAAATAAAGAGAATCTCCTTCACTTTTATTATCTTGCCATATTTTTGCACCTGATTCTTGAATTCGTTGACTAAGAATCGGAAAATTTTCCATAGAAACAGTCAACCCAATATGAGTATATTCAGGAAGAGGACTTTCTCGAACCTTCTGGTCTAATATCAATGCTAACCAGATATCACCAGCAGAAAGATAAGCACCTTTTGGCCATTTTGCTAATAACCGAAAATCTAATACACTCCTATAGAAAGAAATAGATTCTTCCAGATTTCTGACAGATAAAGTAATGTGGTTAATTCCAGTAATCATTTATTCTTGAGATGTTAATTTTTTATAAAAAGTCACCGACTGCTTGATATTGGTATAGCCAATTTTTTCATAAAACAAGTGAGCCTCTTGACGTTTAATATTAGAACGAAGTATGACTCCTTGACAGCCAACTAAAGTAGCCCATTCTTCAATATGCTGCATTAAAAGTCTGCCAATTCCATTATTTCGATAATTTTTATCTACAACTAAACCGAAAAGAAGTGCTTGATTAGGCATAATTATTAATTCATAAATATGTGCGTGCGCCCAACCTATTACATATTCATGTTCTATAGTCGCAACATAGATAATATGAGAGTTGTTATTTTGAATTTTATTCAAGCGTTGCTCTATTTGTTCCTTGGTAGCAGAATATCCAAGTTGCTCACAAAGAATAGCTATTCGTTCTGCATCTTTTATTTTAGCTTGTCTAATTGTCATATTTTCTAAAATTTGAATTTATAAAAAATTATATTCCTATATTATTTAAAACTTTGCTCGCAAAAACCGATAACCTATATCAACTTCTTGTAAATTCAAAATCTCTCCATATTTTTTATCCCATTCACCATTACTTAAATCATTCATTAATTTTTGCACTCCTTGTTCAATTAAATTCTGATCAGAAAAAGCAAAAGCTGATATTCCTGCCCGAACTTCAGGTTTTAAATAAATCTCAGGTCTTCTCCAACCCGCTGCTGCAAATAAATCAGATAAATCATGAGGTAACATGAGAGGAAAAGCTTCAACATTTCTTTGAGTATTTACTTGAATTAAATTGGCAATTTCGTTAAGTGGCAAAAACTTTAATGCCTCTTCCCACCAGGCAGGAAAGTAATCATAAAGCCATATTTTTTGAGCTAATCTGATATCAAAAGTCAATAAAATAATTGCTCCATCTTTAACTATTCGGTGCATCTCTCGCAAGGATTTTGCTAAATCAGAGAAATGATGAATAGTGAGAATACTTATAACAGCATCAACAGATTTATCTGGTAAGGGTAAAGCTTCTGCATATCCAGTAAACCATTTGATTTGTGGATGTTGTATTGCTTGAGTTCGCATTACTGATGAAGGTTCTACTGCATAAACAGAAAATCCTTGATTAGCAATTAATTGACTGTAACCACCAGTACCTGCACCAATATCAGCGATAATGCTACCTTGGGGTAAATTTAACAAATCAATTAATGTCTTTGCAATACGAGAATCAGGAATACGAGATGTTGAATACTTTTTACCAATGGAATCGTAAATAGGCATTTTTCTAATGATTTAAAAATCTATAATTAAATATCTTGTTCTTTACTAAAATAAACTACTATTTCATTCAATTCTTCCATATCTATTAAAAACGCATCATGTCCGTGACTTGACTGGAGCAATCCCAATTGAGCGTTAGGAATTAAATCTACTAATTCTTGTTGTTCCACTGGAGGATAAAGAACATCAGAATCAATAGAAATAACTAAAGTTGGTTGTTTGATACTTTGCAAAACAGATTGATAATCTTTTCTATTCCAACTAACATCATGACTATCCATTGCATGGGTTAATGTAATATAAGTATTAGCATCAAAACGTTCTATTAATTTTTGACCTTGATATTGTAAATAACTGGCTATGGCAAACTGATTAGATTCATCCTGCTGCCTTCCAAAGCGATTTGTAAAACTCTCCCAATAACGATAGGTAATCATTGCCATCATCCGCGCTACAGCTAATCCTTGGACTGGTGGTGCATCACTTGTATAGTTCCCACCTTGCCAATTTGGATCTGTATAAATTGCCTGTCTTTGGGCTTCACTTAAGCCAATAGACCATGCTGAATGTCTTCCAGGTGATGCCATTGGTGCGATCGCTTTCACCTTTTCTGGATATAATAACGCCCATTCTAATACTTGCATCCCACCCAGCGAACCACCAATTACCAATCGCAGAGATTTAACTTCCAAGTATTCTAATAGTGCAGCTTGGAGGTGAACCATATCCCGAATTGTAATTCTGGGAAAAGATACACCATAAACTTTTCCTGTATTTGGGTTAATAGAAGTTGCTCCAGTTGTACCGTAACAACTTCCTAAAATGTTGCTGCACACAATAAAATCCTGGTCAGAATCAAAGGTTTTCCCTACACCAAACAAGGCTGCCCACCAATCATCAGCATCAGCAGAACCAGTGAGAGCATGACAAATTAAGACTCCATTATCGCAGTTTGCGTTTAATTTTCCCCAACTACGGTAAGCAACCTGAACACCAATTAATATTTCACCAGATTCTAATTGAAATGGTACTGACAATTGGTAAAACTGGGTTTTTGGCGAAATGAAGTCTAAGTATTTCATAAAAAAGGTGATTGGTAATTGGTAATTGGTAATTATTCTCTGTCACCTGTCACCTGTTCCCTGTCACCTGTTTCCAACCTTCCCAAATGCTTGTTCAAAATCCTCTTTAATATCGTCAATATGTTCAATTCCCACAGATACCCGCACTAAATCTGGTGTTACACCAGCCGAAATTTGTTCACTATCACTTAGCTGTTGATGAGTTGTAGAAGCAGGATGAATAACAAGGGTTTTCGCATCACCAACATTTGCTAAATGACTGGCTAATTTCACATTACTAATAAAAGCTTTACCAGCTTCTAATCCACCTTTGATGCCAAAATTAAGAACTCCCCCAAAGCCATGTTTGAGATATTTTTTTGCTCGTTCATGATATGGATGATTGGGAAGTCCTGGATAATTAACCCATGCTACTTGGTCTTGTTGTTCTAACCATTTAGCTAATTCTAAAGCATTGTTGATATGACGTTCTACACGCAGGGAAAGGGTTTCTAATCCTTGCAGTAAAAGAAAAGCGTTAAATGGACTCAACGCTGCTCCCAAATCTCGTAATCCTTCGACTCTGGCACGAATAATAAAGGCAATGTTACCAAATTGACTACCTTTCCCAAATACTTCTTGGAAATTCAGCCCATGATAACCGGGGGAAGGCTCGGTAAAAAGGGGAAATTTGCCGTTACCCCAATCAAATTTACCAGAATCAACTATTACGCCGCCAATAGATGTACCATGCCCACCAATCCACTTAGTAGCAGATTCCACAACAATATCTGCACCATGTTCAATGGGTCGTGCTAGATATCCACCTGCACCGAAGGTATTATCTACAATTAAAGGAATACCATTTTCATGGGCAATGTGAGCTAAAGCAGCAAAATCTGGGATGTTGAATTGGGGATTACCAATGGTTTCAACGTAGAGGGCTTTTGTGCGATCATCGATCGCTTGACGGAAATTTTCTGGGTCATCTCCTTCCACAAGTTTGACATTTATTCCCAATCGTGGTAAGGAAACTTTGAACTGGTTATAAGTTCCCCCATAGAGGAAACTGGTAGAAACAATATTATCTCCTGCCTGAGCGATCGTACTTATTGCCAAAAATTGTGCTGCTTGACCGCTTGCAGTGGCTAAAGCCGCCACACCCCCTTCTAAAGCAGCAATTCGTTTTTCAAAAACATCCGTTGTCGGATTCATGATCCGGGTATAAATGTTACCAAATTCCTGGAGAGCAAATAACCGCGCTCCGTGATCAGCATCATCAAAAACGTAGGAAGTGGTTTGATATATTGGTACAGCGCGGGCATTAGTTCCCGGAGCAGGTTCTTGTCCAGCATGGACTTGCAGGGTTTCAAAACGATATTGTTCAGACATAGGTAGTATTTAGGTAGGTTGATAAGCAGTATAAATTTAGACGTAAAGACGTTACATGGGTAGGGATTCTCGGCTCTACAAAGATTTTGGGCGTTGCTGAATTGAGGTATGAAACTCAAACATTCTATTTCTCAAACTCTTACTCTCCGCGCCTCTGCGCCTCTGCGTGAAAAAAAATCATACTTTCATTCACCAACGCCAGATTTTTACTCACACTCCATACTGTTTAAACCATTTTTGAAGACGTTGCCAGCCATCTTTGGCTTCTTTTTCGCGGTAGGAAGGGCGATAATCGGCAAAAAAGGCGTGAGGTGCATCGGGATAAACAATAATCTCCGATTTACTGCTACTGGATTTGAGTTTTTCTCGTATTTGTTCTACTGTGTCCACGGGAATACCTGTATCTTGACCTCCATAGAGTCCCAGCACGGGGACTTTGAGTTCAGAAGCAATATCAATAGGATGTTTGGGCTGTAGCTTGGTAACATTGCCTACTACTCTACCGTACCAAGCTACACCTGCTTTGACATTAGGATTATGTGCTGAATATAACCAAGTTATTCGACCACCCCAGCAAAAACCCGTAATTGCTAATTTATCAGCGTTACCCTTGGCTGATTTCCCAGCCCAAGTAACAATATCATCTAAATCTGATAACACTTGAGCATCGGGAACTTTGGCAACAATTGGGCGAATTTCGTCAATATTACTTAATTTTGAAACATCACCTTGACGGATGAACAGTTCGGGAGCGATCGCTAAATAGCCTAATTTAGCAAAGCGTCGCACAACATCCTGTATGTGTTCATGAACGCCAAATATTTCCTGAATTACCAAGACAATGGGAAAATTTCCACCCTTGTCAGGCTGCGCTCTGTAAGCGGGAATTTCCCCATCCTTGACGGGAATTTTCACCGCTCCGGCAATTAATCCTTTAGTATCTGTGGTAATCACTTTAGCGGAAACAGGTTGTACTGCTAAAGCAAAACCAGTTGTTAAGGCAGCAGTAGCGATAAATTCACGGCGTGTTATTTCTTTGATCATTTTTAAATTACCTTGATTTATTTAGTGATATCAAACTTCTGAAAAAATGAACCTATGCAAGTTGAGTTGATGTATGTTAACCAACATTATCAATACTTTTGTTGGGTTGCGCTGTCGCTTAACCCAACCTACTTTTTCTCGACTAAACCATATTAACTTAATCATTCCATTTATCTAACTGCAACATTATAAACTTCTTGCTGTAAATCAACCTCCACAACATAAGGCTCAACTGGACGTTTAAACAAAATCATTTCCTCTGCTTCATTTTTTTTCAAATTCACATGACAAAACCATTCTTCATTATTCTTATCTGGAAAATCCAACCGATAATGATATAAACCCCAACGACTTTCCCGACGGTATAAAGATGCTCGTGCTGCCATTTCTGCACAATCACGAATAAAATGCACTTCCATACACCGCATTAATTCATGAGGATCACGCGCTCCCATTTGGGCTAATGTTTCATGATAGTGAACAAAATTATTTAGTCCAATTTCTATTTTATTACCGGATTTTGGCGGTTGTAAATAATCATTCACTATTCGGCGTAATTTATATTCAACTTGAGTATGAGGAATACCATTTGGTTGATTTAATGGTGCATAAATTCTTGCTTTTTCCGCCTCTATAAATTCAGAATCAGGTTCTAAATGCTCTAAGTTTTGAATATATTCAATGGCATTTTCTCCTGCTAAACGACCATAGACAAATGCACCAATCATGTAATTATGAGGAACGCTGGCCATATCTCCGGCTGCATAGAGTCCAGGTACTGTAGTTTCTGCTTTTTCATTCACCCACACACCAGAAGCACTATGTCCACTACATAAGCCAATTTCTGAGATATTCATTTCTACGCCATGAGTGCGGTAATCTTCTCCTCTACCCTCATGAAAACGTCCTCTACTTGGTCTTTCATTTGCCCATAAAATCGCCTCAATTTCCGAAATTGTATCCTCATCCAAATGAGTCATTTTCATTTGAATTGGCCCTTTGCCAGAATTTAATTCTTTCCAAATCTCTAGCATCATTTGACCACTCCAATAATCACAATTAATGAAGCGGTTTCCTTCAGCATTGGCGGTATATGCTCCATAAGGGCCAGCAACATAGGCACAAGCAGGACCATTATAATCTTTAATTAATGGGTTGATTTGAAAACATTCAATATTGCTTAATTCTGCTCCTGCATGATAAGCCATTGAATAACCATCTCCGGCATTTGTAGGATTTTCATAAGTTCCATAAAGATAGCCAGATGCAGGTAATCCCAAACGTCCACAAGCACCAGTAGAAAGTATGACGGCTTTGGCTTGAATAACTACAAAATCACCACCGCGCACGTCAAACCCAACTGCACCAATGGCTCTACCATCTTTTACTAATACTCTTGTTGCCATAACGCGGTTTGTGACTTTCACTTTATGGCGTTTAACTTGGCGGGTAAGAATTGTTTTTAAGTCTTTACCTTCTGGCATGGGTAAGACATATTTACCAACTCGATGCACTTGTTTAACGTCGTAATTTCCTTGAGGGTCTTTTTGGAATTTAACGCCCCAACTCTCTAATTCTTGAATGGTTTCGTAACCTAATTTACCCGTTGCGTAAACTGCTTTTTGGTGAAGAATGCCATCATTAGCAATGGTGACTTCACGGACGTATTGTTCTGGGGTAGAATTGCCAGGAATAACGGCTGTATTGACTCCATCCATTCCCATTGCGATCGCACCACTACGGCGAATATTCGCTTTCTCTAAAATTAACACTTCAGCATCAGGATTTGCCTGTTTAGCTTTAATCCCTGCCATTGTCCCCGCAGTTCCACCACCGATTACTAAAACATTGGTTTTTAGCCACTGTGTATTGATGTTTGTTACCATATACAACTCTTTCAAGAATTCAAAATTTATTTTTCCGTTAGCAGAGGCGCAGAGGGCGCAGAGAAAGTCAAGGAAGATTTTTAGAAATATTTGATAATTAGCAATTTTCCTATTACCAATCACCAATTACCAATCACTAAATTATTTATTTCCTTGCCAAACTACTTCTTTAATCTTGATTTCTTTAGGAATCAATTTGATTTTATAAAAAGCATCTGCAATTTCTTGTTGTTTGCTAATTATTTCTTCTGTCAGAGGTAATACACCATACTCACGTCGTTTTTCTGCTGTTTCTAACACAGCCGCATCTATGCCCAATACAGGGGAAAGTAATTGCGCTACTTCAGTTGGATTATTCTTTGCCCAATCGCTGACTTTATTCACTCCATCCAAAACTGTTTTTAACCTTTCTGGATTTTTATTTACAAAGGATTTAGCCGCTAGATAATAACCTAGATTGGGAGCTAATCCAGTTGCATCTGTGAGAGTACGTGCGCCAGTTGCTTTTTCGGCTGCGGCTAAAAATGGGTCCCAAATTGCCCAAGCGTCAACATTTTTACCTTCAAATGCTACACGAGCATCTGCTGGAGAGAGAAAAGTTGGCTTGATGTCGCTGTACTTTAATCCTGCTTTTTCTAATGCTTTTACTACTAAATAATTAGTATTTGATCCTTTTGCAAAAGCAACTTTTTTACCCTTGAGTTCAGCCACAGTTTTAATAGGTGAATCCTTATGGACAATAATTGCTTCTGCTTTGGGAGTCCAAGGATCATAAGCAACATAAAGAAAAGGAGTATTTGCGGCTTGAGCAAATATAGGGGGTGCTTCTCCTGTGTAACCAAAGTCAATACTCCCAGCGTTCAACGCTTCTAACATTGGAGGACCAGCAGGAAATTCAGTCCAAGTAACAGAAGCACCAGAGGCTTTTAAGGCTGTTTCTAATTCCCCTTTGGCTTTTAGTGAGTAGAGGATAGTTGCTGCTTTTTGGTAGCCAATGCGAATTACGGTATTGCTATTTGTTGCACTGGAATTGGTATTTGGATTAGCTGTTTCGGTTGTTTGTGCTGTCTGAGTTGTTCCAGTATTTTCGCTGGCGCTGGGAGAACAAGCAGAAACAGCTAAACTCAAGCTTAGTCCAACTACAAACAGTAAGGAAAAGGTGCGGATTTTTTGCTTTTGGTATTTTTTGAAGAAGGTGATTCCAGCTTTCAATAGTCTGAATGGAGAGAACTTAGTCAACATCATCACTCTGCTTGGTGGTTAAAAGATATCGAACTTCAGCAAATAAACTTAAATACGGTGTCCCGATAGATTAACCGTAAATTATAATTATGAGAATATCCCATACATCCCAGCGAAACGCAAGTATATTGCCATAGGATGTCAAAAGTCCCAACGCACAACCGACTTTCTCAGGTTGCTACTTCAGTGTAAAGAAAGTAGCACTTATAACCTATTTGATATAGAATCCATTTGGTATCTAGGTGATTGCGGCGTACCTCTGGAGAGCAGCTTTGTAACCAGGGGCTTGCTTACCTAACTTCAGTGCCAACAAAACTTGATCACGTAAAGTTTCAATTAACACCCAAATTACGACTATTGAGTCTAAAAATTCTCAATTTGGGACTCAAAAGTGATAACATTTCCCGCCAGTAGTGTTAAAGTTGCAAGAAATTGATCAAAAACTTTCTCCTTGAGACGCTACATCAACAGCGGGTATCCATGCTGAAGAAACTACAAAACAAGCAAATTTATCTGATTGCTGGCGCAGGACTATGTGCCTTTTTAGTCGGGGGTATGGTATCAGCCCCACAAGCTGGAAAAACCCTGAGCAAATGGTTAAACGTAAGTCAGAGTCAGCCTAAGCAATTATCTGAGACTAATAAATCAAAGTCAGTTGTATTTAGTTTAATATCTCAATCTTTACCAGAACGTGCCGCCAAACTAAGTGAAATTGCTAAAGCCAGCAATTCTCCAGATAAAGAAAGAGCTAGTTATATTTTGGCCAGCGATTACATTGAAACCAACCAAGGGGAAAAAGCCCTAAACTTACTACAAGGACTGGAGAAAGATTATCCAGTTTTAGCACCATACATTTTGCTCAAGCAAGCTCAGGCACAGGATATGCTGGGTGAGAAGGGTAAAGCTTCGGATTTGCGGCAAAAAGTGCTAAAAGATTATCCCCAAGAAGCAGCCGCAGTTAAGGCAATATACTTGATTGGGCAACCAAAACTACATGATCAAGCGATCGCACAATTTCCTTCTCATCCCCTCACCTGGGAAATTATCCGCAAACGCTTAAAAGATAATCCCAATCAGCCCAAGTTAAAACTAATCTTAGCCAAATATGCCGCCAATGAACCAGGCATTGTCGGTATATTAGATCAATTGGCAAAACAGCCTCAACTCACACCCGCAGATTGGGAATTAATTGGTTCAGTCTACTGGGACAATAATCAATTTACCAAAGCGGCTAATGCTTATACTAAAGCACCCAAAACAGCCCGCAATCTCTACCGCACCGCTAGAGGGATACAGTTAAACAAAGAGCGAGATAAAGCAGTTGCTCTCTATAAACAACAGGTGCAACAATTTCCCACCGCTGAGGAAACGGGAACAGCCCTGCTGAGATTAGCAGAAATTGCCCCAGGAAAGGCCGCAATACCTTATCTTGACCAAATAATTAATAAATTTCCTCAACAAGCACCGAAAGCACTCGTACAAAAAGCTAAATTACTGGAAACTCTCAACGATAACCAGTCAGCTAATACAACTTGGAAATTACTTTTAGGTAAGTACAGCAGTTCTAACGAAGCGGCAGAATATCGCTGGAAAATAGCCCTAAATAAAGCCAAAGCCCAAGATTATGTAGGTGCATGGGAATGGGCGCAACCAATCGCTGCGAATAATCCTAACAGCATTTTGGCTCCTAGAGCCGGGTTTTGGGTAGGTAAATGGGCAACAATGCTAGGAAAACAGCAGGAAGCTCGTACTGCTTATGAGTATGTACTGAGCCAATTTCCCCAATCTTATTACGCATGGCGCTCTGCCAGCATTTTGGGGTTAGATGTAGGTAATTTTAACAACCTGCGACTGATGAACCCGGAAGTTGTCCCACATCAGCGTCCTGTGCCAACAGCGGGTTCTGATACTTTTAAAGAATTATATCTGTTAGGTCAAGATCGTGATGCTTGGTTACAGTGGGAGACAGAATTTCAGAACAAAGACAAGCCTACTGTAGCCGAAGAATTTACCGAGGGGTTGATGCTGTTGGCAAAGGGAGAAAATCTCATCGGGATTGATAAGATTTCTAAGTTGGAAGATCGGGAAACACCAGCCGAAAAAGCCGAATATGCAGCTTTAAGTCAACAAATCATTTATTGGCAAGCTCGTTATCCTTTTCCCTATCTCCAAGAAATTGAAAAATGGTCAACTACACGTAAACTGAATCCTCTGCTAGTTACAGCCTTGATGCGTCAGGAGTCACGGTTTCAGCCAAAAATTAAATCTGTAGTCGGTGCAACCGGTTTAATGCAGGTAATGCCCAGTACAGCCGCATGGATAGCCCCGCAAATTAATGTTGATATGAAAACCATTAATTTGGAAAACCCCAACGATAACATTATGCTGGGAACTTGGTATTTAGATCATACTCATCAGCAATATGGGAATAATTCCATGTTAGCGATCGCTAGTTACAATGCCGGGCCAGGTAACGTTGCTAAATGGCTGCGAACCATACCCAAACAAGATCCAGATGAGTTTGTGGAAGAAATTCCTTTTGACGAAACCAGAAATTACGTTAGGCAAGTTTTTGGTAATTACTGGAATTATCTACGACTGTATAACCCATCAATTTCGGCTGTGGTTGCTAAATACTCAGCCGAACACCCCAAATTACCAACCCAGTAAAAAATTACCCTCTCCGCGTCCCCGCGTCATCTCCTCTCCCCCTCTCCGCGTCACCGTGTCACCGCGTCCTCTTCTCCCCCTCTCCGCGTCACCGTGTCACCGCGTCCTCTTCTCCCCTTCTCAAAGTCGCTCTCACAGATAAAATAGTTAAGGAATGTTGCCTATTAACTAACTCATGACACCTTCACCAGATGTAGATACTATCAATTCTCCCAATATAGATACAGAAGGATACGGAAATTCAGAAGTTAATCCCCAAGATGAGTTACCAGATGATGTGGAAATGTCATTTTTCGACCATCTTGAAGAATTACGGCAGCGGATTTTCTATTCTCTAATTGCTGTAGCTGTGGGTGTTATCGGCTGTTTTATCGTCGTTAAACCTCTTGTACAGCTACTAGAAGTCCCAGCACATGGTATAAAATTTTTGCAACTAGCACCAGGAGAATATTTCTTTGTCTCCATCAAAGTTGCGGGTTACAGTGGCTTAGTGCTTGCTAGTCCCTTTATTCTTTACCAAATTATCCAATTCGTACTTCCCGGACTGACACGTCGAGAACGCCGTTTGTTAGCACCTGTGGTTTTGGGTTCAAGTGTGCTATTTGTCGGCGGGTTAGTATTTGCTTACTTGCTACTTATTCCCGCAGCTTTACAATTTTTTATCAGCTACGGTGCAGATGTTGTTGAACAACTATGGTCAATTGAAAAATATTTTGAATTTGTGCTGTTATTGTTATTCAGCACTGGGTTAGCATTTCAAATTCCCATTATTCAATTGTTGCTAGGTAATTTAGGTATTGTCTCTTCCGAAAAAATGCTGGCTGGTTGGCGTTTTGTGATTATGGGAGCAGTCATTTTGGGTGCTGTACTTACACCTTCTACTGACCCCCTCACCCAAAGTCTTTTAGCAGGGGCGGTTTTAGGACTTTATTTTGGTGGAGTTGGTTTAGTTAAACTGACGGGGAAATAAAAGTCTTTCTGATTTCGTGCCATAAATACAGGAAAAGTGACATCCTGTAATTTTTTTATAAAACTCAAGATATTCTCTTGTAAAGATTTACATACGGCACTATAAGTAAAAGCTTAAAAAGCCTTGATAGAGATAGAAGTGGAAGATAGTTTATGTTATGGGGGGATAAACAAGAATTAGCTCTAGAGTGCTTGTTAGATCCAAGAGAAAGCGAACTACAAGATTACTTATTTGGACATATTGCTCTTTGGGCTGGAGGATATGCGATAGGAGATTTTTCACTAACAGTGATGCTAAATGTGCCTTACAGTTATTTTAAGTCTTCTTTAACAGAATGTGGAAAAAGGCAAGATTCAAATTTGATGAGAATGACTGCCTTAGAAGTTTGTAAATTTCTTGATTCTGCTCTTTACGGTGATAATCTTGAATCTCATTGGAGTTCAGAAGAACTGGAGAAAAAATATAGAAAATTTTGTATATGTCCAGGTTTTTCTGAAGCATTTGATGGAGAAATGGCTTTCCTGATTGAAGGAGAAAAAGAAGAAAGATTTATCTGGAAAGATTTTCCATCTCAGTCTATTAAGGAAGTCAGATTGAAACCTAAAACCTACAAGTATATTATTGAATCTTTCATTGCTTGGTATTTTAATCTCATCCAGGTGGTCTAAATCTCTGTTACGAATTACCTTAGCGTATAGCTCCTCTGTTAGCGAAGCTCTACCAAAGGGAGCAAGAGGCATTACGAATTACAAATTACGAAGATTGTTATTTAAATTCATAATATCCATTCAGAAGCGCGATCGCCCAAATCTAGGGGGATACTAACAGCTTTACCCAGCCGGGGACGCTCTTTGGTTTGGGCAATAAAAGTTTGTACTTGTATTGTTCCTCCCAAAGCATGGAGATAATTAGCAATACCGTCAATATGCTCTTGGTACTCAGTATCGCTTAAGGGGAATGAAGCTTGCTCAAGGTATTTCCACATGACTTGTAGAAATATCTTCCCCTGTGTCCGGCGTAACTGGATATCGTATGAGTATCCCCACTTATCAATCAACAGTTGACGTAATTCCTTTCCTGTCATATCAATTAAAAATTTGGGATTTGGGATTTGGGATTTGGAATACTTCTGAGCAAGGCTGTTTGATCTCTGGGAAACATCACAGCCTATTCCCTTATGGGATCAGAGGTTTTCTCAATTAGATTTTACATTTAGTTATGATGTTAAGTTCCGTAACTCCAGTATGATAAGGATATAAAGAAATGTAATGCTAACAGAAAAGATGCTAGACAGGTCTTGCAACAAAGAAGTGTGGCATCCCTGGAGGCGTTAGCATTTCGACTCAGGCAAGAATTGTTTAAGTACTAGCAAGCTTGTCAAAATGTTAAAAAAATTACACAATTGCGCGTAGATTATGGCTCAATTTTCTGAATCAGTGGACGTTCCTGATATGGGGCGTCGTCAATTCATGAACCTGCTTACTTTTGGAACTGTGACAGGAGTGGCTTTGGGAGCATTATATCCCGTGGTCAACTACTTTATTCCCCCTGCTAGTGGTGGCGCTGGCGGTGGTACAACAGCAAAAGATGAACTGGGTAACAACGTTAAAGTTAGTCAATTTCTTTCTAGCCATAATGTAGGCGATCGCACTCTAGTTCAAGGACTCAAAGGCGACCCCACCTATATTGTCGTTGAAAGCAAAGAAGCGATCGCTGATTACGGTATTAACGCCATCTGCACTCACCTGGGTTGTGTAGTCCCCTGGAACGTAGCTGAGAACAAGTTTAAATGCCCTTGTCATGGTTCCCAGTACGATGCAACTGGTAAAGTTGTTCGGGGGCCTGCACCCAAGTCTTTGGCTTTGGCTCACACCACAGTTAATGACGACCAAATCGTTTTGACCCCTTGGACAGAAACTGACTTCCGCACCGGAGAACCCGCTTGGTGGTCTTAAACAGTTCTGAGTAAAGAGTACCGAGTATTGAGTACCGAGTACCGAGTACTGGGTGTTGAGTATTGAGTATTGAGTTATTAGTCTGAAGTCAACAGTCCAGAATTTTTAATCAACTCTTGACCAATGACCAATGACCAATGACCAATGACCAATGACCAATGACTAATGACCAATGACCACTGACTAATGACTTTATAGAGATGAGAAACGCCTGTACACCTGCGAGGTTAACTCGTACTGCTAAAGCAATGATTAACTCATTGCTGATAGCGATCGCTACCCTGACTTTTTTCTTCACCAGCGATTTAGCCCTACCCCAAACCGCTGCTGCTTATCCCTTCTGGGCGCAAGCTGCCTATCCTGAAACCCCCCGCGAACCAACAGGGCGGATTGTTTGCGCTAACTGTCACCTAGCAGCCAAACCCACAGAAGTGGAAGTACCCCAATCGGTATTACCTGACACCGTATTTAAAGCGATTGTCAAAATTCCCTACGACACCAGCGCGCAGCAAGTGGGTGCTGATGGTTCTAAAGTCGGCTTGAATGTTGGTGCTGTATTAATGTTGCCTCAAGGCTTCAAAATTGCGCCTGAAGACCGCATTTCTGAAGAACTGAAGGAAGAAGTAGGCGATGTTTACTTCCAACCCTACGGTGAAGAAAAAGACAATATTGTCATCGTTGGACCATTACCAGGCGAACAATATCAGGAGATCGTCTTCCCTGTTCTTTCACCTAACCCCGCAACCGACAAGAGTATCCACTTCGGCAAATATTCCGTTCATGTAGGCGGAAACCGGGGACGTGGACAAGTTTACCCTACAGGTGAAAAGAGCAATAATAACGTTTACAACGCTTCTGCTGCTGGCACAATTAGCAAGATTGCCAAAGAAGAAGGTGAAGACGGTAACGTTAAATATGTAGTCAGCATCAAAACTGAAGCTGGTGAAGTTGTTAATGATACAGTTCCCGCAGGCCCAGACCTGATTGTTTCTGAAGGACAAACAATTGCATCTGGTGATGCTTTGACCAGTAACCCTAACGTCGGTGGTTTCGGTCAAAAAGATGCAGAAATCGTCCTACAAGACAGTTCCAGAGTGTCATGGTTAGTTGCTTTCATCTGTTTGGTGATGTTAGCACAAGTGATGTTGGTACTGAAGAAGAAGCAGGTGGAAAAAGTCCAAGCTGCTGAAATGAATTTCTAAAATTCTCTGCTAAATAATTAATTCTCGGACAGGTATTATACCTGTCTTTTTTTTATTTCTGCCAGTAAGGAAATGATAAATTACAGCCGTTTTCAACTATTTAAACCACACATTGATTCCTTTCTTCCTTTGCGCCTAACGCACTTCGTGCTAAAGCCTACGGCTCCCTTCAGGGATACGCTTCGCTGATGTTCCTCTGCGCCTGGAGCGCGAAACAAAAACTGTGGTTCATTTACCTAAAAATAGCTGTAAGTACCTCAGCAAAATTAATGATACATTTTGCCAAAAAATAAAAATCTCTGTATTCCCTATTCCCTAAATATGCAATTTATTTTGCACGACTAATTAATCAATTATGAATTGTACTTTTTGAGTCAATTTCCCGCCGTCTGGGTACGTCATAGATCATAAAATCATGAGCCATTTCCGTTTTCGGAAAAATAGCACGAGCTTCTCGAAGTAAATCTTTTAACTCAATGTCATTTCCTGGCGCATAGCGGGGACTAAAATGAGTCATAAGTAATCGATTTACCCCGGCTGCATAAGCTGTTTGTGCTGCCATTGTGGTTGTAGAATGCAATCTTTGAAAAGCCATATCTGCATCTTGATGAGCAAAGGTAGCTTCATGAATTAACACATCCGCATCTTGTGCTAATTGCACCGCACCCTCACAATAAATTGTGTCTGTACAATAGGCCATTTTCCGGCCAATTTCCGTATTTCCACACAATTGGTCGCCATGAATCACTCGTCCATCTGCAAGGGTGACTGTTTCACCGCGCTTGAGTTTCCCGTAAATGGGGCCGGAAGGGATTTGCAATTCCTTAGCCTTTTCGACATCAAAACGTCCTGGTCGATCTTTTTCGGCTACGCGATAACCAAAAGCTGTAATGCGGTGATGCAAAAGACCACAACTAACGATAAACTCATCGTCTTCATAAATTACCCCAGGATGGACTGTATGTACCTTGACTGGGTAAGAAAAGTGGGTGTGGGAATAACGTAAAGCCGCTTGCAGGTATTCATTTAACCCAGATGGGCCATAGATATCAACTCGTTTTACATTACCAGCTAAACCGCAACTGGCAAGCAGTCCCATCAAGCCAAAGATGTGATCACCGTGCATATGGGTGATAAAAATTCGGGAGAGTTGGCTAATTTTCAGGTCACTTCGCAAAATTTGATGCTGAGTACCTTCACCGCAGTCGAATAACCACAGTTCTGCCCGTTGCGGTAATCTCAGTGCGACACTGGAAACATTACGTGATCTTGTAGGTACTCCGGAACTCGTCCCTAAAAATGTTATCTGCACAGCGTTTTTTAGCCTTTCTCTTGCTCAATATGAGGATTCATTCCCTATAGTGACATGGTTGTTGAGCAAATATACGTTCACCAATAAGCCACCTGAGAAGGGGCAAAATGCCAAAATATTATAATTTCTCCATGATAACAATACCTTCGCCAAAAAAAGAGGATGAAGAGAGAGGATGGATTGCGATCGCACAACCGCCCATTGTAGGCGATCGCTCTTCCCAATCATCAAAAAACCTGAAATGTTTATATCGTAATGATTTCAGGCTACTTTATCTCAATTTATTTTGCACCAGGATTAAGCCTGAAGCACAATTATAGTTGTAAATAATCCTGGTTGGAAACAACGATAATTAAAGGCTTGGGGATTTATCATTGCATATAACTACAGGTAATGGCAAGTCCTAACCTGATACCGTTTAGTTATAACAAAGCTTTATATCTTTTTTACATTTACAGGACTTACGCAAAACCGAGCGAATGTAGTGGTAATTCATGAATTACCACTACGCAAGAATCAGGTTTTCAGTTACATCTTGTGTAAGTCTTAATTTAATGACTCATAACCTAAAAATTTAAATTTTGCTGAGAAATCTGTAAGAACTTTCTCAGTAAAATATCAGTTTTTCAGATATCAATCCTTATGTATCTATAATCTTGAGATTAATTATTTAAGCAACAATCAGTTTAAAGTTCAAGCTAAGAGCTATATTGCTGATTGAGAAATTGAGGAATTGAAATTATGAACTTAAGAAATTTATTC
Source organism: Anabaena catenula FACHB-362 (assembly GCF_014698735.1). Lineage (GTDB taxonomy): Bacteria > Cyanobacteriota > Cyanobacteriia > Cyanobacteriales > Nostocaceae > Anabaena > Anabaena variabilis_A. The sequence goes on from NZ_JACJTQ010000053.1 coordinate 20,556, forward strand.
ATACTGGGCTTGTCTTCTCTTGTTATGGTTGGCTGCGTCCGCGAAGTATCAAATAACCAGGTTAATGAAAGTCCTATAGCTGTGAATGCATCTGTTCCCGTGTCTTCAACTCAGGCTCAACCTTTAGCCCAGTCAGCACAATCTCCAAATTCAACTGCTATTAAGTCAGGCACATTTGTTTCAGGAGAACATACAACTCAAGGGAAAGTTCGTATTACTACTAAAAATGGTAAATCATTTCTAGAGCTTGAGAAATCATTTAAAACCTCTGAATCAGGACCAGATTTAGTAGTAATTTTGCATCGTTCAGGTAACGTAATTAATTCAACTAAGCCACCATCCTATCCCTTAAAAAAGGGAGACTACATTGTCCTTGCTCCCTTACAAAAATATAGTGGCGCTCAAACATATTCCATTCCTCAAAACATCAATTTAGGAGACTACAAATCTGCTGCTATCTGGTGTCGCAAGTTTAATGCTACTTTTGGCGCTGCTAATTTTAGCAGTTAAAAGTTAATCAGAAATTAACTACAATTCACAAAGAGAAACTTTATGAAATTAGATAGTAAAGTTGCTCTATTTTTTTTTGTAAAGGTATTGTGATAACTCACAATATACAGCAGAATTCAGGAGTCAGGAGTCAGGAGTCAGGAGTCAGGAGTCAGGAGTAAAACTGGCGAATGTGTATAGGTTTGAATTTAGATGTTGTACCTCCTAACTACGCAAACTGCTGGATCAAAAATGACCCACTCTGCTTTTAGCAATCTGGAATTATGAAAAAATTTGTCTCATTCCAAGATAGTTCACAAATAGTTCCCTGAGGAGAAAGGGAAACCCGTCGAAATTTACCTTTAATTTGTCGTGCTAAATGTTTAAACTGTTGCGTTCCCCGACCTTCTCTGGAAGAGTTAACTCCCAAACCATCATCTATAATGCTTAGTGTGTAGCAGCCCGCAGAAGAAGAAGAAGTCACTTGGAGACAGGTGGCTCCTACAGCGTGTTTGCCCACATTACACAAAGCTTCTTCCAGAAATCGGCACAGTCCTCGCTTATTTTCAAGGGTCAAATTTCTTTCATCTATAGGTTCAAAGGTGCGTATTTTCAGCTTGAGGGTTTTAAAGCAAGGAAAATCTCGCTCCAAGGTATAGCTATAAACTTGATAGAGAATTTCATGGAGAGGGTCTTGTAAATTTATGATTATACTGTTTCCTAAGTAAAGGCTAGGTTCACAGGTGAGAGTTTCCTGTTGCCAAAACTCATAAATTCCTCGGATCTCTTGGTTTAATTTATGTAGTTCTTTTTCCAGTTCAGGTAGCAATTTGTGAATTGGTAAATCTTTTCCTTTCACTAGTCTCAAAACCCTATCTAGGTTTTGAAGTGGTCCATTGTGAATTGTTTCAAATGTAATTTCAATGATAGTTTGTCTAGCTTTAATTCCTGACCTAACAGCTTGATCATATTGATAAAAAGCTGTGATGGCTATAGAATTGATCACAAAAATTAAACTGGCTGGAAATATTGAAACCAAAATACTCTCATTTAAAAGTAAATGCCCAATGCTAATTAGACTAGAGGTGGCGATACTAATAACTATAATACTTTCTAGTGGAGATTTTGTCAGTCTAGCACTAGCTATGTCTAAAATACACCACCAGAAAATCCAAATATATTCCCATCGCTCTTTAAGTGTTTTACCAACTTTCACCTGCATAAGCTTTATATCTAGTCTGAAGATTTAATTATTTGATATTGATAATTAATCAATTAAGCCTTTTTCTCTTGCTTGCATTTCAGTTTGAATACGGATATTTTTCCCTTCTTCAGGGTAAACATTTAATGCATCTTGTAACTTACTCCAATAATGACGTACCATACGTTCAGATATACACATCTTTTCAGCTATTGATTTATCTTGTAATCCTTCCTCAAATGCTAGAGTCAGTACCTTCAGCCACTCTGGTTTAACCTCTAATCCTGAGTGAATTCTGCTGATATCTTTTGTATGAGTTAATCCCTGTAATGCCCAATCAACTCTTGTTAACATTTCCTGGGTAGAAAGACTTTTATCAGCAATAGTAAATCCTCCTTTATGACTATCAATATCTAGCCGAATACGTATCAATGTTCTCACATGAGCGCTTTGGACAACAATATTCAAATGGGGATATTTTTCCATCAAAATTTTCAGAAGTTTAATACCGTTATCCGGTCGTGCATTCATTCCCAGACCTTCTGGAATGGAAAGATCCATAACTATTAGATCAGGTTGTAAGCTAGTAACTTGCTCAAGAGTATTATTAGCATTTGTAGCAGTTATAAACTCAGCCCTAGGATAGTTTTTTCGCAAGATATCAACTGTCCCACTTAAAACTGATTCATGGTCATCAACAACGATAATTTTCAGCAATTCCTTTGCTGATAAAAGTTGTTTCATATTTAACAAACACCCTGATAAAGAAACACACCAGTATTGTTTAATTGACCATTATGAATATCAATTAATTAGATTCTACTAGATTTTATTACTTCTAGTTGATAGACTATGAGGTGTATGACCCTGAACTTATAAGTTAGCCCTAATAAACGTTTTAATTACTACCTTACTTTTCTAAAAATCAAATATTTTTAGTTAGAATTAGTTGAGTATTTATCATATATTTCACTGATAGAACATCTGGTATACTGTTAGTTAATTAGTCATGTAAAATACTTACCAATAAAAATGCCAAAATGACCGGAGATTCCTGTGATAGTACAAGCATCTACCGGATATTGAAAACTTAAAGATATGGTAAAGATATTCTAATTCGGGTAACTGGGAATGAAAAATAAGAGTAGATATATCAGGATAGGAAATTTTCACCACTAATTGCCCCATATTTCCTATCTGTTTTAATTTAATATAGAGAGAAACAGCGATTAAAAGTTCAGCTTCTGGTAAAGCTATTATCAGTAATTCTTCTAAAACTCTTAAAATTATTAAGCTGCATTCAGTGGGTTCATACCGCCAGTAATCTGGCATATCAAGATGAAAATATAAATGGGGATGGGAAGATAGCCAAGGTTGTAACGAGTACTCAATAGATAAAGGTAAGCTATCTTGAATAAATGTTGGACATAAGCGATCGCTCAATTGTACTAAAGAGTGATGAAAATTATCAACTTTTTTGAGACACTCTTGAATTCCATCGATTGACAAACTAAAATTATCTATCGTCAATACATCTAAACTGCGACGTATAGTGAAAGATTCTTGTAATAAGCCATCTCGGATTTTTTCGGCTTCCAAAAATAGTTTTATAGATTGTCTATAAGACCACCACTGTAATGCTTTTTGAATCATTAGTTCAGATGTCATAAACTTGACAATGGTTATGACTTGAATAATTGAATATTAATTTATTTACTCACATCTAACACCTTTTTTTACTGGTTGTTTAACCTAAAAAATCTATTTGTATTGGATTTCACAATACATAACATTGATAATTACTTATAAATCAGTAATTAACCTTGCCTTTCTCAGGATAAATTTCAATGCAGTTTCTTCTCTAGAAATAATGTCAGCTTTTACTTCCATTCCTGATTGAATATGACATTGATGATGTGTAGTACCAAATTCAAGTCTTTCAGGTTGAATAGTTGCTTCAAAGTAGCTGCTAGTAGTCGTTGGGTTGGTATTATTACCTTGAGTTGTGATTACGTCTGGAGAAATGGCTTTGACAACACCTTTAAGAGTGCCATAATCTGGATAGGGACAGGCATCAAAACGCAGTTGCACTTCTTGATTTACAGCAACCTTTTGAATGTCAGCCGTAGGAATCATAGCTTTAATCACTAAAGAAGCATTATTAGGAACAATTTCAGCAATAGATTCGCTAGTACGGACTACTTGACCAGAGTTTCGCAAATTCAGCTTGAAAATGATCCCGTTACTAGTGGCAATAATAATACTTTTTTTTAGTTGCTTTTCTAGTTGCTGGAGTTCTTTTTGAGATTGATTGAGTTGGGTTAGCAATTCAACGCGTCTCTCAATTAATGCTTGTTTTTCTTTCTTTAAACTAGAGATACTACCTTGACCTTTCGCAGTTTCTTGGGCGATACGTTCTTGTGCTATCCTCATCATTGCTGTAGTTGGATTAACAGCAACCTTAGCTGATTTAACTTTGATTGCAGCTATTTCAAAAGATCTTTTTACTGCTTGCAGCGTTAATTGTGACTGCTTAACAACTAGTAGTTTCTGTTCAAATTCTCGCCGCCCAATAGCTCCAATTTCTGACAATTGCTCATAGCGATCGCTATCTATCTGGGCAAATGCTAAATCAGCTTCAGCCTTTTCTAAATCTGTCTTGGCTTTTTGCAAACTTGCCTGCGATGAAAGAAATTCATTTTGAGTATTAATTTGCTTTTCTTGATATTCCCGTTCGTTGCGTAACAAATCGACTTCTGCCGAAGCAATAGTCCGTTCTATAACTGTTTGTTCTGCTAAAATCTGACTATCTAAAATACGGATCTGGGCATCAATTTGGATTGTTTGCAATTTCCGTTGTTGTATATTAATTTGTAATTGACTCTTTTTGATTAGCAATTCATCCGTATCAAGATTGGCAATGACATCTCCCATTTTAACTACCTGATTTTCTTTAACCAAAATATTTTTAATAGCGCCTTCTATTTCTGGTTGTACCACACGAACTTCACCTGTAGGACGGACAGTTGCAGCAGCTTTAACTGTGACATTATATTTGACCCATGAAGAGAGGGTAATTCCAGTAACAACAGTGCTAAGGAGGAAAATTCCCGCCAAAGATGTCCAAAAACTAATAGGAGGGAGAAAGTCATTATTTTCCCATGAAGAGATAACTTTCTCATTGTGATTATAGCTCATAATTACCTGATTATTATCAATAATTATGGAATTAAAAAATCTAAATGATCACCAGGTTTTGTTTTTAAATCCTCCAAAATTCCTTCTAGTTTTAATTTGCCCTGATCTAGTAAAACTATCCAATCTGCACGATTAATTACCTTAGGACGGTGAGTAATTAAAATAGTTGTTTTCCCTTGGCGATGCTTAAATAATTGATCCAAAACTTGTGTCTCACTCACAGGGTCAAGTCCACCAGTAGATTCATCTAAAATCAAAATTGGTGGATCTGTAACTATGGCTCGCGCTATTGCTAATCTTTGACGTTGACCACCAGAAATATTAGCGCCAAATTCGCCTAAAATAGTTTGATACTTTTCAGGAAGTTTACTGATAAATTCATCAGCACCAGAAATTTGACAAGCTCTCACAATTTGCTCAAATGTAACGTATGGCGCTCCTAAACGGAAATTTTCTATAATAGAACGACTCCAAAAATGAGCATCTTGGGGAACAAGAACTACCTGTTGACGGAGACATTCTAAAGACAGGTCTTGTAGATTATAAAGTCCAATGCGGATATTGCCAGATTGGAGTTGATATAATCCAGAAATTAATTTTGCTAGGGTACTTTTACCACATCCAGATTTACCAATAATTGCAACAACTTTACCTCCAGGAATTGTTAAATAAAAGTCTTCTAATAAGTCAATTCGACCAGCATAATGAAAGTTGACATTTGTACAAATTATGTCAGCAGCTTCGGGAATGTGAGCAAAAGGCTTTTTCCCATCACCTTCATTTTCTGGAGTGGCATCTATAACTTCTGTTAGTCGTTGTATGGCTGTTTTCGCACGAGTAAATTCTTCAACAAAACTGATAACGGTGCTAATTAATGCCAAGAAATTACCATTCATCGAGCTAAATGCTAGAAGCTGCCCGATGCTTAAATATTCAGATGGATTAATCACTAAATTGCCACCAAACCAAAGTAAAATAATACTCCCAATAGACGAGACAAAGCCAGAAAAAGTATTATTAATAATTCCAATCTGGATGGTGCGGAATGTAAGATTAGCAAGACGACCAAATCTACTTTCTAATTCATCCCAAAATTGCGGTGCAGATGTAGTTGTTTTGAGAGTCAGAGCGCCTTTAAAGGTTTCTACTAAAACGCCCTGTGTTTCTGCTTCTGTAACTAAAACTTCACTAGTTTTTTGTCGCAAACTTGGCTGAAATATAACTGTAGATATGGTCATAACTATAGCTATAAATATAGCCAAGACGCTAAGTTTCCAGCTATAAAAAATCATGAACCCTAGAGAAATCAGCGCAATAAAAAATTTGCTTGGTAGACTGATTATTAGATGAGAAACCAACTGATTAATTTGCTCTATATCTTGCAAACGACTAACGATTTCGCCACTACGCCGGGCTTCATAATAACTTAGAGGTAAGTGGAGAATTTGCCGCCCAAATTCCATAACTAGCCCTAATTGTAGGCGTTGGGCAAAGTGAGCAATTAAGTTAGATTGGATAAATGCAAGGCTACTAGAAATCAAATTCATCACTATTACAGAAATTACCACAGTAGTGAGTAATTTTGTATCGCCTCGAATCAGCACATCATCTGTGAGAATTTGCAGTAAGAAAGGGGAGGCTAAAGATAATAAACCTAATATTAAATTGATGGGTAAGGCTTGAAATAAAATGGCGCGATAAATCCAGACGCGTTTAAAAAAGCGCCAAAAGCCACCAACTTTATCATCTTTTTGGGCAAGAAATCGGGTAGGATCTGGTTCAATTAACAGCAACAACCAATCTGTCCAACCTTCTGCTAAATCTTTCTGAGAAAGATAACGGACACCTACAGCGGGATCAGCAATTAGAAAATTTTTGCCTTTCTTACCGTATAAAATAACCCAGTGATTCCCCTTCCAGTGAATAATTGCTGGTAGTGGTGCTTCATTAATTCGGTCGAGAATTTCTGGTGAAGTTTTTACTGGTTTGGCATTGAAACCCAGTGTTTCTGCTCCCCGTCTTAAACCCAATAAAGTGGTTCCAAATTGCCCAGTTCCTACGGCTTCACGGATGTGGTTGAGAGTAAAAGTATGCCCATAATATTTGGCAATAGCAGCAAGACAAGCTGCTCCACAATCCTCTTCACTATGCTGTTTAACGAACTGGTATTTCATCAGCAAATCACCCTAGAAAATAAGAAATAGAATAGGAATAGGATTTCAATATTTTGGACTATTTCTGGAAATATCCTCTCTTGGCGTTAGGATAAAAACTTAGCAAATTAATACAAACTTGGGTATATATATGTTTTAAATAAGATTCTAGAGTTTAACTCTAATTCATTGTTTTTAAGAGAGAAAAAGAGAAAACTCTAGAACCTTTAATCAGGCAATTATAGCAATCCTATTTGAATCGATATTTGGCTTGAAGACTGAGTTAGGATCGCTATATATATATTATGAGAAGATTACCAGCCGAAGTACAAATTGTAGTTGTAGATATCGTCTCCAGCAATTTGACCTTTATTTAGCCCACTATTAACCTGGGTATTAACACCACCAAAAATCTTATCGATTTCTAGTTCTTTCACTTTTACATCGATGTCATTATTGAAATCGAACTTCTTCTTGAAGAAACTAAAACCACCAGCTACGATTTCTTGTTGTTCAACTGGGACTTCGGTAAATAGTAAGTTAGACATGATAGAATCTCCTTGATCTGATTTATTGCTTGGAGTTGATTTAGTTTTGCGTGCTGCTCAACCCCTCGCTTGTTAATAGAATATCGACAACCAACCTTTGGAGTCATGCTCAATTCATGCAAACTTAATTACCAGATTTAGAAATATATATTTCATATTTACGTCAATGCTATTTCCGAAAAATACACGCTCCAATTACGCCTAATTATGTCAATATAATAAATATGAAAATTGAATTAAAAAAATCGCTGTTATAGCGATTATCGTTTTTATGCCAAATTAAGTAGGGGTAATGCAATATTTATTTGTGTCAATTTAAGAGGATATTGGGAAAGTCATAAAGTTTACTCATAACTCTCTCCTTATAGAGGAGAAATTTGTATCCACAATATCTAAAGATACTTTTGTAATAGACCTATTACAACTTCTGGTGTTTCTAGATGTGATAAAATTCCTGTGTGATCGATCGCTTGAAAATCTTGAATTGCGCTTTTATTTAAACTAGCCAAACGTCGTCCCAACTTGATATTAGTAAATTGTGCATCTTCACCCCAAAATATCACAGTAGGAATTTTGAGTTGCTGAATATATAAACTCAAATCAAAATAAAGATCGCCCCGTAAAAATGCTAAAGCAGCAAATTTTGCATTTGGTTGTTGTGCAGAAGTTAAATAAGCATCTACTATTTCTTGAGTAAGTTTTTCTGGGTTTGTAAAGAGAAAACTTTGCAAAAAATTTCTCACTGCAATTTCATTTTCTGCACCTAAAGCATAGATTAAATTATCCAAAAAAGGCATATTGATAACCGAAAGTGGTAATCTACGTCCAGCACCCTGGCCAAAGTCATCAAACCCAGAGGGACAAACTAAAAACAGTTCTTTGAATAAATCAGGCTGATTAATAGCAAGACGAATAGTAAAAGCAGCAGTTAAAGAAGAAGCTATTACTGTTACTGGTTCGTGACAAGTTTGGGTGATAAACTCAGTAATAGTAGTTAGGTAATCTTGAATTTGGTAATCTCGCACTGGATGAGCAGATTCTCCCCAACCAATTAAATCCGGGGCTAAAATGCGATATTCAGAGGCAAATGCAGGGTAAACTTTAGACCATTCGTAAGCAGATGCACCACCACCAAAGTTATGTAAAAACAATAGCGGAGGTAATTCTTGAATGTCAACAATCTCCCAAGGTGCGCTGGTTTGGGTATAGTAAACCATTGCTCCCAAAGATGTATTGATAACTTTTTGTCCAAAACCAGGAGGTTGAAACTGAAGCATATAAATTATGAATTACAAATTATGAATTATGAATTATTCTGTTATCAACGTAAGTTGATTGAGGTTATCACCACTGATATGGTAAGCTGCTCCAAAGCCAATTACAAATCTTCCTTCAGTTGGAATTAGTTGGAAAATCCGAAAATCAGGTAAGCTGCGTAACATTTCAATAATTTCTCCAAAACGCCCTTGAAATTGTTCAACAATTTGATTCCATTGATCAGTTTCTCTCTCTAGTAAAGTTGCAGTGCAATCAAAAGTTAAACGACGACGGGCAAATATTTGTTTAGTTTTAGCTTCATCCTCAATAAATAAAATACTCACATGAGGATTAGCATAAATATTTTTGGTGTGGGTAGAAAGACCACTAACGTAGATGTAGATATTTTTAGCATCATCTACGACGAAAGGAGTATAACTTGCGTTAGGGATTCCCTGTTCGTTAACAGTACTAATGATGATACTTTCAAATTCTTCGGTAAATTTTTCATACTCAGCTTGAGCTTTTTCGATTTTACTCATCTGTTTATTTACTTGGTAAGATTTTATTAGCTATTATAAAATAAAATGGTGATAATGCAATTGTGACTGATCAAAATCGTTCTCAATGGGATTTATGTAGGTTTATCAAAACCTTGACCTACTTTGAGGTATTTCCTGTTCTTAACTGGGTACAGCAGTTAATTCAAGGTCGTTCCCAAGATAATCAAGATAAACCAAATGGGGTAAGAAATATGGGTGTAATTCTGGTAGCGGGTGCGACTGGTGGTGTTGGTAAACGAGTAGTCAGGCGATTGCGGGAACAGGGGTATAAATTCCGCTGTCTAGTGCGAGATATTGAAAAAGCTAGGCTAGTTTTAGGTAACGATGTTGACTTAGTAGATGGGGATATTACTATACCTGAAACTCTGAATAGCTTGGTAATGGGTAATGTGGAAGCTGTAATTTGTTGTACTTCTGTGCGGGTACAACCCGTGGAGGGAGACACAGCAGATAGAGCCAAATACTATCAAGGTATTAAATTTTACTTACCAGAAATTGTTGGTGACACACCAGAAAATGTCGAATATCGTGGTGTGAAAAATTTAGTTGAAGCAGCAAAAAAATATCTACCTACCGCAGGTGAAAGATTCATATTTGATTTTACTAAACCAACAGATGAATTAAAAAATATCTGGGGTGCGCTCGATGATGTTGTCATGGGTGGTGTGAGTGCAAGTAGTTTCCAAATATTAGAAAATACAGCTTTATTTGCTGGTAATGTTTCCACTGCTAACTCTGGGGGATTTGCTTCTGTCAGAACAAAAAACTTTTCTCCACCCTTTGATTTATCTGGTTATGAAGGTGTTAAATTGCGAGTCAAAGGTGACGGACAGCGTTATAAAATCTTTTTGCGGACAGAATCAACTTGGGATGGTGTTGGTTACAGCTATTCTTTCGATACGGTAGCTAATACTTGGATAGATATTACTATTCCATTTGCAAATTTAGTTCCTGTATTCCGAGCCAAAATTGTGAAAGATTCTCCCAAAATTGATTCTAGCAAAGTTTGCTCATTTCAATTGATGTTGAGCAAGTTTGAATATGATGGAGCTTTAAATCCTAAGTTTACCGCTGGTGGTTTTGCGCTGCAACTAGAATCGATTAAAGCTTATGGTGGTGAAAGTTTACCCCAATTTGTTCTGATTAGTTCTGCTGGGGTAACTCGTCCCGGAAGACCAGGAATTAATTTAGATGAAGAACCACCAGCGGTCAGATTAAATGACCAATTGGGAGGAATTTTGACTTGGAAGTTGAAAGGTGAAGATAGTTTAAGAACAAGTGGAATTCCTTACACAATTATTCGACCTTGTGCTTTAACTGAAGATGCTGGAGGTAAAGAGTTTATATTTGAGCAAGGTGATAATATTCGTGGAAAAATCAGCCGTGAGGATATTGCCGAACTTTGTATTCAATCAATACAAAAAACCAAAGCTAGTAACCTCACATTTGAAGTAAAAGAGGGATCAAATACAGCTAATTCTCTTAATTTACAGGAGCTTTTTTCTAAATTACAACCTGACAAATAAATGTTGATTAGAAGATTATTATTCTCTGTCATTTTAGTGATGATTATTGGTAGTAGTTTCTTCTCAAAGACGGCTTCATCACAGCAAGTAGATTTCCGGGTTAATAATTTGGAGTCTGATATGCGTCGTCTAGAGTTGCGGTTAAACCAGATTGAGTTATTACTCAGTCAAAACCGCCAATTTTCATCTCCCAAGATCACACCTACTCCGTCACCTTCCACAGGCACTAGACGCACTTTATCACAATCAGAACGTGATAAAATGTTTGATAGACTATCAACTTTAGTGGTTGAATTGAAGCAACAAGTTAATCAATTAACAACGCGAGTTAGTAAACTTGAATCACGCTGAAAAACTTAACCCCCTTCCCTCGTAGGGTTGGGGGCTAAATCTGGAATATATAAATAAGGTAATGAAGATGACAAAAAATATTAATGAAATTGCTACTTATGAAGGTGGGTGTCACTGTGGTGCGGTACGCTTTAAAGTGATGGTTGATGAACACAAGGTTGATGATTGTAATTGTTCTATTTGTAGTAAAAAGGGATTTTTACATTTAATTGTACCGCGAGAAAAGTTTATTTTGTTGCAAGGTGATGATGTGTTGAAAACCTACACATTTAATACGGGAGTTGCACAACATAAATTTTGTGGTATTTGTGGAATTCATTCTTTTTATATTCCTCGCAGTCATCCTGATTGTATTGATGTGAATGTGCGCTGTTTAGATGGGAATGTAATAGGTAATTTTGAGATTGTGCCGTTTGATGGTGCTAATTGGGAGGATAATATTCATAAGTTGGTTAATTAATTGTAAGCTGTTTTGTTCTCGTTCCCAGTCTCTGACTGGGAATGCTATCATGGAGGCTCTGACTCTATTTAGGACTTACGCAAAACATGGCCAAAGTAGGGGTAATTCATGAATTACCCCTACGCAAGAATAAGGGTTGCGATAACATCGTGCGTAAGTCCTATATTATTACTAAAGGCAGAGCCTTCTAGAATTCATTCCCATACAGAGTATGAGAACGAGGAATGAACGAGAAGCATAGGAATGAAAAAAGGCAGAGCCTTCTAGAATTCATTCCCATACAGAGTATGGGAACGAGAAAAAAGTTCTAAAAACATCCAAATTATTGTAGACTTTGAAAGAATAAAATAGCTCTGGTTTAAAATGTTATCTACTTTGTTGGGAACACCTTTATATAATACAAATTATGGTTCTGCTTATATTGGAAATGCTTTGGAATTATTAGAACACCTGGAAAGTGACTCAATTGATTTGGTAATGACTTCTCCCCCTTTTGCATTACAACGGGAAAAAGATTATGGGAATGTGGAACAAAAAGATTATGTAGATTGGTTGTTTGGTTTCTGCAAAAAGGTGTATCGGGTGCTGAAACCTGAAGGAAGTTTTGTAATTGATTTGGGGGGAGCTTATAAAAGTAAACGTCCTGTGCGCTCACTTTATAATTATCGCATCTTAATTAAGTTATGTGATGAGCTTGATTTTCGTTTAGCGGAGGAGTTCTTTTGGTACAATCCTTCTAAATTACCTTCTCCAATTGAATGGGTAAATAAACGTAAAATACGTGCAAAGGATTCTGTAAATACTATTTGGTGGTTATCTAAAACTGATTTTCCTAAAGCTAATGTTAGTAAGGTTCTTGTTCCTTATTCTGAACGTATGAAAAAGCTGCAAGCTAATCCTGAAAAATATTATCAACCAAAAGCACGTCCTTCTGGACATGATATTAGTTCTGCTTTTGCGAATAATAATGGCGGTGCAATTCCTTCTAATTTATTACAAATTCCTAATACAGAAAGTAATTCTCGATATATGCAACTTTGCAAAGCTGCGGGAATTGCGACACATCCTGCACGATTTCCACAAAAATTACCTGCATTTTTTATTGATTTTCTCACGGAACCAGGAGATATAGTTCTTGATATATTTGCAGGTTCTAATACTACTGGTGCGGCTGCGGAAGCTGTCGAGCGAAATTGGCTGGCTTTTGAGCAGAATCCTGCTTATTTAGCTGCTTCTGCGTTTAGATTTATGGATGTTAATCAAGGTGTAGATGAGGCTGCAAAAATATTTCAGAAGCTTCTATTAATGCCAGAAAATGAACATATTAAAATTAGATATTGATTGCATTTGAATATCAAAACCTCTCTCCTATTAGGAAAGAGGTTTATATGTTACTATTGCGATTCTAAATGAGTTATGAACACATATTTTCAAGTCAATACTTGTCAGTTAAGCGAAAAAAATAAAATTGCGTAGGTAGCCATCGCCTTGGACGGGTTTCCCGGCTTGTGGCGAATGGCGTTTGACTGAAGGAAACCCAACATTTACGGACGTTTGTTGGGTTGCGCTATCGCTTAACCCAACCTACAAAAATTCTTAACCGAACAGTATTGATTTTAAAGTGGATGTTGGGTTACGACGCAGTTTTAGATTTATCTGTGAGCTTTATAAGTTAATTGCCGCGTCTAACCCAACCTTGTATCTTAGAGGTATGTTAGAGGAAGTGGTAGACCGTCCCAACCTTGGTTTTAAAAGACCGCTTTGTAGCAAGGGTCACCACAACAATCTCCATG
>NZ_JACJTQ010000054.1 GCF_014698735.1 Anabaena catenula FACHB-362
CGTTACTCACCCGTCCGCCACTAAATCCCTAAGGATTCCGTTCGACTTGCATGTGTTAAGCATACCGCCAGCGTTCATCCTGAGCCAGGATCAAACTCTCCGTTTTGTTGTGTCACGAGTTTGTAGCTCTACAATTTCTTAACTTCCAGACTCTCTTTATCTCTTTCAAGAATCTCTCAGTTGATTTTTTTATGACGAGGTATTATCGTTTTTACTCTTTCAAAGTATTATTTTTTCTCGGTTCAGTTGTTTGGGCGCTTGCCCTCACTCAATCAATATAGCAATCTCTCTTCTTTCTTGTCAAGGGGTTCAATAAACTTTTTTTTGGACTTCTATATATAGATTAGATAGATGAAGACACAAGCCTTGTCTGGTAAGGGATAATATCATTCATAGGGGGATACACATCTCCCCCATAACCCATAATCGTTAACAATCACCATATATCTCAGAAAAATAGGTTTATGTCTCAATATGGGAAGCCAAGCCCAGATTTTTCAGGATTATTACCTCTAAATCTGCCATAACCCAAAGTCAGCTTCTGTTTTACTCTAATTTCCATAGATACAGCAGATTGCAGGTAAATGAAGTACAAAATTTTAATCAAATAATCAAGTATCAAGCGGTTTTACTCCTGACTCCTGCTCTATGTGAAAAACCACCACCTCTGTTATGAGACGTTTTTTTGAAAATTTAGGCGGTGTCAGAGATGAAAAAATTTTAGGGCGCTGTAGCTGAGAAATCTGGGTTTAGTATTTCCCTAACTACATCTTTTCATTTCTTATGTTTCCAAATTTGCCAAAATAGATCTGTAGGCTAGAATAACTACGCTTCCAGCATAGCTGTGTTGGGTAGAGTAAGGAGTAAAGGTCTGCTGGTTAGAAACAAGTAACAGGAAGGGAGTATGGACAGCAACAACTGGTTGCAACAAATAATGATGCTGGGTATTGGCACAACCTCTTTGGTAGCAGACAAACTCAAGGAAGTAAGCGAGGAACTGGTGAAGGATGGTAAGTTAAATCCTGAGCAAGCCAAATCGGTAATGGATGACATTGTAGAGCAATTAAAGTCAGAGCAAGGTAACTGGGACGTGCAAATGCAAAGACAAATGCGAAACATGATGCAAGATTTGGGGGTGGCTCGTCAGTCAGAGGTAGATGAATTGCGAGGGAGAATAGACCGTTTAGAGCGTCAAGTACGAGACTTGGAAAATAAGCTTTGGCGTTAAGAAGCCCGTTTCTGATTTAAACTGATTTTTGTGCTGTTGGTAATCTGATTACCAAACTACCTATATAGGGAGTGCTAATTTTGAAAGGAATTTTACTCAGCGTCATGTTTATGCTGGTATGTGTTGGAGCTTTGATATTAGCGCAAGTTGGCGATTCTAAAAATAGTGCTACTGCGTCTCAACTAACTCAAACTCTACCAGCATCTACTACTGTAATGGAAGAAAACAATAATCTCATAGCGAGCAATACTATGTCGGAAGCGAATGTCGTAGCTACCCCCTCTGGACTGAAGTATGTTGAGTTAGCAAAGGGGAAAGAAGAGGGAGCGACTCCTCAAAAAGGACAAACGGTTGTGGTTCATTATGTTGGTACGTTAGAAAATGGTAAGCAGTTTGATAGTTCACGCGATCGCGGACAACCCTTCGAGTTTAAAATTGGTATCGGACAGGTAATCAAAGGCTGGGACGAAGGACTGAGTACGATGAAAGTAGGCGATCGCCGTCAGCTAATCATCCCTCCAGAGTTAGGTTATGGTGCGCGGGGCGCTGGTGGAGTTATTCCACCTAATGCTACTTTGCTTTTTGATGTTGAATTACTGGAGATTAAGTAATCACTGGGGACTGGGAACTGGTAAAAACTTTTTCCCAATTCCCAATTAATAATTATTTGGTCGAGCTAGGTTTTTAAACTTTGTAAACTGCGGATCAAATAGAAGTTTAACCGTACCTGTTGGTCCGTTACGGTGTTTAGCCACTATTACTTCTGCTATTCCCCGATCTGGTGTATCTGGTGAATAATACTCATCACGGTATAGCATGATTACTAAATCTGCGTCCTGTTCAATTGAATTGTGAACAATGATATTATTAGCTACAAAATTATGCAAATGAGAAACTGTTAAGTCAAATACTTCTTCTTCTCCATCAGGTATGATTGCCACAATTTCATCCCAATATACATCACTGTTGGCAAGGGCAAGTAACTCACTTGATTCAACAATATTCGCAACTTTGAATGCTCTTTCTCGACTTAAATTTGCCTGGTAAAGTGTAGAACCACAATATGATTGTCCAAGGCGCGATTGTATTTCTCGTGTTGTCATACCAAGAGTTTGCATTGCAGGTACAACTTGTGTTTTCCAAACCGCTTTGGGGATTACATCTCTGTTAGGGTTATGACTACAATTTTCGAGGTGTTCAGAGATTTCTTGTAATGATGCTCGTTTGTACTCTCCTACTGCACCAACTTTTTGAATAAATAACTCAAGATCAATTTTGCCTGTAATTGTGACATGATACTGATTTCTGCCTTTACCAAGCTGAGGAATCATTTTCAGTCTTGCATTAATGCCCAATCTTAATAAAAGTGTCTGAACATCAAACGCTAGTCTTTCACTGCTACTTGCATAATATGCAATAGGTCTTGGTTTTTTGCCAGCAAGCAACTTTATAGAACCATCTGTACACCACAGATGCCGCAGAAAGCAAGCCATTAACTCTTGGGGCTGTGAAAACAAGTCTTGAGGCACAAACTTTTCGTAAGACCTTAAACCAAAAACTCCAAGAGAGTCTAGCCATTTGGCTATTGGATTTCTAACACTATGAGTTAAGGGTTGTGCTGCTGGTAAATAAACCTGATACCAACCACGTTCAGGTGAAATTCTGGGAACAATTGTATCTCCAAACAATTCTCTTGCCAAGAAACTAACATTCTCAGCTAAATCTAACTCTCTAGTGGTGTACTGTATGACATGACGTGGCAATGTACAACCATCACCTATTAAATGTCCTAATAATGCAACCTCAGCATAAGTCATGGTTTGTTTACCAGAAATAGGTAGATGTCTTGGTAAACATAGATGTTGTTTAGGACTTAACTCATCAAGTCTTTTCCAACCATTAATTGTAAGGAATTTGTGATTACCTGTCGCTCTAATTTTTCTTCCTAATCGAGTTTTCAAGGTAAATACTGGTTTCACACCTGTAGAAAAGGCATTGCTGACAATTGCCCTTTCTAACTTCATTGTGTTTTCATTCAGTCCCCAAACTGCAAAACCAGATTTACATACTAATTCTTTAATTGGGACTTGTAATCCGTTATCTGCCAATGTGACTAGACTATCACCTGTTAAACAACCCGATTCACGTAAATCAGATAACATCGGGCGTTTGTTGGTGCGAGATTCCACGCCTCGGCTTAACTGAGATAGGGCTATAATTGGTACAGATAATTCACGGGCTAAACCTTTGAGCGATCGCGTAATTCTTGATAATTCCTGAACCCGATTATCACCGCCTCCTTCCATTAATTGCAAGTAATCAATCACAATTAATCCCAATTGCATATTTTGTTCGGCTTGAAGTCGTCGCGCTTGACTTCGCATTTGCGTAACTGTGATATTGGCGGTGTCGTCAATAAAAATTGGCATATCGGAAAGATTACCAATTGCACGACTTAAAGGTTCCCACTGAGTTTGACTGATGCGTCCGCTGCGTAAATAACTAGTTTCAATTCCTGCTTCACTGGCTAATAGTCGCTGTACTAGTTGTTCTTTGGACATTTCTAAACTAAAAACAGCGACTGGTAATTTGTAACCAGCGGCGATATTGTGCGCTAAGTTCAGGCAAAATGCGGTTTTCCCCATTGATGGCCTACCAGCAACGATAATTAAATCAGAGCGCTGGAAACCTGTGGTCATAGCATCTAAATCATAAAAACCGCAGGGGATACCTGGTAAAGCGATGCCTTCATGCCGCTTTTCTACTTCTTGAAAGGTATTAATCAGGGTATCAGAAATGTGAACTAAACCTGATTGGGGTTTTTCTTGAGTAACGCCAAAAACTTTCTGTTCTGCTTGATCAAGAACGATGGGTAATTCGGTTTCTGTCTCAAAACCAAGATGGACAATTTCATTACCAGCTTTAATTAATTGCCGTCGCAGGTATTTTTCAACGACTAATCCTGCCAATGCATCAATGTTAACGGCTGAAACTGTGCGATCTACTAAAGTTGCTAATTTATTTCTACCACCGATGAGTGTAAGCTTGTCGTTATCAGTTAGCCAACTGGTAAGGGAAAGTAAGTCTGTGGGTTTACCTTGAGCATGAAGACGCAGCGCTGCTTGATATATTTCTCTGTGAGCGCTAATGTAAAAAGCTTCGGGAACGAGGCGATCGCTAACTCGAGTAATTGCTTCCTGATCTAGTAGAATTCCCCCCAAAATCGCTTCTTCTGCTTCGATGTTTTGGGGTGGGAGGCGATTACTAGCATCACTTTGAAAATTTAATTCTTCAGCCATAAGCGATTTTAGATTGTTCGGCAGGGTTTAACAATACACCCTTGTAATCCAAAATCTACGGTGGAGGCTTTTGAGGCTATCTTAATTCCTACTAAATTCCTCGCCTCAACCGCAAAAAAGGATAACCACAGATGACTCATCTGTGGTGACAAAGCAAGCAGTAATTAGCTAGGAACTACTTCAATGTCAATTTGTACTGTTACTTCAGAATGTAGCTTAATTTCAGCTTTGTAAGTACCCAAGTGATTAATATCAGGAATCGTGATACCACGCCGATCTAATTCTTGACCAGTAGCCGCTTGAATTGCTTCGGCGATATCTTGGGTTGTAACTGTACCAAA
The DNA here is from genome assembly GCF_014698735.1 of Anabaena catenula FACHB-362. Taxonomy (GTDB): domain Bacteria; phylum Cyanobacteriota; class Cyanobacteriia; order Cyanobacteriales; family Nostocaceae; genus Anabaena; species Anabaena variabilis_A. The sequence goes on from NZ_JACJTQ010000054.1 coordinate 4,869, forward strand.
GATAGCTTCGTTTTCACCAACTTGCTTGGCAATTTTCAAGCTACCAACTTTTTCTATAGCTGCTTTTTGCTCTTCTGCTTGCGCTCTCAGTTCTAATTGCAACTGACGTTCTTTTTCGCGGCGGCGTTCTACTTGTTTGAGAATACCAGGGGTGGCATGAGTTGCCAATTTTTGGGGAATCAGATAATTACGAGCATAGCCGGGAGCTACGTCAACTAAGTCGCCGGATTTTCCCAGCTTGGTAATATCTTGATTTAAAACTAACTGCACACGTTTCGCCATCTTCTTGCGTTTTTCCTGTAAAATATGATTAATTTGGGTGTTAGTAGGATAGCTCACATGAGTGTAGCTTGACCCCAAGCGACTTTGCCAAAACCCCAAAGCTTACAGATCGTAGCGAAATGCAGGGGGCGATCGCAATACTAAAAAGCCAAAAACATTAAAAACCTGTTGGCATCAAAGAATTCTAGCAGGAAATTACGGTGGTTTGCGAACAAATTATTCTTCACTGCTGACTAATTACTAAAATTTATCTTTCATTCCGCGAATACGCGCAAAGGTTTGAATTGGCTCATTGCTGTTTGCCGCTAATTGCAATGATGGTTGATCCCAACGCAAAAAGGGATTGGTAAGCTTTTCGATTTCTAGTAGTGAGGGAATTGTAGCTTCTTGGCGATCGCGCATAGCCTTAACTTGATCGTAACGTTTTTGTAAATCGCTGTTATCGCTATCAACGGTAAGAGCAAATCGCAAATTGCTTAAGGTGTATTCGTGGGCGCACCAAACACGAGTATTATCAGGTAAAGCTCGAAGTTTACTTAAGGATTCTACCATTTGGGCTGGTGTCCCTTCAAACAAGCGACCACAACCGCCAGCAAACAGAGTGTCACCGCAGAATAATTCCCCTGTTTCCAGGGCTGTTACTGGTGGGAAGTAGTAAGCGATATGAGCGCGGGTATGTCCGGGAACAAAAAATACTTCAGCAGTGCGATCGCTAAATTGTACGCGATCTCCTTGCTCCAAAAATACCTGCTGTCCAGGAATCCTTCCCCGATCCTCAACTCCACCATAAACTACTAATTGGGGGAATTTTTGCATTAACTGCTGATTAGCACCCACATGATCATGATGATGGTGTGTGTTGAAAATTGCTACCAACTCAGCTTTCAGTTGTGCTAGTTGCTGTAAAACAGGTTCAGCCTCTGCCGGATCAACAACCGCAGCAATATTTTGCAGTGAATCGTGTAGCAAAAATATATAGTTGTCAGAAAGTGCCTCAAGACGGATTACTTGCATTTCTTTGTCCTCTATTCAGTAAACTTTAGTATTAAATATAACTCACTACCCTGATCTTACATAACTTCACACAAAATTGCCAATAATTACCGTTACTTTAAATACAAATAAAAAAATGCCTGGTACAATAATATAAAATCATACCTTCTTGGTTATGCAATACTACCCAGGATAGTATCTATATACTTACCAATGTTAACCTAGATTGCAACTTTATATATATGCGAACTATTTAACACAATTAATATTTAACAGAGATAAACCTTTTAATTGGAGTAATTCCAATATGGTCGAACAACTCCAGCTTAACTCAATCACCTTTTTTCAAGGCTGGCTTTTTTGTGATGGGTGGTTCATAGAAGATATTTTCCATATTAGCAAGGCTAAAGATAAAATACTTACTTATTTACAACCATTAGCAAAATATCAAGCAAATAGAGTAGTGCTAATTTCCAATATTTGCAACCAAATTGACATCATTATAGGAGTAAATATTCGTCCAGAAGACTGCCAGAATTATCAACATGGTAAATATTTTTATAAAACTGTTAGTTGCGAGGAATGATAATTATAAAGAGGATATTTTCGATTATAAATAAATTAAAAATTTTGCACTGAGAGGAGAGAATACAAAAATTGAAAATTTCTATAGTTGTCAGTGATTTATCGAGTTCTGGAGCAGGAAGATGGGGAGGCGGATCTGTTCGTTCTTTTCTGTTAGCACAAGCCTTGCAAAAACTTAATCATCAAGTCGAAATATTAGGATTTATCTTTGGACAAGAAGCAGCCGTAATTCCTAAATCAGAAATTATGGTTACTTACTTTCAGGGCTATAACTACCCAAAATTCCTGAAATCAGCTTCTCAGCTTTTGAAAAAACTTGATGGGGATATTATTTATGCTATGAGGCCAAAACCGACAACTTTTGGTTTAGCATTACTGCAAAAATTAAAAACTAATCAACCTATAGTTTTAGATATAGACGACTGGGAATTAAGTTGGTATGGTGGTGAAAAATGGCAATATAGTGTATCCCCAAAGCAGCTTTATCGGGACATTTTTAAACCGGATGGGGCTTTGAGACAGCCAGATAATCCGTTTTATTTAAAAATGATGGAAGGAATGACTCACAAAGCAAACGCTATTACAATTCATACTAAATTTTTACAAGAGCGATTTGGGGGCGTATATTTACCAAATGGAAAAGATACGGAACTTTTTAATCCCAATCACCATGATCCAGAAAAAAGTAGAGTTGACTATGGACTATCAGGGTATAGAATTTTAATGTTTCCTGGCGCACCTAGACCATATAAAGGTGTAGAAGACGTGTTAATGGCACTCGAACTTCTTAATGAACCAGATTTAAAACTCGTGATTGTAGGTGGAAGCCCTTATGATGACTATGATGCTCAACTCTCAGAAAAATGGGGACGTTGGATTATAAAACTACCAAAATATCCAGCTACAGAAATGCCTAAAATTGTGGCAGCAGCCCACGTAATCATTGTTCCACAAAGAAATACAACCGCAGCTTTAGCTCAATTTCCCCTCAAGTTAACAGATGGAATGGCAATGGCTAAACCCGTATTAGCAACACGTGTAGGAGATATTCCCGAAATTTTAGATGAAACTGGTTATTTAGTTGATCCTGAATCGCCTGCACAAATTGCAGAACAGATTAAATTGATATTTGAGGATTTAGATGCAGCTAACCAACGTGCGCTCAAAGCAAGAGACAGATGTGTCGCCAAATATAGTATCGATTCTATGTCTTCTGTACTTGAGTCAGTCATCGCTAATTTGTAAATAGAGATGAGAAATAATTAATAAAGGAATTAAGAACTAGATTATCTTTGTTAAAAATAACTGTATTTTTCATATAATCACACCCAATGTCTACCAGAAAACTACTACTAAGATTTGCCAAACCTTATCCAAGGTTAATTGTATTAACAATATTATTAGGATTTTCTGGAGCTTTATTTAATGGTATTAGCACAGCGCTAATTGTGCCAGTAATTTTAAGAATAGTAGGACAAGAAGTAGACTTTCAAGGCGCTCCCGGTATTCTTAAAGCAATCATGAATCCGTTTAACAATGTGCCAGAAAATTACCAAATTGGATTCATGGCAGGGGCGATAATAGGCACAATTGCTTTAAAGAATTTAGCTTCCTATACTAGTTCGTTGACATCAAGTTCTTTGAACCGGAGGATCACTTCGGATATGCGAGAAGCTGGACTCAGTATATTAATAAATGTCGATATTGATTATTATACTAAAACTAAAGTAGGCGATTTAATTAATCGCTTAGGCGGAGAAATGGGTCGTGCTTCTACTGCCATAGGTAATACAATCAGGTTAACTACCCTATCAATTACTATTTTAGTTTTCGTTGGTTTATTGTTGTCAATTTCTTGGCAACTAACAATTGCCGCAACGGCTTTAATGTCGGTAGTAACCTTGCTTAATCAACATCTCATTTCTCGTTCTAAAAAGTTTGGTAAACAACTTAGTGAGATGTCCAAAGCATATTCAATCGCCATACTAGAAACTCTGAGCGGAATTAGGTTAGTTAAATCAACAGGTAATGAAACTAGAGAATATAACCGCATTAAAAATTTAATTAGAACTCGTGAAAAAGCAGATTTTCAAGCTCAAATTAATTCAGAAGCAATAGCTCCCCTTAGCGAATTCATGGGAGTCACCTGCTTAGTGATGATTGTTTTTTTAAGTAGGACTTTATTTGCTGATAAAATTACCGCCCTTTCTACCGTACTGCTGACATATTTATTAGTGCTGTTGCGATTGCTACCACTAATTTCTCAATTAAATACACTTCGGAGCAACTTTGCCAGCATTTCTACCAGTGTCACCATAGTTAGTGAATTTTTAAGGCTAGAAAATAAACCGTTTATGGGTAACGGTAAACTTCCCTACAAAACATTACGCCAAGGAATTGAATTTAAATCAATCTCTTTTGCCTATACTAGCAATGAAAAACAGGTACTCAAAGATGTAAATTTATATTTACCTTGTGGCACAACTTTAGCATTGGTAGGCGGTTCTGGGGCTGGGAAATCCACCTTAGCAGACCTTTTGCCAAGATTTTATGATCCTACAAGTGGCTGTATTACCTTTGATGGCATAGATTTGCGAGATTTGGATTTAACCTCTGTGCGAAAGCATATGGGAATAGTTAGTCAAGACACGTTTCTTTTTAATGATTCGGTGCGAAATAACATTGCCTATGCTAAACCAGAAGCAACAGAAGCAGAAATTATCACAGCAACAAAGCGGGCTAATGCCTATGAATTTATTAGCAAGTTACCCCAACAATTTGATACCCTAATAGGCGATCGAGGCGTGATGTTATCAGGTGGGCAAAGGCAAAGATTAGCGATCGCACGGGCATTGGTTCAAGATCCAGAAATTCTAATTTTAGATGAAGCTACTAGTGCCTTAGATACTGTTTCGGAACGCTTGGTACAATCCGCTCTTGATGAACTGAGCCATAATCGCACCACCCTAGTAATTGCTCATCGACTTTCAACAGTCCGCAAAGCTGATCAAATTGCCGTCTTGGAGCAAGGCTCCGTCGTAGAGGTAGGAACTCATGAACAACTACTCAAAAAAGGGGGCTACTATTCACGCCTATACTCTATGCAATTTGCCAGTAAATCTGACACTCCCGAAAAACGGAATCAGAGTTTGCTACGCATATCTTACGAAATTCGCACACAACTAAACTCAATGATTGGGTTGCTAGGTTTGTTACTTGATGATCTGGTAGATGATTCTCAAGAGCGCCAAGAGTTACTTGAACAATCCTACAAATCGGCATGGAGAATCCTCAATACCGTTGATGTTTTCGATGATGTAATTAATCGACAAATCAAGGGAGAATTAGTATCTATTGCCGAACAAAATCACAGCAACATTACTACGTATTATCAAAATTTTAGTCATATGTTTGACGAATTTCGCTCCAGCCTAAATCCTATATTTGCCAGTCTCCGCACACTAGCCGATAACCTGACAGACTCAACCGAAGGACAAAATGAATTACTTACAGAAGCATATGAATCTGCTATTTATCTTCTCGGTAATTTAGAAAAATTTGAAGATAGCATTAAACTTTGAAACTATTAAAGATTCTAAGAAGATATGCGTTTTCCCTGCTTTAACTATTGAATAACTACAACGACAAATAAAAATTATCAATGATGACATGATTAAAACTATAGGTATGATTAGCAGCTATCAAGGTTTGGAATCCAGAGCAGATTGGCTATGGCAACAAACCCCTCATCAATTTGGAGTTTGGGCTAATATCCAAATGCAGGCTCTGTCCCAAAAACCAGATTTTTTGCTGATGTATCAGTTTGACTTTCCTAAACCCTCACCACCACTATCTTTGTTAGAGCGGTTACGAAAAAAGCAGCAAAAGCCAAAATTGAATATTCATGATCTACTACGTGGTGTCAGCAAAGAAAGGATAATTTATTTGTTGCGAGAACCACCTTTAGAGGAAATTGTCGAAATCAACCAGCTTAATTATCAAGAAGCTCAGAATTATTGCGACTATGTTTCTGGACCTGATGATTTTGCTCCTACGCCCGATTATATGCCAGCAATTTGGTATCATTCCAATTCCTTTAAAGATTTGAATGAAATGCCATGTCCACAAAAAGTAGCTACCTGTAGTTGGATTACCTCAGGAATTAATCGCACAGCTAACCATCGTCAGCGTTTAGACTTTTTGCAATCTTTACAATCTAGTGGGCTGCAAGTTGATTTCTATGGACGTGGTTTACAAAAATGGGTAAAAACATCAGGAGAACTTGGTAATAAGTGGTATGGTATGTCACCATATTACTATAATCTAGCAATTGAAAACTATGCCCATAATGATTGGTATGTGAGTGAGAAACTTTGGGATAGTTTACTAGCTTGGTGTTTACCTATTTACTATGGTGGAACAGCGGCAGATAAACTATTACCACCAGGTAGCTTTTTGCGGTTGCCTAGTTTAGACGAAAAAGGTATTGCTTATATTCAAGAAGTAACTTCCACACCTGATGCGTGGTATGCTGCCAAAGATGCAATTGCCGAAGCCAGACAAATTATCTTACACAAACTAAATCTGCTCAATTGGTTATCAAACTTCGTTGCTCAATACTCATAAATATATGAAAGGTATTTGCACCCTTGGCAATGATTATGTTTTCGATCAACTGGTAGCTTTGCTCAATAGTATTGATGTTTTTTTAGGTTCAGAAATTCCAGTTTGTATCTATCCCTTTGATGAACAAATACAGCGGATAACTGAGGAAATAGCCAAACGTCCCAATGTATTTATTTACGATAATCAACAATCAATTCAACGTTGGGATCAATTCATGCTAGAGGCTAGTCCAGCAAGTATGACCCGCAAATACAGAATTTATGGCGGACATCGACGATTTTGTGCCTTTGATGAACCCTTTGATAAATTTGTCTATCTAGATGCTGACACTTTAGTGATGGATTCACTAGATTTAGTGTTTCAAAAACTAGATGAATATGATTGCATAGTCTATGATTTTCAATTTAAACAGCCAGATAAAGTTTATAATATAAGCAATCCTAAATTATTTGAAATTTTCAGTCCAGAGCGGTTAGAAAAAGAAATATTCTGTTCTGGATTTTACGCATCTAAAAAAGGTCTATTTGATGAAAACAGAATAGCAAAACTCATATCTTATCTACGATCGGGTGAAAGAGAAATCCTTTATGCCACAGGTGATCAACCAGTTATTAACTATATGTTTATGAGATCTGGTCTCAGCATTTGTAATTTAGCTCAACACTTACCCAGTCAGCAAGTTACAGGTTGCACCGTCACCTCTAAACATTTTGAAGAAAAAGAGAAAATTTTATATGACAAAGGTAATCGCTTAACCTACCTACATTATATTGGGATTGCCCCTAAGATTAATCAAGCAGTATGTGCAGGTGAAAATATTGAATTTCCCTATCGAGATTTATTTCTCTACTATCGCTACCTGCATGAACCAGACAAACGCCCATCTTTCAAAAATCCTCCTCGTCCTTATGACGCTTCTCCACCAGGTTTACTGACTAGAGCATTACGAAAATTTAAATTACTTAGAGGATAGCTATATGAGTCGAGGAATTTATATTGTTGCTAACGACCATGTAATTGAAAATGCTATTGCCTTACTCAATAGTATTCGTTATTATGACCAGGAAGTAACAGTTTATCTTATCCCTTTTAATGATAACTACCACAGAGTAGCTGATACCCTTGCTACATTACACCAAGTCAAAATTTTCCCTGATTTAGAATTAATTGAAAAATTCACCCATCGCATAGGTGAGATTTTTGATCGGGATTTCCTGGCTTTACCCAATAAAATGCGGAAGTTAGTAGCATGGTTTGGTCCTTTAGATGAGTTTATTTATATTGATACTGATATTGTAGTTTTTGAAAAAATCTCTGATAACTTAGAAAAACTTGCAGAAGTAGATTTTTTCTGTTGTGATTATCATCATGCCAATGACAAATTAAGAAATATCTTTTCTCCTTTGGTAAAAGAGCAACAAATTTTTACAGATATTCAACTAGAAGATGTTTTTAATAGTGGCTTTTGGGGTTCGCGCAAGGGTGTTATCAGTCAAGAAGAAATGGATGCCACATTGAGTGAATGTGCAGCACATCGAGAATATTTTGATTTTACAGAAGGAGTCACAGACCAACCCATTTTAAATTATCTTGTTCTCAAGTTAATTGCTAAACGTGGTAATCTCGTCAAAATTCCCGGTGGTGGACCGGGTAGCTGGGGCGGTTCTCGTAATTTCCAAGAACAAGATTATGTCCTTTATGACAAAGGGAAACGACTAAAATATTTACATTGGGCTGGTATAAAAATGAAACCTGGTAGTCCTTATTGGCAATTATGGCAACATTATCGTTATCTACATGAGGGCAAATTAGCCTTTATTCCTAAACTCACTCGTCGCTTATTTCCTTTTATTCCTAACCGAATTTAATATTGAGGAGTATTTTTATGGTTAACGGTATTTATACCCTAGCTAATGATGTGGTTTATGACCAATTAGTGGCTTTACTTAATAGTATTGAAGCTAATGCTGGTAGAGAAATTCCGGTTTGTGTTATTCCCTATGATGATAGGTTAGATAAGGTAAAAGCAGAGATTGCTACGAGAGATAATGTCACCTTGTTTGATGATTCTGCTTCCCTCGCTCGTTGGGAAGAAGTTGGTACTCGTATCTGGAAATCACATACTAGAGCTTTGAAGCTCTGGCGAGAACGTGGTTTATCTGATAATTTTCGTATAGAAAGACATCGAAAACTTTGCTGTCTAGATGGACCCTTTGACAAGTTTATTTTCTTTGATGGAGATACGCTGTTGATGAAACCATTAGATGATGTTTATCAGAAATTAGATGAGTACGATTGGATCACAAATGACTTTCAATACAAATCAAAATTGACATATATTTTTGAATGGTCTGAAGAAAAGCTTAAAGAAACTTTCCAACGCCAGAATATCAGAAATGATATTTTTTGTTCTGGTTGGTTCGCATCTAGGAAAAGCATTTTTGATCAGGCTACTTTAGACCAATTATTAGATAAATTAGAATCGGGAGAATCTGACTTACTAGCTTGGGGGGATTCTGATCAAACAGTTATCAACTATCTGGTTTTACGTAGTGGTATTTCTTACTATAACTATGCTTGTCATGATCAAGCAACAGGTTGCCATTGGTCTTCCCAATTTAATGTTATAGATAATATCTTATATGACCGAGGGCAACCAATTACATATCTTCATTATATGAGTATATCTGCCTCAGAATTTACTAGGCTGTGTAGTGGTGAAGATGTGAATATTGCATACCGTGATGTATTTTTACACTATCGATATTTAAAATCACCAGAACAACGTCCTCAATCTTTTAACCGTCCCAGTCCTTTTACTCAGTTGCAGCGCAATAGTGCGGGTTTTGTACAGGAAAAATTCAATAGATTGAAGCTAAAATATCGTAACTTCAAAGATAAAATTGCTCACTGAAAAGACCACAAATGTAAACGAAAAATTCAGGATTTAAAACCCGCCTGCGCGGGTTATATTTGTATAGTCAGGACTTCTAGTTGGCTGCTTCACTGCTAATTTAGTCTTCTTCGACTTCAAGACCAAGAATCTAAATCTAGAGATTGCATTCCGCGACTTCTAGCAAACTCCAGCAAACTTCCCAACTGCAACCAAACAAATACACAAGTTAGTAAACTCAGAGGTAAACCAACTCCTAAAGCTAAAGGAGATGGAAAGCCAAAGATTTCTAACCCAGAAGACATAAATAAACAAACACCTCCAGTGATGCCGATAAATGGCACAAATAATTGTTTTAAGGAAGAGCGAGATTTTATAGGTTCTTGGGGATCACTTGGCCATTTCTGCACTATTACTTTCAAAGTTCCCGACAATGCTAAACCAGAAGTTAATGCTGTGAGAAATCCAGCCAAAAGTAAGAAATATGGCGGTTGTAAAGGGTAATAGTACATGAAAACTCCTGATTGTTATTAAATTAATTTTTACTTGATGACTGGTTTATGGTAAAGGCTGCAAAGGATGTAGCGTTTGGTAAAATAGCAGCTACGCCTTCCCTAGATAACTCTGTCAAAATACCTACCGCTACATCTAATAAGCGATTCGGTGGTAAGTCATTTTTGACTAAATTCCACAGCCTTTGCATTTCTTCTGTGTGCAAACGGTCATCTTCAGTGAGAGCAAGAACCAACTGACGACGGAGAAATTTCCCTTCTTCGGATAGTATGAATTGTAACCCCATTTTCGCTGTAGGTAAGACATCAAATTCTTCATCAGTGCGAGCAATGGAAATTAAATTTTCTAACCGCTGCCATTGGAATTTACCATTTTTAAACAACACATTGAGTAACCGCCGCCTCAATGCTGGAGATTCCCCGGTTAGCAACCGCCGTGCTATGTAGGGATAACCTATTTCAACAATTTTAAAATTTGGGTTAAGGCTGAGAGCAATACCTTCCTGTGTCACCAGGGAACGAATAATTAAAGCAAATTTTGCAGGTACTCGGAAAGGATATTCATACATCAATTCTGAGAATTCATCAGTAACAGTTTTGAAGTTAAAATCCTTGACATTTTTGCCAATAGCATTTCCCAGCACAGATTCTAATGCTGGCACAATTGGGCAAATATTTGTATCTGGAGCCAGAAAGCCCAGTTTGACAAAGTCTTCAGCTAGGTCGGTGTAATCTTTATTTACCAGATGCACTAGTGCATCTACCAATGTCTCTTTGGTAGTTTCCTCCAACTGATCCATCATGCCAAAATCAATGTAAGCCATCCGGCCATCGGGGACAGCAAACAAATTACCTGGATGGGGATCGGCATGGAAAAAGCCATGCTCTAACAATTGTTGCAATCCAGAGGTAACACCTATCTGGATAATTGTTTCTGGATCTAAACCTGCTGCGCTAATGCTTTGGGTATCTGTTAGTTTAAAGCCGTTAATCCATTCCAGAGTTAAAACATGATTACTGGTATAACGCCAATAAATAGAGGGAACTTTGACCTGAGGATGATCATGGAAGTTACTAGCAAACTTTTCTGCGTTACGACCTTCGTTGATGTAATCAATTTCTTCAAATAGTTTTGTCCCAAACTCGTCCACAATTAATTTTAGGTCATGACCGAGATTGAGAGGTAGCCAAGGTGTCAACCAACCTGCTGCCCAGCGCATTAGGTACAAGTCGCGTGTGATGACTGGACGTAGGTTAGGGCGTTGTACCTTCACGGCTACTTCTTCACCACTAATTAAACGACCCCGATAAACTTGACCTAAACTAGCTGCTGCTACAGGTTTGGGTGAGAGTTCGCTAAATACTTCTTGAATTGGTCGGTCTAGTTCACTTTCAATAATCTGGTAAGCTAAGGCATTATCGAAAGGTGGTAACTGATCTTGCAACTTCACCAATTCTGCTAAAAAATCTTTGCGGATTAAGTCAGGTCTGGTGGAAAGGGCTTGACCAACTTTAATAAAAGTAGGCCCAAGGTGGGTGAGCAGTTCTCGCAATTGGGTAGCTCGTTTACCCTTGTTCTGCTCAGTTTGATTTTGCCATTCATCCCACTTGAGACTTAGTATAAAGCCTGTAAAAGAGAGGATGATTCTCAGGAGTCTGCCCCAAGCTAACCAGGGACGGTAACTATAGTAACGAGCGATCGCTTCTGGATTATACTGCCTTAGTTGAGCAGGTTGATACTGACCCACGCCTTTGTTTGCCTCTTCAACTGGGAAATTTACACTATTGCTTTTTTCCTGACTCACAAGCTGGTTGCTCATCAAGGATAGTAGTAGGTTTTGATTTGACTACTTGCTAACACTAATTGCTATATAATGTTAGCTTTTTTACCTATACAGCAGATAGCATCCAGCCCCACTGTAAACTTATCCACTCATTTACCATTCCGGATAAAATGTGGAGCTTCTTTCGGTTTTAGTTACAAGAAAGAATTAAGCTTTGCCTATTTCTAGGTACTTTATGAGGCAGACTAAGGCTATCTGAACTGCCTAGATTTGTTTATCTTTTCCTTAATTATACTTTATAAAAGTACAAACATTTATCTAATATCTGGAGTATTTTATATTTTCTTAATCATTCTTTATAAAAGAATAATATTGAAACTTTATATTTTATCAACTTTTTATACTTAGTATAAGCAAACAGCATAACTTGAGATCACCGCACAAGCTGATTATATAAATTATTTTTACTCCACAATCAACAATATAGACTCCGTAGTTAATTGCATCAAAAGATGCTAATAAATAAAATAATACGTAAGCAAAGAGACTTTTTTAGCTGATCTGGCTGAAAATCATCAAGGTAAACATCAGTGTGTATTTATTGGTAAGTACCGTTTCTTTGTGAAGTTGCGCTAAACTCTCTTACTTAATCTTTTCATTAAGACCTAATAACCCTATGAGATTTTAGATTTTGAATTATTCAACCCAAAATCTAAAATTTGGTTACTTTTAATTAACGCTACTTTGATTTTGCTTCCAAAGTTTCCAAGCGGCTTTTTAGTTCCTGATTTTGTTGTTTGAGTTGGTTTAGTTCTTCACGCATTTGACGCAAGCTTTTTTCTGGGCCAATATTTTTTTGGACTTTGGTAACTTCCTCCTCAGCATAACGACGCACTCGTCCATCTGCTGTTTGATTGGCTAAAGATTGTAAAATACCCATCGCTTTCGGGGTTTCCATTTGTCCCAATGCTGAAACTACTGCCATTTGGGTTAAAAAGAAAGTCTCTCTAGCTATTTCTGCTAATCGATCTAAAATCCGTTCTATATTAGTAGGAGTTTGACCAACAGAAATTTTGCCTAAATTGCGAATTGTTGTTAGACGTAACGGTTGGGAAATGCCGAGTTTAGTGTATTCAATCAGCAAATTCAAAGCAGCTTCGGAGGTTTTAAATTCTGCTAAACCAGCAATTGCACCACTGCGTACAACTTCATTCCAACCTGCTTTTTCTTCTAAAACAGTTTTCAGTAGCTTGATGACTTTTTCTTCGTGGGGTTTATCTTCCAAATTAGCAGCCGCTATTGCCCCAATAGTCCGACAAGCAGCAGCTTCCACATAGTAACTGGCATCACCATCTTGAACAAAACCTTTAACAGCTTTATAACTTGTATGGGTTTTGATTTGAGATAGAGACTCTATCACAGCACGGCGGACATAAGGACTTGGATCTTGCAAACCAGAAACTAAACCATCAAAGGCTTGATCTAATTTAATTTCTGCTAATTGTTTAGCCACTTCTACCCGCACACCCCAAAACGGATCATTTTGTAAAGCTGCTGATAGTGCTTTAGTAGCTTCTAATGCGCCTGTTTTAGCCAAAGCTGCGGCTGCATAGATGCGAGAAACAGGATTAGGATCAAATTGTAACTGTGCTTTTAGTTCCGGGACTGGATATTCTAAAGCTACAGTTTTCAGGTAATTATTGCCCACATCAAAGCTGATAAAATCTGGCTTTTCTGTTAATGGAAAATAGAAACTTTGTTCTCGTTCATTCACGCGCACGGTGAAAGTTTTAAGTGCTGATTCTGGCTGAGTATAACCAAAACCAATAGGAATTCGCAGATCAAACAAATTCTTATTGTCATCACTTGCTTGGGTTTGAGTAACAGTCACCTTGGCTAAATTAGCATCACCATCCCAAGAGTAAGCAACTTTAAAATCGGGATGACCACCACGATAAACATACTGGTCAAAAAGGAAAGTGAGATTATGTCCAGTTGCTTTTTCAATTGACCTTAGTAAGTCTACTGTTTCTACAGTTTTGTGAGCATTATCTTGAACAAATATTTTAATGGCTTGCCAAAATAATTCATCTCCCAATTCTGAGCGAATCATGTGATAAACACAAGATCCTTTTTCGTAAATGTGTCGATCATAAAGTTCAATTGCTTCTCGGTAAACATGAGTTACCATTGGCCGACGGTAGCGACTGCTATCTTCGCTTAAGTAACTACGTGCTTCTAATAAGCGATAATATGCTGCATCTTGCTCACCATATTCATGTTCTGTCCACATGACTTCAGAATAGGAAGCCATTCCTTCCTTAATCCAAGCATGAGACCAATGTTTAATTACTACTAAATCCCCAAACCATTGATGTGCTAGTTCATGGACAACTAAGCTTTCTGTGTTGCGGTTATCTAATACTGCACGTTCATCTAGTAAACATCGATCAGTTAACAGGGTGGTTGAGGTGTTTTCCATCCCTCCAAAAATGAAGTCATCTACACAAACTTGGGCATATTTGGGGAAAGCATAGGAATAACCATACTTTTCGCTCAAAAATTCGATCATGCGGGGAGTTTTACCCATGCTACGTTTAGCATCTGCTTCCCGTTCTTTTTCGACATAGTAGGTAACAGGTTTACCTTTCCACTCATCCCGAATTTCTGCAAAGTTACCTACTGCTAATGTCATTAAGTAAGTAGGATGAACTTGCTGCTGTGACCAATGGTAGATTTTGTCATCACCATCAACTGCTGTATCAATCAGTTCACCGTTGGAAATTGCAATGAGGTGTTTGGGGACACGGACACGAATTTCTGAAGTTGATAGCTGTCCTGGATAGTCAAAGCAGGGAAACCAATACCGAGAGTCTTCGTCTTCTCCCTGAGTCCAGACTTGGGTAGGCTTATGCGGGTAGTGTTTGTCTGGTTGAATAAAGTAAATCCCCCGTTGGGGTTTTTCTACTGAGTAAGCGATCGCAATTAATAATCTATTACCTATCTGAGTTGGTTGAGAAAGTTGAATAGAAAGCTTTTCTCCGTCATATTCAAACTTCTGTATTACTTCGTCTACCTGCACAGATTGGATATTCAGGTTTACAGCATCCAAGGTCAAACGCTCAATATTATTGCGGATTGGCAATAGACGAATGCTACAATTACCGTAGTAACTTTGGTGCGGAATATCCAAATTTAGGTCTAGAAAAATATGCTCTACTTGTCCGGGTCTATCGGGGTTGTAGTGTGGTTTAGCCCCTGGTAACTCAAAAGATTTATGTCCGTTATTCTCGGTATCAAAATAAGACTGCAACATTGATTATTACTGACCTTGTAATCCTGAAACTTTCATACAAATAGCGATTGCACGCGCATATCCCCAATCAACATGATTATTTGATCAGGATTTTTCTTTGGGATGGGATGATTTGAATCAATCTTCTCATTTTGCTCCCAAGTCTCTATCTCTTGATGTCATCTGATATTTTTCAGTTTTACATCATCGAAGAGTCTCTTATACCACACCGTCATCTATTTTCATTGAGTACAAATACTATTATTCCTCTAGCGTAGATTAACTTGTGGCTGAGAGTCTGACTATTTTTTTGAGATCATCTGACTATTTTTTTGAGATCAACTAAAATACCATTTGCGGATTCACTCCTCACTCTAGTGAAGTCTTTTTTAGAGTCACTACAAATTAGTATTGTGTAGAAATACTAATTTTATCAGTAAATACCCGCTAAATTAGTGGAAATTAGTGATAAAAATCCAAAAATCCGACGATTACTGTTGTAAATACCTGATCATAATTTGATCAAAAGAGGATAATAACAATGCCTGAAAGTAAATCAAAATTTTTAGTTCCTGCTATTGGTACTGCTATAGTCGTGGTAGGTGGTCTAGCTGCCTATATGTATTTAAAAGCTCCCTCTGGAGATAGCTCCAGTCCTTTGGGCAGCGCTAAAGTCGTACCATCCAATGCCTTAATGGCAACTTATATCAATACTGACACACAATCTTGGCAGAAGTTACAGCAGTTTGGCACTCCACAAGCGCAACAGCTATTGGCAAAAAGTCTAGGAGATATCAATAAACAACTACTCAATAATAGTAACATTTCTTACGAAACAGACATACAACCTTGGATAGGTGGTGTGATGATTGCTGTCTTACCACCTGGTCCCCCTACACCTAGTCAATCAAATCCACCTCTCCAACCACCGCAGGAGCCAAGTTTACTGTTGGTAGTAGGGATAAAGGACAAACTCAACGCTTTAAATTTTGCTAACAAGTTGAAGGGGCAGAAAGACCTTCAAGTTCAGGAATCAGACTACAAAGGTGAAAAAATTATTGCCACTCAAAACAAGGGTAAATCGACATATACGGTGGTTTTGAATAATAGCCATATACTCTTAGCACCAGAAAGACAAGCAGTGGAAAAAGCTATTGACACCTATAAAGGTGAAGCTTCTTTTGCCAGTAAAGAAGGTGTAAGCAGCATTTTGGACAAAGGTGTAGATGTTAAAAACAGCCTTGCTCAGATTTATCTGCCTGATTACGCTAATACAATACAGCAATTAACAGTATTAAATCCCCAGGCTAGGGCATTACCTCCACAAACTTTAATGCAACTCAAGCAAGTAAAATCTGTAGTAGCAGGTATTGGTGTTGATGATGGGGGACTGCGGTTAAAAACAGTAGTAAATTTAGATCCACAACTGAACAAATTTCAGTATCAAACCACTCCTGCTCAGATAGTTGGACAATTTCCTAGTGATACCTTTGCTTTAGTCAGTGGACAGAATATTAATCGTAGTTGGCAAACCTTTTTAGAACAGTCAAAAGATTATCCTGAATTGAAGCAAGGAGTTGAACAAGCTCGCGGACAGCTGAAGCAATTTGCCAATATTGATTTAGATAAAGATATTTTTAGTTGGATGAACGGAGAATTTGCCTTGGGTGCTGTGAAATCTAGTCAAGGTTGGTTAGCAAATGTTGGTTTTGGAGGGGCTTTTGTATTTGATACAAGCGATCGCAAAACAGCAGAAGCAACTTTCACCAAACTAGATGATTTAGCCAAAAAGCAATCCCTCAACGTTGCCCAAAAAAGCATAGGTGGTAAAAATATCACCGAGTGGCAAATACCCCAACAAGGCGCTTTAGTGGCACATGGGTGGCTAGATCAAGACACCGTATTTTTCGCTATTGGTGGTCCAGTTGGTGAAGCAATAGCAGATAAAAAAGGTCAAGCCCTTGATAATAGCGATACATTTAAAACCGTAACTGGTTCTTTACAGAAACCCAACGGTGGCTATTTCTATCTAGATATGGACAGCACCACTACCTTAATCACTCGTATTGCCACACAAGGTCAACCCCTTCCCCCGGAAGCTACTGCTATCTTATCTTCCATTCGTGGTCTTGGTGTGACTGTGAATAGCCCCGATAAATCAACCAGTCAAATGGAGATGTTGTTGTCTCTCAAGCGCAGTAACTCCAACTAAAGTTGAGGATTTCGAGTTGCTAAAGTCTGCGTCAGATGGTTTAGTGCCTCAGTCAGTCTTTCTTGCGCTGCAACATTAGGATCTGGTGGTGGAGCTTGGGTAGCAATCTGTTCTTGCCTTTTGAATTTTTGTAATGCTTGAATAGTCACAAATAAGACAAAAGCAATAATGAGAAAGTCAACTATGGAGCCGAAAAACCTACCGAGGGCAATTCCTGGCCCAATGCTAATTGTTCTCCAGTCTTGACCAGGTAAAGCCACCAGAGGGTTAATCAATGGCATGATCACATCCTCCACAAAAGAGGTGACAATTTTGCCAAAAGCTCCACCAATAATAAATGCGATCGCTAAATCAACGACATTGCCTTTCAGGGCAAATTCTCGAAAATCGTTGATCAAGCTTCTAGCTCTGCGATTTATTTTTGCCATAAAGGCTTTAGGTAGCATCAGAAAAGGGGTAGAATCCAATTCTATAAATCATTGAAACTGGTTTTCCTATGCCAGTCAGATGAGAAAGACTCTGACTGTAGAAGTAAATCTTCTTCTAGACTCACGTCCAAAAAATATGTCATAAGTTAAAAAGACCCGTCTATTAAATAGAAATTGATTTATGACTGCTACTGTCACAACCACTCCTGACTTAGCTTCCCGCTTGGTGAATGGCATTCTCTCAATTAAGCCTTTAGCTAATCTTGCCAAACACCAAGCCCGACAAATGATGATTAAACGCGCTGAAAAAATTGGCGTGTTTTGGACAAAAGAGGTAGAGAAACTGCAAGCACGTGATTGGGCAACTGATTTAGCTCAAGTCCAAAATTCTCAGCTAACCTACCCAGACTATTACGTCACCTCATTCCACGCTTACGAAAAGGGAAATCTCAGTTGGCAAGCTGCATTTGAAGTAGAATCTGCTGCTCATGCTGTCCACGCTAAGATTTGGCAAGATACCGAAGCCCAAGGTGATGAGAAACTACGCCAAAGTTACCATAACATCGTCGCTAGTTCCATTTCCCAACCACCAAAAGACATTTTAGATTTGGGTTGTAGTGTGGGCATGAGTACTTTTGCTTTACAGGCAGTTTATCCCCAAGCCAAAATTACCGGTTTAGACTTATCTCCTTATTTTTTAGCAGTTGCTAACTATCGCGCCGAACAACGTCAAGCTAAAATTAACTGGGTTCATGGTGCTGCCGAATCTACAGGATTACCAGATCAATCATTTGATTTAGTTTCCATTTTTCTCATGTGTCATGAATTACCGCAGTCAGCAACTCATAATATTTTTGCAGAAGCAAAGCGTGTTTTGCGTCCAGGTGGGCATTTGGCAATTATGGACATGAACCCCAAATCGGAAATTTACAAGAAAATGCCAACATATATTCTAACTCTGCTCAAAAGTACCGAACCTTATTTAGATGAATATTTCAGCTTAGATATTGAAAAAGCTTTAGTAGAGGCAGGTTTCCAAACTCCAAATATTACTAGCAACAGTCCCCGTCACCGGACTGTAATTGCTCAGGTGAGTGGCTAATTTCTCTCTACTACTATGGGCAGTCATTCCACCGCTGCTGTTTTTGTGGTTTTACTACCGCAGAACTCATGCTGCCCCACCTCCCTTAAATTTGCTAATTTTGTTTATTATTGGCGCTATATCTGGTTTTGCTGCTCTCGGCTTAGAATGGGCTGTAGAAAATGGGCTGAACTCAGTTGTAGACTGGCAACAGATACAGCGTTCCATATTGGGTGTTGCTTTGCGGCAGATATTGGAAATAGCACCCATTGAAGAAGGCTGTAAGTTAGCAGCAGTTGTTTTAGCCATCTGCTATCTGCAACGCAGGTATCACTTGCGAGCTAAGACTGTTTTTATATTTACCATAGCGGTAGCTCTGGGATTCACGGCTGAAGAAAATTGGATTTATTTATCTCACGGTACATCATCAATTTTAGAACGTAGTATTGGTACGCCAGTTCATGCTATGTTCTCCGCTCCTTGGGGGTATGCCTTGGGAATATATATTTCCTCCACAAGACGGTTAAATCGAGATAGTCAATTAATTGGTAAAGCTTGGCTAAATTCCGTATTGTTTCATGCTTTAGTCAATGTTTTATCCCGCGTTTGGGGGTTTCCACAGCCAATCAACTTCCTGGGCTATGGTTTATTTCCCTTACTGTTGTGGATGTTTTGGCGATTAGAACAACTATGGCGAAAAGTACAGGGGAGACGTGCTATTACTTTAATTTCTGGTTACACACCCTTAGCTCGTTATTGGCAAAGAACTTTGATATTGTTTATTCTGTTATTAGGTGGAAATGCTATTTTTGGTTTGTTTATTTTAGCCAGAAAACTTAGTCCTTTAAGGTTAGAGCTTTTATTTCAGGCTGATATTTTATCGTGGATACTTAAACAAACATTGCTCAATGTTTTGTTAGGACTTTTGTCTTGGTTAATTTATCGCTATTTACGATATTTAGCCCGTCGTCGATTTTTTATAAAATTATAACCGCAGATACAAATAAATACAGACAAAACTTATATGGCGTTGCTGAATTGAAGTATGAAATTGAAAAATCAAAGATTTCAAACTCTTACTCTCTGTGACTCTGCGCCTCTGCGTGAAACAAAATCATACTCTTAATCAGCAACGCCACTTATATCTGTTTTTATCTGCGTTCATCTGCGGTTAAAAATCCTAAACTCTCGCCAATACTGGTTGACTTATTGCTGCACTAACAGATGTTGATTCTGTATCAGCAGCGTAAATTTCGCAGGAATTATTGGGGCTTTCGATGAGTTTAACCTTGTAAAGCTTGGCTCCTAGCTCTTGAATAGGCGATCGCAATACGTTACTAATATATAATGCGATATTCTCAGCAGTAGGCACAACTTTGGCAAAGAAAGCAATATCTTTGTTTAAGAAAGTGTGATCAAATGGTTGTAGTACATAATCTTCAATCACTTGATTTAACGCACCTAAATCTACAGTCATACCCGTGCGAGGATCAATTTCTCCTTTCACAGTGACTTCTAAATGGTAGTTATGTCCATGTCCATTCACACGAGCGCATTTACCATAAATCTCTGTATTCTCTTCTAAACTCAAGTCAGGATGAGCGAGTCTGTGCGCCGCGCTAAAGTGAGTGCTAATACTTAAGTATGCTTCCATGCCATTGCCCATATAATCTGCCCAAAGTTCAGGATGTTCAAATAACTGCACGCGGACTAAAGGTAAGTGGGGTGCGAGACGTTCCCAAATCACCCGCGCAATATTTTCTGTGGTGGGGAGAGTTTGTTGAAATTCTGTCCACACATCATTGAGATAAGAAAAATCTAGTTGACTAGTAACTTCCCGCTTAATTACTTGTTTTACATCAGACAAGTTCAGCACCATACCATACTCATCTAATTCCCCAGCGAGGGAAATAAATAAAACATAGTTATGTCCGTGACCGGGAAATTTCGAGCAAAGACCAAATTTTTCAACATTTTCGTTTTCACTCAGTTCTGGCAACCAATACCGATGACTTGCCGAAAACTGAGCGCGGCGATTTACAATACATTGCATGATTACACTGGGAACAGAGCTTAAAATTTCTTAATCTTTCACTGTTATCAGTGTAAACCAATTTGGTTATCAGTGGTCGGTAAAATGGGGTATATTCATAGGATTTCCGTATAATAATCATCTAAGTAGATAGCTTAACCTTGTATGTAACAATACATTAAGGATATCTGTTAGAGTTAAAACAACCGTAAAATTATTTATTGACTTTGTAAATAAGAGTGAGGAGCAATACGTGATTACTAGAGGTTATTTTATAGGTGAAATAATAGATGAACTAGCAAATATTGCTAATCAAGTTGATAACAGATGCAAACTAGGCTTAACAGACCTAAATAAATATCTTGAGGATTTCTTTAAAGAAATATTGAATATACTGCTTGATATACGCTTGGAAAATCTCAATATTGAAAGAAGCAACGCACCTGGATTAGATTTAGGTAATTCTTTAAAAGGCATAGCATTTCAAATTGCTTCAGAAAAAACATCTACTAAGATTAATCATACTCTGAAGACTGTTTTGAAGACTGTTTTGGATAAAAAAATAAAAGAATACGATGAGATTTATATACTAATAATTGGTTACAAACAAAATAGTTACACTGAGGACAAAGAACTATGGGGAAAATTCAATTTTAAAGATGAAAATATTTGGGATATAAACACGCTTTGTAAAAAAGCTATTGAACTTCCTCTCGATACTTTACAATCTATTCATAAGTATATAAAACAAGAAGTCGTCAGGGTGAAAATAGAGTTAGAGATACCAAATCAAGAAGGTGAATTTGCTACAAATATTAAAAATTATATTGAGGCAATAGCAAAACCTAAATTTAATGAAAATCAACTTAAAGTTTATTATGAATATCACATAAATAAATTAAAGAATGAAGGATTAGAAGCAGATGATTATTACACATTTGATGATATAAAACAGGCGTTTGATTTTTTAGCTAAGGAACTTGCAAAATTACCTCGCATAACACGAGAATTTTATGCGTTTCTTCTTGAAAGGAGGGATGAAAATTCTGAAGAAGGCGGTAGTCGATCCTATTGCCGTTTCAATGAAGATAGACTAAGAAGAATTTGTAGATATAGTGATATTGATGGAGAAATTAGATTGCTTAAAAAGCATGAATTTCTATCTTGGGATGAGCCTGTTCCTATTTATGGGGAGTATCATATAGGGTTGACTGAATCTTTCTATCGTATCCATATTCCGGGTGATTATAAAAGTTTTATTTATATTGAAAGTTTTATCCCAGATTTTATGGATTTTGTAGAAAAAAACAATATTGGTTATCAAAAACCTATAGTAAATCTCAATTTTAGTGATTTTTAATTCGTGCTTTAGTTTAACCCTAAAATAATTTGACTACTCCCTTCTAATCTATAAAATTACTAATCTTCTTTTCTTCTTACTTCGCGCTCTTCGCGTCTTCGTGGTTTATTAAATTAAAAATTATTTCAGCACTATAGAGATTAACTAATAATTCTAGCTTCTGTCTTAGAATAAGCGTAGAAGTCTCATAAATTTAACTTGCAAATTCAGCCTATGTCTTACCCTAAACTCAGTGGTGAAGAAATTACCAAACGTGGTAGAGAACTTTATGAAAAAAGCATCCGCACTCTAGTAGAGACAGCAGAAAACATTGGCAAAATTATTTCAATTAATGTCGAAACTGGTGAATATAAAATTGGTGATGATTTAATAATTACAAGTCGCAAATTACAAACTAAACAGGCTGATGCGCCCATTTGGGCGGGAAGAATCGGCTTTGACGCGGTTTATACTATTTACTCACCGATTCTTGCGCTTCACGCTGCAATCTTTTAGCTATCCTAAATAATTCTTTACCTGTGTGCAAATAGCGATCATCGTAACTTAACGGAAAATACGCCAACTCTTCTATTCCATCTGCAACTTGACTCAAACAATAATAGAGGTGCGCTGCTGCTGCTGCGAAAGTAGCAGGATTCGGCAAAGAACGAAACCTAATTTGAGCTTCCTTCAAATCTTCTCGACAAGATTCTAAATAATCCTGAAATTCGTCTAACAATTCATCATCAAAAGGATCTGCGGCTAATTCCTCAAGTTGTTCTTCTAGAGAACTGAGAATGCTACAAAGTATCCGATTTACTGGTTTATAAACTCGGCGCAACCATTCTTCGACTTGTTCATCAGCATCTCTTCCCGTTGGCCTCGTTGTTTGATAAGGTTTCTGCTCAGAATTGCGCTTTGGCTTAGGAATACTTGATTTTTGAGAATTATGCCGCAGTTTTTGGTCGTAGTGCTGGCGATTTTGGGTGTCGCCTAAAACTTCATAAGCCGCATTAATGAGAATAATTTGCTCATTATTTGCTGTCTTCTGATGAGTATCAGGATGAAAAAGCTTAACCAAGCGGCGATAAGCTTGTTTAATCTCCGCTTGGCTGGCTTTGGAATTAACTTTTAGGGTTTCGTAGTGGTTAGAATCGACCATGATCAGTTAACAGTTATCAATCATCAGTTATTGGTTAACTGATTTAATCTAACGTATCGTTAGCTGATACTACTTGCAACTTTTGCTTCTAAATCTTGGAACAATGGTGTACTTAAATATCTCTCGCCAAAACTCGGTTGAATCATGACTATTAAGCGTCCCTGATTTTCAGGACGTTGAGCGACACGAATAGCAGCACAGAGTGCAGCACCGCTGGAAATTCCAGATAATAGTCCTTCTTCTCTAGCTAAACGCCGACTATAAGCGATCGCTTCTTCATCCGTAACTGTAATTACTTCATCAATCAATTCTACTTTTAACACTTGGGGAATAAACCCAGCCCCAATGCCTTGAACCTTGTGTGGACCAGGTTTACCGCCCGATAACACTGGGCTATTAGCTGGTTCTACAGCGATCGCTTGAAAACTTGGTTTGCGTGCCTTCATCACCTCAGCCACACCAGTAATCGTACCACCTGTACCCACCCCAGCCACAATCATATCTACCTTACCGTCAGTATCTTCCCAGATTTCCTCTGCTGTGGTTTGCCGATGTATTTTGGCATTAGCGGGATTGCGGAACTGTTGCAACATATAGGCATAAGGGGTTCTATCCACAATTTCTTGCGCTCTGCGAATTGCCCCACTCATCCCCTCAATCCCTGGTGTGAGTTCCAATTCAGCACCATAAGCCCGCAACATTGCCCGTCGCTCGGCACTCATAGTCTCCGGCATAGTCAAAATTAATCTATACCCTTTAGCAGCCGCTGTCATTGCCAAAGCAATTCCTGTATTTCCAGATGTCGGCTCTACCAATATAGTTTTCCCAGGAGTAATCAGTCCTTCCTCCTCAGCAGCACTAATCATACTCAACCCAATTCTGTCTTTGACTGAAGAAGAGGGATTCATACTTTCTAATTTCAGCACAATTTGCGCTACACATCCTTCTGCTTGGGGAATGCGGTTTAACTGTACTAAAGGTGTCCGTCCAATTAGTTCTGTAATATTCTGAGCTATCCGCATAATCAATTTTTCTTTCTTTAAATGTAGTACATGATATCTAATTGCCGCCTTGCATTTCGCTTTTCACAAAGATCCTGAAGCGAATGTTTTTGCAGAACTGAATTTGCTGCCTGACGAGCTTCTAGCCAAATTTCGTCCACAATCGAACTATCCGTACTTTTGGGGTTATTAGTATCTTCCTCTCCAGGACGCATATCTAATCCTTCTAAACATTCCAATATATCTAAAACGCTAATTTTCCAAGGTTCTCGCGCCAAAAAATAGCCGCCTTTTGAACCCCGTAGACTTTTTACTATACCTCCACGCCGTAAGGTAGCTAACAGCTGTTCCAAATATCGATCAGGTATATTTTGTTGTGCGGCAATTTGTCGAATTTGCATTGGTTCGCCGCTTTCGTAATGAATTGCCATTTCTAATAAGGCAAGAATTGCGTATTCTGATTTACAAGATAGTTCCACAAGCAGCAATTTAAGAATAAAGGATAAATGATGAAAGCTGAAGGATGAAGGGTAAACAATTCAAAATTTCAAATTCAAAATTGTAGACTTTTCTGAGAAACCCTACACAAACACGCTTCACCCTTCTCCTAGTATACTCCGGTTCACCACTGGGGTTTGTTATTTTTTCCTACCCAAAATAAAAAACCCGCCATGTGGCGGGAAAAAATAAGTTTCAAGATTGTCAACAAATATCAACCTTCTAGAAGGTGAAAGTTGTTCTCAGAGTACCAATAAAGGCATCATCGTTGTTGCTACTTTGTCCGGGAGATGTTACCCAAATTACGCCAGGAGTAACAGAAATGTTATCGGAGACGCGATACTTGTAGAAACCTTCAACTTGGTAAGGAGTATCAGACGAGTTATTACCACTATTGTTAAAGGAATAGGGTTGAGCGCCACCAAAAATACCCAGGACGTTACCTTTCTTACCAAAGTCAGGTAGTGCTATACCAACTCCATAGCTCCACGCTTCATAGTCATCACCAGTACTGAAGCCTGTGACATCGTGATATGAAACGAAACCACTGATAGACAGCTTGTCGCTAGGTCTGAAAGCTGCGGAAAGCCCGTAGGAGTTGCTAGAAGATGCGCTGTTGCTGCTGAGATTGTTAGATAGTGATGTACCTACGACAGCACCATTATCAAGTCCTGAGTCAAACAGGGTACTACCTGCACCATTGTAACTATGCACATAGGTAGCAGCTAAAGCAATGCGATTACCCACATTAAAGTTCAACTGACCTAAAGCGGCATAATTACCATCAAACAAACCAGAACCAGCAGCAGGGTTATTAGCTTCAGAAGCCAAGTAACCCACAGTTAGTGAACTTGGTTTGAGCATACCGCCACCTTGACCAAAAGGCACATTAAGTGCAATACCTGAACCACCACCAATCCGATAGATGGGGTTTTCAGAAGCAAAGGTTGTTAAAGCACCGTTACCACCATCAGTTCGATCAAAGAAGTAGGGGTTGTTAACGGCTGCATAATGACTATGTTGACCACCACTAGCTGCTATGTAGACCTGCGCTGGTCCAATAGGAGCTTCATAGGTTAGTCGGTCAATTTCAACATTGTTATTACCAGTGCTGCCAACTTCAAAGGTTTGTTTACCTTCTGCACCGCCACCAGTGTTTAAGCTCAAACCTATTGAATTACCCGCAGTTAAACGGGTGGTCAACATATCTCTACCCGTAAAGCTGCTTTGCAGGTTCAAACGTACTCTATCTTGAAAAACTCCATTTTCATTAGCTATGGAAGAGTCAGTGTAAGCAAAAATAGCTTCACCTTGCAACTTGGTGGTAGTAGAGAACTGATTAGCTTCCAATTCAGCAGTGCGTGCTTCTAAAGCATCTACACGACCGCGTAGAGTTGCCAATTCAGCAGAAAATTCTTCTTGCAAGCGCTGTAATGTTGCTAGATCCTGTTTTGTCACCATGTCAGCTGTTGCTGTGGCAATCAATTCATTCACCCGATCTAAACAAGCATTTAAACCAGCAGCAAATTCATAACGGGTTAAAGCACGATTACCCCGATATGTACCATTGGGATAACCAGCTATACAACCATAGCGCTCAACCAATGACTGCAAGGCTTGGAATGCCCAGTCAGTGGGTTGAACATCGGAAAACTGAGAAACTGATGTTACTTGAGACTGTAAATTTTGACCTTCGTTACTGTAGCGTTTAACTTGATCTAAAACTTGAGCATCTTTGGTTGCTTGAGCCAATATTTTAGGCTGTTTAACAACTTCTGTTGCGGCTTGTGTTTCTAGTGTTAATACTTCAGTGGTAGCATTTGGAGCCGCGTTGCCAGCGGCAGGTGTAGCCATCGCTGTTCCTGAAAGTAACAACGTTGCACCCAATACTGCTGGGCTTACTACCAGGGATTTCCACAAGAGATTAGACATCTTTCTTTTACTCCTCACACCTTATATAGATAGCTGTTGTAGTTGTCCTACTTCTCAGAAATTTGACATCTTGCTGAAACCTGTGGATAAGGCATAGCTGCCATTACTACAATTCTAGTTTTTACAAAGCTAATAACTGATTAACGAATCGTTAAATATTGATGTAATTAACTTATGTAAAAACCTTTAGCCATAGGTTGCTATTATAGTATATCTAAGTCTGATGAGCAAGATAAGCTTAATCTATTAAACAATTGTCAAATCGGGAATGACTCCCGTTGGCTTAAAATCTTTCTACATCATGTGTAGTTATGACTTTGTTGGCAGAGACCTCCATATATGAAAGATGTTTGGTTGACTCAGAAGGTTCCGCCAAACTTACTTGACGAACTTAAATTGGTTGATTGAATAACTTTGCTACCGGAACCTGCCTCATATCAACCTAAAACGATACATAACAAACTATAAATTGCTATAGAACATTGCTTTAATACAGTAGATTGCAGATGAAAGGGAATAGGAAACAGGCAACGGGCAACAGGGAAAACTAAGCCGCCCTCAAGGGGCGGGGTTTCTACCTGCCTTGGGAAATAAGGATTTTTTCGCCCACAAGGGGCGAACTTCGTTCCGCTACGAAGTTCGGCTTTAAACCTTGCTTCGGGGCTAATTCTCTTTTCTGTTCCCTCTTCCCTATTCCTTCTTCCCGCCCCGAAGGGGCTTGTAAATGAAGTAAAAATTTTCAACCAAAAATCAAGTATCCAGGAGGTTTTACTCCTGACTCCTGACCAAATAATTACTAATTCATAATTCGTAATATTTCCTGCGGTCCCGCTAGGGATACGTAATTAAAGAGGGTACAAGCCCCCACCAAATGAAAGATTTGGTGGTCTTCAATCAGTGGTGGGTTCAAGCCCCTATTGATTGTAACTACGAATTACGTTGGCGGTAGCCTGCGGTCGGCATTATTATCAATTACGAATTATGTTGACTTCTGATCAACGAATTTTATATTTTAAATTTTGGATAATGGAATTGAAGATTCAAAATTTAAAATTCAAACAGGGTTACAATCACCTAAACTTATACTCGCTCCGCGAGAAGCACGCTACGTGAAACAAATCTAAAATCTCTAAGTTGGTCCATACACCAAAAGTTACCAATAAAAAACTATCCGCCCTAAGTTAAATCAGAAGATCTAACTTAGGGCGGTCTAGCGGGTCTTCAGGTTGCAACCAGACTGCCGGAAGGAACTCCAAGCTTGCCTAGTAAATCGAGCTAACTTAGTATCTCAGGATAACTAAGACTAACTTCTAGAGAACAGCCCCGGCGCACAGCCGGCTAACTGCAACCTGATGACCCATGGTTATACTACTTTCTATCATGGGCATCACCTCCTTGTTGCCTAATCGGTCTTAATTTCAAAAAGGCAGAGCGAAAAACTCTGGGTTTGTAACCTTGAATTACTATAACACATCCAATTGGCTTGGCAATAGAAAATATATTTTTATAAAAAAACCCCCCACCAATTGGTGGAGGATAAATTAAAAGTGATGAATATTAAAAGGGTTAGTTAATTCATCATGGAATTAGAGAGCATTACCACGTGGTAATACTTCTTCAGGGAATACAAATTGTTCGTGGGGTTGATCTTGAGGAGCCATCCAAGCGCGGATACCCTCGTTCAGCAAAATGTTTTTGGTATAGAAAGTTTCAAACTCTGGGTCTTCTGCTGCCCGTAA
>NZ_JACJTQ010000055.1 GCF_014698735.1 Anabaena catenula FACHB-362
GGCATCTCTAACGCTTATTTTAGCGTACCAGCCAGCTACCTTTGCATTGGGGCATCTCACTTTTAAAAGCAGTGGCAGTAACACTTTAGCTATTTCCGGAGATGTCTATTATAAACTGCGGTAGCATGGAGAAAAGATTTC
Source organism: Anabaena catenula FACHB-362 (assembly GCF_014698735.1). Taxonomy (GTDB): domain Bacteria; phylum Cyanobacteriota; class Cyanobacteriia; order Cyanobacteriales; family Nostocaceae; genus Anabaena; species Anabaena variabilis_A. The sequence continues at coordinate 142 of NZ_JACJTQ010000055.1, forward strand.
CAATTCTGATGCAAAACTATCAAAACTTGATTGCTGACTTTACTGGGTAGTGCTTTGTATGATTCATGCTGCTTTACTTGATGGTATATTTTTGTATTATCTAAATAACTGCCCTCAAGGATAAATGATTGCCTGACTAAGTAGTTAGCGTAATTGTAGAGATTTTTGGAACGCCAACACAACTCATCTATCTGTTGATAGAATTGATGAGTTTTCTTGATGATGTGACGTTCAACTAATTTCATCTATCTTCCCTAAATATGAGCATATTCTACCATTTATGAGTATATTTGGCTAGAAAATCAATGAATATTTACAACACCGCACCTAAATCGTAGCGCAAGGCAGAGGGTGGGAGAGCAGTGGCACTTTTACCCAAAGGTGTCATAATTTCCTGTAGTTTGCGCCATTCTGCTACAGCTTTATCTCCCCGCAGTTGTTGTAATATTTCACAGAACTGGTCAGCACCAACTTGAGCATCAAAGTAGCCTTCTGGTAAATAACAACCCCAGGTATTGTAATTGAAGCAGGGTAAATCTTCGCCAATGGCATCTAAAACTTGACGTAAGGGATTAGGTGAAGGCGTATAAGATAAACCAGAATATAAAGAGGGTCCAGACTCAAACTTGTAGCCATTGCGTTCAAAAGCATGAGCCGCACCACCGGCAATAGAGTGGCTTTCTACTACTGTGACATCAATTCCATAGCGTGCCAAGAGTGCAGCGCAACTCAATCCGCCAATACCGCTACCAATTACGACTACTTCTGTGTTATTCATGAATAATTGTTGATGACTGGGCTTTTTCAAAAATCATAAATGTTGAAGTCGATAGAAAGAAAACTTAATCAGTTTCAAAACTGACGATCATGACTCACCTGGGTTATGGAGAATCAAGTAAAAATTGCATTTCCTGGGCATCTTGTATCATCCCCAGATGCTTAAAACTATCCATAGCCTTAGTTGACAATTGGCGGGCTTTATCCAAGCTGCCCCACTTTTTTTCCCAGCGAGCCAGAGAACGTTGATAGCGAGCTAAACGCCGTTTATTTTTGCTGCTTTGAGCTACAGTTAAACCTTTAATTAAAAGCTGTTGAGCGCCATCGCGATCGCCTTGTTCGATCGCAATATCAGCCAGCCAATTTTGAGCAGAATTGATGACTCGATACCAGGCAATTTTTTCTGCACTGTGCATCACTTCTTGAAAGAGTGTCTTAGCCTCAGTATATTTATGTTCTCGATAAAAGATTACCGCTCGATGATAAAGAATAGGAATATAGTGACGGATGTGCTTTTGCTCTTCCAGATTAGCCTGATTCACCAATTGCTGTTCTATATCGAGCCATACACGTGCGTCTGTATAGTCATTCTGTCTGATTCGCAGCCGAACAATATTCTCAGCCAAGTCAGCTTGAACACATAAGTCTGTATGTTCGCGTAAAACCCATACCCGCTGTAACATTTCATTTGCATCTTTCAAACTTTGCGGTGAACACTCCCGAATCAACAGCCAGGTTTTGCGAATCATGATTTTCACTAAAGATGACCATTCACCTCGTCGTTCTGATTGTTCTATAAGCCATTTTAACCAATCTAGGCGATCGTCCCAATAGGCATAGAGATTTGCATAGTGGTTCAACAGCAGCCATAAATCCCTGACCTCTTGATAGTGGTCTTGGTCTTTACACCAATAAAGTACAGCCCGGAGATTCCCTTCTTCTTGCTCTAACTTATTGTAATGTATCCACTTTTCCCAATCTTCTCCGGCATAACTGTGGGCAAAATCCAGATACCATTTCACCCAACGCTGTCTTGCCTCTTTCTCAAAATCTGGATAAGCAGCTAATTCTGCCAAGGCATACTCACGAGTCAGAGAGAGCATTTCATACCGCTTTTTGTCTGGGTTTAAATTCACTAAGGAAAGTTGTTGTAAACGTGCCAAACCATCATTGACAGAAACTGGAGCAGCTGTCAGTCCAGCCACCTCAACTAGGGCGGTTTGAATTGGAGAATCAGGAAAAATCGCCAGTGCCATTAGTAACTTGTGGGGTGGCTGTTCCTTCATTCCTTGTACTGATTGCTCAAAACAGAAACGAGCCACATCACCTGTAGCTGAAGTTAACTTCTCCAAAACAGAGTTCAGAGAATAGCCACTAGATACTTGACCGATTGCATAAACAATGGCCAGGGGAATTCCTCCAGTGCGATTGTAAAGTAGCTCAGATTCCTCCTTGTTAAGGACTATACCTTTTTCTTCCGCTTGTTGTTGAATCAACTGTAAACCATCATCTGGGGGTAAGTTTCGCAGACTAATTGGTAGCAAAGCAATCCGTTCGCGAGTAGTAATTACTACTTTGACGCAAATCGGCAGATTATATAGAAACTCTATAACCTGATCCCGATCTTCTATAGTCTCCATATTGTCCACAATCAGTAGTGTTCGCTGTTTTGAAAGACTTTGGCGTACACGGTCAAATTGGTCATTGGGAGGAGATTGAATAATGGTTGGGTCGCCCAAAGCATGGGCAATCTCTCGAAAAATATCGCGCAGGTTACGCTGTCCTTGTTGCCGTCGCAAAATACTATCAGGAATGAGTTCCTGTTGTTTAGCAGAGGTGAAAATAATCGCATCAAATTTCGTTAGGCCAACAAGGTTTTCACGACTAGCTTTTAAGCATAAGTAAGCAGCTTCTAATACCAACGCCGTTTTACCTACACCACCAATGCCATGCACCGTAATCATGTGAGCGCCATGATCTGGTGACAAGCGTTCTAGTAGCTTCTTCATATCCGCCTCGCGGCCAATAAATTCTGTGTAGGTTGGTGATGGCAAATTTTGGGGAATGGAGCGAATTTTGAGAGCAGATATAACAGAACCTCTGCGATATCCATGCCTTTCCAGAACGTAAACGAGGTTACTTGACTTGACAGTGTTATTTGGCTCTCCTGTTAAAGTTTCAATATCTCGATATATGTTGCTCAGAACAGTTCTGACGGCAGCGTTACCCTTGTGTAAATCCTTGCAAAGCTTCGTTAAGCTATACCCACACAGTAACCCCAATAACAAGTCTTTCTTAGTATTTTGCCTATATCGCTCTTGAATTTTAGCTTCCAAGTCCGTCAGTAACCGATCTACATCCCAGTCCTTCAAAACCTTGCGATACCAAGTTTTGGACATATTCCACCCCTCTGACTGACTTGACATAAATATCACCCAATAAGTCTGTCATCAATGTCATATTAGCAACATTTTAACCAACAAGGCTTTAACAAATTATTGACAATTTGTTAACTTTGCTAATTGTCTGTTTGTAGTCAATTCAGTAGTTTAATCTTTAAACCACTTATTCTCAGTATCCAGCAGGGTGCAGACATAAGGAACTGCTCAATGCCCTACAAAAAATCTGCTTTTGACACTTTACTACGTAGGAGCGCCAAATGAATAGACTACTTAAATCCTTCAATATCTTGTTTCAGATCAAACAACCCCGACTTTATTTCCCAGCAGAAAAACAAGTCTGTGTATTCAATAAACGTCCTATCATTTACCGTGGCTTTACGCCCAATTCTGTAGAAGATTCAATCATTGAATTGCAAAAACGTTTATATGCTCAGGGTCTTCTGGCAAATGTTAGTGGTAGATTTGATTCAGAAACAGAAGAAGCTGTCAAAGAATTCCAGAAAAAAAATAACCTTCTAGTTGATGGAATAGTTGGTCCATTGAGTTGGGCTTGCCTTATCTACCCAAAGCTTTATCGCCATCAGAAAAATATATCTCTAGAATTACAAGATGCAGTTAAAGAAGTGCAAAATATCCTTTATGAAGAAGGATTTTCTCAGAAGAAACCTGATGGATATTTTGACAGAGAAACAGAAAAAGCTGTTAAACGCTTCCAAAATATCTATGGCTTGAAAAACGATGGTATTGTTGGTGCTGCAACTTGGTCTGTATTATTGGGAATGCGACAAAAAATAGACCAAAGCTTCCCCCAATTAATTTATTTGTTATCGCCTCAATCCTGGTTTTTGTGGAATCAATTTTTAATGATATCTTGCATTCTACTGGGTATTTATTATAGTCCTCTACCCGGTTCTGAACCTACATTTAGTAAAGCTTTAGCGACTGCTTATGGACTTACCTGTATAGTACCTTTTTTGTTAGATTGTTTACCATTAAAGCAGTCAAAACAACCAATTTTCCCGGTTTTGCAATATGCTCCGTATGTATTAACTGGTATTTTTTGGAAGCCGATTCTCAATTTTGTCGGTACATTGTTTAATTAATCATTTGGAACTGGAATAAATGCTGGGCGTTCGTCTCATGGGGGCGCTCTGCACCATCGCTAATTTTGGCTTAATTCCTCCTGTCTAGACTCTGTGTTAGAGATTGCTGCTAACCCTTTTCAATCAAAGTGGGAATCAAAAAAATAATTTCCTAATTTTCAAATCCATATTTCTTAGAGTGTTCCAAACAATAAATGATCCAAAACCAGAAATTGCTTCATTCCGCTCTGCTCCATATGGCTAACGCCACGCTCCGCGAACGCAATGACAATTGGGCATTTTTTTACTTGGAATACTCTTAAAGGTTTGAACCTTTTATTACTAACAAAATATGGCGAATATTTTGAAACATTAATAAATCGCCAAAACCCTTGTAAAATGAAGGTTATGGCTATAGCTTGCGTGACGACGCAGGAGTCATACGCTTGGCGTTAGCTATCAAATTTTGCGTTGCCGAAAGTGACGAAAGAGGGATAACAAACAGAAATGTTTAATTTATGACAAATCAACAAATCATTTTACTTGAAAAGCTTTTTTTGGCAGATAAGACTGACGATAATTGTTCTTTGCCATCAGCCTAGCTTCACGCCTTGTCCAACATTTTTGTAAAGGTACATCAGCCAATCTTTGCAGCATCATAAACACACTATTATCTCCTGTCAACTTAGCAATTGTTTGAGCAATAACCTTACAACAATTCCAAGGATGACGCACCACCTGAATTTCTGCAAACCTGATTACACCCCAATTCCGTTCCAAGAAAAAACGGTTACGAATTTTATCATCATCAACATCAATACAGTGGTGAGGTTTCCCTGTATTTCCAGTATAAGGTTCATCAATTTCAATATCCAAAGCTAACCCAGATGAGTGATGATAAAAGATAAAATCAGCCGAGTAGCGGAGAGCATAACCTGGAATTTCAAACTCAACCGCTTGACAAATTAAATTTCCAGGAAAACCTGCCAGTAAATGCCGAAAAAATTGCTTTTCACTCACTCCTTGCTTGGCTGTACTCTTATCATCTGGTAATGCAACACATCCTTGAAACGAAGCTTTGAGATGCTTCTGTCCTTGATTACCACTCCTTAATCGCTTGGCTAACGGTGGATAAAGAATTAGCGGATAATAAGCAGTAGACATAACCAAATAACCACACCTTTTGTAAAAATTTACCAATTCAAAAGCAGTGGAATTAAGTATAAGTAATATTTAAAAACTATCCAATCTAATATCTTTCCAAATATCAGAAACCTGCCATCCCGTCTTGCCAACAGAGTGAACTATGGGATTATCTCGTAAAGGAATATAATTAGGTTCTTGATATTCTATCCCTACTTTTGGCTGTTCTGCACCTGTTACTTCTTCTATATTATTCACAAAATCAACTTGCAAATTTGATTCTTTAGTTTCCTTTTTAGTCTCCTTGTTTATTTTCGTTTCTTGAACTAGCTTTTCAGATTTTTTGATGAGTTTCATATCTATTGACAGGTTTAACTTTTGATATTGACAAAATAACGAACAGAGGACACAAAATTAACTTAAAAAAGTGGGATACAAACACAGATAAACCCCGTTCAAGTTGAAACCTATAGTTTTTCTATGGCGCACACTCAAGTTTTCAAAATGGATGGAGTTTAGATGCGCTACCGCGCTCAAATTGATGGCGTTATGCAACCCAAACAATGCAACAACTGAAAGTAATTGTAACAGAAAGTGTAACCACACTTAAACCTAAGTTGACTGCCGTGACTGAGCAAAATAATCAAGTTACACAAAAGGTCATTTCCGATTTATGCCTTGATACTAATTTAGATTCAGGCACGATAGCTATTCTAAACCAAATTGAAGCTGAACATAACTACTATCAAACTTGTGGCAGGTGGTAATCATGGTTTTATCACTCGCTCAACAATCTTTAGCAGGATTATCCCAAACTGCTGCTCATCTCTGGGAACAGCTAACCAATTGTCAGATTCCTGAAGAGGAAACTGCTATCATCACTGCTATTTGGGAAACTCAAGAAGTACAATCAGAAGCTGTTGATATCCAAGCCGAATTAGCATTGCAATTAGATGCAGAAATAGCAGCTATTAAGCAACGACTAGAACATCTCAAAGCCGTGCATCAATCAGCACTATTAAGACTAGAACGGTGGCGACAGAAATTAGATGAAACCATTTTAGAACATAATGCCACAGGAATTATCCCTGAGCAAATAGTTGGTAATTCACTGCGGATCACAATTAAAGAAAATCCACCGAGTTGTGATGTACTTATAGATGCAGAAAAATTGCCTTTAAAATATCGCAGAGAAAAGACTGTTTACTCAGCAGACAAGAAAGCAATTATTGCTGCTTGGAAGAAAGGAATTCCTGTGGATGGTACTCATGTTGAACGTAAGCGGCGAGTTGTTTATGCCTTGACAGCAACAGCAATTCAAGACTTCAAAGATTCACTCTTACCTTAGTTGTTTCCTCAACTAATTCAGGACTTACGCAGCTATTGTTGTTGAGGTCAGGAATAGGGCATAGCGCATTATGGTATTGGAGATTTTTCAAATTGCCGATGCCCCGCCCAAACCCCTGATTTCTCTTACTCTGAGCTTGACACTCCCCCCACTTCTAGTCGGGGGATTCTTGGTTCACTGAGCCAACTTATCTGAACCTGTCGCCCTCTCAACAGAGGTCGTTCTCTCCCCAAGCGTTAGTTTCCGTATGCCCTACGGTACTTAGTCCCTTAGCGAAAATATTCAGTGCAGCATTCTCATCCCGATCTAAAACTGTTCCGCAATGGGGGCATTCGTGAGTTCTAGTTGACAAAGTTTTAACAACTACCATCCCACCCCTCAAGGACGTAGCATCCTGAAAATTTCGGCTTTTCAGGATACTACTGGTGGGCTTTCAAACTTCCCACTATTTCTTGTAACTAAAGAGTAACTTCAATTAAGCAAACCAGCCCGTAAGGCGATGACAGCCGCTTGAGTGCGATCGCTTGCACAAAGTTTGTTCAAAATACCCCGCACGTATACTTTTACACTGCCTAAGCTGAGATAGAGTTGATTGGCAATCTCTTGATTGGTGCAGCCTTCGACAATTAACTCTAAGACTTGCATTTCTCGATTTGTCAGTGGATCTGCTGCCAGAATACTCGCTTGCTCCGGGTCAATTGCAGAATTAGTCACTGTTTGAGAAGTATTCAATTGTACCGCAGATGTCACCGATTGACGAATATGCTTGAGAATGATGCGAGCGATCGCTGGATCAATCCAAGAATAGCCATCATAAGTCATGTACAGTGCTTCTAACAGCAACTCAAACTTAATGGTTTTGACACAATAAGAATCTGCCCCAGCTGCAAACGCAGCTAAGACCATCTGTTCTTGAGCAAAAGAAGTGAGCATAATGATTTTCGTTTGTTCTGCTGCTTCTGGTGGCATAGATTGTCGAAACCGATGCACCAGTGCTATCCCATCTATGTCCGGTAAACCAATATCAACAATAGCAATATCTGGCTTGGTATCGTGAAGTAATTCTAGACCAGCCGCAGCCGTCTCTGCATCTCCCACAACTTGAATATTTTTTTGCTCATTTAAATAACTGCGTATACCCACCCTAGTCAAATTGTGGTCTTCGATAATTGCCGCTCTAATGTTTTCCATGACGCACCTCAGCGACTAGCTAAATGTAATCTTTCTAATGTCGGAAATCATTGACTACAAACGTCTCACTCTATCGGTTGAATTTTGTCTGCACTTTTACCAAAATCTACCTATTGAGGTATGAAAATTTTTAAAGTTTAGTAAAAATCTATCTAAAGGTTAAGATACGTAGAAAAAAATAAATAGCAAACTTGATTTAAATAAATCTACTGGATGTGTATGACACCTTTCTCTTGGAACCCAAATTCAACAGAAAGTATCCTTTTGGTAGACGACTCAGCCAAAAATGTTTGCTTGCTAAAATCTACTCTCAAGCAACAAGGATACAGGGTAACAGTAACAGACAGTGATAGTGAAGCCTTAATTAAGATTGCCAAATCTCCCCCTGATTTAGTGCTATTAGATACCTTCATGCCAAATATTGATGGCTATGAAATTACTCGACAGATTAAGCAGAATTCTGATTTACCTTTCATACCTGTTTTACTGATGACCAATTGTGATGAGTCTTCTTTGATTCAAGGTTTACAGGCTGGTGCTGACGAATTCTTAATTAAGCCTGTAGAGCAAAATGAATTGTTAGCACGAGTGCGTTCGCTCCTCCGGCTAAAACACAGTATCAATCAACGGGATCAAATCGCTCGGCAGCGACGGGAAGATTTTGTGATTAACTTAACTCACGATTTACGCACTCCTTTGACATCAGCAATTCAACTCCTGCAAATGATACAAAAAGGAAATTTCGGTCAACAATTATCAGAAATAAAAGAATATCTGCAACTAATTACTGAAAGTAATCAAATGCTACTGTCAATGGTTGAAAATATGCTGGAGGTTTATCAGTATGAAGCAGGATGTAAGGATTTGGAATTTTTTTTAGTTGACTTGTGGAAGTTAAGTCAAAAAGTAGTTCGGGAACTAAAACCTTTAGCGGTTGTGAAAAACTTGACTCTCAACGCCAAATTAAACAACATACAACCATCTGCGGTGAAAGTGCTTGGCGATAGGATAGAACTACACCGACTGCTAATTAACTTAGTTGGTAACGCCATTCGTTTTACAGATAGGGGTTCAGTAGAAGTTCACCTTAATTCCCACGACCAACGGGTAACAATTGCCGTGAAAGATACTGGAATTGGCATCAGTAAAACAGAGCAAGTACACTTATTTGAGCGTTTTCGACAGGGTAAACATCAGCGTCAAGGTAATGGTCTAGGATTATATTTGTCCCGTCAGATTGTAGAAGCCCATCAAGGAAATATTTCTGTTTCATCAACTTTAGGTAAAGGTAGCATTTTTACTGTTTCTTTACCTGCTTTAACACCTCTAGGTTTGCGTTGATTTTTGTTCAAGTTTTAGGTTTTTGCTAAGTTAGCGTAATTCCATACTCTTGTTCGACTTGATCTAAAAATTTTGACTGCAAAGGTGAAAGATACGGTTTTGGTTGTTTCCCTAATCCCGAACAGAGCCAATCAACGGCACTATCTCGGTTTTCAATTTGATGCAATCGTCGCAGTCTCAAGCATAACTGTTGCATAAACTGGCAGTCTTCATCCAACAGTTCTAAAGATTTGAGATGTTCTATTTTCACTGTATACTCAGTATCCCAAGTCTCAATAGTGCAGCTATAGTCTCCAACATGGGTAATGACACCCCAACAACCACTTTTGCCTTTCAGTTCTGGGTTGTCTTTGGGCAGTAGAATACATACTTCCCCAACATGGTAGGGATTCGGTACTTTGGTTCTTTCTCGGATTTTGTCCACAATATCTTGAACTTGACGACCAGAAGGAATTTTACCACCCGCTTGCTCTACTGCCTGTTGCCAAGCTAAACATTGTTGTTCTGGTTCTAAGGGAACCAAAGGTCTAACCTGGCGTTCGCTGGTTGGTAAGATTTGGGAACCATTGGTTCCCGTTTCGTTTGGGATTTCAATTTGGGAACCATTGGTTCCCATTTCGTCTGGGATTTCAATTTGGGAACCATTGGTTCCCATCAGATTGTCAACTACTGATGAACCAGCTATCAGGTAGTTCACATGACGGTGAGTAAAGCCAAATCGGGAACGACAGTAATTTTCAAAGGTTGAGTGAGTTGAACGGTACAAAGGTCTGTCTCGTAGTTCTTTCAATGCTTTAGCAGCTGCGTAAAATGCTTTTTCAACTTGCCTTTCTAGAAATATGCGATCGCGCCACTCGTCTGTAGTCAGTTCGGAGCTAACAACTATTTCAGTATGGTTGCTTGCAGAATCGTTCTGGGTGGGTAGCAATGTCCCATCAGTAGAGATGTTTGATATCTTACTCATAATTTCTACCCCCTAGTTTCCAAGGAAAATCTCTATTATTTGATACATTATAGCCAACTGTAAATTTATGATTTATATTTAATAATAAACTGATAGTTTATATTTGAGGGTAGTTGAATAGTTGAAAAATTGATGAAAGTTAGAAGAACGATAGATATAGAAATACCCGGTTTGGGAAAGAGAATTAGACAAGCTAGAGAAGCTGATAGACGCTCTTTAGCTGAAATATGTCGTCAAATTCCCATGACAACTATGAATTGGTACAAAATAGAATCCGAAGAAACCAAAGCTTTGCCAATCGAAACTTTACAACGTATTCAAGATGTACTGAAAGTTGATTTTGGTATTAATTTTTATGAATAGCTAAGAATAAATCCTTATGTTGTACAGTTAACCAATTTGGCAAAACTAATATTTCTATGATTATAGGACTAGCCCTTTCAAGGTGTTGTGTAATGGGCGGATTTGTAGTTTGGTAGAAAGAGGTAAAAATCACAGGGTGGAGAACAGAAATGATACTAGGGCAAGTGTTTGAAAGGTTTGTGGAAAAGAGTCCAGTATCAGTGATGGTTCGTGGGTTATTAGAGAAAGCCCTATGTCCCCAGATTCTAGATGAATTATTTGAACCCACATTCCGCACCCTAAACTGTCACATATAAAAAAAGCTACCCCAGTAGTACAAAATAACTAAAGATAAATCAAATCTTAAGAAGCTTAATAAGAATAAGTAGCATTAACAGAGGTATGGTGTGAGAAAATGAAGCTTGGTAACAAAGACAAAAGAAAAAAAATGAATTGATAACAAAACAAGAAATGAGAGAATCACAACAGAAGTAGTGGAGAAGTTTGTTGTGAAATTAAAACCTCAAGAAATAGAAATTCAGAACATAGACCATCTAGGTATAATAGCAGGAATAATAGATTCAATCGGAATAGTAGAAATAATAAATGAATTAATAGGAGTCGAAAAAGGCGAGAAAGTAAGTGCAGGTCAAGTAGTAAAAGCCATGATAATAAACGGGTTAGGATTTGTATCAAAACCCTTATATATGTTTCCCCAATACTTTGAAACAATCGCCTGTGAGCATCTGGTAGGAACAGGAGTAAAACCAGAATATCTTAACGACGATAAACTGGGGAGAGTCATGGATAAACTATTTATCAAAGGATTAGATACAATATTTTTTATCATTGCCTTAAAAGCAGCACAAAAATTTGGAGTATCACTATCAACATCACATCTAGACTCATCATCCATGCACGTGCATGGGCAATATAATACAAGTTTACCAGAAGTAATATTTGAGAATCAAAAAGTAGAAAATAATCAAGAATTAGAATTTGTTGATAGTACAATACCAGGATATAAATTAGCATCAAAAGCCGAAAATTATGCCGGAATAGAACAAAGATGGTTAGTGGTGCAAAGTCAAGAAAGAAGAGAATCCGACTTGCGTAAACTCTCACAGAAAATTACCAAAGCAGAATCAAAAGCTGTACAAGATTTGAAAAAGTTATCACAAGAGAAATTTGCTTGTGAGGCTGATGCTATCAAGGCATTATCAAAATTATCAAAACAATTCAAATCTCATCAAATTGATGAGAGTGAAGTTACTCAAATCAAATCTAATAAAAAAAATAGTTCTGGAGAAATATCCTATCAAGTATCAGCGACAGTCTCCGAGAATGAAAGTAAAATTAATACGGAAATGCTGAGTGCAGGGCGTTTTATTATTGCTACAAACGTTTTAGATTCAAATGAACTTAGCAATGATTCCATGTTGAGTGAATATAAAGCTCAACAGTCTTGTGAGAGAGGTTTTGGTTTTCTCAAAGACCCATTATTTTTTGCAGACAGTATTTTCCTCAAAAGTCCTGAGAGAATAGAGTCTCTGGGAATGATTATGGGTTTATGTCTACTGGTTTATACTTTGGCTCAACGTCAAATTAGAAATGCTCTGAAAGATTCTAAATCAACAATTAAAAATCAATTAGGTAAAGCAACTGACCGCCCCACTTTACGATGGATTTTTCAATGCTTTCAGTGTATTCATTTAGTTGAATATAACAATACTGTCTACGGTTCAGGCAGCACTTAGAAGCGTTCATGGTACTGAAAAGATACAAACCGAAGTTTCTAGCTATTATTTGGCTGATGAAATCAAGGGTACTTACAGAGGCATGATGATTGCCATTCCCCCTCAAGAGTGGTCTGTTTTTGAAAACTTTACCTTCACAGAATTGTCACAAATTCTCAAACATTTGGCAGGTAAAGTTTCGCTGAGAGCTTTTCGTCGTCATCCACGAAGCCCTAAGAAAGCTCAACTAAAACGAACTTACCTGAAGAACAAGCCTCATGTCTCAACTTTTAAGATTCTAGCCCAAAGAACACAGAAAGTTAACACACCTTGAAAGGGCTACTTCTAGATTAGATTTAAAATTTCAACTTAATTTCTAACTGACCAGAGGATATGTTATCCGATACAAAAAAGCTAACAATTGTCTGCTTTCTGCTTTTTTTCCTACTTCATCCTGGAAGTGTCGGCACTATCCAGTCCACAAGCTAACACGGTCAACCTGACCGCTTCTTGAATCGCACTTAATAGCAGCATTTAAATCTCTATCAGACTCAAACCCGCAGTTATGACAGTGGAATACTCTTTGAGACAGCGACAGAGATGATTTTTTGTCACCACAACTAGAGCAAGTCTTACTACTAATACTCTATGGCGTAAGTTAATGAACCATTAAATTTGGTGAAAAATCCACGATTTGAACTCCTTGTAAAAGGTACGCGTATTTACGCCGTGTTGTACTAGCTATCGGTTCGCTCGTTTCCCACTTGCCAAGTTATCTTTTGACATCAGTAAAATATCCACTTGGACGATTTTGCTGAGTGTAAATCCATGCCAGGATAAATATTAGAATCTGATGCTTGCTAGATCATCCGTCTAATAGATTACTGGTAATGGATTTAACTACTAAAGTCATAGAAGGTTCTGGACTGAGTATACCTATCTTTGATGGGTCGTACAACAATGGCAAGGGCAGATATCTATCAGAACCAGAAATCATTAAAAATTCCCTATTAGCACAAATATTTGAACCATCAGAATTGCCATCTCTCCTCCTGATGAAAATTGACAGTAAAAATCCAGATGCCAACCATTTAAGACAAAGAACATTTACAGATGGTATTAAACGCAAATTAGCCTTTAGTTCAGGCGATAATTATTACTTCGCTGATGATACACTGTGTAAAAAAATTAGACAGTTATTTGCTACCGAACCAGATACCGCTTGTCGTTATGGTTCATTATTAGTTAGTAATTGCTATAAAGGTTCAGAAACATTTACAAACTTACAAGTCAAAATCGTAGACTTTACAGACCCACAATACGCTGATTACAAAACCGGAGACTGTCACGGCAAGATTTCACCGCGACTAGCCAAACAATTGGGAGGAGAACGTAATTGTCCACTGCAATTTCGATTTGCATGGATGAAATGTTGGTCTGAAAGTGATAACTCGCAATCTCCAAAAACTAGCTTTTTAGCAAAAGGAACTTTTTTACCAGATGCCAAATTAACAGATGCTGAAGGTTACGATATTGTTATGGATCGTTCCTCAATTAAAGGCATCAAAAAATCTCAACTTCAAGATTTAATCCCTTGTGGTGAATATCAACTTCCCCAAGCAGTAATAGGTAATCGAGGTAATGCCAAAGCTACCAGTTACGATAATAGTTGGCAGTTTACCATCTGGTACTCAGAAACAGCAGTTCAACAAGATTTAAGTCAACCAACTGAAGCAAAAGCTCAGGAATTGGCACAGTTACAAAGTAATCCCTTGACGTTGGCAAAATACATCATTCAACAATATTATCAACAACAATCTCAACAAGAACAAACAGAAGAAACTGTTAACGGAATAGACGATAATACTAACAATCAGGTGCAAGAATCTCGCTGGATTTCTCTACTTCGCAGCGATAAATACGGTCAATTAATTGAAACACCTAAATTTCGCAAATTTGCTACTGATTATATAGCCAATCAATGGCGTGATTTAGCCATTAAGAGTGGATACAGTCATAATTCAGGTATGGCCATGCCATGCGACACTTTACCACGAGGGACAATTTGTGTCCCCCATCTACCAGCAGGAGATGTGATTCTCACCCGTTACCCTATTGTCAACTCAGACAATATCCGTCTTTACAGTAACGTCCATGATCCAGAATTAAAGAAAACTCGCAACGTAGTTTGGATTCACCCCAAAGATGCTGAGGAATATCACCAAGCCGACTTTGACGGCGACCAATTAATGGTTAGTCCTGCTAATAAACTGCCCAATATTGCCAAAGAAACACTCCGCGCAGGTGAACCCGGACATTTTAAACCAGTTAAACAACGTCCCAAGTTGGCATATACAGAAATTACAGATGAAGAAGGCAATTTAAAATATCGTGATTTATCACAAATTGCCGCTGCCAGCAGTCAAAATAAAGTAGGTCTAGTGGCGACAAACATTGGAAGAGTGCAGTCCTCAATGCCGGGTGAGGGTGAAAATAGCGAACGATTTGTCAGACGACAAAGGAAGCTGCTAAATCGTCTTTTTCAAGCACTACAAGTAGAAGTAGATTCACCCAAAAGTGCCGAAAGATTGGAGGACATCAAAGAAATTGATGGTGCAAATTTATTAGCAGATGCTAAAAAATGGTCAGAATTCCATCCTAGTTACTTTTTTGACTTTAAAAAAGATGACCGGCTTTATCGTTCCTTTGCTATGCCAGCAGATGCCCCAGGTGCAATAAATGTGATTGCCAGAGAAGTAGTAAATCCCTTGTGGGAACCAACACGGATTCGCAGCAGAGATAGACATGAATTTCGTTATTTGTTTCCCAAAGAAACCTTATCAGTAGATGCTTTAGAATGGGCAGAAGAATTAAAAACCAGGTTTCAACAATCAAGAGATGAAATTAAAGAACGGGTGGGAGATGATAGGGAAGCATTTAATGAAGAATTGGGCAAACTTTACGATAGTTACAGAGCCGAAATTGATGAATTATTCACTACTTCAGAGGATAGATTTGAGGGTGCAGCAGCACTGTGGCACACCCAACACACCCGTCCAGAATTAGACCGACATCGTAAGGAATGTTTACAGTTGGCAGCACAGATGGAAATTACGTTTTCCTTTGAGCATAATTATGAAATGCCTAGTGCAGCATTACCACAAGATACTTATGTTTTAAGTGTTCCGTTTGGGAAAGATGCGATTAAATGGAAAGAGTCTTTAGAACAAAAGGGAATTGAATTTGATGCCACTATTCATCCCCAATTACCTGTGATTGAATTTGCATTTAAAGATTTATCTCCCAAATTAGCGGAAAAATTAGCGGCTAAATTTGGTGACAATATTCATGATTTAGATGAATTGAATATCCCCAAAGATTTACGAATTATCCCTCCCGTAGATCATAGTTGGGCAATATCACGTCAGGATGCGGGTGTGGGGGCTTTGGCATATAATTTGTTTACAGAAGAAGTATGTCAACAGCTTCAGGATTTTCAGTTTGCAGAAATGAAAGTGTTGGGGATTAAATACAATGATTTTGCTGATGAAAACTTTGCCAGTAAGCAATGGAGAAAGCGGAGTGTGACTCTAGAAGTAGGAGTTTTTGAATTACCTGAATCACACCCAGACTTTTATCGTTATAACGGGACACCAATATTACAAATTGATGGTCAAAATTTAGGAACTTTTGCACCTGATAGTCCGAAGTTGCCTGTTGGCACTACATTTGCAGCCACATTAAAACCAGAAGGTTCTAGTATTATCCTCAAGGTTAATGCTGATTCGATAGAGTTACCAGATGTGATATTACCAGAATCAGAAACAAAGTTAGATAATGCTGGGGAATTGCGAGCTATTCACCGGGAATTTTGGCGTAAGGAAATGTTTGATAATTTGGTAGAAGCGATTGGTATTACCTACGAACAGCGACAAGCCAATCAATCTGAAAGTAAGGAAATTGAGCAATTCAAAATTGGTGGACAGTGGACGGCTTATGTTCAGCGTAGTGGTGATTTTATTGTGCGAAATGAGAATAAGCGAACGATTTGTAGAGGGAATATGCACACGGGTGAGGAGATATTTCCACTTTCAGAAGCAGCCGCAAGTGAGTTAGAGGAGATGATTTTAGAAAGGGAGCATTCTACTGAAAATAGTGTTTCTCCACGAGATGCTACACGAACGCTATCACTAGGAAGACATCAAGAGTTATCAAATACTGGTGATGGTGTGGTGTACAATCCCAAAGGGAATAGCTATGCTCATAGTAGGCATCATAACCAAAGTAAGGACGTGGAGTTGAACTGATAGCGCAAATCTGTTATGGCAGCAACGATGGAGAATTTGTAAGCCAATGGTTGACGTTCATTCTAAAATATCCAGAAGTAGTAAGTAATGAAGTCAGAAGAATTTGATGATGAATATATCCCTAACCAAGAACCAGCAACTCCGATGGATTTATTGCTGAACGAAGAATGGTTGAGAAAAATCATTCAAGCGGAGGAAGAGGTAGGGGGTAATATTGGTGCTGGTTTAGATTGGCTTGGTGGTTTTAGTCAACTGTTGCTTAATCCCGAATTGTTTTATCGTTTAAAAACTTTGCGGATTTCTTTGAATCGAGAAGTGCGTTTGTTGCTCAAAGATTGGAATTTAGGAACTGCTACTTCTATAGCATCTGCTACCGCAAGAGAGAAGTTGCTGGAAAGATTCAGGCTACCTACATCTACTGTTAAAGAACATATTCAAACTGTGTTGCATAGGGATGAACTTTTTGGTGAGGAGTTTATGTCTAATCATCAGGTATTGCGCGAACTGCTTGGGGTAATGTTGACAGAAAACGATTGGAAAATTATTGCTTCAGTTGCGGCAGATTCGTTGAAACAGCAAATTATGCAACAGGTTTTGGTTGAGAGAAGGCAACAATAATTCCAGAATAAATTAAAATCAGGGGATAATTATTTATGAGTTCTTGTTTGATGTCTTGCTTGAATTCTGTCAGCGATTGCTTTTTTGCGTACATCTCTATCTGACAAATCTCCTGATCCTTCTAGTAAAAATTTGGGATAACCACCCATTCGTTCTAAAACTGTTTTAGCTGAAGTTGGATAATTGTTGATAGGTGTTTCTAGGGATGAGATAAATTGCAAAACAAGTGGGATTTGTTGATCGCTAAGGTTAGCGATAGCTTCTAAGAGTTCTTGGTGTGGATTGGTGGAGTACATAGTGATTAATTGGTGTTGTGATGATTGCAATTTTACCAAATGTCATAGCTGAATAATTCCTTGTTTCATAGCTAAACCCCGTCCATTTTGAAACCTAAAGTTTTTAAGGAGAGTATATTATTCGGTTGTGGGTTGAGTTCTGAGCTTTACCCGAATTCCAAAAAACTATAGCTTTCAAGGTAGACTCGGTTTATATGAAGAAAAATTAACTAAGATCAAATCCTCCTTACTATATTGCAAACCACTTATCCCTACCTGCTATCTCCCCTACTGGAATTGTTTTAGATGCCACAATATCCTTACATCTAGCTTCTGCAGCTGCAACCAAAAATCCAGGATAGCGATCAGGGTGTTCAGCAATTTCTTCAGCAAGATCAGTTGGTAAAGGGTTGTTTTCTGCTCTTCTAGCAACGCGACGTGCAAACAAGTAGGAAGCGTATTCCTCTGATATTGCTCCTTTAGCATAACTTTGAGCAATCACTTGCAATACAGGACGCCAATCAGTTTCATTTCTTTGAAGAAGATCAAGTGCAAACTCCTGGCAGAGTTTCAGTACTAATGGATCAGATTCAGTATACACACCAAGATATAAAGCATAGAGCTTTCTTTTACTTTGTTCTTTCGCACGTAACGTAAATAAAGTAACAGTTCTTGCACCCAAAATTTTTGGCATTGAATCTACATTAAAGTAGATCATGCGCTCGCTCAAGCCTTGTATTAGAGCAATTGTATCTTCTACAGAGCGATACAGACGTTGCCAGTTGTCAAGGGATAATTTTTCAATGTAATAATCTATCGATATAGCCAACTTTTCTAAGGTTTTTGAACTACCCCAGGTTACAAGAACTAATGTAATAAACATAGCATCCAGTTCGTTATTCACTTTATCAAACTGTTGCTGCCACCAACTTGGCCTACCAGCTTGCAATCTTGCATAACGCGTTCGTCGGCATAAGGATTTTGAGTGTTCAAGAAGTTCATGGAATTCTTTACATGTTTCACCTTTAGATTTAATACCACTACTTATATTTGCAAGATGAAACAATGCCCAGTAATCCCCGCAAACTTCACGAGCTTTTTCAATGAGATTGTCCCAAGGAGTAATATCAGTTGCCCATTCTTGAACACTACGATGTGATTCCTTTTCAGATGTTTCTACAATCTTGTAATACTCAGAAACTTCTGGAAATTCAGGCATAGATTGGACGGTTTCTCTGTTAAGAGATTGTAAGAAATGTCTACCATGATTAACTAGGTGTGAAAGCTCATGTTTCCAAATTTAAAAAAGTGTAAAATTTAAATTCCTTGCCTTGAAAGCTACTGCATATCGACTTCCGTCAATCGAGTGACTGAATAGCTCTATAAAGCTACTTATTTGAATGTTTCGACGATTATCAGCTACAATATTCCTCTGTAAAATTTGATCTATAGTTAAAAGAAAGTTTTTCTCCGTCATTTCGCAATAATCAAATCGCCGCATTTTAAAAAGAAGAGACACACATTTTGAGCGATTAACTTCATCTGATAAAATATTTTTTATATCAGCCAAATTAATTTTATTCAAAATACCCAAATAGTATCCATACTCAAGCCAATCACCTTGTTGAATACTATTTTGACTACAAAAATAGCTCTTCCATAAAATTAAAATTTCATCTGGTGTGGCATTTACTCTGATTAAATCTATTATTTCTAATGCATAGTCTTTAGGAGGAATTTTCTCTAGGATCTTGAAGCAATGATTGATTAGTTCTTCTTGTCCACAATCTTTTGGAAGTAAGAGAGGGTTTCCTAACCCAAGGCGGCGGCTATTGGAGGGTAATACATATCGCAATCCAATCCCATCTAGTATCAGTTCAACAACAGCCTTAACAGATTTAGGATGTTGCTTAAATACCCAGTCAGAAAGTAGAGTAGCTGCTAATATCCTTGGATGACTAATTAGTCGATATCCTTTCTGTTCAATTAAATCTTGTAACCTGTCAATTAGGGAAGGGAGTTCACCTTTTGTGTAGCAGCCAGCATAAAATCTTGTAACGTTGAACCAGTAAAAATTACGTGCTATCGCATCAAAACGATCAGGCAATGTCCCCGTTTTTTCATTTCCAGTTGGAGAATAAGGAGCAGTATCATAAAGGTATCGCGCCGTAAAGTATTCTCGCAGTGGTTGAACTTCAAATTCATACATACCTTCAACACGTTGTACCAGGGCCATTATGCGTTCTACCATGCCCCTAAATAATTCGTCTAACAATGATTTAGAATGACCTTCATCATCAAGATATTTTGAAAGAAGTTCATAAAGTTTATCTTTAGAGATGCTACCATTACCTCCCTGTTCTGCTTCTGTATGAAGTATCCAAGCAAAATATCTTTGAACATTTATTAAAAGTTCCCGGTGGTCACGAACTATTGGAGTCTTTGCTGCTTCACGATCTAGAAAATGCTTTATATAATCATCGTAAAGAGCCGTTCGTTTTTCTGGAAGCGATAAACCTTGACTACGAATAAGGCTTAGTAATATTGTCAACTGCATTGGATTTTTAGATAAATCGCGCAGATGTGGTTGATTTAGCTTTTCTTTTATAACCTTTCTAATTTCCGCAGCTTCTTTATTATCAAGCCTTCGTGCCTTAATCCAATTGGTTGTATATTCATCAATTAGAGTACGAGTTAGTGAATCAAGCTGATAGTGTGGAAACTTATCCTGTGGAAGACCAGGGGAATTAGCAAATGCTGCTGGACGACTTGTTACAATTACTTGAAGTGATTCAGCCATTGATTCAAGACGATTTACACCATTAATAATTTCATTAACAACTTCTTGCCTTTTTGAGATATCAGCAACTTCATCAAGCCCGTCAAAAACTAGTAAAACTGGACTAAGTTTCATGACAGCACGTAAATCACTGACATCAAACTCACCACCGCCTGAATCATGCCGTACCAAAGCAGCAAGAAATGATTCTAAAGATTTTTGCCAATTAGAAGGTAGTTCATCTTCTTCATCAACTGAAAAAGGATTTTTTTTATCAAGCCAAGTTGCCAAATCTCTCAAATCAATTTTGAATGGTAGACGAACTGGAGAATATCTATGTATTGGAGGCAATTTTTCTAACGTTTCATCTTTATGATCTGTTGATAAAGAACGTAATACTTCATCGTTGCCCAATACTCTCATCCGATGTACTTGGCACACATATTGAGTTATTGTTGATTTACCTTGTCCTGGCGCACCTTCGATAACTATTAGAGGGATATCTTGTTGAACCAACATATCTAGTAAAAATGTTGCTGCACCTACTATTTCTCGTTCTTCTGTTCTAGTGCCAGAGTAGAAATTCATATCACTAGAATTAGAATTTACTGATGTATTTCTACTTCTTTCGATCTTTGAAGCAATCTCATGATAAGTTATATATAATTTAATTTCTTTTTTGCCATTTGTATCCCTTTGTGGGGGAGAAATTGGAACATCTATAAATAAATCCAACAGTCTATTTTGCAGTTCCACCTGTCTGAATTTGACCTCTTGCTCTTGACAAAATTGATGTTTCACAAAAGAACGAATTGCATCAGACCTGCGCTCACTATTTTCTGAAAGCCTAGACTCAATAACTGATCGAATTAAGTCTGGGCCTGTCATCAACTCAGGATATACCCACTTTAGATCCCAAGAGCTATCCAGTCGGCGGTTTAAATCATCAAGCCACCAGCACATGGATGGTACACCAAGCTTATTAAGTAGTTGATTAGCTTTATCTATGGAGCCTGAGTCAGGATGTGCGGTTCCGGGAACATTAGTAATCAAGACAAACTTAGTTGCTCCCTTGGGAATTTGCTTCTTAAGTTTTGGTGCTTCCTCCTCTAAAATTCCTACCAGCCATTTATGAGGATCAGGTAGTGCAAAGGGCCGTTTTACCCACTTGATTTGGTACATTATGAAACTGCGGTCAGAATCTATTCCCAAATAAGCCACCGCATCTCGTCCCCCATCTGGTTGTGCAACCGGAAAACATTGGACGTTGGGATGCTCTTTTATCAGTAGTGCTTGGCATAACTGCTGGAACTTTTCTGGATCTAAATTTTCAAATGGGTAATTCATTTATCTCTATCACTGAGGGTATATTTTGCAACTATTTACATTTTAGCAGGCTACCACTACACTTTTACTCTGTGTAATGGTAGCGATTTCACTCGTCGCTCAACTAACAACTGACATTAATAGCCAGATGGACAATAAATAAATAGCCAATAGGTCTATGTCAACTCATACAAAGCCTTGTTAACTTAACTCTAAGGCAATCAGAGTTGAGTACATAATGGCTACCAAAACACTGACCAAACCGAAGCGCAAACAAAGCTCTCAAACTCGCTCTTGGGAAAACCTGACAGACCGCCGTAAACTCCGCCATATAGAAAACACACTCGATAAAGCCATTTCTGAGTCAATTCAGAACGATTCTATCCAGTCCCATCAAGACTTTAAAGACTGTGTAGAAAACTACAGCCAGGAATCAGGGAAAGCCCCCATAACCGTAGAACTTTGCGTAGGAGGTGACGATGATGACGAGATTAGAGGCTATCGCTTCTACCTCACCAGTGACCCTGGACACAGAACCAGTGGTAAATACCTGATTAAAAACCTCGAAGGAATTACCAACAAAGACGAAAACTACTTTACCCCTTCCAACATTGCCGAAATTTGCGGTTTTGCAGAAACAGAACTAGATGATTTAGATGATGAATTAGAAGATGACCTACTCGATTTAGAAGAAGAAAACGAAGAAATAGATGATATTGAAGACGAATTAGACGACCTATTAAACGACGATTTCAACAATGAACTAGATGACCCAGACGACTTAGATGAAGAAGACGAATTACCTGTTAGTCGTGTTAGTGTAGCCCCAACTAAACCTCAATCCAAAACTGTAACTAAACCCCAAAGCAAGTCCCAACCCAAAACACCAACTAAAACTCAAGATAAAACCCAAACAAATAAAACTGCTACCAAAAAATCTAAATCCCAGGAACCACTAGACGAAGCTTCCCGTTTAAGTGCCACAGCAGCCACCAATGGACGAGAAGTAAATGGGGTAAATTTGGGAGGATTAGCGGGACAATTGGCAACTTTAGGAATTGCTGTCGGACAAGGAGTTTTAGAACAACTCGCAGCCGAAGCTGACGAAAAACGGCTAGAACGAATTCTTAAACAACTACAAAAACAGAATGACCGAGTTGATAACCTCACCAGTCGCTTACAGGAAATAAAGCCTGACTCATCGGAATTTCAAGATTCTCAAACTTCTTCAAATTCTCAAACTTCTTCAAATTCTCAAACTTCTCCAAATTCTCAAACTTCTCCAAATTCCCCAACTTCTTCAACTTCTCGAACTTCTTTAAATTCCCCAACTTCTCAAGATTATCAAGTTGTATCTGAAGCATCCACAGCAGATAATCCAGTGGCTGTAGCTACTATGAAAATCGGCTCTAAAGTAGATAAATTGGGTTCTCAATTAGACCCCAATAATCAGTCGCAACCTTTTGAGTTAGATAAAGATGCCAGCATTACAGAACAACTCCAGCAAATTGAAGATTACTTGCAAATTATCTCCAAGCGACTTTACCGTTTAGAAATGGTAGTTAGTCGCCTCGAAAAACAAATGGCAGCACAACAAAACAGTTCTGTAATTACATCAGAAAGTGCTAAAGAAACTGTTCAATTTAACTCTAATAACCAACCAGAAAATGATGTTTTAGGATATCTAGCAAAACGCCAAGATAAGCAACAACAAATAGCTTGTGGTGAGGCTTTAGTTGGATTTGCTAATGTTGCCAGTGAGTTATTAGACCAATCACCTGAAGATGGTATTGCCATTTCCAGTAATAAAACTTTAACAGTCAAACAACAAGGAGTAAAACAACAGGGTAAACAAACAGCACAAACAGGGATATCTGCGGACGTAGCTATTGCTTTGGAGAATACCCAAGGGGAAACACTTTTTGCGGGTACTTGCACTCAGGGACAGTGGACAATTACACAAGATAATCTCACCGCTGAGGAAAAAACTGGCATTTGTAAACTACCACAGTCAAAACAAGAATATGCCCTTAAAGCTACCACCCAAGAATTGATTCAAAAGTTTCAAACACAACTACCTCACAAATTTAATGGTGATGATGAACCCACCTTTACCTGGGCTGAAAAAGGCAAAGCTAAGTACGATTTTGAAATAGTAAAACTGTCTAATGGTACACAACTACTTCAAGGATTTAACCCTAACCGTGATAACGAACAAGTGCTTGATGCAGCTTTAGTACCAGGAGAACCCCCGGAGATTAGACAATGCAGTATACCACTACGAGAAATGGAAGCATTACTAGATAATCACCAATCAAATCGTTCTAACCAAGCTGATATAAATAACACCAAAAAGCCGAAAAAACAAATTAAAAATCAAAACAAAAAATCAGAAATGCAAGTTTAGAGTTACAGTGAAAAATCAGCAATTAGCAGTCATAAACAGATGACTGAATACGTACATTTTAGCGAAACGAGAAATCAAAGAAGTCAGTTTGATTTGAAACAGTTGAATTTTACCGAGAAAAGAAAGATGAATAACACACAATCTCGCAATTCTCAGTTTAAATTACTGCCATCTGCTAATTTAGTAAGAAACCTGAAAAACCTGAAAATAAACCGCACCGACTTAATCCTTATTTTCATATCTCTAGCAATAGCAATTTATTTATTGGCTACAAAACCCATATTTGTAACCATTTTGGGATGTGCCAGCATTGTTTTCTTGAGTATCGGCTACGTAATACGCACAGTACCAATTTTAGAAAAGTATTTAGGCAGAAAAATTCGCTTTTGGCATATTGTTACTGCAATTATCACAATAACCGCTTTACTTGATACCCTGACAACTCCCGCCCATGCCATTTTTTTAAACAGTTTAGAACAGTTTTTCGTCACTTTAGCCCAACAAAGTTCACAAGCTGGAGGTGGTGGTGCTGCCACACTTGATGCCAACGTTGTTGGTTTAACATTTAACCTAATTAGAGGTGCATTTTTATTACTCGTTGCTGCTGCTTCTTTATTTGCCTATAACCAAGCACAACAAGGTAATGATTGGCGACCAATTGTGACTCAGGTTGGTTTAGCTTTTGCAATTGTCATTGCCATAGATGTAATCACTTTCATCTTTATTGGCAATGGTATAGGAGGTGGTGTTTAAGTTCACAAGTCAAAAATCAAAAGTCAAAAGTATTACCTCTTGATACAGCACTTTTGGAGTAAATGAGGTACACCAATTTTAAAAGGTAGTTTAAAACTTGAATTTCAATGGGTACTGTACCTCATAAACCTTGAATTTTAAGGCTAAAAGTTTTTGATGGTATAAATCCCCATTACAAAAACAGCCTCCTGCCTCCTGCCTTCGTTAACAGTTATGAAAAACAATCTGCATAACGAATTTATCAAAGTTAATCGGATTTTAGGTAAACAGGCCAGCATTGGACCAATACCAGCAGACCAACTAGGTCCTTGGATAGCCATCATTATAATTTCTTATACCATCACCAATGGTTTCCTCAGTTTAGGAATGGGTTGGTTTTTCGCCACATCATTCTGGCTCATTGTCAGTTGGTGGATTTTAACCGGCAACCAACCCCATCAATTCCTAGATAGATGGCGTAAACCACCCGGAAATGAATGGTACAACGCCAACAATATCTACATTTCACCCATACCAGAAAACCGTCCTCCTTGGGTACGTCATCGTTACAGTGATTCACAAATCAACATTCGACATAAACCCCTAATTGTACCAAATCAATATGGAGGTAAAAACAGATTTATGCCCTTTCAAAATGAAGTAAATATCTGTTGTATTGCAGAAATTAAAAAAGATGACCGAGAAATTGCAGCTTTATTATTAGAACAAGGAAAATCACAATATCAACTCATATTTGGATTTCAAATTGCTGGACTACACGACATATTGCATGAAAGTGAAATCAGCGAATTTGCCCATGCTATTACCGAAGGAATGAAAGATATACCACCAGCAGAGCGCATAACTTTTTGTACAGGCTGTTACAGTGATAATACTCAACGGCAAACCCAACTTCATACATTAGCAGATGATTGTCACCTCAAACCCATATCTGTTCTCATTCGCAACGAACAACTACGAATAGAAGAATTGAAAAATGCAGGTACACGCCAACAGTGGCAGCAAATAGCCTTTTGTACCTGGACAAGTGATCAACAAGGTAGTTCCCAGCAAAAAGATTTTGTCGGTGCTGTGATTGAAAAATGCCGTAATCTTGGCACTTGGGTAGTAGAATCAATTACAGGCAATAAACGCATATACCAAGAAACATTCTTCAAAAAGCTATTACTGCAAGGCTTTCAACAGGGATTTATTCAATGGGAAGTGTTACTAAATACGAAAATTGGCTTAGAAGTCACACCTTGTAGTGCAGGTGATTTATGGCAATGGTTGTGGAATAGATTTAACGAAGGTGTTGCACCTGCCATTCCCCAAGTTATCACCCTAGAAGAAACCGCCACAGGACTACAACTCACAGAAACTGTAACCACAGACAAACATATCTGCACACTACTAATTGAAGGTACACAAGGACGTTCCGCAAGTCCTGAACATCGTGGAGATTATGATCGAGTTTATCTCACAGGCAAGGGTCAAGTCTGCGGTGTGATAACAATGACAGACCCGCCACTGGGTTGGACAAATGCTCAAGAACAACTCAAGTGGATGTGGAAAATACTGTCTTCCAGCTATGTCCATGATACAGAAGCATGGATAGAAATTAGCCGTGGTAATGACTTTTTCATTCAAGACAACTTAGCGCGTCAAGCCAAGCAATCTAAAGTAGCCCGCACCATTGCCATAACTAAAGGCCAGGGACGTGACATTGGTGCAGAAATCAAGCAAGAAGAATCTTTTGAAGCACAACGGCGGTTGTATGAAGGTACAAAAGCTCTACATTGTGCGCCAGTCTTTTTAGTATATCGTCATAGTGCCGAGGAATTAACTCATGCTTGCAATCTACTGGCTAACAGTTTTGAAACCGCCAAGGTACTTAGAGAACGCAATATTGCTTGGGAAATATGGTTACAAACTTTACCT
Source organism: Anabaena catenula FACHB-362 (assembly GCF_014698735.1). Classification (GTDB taxonomy): domain Bacteria; phylum Cyanobacteriota; class Cyanobacteriia; order Cyanobacteriales; family Nostocaceae; genus Anabaena; species Anabaena variabilis_A. Next base: position 26,853 of record NZ_JACJTQ010000055.1, read on the forward strand.
ATCACCTGCAAACGCTTATTACATGATGGTAATTTGAGTGAGCGCCGGTTAACACTTGATACTCAAACAATTGCTGGATTGATGCCTCTGACCATTCCTAAAGATATTGACCAGCAAGGTGTAGAGTTTTTGACTAGTCGTGGTGGTAAACCCATTTACGTAGATTTGTTTCATCAACAAATCGGACGGGCTTTAATTACAGGTACTTCTGGCTCAGGCAAGAGTGTTTTGGGGTGGCGGTTTGCAGAAGAAGCCTTAGTGAACAATATTCCCGTAGTCGGGATGGATATTTCCGCAGGTGGTAACAGCACTTTTAAAACAGCAATTGAATTACTGGGTGAACAAGGTGCATATTATGACATTTCTAGTGGCAGTAGTAATTTATTAGAACCACCGGATTTGCGTCGGTTTGATAAGCCAGAACGGGAACGGCGGATGGAATCTTGGAAGGATTTTATACGTAAGGCTTTGGTAGCTATTGCAATGGGTAAAGTCGAAAATCCCCACTTAGCCCAACGAGTTGATGCAATGCTAGTCAAGGCTTTGGATGTGTTTCTTAAAGACGCAGATATGATTGCTCGCTATAACCGTGCATTTTCCAGGGGTTGGCTTTCCGCAGAATGGCAGCAAATACCCACGTTACCGGATTTTGTGAAGTTTTGTACTAGAGAACGTTTAAATCTGCGTTCATTTGAAGAGATTGACCGCCAAGCACTGAACCAAATTCAAAATCAGGTGACTGCATTACTGGCATCTAGGTTAGGGAAAGCGATCGCCCGTCCAAGTACATTTTCCCCTGAACCAGCGATTAAATTCTTTGCTCTGAGTGGATTAACTAACGAACAAGATGCTTACTTGATGGCGATTAATGCCCATACTGCTTGCATCCGCAATGCGTTATCCCACCCCAAAAGTTTGTTTATTGGTGATGAGCTTTCAGTGCTTTTACGTAAAGATGGTTTTGCTCAAGTCATAGGTGAAACTTGTGCTACAGGACGCAAGGAAGGTATTGCTGTATTGCTGCTATCTCAAGATCCAGACACCATTTGTGATTGTGCAACAGGTTCTCAAATCATGCAAAACATGACTTACCGAATTACTGGACGGATTACCAGTACAGGGGTTACTTCTTTTCAACGTTATTTGGGTTATCCTGCCCAGATTATTAGCCAGAATGCAACTGAGGCATTTTTACCGCGTATTAGTGACCTTTATTCTTGCTGGTTGGTAGAAACAGGGGGTAGATTTTGGCGTACTCGTTTTTACCCTGGAGAAATGATGCTGGCTAGTGTTGCTAATAACCAAGATGAACGAGAAGCCAGGTCACGGGTGATGGCACAGTATCCAAATACTCCTAAAGGTAGACTGTTAGGACTCAGAGCTTTTACGGATGCTTACATCTGTGCTTTGAAGGAGAACAAAGGTTTTCAGCATATTGGACAGGAGGTATCTACTGTACAAACTATTTCGTTACATTCTCAAGTGAATTCTGGTGAACAGGCTAAAAATCGTTCTTTAATTGCTAGTTAATAAGGGAGCATAGCATTTGTTAGCTGAATACTTACGTCAACAAAGTTGTTTTCTTTCCTTATACCAATTCTGTATAAAGATTCGCCTAATTTCAAGATAAATAAACCACTCAAGACACAGAGAACACAAAGACAGAAAAGATTGCAAAATTAGGCGCATCCTCACAAAGAAATGGTATTACATCAAATTTTTTGAACCATAACGTGAGCCTAAGTTTTCAATTCACAATATCAAATTTTTTGAATCATAACGTGAGTCTAAGTTTTCAATAAATAAATTTCTGAATAATTATGTGTTTTCAATCTAAAATCTAAAATCCAAAAAAGTGTTAGCTGAAGGAATTTTGATTATGAAACTAAAAAGGTAATCCTGAATAATTAGGTATTTTCAATCTAAAATCCAAAATCTAAAAAAGTGTTAGCTGAAGGAATTTTAATTATGAAACTGAAATGGATGTCAATTCAATTCATTACCATGATTTTAGTTTTGAGTATTAGCTCAGTTAATAAACCAACTTTAGCTACTACTCAACCTAACAATACAGCAAACAGCAATCCACTTAACAGCAATAGTATTTTTGTAGAAAATACTGAAAACCAGATTAATAACTTCATCGGAGATGTAACAAACTTTTTCCAAGAAGACTTGTTTAGCCCCATAAGCGATTTGATTAACTCGACAATTGGCGCATTTCAGATTCCCGATATTTCTAAATTGTGGAATCAGATTTTGGGTGGTTCAGCCAGTACAAGCCCTGGTTCTATATTGTCTGAAATTTTGGAAAATAAAACTAATGGTCAAAGTTCTTACGGTATTCGGGAAGATATTGGTAAGGATACTACTAGAAATGTTGTGACTGAAATTGCTAATCAAGCAAGTTTAGGAGAAACAGCCCAAACTCAAATGGCTCAAATTAAGGAAGCTACTCGACAAGACACTCAAGCAATTATCAATTTAGGAGAAGAGTCCCAAAGCTTGGATGTCACCCAACAAATTTTGCAAAACTTGTCTCAACAAACAGCCCTCAATAGTCAAATTAATGAACGAATATTTAAAGAAGCACAGCAAGCAAGAGTTGACCGGGCATTAAACAATACTTTGATTACTCAAACAGCTAAAGAACTTGCAGCTATCAATACTGCTGACAGACGAAAAAGTATAGCCGCTGGTAATGCAATGACTCAACAAGCTGGGTTACTGATGATGCCTGGTGGAGTGACTTTGGGCGACGATAATTAACTTTAAGATCAAAATTCAGCAAGAATCTTAATCATTGAGATAAAAATTTAAAAAATCCTACTGCGGATAAATTTTCAAAGCAGTTACAGCAGTTTTCATGTATTTAGACTACACCCTAAACAACCAATCTATTTTTTCTTTTGTGCCTACTCCGCGAAAAGCCGCTCCCTCTCACAGCTACTTTGTGTCTACCCTCCCGGTGTCTATGGGCGAAACTTTCATTAAAGTGTGGTTCATTTACCTGAAAATAGCTGTAAATAATTTGAGCAAAGCAAAGTTCAATTTTAGCAGCTAAAGCTTTTGAAAAGTATGATGTACTTTATCGCTCAATCATTTCCTGTTACTGGTGGAGAAACTCAAGCTTTAGATATTGTCTCCAGTGCTTTAGAACTATCTCGTGCCACAGTTGAATCATGGAATTTAGTTTGGCAAGTTACCCTAGATCCCTCATCTAGTTTATGGTACGGCTTAATTCGATTGGGTATCACCTTGGGAGCGGCCAGTATCTTGTTTGTGACACTAACAACGGGGAAGGAAATTATTGAAAAACAATCTTGGTCGGAATTAGCAGCTATTTTTGTCTGGCCACTCGTAATTATGATATTTCTTGGTGGTAATGGCAATTTTTTAGCCAAAACCATTTTTTTTATCCGAGGCTTTGCTTATAACCAAGTACAAAATGTGCTAGAAATTCAAGTTAGTGAATTAACATTCAAGGCTGCGATTTCTAATGTAACTATTAGCAGTATTGCCAGACAACAGCTAGAAAATCTTTACAGTGAATGTCAGGGACAAGTTGGAGGGGATTTAATTGAATGCTGGGATTCAAAGCAAGAACAAGCACAAGCAATTGTTACCGAAGCTGAAGAGAAAGCTAAATCTCCACTTCAACCACTACGAGATTTTGCTAAATTTCTTTGGGAACGCACATTGCCCGGTCAGATTGGTACTGCTATTCAATTTGTGAATGACCCTGGCAGTGTATTTCGAGATACTGCTATTCCCATTATTCGTTTAATACTTTATGCCCTACAATGGGGATTTGTAAACATTTTAGAAGCAGCATTATTGCTAACTGCTTTATTTGCACCAATCGCAGTTGGGTTATCACTTTTACCATTGCAAGGTCGTCCTATTTGGGCTTGGTTAACTGGGTTTATTTCTCTGTTTGGTGTCCAACTTGGATACAACATTTTGGTGGGTTTAACAGCCGTTGTCCTGGTCAAATCAGGTGCAGCATTAGCATCTGATGTGGCTTTCATGTTTTTCTTGAGTATCTTTGCGCCAATTTTGGCAATGCTAATAGCGGGAGGTGGAGGAATGGCAATTTATAACGGCATTTCTGCTAATGTCAAAGGTTTAATTGATATTCTTAGTAGTGCTATTGGTACAGCAACTAGTGTTGCTTTGATCCGCAGGGTTTAAGGTATATCCAAAAAATACCGCATTTTTTTTATATCTCACTCAACTGCACACCGTCCTATTGAACTGAGATAGCTATGGAAATCAAACGACTGCAATCACCACTGCTGCCGGAATCCAAAAATTTATTAGCTATTTGTTTTTTGTGTTTAACGGCATTCAATACTCTGATATTTCTGTTAATATTATTCACTGCTTTCAGGGTCAATAAAATTGCTGAACGCAAGACTACCTTTGCTCAATTATTGAATGGTGAAACAATCTACGTTTCTGAACAAGACCGTAATTGGCGCTATCCAGGAGTGATTCAAAAAGTAGTCAGTGATTGGACAACCTTAACATTTAATTGGGATGATAAACTCACTGGTACTAATCAACCAGACCAAGGTGTTCAAGTTGGTAAAAAAGGGCGCATTCCTACAACGGCTTGGTTTGCTTCTCTACTACTAGAACCGGAATTTGCCAAAGCTTCTTTACCTAAGATTGCTGAATTAGTTCCGACTAGTGTTTTTACAGGACAGCTTCGCAGTACAACTATTATTTCCTATCTATCAGAACCGAGAGCAATAAGACTAGGAGAATGGGAAATAGACATGGTTGCTACTCGCATTTTAGTTGACCGCACCACTGGTAGAGATGAGCGTATTTCTTTCAACCGCACATTTACAGTCCAAGCAGTAGAAATTCCCCGTTCTCCGTTAGGAAAAGATGCCCCGTTGGTAGAACAGAAAATTTATGAAATGCGCTCGTCTGGGTTGCAAATTATCAGAATGGTTGAGTTCAATCCTCAGCAACGACGTTAAGTGATCCACAAAATCGGTGATGAATTTTATGTTGTAACTGAGCAAATAAGGGAGGCGGATTTTAAAAATGTTGTTGTTGAATTAGTGCAAAAGATTGGAATATAGGACTTATATTTGATTTTTGTTGGACTAGCCTGCGCTTTGCGCTTACAAACTCAGTACACTTCTCTAGCCTTCTTGCCTTTTCCCTGCCTACACAAATGCCACACAAGCTATTAGGAATAAAACCGGATTCCTATATTTACAATTTCAAACTTTGTCATTGCTGAATTCAGGTGTCAAATTATCTGGCTTTAATTTATGGCTTATGCCATATCAAGCTACGCTATCAAAATTCTTACCTTGGGGCGATTGCTTGAGGCTAATTCATATTTCAATTATGCAAAGTTGAAACTTTGATTCTTTGACAAGACAATTATTTTCGTGAATTCACTCAAAATTACTTGCACTATTAATCAAGGAAAAAACTAAAGTCATGGACAATTCAAATCAAAACCAAGAATTTGACCTTCATGAAAATTATCCTAATTATTCCCTAGAATCCCATACTAATAACGGCAATCATCATTCTAGCCAAACTGCTGTACAAGACGAAGATATCAGTCCTGAAGAAGAGCAAAGATTGGCAGGTTATAATCCTGCTGCAAATCAACTAATTTCTCAAGAATATCGCTTGAAACAAGATCAAGAAGCAGCAGTAGAACGACCGTTAGCAGAAAAACCTGGTGTCCGTCTAGTATCAGTAGTTGCTTTGGTAGGAGTGGTTATTGTTTCTGGTTCAACCCTCTGGTTTGGATTTCTGCAACCAAAACCTCCTGCTAAACAAGCAGCGAAAACCGCTAATCCTTCTCCCAGTAGACATCTCCGAAAAAGAATTAAATTATGGTATAAGAATATAAAAGTGTATTTTTTGGTAAGACGTTATGGGCAGTATATTTGAATATATTCAGAGCAATCCTCAC
>NZ_JACJTQ010000056.1 GCF_014698735.1 Anabaena catenula FACHB-362
GGCATCTCTAACGCTTATTTTAGCGTACCAGCCAGCTACCTTTGCATTGGGGCATCTCACTTTTAAAAGCAGTGGCAGTAACACTTTAGCTATTTCCGGAGATGTCTATTGTTAATGATGTTTGTAGTGTGGTAATTGCAAATCCAAATAACATCCCAGCACTCACCAAAGGCAAAGCTTCATTAAACACAGAAACCAGATCAGCTATTTGTTGTGCGCTGGCTTTTAATCTGATGCGCTGACTATACTTTTTCGCCCAAGCTGCAAAGGCTCTTTCTTCTGCCATCGCCACCCGCAGTTTAGTTACTCCATTAATTAATTGAATAGTCAGTCCATAAATTGCCCCATCTACTTCTTGTTGTTGTCGTGATTTCTTAACTAAGAAAAAGCTAGAAATAAGAGTGACTATACTGGCTAATAATCCTAAGCCCATCCCCACAAAAGCCAGTTGCCAACTATAAACAAACATGAGGATTAAATTGAATAAAGCAAAAATGCCACTTAACAAAGTTCTTTGGGTAGCACCATTCAATTTTTGCTGAATCTCCCTCACCGACATAACACGCCGGACTAAATCGCCAGAGGTGTACTGTCGAAAAAATGCCGGACTTAATCTAAGTAAACGATCCCAAAGCGCAGGTTGTAGAGTGCTATCAGTGAGACTTTGTACCCTCAAAGTCACAATACCTTGGGCAATACTAAAAGCTAACTGAGCAAAAGCCATTGCCAACAATACCAACCCAATCTGCCATAATAAAGAGCGATCGCTATCAGGAATAGCATGATTCACTAAAATTGCTGTGGCTTGTGGGGTAATCATTCCTAATAATGTGCCAATTATCCCCAAAAACAAAATACTGGCGATATCTTTTTCAATCCCCTTGATGCCAAATTTCAGTAAATCAATAGCGTTGTTGATAACTTGGGGTAACGGTCGATAAATAACGTAAGCTTCCGGTGATAGTGTTTTAGACAGATATTTGTTAACAGGTGTACGAGTCCGTGCAACGGGATCAAAAAGTTCATAACCCTTACCTCTGACTGGTAACAAAGCTACTGGGCGCTTTTCCCACTGAGTAAAAGCCAACAGGGGACCAAGTTCCTGATGCCACCAACCATCTGCCAAGGTGATGCGACGGGTACGAATTTGGGAAGCGCGGGCGATTGCTGCTACAGAATCTTTGGTATTGTTGAGATCATCTGCAATCGCGGGACGAATAGTAATTCCCACAACTCTTCCAATTGCTCCCATTGCTACTAACAGAGGAGTACCTTCTTGAAAAAACACAGTCTCCTGCTGTGGCTGCAAAACACTTGTCAGTTCTTCCAAAGCTCCCGCTACGATTTGCCGATTTAATTGTTCGCGTTCTTGAAATCTGCGATGTTCTGCCTCTGCTTCTTGATTGAGTAGTAAACTGAAATAAAAAAATAAATAATTATGTAAATTTACCAAACCTGCTTGCAGTTGGGCTGGTTCTAACTCAACAGTAGATAACATCATTCCCACAGCTATATCTTCGGCTTCCAACCACATACCCGCTGTAAGTGGAAAAGCTGGGGAGGCGGAATTCAAAATAAGTTCTTCAATTCCCAACCAACGAGCTTTACCTTGGTGGAATTTTACCCAAAATACTGCTTTTTGCCTTATTTGCAGTTCCTCACCTGGCGATAGTGCAAAACTGCGCTCAAGTTTTGTTTGGTTGAGGTTTAATGGCATAGTCAAGACAGTTTGTTGTTGCTTGACAGCCTGACCCAGATTGTATACCCAATTTTCTATAAGTGTAATGGCTTCAGGTTCAGCTACGACGATGCGCTGTTCTAGCTCACTAACTGGTAACTGAATTAATTTCGTAGGTTCTACAGCTATTGCTTGAAATACCCATTTTCCTGGGACGATATCATTATCTAACGGCACTGTACCAAATAAAGCTTCACCAGTGTTGACACTAAATAAGTAACGACGATGACCCGCAACCGCACCATCCTTGACTGTAGTTGCAAACAATGCCAATTTTCCAGACTGTACCACCCATAACGTTTCTAAATCGTCTAGCACCAGTGTTTCATTAACCTTCATGCCGTATAGTCGCACAGAACGATTCACCTGAGTGTACAACATTGTTGCTCTAAGCCTCTTCTGTTTTAATCAAACGAACATAAGTGCCGCCTTGTCGCCACAATTCTTCATGGCTACCCCGTTGGACAATTTTGCCCCCCTCCAGCACAATAATTTCATGGCTATCACGAATTGTACTGAGGCGATGGGCGACAACAATACACGAACAACCGCGTCGGCGCAGATTTTGGTCAATAATTAACTCAGTTTCGGGATCAAGGGCGCTGGTTGCTTCATCTAGCACTAAAACTGCGGGATTGTTTACCAAAGCACGAGCAATTTCTATACGCTGGCGTTGACCACCACTAATATTCATCCCTGCCTCTATTAATTCTGCGTCATACTGTCCGGGCATTGATAAAATCAGGTTGTTGATGGCTGCATCTTCACAAGCTTGAAATAAATCTTTTTCTGGTACAGTTTGATCCCACAGAGTAATATTATCGCGCACCGTCCCAGCAAATAAAAAGATATCCTGCTCAACCATTGCCAATGAGTTAGCGAGAACAGAATGGGGTATTTCTTTTCGGGGAATACCATCAAAGTAAATTTCCCCATCCCAAGGTTCATAAAGACCGCAAATTAATTTAGCAATAGTGGACTTGCCAGAACCACTTTTACCTACAAATGCTACTTGTTGTCCTGGTTTAATAGTCAAGCTCAAATTTTCGATTAACGGAGGCTCTAAACGACCATAACCAAAGGTGACATTTCGCAACTCTACATAACCTTGCAATTTAGGTGAAGAAAAACTGATTATTTCCTCCCCTGTTTGTCTATCTGCTTCTGAATCAATGGGATTTTGCAAAACATCATCAAGGCGGTTTAAGTCAGCTTCTAACTCTTGCATGGTACTCCCGAAATTAACTAAACTATTAACTGGCTCTAGAAAACTTTGCGTTAAACTTTGATAGGCAACTAGCATCCCAATACTGAGTTTGCCGTCCATGACTTCTAAACCACCAACAAGCAAAATAGAAGCTGTTGTCAGGGTAGTCAAAATTGTTGGTAATGTCGTGAGAATTTGAGTTTGTAAACCTAATTCTTGCTGAGTATTTAGTGCTTTAGCATAGTAACCTGCAAATCGAGAAAATAAATCATCTTCTAGACCAGAAGCTTTCACAGTTTCTATAGTTTGGATACCAGCAACAGTAACACCAGAAACTTTGCCATATTCCTGCGCTAACCGCAAATTAGTATCAACACGAGCTTGGGATAATAATTGTAGACCAAGAATATTAATAGCAGCAAAACTAACTGCGATCGCACTCAGTACCAAATTGTACTGAATCATAATTATCAGATATAAAAACATCATTACCGAATCAATTACCGTTGTCGCTAAACGTCCTGAAAGTACCTCTGCAACTGAGTCATTAATTTGCACACGGCTGCTGATTTCCCCTGCATAACGTTGAGCATAAAACCCAACAGGTAAACGCAGAATATGCCAGAGAAATTGCCCTGACATACTCACCGATAACTTCACCATCAAGCGCCGCAGATAAGTCAGCCGCAATCTCGCAAGTAACGCCCGCAATACACCAGTAATGATCATGCCTAGCAACAAGGGACGCAACCATTCTTGACGGTTTTGAACTAAAACTTCATCAATAAACACCTGAGAAAAAGCTGGTACTGCTAACCGGGGAATTGTCAAAAGTAACCCTGCAAACAAGCAAAAGAGGATAGTACCCCATGAGTTCTTTAAGCGTGCAGTTAAAGCAGAGATAATATGACTTTTTTTGCCTCCCTTTTGAAAGTTTGACCCTGGTTCCATCACCAGAATTACACCTGTATATCCTTGGTCAAACTCATCGAAAGAAATACTCCTGCGACCTGAAGCTGGGTCATTAAGATAGATGCGTTTGTTGCCCAATCCTTCAACAACAAGAAAATGGTTGAAATTCCAAAAAACAATATATGGAGGACGAATAGCTTTCAGCTTTTCCAGAGGTACTTTTAAACCTTTAGCATCTAAACCATAATTTTGAGCAGCCTTGAGAATATTAAATGCTTTGCTCCCATCTCTTGAAACCCCACACACTTCCCGCAATTTAGCCAAAGGTACAATACAGCCATAATAGCTAAGAATAATTCCCAGAGAAGCAGCACCGCATTCTACAGCTTCCATTTGTAAAACAGTAGGAGTGCGGATACGATAAGGTTTTATGTGGTGAAACAGATGGGATAGCGGAGAAAATAACATATTTATTTATACAATACTGTAATCTATTAGTGTAATTTAACTTCTAATCGGGGAGAACTAGGGGAGAATTTTAGCCTGATAGAGTTATAGGTGATTTAGAAAAAAGTAAGCATTCAGCCGTCAGCACGAGGCTCTTAAACACAAATACCAGCCTGTAAATTTCTCTAATCAACACTTGTGGAATTTGGCAAGATTCTGATTTTATGACAAACTTGTAACCGATATGTGGAAGCTGATTACTGATTATTGATAGCTGAAACTGACCTGCAACTTAATAAATACCTGTCCAAGAACGAAGTAAAGGAAGGATGTAATAAATCGGCGCTACTTCGTTTACTTTCACTTGTACTGTTGTAGTTGTACCAGAGGAAATTTTGAGGTTTGGTCCTAACGAAGATGACCATTTATAACCACTAAATGTAGTTGAGTCTTCTTGTAGTTGCACAAACGCTTGAACTCGTCCTTCACCTTTTCCTGCAAGGCTGTCTGCTATTTCTTGATTACCAATTATCGCTGCAATATCTTGTGTAGTTACAGGGAAAGCCGAAATATTCTGAATGACCCCAACTATACCGCCTTCTTTTTCGCGTTTAGTAAAACTGGGAGTCACCTGTACAGACATCCCTGACTTAATTTGCTTACCATCTTTATTGGCAAAGTAAACAAGACTCATGAGTTTGGTTTTGGGGTCTTCAGCTTCAATTGCTCCCAAACGAGTACCGGAATTAATAATCTGACCTGGAATAGCACTAACTTCTAGAATTTGACCATCGTATTTACTGATGATTCTACTCTCTTGCACTAATTGCAGTTCTAATTGAGCAATGCGATGCTTAACTTCTCGAATTTGATTTGTTTTGTCGATGGATTCTTTACGGTCTTGTGCAATTAGTTTTGCTTCTTGAGTATTTATATCTTTAATTTTAGTTTTAATTTCATCACTTTTATTAAGATTTTGCAGATAATCTCGTTGGGTATTAGTTGTTTGAATATCAAGTTCTTTTAATTGGCTTTCAATATCTAGAAATTGCGCTTGGGTATTAAAATATTGTTCTTCTGACTGTACTAACAAGTCTTGACTGATGACACTTTCTTGGAAAAGATTGCGTCTATTTTCAACTTGCTTTTTTAAGGTGTTGAGTAAATAGCTAATTTGTTGTTTTCTTTGTTGGAAATTTTGACGTTTTTGTGCTATGGAAGTAAGTGTTTGATCTCGTAATCTAGGAGTTACCTGTTCTCTTTGTAAACTATTTTCTAAATCAACTCGTTGCTGTTGTAAGATTAAAACTTGTTGGTCAATTAGCTGCTGTTTAAGCTTATTAATCTCGTCATTTTGAGTTTGTAATTGCTGTAACTTGATTTGCTCTTGTTGCAATTGCTGCTTTAAAGCAGATTGGTCAATAATACCCAGGACATCACCTTTTTTCACAGCATCTCCAGGCTTGACTTTCAAGTTAAGCAATTGACCAGAACTAGGAGATTGAAATTGCACTACATGGCGGGGACGAATTAGAATACCTTGTCCTGTAACAGTCAAAGGAATTCTGCCAAAAACACTCCACAATACTCCAACTGCAACCAAAAAGCCCATCGCAGATAAAGACAACCATGCTTGGGGTTTGACAACTTGCATTGCCTGATCTAGTCTTTCTGGTGAAGATAGGCGGTCAAGGGCTTCTTGACGGAAAATTTTACTTTGTTTTAGTTGCATTGTACTTCTCCAGTGCCTAGAACTGCTAAGGGAATACTTTGATAACTATTAAGATTAGAGATCAATCGGGGAGAACTAGGGGAGGTAAAGGTAAATAGTCTGTGTTCATCAGGTAAAGTACGATGCCAGGAAATTAGTCATAGGGTACTTCTGAACTTTCATAGTTTAGGAGGTTCTAATACCAGCACAGAGGGAATCTTTTCAGGTTCCGCAAGGCGTAGCAATTCATAACCTATACCTGCAAGTCCGGTCATTAACCCTGGTGTTTCTACCCCCAAGGGAACACCGCAAAGCCAGCCTTGCTTGTCTATACTGTCGAGGATGAGCGTCGTCAGACAATCAAGTTGTATTTGATATTGACTATCTTGCAAGATAGAACTGGCTTGCAAAATTAGTTCTAGGTTGCCTAAATCTCCGTGACAGAGGGAGTGATTGAACCCAAATCCCTGCTCTAAGGTTGTTTTGATCGCTGTATTAATCTCGGCTCGAATTGCCAAATCGTCTATATAAGGGAGACATCGTAGCCTTGCTAAACCGATACCAGGCGCACCATGACACCAAGCAGTCATACAGTAGTGCTGATTTGATTTATCCTTGGTTGGTGCTTCTCGCAAGTCAAGCCAATTACTCAATTTTGGGTAAAAGAGACTTCGCTCGTAGGTAATCCCATCTAAGGCGGCTTGGTAAAAATCACGTTCTCCCGTCAAAGCAGCAAGTTCCAATAACGCCCAAGCAATACCCGCTGCTCCATGAGAAAAGCCACTTAAAGCTTCGGAGCTTCCTTTTTTGATCACCCAAGCTCTTCCCTGCTTTTTGGGGGTTGCTTGGCTCACCAAGCGTTCCCCACATTGTCGCGCCAGTGCTAAAATTTTCTCGTCAGGTTGACAGCGATAAAGAGTGATCAACCCGGCAATACATCCTGCCGATCCAGCTATGATGTCTAACCGTTCATCTTCCGCAATCAGGGAGGGAAGCAGTTCGGTGAGTGCTTGTGCTTCTGAGAGTAAGGATGGCTTATTCCATAAACTTCCTAAATGGCTCAGGGTATAAATAATTCCACCTAGACCGTTAAAAGCACCAATGGACTTAATGAAGCCTTGATCTCGCTCGATGATTTGTCTTTGTACTGTTCTTAAGGCTGCTTCCGCTAAATTCTTGTAGCGTTTCTCCCCAGTAAGCTCGCCCAAATAAGCGAGAAAAAATACAATACCTGAAATGCCATCGTAGAGATCGATTTTCAACGGACGGACAGACCACTGTTTCTCGTCCATCCAGTTTAACCCTAGCCACGTCGCGTCATCTTCTCCGCGCAGTGCCAGCTCTTCGAGGTGATCGCCGATCGCAATCGCACCAGACAAAAGCCGCTCCCTATTTCCTTTTTCTTCTGTTTTTTTGTCCTGTCCTATTGAGGTCAGGTGCAGAGGTTCTCTCTTTGCCGATTCAGGTTGCTCGGTTTCCAGTCCCAAGGTAGCGAGAGAGGCGCGGATAAACCAAATCTGGCGATTCATGTCCTGTTGATTAAGTTGCTGGAGATGTTGCTGGACAATGGTCATGCCAGATTGGGTAAAATAGTCAGGAATTAACTCGTCAGTGCTGGTATACAAATCACGAGACATCGGTCGAGTCGTAAAGATGGGAATATCTTCTTGCCACAAATCCTGTTGTTCGGCGGCAATGACTTTCTCTAATTCTGGACGATATTTGACATCAATCCAAAGGCGATCAAAACACCGCTCTCGATCTAGTGCATCTCTTAATAAATCGGGATGGCAACTTTCCCAGAGTATCTTCGCATAAGTAGCTGTGTTACGCAAAATGACGCGCACTTCATCATTTGCGAAACGGGTGAGAGGGCTATCCAAGGAGAGGAGTTCATCTCGATGCTTGACTAAGAGTTGATAGATTGAGGTAAACCCGGCAATAATCGATTCGCTATAGTCGAGAACATTAACGAGTTTTCCATCCAGGCTTGGGAGATTTTTACCGACGGGCATCTCTACTTGCTCACGAGTTAGCCGCATTTCATCAGTTCCTTTCCCCTCCCAACTAGACACCCCTCTGGGGATAAGTTGTCCGGGTAATCCACCTAATCCACTAATATCAATACCTTCTAATTTGTCGTTACCCCAGTTTTTCCGAGGCAGCAAACCCACCCGCAAAACCGAGTAAGCCATTTGAAGATTGGCGAGGGTTTGCGATTGGGAGTTATCTAGTTCACTGTTATAGGGATGGAAGAGCGCTTCTAAATCGATCATTATCGGGTACTCGCTGATGGCGATCAGATTTTCGTGGTGGAAATCTGTCGCTGCTAAAGCATAGAATAAAGCTAAATATCCGCCTTGCCGCTCATAGAAACGCTGTATTTGCTCTACATTAGTACAGCTTTTTGCTTCTATAAATTCAACCCAGCCATGATCGCCATAATTAAGAATTTTCAAGAGTTGAAAAGGGGGATGGTTGCCCCGTTTATTCAACCAAGCAAGGAGTTCTTGAAAGTGTACGTCAACATCTAGATTTTTCGGTTTGTATACTAGCTTTAAGCCCGATTCAAATTTAGCTATCATAACTGATTGCCCGCCGCGATGGCTATCTCCTAATCCTCCTTCTAAAGCAACTAGCAAACCTGGCGATGTTCCTTGATTAAATGTATTGATGGTATCTTCCCAATCGCTGCATAGATGTCGAATAAACTCCAAACTGTTTTTTAGCCAATGGTTAATGACAATCGTCAATTGACGCGCTAGTACGGGGTATTCTTGAAAGATAGCTAGGGCGAGTTTTGGTTGTTTTAGACGTTCGATAAAGCTCTGAAATCGCTCCTTTGATGTCTCATTTTTTAAGACACCCTGGAGACGGGCAACGTTAAGTTCTAAGACCATCGTGCGACTCAAAATTGAAAGTAGCTTTTTTGGTAAATCAGCCAGTAATATAAGTCTGATTGTTTGAGGATCTAAAGGTAAATCTTGCCTGGTTTCGAGCAAAGTTTTAATTTCTTGATCTAATTTCTCTAGTGCTTGATTAATTAGAGGTTCGATGGCGTATAGAAACTCTACTTCTATTAGCTCTGAATCTAAACATATTCGAGTCAAGACATCGCTAGGACTAAAATCAGAGAAAGTCTGTTCCAACTCTAGCAACCAAGTAGGTTTTTTAAACAGACGAGATTTTACTGATTCGCTCGGTTCGCTCAAAAGGTAAAGAAGTTCACTTTCAGTCAGATTATCGAGAGATAGCCGTTTATGAAAAAATGAATCTTCATTAAAAGGAGATTGCGACTGCCATTTGTGAATTTTATGTCGAGCTATATCGGTAATAAATTTTTCCCTTTCTTCTATAATTGGTAATGAAGCAGTTCTTTCCTTTCTTTCCTTTAACAGAGTAGCGCGATACCAATCAGGAGATTGCAAATGTGTGCGATTCATCAGATTAACTTCCTAGTTATTGTTTTTTAGAGCATTTTATTAAAATGAATTATTTGTAAGCATTCAGCTTTTAGCTATTGTCATCACAAAAATGGGTAAGCTTGCTGTTTTTGAGATATAAAACCCCAAGCTATAGGAAATTGGACTCCAACTAAGTTTTCACTCAATGCTGATGTCTAAATACTTACAAAGAAGGCAGAAGGCAGGAGGAAAGAAGTATGAATAAAAACTTTAGTTCTGGGTTTAAAGCCCAGTTCAAAAAAGAATTGTATCGAAATGCGTAGCACGAGATACAAAGCGTCCTTGCTCCAATCCTACGTTTTTAAACGTGGGTTCCTCCTGCCTCCTGAAAGATATTTTATATTTAGATTGCAATGAGCCGCAAAGTAATACTTAAAACCTTACTATGATTTCAAAAAATGAGATCAACTTGAAAACTAGGTTCAGCTTCTGATAATTTCACAAAGCAAAATTTTAAACAGTAAAATTATCAAGCATTAAATTGCGGCTAGTTGTATTTTATGACTAATGTTTATCGCGTGAAGTAAGACCAATACCAGCAATAGATATCGCAGGTGATATTAGAATCTACATACCTACCGCCATTGATTTCTTTCATCTCTTCATCTTCTAATTCCAGAATACCCGCAGGATTTTCTGGTAGCTGAGAGAGTTGTTCTTCGCTCAAGCTATTGCGGAAGGTTTCATCTTTCCAAGCACGGATAATATCTTGTTGAGACATTTTAGTTACCTCTTTTTAATGAACATTTTTTGGTTGATATCGGATGTAACTTTGTTTTTTGTTCCATCCGTTTCATGATTATTAGAGTAAAAATACATCGGGGAGAACTAGGGGAGAAAATCGCAAAGCGAGAAAATTTTTTTGGTGATATTCCAAAGGCTGTGAACTGGGTTAGGAAACACTGAGATTGTACCTTTTGGCATAATCGGGTATTTGTGGTTGCAGATATATGCGTTGAGCTTGTAGGCAATTGCCTGAGCCTAGATAGATGAAAATAAAAAAATCTCGCCACTTCTTAGATAATGTTTTAAAAGTATCAGAATTAATCGATATCCCCCCCAACCCTGCCTTACTAAGGCTATCCATTACCCACATCTTTCTTAACATGGCTGAAAAACAGACAAGATAAAGGTTGTAGAAAATCGGGTAGCGTACCGGAGGCGATTGGCTATGGCTAACGCCACGCTACGCTATCGCCAGTGCCGTAGGCAATCGTTAAGTAGAGACAACAGATGTGGAATCAGAGTGAAGTAATTGCCAGATTGCAACGATATCGTGTAAGCGTCGCAGCCCACGCCAAATAGTTTTCACACCAGGTTCTCCATCACCTTTTCGACCTAAAAAGCCACCTAAAGTTGCAATCATTCGCACAGCATCTCGCAAAGAAGGTGGCTTTTCTGGTGGGAAGGGAGTATTGTTGATAGTTGCACATAAAGACTGCCATTCATTCTTTTCCAAAACAACATCACAGGGTAAATCTGGATTAATTCGTGCTTCATAAGTTAGCCATAATAAACGCCCAGCGACAATTGTATAAGTAGCCAGTAGCCAGTGCCATGTGAATTCTGTCAGCAGTTTCCAGTTGCAATTTCTCGATGCCACAGCCACTTTTTAATGTGTAATGATAACGTTCTACCAACCAACAGTAAGTATACATTGAACACAACGTGCAGCATCTTCTAAGCCATTAATATCGAGGCTAGTAATTAATAACCAACTAATCGAATTAGTTCCTGGTAGCGGATTTTCCTCTTCTGCCAAAATTACTTGTAACCTCACAGGTTTTAGCTGTAAACGCCCAATATGGTGTAATGGTACTTGAATATCAAAACTCGTGAACCTAATTGTTAGTGTCGCCTTTCTGGCACTATGTTCTGGAGAGCATTTAATTTCTATAGTCAGTGTTCCAGAAGGTTGAATTTGACGAATAGCTTGATGTAAATATTTGGCACAATGATCTACTTTTCGATTGTGAGTACCACGAATTAGTAAGTGGGAATTTTCTCGACGTTTGAGGCTAAAAAGGTCAAATATATCTGCCTCTGAATCACCTATTGTTACTACTTGAATTCCTGACGGGATTAAATTTTGTGTAGTTTCTAATCCATCCAACCAACGTTGACTTTCTTTAAGCACTAATTAACCTATTTTTACCACCTTTCATCTATCATTTTTGATTAATTGTTTTTTCCAAACTTGTACCATAAAAAATACCTGTATGATATTCCCACTTTGTTGCACCATTAGTAGTAGTCACTATCCAACTTGGGAAAAACCCCGGTTGACAAAGATTTTTACGGTCTTGAGGATTATTAATAACCGCACCCCGACAACTATCTGTCCAAACTTTTTGTTCAGCCCAATAAAGAGTTAAATTAGCTGGTGGTTTTTCATTAGGAAAATAGACATCTTTTAGGACTCCTCTAACTAAATTTTTTGGTAAACTTTCTATACCATTTAATTTGAATCCTCGACCATTCACTAGATGATAAACCCAGCGTTGTTGATATCCTTGGGCGACTATTCTCCATCCAGATAATGCAATTTTATTACAGGCTGTTTCTGGAGTAGCAATATTTAAACAACCATTAAAAGTTTTTGGTTCTACTTTCATAATTTGTAATTCTGACAAAGAAATTCCTGTTCGCTTGGACATATCTTTTAAAACCACATTAATATTTTCTTGAGGGAAATTCGAGGGAATATTTTTCTGGATTTTACTGGCTTTAGCATCAAATAAAACTGTATAAGTTAAACCAGTTCGATACACCCAACTTTGTTGTTTATTATCTATTACAGTTATTTGCCAACCAGGCATTTTTGCATTAATACAATTATTGATTCCTGGTAAATCTAAACAGCTATTTTTCCAAGTCTTATTTTCTACTGCATAAATCTGAAGTTTGTTAGGTTCTAAATCAGAACGCCATGCTGCTTCTGTTAGTAACTCATCTGCTACTTGTTTAGATAAACTCGCTAGAGTATTAACTTTAAAATTACCTCTTTGAGTAACATGATAAGTCCAAATATGTTCTCTAGCTTGTATTTTTACCTTCCATCCAAAAAGGGCGATCGCTGGACAGGCTTCCTCTGGACGACCTAAACCTAAACAACCGTCAAATGTTGCTTCTTTAGTTTCTATAATTTTTACTTGTTGACGTGGAACAAAAGTTTTCCATGCCATATCTTGTAATAATTTATCACTGATAGATTTAGGTAAATTTATATTTTGTCGTGGGCTATTTTTTTGAACACTGGGATTTTGGGCAATACTAGAAGTTGTATTCATCATGGCGAAGTTACTAGATAATAGCAATCCTAAACATATATTTGATAGTAATGTTTTCATAGTTCACTTCTGGCTTTTAGCGACTTCTTTACGATATCATCTAATTTATAGATATCAATTGTTGTTACAAAAAATGTAACGATACTGATTAAGTATAGCAGGAACAAATCTTAAATATTTACGTCTAATTGGAATAATTTATTGAAAAACATTTACCGAGATAATAAATGTATCTATAGGGATCATACTTGAATCTTGCTAAAGATACTATGAAACAAACGTCTCGATACCAAGCTTCTAGCGAATTTAGTTTTTCAGAAATAAAACATGAGTCCTATATAAAAGACGCTGCTGCTACCCTATAGAAAAAAATTAGAAATCTACCGTAGTCAAAAACTAAAGATAGCCCCAATATTGGTTTGCTTATTAGACTGAAAAAAACTATCTAATCTATAGGTTTTTTCCCCGGCTTTGCTTATTACTACTTCGTCTCCTGCCAACAAATAAACATCATTTGGACAAAACAAATGCCGCCGAAAAAACACCCAGAACACTGTTGCCCACGGTATGACTGTCCGAAAGAATCTAATTACTGTACGATAACTACCACCACTCAGCGTCCAACGTGATATTCCCAACATCGTCACTCGCCCGCTCATGGCTAACATGGCCATGATGAAGGAGTTCAATTGGCGCATTGTCGTCACTTTTATTTCTGGTAGCAGGCATTGCAATAGTGTTAGGATATCGAACATGGGCAAGGCGCGAGCTTTCGAGTTGTTGTTTTGGAAGACTATAACTCTACTACATCAGCCCTCTTTTTATACTCTTTTTTTGGCTACAGTATTGCTATATAAAACAACCTTATTCCCACAACAATATAGATGGGAGATTGTTGTTAGCCAAACGCAACAACTGATAACCAATCCCAGCAGTTCCCTGAAAGAAACTTGGGTTAAATACTGAATTGGGTAAATTTGCAAAAAGTTGATAAGCTCCAGTCCGTTTGGCTCTAGCAACTACATTAGTAGCATTCTGGAGAGCAGCTTCATGCCAATCAGAACGAGAGCAGCGTTCTGCACCCACCATGAGAACCTCAACTATGCCCATATTGCCACAGCATAAATGATCAATGACGCTCAAACCTTTTGTTTGCGTGGTTTGTAAAGCAATTTCGATATCTCTTTCTATTTCTGATGTCTTCACTATCCCTAAGCTACCCAAACGTGCCAAGCCAATTCCGCCTGATCCGTGACACCATACTGTTTCAAAGGAGGTTGGCTTGTTCATCAGCTCTATCCGTGGAAAGACTGGCCAGTTGCCATGAGAACTCGAAAAAATGCTGTTTTCATACTCAATGCCTTCAAGAGCAGCTTGTAAGTAAACTTGCTCCTGAGTTACTGCATATAGCCGCAGCAAAGCATAGGCAATTCCGGCTGCTCCATGAGAAAACCCTGTTAAAGGTTTTTCCCCAAGAGTAAGCCATGCTTTTGGCGCACCTTCGTGGCTGTAGCGATGTGTAAGCAAATGCTCTCCGCAGGCGATCGCTTTCACTAAGACATTTTCCTGCCCAGTTGCTTGATATAAGGACAATAACGCTAAAATACATCCAGCAGCACCGCCGACTACATCTAAATATTTATCAGCCACAATCAGTTGTGGTGTGATCCAATTGGCTAATGCTTGAGCATCTTCTAATAAAGTTTCATCACCTAGAAATTGACTAACTTTCACGAAAGAATAAATCATAGAACCCAAACCTGATGCACCGCCAATTCCTACTAAACGTACTATGCGTTGCTGAGATTCTAGATCAAGTTTCTGAATTTGCTGACGCAAAGGCTGTAATGTTCTCAATGCCAGATCGTGAAAGCGTGGCTGTTTAGTCATCTGATTGAGTGCGGATAAAAACAGCGCCACTCCACAGCGTCCCTCATAAAGACTGTAGCCTAATACTTGTAATCGGTATCGCTCCGCACTAATTACATAACCCAAGCCCATCCAGTTAACGCTGCCGTCAGGATCGGGAATAGCTCTACTTTCTAGTTGATTAGCGATCGCTTCTGCTTCTGCAATAAGTTGCCCAGAATTTAGCACAGGTAATGTTTCGGCTTCCCATGTCTGGCTTTGACCAATAGAGGTTTGCGCTAATTGAGCGTAAAAAGCACCTTGAATGATTGCTACCTGTCGAGCCAAATCAATTTCATCCATAGCCTGCAATTGAGCTAGAGATTGTTGATAACTAGGTTGCTGGAAATAGTTAGCAATCTCTTGATTAATTCCTACACTCAATTCATCACTACTTGTATTAGCAGTGAAGTAGGGAATATCTAATTGTGCCATTACTTGCAGTTCTGCATTTAATATTGGCCATGGATTTGGTTTTTCCCGAACAGATAGAAACGCACAACTGAGGCGATCTAGTTCAATACTGTAATCAACTCCATGCTTGAGATAATCCGGAGACCATGTTTTGTTCAAGATTGTCCCATAGATGCGGGTAGGACGGAAAATAAAGCGTACTTGCTGCCCCTGCATACCTGTTAGTGGACTATCGGGAGCAATTAAATCATCTTTATGTGCAATCAAAAAGCGATACATCTGTTTAAACCCAGTCACAATTGACTCCTGATAATCTATGGGGGATAAAGCAATATCACCCAAGTAAGGAACATTCTTTTGAATGGGTAATTCGCCATATTTATACTGCAACTGCATATTGTCAGTATTTATTGATTGCCAATAAGGAAACTTCTGAGGAGCTTGTTGTGTAGTGGTGCTACCTAAGCCACTGATATCGAAGGCAATACGGCGATCAGAACTAAAGTTCCATTCTGGTAATAGTCCGGTACGCAGTACCGAATTAAGAAACTGTTGCTCTGCTATTTTTTCGTCCTCATTTTGGTTATTATAGAAGTTTTCCAACACATGAGGCTCGTGATGTAACAAAGTTTCTACATCCACTAAAACTAAATGTTCACCACTGGCAATTACGTTTTCGTTGTGGCAGTCTGTACCTCGAAGAGCATAAATTACACACATCAACATACCAGCTCGTTGATAAAAACGTAAAGCAGCAGCTTCATCATGACAGGGCTGATGTTCTACATATTCTACCCAACCGTAAGTATCTCGGTTGAGTAATTTTAAGGTTTTTAATTCCAATAGATGACTATGTTGATTGCACCAGTGCAAAAATTGGTTAAAAGCAACCTCAATCCCTAAACCTTTGGGTTTATACACTAATTTAAGTCCAGACTCAAATGTGAGTACAAAAACTGTTCTCCCCTGCTTATGGGAATCGGAGAGAGAGGTTTGGATTTCAGCAATTTTGTCGTTGGCGTGTGTTGAACCAAAAGTTCTTTGGATGTTTGGTGTATCTTCAGCCAAACGTTGGATAAACTCGGCAGTAGAGTCTACCCAAAAATTTATCACTGTTGCTACTAGCCTACCCAGAACCGAATACTTTTGAAAGAATGTCAGTAATCCATCTTGGAGGAGTTGATTAACAAACTGATTGTAGTAAGTCTTATTGTTGTTGTTTTCTGTTTTTATTTGTAACAAATTTAGTAGATTTGACCCAAATGGACGAACCTGAGCAAATTCAAAATCCAAAGTCTTGTAACAAATTTTTGCTAGTCGTTGCAGTAGACTACGCTCTAAAGAATGGTAAGCAACTTCTGTGAGATGAGATAAAGGGAAATCATCTTTGGTCAATTCAATACAACCAAAGCGACTAAGTAACTGTTGCCTAGCAACCCAAACAAATCGCAAAAGTACATCTTCAAAAGGGAGCGGATCTTGAGGAGTGACTGCTAGAAATATTTCCTTAGTAAGTATAAAATCTGCGGAAGGTTGCATGATTTGTTGCAAGGTTTTTGCCCAGTCTGGTAAATTTTGAAGAGCAACAATTTGTACAGTTCCCATGCGCTGACGAACAGTATTCAGGTCTAATCCGTCCCACTGCAAGCGTTTTTGCAAAATATCCCATTTACCTTGTGCCACGGTTTGACACCAATGATCAAGACGACTATCAATCTCTTGTTCATTCAGTTGATTAATATCAATCAAAAATTTTTCTACATTCAGGCGTTCCCAAAGAAAACTGGCATCGGCAATGATTTTTAGGAAGCTTTCTACTGCGCTCTGCTGTTTAAAAGCAACAATTTTTTGAATCATGGCTATACTTTACTTTAGATACTATCTATGTTGTGAATTTCAGAACCAAAAATCAGTGATTAACTGAATAGGACAAAATCAATTGTTTATATAATTTGCGTTGCCTGAATCCCCCCAGTTTCCTCTAAAAAAGAGGAGGCTGGGGGTCAATCAATGAGGTATGCTCACTAGTTAATAGCTGCTCTAAGTAGGTGTGCAATGGTTTGAGCAACTTCCAGACGTACAATGAACGTCAATCCTTGAGGTATGCCCACTACGAGCGCCACTGACGCTAAGTAATTCCTCCTCGCTCAGTTCGTAGGATTCTACAGCAGTTAACTCTGCTAAAATGTGAGAAATCGTTTCAGTGGTGATTTTGTAGCCTTTCTCTGCACCCGCAGCCGCGATCATCTGCATAGTTTCTGCTAGGGTAGTAGCTCCTTTAATTTTCTCTTGCAGTTGAGCATTGGTGAGCAATTCTTTGATTTGTGATAACATGGAATAATCTCCTATTGATTTAGAAATCAAATACGTTTAAGTTAGTTTTTGCGTTACAGCAGGTAATTTGCATTTACCCGATGCAATTTTCTCTGCTTAACTGCTTTTAATTTAGAGAGAAATCGGGTAAAACTAGGGGAGAAAATGCAATTTTAGAAAAAATTTTTTGATTAGGCTTCCAGTATATGGGTAGCTCATCAACGCTAGTAAAAATAAGAGTTCCATGGCTTTGCATAGCAAGGAGTTCGTTTTTTGATTAGGTGCGATGGTGTACCGGCCCGTCGTTGGCGATCGCTGTGGAGTGGCCATTTTTAGGGGTAAGCTAATCGGCATTTAAATTGCATATTTTTCATTTTGTGGAAAAAGCGTTAATCCTTCTCCCCAGCCCCCTGCAAGAAAGCACCCCTGCCTACCTCAATGTCAAACTTAAAGGTTTAACAGCTTAGTGTTACTCCAAGTGTCACCAGGGACCTTCGTAGGCTAAAAAGTATTACGCCCTAGCTATGGGTCGTGCTAGACATAAAGCCGAAGAAGCACTGACCCAGTCCAAGGAAGCAGCAGAAGCTGCTAACCGTGCTAAAAGTATGTTTTTAGCGAATATGAGCCATGAACTGCGGACACCATTAAATGCTATCCTGGGTTTTGCCCAATTGATGGAGCGCGATCGCACGCTCAACCCCAAACAACGGGAATCTTTAGCAACCATCAACCGCAGTGGCGAACACCTGCTCAACCTAATTGATGATGTCTTAGAAATGTCTAAGATTGAAGCAGGGCGAGTTGTCTTTCATGATGTTTATGCTGATTGAGTGCGTCGCTTCTGCTTCGACGAAATCCTGGAATTGACCGCAGCAAATATTCGTGGCTTGTAAGATAGTGCAACTATGTTTGAGATTCTTGGCTACACCAACCTAAACAAAATCTATGAAAGTGATAATTCCCTAGTATTCAGGGGAATCTGCCAGCAAGATGAGTCACCAGTTATTATTAAAATTCTCAAGCAAGATTATCCAACTAAAGAAGCGATCGCCCGTTATAAATTAGAATATCAACTAGTTAGTTCTTTACAACTCCAGGGAACAGTCCGAGCCAAAAGCTTAGAAAAATATCAAAATACACTGGCGATTATCTTTGAAGATGATGGCTGTGAATCTCTAAGGTTACTCCTATCACAGAGAAAACTGCCTCTCCAAGAATTTTTAGAGATAGGCATTCAAATTACCCAAACCTTAGCAGAAATTCATGCCGAAAATATCATCCATCATGACATCAACCCAGCCAATATAATTATTCATCCTCAAACACAACAAGTAAAAATCATTGACTTTGGTATCGCCACCATCTTAACGCGAGAAACGCCAAATCTTTGCCATCCAAATATCTTAGAAGGGACTCTAGCCTACATATCGCCAGAACAAACTGGAAGAATGAATCGAGTCATAGATTACCGCACAGACTTTTACTCCTTGGGTGTAACATTCTATGAAATGCTTACTCATCAATTACCATTTGCCGCCGCAGATGCAATGGAACTGGTACATTGTCATCTTGCTAAACAAGCGATAATACCACATCTGATAAATCCTGAAATTCCCCCGGATATCTCTAATATTATTATCAAATTATTATCAAAAACGGCTGAAGAAAGATATCACAGCGCGATTGGTATACAAGCAGATTTACAAGAATGTTTACGACAATTAAAACAAACAGGTAAAATTTTAGAATTTTCACTAGCCCAACAAGACATTTCCGATAAATTCCAGATTTCGCAAAAACTGTATGGTAGAGAAACCGAAATTGCCACCCTCAAAGCAGTAGTAGAACGAGTCAGCCAAGGAACCAGTGAACTCATACTCATTTCTGGATACTCTGGAATCGGAAAAACAGCATTAGTACAAGAAATTTATCAACCCCTAACCCAGAAAAGAGGCTATTTCATCTCTGGAAAATATAATCAATTACAACGCAATATCCCTTATAGTGCTTTAATTCAAGCTTGGCGAGAATTGATGCGACAACTGCTAACAGAAACTGAAGCAGAGATAGCAGCTTGGAAAGAAAAAATGCTGGCTGCTGTGCAAAGCAATGGCCAAGTGATTATTAATGTTATTCCAGAAGTTGAATTAATTATTGGCGCTCAACCGGATGTACCAGAATTACCGCCGAAGGAAGCACAAAACCGCTTCAACTTAGTTTTTCAAAACTTTATCAGCGTCTTTACTCAAAAAGAACATCCAGTAGTAATTTTTATAGATGATTTGCAATGGGCAGATATAGCTTCCTTAAACCTGATTGAATATTTAATGACGCAACAGCAGAAAAAATATTTGCTCTTGATAGGTGCATATCGAGATAATGAAGTCAGTCAAGCACACCCATTGTTTTTAACTCTTGATAATATTAAAAAGGCAGAAGTAACAATTAATTATTTATATCTAGAGCCTTTAGAAATCACTTCCATCAGCCAATTAATTTCTGATTCACTCAAATGTAAACAGGAAAGAGCTTTACCTTTGGCAAAATTAGGTTTAGAAAAAACTGCTGGTAATCCTTTTTTCTTAATAGAATTTTTAAAGTTTATCTATAATAAACAACTACTCAACTTTAACATTACTCAAAGAGAATGGGAATGGAATATCGCGCGAATTAAAGCCGCACCTATTGCTGAAAATGTTGTTGAGTTAATGGCAGATAAGATTACTGAATTACCAGAGTCCACGCAACAAATTTTAAAATTAGCGGCTTGTATTGGTAATCAATTCGATTTATTTTTGTTGTCGGTTATTAATAACAGTAATTTAGTAATCACAGAACAAAAACTAAGGAATGCTGTTCAAGAAGGTCTAGTGGTACCTATTGGCAACAGCTACAAACTTATTTCAGCACAACTTATTGATGCTGATACAAGAGTTGCTTATAAATTTATCCATGACAGAGTACAACAAGCTGCTTATTCCCTCATACCAGAACAGCAAAAGCCCGCTATTCATTTAAAAATTGGTCAATTACTACTCCAGAATTCCTCAATTCAGGAACAAGAAGAAAAAATGTTTGATATTGTTAATCAGCTAAATAATGCTATTGATGTTATTGATCATCAACATCAGAGAGATGAATTAGCTAAACTAAACCTGATTGCTGCCAAGAAAGCAAAAGCATCAACAGCTTATCAATCTGCTTTTATCTATCTACAAAAATCTGTGCAATTATTAGCAGCAAATAGGTGGGAAAAACAATATGATCTTACCCTAATTATATATATAGAAGTAGCAGAAGCTGCTTATTTATGTGGTCAATATCAAGAAATGGAGCAATTTGTTTCTATAGGATTGCAAAATGCTAAATTGACATTGGACAAAATCAAGATTTATGAAGTAAAAATTGTTGCTCTTATTACTCAGCGTAAGCTTATAGAAGCGATTCAACTCGGAATTAAGGTTTTGAAGTTTTTGGGAATTAATTTTCCTCAAAACCCAAGTAAGTTAAACATTATGATGGGTTTGTTTACTCTCAAACTACACTTGCTTGATAAGCGCATTGATGAGTTAATAAATCTATCGGACATTCAAAACTTAGAAAAGAAAACAGCAATACGAATTATTAATATTATAGCTTCTGCTGCCTATATTGCTAAACCAGAATTATTTCCTTTATTGACATTTAAAATTATCAGTTTATCTATTAAATATGGCAGTGACGACAAAGTATTATTAATGTATCTATATTATGGAATAATACTTTGTGGAACTATAGGTGATATTGAGTCTGGATATAAGTTTGGGCAACTAGGTTTTAAATTTTTACAAAAACTTAACGCCCAAAAACTAGGAACAAGGATACTGGTTATATTGAGTTATGGAATTAGACATTGGAAAGAACATTGTCGTCAAACTTTACCCGCATTGCTGGAGGCCTATGTTCTAGGTATAGAAACAGGAGATTTAGAATATTCTGCTTATGCTATAGGCATTTATGCAACCTATGCTTGGATGGTTGGCAAGGAATTAGTAACTCTTGGCGAAGAATTATCTAAATATGCTGATACGGTGAATAAAATCCACCAAGGAATCAACATAAATAATATTAATTTATCTCGGCAGATGCTATTAAACTTAATGGGAGAGTCTAAAAAACCTTGTTATTTAATTGGAAAATTATATGATGAAATTGAGAGATTATCTATTGATATTGCCGTCAATGACCGTAATTCTATTTTTCATATATATCTTTATAAATTAATATTATGTTTCTTATTTGAAGATTATGAACAAGCTATAGAAAATTCCCAAAATGCCAAAAAATATTTCGAGGGTGCAGCAGGAAGTATGAGTATTCCTGTATTGTATTTTTATGATTCTTTAAGTAATTTATCTGGGTATAAAAAAACACTAAAAAGCAACAAAAACAAATATTTTTAACTTTAAAATCTAATCAAGAAAAGCTAAAAAAATGGGCGCATTATGCTCCTATGAATTATCTACACAAATTTTATTTAGTTGAAGCTGAAATCCAACGGATTTTAAACAAAAATAATCAAGCTATAGACTTATATGATCGAGCTATTACTCTGGCTAAAGAAAATGAATATATCAACGAAGAAGCACTAGCAAACGAATTAGCAGCTAAATTTTATCTAGCAATAGGCAAAGAAAAAATAGCAAGGGTATATATGCAAGATGCTCGCTATTGTTATGAAATATGGGGAGCAAAAGCCAAGGTTAAAGATTTAGAAACCCGATACCCGCAATTATTACAAACATTAGAAGTAAGTCAAAAGACCAGAATTAACAAAACCCCAAATTCTCTTTCATCAACAAGTGGCAGTAGTAGTGGTGAAGCACTAGACTTAACAACAGTGATTAAAGCAAATCAAGCTCTGGCAAGTGAGATAGTTATAGATGAACTACTAGCTAAACTGATGAAAACCCTCATAGAAAATGCTGGGGCGCAAAAAGGTTTTTTGATTTTAGAAAATCAAGGAACACTGCTGATAGAAGCTCAGGGAACAGTGAATAGTGATGATATCCAATCTACTGAGCGCATTAGTGTTTTGCAATCTCTACCTATTGAAACCTCACTAGAATTATCACCAGCAATCATCAACTACGTTGCCCGCACCAAAGAAAGTATCATCTTGAATGATGCCACCCATGAGGGACAATTCATAGTTGATCCTTACATTCAAAAATGCCAGCCTAAATCAATTCTTTGCCTACCGCTATTGAATCAAGGCAAACTTGTAGGAATTGTCTATCTAGAAAATAATCTGACAACAGGAGCCTTTAGCCAAGAGCGATTAGAAATATTAAACCTGCTGTCCTCACAAGCGGCCATTTCCATTGAAAATGCTCGGTTCTATTCCACGCTGGAAGCAAGAGTTGACCAGAGAACAGCTGAACTTCAGAATACGCAATTACAACTCCAGCATCGCGCCGCAGGAGAAAGTTTACTCAGTGGCATTTCCCGCCAGTTCATCGACCAAGATGCAGAGATAGCTGTTAATTTTACACTACAGGCGATCGCTCATTTTCTCCAAGCCGAACGTAGCTTTATATTTGAACTTTCCGCAGCCCAAAACCGATTCTACCTGATTTATGAATGGTCTGCTCTTGGTGTTGAGCTATTATCCACACAGGTAACAAACGCTGCCCATCAACTGCCCCATTGCCACAGTCAAATTCTCAGTGGTAACACCGTACAATTTTCCTGTGTCGCTGAACTACCAACCCATATCCCAGACACAATATTTTTTGCCGCACAAGGGATTCAATCGGCAGTGATAGTACCGATGATTCATGGTGATCAAGTGGTGGGATGCATAGGTGCAGACGTAATTCACCACAGCAAAACTTGGAGCGAAGAAGATATCAGTTTGCTGAAACTAGTAGGAGAATTGATTGCCATTGGTCGCGCCAGACAGCAAGCAGAAGCAGCACTCAAACAAGCTAAAGAAGTAGCCGAAGCAGCCAATCGCGCCAAAAGTGTTTTCTTGGCGAATATGAGTCATGAACTGCGGACACCGCTAAATGCCATTCTTGGTTTTGCCCAACTGATGAATCGAGATTCAAACTTGATAGGTCACTTACGGGATTACTTGGCAACTATCAACCGCAGTGGTGAACACCTACTGAGCCTAATTAATGACGTACTGGAAATGTCCAAAATTGAAGCGGGAAAGCAAGTATTAAACCCAGTTCCCTTCAACTTACACCTGTTGCTGCAAAGTTTGGCAGAAATGTTTTTAGTCCGAACTCAAGCTAAAGGTTTATCACTACAGTTTCAACTGGCACCAGATTTACCTGAGTACGTGATTACAGATGAAGGTAAACTACGCCAAGTAATAATTAACCTGTTGGGTAATGCCGTTAAGTTTACGGCTCAAGGAGTAGTGAAGCTGCGTGTAAATTTGGGTACTGGAAATCGGGGATTAGGAACTAGGAAAGAAACTAATCAAAATGAGTTAGACTCTTTTGAGTACCCAATCGCCAATACCCAATCCCTCATCTTCGAGATAGAAGATACCGGATGTGGCATGATTGTCGCAGATATTGAAGGACTGTTCCAACCCTTTGTGCAAACAAGTAGTGGAAAGCAAGCAAAAGAAGGAACAGGTTTAGGACTAGCAATTAGTCGCCAGTTTGTCAGGTTAATGGGAGGAGATATTCACTGCACTAGTACCTTGGGGCAAGGGTCGATTTTTCACTTTGATGTACAAGTGCAAATTACTCAACCACCAATAGAAATAGTCAATCAACGGCAGGTGGTAAAACTCGCTGCCAATCAACCAGCCTACCGAATTCTTGTAGTTGATGACCGCCCAGAAACACGAGAATTATTATCGCAATTACTCAAATCTGTGGGCTTTGAAACCCGTCATGGGACAAATGGTCAGGAAGCAGTGGAGATGTGGCAACAGTGGCATCCCCACTTGATTTGGATGGATATGCGTATGCCTCTAATGGATGGTTACGCCGCCACACAGCAGATTAAAGCCATGCAAAAAACTAAACTAGACAGCCAGACGGTGATTATTGCTTTGACTGCCAGTGCTTTTGAGGAACAGCGTGTAGAGATTTTAGCTGCTGGTTGTGATGATTTTGTCCGTAAGCCATTCTCCATTGATATGATTTTTGACAAGATGGCTGAGTATTTGGGAGTTCAGTACATCTATGCACAAAAGTCAGAAACTACAGAGGCGAAACCAATACCCAGTCGCAAGGATGCAGACAAAGGACAACAATATCGTGACTTAACTCAGGTGATGTCGAGTGATTGGATTGTTGAAGTACATCAAGCTGCTTTGGAGGTGGATGGCGATCGCATTTTACAACTCATTACTCAAATTCCTGATGCTCATGCTGATTTAGCAGCCGCGTTAACTGATTTAGTGCGTCGCTTCTGTTTTGACGAAATTCTGGAATTGACCCAAACAAATACCCGTGACTTGTAAGGTAATGCAACTATGTTTGAAATTTCTGGATATAATAACCTCAATAAAATTTATGAAAGTGATAATTCCCTAGTCTTCAGGGCAGTCTGCCAGCAAGATCAGACACCAGTCATTATTAAAATTCTCAAGCAAGATTATCCTAGTAAAGAAGCGATCGCTCGGTCTAAATTAGAATATAAATTAGTTTCTTCTTTAAAACTCAAAGGAACAGTCAAAACCAGAAGTTTAGAAAAATATCAAAATACCTTAGCTATTATATTTGAAGATGATAATTGTGAATCTCTAAAGTCGCTTATCTCACAGAGAAAATTAACTCTTCAAGAATTTTTAAAAATTGGCATTCAAATTACCCAAACCTTAGCAGAAATCCATGCGGAGAATATTATTCATCATGATATCAACCCAGCTAATATAATTATTCATCCCCAAACACAACAAGTAAAAATTATTGATTTTGGTATTGCCACTATCTTAACCAGAGAAACACCAACTATTTGCCATCCCAATATCTTAGAAGGAACTCTAGCTTATATCTCACCAGAACAAACAGGGAGAATGAATAGAGTTATAGACTATCGCACAGACTTTTATTCATTAGGAGTAACATTTTATGAAATGCTAACTCAGCAACTACCATTTGTAGCCACAGATGCAATTGAATTAGTACATTGTCATTTAGCAAAACAAGCGATCGCACCACATTTAATTAATCCAGAAATTCCCCCCATCATTTCTCAGATTATCATTAAATTATTAGCCAAAACTGCCGAAGAAAGATATCAAAATGCAATTGGTATTCAAGCAGATTTAAAAGAATGTCTCAGACAATTACAACAAAACGACAAAATTTTAGAATTTCCCCTAGCACAACAAGACATTTCCGATAAATTCCAGATTTCGCAAAAACTCTATGGTAGAGAAGCAGAAATTACTACACTCAAAGCAGCAGTAGAAAGAGTCAGCCAAGGAACCAGCGAACTCATACTTATTTCTGGATACTCTGGCATCGGCAAAACATCATTAGTACAAGAAATTTATCAACCACTCACCCAGAAAAGAGGCTATTTTATTGCTGGGAAATATGATCAATTACAGCGTAACATACCCTATAGCGCCTTAATTCAAGCCTTGCGAGAATTAATTAGACAACTACTAACAGAAAGTGAAGCAGAAATAGCAGCTTGGAAAGAGAAAATATTAGCTGCTGTACAAAGCAATGGCAAAGTAATTGTTAATGTTATTCCTGAAGTAGAATTAATTATTGGTATTCAGCCTGATGTACCAGAATTACCACCGAAGGAAGTACAGAACCGCTTTAACATCGTCTTACAGAATTTTATTAGTGTATTTGCCCAAAAACAACATCCATTAGTAATTTTTATTGACGATTTACAATGGGCAGATATAGCCTCATTAAAAATAATTGAAAGTTTAATGACACAATGGCAAAAAAAATATTTTCTATTAATAGGTGCGTATCGAGAGAATGAAGTAACTCAAGGACATTCATTATTATTAACTATTGATAATATCCAACAGGTAGGAGCAACAATTAATGATTTATACCTGATGCCTTTAGACATCGCCTCTATTAGCCAATTAATTTGTAATTCACTCAAATGCACACAAGAACAATCTTTACCTTTAGCAAAATTAGCTTTAGAAAAAACTGCCGGCAATCCATTTTTTTTAATAGAATTTTTAAGATTTATCTATAATAAAAAATTACTCAACTTTGATATTAACAAAAGAGATTGGAAATGGAATATTGAAGAAATTAAATCTGCACCTATTGCTGAGAATGTTGTCGATTTAATGACCGAGAAAATTACAGCTTTATCAGAGTCAACACAACAAGTTTTAAAATTAGCAGCTTGTATTGGTAGTCAATTTGATGTACAAACTTTATCAATTATCAATAAAACCAGCATTGATAAAACCAAAGAATTGCTATGGGAAACTATTACACAAGGTTTGATACAGCCTATTGCTAAAGATTATACTTTCATTCAGTTAGGATTTTTTTCAGATGAAATTAAAGTTTTATACAAATTCGTCCATGATAGGGTGCAGCAAGCAGCTTATTCCTTAATTCCTGAAAAATATAAACCTATTATTCATCCTCGAATTGGCAATTTGCTGTTGAATAATACGTCAACTTTAGACCAAGAAAACGAAATATTTTCCATTGTTTATCACTTAAATTATGGAATTAAATTAATTGATAACCAACAGCAAAGAGATGAACTAGCTAAGTTAAATTTAATTGCTGGCAAGCAAGCGAAAAAGTCAACAGCTTATGAAACTGCATGGAAATACCTGACACAAGGCTTAGAATTGTTGGCAGCTAATAGATGGGAGAAGCAGTACGATCTTACCCTTAGCTTGTATGTGGAAGCGGCAGAAACTGCCTATTTGTGTGGTCAATTTGACACAATGGATAAATTAATTTCAGTCGTGCTGCAACGTGCTGTTACTTTACTGGATAAAGTAACAGCCTATGAAATTCAAATCTTTGCTTTAACAGCACAACGTCAACTACTAAAAGTGATTCAGATTGGGCTAGTAGTTCTCAAAGAATTGAAAGTAAATATATCTATTAAACCAACTCTGCTAGATATTTTTTTGGGGGTAATACAAGTCAAATTCACCCTATTAAGTAAACAAATTTTTGACTTAAAAAACCTGACAAAAATGACATCTCCCGAAAAAATAGCTGTAATGAAAATTCTTAGCAGTATTGGTTCTGCTATTTATATGGCTGTGCCTAAACTGTTACCGATAATTGTCTTAAAAGCAACTAATTTATCAATTAAATATGGCAATACTACCTCATCGCCCATTAGTTACGCTAGTTATGGACTAATTCTTTGTGGCGCACTAGGAGATATTGAATCAGGATATAAATTTGGTAATTTAGCTTTGAGTCTATTAACACAACTTAATGCCAAAGAAACAGCAGCTAAAACAATTTACATTGTCAGTGCTTTTATTCAACATTGGCAGGAACATGGTAAGCAAACATTAGAACCTCTTTTAGAAGGGTATACTCTAGGTCTAGAAACGGGAGATTTAGAAAATGCTACCTATTGTGCAGCCCAGTATTGCTACAATTCTTTTTTCGTGGGTAAAGAACTATCATTTGTTAACAGTGAAATTATTAAATACAGTCATGCTATTCAGAAATTTAAGCAAGAAAGAAATTTACAAATGCTTATTTTTCTTAACCATATTGTATCATACATTATGCACAAACCGGGCAATATTGATGATTTGTTAGCTGAAGATAAAGGAATATCACAAAAACTATTATTAGATATTCAAGCTCATGACCGCACATCAATATGTAGTTTTTATTATCAGAAAGCTTTTGTGAATTATTTATTTGATGATTTTTCACAAGCAGTTACAAATTTAGAAACATCGGAAGTTTATATGGATTCTCTGGTGGGACTTTTAGGTGCTGCTATATATAATTTTTATAATTCTCTAATTAAATTATCTGTGTATCCTTCCGTTTCAAAATCGAAAAAAAAAGATTTGCTCAAACAAATAAAAATTAATCAAAATAAAATGAAAAAATGGGCAAGGTTTTCGCCAATGAATCATTTACACAAGTTTTATTTGGTAGAAGCAGAAAAGTATAGAGTTCTTGGTAAAAATAATCAAGCTAGTGACTTATATGATCGCGCTATATCCCTGGCAAAAGAAAATGAATATATCCATGAAGCTGCGATCGCTTACGAACTAGCTGCCAAGTTTTATTTATCCACAGGTAAAGAACTGACAGCCAGAGCTTATATGCAGGAAGCACGGTATCACTATCAACTCTGGGGTGCAGCAGCTAAAGTCCAACATTTAGAAACACAATACCCTCAATTATTAACTATAAATTCATCCAAAAGTAAAGATGCTAAAACTTCTATTAGCATCAGCAATACTGGTTCTACTTCTAATCTTGACATTACCACAGTCATGAAAGCTTCTCAAGCTATTTCTGGGGAAATTATGCTAGATAATTTACTATCTAGTTTAATGAAGATTCTCATAGAAAATGCGGGCGCTCAAAAAGGTTATCTGATTTTAGCCGATCAGGAAAAGTTAGTGATTGAGGCTGAAGGAAGTATCAATTCTGAAGGGACTACTCTTTTACAACCAATACCTGTAGATAACTGCCAAATACTTTCTGAAGCTATCGTCAATTATGTTGCTCGGACAAAGGAAATTGTAGTGTTAAATGATGCAACGAATGAAGGCAATTTTACCAGCGACAATTATATTCAAGCTGCCCAACCTAAATCAATTTTATGTGTACCTTTAATTAATCAAGGCAAACTCATTAGTATTGTCTTTCAACTACCAGAAAATTTACCTAAATATGTAATTACAGATGAAGTAAAACTGCGCCAAGTTCTAATTAACTTGTTAGGAAATGCAGTGAAGTTTACAGATAATGGATTAGTAAAACTGCGTGTGGAATTGGGGAATCAAACAGAATCTTCCCAAGTGATTATTTTCGAGATTGAAGATACGGGATGTGGAATTTCTAGTACAGATATAGAAAGTTTATTTCAACCATTTGTACAAACAAGTTCAGGCAAGCAAGCACAAGAAGGAACAGGTTTAGGATTAGCAATTAGTAGGCAGTTTGTCCGGTTGATGGGGGGTGATATTAATTGCCGTAGTACCTTGGGCAAAGGCTCAATTTTTCGGTTTGATATATCAGTACAAATTACACAACCACCAACAGAAATTGTCAATAAAAAACAGGTTGTAAAATTGGCTGCAAATCAACCAAACTTCCGAATTTTGATAGTAGATGATCGCCCCGAAACCAGAGAACTATTAACACAATTACTCGAATCAGTTGGTTTTGAAACTGGTATTGCTACCAATGGACAGGAAGCGATAACGATGTGGCAACAATGGCAACCCCATTTAATTTGGATGGATATGCGTATGCCATTAATGGACGGTTACACAGCTACAAAAAAAATTCAAGCTATGCAACAAACTAAATCAGATCAAAAAACAGTAATTATTGCTTTGACTGCCAGTGCATTTGAGGAACAAAGAACCGAAATTTTAGCTGCTGGTTGTAATGATTTTGTCCGTAAACCATTTTCTGCTGATGTGATTTTTGAGAAGATAGCTCAGTATTTGGGTGTGCAGTATGTTTATGCAACTGAATCAGAAACTAAAGATGTAAAATTGTTACTTAACCAACAGGATGTAGGGGTAGAAAACCAAAACTTTGATTTAACTTGTTACTTAAAGGATAAAGTGAGCGTTTTTAAAGCATAAAATGGCGCAGCGGATTGAACTGGTAATTATAAAGATTTGTATCAGCATCCATACCGTTCAATGAGAGAAAGTCTAGATTTGTGGTAGGAGCCTATTGCCTCTTGAAAGGCTTGGGGGTCAGTGTGTTAAGCGACCAAGAGTTTAATGATTGGTGTCGCTACGTAAATCTACCACAAGCAGCGCGGCAAATAATCACCCAAATCCGCGACTCTGAACCAATCCGGCGAGTGAAGAGTAGTAGCATCAATGTTAGGGGCGACTACGCAAGTCGCAAAATGGGAAAAACCATCCAATTTGAGTCTCACAAAATAGAACTGCCTGGTGTTGAGGAGTATGAAGAAGACCCAGATGTTCTAGAATACTACGACCAACCCTATCAAATTACTTTAGAATACCTATCAAATAGTGGGCAAATAGTCAAAGCTTCACATATACCTGACTTTTTTGTCATTCGCAACAAGAGTGCAGGTTTTGAAGAGTGGAAACCAGAAAAAAGATTAGAGAAATTAGCGACCAAACAACCGCAGCGATATAAACGCACAGAAGATGGGAAATGGCATAACCCACCAGCAATGACCTATGCAGAAAAATTAGGTTTATACTACCGAATCCGGTTAGATGCAGAAATTGATTGGATTAAATACAGAAATCGACTATTTCTCAAAGCCTATGCCGATGAAAATTACCAAATTAACCCAGAAATAGCTGAAAATATAACTGACTTAGTAACATTAAATCCTGGCATAAATTATTGGGAACTTCTTCATGTTCACCAAATTAATTCTGACGAGATAAATGCTTTAATAGCCAATCAAAAAATTTACATTAACTTAAGTGCTGCCCCTCTAGCAGAGCCAGAGAGAGTACATCTTTTTCGTGACCAACAAACCGCAGTAGCTTATGCTCAAATGGTCAAGTCTCAGCCCAATATGCTCGACGGGCTAAAAACCTTAAACTTTAACAAAAGTCCCCAGGAAACTAAAGCTGACAATCAATTAAGAATCACTCCCAAAGGCATGGATATTTTTCTCAGTGCTAGTCCTGAAGATTTGGCAGAGGCAAACAGAAGATATCAAGTGATTGAACCTTATCTCAACGGCTGTTCTCGGCATAATGAAACTGTACCTGGAAGTACGATTCGCAGATGGAAAGCTAAATTTAAAGCAGCTCAACTTGCTCACAAATGTGGTTATATTGGACTTTTAGATAAACATAGAGCTAAAGGCAACCGCCTCCCCAAAATCTCGTCATCATCTCAAGATTTTATTGACAAAATTATAGAAGACCATTATGAGACTTTTCAACAGAAAACAAAATTAGCAGTTTACGGAATTCTCGCCAGAGAATGGGAGAAAGCAGGTCTAACAGAAAAGCTTCCTAGCTACGCTACATTTTGTTCTAGAATTAAACACCGTTCCGGCTATCGACAGATAAAAAAACGCAAAGGAGCCAGAGCAGCCTATCAGCAATCATTATTTTACTGGGAGTTGAAATTAACCACTCCACGTCATGGTGACCGTCCATTTGAGATAGCTCACATTGACCATACTCAACTAGATATTGAGCTAGTCTGTTCTCGTACAGGGCATTCTCTAGGTAGACCTTGGGCAACGCTTTTAATTGATGCCTACAGCCGTCGTATTCTCGCTGTTTATCTAACTTTTGACGAACCAAGCTATCGATGTTGCATGATGGTGTTAAGAATCTGTGTGCAGAGAGCGTCTTGAAAAGATGCTGCTTGAGGAATTTCTGCCTTCATTACGCAAAAACCCAGGTCAAATTGCTGTTGCTGGGATTGAAGCTATTCCGGCTTCTGGAGGGAAATTTAATACGATTAGCCCCTGAGTTCCCCAGTCCACCTCCGAGAGAGACTATTAAAACGATGCTCAAGGCTTATGTAAATCAATACACTCAGGGTAATGTCTCGGCTTTTGGTCGTTGGCTTGGGCTATCGAGATATGAAATTCTGCATTAGACATCTCCGGAAATAGCTAAAGTGTTACTGCCACTGCTTTTAAAAGTGAGATGCCCCAATGCAAAGGTAGCTGGCTGGTACGCTAAAATAAGCGTTAGAGATGCC
>NZ_JACJTQ010000057.1 GCF_014698735.1 Anabaena catenula FACHB-362
ATTACTGTGGGTTTGATTGTGATAGAGATGTAAATGCTGCTCGTAACTTGAGTCAAGAAGCGGTCAGGTTGACCGTATTAGCCTGTGGACTAGATCGTGCCGACACGAATAGGATGAAGCAGGAAGAAAAAGCTGGCTCTTGTTAGCATTAGTTAGCTTTTTTGTATCGGTTGGACAGTTATTGCTAAAGCGGTAGTGTAGAGCGGCGTAGGCATAACCTCCGCTAACGCGCAGCGTCTCCGACAGGAGAAGGAAAGGAAAGAGGTTTTTAGAGAGTTATTAAAATCATTGTGGCAGATAGATAGCCCAAAATCATGGCTTGTCTATGTTTCACCCTCTAAAATCCCAAATCCAAAATAGTATAAGTAAAATGAATTTGAAGCGCTTGGGAAACCTCTAGCATCAGCTAACGTCAATGAGTGTAGGTTTTAGATTCTCAATTTGGGCTTGTGAATGCAAAATCTCAAAATTAGCCAGGTCAGACATAGAAGCGCCTAAACTCAAGAGTAAGGTTCTCTCACCAAAATTCTCGAAAAAAGAACGAGATATGGGTAAGATAAAGGAGCTATCTTTTCTGTATAGCAGATTGTTGAGAGCTTTTTTGTCATACCCCTGGGAGATATTTTTATGGTGACTTTAAAAATCGCTGTTTATATTGTTGTTGCATTCTTTGTCGGAATTTTTGTGTTTGGGTTTTTGTCAAACGACCCTGCTCGTAACCCCGGACAGCGAGATTCAGAGTAACAACGCCACAAATCATCCACAGCAGCTGGAAGGTGGAAGACACTAAACGCCCAAACTCTGGCGACCAATTTGGAAAAATGATACAGTGTCATCCTCTTGGCGGCTTACTGCAAGTCAGCAGAAGGCGAAAGTCGGAAGGCAAATGTGTAATTAATCCTTCCGGCTTGATACCTGCCTTTTTGTTAGCTTGATTGTCTTGAGATATGCTTCATCCAGTTTTGCCACCTGACTCACCCCCCATTATCGAATATTTAAAACCTGCCACTTCTCCCGCTTCTGCTTCTGTGGTAGAGGAACAGACTGATGTGCAGCAACTGGCAACTCCAGGAAACTTGATTGAGACTTACAATGGACTGCCAAATTCCAACCGGGCTAATCAGGATAAATTAGTAGCTGCCAAATCTTTACCTTTAACCCCTGAACCAGAAAAATTCCCACCGGAGTTTTCCCCTCTTAGGGCTTCTAGGACTGCGGCGCTCTTAAGAAAATCATTGGCAGTTCCGGCTCCCCAAGTGGAAATTGCTGATCATAACAACACTTCATCTTTAAGAAAATCATTGGCAGTTCCGGCTCCCCAAGTGAAAACTGCTGATCATAACAACACTTCATCTTTAAGAAAATCATTGGCAGTTCCGGCTCCCCAAGTGGAAATTGCTGATCATAACAACACTTCATCTGTGACATTGCCAAAAATTTCTGGTGAAGTTGTCAAGAGAAAAAATTTATTGTTGTCTCAGTCACCAGTTGTTATCAAAACATCAAGTCCAGCAGAACAGCAAAATTCTGTGACTTTAGAGGCATCTGAGGGCAAAATTAATCTGGCAGGAGCTACTGGGGAAACTGCACAAAATTCTCTTCCAGTCCAAAATATTATTGAGTTTAAGCCTCGTAATCCCAATAACCAACCTTCAACTTCTACTACTGTAGAATTTCCCCCACCTCCAGCAACTGTTCCAGCAGATCCACAATTAGGGAATACTCCACAAGTAAGACAAAGAGTTGTAGAGGTAATCGCCGACCGTCAAGAATATGATGAGCAAAGGCGGATTGTTACCGCAGAAGGTAATGTTGTGGTGCGATTTGATGGGGCGGTTGTGGATGCTGATCGATTGCAAGTAAGTTTGGATAATTTAATTGCTGTAGGGGAAGGCAATGTGGCTTTAACCAGAGGCAATCAGGTACTCCGGGGACAACGTTTTACCTATAATTTTGTCCAAGATAGTGGAGATTTGGAAAATGGCAGTGGGGAAATTTACGTTCCCACAACTCAAACAGATTTCGCTTTCCAACCAACCTCTCCCACTCTACCTACAGATATTACATCTGGGGGTGTACCCAGTCGTCCACCAAGCGATCGCATTCGCGCCAATCAGCCTGTTACTGGGATCAGTAGTCCTGGAGGAATTAATGTTACTATCGGTGGTCAAGCCGATGCCAGAAACATTGCATCACCGCAAACAGGTGGTATTGTCAAACGGTTAAGATTTGAAGCCCAACGCATTGACTTCTATCCACAGGGCTGGCAAGCTAACAATGTGCGGATTACTAATGATCCATTTTCACCACCAGAATTAGAATTACGAGCGGATAAAGTGACGTTGACGCGAGAAGCACCTTTGGTAGACCGCATTACTACCCAGCGTCAGCGTTTAGTATTTGACCAGAGTTTGACCTTACCTATTCCCATAGATAACCAAAAAATTGACCGTCGGGAACGCCAAGTTGAGCCATTTATAGTCTCTCCAGGATTTGATGGTACGAAACGAGGTGGTTTTTTTGTTGAGCGTAATTTTGCGGCAATAACTACTGATAAAACAAATTTGAGCTTTACACCGCAGTTTTTTGTGCAGAAAGCTTTTACAGACAATAGTAATGTTGCGGATTTGTTTGGTGTGAAGGCAAAACTGAATGCTGTTTTGAGTGCTAAAACTACAGTTGAAGGAAAGGGAGAATTAACCAGTTTTGATTTCAACAAAGTAGAAGATAATCTACGGGGGAGTTTGCGGTTACGGCAGTCATTAGGTGAGGTGAATCCACATATATTGAGTCTGGAAACCAGCTACCGCGATCGCCTTTACAATGGTACTCTCGGCTTTCAAACTGTTCAGAGTAGTATAGGTGGAGTGATTACTTCCCCGATTATTCCCTTGGGAAAAAGTGGGATTAATCTCAGCTATCAAGGAGGCGCTCAGTATATTGATGCTAATACTGACCGCCAAGACTTACTTGAGCCACAACGTAAGAATGATCGCATTTCTCTTGGTCGCTTACAAGGTAGCGTGGCTCTCAGTACTGGCTTCTTACTCTGGCAAGGAAAACCATTACCAGCCACTCCCGCTGAGGGATTAAAATATACACCCAATCCTTTAGTACCTTACTTGCAAGCGATCGCAGGTGTTACAGGTACTACAAGTTATTACACAAGTGGCGATAATCAAAGCACCGTGATTGGGACAATAGGCTTAGTTGGACAAGTTGGTAATTTTTCTCAACCTTTCTTAGACTACACAGCCTTTAATGTTAGTTACTCCCAAGGTCTCAACAGTGGATTATCACCCTTCTTGTTTGACCGTTCAGTTGACAACAAAGTTCTCAGTGCTGGTATTTCACAGCAGCTATATGGGCCATTACGCTTAGGATTTCAAACCTCTGTAAACCTGGATACAGGCAGAGAAAGTAGTACAGATTACCTTTTAGAATATAGTCGCCGCACCTATGGTATTACCTTACGTTACAATCCAGTGCTGGAATTAGGTGGCTTTACCATCCGCATTAGTGACTTTAACTGGAGTGGTGGTACTGATCCCTTTTCTGAGGTTAAGCCAGTTGTGGGTGGAGTCAGTCAGGATAGGTAGGCTGGCGTAAATATTTGTCGTTAGGATAAGGCAGGGGGCAGGGTGCAGGGTGCAGGGTGCAGGGAGAAAGAAAGTTTTAGCCTAGTTTATATCTCTTTACATAGTTTAGTTTTTTTTGCGCCAATCTACTCAACTAATTGATAACTGATTTAACGGTAAGGTAACAGTAAATAAAGTCCCAACACCAACTTGGCTGCTAATCTCAATTTTACCCTTGTGAGCATCAACACACCTTTTAACAATTACTAAACCTAGTCCATTGCCTTGAATTGATTGGACATTTGAAGCTCGATAAAAAGAATCAAAAATTTTCTCTTGGTCAGTTTCAGGAATGCCAATGCCTTGATCTTGAACATGGAAAATTGCTGTGCCTGTCAATAAATTACAGGTCAAACTAAACTGAATCTTAGCATTTTTGTGAGAATATTTAGCTGCATTAGAAAGTAAATTTATGAACAAGTAATGTAAAAGTACTCCATCCATAACAGCATCAGTTTTATCGCTGTGACAAGTAAAGATGATTTCCGGGCAGCTAGATTCAAGAGTAGAAAATTCTTCTATTAAGTCTCGACAAAATTTCTCTAAATTAATGGTGGTTGGATTATATATCAGTTTGTCTGCCTCAGCCTTACCCATGAAAAGTACATCTTCCATAAGTTTTTCCATGCTTTGCACAGCACCATAAATTCTGGTTAAATAAGTTTTTCTTTTGGTTTCTGTTAAATTATTGCCTTGAAGTTCGATAAGTTCCACTGCTGTTTGAATTACAGTCAAGGGATTACGAAACTCATGGGAAACAGTTGATATAAATAGAGACTTGAGGCGGTTCAGTTCTTGCTCTTTTTTCAAGGCTTGCTCTAAGTATTCTTTTTGACGACGTTCACTCAGATCCCAGAACACAACCACTGCACCAGTGATCTCATTAGGTCCCCGTCTCAATGGTGAAGCACTATCGCCAATAGGTACTTTTTTTCCGTATTTGGTAATTAAAGAGGTAAATTCTCCCAAATAAACAACCTGTTGCTCCCGCAGTACTGTGAATACAGGGTTTTCTATAATTTCCTCTGTAAGTTCATCAATAAGATGTAGTATATCTGATACATTTGTTCCCAACGCTTCTTCTTGCTGCCAGCAAGTCAACTTCTGAGCAGACGGATTCATAAATGTGACAATGCCCTGGCTATTGGTAGCAATTACGGCATCACTCATGGAGTTTAACAAGGTTGCCAACTGATCTCGATTTTCCCGCAGTTCACGTTCTAATTTATGTTGTGACAAAGCTATCTCAATCGATATACGTAAATCTTGGATAGTAAATGGCTTGACAACATAACCGAAAGGTTGAGTGATTTTGGCACGTTCTAAAGTATGGTCATCACCATAGGCAGTCAGAAAAATTACAGGTATATCAAACTGGTCACGAATATCACCAGCAGCAGTAATCCCGTCCATTTCGCCTTTCAGAATAATATCCATTAAAACTAGTTCTGGTTGAGTTTCTAATGCCTTAGCAATAGCAGCTTTTCCAGAAGAAGCCGTACCTGTAACAATGTACCCTAATTGATGTAATTGACTAGCAATAGTTCTAGCCACAATTATTTCATCTTCAACCACTAAAATTTTAGCTTGCCTCATTTGCTATGGAATTTTGCTCATGTTAACTGCGGAAATTGAATGTAGAATAATGTTCCCTGGTTGCGTTCTACAGTAATCTTACCTTCTAATTGTTCTGTAACCAAGTCATATACTAACGAAAGACCCAAGGAATTAGT
This sequence comes from Anabaena catenula FACHB-362, assembly GCF_014698735.1. Classification (GTDB taxonomy): domain Bacteria; phylum Cyanobacteriota; class Cyanobacteriia; order Cyanobacteriales; family Nostocaceae; genus Anabaena; species Anabaena variabilis_A. Next base: position 5,372 of record NZ_JACJTQ010000057.1, read on the forward strand.
ATTTTTCCAATCTAAACCTTCTGGCAAACCTATGCCATTATCTTGAACAACCAGTTCAATATTATTATAAAGTTTATGCAGTTTAATGATGATTAAACCCTGCTGTTGATTAGGGAATGCGTGCTTGATAGCATTGGAAATTAACTCATTAACAACCAAGCCGCATGCAATTGCTTCATCAACATTTAATTTAACCGAATCTATCTGAGTTTTAAGAATAACCTTATTGGGTAATATTTGATAAGAAATCAGCAGACTAGATGTTAAATTATTGATATATTCAGCAATATCAAGTTGTCCAATATTAGGAGAAGTATATAGATTTTTGTGAATCAGAGATATTGACTCAATGCGATTTTGGCTTTCTCGGAGTGCTTTGATAACTTCGGTATCTTTAGTTGTGTGAGATTGAAGTTGCAGGAGACTAGAAACAATTTGCAAATTATTTTTAACTCGATGATGAACTTCCTTGAGCAGAACTTCTTTTTCAGCCAAAGCACTTCTTAACTGAACTTCTGCTTTTTGTCTTTGCTCAATTTCAATTTGAGCTTGTTGAAAAATACTAGATTGTTGAATAGCGATGGCTATTTGTACTGTCAGTTGATCAAGCAAATCTAATTGATTTTCTTCCCATTCACGGGGTGCAGAACATTGGTGAGCAATGAGTAAACCCCAAAGACCAGAACCTGAATTTTCCCCACTTGATTCTAGTAAAATCGGGACAACTAAGTTAGCTTTGACTTCAAACTGTGCTAATAAATTAAGATGACAATCACTAAGTCCAGCAGTGTAAATATTACTTATCGCCCGTTTCCGTCCTTGGTGATATTGTAACCCTGCACCTGATTGAAAACATAAATCTTCAACTTCTATTCCTAAAGAAACCGTCCATCCAGCAACTACAGATTCAGCGACAATTGTACCACTCATATCTGGAGCAAACTGATAAACTACGACACGATCAACCTGCAACAAGTCTCGTACTTCTTTAACAGTTGCATTTAAAATATCTTGAAGATTAAGAGATTGACGAATGCGTTGAGCAATAGTTCGCATTAATTGCTCCCGTTCAGCTTGAGCCTTGAGTGCCTGCTCAGTTTGCTTACGTGCTGTAATATCTTGACCAATACCGAGAGTTTGACCTTTAGGAAGCCTGACATTAGTCCAAGATGTATCTAGTATCCGACCATCGCGGAGATGATTTCTAAAGTCGCTCCAAACTGCTTGTGCAGACTGTATAAAATCAATTACTGACTGACGATATTCAGGATTAGGATATAACTCTGCAAAAACATTATAAGTTTGGAAATCTTGCAAATTCCAACCTAAAGTCTGCTCTAAATTTTGGTTTACCCACAGAATTTTACCATTGGTATCGTTCAGTGCAATCATCAAAGGAATATTCTGGAATATAGATTGTAAAAACTCATTTTGCTCTCGAAGTTGAGTTTCAGTGTGTTTGCGTTTAGTAATATCATAAAATACTATCAATATCACAATATCTTGGTTAAAGCTTAAATATTGTAGGGAAGTAATAGCCCAAATAAAAGAACCATCTTTTCTTTTAAAAAGAATTTCCTGTCCATGCAAATAGCCATTGCTAGATAGAGTTTCTATGAGTGAATTTAATTCAGATATTTCATTATATAAATCTGCAATTTTGGTATTACATAATTCCTCGTCAGAAAGCTGGAATGTTTGCATTAACTCTGAGTTAGCATACAAAATCAACCCATCAGATACGCGGAAAATCATTAAGGGAATGGGAATGGCTTGTGTAAGATCTCTGATTCTGCTATTGTCAGATTTTTTCTTAAAATTTAACTCTATATTGAGAAGTACTTGTTTGCTGACATATTTTAAAGCTGTTTGTTCCTTAACACTCAAGTTACGAGGAACAAAATCCATGACACATAAACAGCCTAAAGCCACGCCACTAGAATTAATCAGGGGAACTCCTGCATAAAAACGTAAATAGGGGTCTGAGGTGACTAAAGGATTAGTAGAAAATCTTCCCTCCTGTAATGTATCGGGGATAATCAAGATGTCATTTTGGAGAATGGTATAACTACCAAAACCAACATTTCTCGGAACTTCTGATATAGTTAGACCAACTTTTGATTTAAACCATTCCCGTTCAGCATCAACTAAACTAATCCAAGCAATAGGTGTTTCGCATAAATCGGCAGCTAGTTGGACTAAATCATCAAAAATTTCTTCAGATTCTGTATCGAGAATTTGATATTCATATAGTACTTTTAATCGATGGTATTCATTTTCAGGTAATTGTATTTTATTCATTTTCTATAAATAGGATTTGGTAACAAAGTTCTAAAAAAATAGTTAATATCTTGTAAAAACCTGATAGTTGGAGTTATTATCTCGCTATATTTTTATATGGAAACTTGGTTTTTCGGTAAACTTGATGACTTTCCAAACATCCTCTGAAAGTGAAACAAAAATTTGTATTAAAGAATATACGATATATTCTCCGCAATTTTTACCCGTTCTCACATAATTTGTAACACATTGTTAAATATCAATAACTAATGAGTAAATTTATGAAATTAGACATATCATCCAAACTAAAACGCCGACACTTTTTAATACAAGCTGCCATGAGTAGCGGTAGCATCATCGGGGCAAACCTGTGGTCAAAATCAGGTTTAGCGCACACACCTGCATTCATCACATTAGATAAAAATCGCCCTACTATTCCCTACGGTGTGGCTAGTGGCGATATTAACGGCAATAGCGGGGTGATTTGGAGTCGGAGCGATAGACCTGCCAGAATGATTGTAGAATATGCGACTGATGACAATTTTCGCAATCGTCGCCGGATTATTGGACAAGTCGCTGCGGCAAATACTGACTTTACTGCACGGACATATCTAAATAATTTACCACCTGGTCAAGATATATTCTACCGAGTCACTTTCCAAGATGTAGGGGATGAAAACATCTACAGCGCCCCTGTTAACGGACATTTGAAAACTGCTCCCCAAGGACGAGGACAGGATATATTTTTTGCTTGGTCAGGAGATACCGCAGGTCAAGGTTGGGGAATTAATCCAGAATGGGGTGGTATGAAAATTTACGAATCTATTCGTCAGCTAAACCCCGATTTTTTTATCCATTCTGGGGACACTATTTACGCGGATAATCCTATTCAAGCCGAGGTAAAGCTAGATGATGGTAGTATCTGGAAAAACATCACCACAGAAGAAAAGTCAAAAGTAGCAGAAACCCTCAAAGAATTTCGAGGTAATTTTACTTACAATTTACTAGATGAAAACATCCGTCGTTTCAATTCCCAAGTTCCTCAATTAGTGCAATGGGATGATCATGAAGTCAGAAATAATTGGTATCCTGGACAGATATTAGATGATAGCCGCTACACAGTTAAGGATGTTTCTCTATTAGCATCACGGGCAAAACAAGCATTTCTAGAATATAATCCTATCCGCTTTGATGCCAAAGACCCAGAACGTATTTACCGTGCTTTCAATTATGGGCAATTACTAGAAATTTTCATGCTGGATGAACGCAGCTATCGGGGAAAAAATTCTCCAAATAACCAAACTGTAATGAGTACAGAAACAGCATTTCTTGGTAGTTCTCAATTAAGTTGGTTAAAGAGCAAATTAAAGAACTCAAAATCCACTTGGAAAGTAATTGCTAGTGATATGCCGATTGGGTTAGTAGTACGTGATGGTAAAACCAACTTTGAAAATGCTGCTAATGGAGATGGAAAAGCATTGGGAAGAGAATTAGAATTGGCAGATTTATTCCGCTTTATTAAAGACAACAATATCCAAAATGTGGTTTGGTTAACTGCTGATGTGCATTATGCCGCATCCCATTATTATGATCCTAACAAAGCCCAATTTATAGACTTTAAACCCTTCTGGGAATTTGTCGCCGGACCACTCAATTCTGGAACATTTGGTCCGGCTCAACTCGATAATACGTTTGGTCCACAAGTAAAGTTTCAAAGTATCCCAGCCGATATAAAACAAAATCAACCACCAAGTGCAGGGTGGCAATTTTTTGGGACTGTAAAAATTGACGGAAAAAGTGAAGTTTTAACTGTGACTTTGCATAATTTGGCAGGTGAAAAACTCTATAGTGTAGATTTACAGCCAGAGGTTGATACTAATTAAATGTGAGCTAACTTCTGGGAAGGAACGGGTTTAACCGAGTAGATTAGCCACTCCAGACACAGAAAATAGCTGTATTTTTCTGATCTGGAGCGGTTTTTTCTATCTTGGTCTGCCCAAAGTCGTAATATAGAGAACAGCTTCATCAGCAGGAATACCCAAAACATCATTTACTTGGTCGTCAAAGAAGCCACCAATACCGCTGACACCTAAATTCAAGCGAATTGCAGCTAAATTGAGTTTTTGTCCGAGATGTCCAGCATCCATGTGTAAATAACGGTAAACCCGATCGCCATATTGAGCGATCGCAGATTTCAGGTCAGCGGTATGAAATAGTACCACTGCTGCATCCCGCCCCAATTCCTGACCTAAACATAGAAAATGTAGTTCACGTCGGAAATTTTTAAAGCGAATTTGTCTTAATTCTTGGGCTTTAGGTGCATAATAGTAACAACCTGAATCTAGTCCGTTGACACCAGAAACTGCAATAAATGTTTCAATTAAATTCAGGTCAAAGTAGTCTGGATAAGTGTCTAAACTTTGGTCAATGTAATTTTGTGGTTGGTAGGTAAAATCGAGTAAAGCTTTGAGTTCATTTAAGGTTAAATCATCACCACTATAAGCGCGGGTAGAACGTCGATTATAGATAGTATTCTCTAATTCCGAAAGATTTTTACCCCAATAAATGGAAGTAGTAACAGTGGAAACTTTGTCACAAAAGGGAAAATTATATTTATCCTCTAAGGATCTTTCTTGTTGTACCGTTGGCAAATTTGACTTACCAGTTGTACCAGATGGAATTTGGGTATGTAAATGAAAATATTTCAGCAGTTCTCCATCGGGAATTGAGGGATAATTGGTTTCAGTCGTCGAAGGTAAAGCAGTTTTTCCCAAGGGTAAATTTTGTTGAATATCTAACAAATCTGCCAACGCTAATACAGCAGTAGCACCTTCTTGTTGAGGATCAATATATAACAGATCATTGACTGCCTCATCTATAAAGCCGCCGATTAAATGGGGGCGATAATCAGTAATAGCACCAGCTAACTCGATATTACCTAAAAGATGTCCTGTATCTAGAAAAATTCGGCGATAAGCTCTATCTTCATAACGCCATGCTGAACGATAAAAAACAGCAGTAGTGATCAGCGCAAGTTGGGTATTTTCTAAAGTGGGATGCCACAAACAAGCTGCTTGTAAAGCTTGCCAAACATCATTTTCCCAATAATGCTTGAGAGAATGAGTCCGACATTGATAGTTATAAAGTCCCGGTGGCAGTAACGGCGTACCACGGGAAACTACATATAGTTCAGCAGGGTATAAACCGCCTGCACTAGGCGCAGAACGCAAATATACTGCACTACCCATAGAAGGCATTCTTGCCGTTAGTCCGTAGCTGCGAAACAGCAGTTGTGAAAGTCTCTGCCACCATTGAAAATCTGCATTATTGGCAAATGTCTCTGGTTTTTCTTGCAGATAAGGTTTAAGGTCAAAATCAGAGCCAATTTTGTACTCTTTGAACGGTACTGGCTGTTTAGCCCAGTCTAACCTCTGACCTTTAGAGGCTAGAGTCTCAGGGTCATATTTAGTACGTTCGTGGTAATGTTGGGCAATGGATTGGTGTATTTCTGGCATATTAATTTTAATATTCTAGGGTAGTCCTATTATTGATCTTGGCATTCATTAGCTCTATTATTTCGTGTTAATGAGTACAATCATCAAAATTAAAAATTAAAAATCAAAACTTAAAACCTAAAAATGAATTTTTTCTGATAACCTTTCCAGTCACCTGTCCGGGAGAAGATTGTCCAAATGATGCCTGTACGTCAAAGTCTATCAACGTCTGATATTCAACTTTCTTACCTAGAGTGGAATCAAGGCCAAGAACCATTACTGTTGTTACATGGTATGGCTGATAATGCTTTGGTTTGGTCTAGTTTGGGAGATTATTTGGCAGCAGATTACCATATAGTTGCACCAGATATGCGGGGTCATGGTGAGAGTAGTAAGTCAGAGAGGGATTATACTTTTGAGAGTGCGATCGCGGATGTGGAAGCATTAATGGATCAACTGGGATGGTCTGCTGCCCATATCGTCAGTCATTCTTGGACAGGTAAATTAGCCGCTATCTGGGCTAGACAAAACCCAGCACGCTTACGGAGTATCACCCTGGTAGATCCCATTTTTATCTGGAAAATGCCCAGTTTCCTCAAAATTACATTTCCCCTGTTGTACCGTGTCTTACCTTTCCTCAAAAGCATGGGGCCATTTGCTAGTTACGAAGAAGCCGAACAAAAAATCAGACAACTCAGCCAATATCAAAATTGGAGTTCTTTGCAACAGCAAGTTTTTCAAGCCGGAATTGAACAAAAACCCGATGGTAGTTGGGGTAGCAAATTTACAATTGCAGCCCGTGATGGGATTTTTGACGCAGTCATGGAAGTACCTGGTTTTATTAACCCAGTTGAAACTCCTGCTCTCTTTATACAACCAGAAAAAGGTGTAAACCGCCAAAATTGGCAAATTCAACCTTATCAAACTAACCTAAAAAATTTACATCTCTGCCAAGTTCCTGGAAATCATTGGCCATTTTTAAGTAACCCAGACGAATTTAATCAGACAGTCGCCACTTTTTTAGCGGCACAAAGATGAGATAATCATCTCACGATGCTATTTCTAGGTATCAATTACTAACTGGCATTCTAATTTTTTTAATTTTTAATTCTTAATTTTTAATTGTTTATGAGTCTTTGTATTAATCCAGTTTGTCCTCAACCCAACCACCCAGATAATGACGAAAACCGCTTTTGTCAAAGTTGTGGTTCTCAATTAGAATTGTTAGGGCGTTATCGAATATTGCGGTTATTGAGTGACAAAACTGGATTTAGCAAAGTCTATGAAGCCTATCAGCAAGACACGCCAAAAATCCTTAAAGTCCTCAAACAAGAATTAGCTAACGATACCAAAGCCGTTTCACTATTTCAACAAGAAGTCAATGTTCTAGAACAATTAAATCATCCTGGTATTCCCACAGCCGAGGGTTACTTTCCATATCAAACCAGAAATGCTGTAGTGCTGCATTGTATGGTGATGGAAAAAATTGATGGGCCAAACTTAGAACAGTGGTTAAAGCAACAACAAAACCGTCCCATTTCTGAACCCCAAGCCATAGCTTGGTTAAAACAACTATTAGAAATATTAGCTTTAGTTCATCACCACCAATATCTACATAGAGATATTAAACCATCAAATATCATGATTCGCCCTGATGGGCAATTAGTATTAATTGACTTTGGTACAGCCAGAGAAATTACGAGAACTTATTTGGCTAATGGTGGGGGAATGACAGCAATTACATCATCAGGTTATAGCCCTCCAGAACAAATGCAAGGACAAGCCATACCCCAATCAGATTTCTTTGCTTTAGGACGTACCTTCGTATTTTTATTAACGGGATGTCAACCTGTACAATTATATAATCCGCACCTGGATGTTTTAGAATGGCGAAATCATGCAACTCATGTTTCACAACTGCTATTAGATTTCATTGATTGGTTGATGTTAACAGCAGTAAATCAACGTCCTAGCCATGTTGAAGAAATTTTACAAAGATTAGCAGAAATTGAATTTTTACTTACAGATAATACCTCAGCAACTATTAATGTTGGCGGTGGTTTAAAAACTGCAATAGTTAATAAAACAACTACCAATAACACCATTATCCCACCACAAAAGCAGCCAGAAAAATTACCATTATTAGCATGGTTAGCCGCTTTAATAGTTTCCTTATTATTACTTTGGTCTGTAGCATTAGCCAACCGCAATCATAAATTCACCGTTCTTCCTCCTGATTATGGACAAGCACCCGTCAAAAAAGGCAAAGTTGATTATTTCCCCTACGAAGAAGGGAAAGATAGTCAAGGGAGAGTAGCAGAATTTAATATTGCGGTTTTATCAGTAGAATATAAATGGCAATTAGGTAGCACCTACCAAATTAAATATAACGATCAAATTATTACCCTTGACTCGTTAAAATCTAACTTAGAACAAGAAGGTATTCAGAGAATAATGGAAAATCCCAGCGAGATTATTTCTGTGGGAACAGCTTCTTGTGAAGGTGATATTGCAGCGGAACAAAGTCGGGCTTTAGAACGTTCTAAGCAAATCCAACTCTTAGTAAAAAAGATATTTAGTAATATATCAACTGTTCAAGGTTATCGCTTATTAAATTTGGGACAATTCCAAAGAAAAGATTGTCAAGCTAGTCAAGATTCAACAGCTTATCAACGCAGTATTATTATTATTGGTGTAAAAAAACAAGCCGAAGGCGTGATATTAGATGAAGCTTTACGAGATAGATTAGAGAAAAAGCCTTTTGCTGATTTTAAATTAGAAGATTATTCTTTGGGTTCGGTAGAGAAATTTAAAACCATACCCAGCAATTTGTCATAGAAATCCTCCAAAAAACACAATGTATAGCCATAATCCCTACCCAGGTCACGTCTCTACAAGGTTTCTAGATAACGTATATTTAATTCCTGGAGATTTGTAATGGTTAAGTTCCCAATGCCATGTATTATTTAAAATTTTTATTTATCACTATATCAATTTTCTGTACTCAACAAGTTACAATTATGATGTAAGCCAGAAATTCCCAAACAAATGCAGACTTATGCCACATTAGCAGAGGAAAAATATCATCTCCTCATAATGCTATAAATCTCGAAAATTGCTGATTTAGAGCAGTTAAGGACAATTTAAAGGGGGAATTTATCCGGAGAACTTCAACTTCTCTAAGTTTCTAAGTTAGATAAATGATTAGGTGGAGGATAATAGTGCTAGAAAAATCTTTCTTTTATCAAGAAATTCTGCATAAGGGCAGAGAAGAGGGACGGTTACAAGAACGGCTTTCAAGTATTGAATTAGCTTTAGATGTAAAATTCGGTATGGAAGGCTTGAAACTGATGGATTCAATATCGCCAATTTCTGATTTAGAACTATTAAGGACTATTCATAAGTATGTCTTAACTGTAAATAATCTCGATCAATTACGGGAAGTTATACAGAATATTCACGTTTCTGAACTACATTAAACATTAAATTATGAATTATTCAAGCTCCCATTCCTGAATACCGCTTTAAGCCTGCACGCCATAACAAGCGATTTGCACCCAAAAATACCAGTAACCAACCCACAATAGATAAAAATCCTCTTGTTAAATCCACGGGTAGCCCTACTAAAATACTTGCAGGAAAATTAATCAAATAGGGAAAAGGTGTAAACATGACTACGTTCCGCACCCCTTCTGGAAAAACATCTAAAGGTGCAATCATACCGGATAAAAACAGAAAAAATAAAAACCAAACATTTTCTATAGCTGTGGCTCTTTCTGTCCAAAAAGCGAACATAGCAAAGGTGTATTGAATTAAAAATCGTAAGCTGAAAGCTAAAATCGCAGCCAATATGAAAAGCAATAAATTAGCTAAACTGGGCAACCAAAAAGCTTGGGGATATAATAAAAAGAATAATCCTATTAATATAAATACAAAAGGCATTCTGGCAAATCTTTCAGCAACATGAGTAAAAAAGTGATGAAATCCTGGATCTAATGGTTGCAATAATCGCGGTGAAAGTTTGCCTTCCACTACTTCTTTTTCAAAATCATAAATAACCCAAACAACTGTAATTTGTCTGACTATAAAAACGGCAAAAAAATAACGAGCAAATTCTACAGCAGTGAAACCAAATTTTCCTCCTTGGGCTGCTTGTATCCATACACCCATGAGAATAATTGGTAAAGAACCAGACAGAACCCATAATATTAGTTCTGAGCGATACTCTAGCATATAAGCATAGTAAACGGAAAGCAAGGTTAGGGTTTTTCTAATCGTCTGTTTCATAATAGATAGTTGGTACGAACTTATCACTATAATCTCAGAGTAAACTCATCTCATTTTGTATAACATATATTTGACAGACCAGGTAAAATAAACATAGATAAATGGGTATAAAAATAAATTATCTCAGGGTAGATATTATATTAAATTAAGCCTACTTACTTAGGTGCTAAATATTCCTAGGAAGAAAAAATAACTATTCCCATGATATCCAATTTACAATAATTATTAACTAAACCAAATCACCAAAATAGACAGTTTTTATCCGTAACAAGAATAATCAAAATTTCTGTCATTTCCATCACAAAGTAATAATTCTTATATGTACACCACTAGACATCAAAATTTATGCCTTTTATTTCATAATATTTAAAGAAAGCAAAGGTAGCTAAATTAGCATATTCCTTTTCTTGCTCTCTACTAATTCTAAAAGTTTAACTTTTAGATTTTGGACAATTTAGAAAAATTTACGTAACCTAAAAAATAGGTTGAGTAAATCAAAAACCCAACAGCGATTTAGTTTATCTACATCAACAATTGCTGTTGCAGACTGTTGTTATGAGCAAATGAATTAACTGAAAATTATCAATATTCAGCCGTCAACTTATGCCTAAAGGCAGGCTCCGTCAAAAGCTTTCATCAATTGCTATGAGCAGATATTTAGCAACAATTGGAGTTTGGCACAGGAGTAGTACATAAGTCTAGGAGAATTTCATGTTTGAGTCTTTAACGTCGTTGAACGACCATAATTTACCTTACCCAGATACACTTCATCCCATCGTCGTTCACTTCGTAATTGCGATGGTACTATTTTCTTTTTTCTGTGATTTAATTGGATATTTAGCAGGAAAACCTCGCTTATTTGAAGTGAGTTGGTGGAATATGTGTGTAGCGACAATTGCTATTTTTGTCGCCATTATTTTTGGTCAATTTGAAGCTGGTTTAGCCAAACCTTACAACCTAGTTAAATCAGTATTAAATTACCATACCCTCATCGGTTGGTCACTTTCGGGAATTATCGCCACAATTACAGCTTGGCGCTATGTACTCCGCACCCGGAACCCACAAAAACTACCAATTCACTATCTAGCTGCTGGGCTACTTTTAACCATCATCGTTGGAGTACAAGTATATCTCGGTGATCAACTTGTGTGGGTTTATGGACTACACACCGTTCCAGTTGTGGAAGCGGTAAAGGATGGAATATTACCATGAACTCAGAATTAATTGATCAAATCAGCGCTCAAATGGGTGCAAATGGATTGCCTTACAGTATTCCCATTCACCCCAACTTAGTACATCTAACACTAGGTTTATTCATCATTGCTATTACCTTCGATATCGTTGGTGTACTCTTCCCAATAGATCAATGGGCTTTCAAATATTTAGCAATTTCTGTAGAACGCGCTCAATTATTTGAAGTTGGTTGGTACAACATGGTAGCTTCTTCTGTCATCACCTTTTTCACAGTAGCAGCGGGTTTTTATGAAATGTTCTTAGCAACCCCATCTGCTGATATTAAAAGTGCTTGGGGTATGCAAGCAATGGCAACCATGATGTGGCATGGTGTCGGCGGTGTTGCACTACTAGCTTTGATTATTGGCATGACTTTTTGGAGAGGATGGCAACGCTATATTTCCTGCAAAGACTCAGATCAACAAGTGCAATGGAGTTATCTGTTAGCAGGAATTTCCATCATGTTTATTATGTACTTACACGGTACATTAGGAGCGCAATTAGCCGCTGATTTTGGAGTTCATAACACCGCAGACAACTTGTTGAGAATGGGACAAGACATTAACAAGGTACTGGGTGGGAAATAGGAATTGGGAAGGTGGGGAGATGGGGAAACGCGGAGATGAATAACCCAATGACCAATGACCAATGACCAATGACTAATGACTAATGACTAATGAGTAACCATGAAAATTCGGCAGATTTTAAATATTTTAACCTTGATGACCGGGGTAGTTGCCGTCACTTTGATCAGTATCGGTATCGGCAAACAGGCTTATTCTTGGCTTCCCCCTCAAGCTGCGGCTGAATCTTATCTCATTGATGATTTGTTTAGCTTTTTGGTGACATTGGGTGCTTTCATCTTTTTGGGTGTTACAAGCACCGTTTTGTATTCAATTACCTTCCACCGTGCTAACCAATACGATTTAAGCGATGGTCCACACATTGAAGGTAACGTCATCTTAGAAGTTGTGTGGACAGCAATTCCCATCATGTTAGTGTTGTGGATTGCAAATTACAGCTACCAAGTTTACGAAGAAATGGGGATTCAAGGGCCAGCCCAACTGGTACATATACATAATCCCATTGGTATGCAATCAGCTTTTGCCGCAGATCAAGAAACACCAGATGAAGTTGTGGATGAATCTGTAGAAAAAATTGACGTACTAGCCAAACAGTGGGCGTGGGTATTCCATTATCCTGAGACGAATGTTACCAGTACAGAATTGCATTTACCAAGCGATCGCAGAATCCGTTTAGCATTGCAATCAGAAGACGTGCTACATGGCTTCTACATCCCCGCTTTTCGCCTCAAACAAGATATAATTCCTGGTCATACAATCGACTTTGAATTTACACCAATTCGCCCCGGTAAATATAGCCTCACCGATTCCCAATACAGCGGTACATACTTTGCAACCATGCAAGCCAACGTGATTATTGAATCTCCAGAAAAGTATCACGAATGGTTAACAAAAGCTGCAAGCCACATCCCCACCCCAGCAAAAAATCAAGCCGCCAGCGAATATGCCCAAACCAGCAACCAAAGTGTCAAAACTGGTTGGGAAACCGTCAAACCAGCTGCACCTCCAGTAGTCAACTTTTCCGGCTAACCAACTTTTATCAGAATCAGGATTTTCAGGATTTAAGGATTTTCAGAATTTAATTTCATAATTTTCTGTGTATTTTTTATATCTTGTTAATCCTTTAATCCTGAGAAAGAAGTGATTCTGACATTTAATCCCAAATCCACAATCTAAAATCGAATGACTAACATTCCTATTCACATCGCAGGTGAAACACATCACCACGAACCACCAAGCGACTGGAAAACATACTTCACCTTTAGCACAGACCACAAAGTCATAGGTATACAATACCTCGTCACCTCATTTTTCTTCTTCCTTATTGGCGGTATTTTCGCCATGATCTTGCGGGGAGAACTAATCACCCCCGAATCTGATTTAATAGACCGCACCGTTTATAACGGAATGTTCACCATGCACGGCACTGTCATGCTGTTCCTGTGGACATTTCCCTCCCTTGTTGGTCTAGCTAACTACCTCGTACCCTTGATGATTGGGGCGCGAGATATGGCATTTCCCCGCCTGAACGCCGTCGCCTTTTGGATGGTTCCAGTCGTGGGCATTCTCCTCATGTCCAGCTTCTTCGTTCCCGGTGGCCCCGCCCAATCTGGTTGGTGGGCATATCCCCCCGTCAGTACCCAAAACCCCACCGGTAACTTGATTAACGGACAAGTTCTTTGGTTATTAGCGGTAGCTATTTCCGGTGTTTCCTCCATCATGGGCGCGGTGAACTTTGTCACCACCATCGTGAAAATGCGCGCCCCCGGTATGGGTTTCTTCCGAATGCCCTTATTTGTGTGGGCAGTATTTAGCGCCCAAATCATCCAATTATTTGGACTTCCCGCCTTAACTGCTGGTGCAGTAATGCTGCTGTTTGACATCACAGTTGGAACTGCCTTTTTTGACCCCAGCAAAGGCGGAAACCCAGTCATGTTCCAGCACTACTTCTGGTTTTACTCCCACCCAGCAGTTTATGTAATCATTTTGCCCATCTTCGGGATTTTCTCAGAAATCTTTCCCGTTTATTCCCGTAAGCCATTATTTGGCTACAAAGTCGTCGCTGTTTCCTCCATGTTAATCGCCGTAGTTAGCGGTATCGTCTGGGTACACCATATGTACGTCAGCGGTACACCTGGGTGGATGCGGTTGATTTTCATGTTGACAACCATGTTTGTATCCATTCCTACAGGGATTAAAGTATTTGCTTGGGTAGCAACAATTTGGGGTGGAAAAATCCGGTTAACTACACCAATGCTATTCGCTTTAGGTGGTTTGCTGATGTTTGTCTTTGCTGGTATTACAGGAATCATGCTTTCTTCTGTACCAGTAGACGTTCACGTTAACAACACCTACTTTGTCGTTGGTCACTTCCATTATGTTCTTTACGGAACAGTGACGATGGGTTTGTATGCAGCCATTTATCACTGGTTCCCAAAAATGACAGGCCGAATGTTCAGTGAAGGTTGGGGACAAATTCACTTTTGGTTAGCATTCATCGGTACAAACCTCAACTTTTTACCCATGCACCCATTAGGTTTGCAAGGGATGTTACGCCGAGTTGCTTCTTACGCACCAGAGTATCAATTCTGGAATATTATCGCTAGTCTTGGTGCATTCTTATTAGGAATGTCTACCTTACCCTTTATTTTCAATATGTTGATTTCTTGGATGCAAGGTGAAAAAGCACCTGATAATCCTTGGAGAGCAATTGGTTTAGAGTGGATGATTTCTTCACCTCCTCCCGTAGAAAACTTTGAAGAAATTCCCATCATAATTAGCGGACCTTACGGCTACGGAAAATCAGAACCATTAACAGCTAACCTGGAACGCCAGATAACATTACAAAACGCAGAATAATGCAGAGAAAAAGAAGGACGCAGAAAACCTCTGCGTACCCTCTGTCTTGAAAAGTTGAGCCACTTGCTTGCGGGGGTTCCCCCCGTTGTGCAAAGTGAAGTTCCTATGCCGGGAAACCCGGCTACGATGAACTTTTCGCTGCGTTTACCTCCGCGTTCCTCTGCGTTTAAAACTTAAAAGGAGAAATTTCCCAATGGATAGTTCTATTAACCCCGAAGAATTGCATCATGTCAGCCATGAACATGAACACGACGAAGAAGGCAATAAAATGTTTGGTTTTATTGTCTTTCTCTTATCTGAAAGCGTCATTTTCTTAAGTTTTTTCGCTGGCTATATTATCTACAAAACCACAACAGTTAACTGGCTCCCTGCTGGTGTTTCGGGACTGGAAGTTACAGCACCGACAATTAACACAATTATTCTGGTTTCTAGTAGCTTTGTAATTTACTTTGCTGAAAGATGCCTACAACGTGACAATTTACAGGGATTTCGCCTATTTTTGTTAGCTACAATAGCAATGGGTAGCTACTTTTTATATGGTCAAGCTGTGGAATGGAGTGAATTAGAATTTGGCTTCACTTCCGGTACTTTTGGCGGAATGTTTTACCTGTTAACTGGTTTTCACGGTTTGCACGTTTTGACTGGGATTTTGTTGCAGTTGATGATTTTGATTCGTTCTTTCATTCCCGGTAATTACGATACTGGTCACTTTGGTGTTAATTCAACTTCGTTGTTTTGGCACTTTGTTGATGTGATCTGGATTATTTTGTTTCTGCTTATCTACGTTTGGCAGTAGGGAAAGAATAGTCCTGTTAGTTTCTACAACCGCCCGGAAATCAATTTCCGGGCTAATAGCGAAAGTGCGTTTTAACGCACTCTGATTAACTAAAAATCAAAATTTATTCTGGAAATAAAATAAATAGACCACAAATAGTCGGTTTTAACCGACTTTAGCTTTTAGACAGGGAATTTATTCCCTGGCTATATATTCTTATTATATTCTACATTTTATACTCTGTATTAATTACTTTACAGTTTTATAAAAGTTAATATTAACAACCTGCACTGGTATTTCATCTGCTGTCAAAGTCACCACTTTACCATCTCGCAAAATACTAATAGATTCTCCTAACCTGCGATGTCTTTCTATAGCATTAGCAATAGCAAACTTCGCACCTGCATCTATTTTTCGATGTAACTCTGTAGCGGGAACTTGAGATTTATGATCTTGCTGTAATTTGATTCCAGATTCCGTATTCATAAATTATCACTTCCTTATCAATACCCGATTCAGCCACCAATTGAGGTTCCTTACCAGAATTATTATATACTATTCAAGTATCATACAAAGGTAAAGAAAGGTCAGTTAGGTTTCTGCGTCCACGTTCATAGCGTCTGCGGATGATATCTTCTGGAATATTATGACCTCCACTTGCTACCCATCTGCTTACCCTAGATATTGCTAATTCTGGAGTTTCTAACCAAAAGTATATTAAGTTGATTATATAACCTTGATTTTTACATTCTCTAATAAAACGCGCAAAATTGCGAGCAGCTAAAGTTGATTCAAAAGCAAACTCAGCTTTGTCATAAACAAGAGTTTCTAATCTTTTCAACATTAACCTTCCTGCTTCAATAGCTACATATTCAGCATTGAAAGGAGAAATACCCGCTGCAATTTTATCAGCATTTACATATTCAAATACTTCTAGAAAATATGGGAGAATTTGCAAAGGTATGGTAGTTTTTCCAGAACCGTTTGCACCGTAGATGATAATGTACAGGTTAGGCATGGTTATGGTAATATATATTATTAATATCCCAGGATTTTAAAAGAAGTCGGTAATCTGGATTTTGGATTTATTAATTTTAACAATTGAAAGTTACAAACATGATAAATAATCAACCTATTTGTATTTCCTTATTTACAGGTGCTTTTGGCTTAGATTTAGGTTTAGAACAAGCAGGATTTCATACAGTCAGTGTAGTAGAGAAAGACCGGGATGCGACAAAAACAATTGCTCTCAATAGACCTGAACTTCAAGAAAGTGCTATTCCCAGAGAATTAGAAAAAGTCAGTTCCCAAGAGTTACTTGAGGAAGGAGGAAGAGTTTTAAATTTAGGTCGCGCTTTACGGGTTGGTGAGGTAGATTTAGTCACTGGTGGTCCCCCTTGTCAACCATTTAGCACCGCAGGAAAACGCGGTTCAGTTATGGACCCTCGCGGTAGTTTATTTATGGATTTTATCCGGATTGTTAAAGAAGTACAACCCCGCTTTTTCTTGATGGAAAATGTCAGAGGTTTACTTTCTGCTTCTCTTCGTCACAGACCAATTAACCAACGGGGAAAAGATTATCCACCTTTAGAACTTGATGAAATAGCTGGTGCAGCTTTGAAGGTAGTTTTAGTAGAAATGAAAGAATTAGGCTATAACGTAGTTTACAACCTTTTAGAAGCAGCAGATTATGGTGTTCCCCAAAATAGATTACGTGTAGTTTTTATTGGTTCTAGAGATGGTGAAACTGCTACATTTCCTCTAGCTAAATATAGCAAAGATGGTAAAATTTTACCTAAATGGCGGACTTTAAAAGATGCGTTAATAAGTTTTGTTGATGTCCAACCAGAATTTATTGGTTATTCAGAAAATCGTCTGAAGTTTTTAAGATTATTACAAGCCGGACAAAATTGGAGAAATTTACCAGAAGAATTGCAAAGAGAAGCAATGGGAGGTGCTTATAATTCTGGTGGGGGAAAAGTTGGTTTTTACAGAAGATTATCTTGGGATAAACCTTCACCGACTATCACAACCTGTCCCCATCAAAAAGCTACAGATATGTGTCATCCTGTAGAACTGCGTCCTTTAACTGTGCGCGAGTCTGCAAAAATTCAAACTTTTCCTGATGATTGGATTTTTTATGGTTCGGTAACTTCTAAATACAAACAAATTGGTAATGCAGTACCAGTTTTACTTGCTAAAGAACTTGGTGATTATCTGTTTAATTTAATGCGGGGAAATCAACCAAAAGGAAAAGCAGTAGCTGAACAACTCTCTTTATTTTCTCTATAGAATTTACTTTGCTGCTAACTCTGCAAAAGCTTTATCAATTCTCTGTAACATATTTCTCACATGATTCTCAATTAGCTCATATTCAAGATGAATCATATCCCAAAATTCCCTACCAGCTATGCGAGGGATTTTAGAATCGTTGAATGTCCATCCACCTAAATTAAAAGCGGCTATAAATAAGGGATAATCATGAATCCCTAATTCTTTTTTAGCTCTATTTGTTTGCGAACCAGTCAAAGTACCTTTTAAAGTTTTTAACTGTGCAAATTTAATTTTTTCATCTGTTAGTATAACAATATCTATTCCCTTGATTTTAATTCCAAACTCAAATTCAGGTACAAGTACATAAGGGCTAATATCAGCTATTTCTTCCCAGAGTTGCCCCATTTTTGTGCTAAGGCTTCTTGTAACTGAGTTACTAGTTACCAGCAATTTTGCTCCACAGAGTTCAAAGAGATTTTGGGGGTTAGGATGATGCTCAAGTATTGCACTTTTCTTTTCAAAATCTGCTTTTAACCAAGTAATAAATTCATCAGCGAATTTATCTGTTTTATTGCTGATTAACTTGGATTGAGTCTCTAATTCTAGAATCGAGTAATTATCATTGTCTTTTTGAATTTGATAATCAAAATATCCTGATGCTATTGAGTAAATAATTTTTCCGTATTTGTATGCTATGTGCAAATCTTCATCGGTTATATGAGTAACATCAATTAATGACGCATGATGTAAGATTAGTTCTTTCCGTTCTTGTATAGAAAGTGGTATGAGAGTTTTAGCCTCTAACTTGGTAGACATAAAAAGATTATAATAACCTGTTCGAGGCGCATTTAGCAAATATTTTGATTACGCGACATTTATAGTCAATTACCTATGATTTTTTATAAAAAATCATTTAGAAAAGTGTGATCATCTAAAAAAGATCACACTCCCTAAATTACGCCTTCATCAAAGATAAAATAATCCCAACTAGTGAACCTAAAATTAGTCCTATACTACTCAAAGAACTGATAGCAAAACCTACCCCACGCTTTTCTGCTGCTTGATAATATCCCCAAGCATAAGCAATACGTCCTATTATCCAAGTTGTACCGAGAACAGAACCCCAAATAGGACTAACGTAAACAGAAAACAACCATAAAGCAGGTAAAAATAAAGCAAGTTGTTCTAAGGTGTTTTGCTGAACCCTCAGCACTCTTTCAAAATCAAGATTTCCTGTGGTTTGTGGTACGGGAACTTGATATTTTGCTCTAGCTCTACCAACGTTAATTGTGATAACAAAGTAAAGTATGAGCGCGGATACGGTAACTAAACTAGGAAAAGGAGACATAAATCAAAATTCGAGTACATAGGCTGATAATGACACATTTAACTTCATTTACTTGCCATTACCAGTAATTTTGTCATAACTGAGATTGGGGATAGTTTGTAATTGCTGATCTAATAATGCTTCGCGATCGCAATCACCAGACTGGAAAATATTTAAAATATAATCAGATAACAATCTTGAAAGCGGGCGATGGGACTCGAACCCACGACATTCTGCATGGGAAGCAGACATTCTACCACTGAATTACACCCGCAAGTTGGAATTATGTCAATTAATTCTAGATGATATTATATCATAATTGAGCAAAATCTCAGAAGAAGCTTAATTTATTTATATATTTTTTATCCTCCCCAAGGATAGATGAGGAAAAATTGAGAAGGATAATGTACACTTAATCCAATGGGAGTCTAAAGCACCAACGTCTCTGACTATACTCACTTCTTGCTATACTCACTTCTTGATTCCATGCTCTTCATAAACTTTCAAAGCTTTGCCCTCCTGAGGAAGCGATCGCTTATTTTGCCGATAACACCCCGGTTTGGCTGGCACCAGAACCTTTATCCATAGCGAAACCGAGGACTTTATATTGACCGAAATTTCAGCAGGTGAACTCGATTATACAAAATATATACCCTGAGTATCAAGTATGTTCAATACAACTGAAATTATCATTAATGCTTTTGTAAATCAAATTCGAGAGGGCTATCAACGCACCTACGGGAACTTAAAAACTGATTATCAAGACATCATTGCTTGGGCTGGTAACATGGCATTGGAAAACATTGCCAACAGTGATGCCCTATATCACAATGTTGAACACTCCGTTCTCGTCACCCTTGTTGGACAAGAAATGTTGCGTGGTAAACACATTCGAGAAGGTGGTGTTTCCAGCGAAGACTGGTTACACTTCATTATCTCCTTGTTGTGTCACGATATCGGCTATGTCAAAGGAGTTTGCCGCGAAGATATAGAATCAGAATCCCTATATGCAACAGGGCAAAATGGTAACATGATTGCTCTACCCCACGGTGCTTCTGATGCTAGTCTCACACCATATCATGTAGATCGAGCCAAACTGTTTATTGGTGAACGGTTTGGTGGACACACTTTAATAGACGCTGAAGTCATAAAGGTAAATATTGAATTGACTCGGTTCCCTGTACCAACAGCAGAAGATCATCAAGATACCAACCACTTTGCCGGTTTAGTACGTGCTGCTGATTTAATCGGGCAATTAAGTGATCCACGTTACTTGAGAAAAATCACTAGTTTATTCTACGAATTTGAAGAAACTGGGATGAACAAAATTTTAGGCTATCAAAATCCTGGGGATTTACGCAAAAATTATGCCAAATTTTACTGGCATGGTGTCTATCCATATATCAAAGATGGACTGCGATATCTATCTCTAACACAGCAGGGAAAACAAATCATAGCAAATCTTTATTCCAATGTATTTGTAGTTGAACATGAAAAGCAAAATGAAGACCTACTGTATTTAGTTGAGAAATTACACGCTTAAATACAGCAGAATTCAGGAGTCAGGAGTCAGGAGTCAGGAGTAAAACTGGCGAATGTGTCTAGGTTTCAATTTTGATTCTGTACCTAATTGATCTGCAATCTGCTGTATAACAGTTTGCATTTGATTCTCAGAGGATGTTTGAAAAGTATTTTTGGTAACATCAAAATCCCAGAAAACTAACTCCCCTTACCCAAAAAAAATTGGTGTTTCCAAGCCTCTTTCCTTGCAGGAGAGAGGTAAATGTTTACTTCCTACAAACGAGAACCGCCATAAAAAAATGTTATGGCAGGAGTCAGGAGTCAGGAGTAAAACCCTCTTGTAGTGAGAGTTTCATTATCAATTGATGTCCTAACCACCCTGTCCACGGCTATAAATTAATTTTGCACAGATCCTTAATACATCACCCTTAATTTGTGAAGAAAAACTATGAATTGGTGGCAGAGACTGAAAAAAAATCCCTTGGCGCGATTTGGGGCAATCTTACTGTTAGTGTTCTATTTATCAGTAATCGCAGCTGATTTCATCGCACCTTACAACCCTTATAATTCTCAGCCAAATGGTTCACTACTGCCACCAACTCGCATTTATTGGGTTTCTCAGTCAGGTAAATTTATTGGACCACATATATATCCGACAACTCAAGGGGATACAAATTTAGAAACAGGGGAAAGAAAACTAATTGTTGATTTCAAAAAGCCTTCTCCTCTAAGTTTATTTGTTGCCGGACCCGAATATCGATTATTCCAGATGAGTTTGCCTCTACCACCCAAGTGGGATGAAGTCACCATTATACCCGGTATACCCTTAAATCTGCATTTGTTTGGCTCAAATGGCGAAGCAAAATGGAATATTTTGGGTACTGATGAACAAGGACGAGATCAATTTAGCCGTCTGCTATATGGTGGTCGTATTAGTTTATTTATCGGGATTTTTGGCATCATTATTACCTATCCCCTTGGTTTGCTAATAGGTGGTATTTCCGGCTATTTTGGTGGTGTGATTGATAGTGTGATTATGCGCTTGGCAGAAGTGTTGATGACTTTCCCTAGCATTTATTTATTAGTAGCATTATCAGGAGTTTTGAGTCCCCAATTAACTAGTACTCAGCGCTTTTTACTAATTGTTGTGATTACTTCCGTTATTAGTTGGGCAGGTTTAGCCAGGGTAATTCGCGGACAAGTACTCTCAATCAAAGAAAGAGAATTTGTACAAGCAGCACAAGCTATGGGTGGTACACCAATTTATATTATTCTCCGCCATGTTTTGCCCCAAACCGCTAGTTATGTAGTTATCTCTGCAACACTGTCAATTCCTAGTTTTATTGGTGCAGAAGCAGTATTAAGTTTAATTGGTTTAGGCATTCAACAACCAGATCCTTCTTGGGGAAATATGCTTTCTCTTGCTAGTAATGCTTCTATTTTAGTATTACAACCTTGGCTAATTTTACCGCCGGCAATCCTGATTATTCTCACTGTTTTGGCATTTAACTTATTAGGTGATGGGTTGCGTGATGCTCTTGATCCTCGCAGTTTACAGAGATAGAATTCTTATAAAGTTATTTTTAACTAGGTAGCCATCATGAACTGCGTACACCAGAACCCATGAAAAAAAACTTCTTATTCCCCTCCACGAAACAGCGGGGAGGGGTTAGGGGTAGGGTCTTATTTTCAAGTCAGAAAGAAACCAAAAGACCCAACTATTGCGGAAAAATTCTATAATTATCGTTTCGCAGATTATAAAGAACAGGTAATAGATTTATTAATGAGAGTCTGTACTGTGAGTGTGGAAACAATGAATATTATTAGAGAAATGGAATAATGTCTGAATCAGGATATCCAGGATTAAAGGATGTTCAGGATGAAAGATTTTTAATGAATAGAAAATCCTGTAAATCCTTAAATCCTCCAAATCCTGATTCAGACAAAAAATAATGTTGGGTTTTCTTACGTCAACCCAACCTACGTATCTAATATCTAATTCTTGGATCTACATAAGCATTGAGAATATCAATCAAAATACTTGCACTCACAACAATTGCTCCAAAAAATACTAACACTCCCTGAACTGTGGGATAATCTCGGTCAGAAATAGCTTGATAAAGTCGATTTGCTAACCCCGGCCAGGAAAATGTCACTTCTGTTAAAATTGCTCCACCTAATAGGGAAGCAAATGTTAATCCTAATACTGTAATTACAGGAATTAAAGCATTTTTTAAGGCATGGGAGACTAAAATCTTATTTTCAGAAATTCCCCGCGCCCTAGCCGCTTCTACATAATCTGCTTGTAAGGTTTGCTTTAAATTCACCCGCACAATGCGCTCAAAAATTCCACTCAATAAAATTCCTAAAGTCAAACTTGGTAAAGCCAGATGATGTAAAGATATGAAAAATTGGCTGAAATTACCACTTAATAAACTATCAATTGTATATAAACCAGTGATAGTTGCAGGTGCGGGAAGATTGGGGGGAAAACGGTTGGAATTGGGAAACCAACCTAGTTGAACTGAGAAAACTAACTGTAACAGCATTCCCGCCCAAAACATAGGTAAAGCATAGGTAATGATACCAAACAAACGCCCACCAATATCAAAATAAGTCCCCGGACGAGAAGCGGAAATAGTACCCACTAAAACGCCAACAATTAGCGCTACAGCCATACTAGCAAAAGCTAACTCTACGGTTGCTGGAAAATATTGTCCAATTATTTCGCCAACATTCTGTCCTCGACTGGTTAAAGAAGTTCCTAAATCAAAACGTAGTAAATTGCCTAAATAATTGAGATATTGTAACCAAATAGGTAAATCCAAACCGAGTTGTTTTCTTAATTCTTCTTTAGCACTTTCTGGCGCACGTCCACCTAAAATTGCATCTGCTGGATCTCCTGGGGTTGCTCTCAGTAAAAGAAAAACAATCGTGATAATGGTTAATAGTTGCAGTGGCGCAAATAGCAACCGGGAAACAATGTAATACTGTAATGCTTTAGAACGAGACATATTTTTATTAATTCAAAATTCAAACTTCAACTCGTTCCTTGTCTCTGACAAAGAATGTAGTCTTGAGGCAGATCCTCACAAATTTAATCTCGTTTTTTATCTCAGACAAGGAATGTAGTCTTGAGGCTCTGCTTGATAAATTAGGATGAGGCAGAGCCTCTAAACGGCATTCCCAGCCGGAGTCTGGGAACGAGATTACACCTGTCCCCTAGTGATTATTTTTTAATTGTTTTATAAATCAGGTTTTGGGTAGGATCAATTTTGACATTACTTACACCTTTTTGGGCAAATACATAATCTTTGTTTTGCCATAAAGGAATGTAAGGAACATCAGTAACTACTTGTGTTTGAATGTCAGCAAATATTTTCTGACGCGCTTCTGGATTTTGTTCTTTACGTTGTTGATCAATTAGTTTATTGACAACTTCGTTATAGTAAAAAGAACCTTGAGTTTGGCTTCCTCCATTTTCACATCCTTTAGCAACTGAACCTTTTTCACAAGCTAAAAATGGCTGTACGTAATTATCTGGATCTAAAAAATCTGGATACCAATCAAGTAAGGCTGCTGGATATAAACCTTTGCTAATTTCTTTAAAAAAGGTAGCACCTTCTACAGTTTTAACTTCCAGTTGTAATATCCCATCCATTTTTGTATCAGCCAGAGATTTTAGTGTCTGCGCTGCTAAACTACGAGTAGGTGAACTTGCTGGATACCAAACTTGAACTTTAGCGGGATTTTCTTTAGAAAAACCAGCAGCAGTTAAGGATTTTTTAGCTTGTTCAAAGTTAGCATCACCATATTTATCTTTAAATAATGGTTGGGAAACATTGAATGTGCTGGGAATCATGCTGTAAAGTGGATCAGCTTGACCAAATAAGACCCGATCATTTAATAATGGACGATCAATTAATGATGCGATCGCATTTCTGACCTCTGGTTTATCTAAAGGTTTCTGATTGCGATTCAACACCATATAACTAACTACACTACCTTGAGCGGTAATAGCTTGCCAATCTCCTTTTTTAGCACCTTCCTCTAAACTCCGAATTTGGTCTGGTTGCAAAGATAAGTAAGCTACATCTACAGCACCAGTTCGGAAAGCATTAAACAAATTAACTGGACTAGTCTGAATTTGGACATTAATACCCTTATTGGCTGGTTTTTCACCCCAATATTGCTCAAATACATCAAATCGCAGCGAATCAGTACCATACTGCGCTAACTTATAAGCACCAGTGCCGACAAAGATATTCGGCTTAAATTTCCCAGTCCCGATTTCATAAGCTTTCGGGGAAACTGCACACACTCCCGAAAAGGCTAATAGGGAGGGAAACGCGGCAAAGGGCTTTTTGAGCTTAATTGTTAATTCATAGTCCCCTGTGGCTTTCACAGAAGCGACTGTATCGGAAAGCAAGAAAGATGGTTTACCTTTATTTTCGATAAAACGCTGGATACTAAATTCCATTGCTTTAGCGTTGAATGGAGTCTGATCATGAAACACCACTCCTTGACGGATAGGTATGGTGTAAGTTAAACCATCTGCACTAACTTTAGGTAATGCTGTCGCTAGTTGGGGCTTAATTTCTGTGCTACCTGGTTCATAGGTGTACAAGCGATCGCTCATATTGAATACTAAACCTAATGATGCCAATTCATAGGCATCAGCCGGATCAAGAGTTCTGGGCTTCGATGTCGTACCTATGGTAATGCGACCATCACCAGCAGGAGTATTGATAACACCAGTTGTTGGGGTAGTTGTCTGTGTGCGAGGGGTGCAACTAACAGCCAACAATAAACATAGACAGAACAAAGATAGGAATTTTGCCATCCTAACTGACTGTCTCATAGACAAGGAAAACCAAGCTCTTATCATTAATATTTTTTTAATCAGCAGTTAATTATTCTAGGATATATGTTTAGCTAATTACATCTTGTCAGATTGTCTTCACAAGAATAGCATCTCATCGTTGTAAAACTTGAGCAGCCGTCAACTTGAGATCAGGAAAGAGCGGAGAAACGATTAAGCTATCATTTTCATATACCTGTTGTTCATAAAAACCCTCCACCCATTCCAATACTGTCACCTTTTGGTCAATGGGATCAACAATCCAATATTCAGCAATACCCCGCGCCGCATACTCGGATCTCTTGTAGCGATAATCACGACTAGCCTGATTAGGACTCACCACTTCCACCACCAATAACGGCGGTGGCATATCCATATATACCAGTGAACGAGTAGCGCCTGCCATTGCGATCGCTAACTCTTCAGAAAAGACTACCAGATCAGGTACACGCACCCCCACTCGTCTGCTATTCACAGCTACCTCAGCCTTCATCCGCAATCTAGAGGAAGGAATTCCACAGCTTAAAAAATAGGCAACCAAAAACATTGCAATCCTTTGATTTATATCACTTTCTGAAGGCATGGGAATTAATTCTCCATTTTCCAATTCATATAAACTATCCGTACCATCGTCATAGTTGAGAAATTCCTCAAAGGTCATCTTGTTAGCAATTGCCACTGTCATTGCTTTTTCTCCCGTGGGTTAGCTTACCTTAATTATCGCTTAGTTTTTTGATCTCTCATTCTTCAATTAAGCCTCTCTCAACAACCTCACCTGCTTTTGCTGATTAAATTGAAGTTAGAAGATGCTTTGCATTAACAGGATTTGACAGTAAATATAGGACTAATATTTGATTTTTGAAATTTTACGTAGGGTGGGCATTGCCCACGATACAGCGCTTCCTGCTGTTATGAGGTACAGGGTTTCATCGCCAAGCCTGTAGGGGCGGGGTTTCCCCGCCCTCGATTGTATTGCATTCGACCGGGAACTGCTGTATCCTGGTTCTGTAAGGCATAGCCCTACCTACACTACTTAAAATTTTTCAAATATTATTTATGATTCCTATATAATGTTTCTTGCCATGATAAAAATTCGTCTAGAGAAATCAAAATAGCTTTGTTGCCTTTCTTATTACAAATAATAGTCGGTTGTACATCTGCAATAACACGATCTATCAAACCATCTAAGTCATGACTTGCCTGTTGAGTAGTCATTGCATCCATTTCATCCTCCTTTATCTGTTAAATAATTAGACATCTCCGGAAATAGCTAAAGTGTTACTGCCACTGCTTTTAAAAGTGAGATGCCCCAATGCAAAGGTAGCTGGCTGGTACGCTAAAATAAGCGTTAGAGATGCC